>JADJBE010000001.1:0-182500 GCA_016703895.1 Pseudomonadota bacterium
CGCCAGCCGGCAGCACCACCTCGAAACCGTCTTCGCCGGTGTAGCCGGTGCGGGCGACGAACCAGGCGCCGCACTCGCGACCAAAAAACGGCGCTTGCGCCAACGCTTCATCCCGATCCGCCGGCGCTAACAACTCTGCCACTTTCTGGCGTGCCTCAGGACCCTGCACCGCGACCATGGCTAACTCGCTGCGTTCGTGCACCTGGACGCCAAAGGGAGCGGCATGCCGGCGCAGCCACGCGACGTCACTATCGCGTGTGCCGGCGTTGACGACCACGCGGAACCAGGACTCATCGAGGAAGTAGACGATCAGATCGTCGAGCACGCCGCCGGCTTCATTCAACAGGCAGCTGTAGAGCGCCTTACCGGGTTCGCGCAACTTGCCCACATCGTTCGCGAGCAAAAAGGCGAGGAATTCTCGCGTGCGCTTGCCTTGCACATCGACGACACACATATGGGACACGTCGAACACCCCGGCGCTGCGGCGTACCGCGTGGTGCTCCTCGATCTGCGAACCGTAGTTGACCGGCATGTCCCAGCCGCCGAAGTCGACCATGCGCGCGCCCAGCGCCACGTGCAGATCGTATAGAGGTGTTCGTCGTCCCACGCTGGCTGGCTCCCAAGACCCGAGGCAAGCCACGCGACGCAACGCGGCCCAAAAAAAGGCGGCAGGCGCCTTGCCAGCACCTGCCGCCCCTATGTCCTTTTGACCTGAGAGATCGGGCATCAACGAACACGTCGACACCGCACCCCTTCGGTGGGCGGTCGACACCAGGTCGCCGCCACTCTCCAGAACCCGCCAACAACCTTGCCGTACGTTTGCCTGAGCGTTTCCGGGCGGAACCTTGCGCCTTCGGCGCCCCGCCATGGCGGGGTCTCTCGGGTAAGGTCTGATAGAGCGGGCCCGCATATGATACCGCGCAGGCGAGCTCGCCCCAAATGAAATTCACGGCCGAGAAGACATATCCGACTAAAATCGCGACAGTCTTAGTTGATTGCAGTACGGTAAACGACGCCATGTCTGTCATACGTAGAGCCAGTCTAGCCGTCACCATCGGCGGAGTTCATGTCGGCGGTACACCACCACGGGCCGCGCCCATCATGGTGCAGTCCATGACTAACACCGACACTGCCGATATCGAAGGGACGGCGCAGCAGGTGAAGGCGCTGGCACGGGCTGGTTCGGAGGTCGTGCGCGTCACCGTCAATTCGGCTGAAGCCGCCGCCGCCGTCGCCCCCATTGTCGAGCGGCTGGCGCAGCTTGGCGCCGAAGTACCGCTGGTAGGCGACTTTCACTTCAATGGCCACAAACTGCTGCACGACCATCCCGAATGCGCCGCAGCACTCGCCAAGTACCGCATCAATCCGGGCAACGTCGGCCGCGGATCGAAGCGCGATCCACAGTTCGCCGCGATGATCGAGACCGCCTGCCGCTACGAGAAACCGGTACGGATAGGCGTCAACTGGGGCAGTCTGGACCAAGCACTACTCACGCGCTTGATGGACGAGAACTCACGCGCCGCCGAGCCCTTGTCAGCGACCGGCGTGATGCGCGAGGCTGTGGTGCTCTCGGCACTCGAGAGCGCTGCGCGCGCGGTGGAACTCGGCTTGCCGCGCGAGCGCATCGTTTTGTCTGCCAAGGTCAGCGGTGTACAGGATCTGATTGCGATCTACCGCAGCCTGGCCGCACGCTGCGACTATCCCTTGCATCTCGGGCTAACCGAAGCTGGCATGGGCTCTAAAGGCATCGTCGCCTCGACCGCCGGCATGGCTGTGCTGTTGCAGGAGGGCATCGGTGACACCATACGTGTGTCACTAACACCTGAGCCGGGCGGCGACCGCACGCAGGAAGTGATCGTTGCGCAGGAAATCCTGCAGACCATGGGGCTACGTTCCTTCACGCCGATGGTTATCGCTTGCCCCGGCTGCGGCCGCACCACGAGTAGTTATTTTCAGGAACTGGCGCAGTCGATCCAATCGCACATCCGCCATCGCATGCCGCAATGGCGCACGCAGTACACCGGCGTCGAGGACATGACCGTTGCCGTGATGGGCTGTGTGGTCAATGGCCCGGGAGAGCAAGCACGCCAATATTGGTATCTCACTGCCCGGCACGGGTGAGCGGCCGGTAGCGCCCGTCTACGAAGATGGCCAGAAGACAGTCACGCTGAAGGGTGAGCAGATTGCCGCTGAATTCCAGGAACTTGTCGAGCGCTACGTGGCGCGCAGCTATGCGCCCCTCGAGCCCGACGGCCGCAGACCATCTGCAAGCCACGCTGCGAACCAACCGCCGGAGCCAACACCATGACATCACTAACGACTCGAACATGCGTCCCGTGCGAGGGTGGCGTCACGCCGCTCAGCCGCGCGGGCACGGCAGAACTGATGCACAAGCTCCATGCCCACTGGCGGTTGGCCGCCGACAACACCGACATCCGGCGCGCGTTCAGCTTTCCTGACTTCTATCACACGATGAGCTTCGTCAATGCCGTGGCACACATTGCCAACACCGAGGACCATCATCCCGACCTTGAGATCGGCTATAACTACTGCCGCGTCCGTTATCAGACACATGCAATCAACGGCCTACACGACAACGACTTCATCTGCGCCGCCAAGATCGATCAGTTAGCCATCTGACTGAACCCTGACCCAACGCCATGGAGCCCACCACCGATCCGCGCTATCGACCACCGACGAGCGACATCGATCTGGCCGACGCGCCCCTCGACTTGGAACCTGCCTCCCGTGGACGGCGCTTTGCGAATCTCCTGATCGACTACGTTGGCGCAATCGGGACCGTCTTTGTGGTTGCTTTTGCCTGGGCATTGTTGGGCGGTGACCTGAGCATCCTCGAAGGTGACAGCACCTCGCGCGACTGGCTGCTAGGTATAGGCGCCATGTTGCTGTACTACCTGCCGCTCGAAGCGCAGTTCGGCATCACGCTCGGCAAGCTCATCACGGGCACGCGCGTGGTGAACGAAGATGGCCGGCAGCCACGGTTTATGCAGATTCTCGGCCGAACGCTGGCCCGCTTCATACCCTTCGAGCCGTTTTCCTTCTTTGGTACGCCACCGCGCGGCTGGCATGACTCGCTGTCCGGCACGTACGTCGTGCGCCGCCGCTGATGGGCCACCTCACGAGTTGCCTGCACGGTGCTCGTGGCGTAGTAGTAGCAAGCCGGCCGCGATGACAATACCGGCGCCGACCAGCGTTCTAAATGCCGGCACGGAGCCCCACACGGATAGATCAATTGCGATGCCCCACCCCAGCGCCGTGTACTCCAACGGCGCCACACTGGCCGCCGGCGCACGTTGAAATGCGACGGTGACGCAGTACTGAGCGATGGTTCCAAACACTGCGATCGCCGCCAGAATGGGCCAGTGGGACTGTTGGATCGGCAACCAGACGGGCAGCGCCAGCAGCATGGAGCCACCCGCCATCACGCAAGTCAGCCAGAACATCATCGAGTGCGTGCTGTCGGTGCGGCCGAGCACCTTCACCAGAATCACGGTCAGCGCATAACAGACCGCCGTAGCAAGAATCGCGAGCCCGCCCAGGCTGACAAAACCGGTGCCGCGCGGATTGAGCGCAACTAGAACGCCGACGAAACCGACCGTGACCGCCAGCCACTGCGCACGAACCACCGACTCGCCTAACAACAGCACGGACAAGGCGGTGACCATCAAGGGCGCGACGAA
Organism: Pseudomonadota bacterium; assembly: GCA_016703895.1. GTDB lineage: Bacteria > Pseudomonadota > Gammaproteobacteria > Steroidobacterales > Steroidobacteraceae > CADEED01. The sequence goes on from JADJBE010000001.1 coordinate 3,702, forward strand.
AAAGATCGCGTAGGCCTCAGTCAGCCCGAGAGTCATCAAGCCAAAACTGAAACTCACCATCATACCGACCGATAACACGCCGCGCAGCAGCTGCAATCCCCAGCGCACTCGAACCAGCTGGCTGACACCGCCCGCCCACAGCGCCCACACCAAGACCAGCGGCAGTGACACCAAACCGCGCAATGCCGCGACCTGCGCGGGCGGGTAGTGCGCCACCAGCAGCTTCAGACAGGCGTCGAGAACGGCAAACGCCGCGACTGCGACGAGCATGGCGGCCATGCCCGCGAGCCGAGGATTTTGGATACCGAACACGCGCGCATTGTAGGCACGCCGTCGGCCAGCCGCCGAGTCTTTGCGAGGCTGCTAGATAACGATCGGCGAAAATACCAACAGCTGCATCGGCGTGTACCCTGACGGCCAACGACCAGAGAGCTCGATAAGGTAGCGCTCATCACGCGGCGCGGACTGGCCCCGATCTACCAACAGCTCGATGCGCAACGACAGTCCGGAGCGCCAGACCGGCGCCAGTTCGTCGGCCAGAAATTCCGGCACCCAATCGACCGGCTGCCCCTTTGCCGAAGTGAGTTGAACTCGCGCTCGCCTGCCAAGCTCATCTTGGACCAGGTTAGCCTGCAGCAACTGTCCCGCTGCCAAGTCGCGAGTCGTTGCATCGACAGTCTCACGGACATAGAACTGGCAACAAAACATGCCGTCATAGTTGCCGCGCAGGTTTGGCATGGTGACCAGCAGCTGCGTGGTGGGTAACCGCGTGGGAATAGCCAATTCGCTCAAGGTTTGCTCGCCGTCCAACTGCCAGCCGGGATTGGCACCTTCATGGCGCCGCGCCAAGGTCGACTCAAACACCGGAAACAGCGTTTTGGAATGGTAGCGCTGGGTCAGATTGGGCAAATCCGGCAGCGGCACCACTTGCGTACGCGCACCCAGATGCAAAGCACCACAGGTGTAGACGAACCCGTAGCGACCATTTGCATAGGACAACTCACCCACTGGAACACTACGACCGAGATGCTCGGTGACGACGAATACCGAGCGCTTGTCGGCGACGGCCGCCACCGACAAGTGACTGCTTTGCATGGACTAACTGTTTTCTAAAGCAAAAGTAATACCCCTACTCTGTGTCCGATTGGCGACGGTTCTCTCAGCGTGCCGCGCGCGGCAACTCGCCGACTGCGCCCAGTGCGCGTCTCACCAACAACTGCTTGGCAAGCGTGCTGCGGCCAACGATTGGCAAGGCTTGCTGCGCGAGGGTCGCGACCGGACCGGAACCGCGCGCCAGCCAACGGTTGAAGCTATCCATCGTTGCACTAACAATTTGGTTGTCGGTGCGCCGCCAGCGCTCATAGCGCCGCAACAGGCGCAGCGCACCCGGATCCTCACGGTCGGATGCTGCGTCCTGCAGCACTTGCACGAGCGCCGCCGCATCAAGTAGCCCCAGGTTGACGCCCTGCCCCGCCAGCGGATGGATCACATGGGCGGCATCACCAACCAATGCGACTCGCTCGCGGACATAAGCGTCGGCCGACTGTTTGACGAGATCGACCGCCGCGCGCTCGGAACTCAGCTCGAGGCGACCCAACACGTCATCGGAATCGGCGGTCAACGCAGCCGCGAACTCTTGGGCGGACAAGGCCATCAATCGCGCAGCACGCTCGTCCGGTACCGACCAGACAATCGACGACCGCCCATCAGCGAGCGGCAACAGCGCCAGCGTGCCATCGCCCAGAAACCGCTGCCACGCGGTCCGCTCATGCGGCCGCTGCGATGTCACGACAGCGACGATCGCGCGTTGCCCGTAGTCGGCAGCAGTCAAACCCAGACCGGCCAGTGTACGGACCTGTGAGCGTGCGCCATCCGCGCCAACGACCAGTCGAGTCGTCAAAGCAGCCGTCGAAGTGGTTAGTTCAACTTGTCGGGAGTCGGCCGTCAGCGACTGCAATGAACCAGCCACGAACGCGACACCCGCTCCGGTTGCGGCGACGTACAGTGCCGATTGCAGCACCCTGTTCTCGACGATGTGCCCCAAGTTTGGTTCACCCGCTTCGTCTGCGGCGAAGCTCAAAACGTCGGCACTGCGCGGTGGCACGTTCGCATGCCACACCGTCATGCGCTCGTAGGGACTGGCGCGCTGCGCGGCAATGGCCGGCCACGCGCCGACGTGCAACAGTATCCGCTCGCTGGCCCGCGACAACGCGAAGACACGCAGATCGATCGGGTCGGCCGCTGTCGGGCTTGGCGGTGGCTGCCGATCGAGCAACGCGATTCGCTCAGGCCGCACAACACCCGCCGTGACCAACAGCACAGCCACGCAACAGCCGACCGGACCTGCGCCCACGATCACGACGTCAAACTGAGGCTCAGAATTCAAGGGCGGCGTGCAAGCGATCAGTTGAGCGGCAAGCCGCGCACCAAGCGCGGCATACGTCCGGCGAAACCCCAACTCACGCGCGACAACGCCGTCTTCGCGGTGGGCGATAGATCGAATAGCAGCATGCCGAGATTGCGCGCGACGCCAAATCCCGGCCGCTGATCGGCAAACAACTTGACCAGGCTATCCGTAAAGCGGGTGACCCCGCGTCGATCCTGCGCACGCCAATCGGCAAACTGTTGCAGCAAAGCGGACGAACCAGGGTCGCCCGTGTGTAGCGCGAGTAGCTCGGCCAGCGTCGCTGCATCTCTGAGACCCAAGTTGAAACCCTGACCCGCGACCGGATGCAAGGCCTGGGCAGAATTACCGACCAGCACCGTTCGGTTGGCGATCGTTGCGTCGGCACGGGTCAGCTTGAGCGGATACGAGCCGCGCCGGCCCACCTTCAGCAACCGACCGGCGCGCCAGCCGAACGCTTGCATCAGTTCTGTCAGGAAATTCTCATCGGACAACTGCAACACGGCGGCGGCACGGTCCGGGCGCAGTGTCCACACGACGGTGTAACTACCATCCGGCAACGGCAGCACCGCCAGTGGTCCGGTGGGCGTGAACCGCTCATAGGCTGTGCCGTCGTTGGGCCGGTCGGCCGCCACGTTGACGACGACCGCAACCTGGCCATAGTCCTCGACGTGTGCGGACAGGCCGCTGGCCGTTCGCAGCATCGATTGCGCACCGTCGGCGGCGACAGCTAGCGCACAAGTCAAGCGTCGCTGACCACTGTCACCACAATCGACCGTTAACGCCAGACTGTCGGCACTGGTATCGATCGCGACAGGTCGCGCCGGCATCAACACGTCGACCCAGCCAGCCTCGCTCAATCCCGCCCACAACGCCCGACCAATCACCCTGTTCGGCACGACATAGCCAAACGCATCGACACCTTGCGCGGTGGCGTCGAGCCGCGCAAAACCGTAGCGCCCCGCATCCGAGACATGAATCGCTTTGATCGGTGCGGCGTGCGGCGCCATGGCTTGCCAAACGCCGAGCGCTTGAAACACTTGCCGGCTACCGTTGCCAAGTGCGGTCGTGCGCTCATCGAAGCTCGGCTGGGCGGTCGAGTCGGGGGCGACGCCCTCGATCAATACCGCCCGCCAAGGTGTGCCACGCAAGGCCAACGCAAAGCTTGCGCCGACCATCCCGCCGCCGACAATCGCGATGTCATACTGCGTCGTGGCCGCGTTGGCGCTCATCGACGTGCCGCCATCAGCGCTTCGATCTCTGCCGGGTCCTTGGGCACACCGCTGGTCAACACCTCACAACCATCGGGTGTGACCACGACATCGTCCTCGATACGGATGCCGATGCCGCGAAAACGCGGCGGGACACCGCGCAGGCCCGGCGCAATATAGATACCCGGCTCGATCGTCAGCACCATCCCCGGCTCGAGCACGCGCCATTCATCACCGACTTTGTAGTCTCCCACGTCGTGGACATCGAGCCCTAACCAGTGCCCGGTGCGATGCATGTAGTACTTGCGATAGGCCAGCTTCTGTTGCAACTGCGCCGTCCGGCCTTTGAGAAGCCCGAGGCGCACGAGCCCGTGGGTGATCACTTTCACGGCCGCCTCGTGCGGCGCATTCCAATGCGCACCCGGCTTGACCGCCGCAATGGCTGCCAGATTGGCTTCCAGCACGACGTCGTAGACGGCGCGCTGCTGACGCGTGAAGCGGCCATTGATTGGGAAGGTGCGTGTAATGTCCGACGCGTAGCACCCCACTTCACAACCGGCATCGATCAGCAACAGGTCGCCGTCGCGGAGCGGCGCGTCGTTCTCGTGGTAATGCAAGATACAGCCGTTCGCACCACCGCCGACGATGGGGTAGTAGGAGGTCTCGCAATGGTGGCGGCCGAACTCGTGCAGCAGCTCCGCCATCACCTCGTATTCATTGCGGCCGGGTTTCGCAAACCGCATCGCTCGCACGTGCGCGCCGGCCGCGATCCGCGCCGATTCACGCATCAACACGAGTTCGGCACGAGTCTTATAGAGCCGCATGTCGTGCAGCACATGGTCGAGCGCAACCATCTCCTGCGGTGCATGCCGTCCATCGCGAGCCTGCGTGCGCAGACCATTGACCCAACCGACCACACGTTGATCGAACTCGGGATGCGTGCCCATCGCGTAGTAGACCCGCGCCTGGTTTTCCAACAGACCCGGCAGGATCTCGTCGATATCGCTGATCGGAAACGCGTCGTCAGCGGCGAACACCTTGGTCGCGCCATCAGGCCCGGCGCGTTTACCGTCCCAGGTCTCGCGTTCAGGATCGCGGTCGCGCACGAACAGCACGTACTCGCCATGCGGCCGACCCGGCACGAGGACCGCGACTGCCTCCGGCTCGCCAAAGCCGGTCAGATAGTGGAAGTCGCTGTCCTGCCGGTAGGGATAGTGAACGTCGTTATTACGTACCCGCTCGGGAGCCGCCGGCACGATTGCGATGGAATCTCGCCCCGTCTGGCGCATCAGGGTCCGGCGGCGGCGGGCGGATTCCTCTTTCGGTAGTTGGTGTCTGGTAGCCATCGAGTAAGCGGCAAGGCCCGCCCGTCAGTGCATGGTCGCTTGCGGTTCGAGCTGCGGATCGCGCCGCTCGGTGGCGAGCTCTATAAAGAGTAGCTGCACGCCAACCCGCACGAACTCCACCACCTCGGCAAAGGCAGCCTCATTGGTCTCCGCGTCCTCGCTCTCGTCGACACCCACCTGCGTGATTTGGCTGAAATCTTGCATGATTTCATTGGCTTGCGAGGATACAGAACCTGGGTCCGGGATCGCGCCCGACCCCAGACCATAGAGAAAGCCCTGGCACCAGAGCCCAAGCGCGGCGGTTCGGTCATGCAGGGCCGACTCATCATCGGGCAGTAGCAAGGCAAAACCGGCGTCGACACTGCCCAGTGCCTGGCGGGTGGCCTGATAGACATCTCGCAGCGCGTCAGGCGCCGCGGCCTCCGGCAGTTTCTCGGGCAAAATCTCGATCAGCCAGTCATTGAGCCGATAGCTCGCCGAAACACACAGGGCCCCAGCCAAGGTGCCATGGGCTTCCGGACCATCCGGCAGCGCGCGGGCATCGTGCAGGGCACGTTCGAACTGTTCATAAGTCACCGCAGACATGGCTCGATTATGCCGCAATTGCCTGCGCAGATAGGCCGGGACTCCTATAATTGTCGCTGACATGAGACCCTAGCCAACGAACCCCAACGACGAGCATGCCAACATGAGCGACCAGACCATCGAGAGCTTCGATACCGAACTCAAACAGCTCGAAAAACGTGTCGGCGAACTACTGGTGCAACTCGACGGACTGCGCGAGGAGAACCGGGCGCTGCGGCAACGACAGGAATCACTGTCGCAAGAACGCTCGCTGCTGGCACAAAAAAATGACCAGGTACGCGCGCGCGTCGAAGCGATGGTCGGGCGCCTCAAGACGATGGAGCATTCCACATGAGCGGTGAAGATCTGGCGCGGGTCAGCGTCAAGATTCTTGATAAAGAGTATCAGGTGGCGTGCCCGCCCGAAGAACAGGCGGCGTTGAAAGAATCGGCCGAATACCTGCATCGCAAGATGCGCGAGATTCGCGATAGCGGCAAGATCATCGGCACCGATCGCATCGCGGTCATGGCAGCGCTCAACCTCGCCAACGACCTCTTGAGGGCCAGGAAGCAAGAAGCGATCGTCGAGAACAATTTGCACGGGCGAGTGCGCGGTATGCGAGAACGTGTCGAAACAGAACTGCAGAAGACGCGTCAGCTCGAGTTCTGACGGCGGCAGCGTGGCCAGAGCTTGATGCAAGTCGCAGTTCACGTTGCATTAACCCCTGTTTGAATCGCGCGTTGCGGTGTAGAGTCGACATGGCGTCACCTGCGGTGTTCGACAGTGAGTCGGGTTACCTCTCGACCGTTTTTGAAACGCCCAGGGATATCTGCCTTATCGGCATAGCTGTGCAAGTCCGCTTCGAGCGGAAAGCCTTACTGGCCGTGGCGCGTCCCACCTGTTGCTCTGGTTCGAGAGCAACGATTTGCACCGGCATCTGCGGGTGACGCCTTCTCTCTCGGATCGTCCCGGCTTGCGCGCCAGTCTGCGCGCTGCGCGCCGCGGTCTATCGGCCATCCAACGTGATGCGATCGCAGTTGCGATCGCATCACACCTCGATGCCGGTCGTTGCTTGACGCCCAACAAACGCGTCGGACTCTATCTCGCCCTGCCAGACGAAATCCCGACCGAGCCACTGTTGGCGCTTGCGCAAGACCGCGGCTGCAAGGTCTATCTGCCGCGCATCATTGATTACCGTGCATGCACGATGCGCTTCATACGACCAACGGATAGTTGGCGGCGCAATCGCTACGGGATACTGGAACCGACGGGACAAGATAGTCTGCCCGCACACTGGCTCGATCTGGTTTTCCTGCCCGCACTCGGCGTCGACCCGCGTGGCGCGCGACTGGGGCATGGTGCGGGCTTTTACGACCGGGCGTTGAATTTCAGACGACATCGGCAGGTATGGCGTGGTCCCAAGCTGATCGTCGTAGCGGCGGACGTGCAGCGCATCGATCACATTCCGGAACAGCTCTACGATGTCCGCTGTGATGCCATCGTGACGGAGTCTGGCATCACACCGACGGCGAGGAACGCAGCATGAACTATTGGCTGATGAAGACTGAACCCGCGACTTTCAGCGTCGATGACCTGGCTGCTTCGCCACGTCGCACGACCATGTGGGACGGCGTACGCAACTATCAAGCGCGCAATATGCTGCGCGATGACATGCAAAAAAAGGACCAAGCGTTCCTCTATCACTCGAGTTGTGCGACCCCGGCCATCGTCGCTATCGTCGAGATCGTCAAGACGGGCTACCCCGATCCCACCGCATTCGATCCGCAAGATCATCACTACGATGCCGACAGCGATCGATCAAAGCCGCGCTGGTATGCCGTCGATATCAAGCTTGTACGTCGCTTGCAGCGGGTCATTACGCTGGATGAATTGCGCGCGCATGCAGCGACCAAGCTCAAGGACATGCTGTTACTACGTCGCGGCAACCGACTCTCGATCACTCCCCTCGACGTGAGTGAATGGAAGTTCGTACTCACGCTTGAGTGATGCGCGAGCCATTCGTGACCTCCGTCACGTTGCATCCGATCGTTCACACTTGCTTGTAATTTGCAATCGCGTGTATATACTCGCGCTTGGACTAACCCGTAACCACTGGAGAAGTGCCATGGCGAAAGCCAAGAAGAAGGCCAAGAAAAAAGCTGCTAAGAAGAAGTAGCTGGCCGTTAAGCTTGGCGAGCGTGAGGAAACTCACGCTCGCCATCTCAAACACCAAGACACTGCCCGCCTCGCGCGGGCAGTGTCGTATCTGGCTCCACCAATACAGTGAGTAGCACATGAAGGATGCGCAAAACCCTGCAAAACAAGCAGGAAAACTCGCTGCGGCGCGCGCAGCACTCAATTGGGTGGAAGACGATTCGGTGCTCGGGGTCGGCACCGGCTCAACGGTAAATTTGTTTATCGAGGCGCTGGCGCAGAGCGGCCGACGCATCGCTGCCGCGGTCTCGAGTTCGGCTGCCAGCACCGCACTATTGCAACGCGCGAACATCGAGGTGGTGGATCTGAATGCCGCCGGCGAACTGTCGCTGTATGTCGACGGTGCCGACGAAACCAACCGTCACCGCCAATTGATCAAAGGGGGCGGTGCCGCCCTGACGCGTGAGAAGGTGGTGGCCGCAGCTGCTGCTCAGTTCATCTGCATCGTCGACGAATCCAAAGTCGTCGATGTGCTGGGCGCATTCCCGTTGCCGGTAGAAGTGATACCAATGGCCCGTTCCTATGTCGCTCGTCAGCTCGCGCGCGCGGGCGGCCAGCCAGTGTGGCGCGAAAACGTCATTACCGACAACGGCAACCAGGTGCTCGACGTCCACAACCTTGACCTAACGGACCCCGTTCGTACGGAAAGAGAGTTCAATCAGATCGCTGGCGTCGTGACGGTTGGCTTGTTTGCCGCGCGACCAGCCAATGTCGTGTTGATTGGCACCGCGGACGGCGTGCGCGAGCTATAGCATCTCGCCGCGTCAGTTTTGCAGGTAGTCGTTCAATGCGATACCCAGACCAATCCGCTCGATATGCCGGTCGTAGTCGAGCAGGCTCTCGCCATAGCCATTGAAGTAGAGGGCGTAAAAACGCAGTTGCTTCGTGAGCGGAAAGCTCCAACTCAGCTCTACTGAGTTCTTCTCTGTACCGGGTCGCAGCATTAAACCAAACGTATTGCGATTCGGGGTATAGAAGGCCCGCAACTCGCCATAGCCCAGGTAGCGCTGCATGTCCGGGTTGTCATTGTCGGCATCCGGTAACCGGTACCAGCCCTTGAGCGACAGCGCCAGATTGCCCACCTCGCCTGCGACGCCTGCGAACACCCGATTCCAACTACGCGATAGCGGATCAGCGCGGCCATTCGATTGGTGCACCACGCCGACATCCCAGGCGGCAACATCGAGACCCAGTACGCGCGGCCCACCGTAGTGGCGCAGAAAAACCTCCGGCTCGTGATTGGTCTCCCGAAACGCCGACGACGACTGACTGTTATAAGCCTGCCACCACGAGCGGTTCGTATAGGCACCAAAGCTCGTATTGCCGGGTGCAAACACGTTGCGCAACAACGGCACCTTGAAGCTGATCTGAAAACTGGCTTCGACGTTGTCGAGCGCCGGGTTGCCAGCCAAAAATTGGAATGGCGCTTCGTTTGGATCGCTGACGTACGTCGCTGGCAGCAGATAGTTCGGCCGGTGCGTCGTCAGCGTGTAGGGGCGGTCCATGGTCTGAAATTCGACAAACAAGCGGCGCTGAATGGGGTACCGGCAATCGACTCATCGACTGGCTGCTGCTCGCACTTCGCGCGAATCTCTGCCACCGTCATCTCCGGCGGGCCGGCATGGACCGCTGCAGAGAAGCAGGCGTCCGGCTCGCTGCCGCGCGCCGCGACTACGACACCCAGCAGCGCGCAAGACAACGCAATCAATTGGCGCCCGCTCACTTGCCAACGCCATCGCAATAGAAAAAGGCCGGACATACACGTCGCAGTGTAGATCCGGCCCTCTTATCTGTCATGCAGGGTCTGTCATGCAGGGTCTGTCATGCGACGCTGAGGCCGCCAGGGTCGCCCGCTAAAACTTGAAGTTCAAGGTCGCACCGATCTGCCGCGTACGTGGCAGCGTGATTACGAAACCGCGTGGACTGGTCGAGCTGCCAGCGCACTTCGCAGCAATTTCTGCGGTAGTACCTGTGCTGAGTGAGTTGCACGATGGCAGCAGGCCACTTTGCCGATCGATGTAACGCAAGATATCGAGCGGCGTACGGTCATCGAACAGATTCTTGACCCAGATCGACCCCGACCAGCGCTCGGCAATATCGCTCGCGGTTACGCCGGCCGCTGCTGCCGCAATGGCCAGCTCGCTGGATCGTCACTGACGCGGTATTCGCGTACCAGGGTGATGCGCTCCAACTGCCCGGCCCGCAGCCAATGCCAGGTGCGGGCGCGTTGCTCGCCAGCCTCGCTCAGCTGAATCATTTCCGCAATGCGTAGCGCGGGCGTCGCTTTGTAGCCGTATTCCATGTAGAGCGTGTCTGCCGAAATGGCGCGGCATTCGCCCCACATGCGCTCCGAATCAATGACCAGTTGTTCGCCGCGCAGACTGCCTTCATAGACGAGTTCCTGTTCTCGCCCATCCGCCCACCAGTAATGACTTGTCTGTCGGTAGGTAGGATCCGAATCAGCAAACACTTCGACGCGGATACGGAAGATCTGCACTTCCTCGACCGCGTAGCTGCGCCCGTCGAGATGCGTGTAGCGTCCCTCCCAGACACCGCGATGACGCTCGAGCAAACGAAAAGTCTTGGAGTCTGCGTGACGCACGGCGGTTAGGAACGCTGCTGCGCTGCGATCCAGCGGTCAATCTTGCCTTCGAGCACATCGAGCGGCACTGAGCCATCGCGCAGCACTTCGTCGTGAAACGCGCGGATATCGAAACGCGTGCCGAGCGCAGCTTCCGCACGCTGACGTAATTCGAGAATCTTGAGCTGTCCGATCTTGTAGGCCAGCGCCTGGCCTGGCATCGCCATGAACCGCTCTGCCTCGGCAACCGCGCGCGTGGGTTCGACCGGCGAATTGGCATACATGTAGTCGAGCACTTGCTCGCGCGACCAACTTTTTGCATGCAGGCCAGTATCGACGACCAGACGGATCGCCCGCCACAGCTCGGCCTCGAGCGCACCAAAGCGCTGCACCGGATCCTGATAGACACCCATTTCATAACCAAGGTACTCGGCGTAGAGGCCCCACCCCTCCGCGAACGCAGTCTCGCCGCCAAACCGTCGAAACATGGGTAGTCCGGTCAGCTCCTGCTGCAAGGCAATTTGGAAATGGTGCCCGGGTGCCGACTCATGCATTGCCAACGACGCCAACGTCCAGCGCGGCCGCGCTTTCAGATCAAAGGCATTGACGTAAAAGATGCCCGCACGCGTCCCGTCCTGAGAAGGCCGCTGGTAGGACCCGGCGGCGGCGGCGGCCTCGCGAAACGGTTCATAGGTGCGGATCTCGTAGTCAGCGCGCGGGCGCAGATTGAAGTACTGCGGCAACCACGGATCGACCCGGGTACGAAAGGCACGAAAGGTCTGTAACAGCTCATCGCGCGACCCGAAGTACATATCCGGTCGCGCCTTGAGCCCGCGAAGAACTGCGCCAGGTCCACCTCGCCGCCGACGCCCTGGTAGCCCAGCTCGGGCGCCACCGCGCGCATGGCCGCGTGGATACGCGCAACCTCACGCAGTCCGATAGCGTGAATCTCGGTGGGCGTCAGATTGGTGGTCGTGTTGAGACGAACTTGGTAGGCATACCAGGCCTCACCATCGGGCAACGCATCGAGTCCGACAGAGTCGCGGCTCCTGGCAAGGTATTCGTCAGCGATGAAGCGACGTAAATTCCGATAGTTAGGCATGAGACTATCAGCAATCAGTGCGCGATAGGCCGCGGTCAGGCGCGTGCGATCGGCGGCCGCGAAACTCTCAGGCAACATTGCGATCGGGCCCCAGAACAGACTCTTGTCAGGGTCTGCAACGATCAGTCCGTCAAGCTGCGGCAGCACTTTCAGCATGAGCACCCGCGGCTGCACCACACCTCGCGCCATCCCTTCGCGCATATTGGCAATCGCCTGGTCAAACAACGCCGGCACAAGAGCTGCGCGTTGCAACCAATTGTCGTAGTCCGCCACGGTCTTGAAAGGCTGTGCGTTGGTTCCCGAGCCCAACTGCGCGATCAGACTGACAACACTGCCGAACTGATCTATCGGCTGCAGCCGCTCGGGAAAGCGCAAACCTTCGAGAGCCATTTCGCGGTCGCGCAGGAAGATCTCATACGACAAGCGTTGCTGGCCGGCAAGACCTGGCAGGTATGCGGCTCGTGCTCGATCGAGATAGCGCTGCTCAAATTCGCGCGTCTGCTGCCGATATTGCGCAGACAGCGAATTCGGTAGTTGATCGTTATAGCGGGAATCACCAACGAACGTGGCGCGCAGTGGATTCAGCCGCAGCAACTCCTCCCAGAAGTCGGCATAGACCTGCTCGAGAGCGGCGGCTGAATCGACCGCCGTTGCTGCGGCAGCCTGCACCTTCACGGCAACATCAGCGGTGGCGTCAGGACGGTCCGCCTGTACGCAACCTCCCAACAACAGGACACTAACGACTAATAGTTTGCCACGCATGGATTCACCCTCGGCAGAAAGACAGAGCCCCGCTCATGGCGGGGCTCTGATGTGGCTGGGGGACTAGGATTCGAACCTAGGTAAACGGAGTCAGAGTCCGTTGTCCTACCGCTAGACGATCCCCCAATGTATCGAACGTCCGGGTAACAATACTGAAGTGCGTTAGCGCTTCGAGTACTGCGGACCACGGCGAGCCTTGCGACGGCCCACTTTCTTGCGTTCCACTTCACGCGCGTCGCGCGTCACGAACCCTGCAGCCCGCAGCGGCTTGCGCAAGTTTTCGTCGTACTCGATCAGCGCGCGCGTGATGCCGTGGCGAATCGCGCCTGCCTGGCCGGTGATGCCGCCGCCTTTTACCGTGGCGGTAATGTCGAACCGCCCGGTGAGCTGCGACGCCTCGAGCGGCTGCCGCACGATCATGCGGCCGGTCTCACGACCAAAGAACTGATCGAGCGGACGCTCGTTGACAGTGATAACGCCCGTACCGGGCCTGAGGAAGACGCGTGCCGTCGAGGTCTTGCGACGTCCGGTACCGTATTGCGTAGCTGGCATTGCTGATAAATCCTTTAGATCGAAAGCGGCTTGGGCTGCTGTGCGGCATGCGGATGCTGCCCACCCGCAAACACATGCAACTTCTTGTACATGCGACGTCCGAGCGGACCCTTGGGCAACATGCCCTTGACAGCAAACTCGATCGCGCGCTCCGGGTGCTCGGCCAGCAGCTTCTCCAGCCCAATCGTCTTCAGGTTACCGATATAACCTGTGTGGTGGTGATACTGCTTTTGCGCCAGCTTGTTGCCGGTGACGCGGATCTTCTCGGCATTGACCACAACGATGTGATCGCCGGCGTCGACGTGTGGACTGTAAATAGCCTTGTGTTTGCCACGCAGCCGCATCGCGATCTGGGTCGCAAGCCGACCCAGCACCTTGTCGGCTGCGTCGACCACAAACCAATCGCAGCGCACCTGGCCCGGCTGCGCAAATACTGTAGTCATCTTCTGAAACTCCGCCCGTCGCCTCGCGCCGCGGATTTGCGGCAGGTCTGGCACCGGAAAAAGGGGCGCAATCTTACTCAAGCGCTTGCGCCTTTGCAAAACCAGTATTGCCGCGGTTCCGGCAGCGGCCCGCTGGCCTATAATCTGCCGATGTCGCCCTCCGAAAATGCTGGCCGCCCGCCGCTGGGCCCGCTCGACAATCTGCTCGCAGCGGCTGGCCGTGGCCTGAAAACCATCCTCGCGCCGCCTGCCGCAACACGGCCCTTACCTGCGGGGGCTGCATCAGCCACGAGCACAGCAGTGCCGCTTCAAGATGTCGAGCGGCGCCTGGCAGCCGACCTCATGCGCGTCAACCATGCGGGCGAAATCGCTGCGCAAGCCCTATATCACGCACAGTCGCTCACGGCCCGGGATCCCAAGACCCGCGAGTTTCTCTTGCGGGCCGCCCGCGAGGAAGGCGACCATCTCGCATGGTGCGCAGAGCGCCTACGAGAGCTGGACGATCGCCCGAGTTTGCTAACGCCAGTCTGGTACCTCGGATCGTTTGCCATCGGCACCCTGGCCGGTGCGCTAGGTGATCGCACCAGCCTCGGCTTTGTGGCCGAGACCGAACGCCAGGTTGAGAGTCATTTGCGGGGCCACCTCGACAAACTGCCGCTCGCCGACAGCCGCAGCCGCGCCATTGTCGAAGCCATGCGTGAGGATGAAACGGGCCACGGCCAGGAGGCCATGGCGGCTGGTGGAGTCGAATTACCGCCGCCAGCGCGAGCGTTGATGCGCATGACGGCGCGAGTCATGACCGCCGCCGCCGCACGCCTTTGACACTATTTCACTGTCTCCCCCGGTGGCTCGAAGACCGATTCCGGCCTATATTGGGGGCGTGACCACTGCCACTCGTCCAGTTTGTGAACCCGGTCACCCTACGCAAGTGACTTAACGCTTGCGACCGAAATGCTTTATGTAATACAAAGCACTAGGTCATTTATCTATAGGACGAGACACATGCTTGCGAGGGAGATTTCCATGGAAGAAGCGGTCAAACCGCTCAGCGATATTCCGGCCATCAACCGGTTCCTGAGCTACTGCCGGATCCGCACCGTACCGTCCAAGACGGTCATAATCCATGCCGGGGACTTACCCGACGTCCTGTACTACATCATCAGCGGCTCGGTCGAGGTGATGATCGAGGACGAGGAAGGCAACGAAATGGTGCTGGCCTACCTCAACAAGGGTCAGTTCTTTGGCGAAATGGGCTTGTTCCATGAATCACCAACGCGCAGCGCCTGGGTGCGCACGCGCAACCATTGCGAACTGGCCGAGATGACCTACCCGCGATTCCGGCAGATTGCTGCCGAAAGTCCTGGGCTGGTGTTCGAATTGGCCACCCAGCTCGCGACGCGCCTCGACCGCACCAACCGCAAGCTCGGCGACCTCGCCTTCGTCGACGTGACCGGGCGCGTAGCCCACGCCATCATGGACTTGTGCGGTGAGCCAGACGCCATGACGCACCCTGAGGGCATGCAGATCAAGGTCAGTCGACAAGAGCTGTCGCGGCTCGTTGGCTGCTCGCGCGAGATGGCAGGGCGCGTCCTCAAGGTTCTAGAGGATCAGGGTCTGCTGCGTGCCACGGGCAAGACGATCGTCGTATTCAATGCGCGCCCCAAAATGAAGACACGCCCGGTGATCGTACCGGTGGCGAGCAACGGCAAACCAGGCGCAGGCCCGGTGCCTGCGCGTCAAACGCGCATCGTGGACGACCTGGATGATGATGAGGACGACGAATAGTCGGCCTCATTTAGGTCAGAAGATTAAAGGACGACGAATAGCCGGTCTGCAAAGGCCGGCTATTTTTTTGCCTAACTTTCTTGGCTAACGATGGGCGGCGGCGATCTCGGCACGCATTTGCTTTATCGTGGCGCCGTAGTCCTTGGAGCCGAAGATTGCCGATCCGGCAACAAACGTATCGGCACCCGCCGCGGCAATCGCGCGGATGTTCTCTGGCCTCACGCCGCCGTCGATCTCCAGTCGAACCTCACGACCCAATGCCGTGATCCGTTGGCGCACAGCACGGAGCTTGTCGAGCGCTGCGGGGATGAATGACTGCCCCGCAAAGCCTGGGTTCACCGACATCACCAGTACCAGGTCGAGCTCGGCCAGCGTGTAGTCCAGACAATCCAGCGAAGTAGCAGGATTTAGCACCAAGCCCGGCTTACAACCGTGCTCGCGTATCAGGCCGATCGTGCGATCGACATGTCGCGACGCTTCCGGGTGGAAGGATATGTAGGTGGCGCCCGCCGCCGCAAAATCCGCCACGATGCGATCGACGGGCTGCACCATCAGGTGCACGTCGATCGGCACGCGCACACCATGTTTACGCAACGCCTCGCAGACTAACGGACCGACCGTGAGGTTCGGGACGTAATGGTTGTCCATCACGTCGAAATGCACCAGGTCGGCCCCCGCCGCCACAACCGCGTCGACCTCGGCGCCGAGGCGTGCGAAGTCAGCTGACAAAATACTGGGCGCAATCCAGCTGGCGGAACTCATAGGCCCAAGTCTACGTGAGACCGCGCCGCTCGCGAATCAAGTCGTAGGCCTCGATGATCTGTTGGGTGCGCTGCTTGGCATGTTCAAGCATCGACTCGGGCAACCCGTTGGCCTGCAGCTTGTCCGGATGATGCTTCGAGATCTGCCGGCGATAGGCTTTGACAACATCTTCGTTGGCCGCAGTCGCTGCGACCTCCAGCACTTCGTAAGCCTCGGCAAGCTGCATCCCGGCAGGCTGAGACGCGGCCCGCCGACCCCCGCCAGACGTACTGCCATCCTGCCGGCGTTGTGAGGCGCCGGCGCGGATCCTGAGCACTGCCTCCATATGCACAAGCTCGAGACCGGACACGCCCAGCAGCGTCGCAATGCTCTGCACGATGGCTCGCGCCGGTCCCTGCAGGTCCGTGCCGGCGATCGCCGCGTCGAGCTGGATCTCCAGAAAGACGCGCAGCAGATCCGGACGATCGGCGCAGGCGCGGCGCAATTCGAGGACGCTGGCGTCCAGATCAAAGCCCGGACGCTTGCCGCGGGAGAAATGATCGATTGCCGCCCGCACGGCCATCGGTTCCAGTTTGAGATCATTCATCACGCCGCGAGCCGCGTTGATTTCGGCCTCGGAGACGCGGCCGTCACTCTTGGCGACAAAGCCCATCACCTGGAAGGTGGTCGCGAAGAACCGGTCGCTAACAGCCCCCAACTCGGCGCTGCTGCGGCGTCCACCCCGGCGGGAACTACGGCTCGACCGCACCTGCTTGACCGCATCGGTATGGGCGTCGTACTGGTGCCCGAGCAGCGCCCCGATCGCGACACCCCACGGACCGAACGCCGCACCGATCACGCCGCCAACCAGTTTTCCCGTCCACTTCATCGCGGTTATAGTAGCAGGCGATCCTGCCAGCTCCCGTAACGAGCACACGCTTTGACTATCGATCGGCCTCCCGTCCACAGCACCGCCTTGCGCGGTCTGCAGAAATTGCATATCGGCAAAGTACGTGACATCTATGCGATCGATGACGCACGCATGCTCATTGTGACTACCGACCGCCTGTCCGCGTTTGATGTCGTGCTGCCAGACCCGATTCCACATAAGGGTCACGTCTTGACAGAAATCTCGAATTTCTGGTTTGCCAAGACACGCCATATCGTCGCCAACCACCTCACCGACTTCCCGTTCGAGGAGTTCGTGCGCGATACCGATGAACGCGCGCTGCTTGCGGGTCGGGCAATTGTCGTGCGGCGCCTGAAGGCGATTCCGATCGAAGCGGTCGTGCGCGGCTACGTGATCGGATCAGGTTGGAAGGACTACCAACGCACAGGCAGCATTTGTGGTGTCCGCTTGCCGAGCGGCTTGCGGCAGGCGCAACAGCTCGACCAGCCGTTATTCACGCCAGCAACCAAAGCTGCGGTCGGGGATCACGACGAGAATATCTCGTTCGAGCAGGCCGTTGGTCTGGTTGGGCATAACGTTGCAACGCAGGTGCGAGATGCGGCACTGGCGCTGTATGGCTACGCTTGTGACCATGCGCGGGAGCGCGGCATCATCATTGCCGACACCAAGTTCGAGTTTGGTCTGGATGACGCTAACCAGCTGGTCTTGATCGATGAGGCACTGACCCCTGACTCATCCCGGTTCTGGCCAGCCGAGACGTATCAGGTCGGTGTCAGTCCGCCGTCGTTCGACAAACAGTTCGTGCGCGACTATCTGGAAACACTGGTTTGGGACAAGCGCGCGCCGGGCCCCCGTTTGCCGGCCGCGATCATCGACCGGACGTCACAGAAATATCGCGAGGCACTCACGCGCCTGACCGGCCCGCCGCTCAGCTAGCGACCGCGTGCACTACCGCCCCGATATCGATGGGCTGCGCGCGATAGCCGTTCTGGCGGTCATTGTCTTCCACGCGCGTGACAGCTTGTTGCCCGGCGGCTTCGTCGGTGTCGATATCTTTTTCGTGATCTCTGGCTACCTGATCTCCAAGCAGATCGCCGCTGAAATACTCGCCAACAAGTTCTCACTGTTGGAGTTCTACCGCCGCCGGATTCGCCGCATCATGCCGATGATGCTGGTCGTGGTCGCCGTCACATTGACTGTGGCGGTACTGATCATGACGCCCGAAGACGGCCGCGCGGTCGCGAAATCGGCCGTCTGGTCGGTCGCGTCGTTGGCCAACGTGCACTTCTGGCGTGATCTCGATCAGAGCTACTTTGCGGCGAGCAGTGCGGAAATTCCACTGCTACATCTGTGGTCACTCGGCATAGAAGAGCAGTTCTATCTCATCTGGCCACTGCTGCTGATGCTGCTCATACACCGACTGCGACTCGTCGTACTCATGGCGGTCATTGCAGTTGCTGCAGCGGCATCGTTCGAGTTGGCGTGGGAACTGTTGCCGCGCGATGCGCCGTTTTCTTACTACATGCTGCCGACACGCGCTGGCGAACTGCTGTTAGGCGCCTTGGTCGGAATTCCCGCCGCAACCGATAGATGGCGGCTCGGCCCGCGTACGGCTGTGACTCTCGCAGTCATCGGCACGCTCGCGATTTTGATCAGCCTGATAGCACTCGATCGCTACGAGCCGTTCCCGGGATGGCTGGCGCTGCAGCCCACGCTTGGCGCAGCACTGCTGATTCTGGCGGGCGAAGGCCGAGCGAACCCTATCCGGATGCTAGCTGCCACACCGCTCACTTACATCGGCAAGATCTCGTATTCAGCGTATTTGTGGCACTGGCCGATGTTCGCGCTGTTCCGCTATAGCTATGGAGAACCCGGCTGGCTCACCTGTCTCGTAATCATCGGTTTGACGCTGCTGCTTGCCGCGGCGAGCCACCGACTCGTCGAACAGCCAACGCGCAGCACCAACCGCCCTTTTATGAGCGTGGCACGCAGACAGTTTGCGCTACCTGCGCTCGTCATCGTATTGCCGGCAATGGCAATCATCTACGCACCACGCCTCGACCTGCCGCTCGCATCCGACCACTATCTGGCGCAACTCGAGTCGATCCGCGCGACCATACAACCGCTGCATACCCAAGCGGATATCTGCCAGAGGCGTCGATTGACGCTCGAGGACATGACGAACGACGATTGTGTATCCGGCAGCAAGACGTCGCTACCACCGCGCACGCTGGTATGGGGTGACTCCAATGCTGCCCACTTCGTGCCGATGGTGGGCGAGATCGCCAGACACTTGGGCGTCAGCGCACGCAATTTTGCGGTCGACGCTTGTCCGCCACTGTTTAGCGATCCACAGCTCTACGTCGACGCGCGTCGCGCCCGCGACTGTGCCAGCTCGGCGCAACTCGCGAGCCAGCAGATCGGACAGTATCCGGTGTTGATCATCTCGGCCGCCTGGACGCTCTATCAAGCACGCCACGCAGGCTTTATCGATGACTTCGAGACCACACTACGCGAGCTTACGGGCCGCCAACATGTCGTCGTACTGATCGGCAAAGCGCCGATACTCAAGCACTATAACCCGCGCTGCGCCGAACGCGCACTGCGGGTACCGCTGCTCGCCTGCAGGCATGCGCCTGAACCATTGGATCCGCAGGTGACACGGTTCAATGCACGGTTGCGTGAGCTGGCGGCGGCAATTCCACGGGTACATTTCTTTGATCCCAACCCATATCTTTGTCCGCAGGGTGTATGTGAACTCATGCTGCCCGGCGGCGTGCCACGCTATCTCGATAGCACACATCTAACAATCGCCGGATCAGTGGATCTGGGCCGGACGATAATAGCCGCTACGGGCGTCCCTACTGCTTTCGCTGCGATGGCAGCGCCCACTCAGGACTGACGACCGACGGGCGGCATGTCTAACCAGCAGATGCCGCTGACGACTCCGTATACGCGGGTCGCACTGGCTGGGCCGTACAACGACTAACAGCGCGCGCCAGACCCTCGCGCGCGGCTGTAGAGGATGCCGCAGATTGGGCAGGGCGCGCTCCTGGCCGGCCAAAATCCTCGCCGTGACATCGGGGGAGGATGCGCGCCCTGCCCAATCAAGGGCATGACACGCCGCGTTAGCGGCGTGGCGCACTCGACCCAGCCGCGCGTGAGGGTCTGACGCGCGCTGTTGGTTGCTCTGCCGCCCATCGTTCGATCACTTGCTGAATCGCTGCCAGCCCGTCCGTGAGCGCTGCAGGCCCCGGTTGTAGGATAATCGACGACTTGATCTCGTAAAGGTGACCCGTACGGACTGCCGGCACTTGACTCCATCCGGGGCGCTCGCAAACGCGCTCAGGCCGGAACTTCTTGCCACACCATGATCCCAAAATGATGTCAGGTGCTCGACGCGGAACTTCGAGCGGATCGGCAATGATACGGTTCTTCCCCAGCGACTCGCTCGCCAGCTCCACAAAACAGTCATCTCCACCGGCAATGCCGATCAGTTCCGACACCCAGCGGATACCGGAAATCTGCGGCTCGTCCCATTCTTCGAAATAGACGCGCGGCCTGGTCGTTAGTTGCGCAGCTGTTGCGCGCGCGCTTGCGATGCCTGCCTCGAGACTCGCGACGAGTTCGGCTGCTTTGCCCGCGCAGCCGACCATGCCACCCAGCAACCGAATGGTGCGCAAAATCTCCGCGACGCTCCGATGGTTGAAAACGTGTACTTCTATGCCGGCACGAATCAGATCCGCCGCGATATCGGCCTGCAAGTCGGAGAACCCGAGCACCAGATCCGGCTGCAGCGCCACGATTTTGTCGATCTTGGCGCTCGTGAACGCCGATACCCGCGGCTTTTCCTTGCGTGCCCGCGGCGGCCGCACCGTAAACCCGGAGATACCGACGATGCGACGCTCCTCACCCAATAGATAGAGCGTCTCAGTGGTCTCTTCTGTCAGACACACGATGCGTTCGGGGAAGTCAGCCATTCGGGACATGCGGCCAATTTATTCCAGTGACATCGGCTTGTCAGCCTCTTATTCTTGCCCCCTCGATGTTGACAGCACTCTTCAACTGGCTCGACGATTGGCTGTTTGGCGATTTCGCCAACAGTCATTCACCTTTAGGCAGCTTGCTGCGCGTGCTCCGCTACCCCTACGCACTGCTGCGTGACCTCGCGCGCGGTCAGATCAACCTCCACGCCATGGGTCTGGTCTACGCCACGTTGCTGTCCGTGATCCCACTGGTAGCGTTCAGCTTCGCCATTCTCAAGGTGTTTGGTGCGCATCGCGATCTCGAACCGATCATCTATGAGTTCTTTCGCCCGTTGGGCGATGCGGCGACGGATCTGACCCGACGGGTGATGGAGTTCGCGGACAATGTCAGCACCGGTATCGTCGGCGCCGTTGGTTTTGCGCTGTTGCTGTGGACATTGATCAGCACGATCAAGAAGGTCGAAGACAGTTTCAATTTTGTCTGGCGCGTCGAGCAGGCGCGCGGTATCGGTCGGCGGATCACCGAGTATGCCGCGCTCCTGATCATTGGCCCGTTGTTGCTGGTCGCGTTCCTTGGGCTGTCACACTTGGCGCTCGACAGCGCTGCTGTGCAATATGCACGCGAGCTGCCGCTGATCGATCGACTGGTTGCCTGGGGCATCAGCTTGTCACCCTATCTGATCGTCACAGCGCTGTTTACCGCGCTCTACATGTTTGTACCCAA
Source organism: Pseudomonadota bacterium (assembly GCA_016703895.1). Classification (GTDB taxonomy): domain Bacteria; phylum Pseudomonadota; class Gammaproteobacteria; order Steroidobacterales; family Steroidobacteraceae; genus CADEED01. Next base: position 25,027 of record JADJBE010000001.1, read on the forward strand.
TACGCGTGTGGCGCTGGTGCCGGCGCTGGTCGGTGGTCTGACGGCGGGCATCCTGTGGGCGGCGGTCGGCAAAGTATTTACCGACATGGTCAAATATACCACCCGCTTGACGATCGTCTATGCCGACATTACGATCATAATAACTGCGCTGATATGAACGTACCTCGGCTGGCTGATCCTGTTAGTCGGTGCACGACTGTCGTTCTATCTGCAGAACCGCAACTACTTGCGTGTGGGGTTGGTAGACATCCGGTTGTCGGCGCAGGAACTCGAAAAACTGGCGCTGAAAATCATGTACCTCGTCGGCCGTAGTCACACACAGGGTGCGGCGCGCTGGTCCGTGCAGTCGCTGTCTGATGAGCTCAGCATGCCGGGCATCGCCATTGCCCAGACTGTCGGCTGTCTCGAGCAGGCCAAGCTGGTGACCGCCAGTGACAACGACATCCTGCTGCCGGCGCGAGATATCGGGCATATCACCTTGCGCGAGATCATGACGGTCGCGCGGTCGCAGAAGAGCGGTCACCTGCATACCAACGGCAAAGCAATGCCTGCGGTCGACCGTCTCACCGAACAACTCGAAGCCGCGTGGCAAACCACCTGCAATGACCGCAGCTTGCGCGACCTGATCGAGGAAGGTGGCTGAGTCTGCGGGCCTATTCCCCGGCGATGGTCATCTCGTCGACGAGGACCGAACCTGAACGGATATTGCCGCGGTTGTCCACGTCACTGCCGAGCGCGCTGATGCCAAGCAGCATGTTCTTGAGATTCCCAGCGATAGTCACTTCCTGCACGGCATGCACGATCTCGCCGCCTGCCACCCAAAAGCCGATGGCGCCGCGAGAATAGTCGCCGGTCACGCCGTTGACACCCTGCCCCATCATTTCGGTCACTAACAAGCCGCGTTGCATACGTTGCAGCAGTTGCGCGAGCGGCAGTGCCTCTGTGCGCGACTCGACTTGTAGATTGTGCGTGCCGCCCGCGTTACCGGTGGTACGCAAACCCAGCTTTCGAGCCGAGTAGCTGCCCAAGACGTAGCCATCGAGCACACCACCGCGCACCAGCTCACGATCGCGGGTCGCCACGCCTTCACCGTCGAACGGACTGCTGCCCAGCGCCTTGGGGATGTGCGGCCGCTCGTGAATATCGAGCCAGGCTGGCAGAACCTGCTGGCCTGCCGCTCCCAGCAAGAAAGAGGCTTTGCGATACTGACTACTGCCGCGGATAGCGCTGACGAGATGTCCAAACAGACCTCGCGCGACTTCCGGCGCAAACAACACCGGCGCGCGCTGAGTTGCAACCCGCCGCGCCGACAATCGTGCGACGGCCCGCTCACCGGCTTTGCGGCCGATCAGCTCAACCGCCTCCAGGTCCTTCGGGTCACGCGCCGCCGAATACCAGTAGTCACGCTGCATGCCATCGTCATCGCCGGCGAGTAGCACGCAACTCACCGTGTGGCTGCTGCTCGGATAGCCGGCGAGAAAGCCATTTGAGTTGCCATAGACCCGTACACCACGGTGAGTGGTAACAGACGCACCTTCAGAGTTGTTGATTCGTCGGTCCACCGCACGACCTGCCGCTTCACAGCGCTGCGCCAGTTCTACAGCAGCTTCAGGCGGCAAGTCCCAAGCGTGGTCGAGATCGAGATCCGGAATATCAGCCGCGAGCTCGGCGGCGTCGGCAAGACCAGAGTACGGATCTTCGGCGGTGTAACGCGCGATCGAGCAAGCCTTCGCCACGGTCGCTGCCACGGCATTTAGGCTCAGATCAGCGGTGCTGGCCGAGCCCTTGCGCGTGCCAAAGTAGACGGTGACACCAAGACCACGGTCACGATGGTATTCGACTGTCTCGACTTCCCCCAGACGCACGGTGGTCGACAAGCCTTGCTGCAGACTCACGTCTGCCTCGGCTTGCGACGCGCCGCTGCGGGCCGCCTCTTCGAGCACGCTCGCTATGATGGACTTGAGTTCCGGAATTCTCGCCGCGTCGACGTCTTGTGGCATGGCAGAATTGTACTGTGGATGACGACGACACAGAACGAAAGCCGAGCAAGAGTTCGCGCAAGCGTGAGGCGGACCGGGCGCAGAAGCTCGGCGAGCGGCTGATCGCGCTCAAGCCCGCGGATCTGGACGCTCTGACCTTGCCCGAGCCGCTACGCGATGCCATAGAGCTAGCGCAGCGTATTTCGAGCCATGGCGGACTGGCTCGCCAGCGGCAGTACATTGGCAGGTTAATGCGTTCGCTCGATACGACCGAAATCGAGGCAAGCCTGGGCGCCCAGAACCGGATCTCGCTCGAGCTCGCCCGGCAGCACAAACACGTCGAGGGCTGGCGTGATCGATTGGTCAGCGAGGGTGAGCCGGCCTTACAAGCCCTGGCTGCGGCGCATCCGCATTTGGTGCTGGCGGATTTGACACCACTGCTCGACCGCGCGCGCAACCTCCATGCCCCAGAAGCACAACGCAGCGGCGCCAGCCGTGAGCTGTTTCGCGTCCTGCGCGCCATGTTAGAATGAACCGATGCAGCCATTAGTTGGCATCATCATGGGCTCGACGTCCGACTGGACAACGATGCAGGCGGCCGCCGACGCGCTCGGTAAGCTTGGAATAGCCTATGAAACGCGGGTGGTGTCAGCCCATCGCACTCCGGACCTGCTATTCGAGTACGCGAGCACCGCCAAACAACGCGGCATCGAGGTCATCATCGCTGGCGCCGGTGGCGCGGCGCATCTGCCGGGCATGGCAGCCGCAAAAACCACGCTGCCGGTGCTGGGAGTCCCCGTCCAGTCCAAAGCGTTGAGCGGGCTTGATTCGCTGCTGTCGATCGTCCAGATGCCGGCTGGCATCCCCGTGGCCACCTTCGCGATCGGCCCGGCAGGCGCTGCCAACGCCGGTCTTGCAGCAGCTGCAATTCTGGCTAACAAGTATCCCGCGATCGATGCGGCCTTGATCGAGTTTCGACGTCAGCAGACCAGCGCGGTCCTCGCCCACCCAGACCCCAGCCTGCCACCGCCCGCATGACGATCGGAATCGTCGGCGCCGGCCAGCTCGGACGCATGCTGGCACTTGCCGGCTATCCACTCGGACTTGATTTCCTGTTTCTGGACCGTAGCGCCAGCACACCTGGCGGCCAGGTTGCACCGATACTCTGTGGTGATCTGGCATCGCCCAAGCTGTTAGGCCAACTGGCGCAACGCTGCGACGTCGTGACATTCGACTGGGAAAACGTCCCGGTCACTGCCTTGCAGCCAATCGCGCGCCAGACGCGGATTTTTCCGCCCGCGAAAGCACTGGCAGTCGCCCAGGACCGCTTGCGCGAAAAGCGCTTGTTCGAGCAACTCTCGATCCCAACCACTCGATTTGCGGCGGTGTCATCGAAGCGCCAGCTGGCGCACGCGGTTCGCGCAATCGGCCTGCCAGGCGTGTTGAAAACACGCCGGCTCGGCTACGACGGCAAGGGTCAAGTTGTTATTCGCCAGCTGTCGCAACTCGACGCCGCGTGGGCGGCGCTCGGCGAAGCAGCATGTCTGTACGAGAACCTCGTGCCGTTCGACGATGAGGTGTCCGTGATCGGCGTGCGCGGTCGGGACGGGGAGATCGCGCTGTATCCGCTCAACCGTAACCTGCACCGCGGCGGTATCCTGCGCTTGACGCGTGCGCCCTTCGGCAGCGCCGCGCTAACCAGGCGCGCACACGCCACGATGCGGCGTTTACTCGAACACTTCCGCTACGTCGGCGTTCTAACGATCGAGTTCTTTGTGCGAAAGGGTCGGCTGATCGCCAACGAAATCGCACCACGCGTGCATAATTCGGGGCACTGGACGATCGAAGGTGCCGTGACCAGTCAATTCGAGAACCATTTGCGAGCCATCGCCGGACTGCCCTTGGGAAGCACGCGAGCCGTCGGCCACAGTGCCATGATCAATCTCATCGGCTCATTGCCGCGCGCCAGCGTTGCGCTCGCCCAGCCTGGCGTCCACTGGCACGACTACCGCAAAGAACCTCGCGTCGGCCGCAAATTGGGTCACATTACGCTCGTCCGTACGACGGCGAGCCAACGGGATGTGGCGGCACGGTCGCTTGTGAAACAGGTCGACCGCGAGACCTGGGTCTCGTTTCAATGACTGCATACACCGAGGACGCACGCTGCCGGGGGCGGCGACGCCTCGACTTGCCGTAATATCGCAGTCCAGCATGTACCTTGAGCACTTCAAACTAACGGAACTGCCGTTCCGCCTGAGCCCGGATCCGCAGTTCCTGTATCTGTCCGCGGCGCACTCGCGCGCCAAGGCATACATGGAATCGACCGTGATGTTCACCGACGGCTTTGTCGTGATCACGGGCGAAATCGGCGCAGGCAAGACCACCGTGATCGAGACGTTCCTGCAGTCGCTCGACTCAGGCGTGGTCGTCGCGCAAGTCAACCAAACGCAGGTGTCGGCAGTCGAATTCCTGCAGTCGATGCTGGTGCAATTCGGCTTCTCGCCGTTCAAGATGAAGAAGGCGGAGCTGATCTCGACGATCAATACCTTTCTCATCGAGCAATACGCGGCCGGTCGCAAGGTGCTGCTGATCGTCGACGAAGCGCAGAACCTGTCACTGAAAGTACTGGAAGAGATCCGCTTGCTGTCGGGCATCGAGTCCACCAAGGAAAAGGTCCTCAGGATCATTCTGGCCGGCCAGCCGGAGCTCAACGACAAACTGGATTCCTCAGAACTGATCCAGCTGGCGCAGCGAATTCGGCTGCGCTTTCACTTGAGCGCACTGACGCTCGAGGACATGAAGAGCTACATCCGGCATCGACTGGATGTGGCTGGCGCTGACGGCCGAACGATATTCGAGCCGCAAGTGTTCGCCGATATTTTTCGTTATACCGGTGGCGTGCCACGGCTTATCAACACGCTGTGTGATACGGGGATGATGGCCGCGTTTTCGGCTGACGCCACGACTGTCGGTACCGAGGAGTTGCAGACCGCCATCGCCGAGCTGCAATGGGTCGAATTTGCAGCCCGCACGCACACCCTCTCGTCTTATCAAAGCGGCCCGCAAACCGAGCAACTAACTGCCAGCGGCCAGATCTACGCACGGATCCTGCTACGCAGCAACGGTCAAACGCTGTCGGAGACGCCGTTGCGCGTGGGGCGCCGAGTGGTGGGGCGGACGACCGACAACGACGTACAAATAGATAGTCGCTTCGTCAGCCGGCATCACTGCCAACTCCTGACAACTGAACGGTCCACCGTGATCGAAGATCTCAACAGCACCAACGGAATTCATCTGCGCGGTCGACGCATACGTCGCCAGACGCTGCGCAACGGCGACGTGATCACCATCGGCCAGCACGAACTGCTGTATGCGGACGAAAGACTGGCGGGCAACAAAGCCTTCGTCGACACGATTCCCAACACCCAAGCCAGCGACAACGACAGCGACAGCGACTGACGGGCAGCGCGGTTAGCGATGCGCTGCTTGAGCGAGACGCGGTGAGAGTCCATTCACTGCACAGAAGCGAGCGCTCGCTTATGCACACCAACCTCCGGTCGGACCGCGCACCAACCAGTATGCAGCTGCGCGCAGGCTTTTCAGCCCATCGTTTCAAGCGGAAACGCCCGCAAACTCACTAACCGGTGCCGCCCACCGTCAGGCCGTCGATCCGCAGCGTTGGCTGCCCCACTCCGACCGGCACACTTTGGCCTTCCTTGCCGCAGGTTCCGACGCCATCGTCGAGTTTGAGATCGTTGCCAACCATCGACACGCGAGTCAACACATCGGGCCCATTGCCGATCAGTGTCGCACCCTTGAGCGGTGCACCGATACGGCCATTCTCAATCAGATAGGCTTCGCTGGCCGAGAATACGAATTTGCCTGACGTGATATCGACCTGGCCGCCACCGAAATTGGCAGCGTAAATACCGCGTTCTACCGATGCGACGATTTCCTCAGCACTGTGCTTGCCGGGTAGCATGTAGGTGTTAGTCATACGCGGCAGGGTCATGTGCGCGAAGGACTCGCGCCGACCGTTGCCCGTTGCTGCGACACCCATCAAGCGCGCATTGAGCTTGTCCTGCAGATAGCCTTTCAAGACGCCATTTTCGATCAACGTCGTACAACGCGTTGGCGTGCCCTCGTCATCCACATTCAGCGAGCCACGCCGCTGCGACAAAGTACCGTCATCGACGACGGTGCACTCGGCCGACGCCACCCGCTCACCGACGCGATTAGCAAAGGCCGAGGTGCCTTTGCGATTGAAGTCACCCTCCAGACCATGGCCGATAGCCTCGTGGAGCAATATGCCGGGCCAGCCTGGCGCGAGCACCACCGTCATCGCCCCGGCGGGTGCCGCGATCGCCTCCAGATTGACCAGCGCCTGCCGCACCGCTTCACGCGCCAATTTTAACGGTCTGTCATCGGCTACCAACTCGGCCAGCGAGATGCGGCCGCCGGACCCTGCATAGCCTGTCTCGCGCCGGCCATTTTGTTCAACGATCACACTGACGTTCATGCGCACGAGTGGCCGCACGTCGCCTGCCAACGTGCCGTCGCTCGCTGCAATCAAGACAACCTCATGCACGGCTGAAATGCTCGCCATCACCTGCATGACTCGCGGGTCTAGCTTGCGCGTTTCCTGATCGATGCGCATCAGCCAGGCAACCTTGTCGTCGTCCGCCAGACTAACGAGTGGGTCGGCCGGCAGGTAGAGCCGATGGCCGCTCGGCGTCGCCTGCAGCGTGCGCGTGCCGAGTTCTTGGCCACTGCGCGCGATGGCGCGGGCGGCACGCGATGCCTCTTGCAGCGCCGGCAGCACGATCTCGTCGGAATAGGCGAAACCGGTTTTCTCGCCGGACAGGGCCCGTACGCCGACACCCTGCTCAATGCTGGCACTGCCGTCCTTGACGATGCCGTCCTCGAGCGCCCAGCTCTCTTCGCGCGACAGCTGGAAATAGACGTCCGCAGCATCAATCGTCGAGGACATCACGCCGCCGAGGACCGTCTGTAGTCGGTCGAGGTCAAGGCCGCCGGGTTTGAGGATCAGTTCTTCAGCGATGGCAAGCGAGTCAGCGTTGCCGGCAGGAGTAATATTCATACGCCTACTGTGGGGTCAAAGCACGCGGTGTTCAAGCGACGGGAACGAGCGCCGCCGCTCAGCCTGTGCGTCGCGGTCCAGATTCGCCTGTACGACGCCGGTACCGGCAGGCAAACGCGCCAGAATCTGGCCCCAATGGTCGATGATCATGGAATCGCCATAGGTCTTGCGGCCGTTGGGGTGGACGCCCCACTGCGCCGGCGCAATCATCGCGCTCAGATTTTCGATCGCCCGAGCGCGCAACAGCACTTCCCAATGGGCTAGGCCCGTCGGCACTGTGAATGCCGACGGCAGCACGAACACCTCAGCGCCCCGCTGTGCCAACAGCCGGAACAACTCAGGAAAACGGATGTCGTAGCAGACCGCCAGACCAAGCTTGCCAATCGGAGTATCGACTAGCTGCGGCGTGACGCCTGGCACGACATGCGTCGACTCCCCGATAGGACTCACCGGCCGCCGGCAGGTCCACATCAAACAGGTGGATCTTGTCGTAGCGCGCCACGCAGTTGCCAGCGGCGTCGAACACGAGCGACGCGGCGCATACGCGCGCTTCGCCGCCGGCCGTTGCGCGCAGCGGCACCGTGCCGCCAACTATCCACAGGCCCAACTCACGCGCAGTCGTAGCCAGAAACTCGTACATGGGGCCGCCACCCTCCGGCTCTGCCACGGCTCGCTTGTCGACATCGTTGCGACCGAGGAACGCGAAATTCTCTGGTAGTGCCGCCAGTTCAGCGCCCGCATTGCGCGCCGCCAGCAGCAGCGAATGCGCCACCTCCAGGTTGGCGACGATGTCTGGTCCACTGGTCATCTGGATTGCCGCCACGGCGGTCATGGTTCGATCTCCGCCGGGATACGTACTAACAACGGCGCGTCCCAAGGGCCCACAACTCTGAACGCACGCGGGACCGCGGTCACGACCGGTGCTGCTGGTCCTGGTGGTGCTTCGCCCTGTAGTTTGCTGCGTAGCGCTGCCCAAGCGTTGGCGACACGCGATCGCTCCTGTGACGACTCAGCCTCGTTAGGCTGACTGGTGCTCGGGCGCCAATCGACGTCGAGATCAAACTCCCGGCCTGCCAGATCGACGCGACCTTGGGCGGCGAGCTCGCCCTGCGGGTTCTCGAGTGTCCAGCGCACCAGCGTCGCCACTCCTGACTGGACTTGCACGGTGCTGGCGAGTGTCGCGAATGTGGACACATCGATGGTGTCGGCCGCGAAATCCGCCACGCTCACGGTGGCTGGCGCGAGCCATGCGACCGGTGTCGTGGCGACCGACCGTGGTGGCAAAACACCATCAGTTGCCGTGACCGAAATCTCGCCGGACGCGGAGCGGACGGTTGGCACCTCATCGGCCGGCCAGTCCAGCGACCCTGCCGATGCGAATTCCCGTGCACTCAACCCCCGCTCCATCCCCAACACAGCTAACAGTGACGCTGCTGACTCCGCCGTTACGCGCCAATCGAGCGAACATCGCCCCGCGCATCGCCCACGCAACTCCGCCACATTTAGCAAGGTCGGCAGGCGAGCACTGACGAGGTCGGTCGCGTCGCTGGCGAGGGTCAGCTCCGCCTCGATCGGTCCGAGCGAGCGCTCGCCCACCGTAGCATCCGCAGCGCGTAGACTGACACTCCAAGGCTCTGCTGCGCCGATTGTCGCGCGCGCCGCAGCCAACAGTGCCGGCACTTGCAATATCTCCAGCGCATCGAACTCCGCTCGCCAACGTCTGCCAGCTTCGCGGTCCCGCTGCGCGGTACCTGACAAGCCAGGCAAATCTATTTGCAGCTGCAACAACTGACCGTCGGACTCCACCCGCAGCAGATCCTCGCGATTGTTGCGCAACACCCAACTCGTGGCGGCCTCGCTCAAACTAGCCTCCAATGCCATCGGCAAAGCACGTCCCGACCGTTTGGTGAAGGGTGCGGGCAAACGACTCTCAAGACCGGCCAGGCTGGATTCCAGCAGCAACAGCGCGGGCCGATCCTCTTGCGCCGGCTGCAGTGAGCCGCTCCATGTCACCTCGCCCGTCAACTTCGGGCTACCGACGACTCCCAAGGTCCGCGCGATCTCGCTGACCGCCGCGACACCCCGCAACGTCAAGCTGGGTGGTCGTGAGTCGTCAGCTGCATCAGCCTGGAAGCCGAGTTGCACGGTGCCGCCAAACCACTCGCCGAGCAGCGTCGAGCGCGTCGGGCGCTCGTCAACAAATTCCACCGTACCACGCACGCCTGCAATGGTTGGCAAGGCGCCTGCGAGGCTCACACTTGCGTCATTGAGCCGCACCGTACCGCGCCACTGACTAACAACTGAGTCGTCGATTCCCAACGCGGCCTGCAGATCGATCACCGCATTGCCCGCCGTTCCCGTAGCTGCCAGGACTGGCCAGCGTCGACCGAGCCAACCCGAGTCCAGTTGTGTTCGGGCTCTGATGGCAACGCGGCCCGCACCCTCGGCAGGCAACTCCCAGCGTCCGCGCTCTAGTTCGACACCCTCACTTCGTCCGCCCTGCAGCGCAATGACCACATCGCCACGCAGTAGTGAGACCGTGGCGTTCGAGCCGCGCAGTGGCGCGTCGAGCCCATCGACTTGCCAGTCAAGCGCAGTCACTTCAGCGGTCAATTGCGAACGCTCGCGGTCGATCTGGAATGTGCCGTCTGGGTCGCGTACACCATGCAGCAGCAGGTCAGCTTGCGCCAGCCGGCCCCCTTGCAAGGGTGACAGCGCTTTGACGAGCGTGCTGTCTGGCGCAAGCCTGGCCAAGACATCCCGCGTCACGACAGCATCGGCTCCGGCCGCGCTTACGGTTAGCAGTATCGGTCCGCCGGCTAACAACGATACGTCACCATCGATTTGCATGGTTGTGGCTGCCGCGCGCACGACGAGTTGCTCGAGCTGCAGTGCCGCGGCACTCGCTTGCGGATTGGTCACGCTCAGCTTGCCTTCGAGAGTCACGACTTCATTGGCTATCTCGGCAGCAGCTGACTGCGAACTGCGATACGCCAGGGTCACGGGTTGTGTCGCTGCGGGCACAAAGCTCCAACTTCCAGACGCACCGGTCAGCTCGCCGCTGATATCCGCGACCGAGACCTGCAGGGCCGGCAGCCGCGCACCAAGACCCCGCGCGTCCGCACGCAGCGTGAACGGCGCCGTGGCATCATCGAGACGCTGCCAGCGGACGTCGAGCTGCTGCAGCTCGCCACGGTCGCCATCGAGTTCGGTAGGCCACGCAGTCGGCGCGCGACGTGTGGCTACCGCGAGTAGAAACCGCGCCACGGGCATTGGCAAGCGATCACTGCGAATCAGAGCCGAACCATCGTCATCAGTGAGTTCGATGTTCAAGGTCGCGGTAGCGCCGGCGCCATTGCTAGGCGCGACATAGAAATTCCCGACATCGACGCGCAGACCCTGCGCGACACGACGCAGCTTGCCCGTCATGTCGATACGATCGAAACGCCAATCGCCTGCGCCCTGCGCCTGGTTGGCATCACGTGGCGATGAATCAAAGGCAATGCGACGCAAGTTTGCTTGCCAACTGCCGCCGGCGAGTGCGCCCGCCTGCACCGTACCGCGCGCGTCCACTGTCACCAGACCCTGCATGCCCCGCGCGCTCGCCACTTCGGCGAGTGAGAGACTGCGTGCAATGATGCGCATGTCGCCATCGACGGCCGCAGGTCGCGTATTGATACCCGTCAATTCGATCGACATGAAAAGACTGCGACCGATCAACTCGGGTAACAAGACAGAACCATACCCAGATACGCCGTCTTCGTCACGGCGCACGACTGCCTGACTCACTTTCATTGTGCGCGAGCTGCCGTCCGATTCATCCACGAGACGCAGCGTACCCGCCTCGATGTCAAACTGACCTTGCGGCATGGATCGCACCGTATCGACGAGTTGGCCTAGCCAGTTTTCGTCACGCCCTGCCGGTTCCGTTCGCGCAGGGGTTACCGCGCTGGGACGCTGGTCGACCGCACGCCTGGCAATCACCTCGATTTCCGGTGCTGACAACACGACCCGCCCTAGCGATAGCTCACCGCCGCGGAAAATACCCCAAGTCTCGAGATTGAGCTGCACCTCCGGCGCAAGTGCCTTGAAGCGTCGACTACGTGGCTCGGCGAGCTCGACCTGAGTCAGCACGGCTCGGACCCCGCGCCACCCCCAGCCAACCTGCATCGACGCAAAGCGAACTTCCAGACCGGTACGCTGCTCGAAGAGTCGCTCGATCACAGCGCGTTGCTGCGGTACGCGAGCCACGACTACGCGGCCGAGCATGACGATGGTTGCAGCCGCGACTGCCAGACCAGCTGCCGCCCATCCTGCGCGCTGCAGCCAGGCGATTCTTGGTCCTAGATTGGTCGACGACGCGCTCGAGTCCGCCACGTTGGTCAGCGCCAACTCATGTCAGATGAGCACCACGTCATATTGATCAAAGCCATATAGCGCCTCAGCCTGCAGCCGGATCGGGCGGCCCACTTGCCCCTCGAGTTCCGCCAGCGTGGTCGAGTCCTCGTCGAGCAAGCGGTCGATGACATCCTGATGGGCCAGAATCAACAGCTCCTTGCTGCTGAACTGGCGGCTCTGGCGCACGACTTCGCGAAAAATCTCATTCGCAACCGTCTCCGCGGTGCGCACGACACCCCGACCCTCACAACTCGGACAAGCTTGGCATAGCAAGTGTTCCAGGCTTTCGCGCGTCCGCTTGCGGGTCATCTCGACCAGCCCAAGTGGCGAGACACTCGAGACGTGGCACTGCGCGCGATCGGCCACCAGCGCATTCTCGAGCGCCGCGAGCACCTGCTCGCGATGCTGCGCGTCGCTCATATCGATGAAATCGATGATGATGATACCGCCGAGATTTCTCAGCCGCAGCTGTCGCGCGATGGCAACGGCCGCTTCGAGGTTGGTGCGGAAGATCGTGTCCTCGAGATTGCGATGGCCGACAAAACCGCCCGTGTTCACATCGATCGTCGTCAAAGCCTCGGTTTGATCGACGATCAGGTAGCCACCCGACTTCAGCGTGACCTGACGGTCCAATGCGCGCTCGATTTCTTGCTCGATGGCATGCAGGTCAAACAATGGCCGACCATTAGCCTGTAAATCGATGCGTGTCGCGCTCTGCGGCATGAAGGTCTGTGCAAACTCGCGCATCTCGGCGTGTGTACCGGCACTGTCTACTAACACCCGATCGACGCCGCGACCCAACTCGTCACGCAATACCCGCAGTGGCAACGCCAGGTCCTCGTACACCTGATTGCCGGCCGATGTCCGCGTGGCCGAGTCACGCACGTGCTGCCAGAGCCGCTCGAGATACAGCACGTCGGCCCGCAAAGCTTCCACAGTAGCGCCACTGGCGGCGGTGCGCAGAATATAGCCACCGTCTTGCCGGAGCGGCGCGAGTTCCGCCATGATTTCTTTCAGCCGAGCGCGCTCCGTCTCGTCTTCGATGCGCGTCGAGATGCCGACACCATCCCCACGTGGCATGAAGACTAATAATCTCGATGGTAGCGCCACGAAGGTTGTCAGTCGTGCGCCCTTGGTGCCGATCGGCTCCTTGACCACTTGCACGAGTATTTCGTCGCCCTCAGTCACCAAACGGCGTATGTCATCGATCGCCGGAGCGCTGACCATCGTATCGTCAGGCCGCGCCAACGCGATATCGTTGACGTGCAGGAACGCCGTGCGCTCCAGCCCGATCTCGATGAACGCCGCTTGCATACCGGGCAGGACGCGTTGCACCTTGCCCTTGAACAAGTTGCTGACAATGCTGCGGCGACTCGCACGCTCGATGAACAGCTCAGCCAACACGCCGTTTTCCACCAGCGCGGCGCGCGTCTCGCGCGGCGCAACGTTGATCAGAATTTCTGTGGTCACTGGGCGTATCCCGCTAAATGGTGCGTTGCCAGTAAGGTACGCCAGCGACGTGCAACAAGTCTGCAGTTTCGGCCAGCGGCAGGCCCATGACAGCCGAATGGCTGCCTTGCAGGTTGACAACAAATACTGCACCGAGTCCCTGAATCGCGTAGGCGCCGGCCTTGCCGAGAGGCTCGCCCGACAGCCAGTAGGTCTGCCGCTCTGCTGCCGTCGTCGCGCGAAACCGAATCTTATTGAATGAAGTACGAATCTCGGTGCCTGTCGCACACGTCAGTGCGATGCTGGTCAACACCAGATGCTCGCGGGCTGAGAGCCTGGTCAGCATGCGGATTGCCGCCACTTCATCGGCGGGCTTGCCGAGTATCTCGCCATCGAGAACGACGGTCGTATCCGCCCCCAAGACTGGCATGTCGCCGCCGCGTCGCGCCCAAACCGCTTGCGCCTTGGCGCGCGCCAACCGCTCGACGTAGTCGTCCGGCGACTCGCCAGCGAGTGCTGTTTCATCGACATCGGCCACATCGACCAAGAAACTGACCCCGATCTGTCGCAGCAATTGCTGGCGACGCGGCGATGCCGACGCCAGACAGAGTGACGGTTGCATGGTTGGCTTCACTCCCGATGGTAGGGATGGTTAGTCAGAAGGCAATGTGCCCGATAGAGCTGCTCGATCAGCACCACTCGCACGAGCGCATGCGGGAAAGTCAGCGCCGACAATGACCAGATCAGATCGGCGCGTTCGGTAACTGCGCGGTCAAAGCCGTCGGGGCCGCCGATCAGAAACACCAGATTTCGCCCAGCCTGCCGCCGCTCGCCCAACCACGCCGACAGGGCGAGGCTCGTGAACGCCTTGCCTCGCTCGTCGAGCGCGACAACGAAATCCTGCTCGGTCAGCAACGCGAGCAATCGCTTGGCCTCGAGCTGCGACGCGTCTACTTTGGCGGTGCGACGGGTGGGCGCAACTTCGATCAGCTCAGGACGCACCGCTGGCGGCAATCGGCGGGCAAAGTCCTCGAACGCCAGCGCGACCCATTGCGGGCAGCGGGTACCCACTGCGACGATTCGAACCCGCATGGCCTAAATGCCGCCGCAATCGTCAGGACGCTGTCGGCCGCTTTCGGACAGTCGCCCGCTTGCGTTTTACGGGCACCGCAGCCGGAGCTTTCGCTGGCGCGGGTGTGTCCCAGAGCTGCTCGAGTGCGTACAGCTCGCGTGTCCGCGGCAACATGACGTGGCAAACCACCGCATTGAGATCCACGAGCACCCACTCTCCTTCGCGCGCACCCTCGATACCCAGCGGCCGAAAACCCGCCTTCTTGGCAGCCTCGATCACCCGCTCGGCGATCGACCGCACGTGTCTATCGGAGTTGCCCGATGCGATGCAGACTGTATCCGTCACGTCGGTGAGACTCGTCACATCGAACATGAGAATGTTCACCGCTTTCATATCCTCGAGTGCCGTCTGGACAATCTGCGGCAGAGTCGGCGGTGGCGCTTTTTTCTTGGCGCGCTTGGTGGCGCGTTTGGCTGGTTTCGCGGCAGTGCGTGTGGTCATCTCAGGAGCTGTCTCGCAAAGTGTGTGCGGCGGTTAATCATGGGGACGAGCATAGCATCTGGACTCGCGAATGATTTCGCGGACGGGATCGGGGACGAGATAGCGCGGATCCCGATCGGCTTCAACGAGTTGGCGCAGCTCTGTCGATGAGATCTCGAGCTGTGTCACGGCCTGAATATAGAGCCGCCCCGCCGGCGCGCGATGCAACTCCTGCACGCTGCCAGTGCCGCGATCGACCAGCAGTTCGCCGAGCGGTCCTTTAGTGGGCGCCTTCCATCCCGGCCGATGTGCAACCACGACGTGCACGAGCTCGAACAGCTCCTGCCAGCGGAGCCAGCCCGGCAGGCCCAGGAAGGCATCCATCCCAAGTAGCAAACACAATGGTCGGGTCGGAAACTCCGCGCGCAGCTCGGTCATGGTATCGACCGAGTAGGACACGCCCGAGCGCCGCACTTCACGGTCATCGACAATGAAACCTGGTTGATCCGCAACGGCTGCCCGCACCATCGCCAGGCGTAGATTGGCATCCGCCAACGGCTCACTGCGATGCGGCGGATCGCCGGTCGGCAAGAAAAGCACCTCGGCCAAACCCAGCGTTTGCTGTAGCTCGAAGGCGGTGCGCAAATGGCCAAGGTGGATCGGATCGAACGTGCCGCCGAAAATTCCCAGAGGTCTCATACGAACGTCATCTCCCAATTTAGCGCCAGGCCGCGACGACGGGTAACGTCCGGATACCGGCCAGCTCGCTGACGAGCAACGCCATCTCATCCCAGGCATCCCCCGGCATCAGGCCCTTGATCATTCGATCGGCCCGGGCTGCCCTTTCGGTGAGTTCAGCGTACGGCAACTTGTGGGCGCGGCGTTTGCCTTGCTCCAAGGCCACCGATGCACGCTGCCAAGTACGCTGCCCCGGACCCTGCGGCTGTATCGCTTGCCAGAGACTGTGAATTTCGCGTGCTAACGACCACAGCGCGAGCGTTGGTTCGACACCTTCGCCGCGCAGGCCGGCGAGAATTCTGAGCGCCCGCGCCACGTCCCCAGCGAGGGCCGACTCACCCAGCTGGTACACGTCGTAGCGCGCACTGTCTGCCACTGCCGCTTGTACCGCTGCCAAACTGACCTGACCCTGCGGGGCCAACAGACGCAGCTTTTCCAGCTCTTGCTGCGCGGCCAGCAGGTTGCCCTCGCAACGCTCCGCCAGAAATGCCAACGCGTCCGGGGCAAGCTCGAGGCCCGCAGCGCGCGCGCGCGTCGCGAGCCAGGCCGGTAGCCGCGTCGCATCGATCGGCCATATCGGCAACCACGCACCGAGCGTGGCAAACGCCTTCACCCAACTCGCATTCTGGCCGTCCCGATCGAGCCGGCCGGTCAGCATCAAGACAATCGTATCGCTAGCCTGCCGGTCAAGCAGCTGCACGATGGCTTTGGCGCCCGCAACGCCCGGCTTAGCGGACGGTAAGCGTAGTTCAAGCAGCTTGCGGGATCCGAACAATGACAGGTTGTTAGCGCCAGCCAACACGTCGGGCCAGTCGGCTGCGCGTTCGATGAAATAGACGTCGCGCTCGTCGAAGCCAGCACCTCGTGCTCGCTCACGCACGGCATCAGCGGCCTCGGACACCAACAGCGGCTCGTCGCCGGAAATGAGATAAGCGGGCCGCAGACCCTGCGACAGACTCGTGCGCAGGCCCTCCAAAGTGAGCTTCACGACAATGGAATCCGGACGGGGGTGGAGACAGGCTGCATACCGTGATTATCCGCAAGTTGTGTCCCGTCCGGCGAGTCATTTTGCATCAATAGCGTCGCCTGATCGGCCCGCGGACCGTCGTCGCAGACCCTTGCGGCCAGGCAACGCGATACACTCATGCACCAATGCCCAAATAGGGGTCCGACCATGGAACTTCGCGACGCAGCCTGGTCGAACCAGCTTGGCGGGTCGCGGCTGTTGCCACGCGGCTTGACCACCAGAATGTAAACAATGGAGAGTCGATCAGTGCACCATCTCATGCTTTCAATGGCCACCGCAACCGTCGCACTACTAACCGTCACAGCGTCGTTTGGCGCGCACGCCGCAGGCGACGAATTTGACCAGCGTGGCGCGCACGTACATGGCAACTTGACTGTCAACATCGCGATCGATCGCGGCCAGTTGACGATCGGCATCGACGCCCCGGCAATCAATGTGGTCGGCTTCGAGCGCGCGCCGCGCTCGAGCAGCGAAAGGCAGTCGGTCGCCGACGTCGAGTCCTGGCTCCGCTCCGGTCGCAACTTAGTCGGCGTACCGCGCGCTGCCGGTTGCACGCTGGCAACCGCCGAGCTGCAGTCCCCTGACTGGACTGCGACCGCCGATCCTGACGGCCAGTCATGCTGACCATGACCATGACGACAAAAATGCCGACGCCGAGGGCCATGCGGACTACGAGGCCCGGGTGCGGTATGACTGCCGCGACGTAGCGGCGCTCGCGTTTGTTGATCTCTGGCTGCTGCAGCGGCTACCTGGTGTGCAGCAGGCTGACGTGAATATCGTCTCCGCAAGCCTGCAGACCGCGACCAAGGCGACGCCCGCGTCGACCCGCATCGAGTTGCGCTAGGAACTTCGGAGATGGCGTCGGCGAACGCAGTCGAGCTGCAGGGGGTAGAGTTTGCCTGGCCTGGCAAGCCGCTGCTGCTAGCGATCGCGGAACTGCGGATCGCGGCTGGCGAGACAGTGTTCCTGCGCGGACCGAGCGGCAGTGGCAAGAGTACGCTACTAGGATTGTTAGGCGGCGTCCTGACACCGCAGCGCGGCACGGTACGCGTGCTGGGTACCGAACTTGCGTCTCTGAGTGCCAGCGCACGCGATTGCTTTCGCGGCGAACACATCGGCTTCATCTTTCAGATGTTCAATCTCATACCC
Organism: Pseudomonadota bacterium; assembly: GCA_016703895.1. Lineage (GTDB taxonomy): Bacteria > Pseudomonadota > Gammaproteobacteria > Steroidobacterales > Steroidobacteraceae > CADEED01. The sequence continues at coordinate 42,420 of JADJBE010000001.1, forward strand.
TACCTCACCGTACGTGAGAACGTCATGCTGCCGGCGCGCTTTTCGGCCGCTCGCAGCGCGCGACTTGCGGGGATCACCGTCGCCGCAGAGGCCGAAAGACTGCTCGCTGCCTTGGGCTTGGGCGCAGCGCAGCTCATCGATCGGCCAGTCACCGAACTGTCGATCGGGCAGCAACAGCGGGTCGCAGCGGCCCGCGCGCTGCTGGGTCGACCAGAGTTGATTGTCGCCGACGAGCCGACCTCGGCACTCGACCATGACGCCCGTGAGGCGTTTCTCAGGCTGTTACTCGCCGAGTGCAAATCGCTGCGGTCGACGCTGGTTTTCGTCAGCCATGACAGCTCGCTCGCGCCGCAGTTCGACCGCGCAATCGACCTACTCGCACTCAACCGGGCAGTTGCCGAGGCGGCCTGACCGATGGGTGTACTGACACTGGCATGGCGCAGTCTCTGGAATCGTCGCACGACGGCACTGCTGACGATCTTCGCGATCGCGGTCAGCATCGCCTTGTTGCTGGGTGTGGAGAAGATGCGCAGCGCTGCTCGCGACGGCTTTGCCAACACCGTCTCGGGTGTAGATCTGATCGTGGGCAGCCGCAGCGGGCCGCTCAACTTGCTGCTCTATTCTGTGTTCCGCGTCGGCGATGCCACCGCTAACGTCACCTGGCCAAGCTACCAACTCGTCGCCAAGCACCCCGACGTCGCGTGGACTGTGCCGATCTCGCTCGGCGATTCGCATCGTGGCTTTCGTGTGCTGGGCACGACCCCGGCCTACTTTGAACACTATCGGTTTGCCGGCGGTCGGCAAATGGAGTTTATGGCGGGCAAACCCTTCGACGACCTGTATGACGTCGTGTTGGGCGCCGACGTAGCCGAACAGCTCGGCTACCAATTGGGCGACTCGGTCGTCATCGCACATGGGATTGGCAATGTCAGTTTTGCGAAACATGACGACAAGCCGTTTCGCGTTGCGGGTGTGCTCGAGCGAACGGGCACACCCATCGATCGGACTTTACATGTTAGTTTGCAAGCCATCACCGCCATGCATGTCGATTGGCAGAGCGGCATGCAGGCACCGCCTGGTCAGCGTCTGGATGCCGATGCGGCGCGTGAGCGCGATCTCACGCCCGATAGCATCACGGCATTCATGGTCGGCATGCAAGAGAAGGCAGCCATCTTTCAGATGCAGCGCGCATTGAACGAGTACCGCAAAGAGCCCTTGTTAGCAATCATTCCCGGCGTTGCGCTCAAGTCGCTGTGGGATCTCGTCGGTATTGCCGACAAGGCGCTGATGATCGTTGCAGCGTTCGTCGTATTTGCCGGGCTGCTCGGTATGCTGACCGCCATTCTGACCAGCCTCAACGAGCGACGCCGCGAAATGGCGATTCTGCGCTCGGTCGGCGCCCAGCCGCGCCATGTATTTACGCTGCTGGTGGCCGAAGCGGGCCTGCTCGCGCTGCTGGGCGTCTTGCTCGGCGTCGCGCTGACTTATTTGCTGTTGCTCATCGGCAAGCCGATACTGGAAGCCCGGTTTGGAATTTTCATCCCGCTGACGGGTCTCACTGGGTACGATATCGCGATTCTGAGCGGCGTCGTGGTGGCCGCGCTCATTATGGGTTTTGTGCCGGCTTGGCGCGCGTACCGCAACACTTTAAGCGACGGCCTCACGATTCGGGTATGACATCATTCGGACAGACTATGAATAACTTCGCAACGGCACGTCTCGCACACCTTGGCCTCACGGTCTGTGCGGCTCTTTTGACGGCATCGATCTCGATGTCTGCACTCGCCATCTCCAAACCCGAACCCAAGGCAAACAAGAGCGCTAAGGCCGCGTCGAGCGCTGCGGCTGTGTCCAACAAGACACTGGAGTTGGAATGGGACGAACTCGTGCCTGAGGACGGCCGCGGCAAGTTCGCCGCAGCGGCCCCCATGCACGACTATCTGGGCGAGGCTGGCCCCGCGGCGCAACAACCGATGGACTTCAGCGTCAACAAGACACTCGATGGACAGAACATCAAGCTGCCTGGGTTCATCGTACCGCTCGATATCGGCAAAGATGGGTTAGTCAGCGAGTTCTTTCTGGTGCCGTATTTTGGCGCCTGCATCCACGTGCCGCCGCCGCCGCCCAACCAGATCGTCTACGTACGCATGACCCAGGGCATCGCACTCGATTCGATCTATGAAGCTTATTGGATCACGGGCAAGATGACGGTGCAAAACAAGCAGACACGGCTCGGCGCCGCTGCCTATACCGTCGCCGCCGACAAAGTCGAGATCTACAAGTACTGACTCATTCCACCGGCATTGGCGGAAACCGCAACGCACGTCGGCAATCAACTTCGATGCCCGCAGCTTTGACCATGATCCGCTCTGCCGCAGGTTCTGCGGTTTCGCTCGCTAACACCTTGGCGCCGTCTGCCTGCGACAAGATCAGCCGCAGCTGTTCATCTAGTCCAAAGCCATCTGCGGCGGGAAATCTGGCGCGCAACAACATCCAGTCGACCTGTGTAGCATCCGCGGCGGTGGCTTGCGCGGTGAAGCCGCGATCATAGGCTTCAACTCCCGACTTGCCGCGCGCATCGACCACCTCGCAACGATAGGGACGTGCACGGTACAAGCGGATATGGGTGCGGTCCTGCCGCCCGATAAACAGCTGGCCGGCCATTAAATTGATGTCATACAACCACAGCTCGCCCGGTGACAGCACCCACTCCGCGTCGGCCATGAACTCCGTATTCGTCTGCTCCGAGACGTAGTTGCAAGTACCCGGCCCGTACTTGCGCCGCTCGTCGTTGGGGCCATCCAGCACGCCCACGATCTGCGTACCGTTGCGATGCCAGATGAAGTCACATTTGATGGCGGCCGGATCACGCATCTCGACCTTGGGCCAAAGCGCCGGTCGATCTTGCAAGTTGACGAAATTCTCCGGATTCTTCGGTGTCTGGCCGCGTAGCAACACGCGCTGACGCTGCATGTCGATCTCGGCCGTGTACAGAATCTGGCTGCGGCTCATTAGCGGACCATCGCGTCCGCCGATATTGATCTGGCCATAAAAAACGTACGCGCCGATCTGCGGTGCCTCGATACGCGCGAAGGTCCGGTACCAGTTGTCGTGCTCGCCCTCAGCCGGCACCCGCACACTGCGCTCATGGTGGATCTGGGGATAACTACTCCACTCACCCGGCCACCAACTCACCAGGTCATCGAGTATCGCTTCCAACTCGGTACGATCCAGGTCGTAAGCCGGTGCCGCCGCTAGCGGCGGCACAAACAACAAACCGAGCGAGCCGGCAAACAAAAAAGCGGCGATACGAGTCATTGGCACCCCTTTTGCACGAGGTTGATCAGAATTGATAGCGCAGCTTAACCAGAAATTGATCCGCGGTCTTGTTGTCGAACGCCGCGTTCGCAAGCCCACCGAGATCTCGCTCCTCGCCGTCCGCGGCCATGCCGCCGCGGCTATACACCACGAACAATTCTGACAACGGCTTGAACTCGAAACGGTAGCGCAACTGCAAACCAAATTCGCCGACCCGGAATGGGGCCGGCACAGCTGAGGTGCGCGAGATCACCAACACGATTCCGTTCGAAATCGACACCATCGAACGCCTCGAGTCCAATGAACTGCAGACGCGTGCGCAGCTCATGACGTCGGCCGGGGTACCAATTGAGGGCCGCACGCAACACGGCGGAACGGCGCCCAAAGCTTACCAGCTGATCCGTCTCCGGCAGGAAAACAAGCCAATCCGGACTGGTCACGTAGTCAATGGAGAGATCCGTGCTGAGATTCGGCGTAATTACAACTTTGGCACCAACTTGATAGAACTGCGACAACTTGTCGCGCACACCATCTTCGAAAGCTGAAGCTGCCAACGTGAGTCGAACCCCGGCGCGGAACTGCCGCTGGTAGTCAACACCAACCTCGAGCAGGTTGGGCAGCTTGACCGGCCCCGCGCCGCGCGTGATCAGATCATCGACGCCCTGCGTGTGCAGCGTTGCATAGGCTGACAGCGCTTCCGGCGTGCGGTAGCGGATCGCATACTCTGCCGTCACCCGGCTCTGCAACCAAGTGCCCGTATCGGAACGCCGAACGTCGGCCTCGAGACTCGTGGTCGTCACGGCTCGCGAGGAGTCCGCTGGAAAATCACGGCTAATAATTTTACCGATACTGCGCATCCGCTGCAGATTGCGCCGCTGCAGGTAGCCTAGGTCATTGATCTCGAGATGCCGGTCAAACCAGCTCAACGAAGACTCGCTACTGAAACGGCCGCCGCGATCGTAGCTGAGAATCGCAAACGCGCCGGCGCCGTCGTCGGCCCCGGGTGCGTCGATCAAACTCGCGAGCGCCATACCCTGGAGACGCACGCCATTGCCCAGCACCCAGTCGCTGTCCAGTACGTTCACGCTCGCGCGCCGCGCGAGCGCCGGGCGATCGGTCAATGTGCCAAGATAGCCGAGCGACACGCGCTCACCGCGATAGAGCGCGCGTGCTGCGAAGTAGCTCCTGCCCTCCACCTCATTGCTGGGATCAGCTTCAACGGCAGCAAAAGCGCCGTACTCGAAGTCGCCGGCTAACGAGGTGAACTTGGCGGCTGCCAGGATGTCCGTGCTACCCCCTTCGCCGAGATCCGGAGCGCCCCCGATTCGGCGCGTGTTGACCAACCGACCGTCGAGCGACGTCCGTAAGTCGAACAACTGCTGATTCTCCGTAAAGAAGGGACGCTTCTCCGAAAAGAAAGTCTCGATCGCAGAGAAATTCACGACCAGATCGTCGCTCTCGACCTGACCAAAGTCCGGATTCAGCGTCGCGATTAGTTGTGAGCCAGCCTCGCCTTTCCACTGTAAATCGAGGCCGGCACGGCCTTTTGAGCTCGCCGCCAGACGATCGACCGTGTAGGATGCATACGGAGCCCAATTCACCGCGGCGGCCGAGTAACGTGCTACCTCGAGCCGATGGAAGTCCGCGACGAAAGTCGGACGGGATGGCGGTATCGAGGGATACGCGAAGCCGCGTCCTTGCGACTTGATGTATCGCACCAGCCAGATGCCGATCGTCTTGGTGTCACCAGACTGGCGGGCGCTGGGAGCGACTGACCACGGTATCAGATACTCGCCGTACCATGCTTCATCGTCCTCGCTAACAGCATGCAGCCACGCGCCATCCCAGTCGGTTGAATACTGGTTCTGATTGACGATCGCGCCATCTCGAACCGAGTCTGACAACGACAGCGAGAAGTCGTAGGCGCCACGCCCGGAGCCATCGAAATCGACCACGACCCGCATGACGTCGGCGTCCATGTTGGTCGAATCACGCGGCGAGCGTCCGTAGGTCCTGAGCTCGCGGGGCAGATACGCCTTGATGCCGACAGCAAGGCCAGCCGGGGTCGCGAGCACACGCGCAATAGTCGGATACTCGGAGACAGCCTGTGTCTCCGGGTCCACCTGCCGAAACTGATCAAATACGGCCGCGTCCGCCCATTCGGGCTCCGCGAGCACGCCATCGATCACGAGTTCGGCACGACACAACGCGCTCGCCAGCAGGCCGCACAACAACAGACTGTGCAACGCGACCCCGACTCGGGAAGGCAGGTGTATTCTTGGGCAAAGCATTGGTAGTCCTGAAGGAGTGGCAGATGCCAACGTTGTTCGAAAAGATTGTTGCTCGCGAAATACCGGCTGACATTGTGCACCAGGACGACCGCGTTACGGCTTTCCGTGACATCCAGCCGCGTGCCCCTGTCCATGTGTTGATCGTGCCGAATAAGCCGATCCCCACTGCCAACGATGTGGTGGCTGCAGATGAAGCGACGCTGGGACATATGTTCACCGTTGCGCGCGATATTGCCCGGCAGGAAGGCATCGCCGCGGACGGCTATCGACTGATCGTCAACTGCAACGAACACGGCGGCCAGGAAGTGTTCCACCTGCACATGCATCTGGTCGGCGGCGCCCCGCTCGGACCGATGCTGCGCGGTTGAGGCACTAGCCATGTCCAGCAAGTCCGCGAGTTCACAGCACGGTCCTGCCCCGCTCTACCCACCGCTCGAGGCGAACCACAAGGGCTTCCTGCGCGTCTCTGACATCCATGAGTTGTACTTCGAAGAGAGTGGCAATCCTGCTGGCAAGCCAGTGGTGTTCCTGCACGGCGGGCCTGGCGGCGGCACCGACGCGAAGATGCGTCAATTCTTCGACCCGAAGCGCTATCGCATCGTCATCTTCGACCAACGTGGTTCCGGTCAGAGCCGCCCCCCTGCGAGTCTCATCGACAATACGACCTGGCACCTGGTCGACGATATCGAGACTCTGCGCAAGCACCTCGCCATCGAGAAATGGCAGGTGTTCGGCGGGTCCTGGGGGTCCACGCTGGCGCTGGCCTATGCGCAAAAACATCCGGAGCGTGTCACTGAACTCGTGCTGCGCGGCATCTTTCTGCTGCGTCGATCAGAACTCGAGTGGTTCTATCAGAATCCGCTCGGCGCCGCGTCATTGTTCCCCGACCTGTGGGAGCGGTATGTCGAACCGATCCCGGTCGCCGAACGCGGCGATATGATGCAGGCTTACTATCAACGCCTGACGAGTGACGATCCGGCGATACTGCAGCGCGCGGCTCGAGCCTGGTCCGTATGGGAAGGTGCCACCAGTTTCCTGCACTTGAATCCAGACTACGTGAATAAATTCGACGATACGAACTTCGCCGCGGCCTTTGCCCGCATCGAGTGCCACTATTTCGTCAATCAGGGATTTCTAGCGCAGGACGATCAGTTGTTACGGCAAGTCGAGCGCATCCGGCATATTCCGGGCGTCATCGTGCAGGGTCGTTATGACGTCGTTTGTCCGATGCGCAGTGCCTGGGATCTACACCGTGCCTGGCCCGAAGCGGATCTACGCGTGATCGGCGACGCTGGCCACTCCGCATTCGAAGCCGGTATTACTCGCGAACTGGTGGCGGCGACGGATCGATTTGCGGATCGTTAGCGGCGACGAATTCGACGATCGACTCGAGCGTCGGGGCACGCCAGCGCAGCAAGGATGAAAATGCGGCCACGGTGTCCGCATGCGACCGGCCATCTATCAGCTGCAACGTCACGGGCACTTGCGCCGCCTGCAGTGCCGCTGCCAACTGCTCGCTGTGCATCGGCCAAACCGTGCCGTCGTCGCGACCATGGAGCAGCAAAGTCGGCGGCGAGTCTTGGTCCGCCCATTGCACCGGCTGCCAGTCGCGCGACTGGTACGGAGCCTGGAAGATCTTCGCCAGCTGGCCGGATGTTGGCTCGAGCGCATACGGACCGGAGAGCCCGATCAGACCGCGGACGACCGACCGCGACACATTGGCCGCGGCTAGATAGCTGGGATCGAGTGCCAGCAATGCAGCGGTATGCGCACCCGCGGAATGGCCGGCGAGGTAGATACGTTCGGGGTCGCCGCCGAATCGAGCCGCATGGGCGACCGTCCAAGCCACTGCTGCCGCACCATCCTCGATAAAGGTGGGAAACTCGACTTCGGGATAGAGTCGATAGTCTGGCAGCACCGCGACATAGCCAGCGTCGGCAAGCGCGGCACCCACGAATCGGTAGTTATCCTTGTCGCCGCGGGTCCAGCCGCCGCCATACCAAAACACAATGATGGGCCGCAGACCCAGACCGTTAGGTTGGTAGACATCGAGTCGCTGGCGCGGCAGTCCACCGTAGGCAAGGTCAGCCGTGCGTACGTGCTGGCTCATCTTTGCCGGCAAGTTGACCAAGGCAAAGGCTGCGCCGCCGCAGGCCGTCAACGTACCCGCAGAAAACAATACGCAGGCGACAAGGAGCGCTCCTCTGCTGATCTTCATAGTCGACATTGATGTGTCAGGCGGCCGTGGCTATCGAGCACCGCATGGCGCAGCAGCCAGTCGCGTGCATCGGCGGCATCGCGCTCGAACCAGCGGGCGGCGCACCCCAGCCGAAAGGTGTAACCCCACGCGTTCATGTCGTCACATACCCTCGTGCGACCGACGCCCGGCAAGACCTCAGCCCACAGGATCTGCAGGTAGCAAACCGCATTTTCTTCTGGATCATCGCCACCTGCATCTTGCGACAGTACCGCGCGACGCTCACCGTTCATGCAGACAAAGTGCGCTGCCTCATGTAGGACCGAATGGAGCGGTGTATCCATTCTGGCGTAAAGCTCGTCGCCGATGAGCCCAGCTTCGCTGTCGCCCCAGTACGAGCCAGGTATAGCGACATTAGTAGGCAGCACCCGCAGATGGATCGAGTAGCGGGCCAGCAACGCCGCAACCGCCACACGATCAACCTCGTGCAACAGCAAGACACCGCTCACAGCGCGGCGAGCCGCCTCAGCACCAGAGCCGCCAGGTCTTGCGCCAACGCTGCCCGCAGCGTCTCTTGTTCGCGCTCTTTGGCAAGAATCTGAGTTTCGTCGAAACTCAGGTCGCGCGTCAGTCGCAACTCCTCGTCCGCCAAGCGAGTCTCACCCCCCACCCGCACTGTATAGCGGACCAGGTAGCTGAGCTCGTACTCGCGTGGCACGTTGCGGCCACTGACCGACAGGACTCGTTCGTCAAACTCGTCTGTTGTGACTTCGACCACCGCCGTCGCTGCGGCGGCATTCGACTGCAAAGTGGCGCCCGATACAACCAACGACTTGCGCAACGCCTGGATGAAATCCGTCTGATTGTCGCGAGCCTCCACGGCTACCTGCTTGAATGCAGCAGGCAACGGCTGACGGCCTTGCAATTGAAATCCACAGCCCGTCAACGCCGCCAGGCTGATGAGCAGGGCTATCAAACGCGCCATGTTAGACAACAACATTGATGAGCCGCCCGGCGACGTAGACGAACTTTTTGACAGACTTTGCCTCGACAAACTTCTGCACATTGGCGTCGGCAAGTGCCGCGCTGCGGGCAGCCGCCTCGTCAGCATCCGCGGCTATGCTGATGCGGGCACGTAACTTGCCATTCACCTGCACGACCACCTCGACCGTATCTTGAGCCATCGCGGCTGCGTCGACTGTACGCCAGGCTGTTCTGGCGAGGTCTTGGCTAGCACCGAACCCACGCCAAAGCACATGGGTCACGTGCGGGATGATGGGCGACAGGCACATGACCGCAATCTCGAGCGCTTCGCGGACCACCGCGCGCGACTGCGGCGCCTGCGCATCGAAACGGCCGACCGCATTCAGCAGCTCCATGACCGCGGCCACTGCCGTATTGAACGTGCGGCGGCGGCCAATGTCGTCGGTGACTTTGGCGAGCGTCCCGTGCGCGAGACGTCGCAGCGATTTCTGCGCCGCGTCCAGTTCGTTGACAGCTATGACGGGCGCTGCCCCGGCCTGTACGTGCTCGTAGACCGCTTTCCACAGACGCCTGATGAAGCGGTAGGCACCTTGCACACCCTCCTCCGACCACTCCAGCGTCTGCTCGGGTGGGGCGGTGAACATCATGAATAGCCGAACGGTATCCGCGCCTAACTTCTCGACCAGCACCTGTGGGTCAACACCATTGTTCTTCGACTTCGACATCGTGCCCAAGCCGTCCCATTCGACGGGTTGATTGTCGGTGACGAGAATCGCGCCGCGGCGCGTGTTGTCAGGACCCAGCTCCACTTCGACGTCGGCCGGATTGAAGTATTCGCGTCGCCCCGGCGCAGGCTCTCGATAGTAGATGTGATGCAACACCATGCCCTGGGTCAGCAGATTCGAGAACGGTTCATCGATCGTCACCAGCTTGAGATCGCGCATCACCTTGGTCCAGAAACGCGAATACAGCAGATGTAAAATGGCGTGTTCGATCCCGCCGATGTACTGATCGACCGGCAACCAGTAGCCGACGCGCGCATCAACCATCTGGTTGGCATTGTCACTGCATGCAAAACGCAGGAAGTACCAAGATGAATCGACAAACGTGTCCATCGTGTCAGTTTCGCGTCGTGCTGGCTTGCCGCAAGCGGGGCATTGGCAGTGCAAAAACGCGGCCGTCTTGTTCAGCGGGTTGCCCGACCCATCCGGCACGAGATCCTCAGGCAGTCGCACGGGCAGCTCGCTGGCCGGCACCGGCACCTCGCCGCATGTTTCGCAATGCACGATCGGGATAGGACAGCCCCAGTAGCGCTGCCGCGAGATACCCCAGTCACGCAAGCGATACTGCGTGCGCTTACGGCCGAGGCCACGCTGCTCGAGCGCGGCAGCTATCGCATCCACCGCCGCTTGAAAATCGAGGCCCGAGAACTCGCCCGAGTCGACCGTCACGCCATATTCCGTGTAGGCATCGTCCCACGGTGCCTGCACAGTTTCGTACGCCCCACTCGTCGAGCGCACCACTGTCACGATAGGCAACACGTTCCGCGTCGCAAACTCAAAATCGCGCGCGTCATGCGCAGGCACACCCGCTGACGGCGCCTTCGCCGTAAGTCATGAGCACGTAGTTAGCGACCCAGACTGGCAGCAGCTGGCCGGTAAAGGGATGCACGACAGCATAGCCGGTTGGCATGCCGCGCTTTTCCTGCGTCGCCAGGTCGGCTTCCATGGTGCTGCCACGGCGGCACTCGTCGACGAACGCCTGCGAAGGACGCATTCTTGGCCGCTGCCGCCAGCGCCAGCGGATGCTCCGCCGCGACTGCCATGAAGCTACACCAAACAAGGTGTCTGCGCGGGTGGTGAAAACTTTGAGCGCACCATCCACGCCCATGAGTTCGCGGGTCTGCGGCGCATACGGGAAGGCGACCTCGCAGCCTTCGCTCTTGCCGATCCAGTTGGCCTGCATCGTCTTGACGCGCTCGGGCCAGTCCGGCAACTGCTGCAGATCGGCTAACAACTCGTCTGCGTAGCCGGTGATGCGCAGATAGTACATCGGGATTTCACGCTTCTCGATGAGCGCCCCGGTGCGCCAACCCCGCCCATCGATCACTTGCTCGTTGGCAAGCACCGTCTGATCAACCGGATCCCAGTTGACGACACCGGTCTTGCGGTAGGCGATGCCTTGCTCGAGCATCCGCAGGAACAGCCATTGATTCCAGCGATAATAGGCTGGGTCGCAGGTGGCGATTTCGCGGCGCCAGTCGAGCGCAAAACCGAGCGCCTGCAACTGCCGTTTCATGTAGGCAATGTTGTCGCGCGTCCACTGGGCAGGTGGTACACCGTTCTTGATCGCGGCATTCTCAGCCGGCAGACCAAATGCATCCCAGCCCATCGGCTGCAACACATTCCGGCCACGCATTTTCTCGAACCGCGTCAGTACATCGCCGATCGTGTAGTTGCGCACATGACCCATGTGCAAGCGGCCCGACGGATACGGGAACATCGACAGGCAATAGAATTTGTCAGCCGCGCCGGCATTGGCTGGCGTCTCTTCGGCTGCGAATACTTGCTGCTCGTTCCAGAAGGTCTGGGCGGCGCGTTCGACGACGGCCGGATCGTAACGTTCTTCCATGGGCTTGAGGACTGCGCGAGAGGCGGCTTTGGTGACTAAAGGGGGCTACCGGTCAGAATACACGACCAGGGCCGTGCAGACACAGGATCGCACCGCCGGCGGCGTGCGGTGGAATGATCAACAGCCCGTCACGCGTGTCGAAACTTATGTTCCGTGCCTGCAGATACTCGCTGGTAGCCGCGAGGTCCGCGACCTCGATTCCCACCACCGCGAACGCCGACTGCGCCGCTCGCACAACCGTGCCGAATCGCAGGACGGCGACATCGGCCAAGTACAACGCGAGCTGCCCGGTGCCAAGGCCAAATGCCAACGCACCGCTGGCTACACTGCCTTGCGGCGAACCCAGCAGCCGTCCATAGCGGTTGGCCGCCGCCTGCAACGCAGCAGCGTCACGCAACACAATCCCTAACAGAGTCAGTGCCTGCGCCCCGTTCGGCTGACGCTGTACTTCCGGCTGATACACCAGCTCTGGCGTGCCGTGCTCGACAAAGCACAACAAGCCATCCGGTGCATCATGCGGATCGACCATGAACCAGTGAAAGCGCGCCTCGCCCCGCCTCTTGCCATAATGAATCTCGCGCGCCGCCCATTGTGCCGCACCCACTTGCACACCCGCACGAAGACAGCTCGCGTGCGTGCCCAATAGATCGGTGGTGCCGAACGCACAGATCTGCAAGGCACTCTCCTCGGCCGCGCCGTCTGCATGCGCATAAGCCGACAAATGATGACTGGCGCTGTTGGTCTCCACGGCCGACAGCTCCAGGTAGCCACGCGCCAACACCACGTGACAACTAAATTGCTCGAGCGGGATCAGCGCGCCGGAGTCCGGGTCGCGGCGCATCAAGGGCTTGGGCTCCGTCGGCGCAAAGCCCAGCGCCGAAAACGCCGTGCGCAATGGCTCGATCTGCCCAGCGACGAAGCCAAGATGATCCAGGGTGGTGTTCAAGGCAGTAGCGACCAGCAGACGCTAGTAGTTAGGAGTATCCGGCAAAGGCTGGCCGTAGGGAGCCAGCTCGGGCGGCAACACTGGACGATGCGCGGGCGTCCAGGTAAATGGCTGCTTGTCGGTGGCGAAGTGATTTACCAACGGCCCGCCGACCGTGCGGACAAACAGGTTGTAACCGGTGTCAGTGCCGGACGGCCCGTGGTAGACATCCTCGCGCCACCAGCAATAGCCGCCGCGACGCATCCGACCGAGATCTCCCCAGACGTAATCGCCCTCGAGCACATACAGCTCTTCGACCATCGGATGCGTCCATTGCGGCTTGGCCATGCCCAGCGGCACGCGATGCGGCGGCGAGCAGTAAAGGAAGGACACTTCCTGCGTGTACGGATCGGTGCGCAGCGGCTTGATCGCGACGCCCTTGGAGAGCTGTGGATCGACCAGACCGGGATCCCAATCCATCGCGAGCGGATCGACGAACTCGACCAGTAGTTTCTCGTCCATCGCAATGACATCGGTAGCCGGCGCTGGCACACCGTAAAACATATTGAGCAGCACGGCACCCTGCTCCGATCGCGCATGCTGCCGGGGCAAGCCGGCCGGCAAAAAGCCATAACTGTGCTGGTGATAGCGGCGGCCGTTGATCTCGATGGCGCCCGCGAGTACCAAAAACTCCTCGTGCGCCGCTAACACCTCGGACTGGTCCCGGGACCAGCCTGCGGGATAGCGCACAATGCAGGTTGCGCTGCCATCGGCGTCGTCACGACTCAGCGTCTTCGACTCCACCTCCGGCCGCGCACCGCCATAAAGACCGCGCGTCCAAGCTAGCATCTGCGCCTGCACGAAACAGGTATGCGGCCGCGCCATCGGTCAGAACTTGTAGTTGACGTTCAATCCCCAGGTGCGTCCCGGTGCCGGGTAGCCCAGCGAATGACCGATCGCAAATGGGTCGGTAACCACCGTACCCTGGCCTGGAACCGCGATTCCAGGCGGCGGTAACGACGACGAGGTGAATTGCACGATATTGTGGAAGTACTCCTCGTCCGACAAGTTCTTGCCATACAGCGACACCTCGAGATTCTCGTCAGTGTTGGTCCAACCAACACGCGCGTCGAGCAGCGTTACCGCCGCCTGCCGCGCTTCCGGCGAGTTTGCCGCATTGTAATAAATGTCATCGGTATAGCTCAGCTGGCCGAAGACGGTCAGATTGCCTGCATTACCGACCGGCACGGTGTATTCACCAAATACGTTGCCTTTGAACTCCGGCGCATTGTTGAGCTTGTTACCACTGGCATCCACGATACGCGGTGAACCGGGCGCGCGCGCGCCAGCAGGTAGAGGCACCACCGTCGACACGTCCGCGCAACCCGGATCGCGAAGCGGCAACACCGTCGTCGAGCAGACACCGTACGGAACGTCGAACTTGTCGTAGGTGGCATCGAGGTAGGACAGTGACACGCCGAAGTTGACCTGTTCGGTCGCCTGCATCAACAGCTCGAAATCAATGCCCTTCACCTCGGCGGTCGCCGCGTTGCTGACGAGAGTCAGGCTCTGGAAGAAAGTGGTCACCTGCAAGTCGCTGTAGTCATACCAGAATGCAGCGCCATTCAGTCGCAGCCGACCATCCAGCCAATCAGTCTTGGCGCCCACCTCGATACTCTTGATAGTCTCGGGGCCAAAGACGGGATTGTTGGGCTGGTAGTCGTTATAGCCGCCGGACTTGAAGCCCTCCGTATAGGACGCGTACAACAACACATTGTCCTGCATCTTGAAATCGATGCCGAGCTTCGGCGTCGTGTCGCTCCAACTCTGCGAGTCGGTGCGACTCTGGAACGGGCACAGCGCGCCACAAGCGGCGTAGTTGATGTTGCCAAACAAACCGCGGCGGACTTCGCTCGCCGGGTTGGCAGCGTTGGCGAGCACGAAATTCAGCTCGTTGTAGTCGTCTTTCTTCTCGTCACTGTAACGCAGACCCGCGGTTAACTTCACGCGGTCAGTCAGCTCGTAGTAGAGCTCGCCGAAGACCGCATAGGCCTTCGTGTTGTCAGTTGCAAAGATATTGAAAGTTCGTAGCGAGGGCACGCCTAGCTCACGAACAAGACCGAGTGCGCCATCCTTGTCTTCTTTCAGGTAGTAAGCACCGGCGATCCATTGCAAGCGGCTGTCGCTCGTCGATGCCAGCCGCAGCTCCTGTGAGAACGGCTGGGTATCGAAAATCTCGCTCGTCCTGGTGACATTGAGCTCGGTGCCGTCTGTGTTGAAGAAGAAGTCCATGTCGAAGGACTTCTGCGCCGTGACCGACGAGAGCTGGATACCATCGGTGATGTCCCACACCACGTTGAGCGTCGCGCCACCAGTCTTCCAATCCATGAAGGTATCGAAGTCGTTACGTTGCTCGAGTATCGACCTGGTCGGTACCGCACCAAAAACCTGCGCCGTACCGATACCGTCATTCGGTCGGACAGCAGTGTTGCCGTTCTCGAAATCACTGTGATCGAAGGACAGCGACGCCGAGAAGCTGGCGTTTGGCTGAAAGCGCAGTATTGCGCGCACGGCCTGCAGAGCTTGATCGTCCAGTTTGTTGGTGCCGGCCGGATCGAGATCCTCGACGTAACCATCATCCTTGACATAGCGGCCGGCCACGCGAAACGCCCACTGATCATTGATCGGGCCGCCGACTGCGCCCTTGAGCTCGACGCGGTTGAAGCTGCCTGTACCGGCGCCCACGTAGCCCTCGAATTCGTCAGTCGGTTGTTTGGAAATAATGTTGCTCGAGCCGCCGGTCGCATTGCGCCCATAGAGCGTGCCCTGTGGCCCGCGCAGCACTTCGACGCGCTCGACATCGAGGAACTGATTCAAGCCCATGTTAGGCCGGCCGAGATACACGCCATCGAGGTGAATCGCGACGCTGGGGTCGGAACCGACCGCGAGCAGGTTGCTGCCGATGCCGCGGATGTAGATCTGCGCCTCACCGCCTGCCTGGCTGAACTGCAACGCCGGCGTCCGGCCCGCGCCAGTTCGTCGCCGGTCACGGCCACGATCGAGATCGGCACGTCCTGGACCGACTCGGCACGTTTTTGCGCCGTGACGACAATCTCTTCGAGTTGCCCACTGGCTTGTTGCGCCAATGCAGTGCTTGCACCGAGCGACATAGAAAACACCAGCGCCAAGCTGATGCGCGTTGCGGTATCGTTCATTGCAGAATCCCCAGGGCAAAACAACGTAGCTGAACACAAGCGTGTCGTAAACGCCTCTTGTACGGACAAGTCTTTGGCACGTCAACAGCGTCGATGTTGTCTAATTGCCGCAGGCATATCCTGAATTCTGGAAACTCTTGAACACAGCGCAGTCATCGACCGAAGCCGCTTGGCCAGCGAGTTCCTATGCCTGGTACGCCACGGTTGTACTGATGCTGGCGTACACGCTGTCATACATCGACCGGCAGATCCTCTCGATGCTAGTCGAGCCCATCAAGGCGGATCTCGGTATCAGCGACACGCAGATAGGTCTGCTGCAGGGCCTCGCGTTTGCCCTGTTCTACACCCTGGTGGGCATTCCGATGGGGCGCTTGGCTGACAATGGCAACCGCAAGAAGCTGATGGCCTGGGGCATTTTTTTCTGGAGCCTGGCGACCGCTGCCTGCGGTCTTGCCAAGACGTTCTGGCAGTTGTTTGCTGCGCGCGTTGGCGTCGGCGTCGGCGAGGCGGCACTCGGGCCAGCGGCCTACTCGACGTTGGCTGACTTGTTTCCACCCGAGCGACGCAGCCGCGCCATCGGCGTCTACTCGATCGGGGTATACCTTGGCATCGGGCTCGCGGCAGTTATTGGCGGCCAGGTGATCGGCGCGCTGGCCGACTCACCGCCCATTGTCCTGCCGTGGATCGGCGAGCTCGCAGCCTGGCATATCACTTTTCTGGTCGTAGGGCTGCCCGGGGTGCTACTCGCAATCTGGGTGGCAACCCTCCGTGAACCGTTACGTCGCGGCGCACAGCGGGCGGCCGTGCCAGTGCGCGAGGTGATCGCCTTTGTATTTGGGCACCGATTGCGCCTGCTGGCGACGCACTTTCTCGGCTTCTCGATGCTCACGATGCTCTTCAATGCCACGGTGTTCTGGATGGCGCCCTACCTGATGCGCGCGCATCAATTGACGCCACAACAGTTCGGCACCCAACTGGGACTGACCCTCGCGTTCGCTGGCGGCATCGGCATCTACGCCGGTGGCGTATGCGCCGACCTGCTGCGCAGACGTGGTGTTGCCACCGCCGAACTGTGGCCCGGGATCGTGAGCGCGATCGGCGTGCTGCCCTTCGGTATCGGCACCGTACAGGCAGCCACCGGCAGCGCAGCGCTGGCGCTGTTTGCGGGCTTCATGTTTTTCTCAAGCTTCGCGTTCGCGGCCGCAGCGTCCGCCATTTCGATCATCTGCCCCAATCGGCTGCGCGGGCAGATCTCCGCCGTCTATCTTTTTTTCGTGAATCTCGCCGGTATCGGCGTCGGCTCGTTCCTCACCGGCTTCTTCAACGACTACGTATTTCGTGATCCTAACCGGGTAGGCGACTCGATCGCCTGGATTATTGCGATCGCCGCACCTCTTGCGATCGTCTTGTTAGCGCTTTGCATGGCACCGTACCGACGTTCGCAGCAGATGCCGGCGAACGAGCACTGAGCTACGTTCGCCGGCGCCTGCTGACTTCAGCCAATCTTCACTGGCAGAAAGATCTGTGTGCCCTGCCGCTCGACCAGCAGCGCCACCGTACCCGAGCTCTTCTCGGTGGCATCCCGTAGTTGCTTGACGCTCGTGACGGACTTGCCATTGACGCCGAGAATGATGTCGCCTCGCTGCACACCGGCCGCAGCGGCCGGGCCAGTGACGCTCTCAACCAGCAGTTTTCCCTGCGTATCCGCGCTGCCCTGCTCATCGCTCGTCAGCGGACGGATGGTCAATCCCAGCTTGTCAGCTTCGCGCGGCGTACCACCATCGCTCGAGCTACCAACCCGCTGGTTCTGCTCCTTGAACTCGTCAGTCATCAGTGTGAGCTTCTTGTTCTGCCGATCACGCCAGACCGTGACGTCCACTTTGGTGCCAGGCTTGACGTTGGCAATCATGCCGGGCAACTGGCCCGAACGTTCTACCGTGACATCCTCAACACTCAGAATGACATCGCCCGCCTTTATGCCACCCTTGGCAGCCGGACCATCGGGTTCGACCCGGCCAACGAGCGCGCCGCGCGGCCGATCGAGGCCGAACGACTCCGCCAACTGCGCGTTCACTTCCTGGATTTGCACACCGATGCGGCCGCGCGTCACGCGACCGTCAGTTGCGAGCTGGCTGCGAACGTTGTTAGCCACGTCGATCGGAATGGCAAACGATAGACCCATATAGCCACCGCTACGACTATAGATCTGCGAGTTGATACCCACGACCTCGCCTTGCAGGTTGAACAGCGGTCCGCCCGAGTTGCCAGGGTTGACCGCGACATCGGTCTGAATGAACGGCACGATTGAGTCGTCGCCCGGCATCGAACGTCCGGTCGCGCTGACTATACCGGCAGTCACGCTGTTCTCGAAGCCGAATGGCGAGCCGATGGCCACCACCCACTCCCCCGGCCGCAGCTTGTTAGGATCGCCGAGTTTTACGACTGGCAGATTCTTGGCGTCGATCTTGATCAGCGCTACGTCCGTACGCCGGTCCGCGCCGATAACCTTAGCCGTGTATTCGCGCCGGTCAGTCATTTTGACCGTGACCTCTTCGGCATCCGCCACCACATGCGCGTTGGTCAAGATGTAGCCGTCTGCCGAGACGATGAAGCCTGACCCCTCACCACGCGATGGCGGCATGTTCTCACCGCGCGGCATTGGCATACCGAACCGCCGGAAGAACTCGCCAAACGGCCCGTCCTCATCCATGCCCGGCAGTTGGACCGCCTGACGTTTCTCGACCACCTGAACGTTCACGACCGCGCGGCCATAGAGCTCCACTAACCCGGCGAAGTCCGGCAATGTCTTAGCCGTCAGGGCCGCGCCTGTCGCGGCGGGCGCTGCGGTCGGCGCCGCTGCGTCAGCGGGGGCGCCGGAACGTGCATCCTGGGCAGCGGGCGCAGCCGTCGAAGACTGGGGCGAACAGGCCGTCACGGCAAAGACAACGACCGCCAGGCTCAGCAGGCGGTTCATAAATGATTGATTCGACATAGTTTTCTAGTCCTTGATAATTCGCTGGGCGCGCCGCCATCGAGGCCGCTTGCAATAGACCAAGAGCGACTTTCGAAGTTCACAGGGTGCCAGCCGCGGCCGTCACATGACCATCATAACGACGCCGCCCGCCCCGAGCCACGCCGATCAGCAACAGCGCAAGCGCCGCCAGCACCACGGCCCAGTTACCGACGCGCGCATAAGGTGTGAGGCCACTGAGCGGCGTCACCTCGGCGCGCAGTACAGTCGGCTCATATTCAGTGGCGCGCGCCAGCACTTGCCCACGCGGGCCAATCACTGCCGAGACGCCATCATTGGCTGCGCGCACCAGGTAGCGTCCGGTTTCGAGCGCTCGAAACCGGGCGATCTGCAAGTGTTGGTAGCGCGCTGTCGAACGGCCAAACCATGCATCGTTGGTAACATTGACGAGCAGCGTCGCCTCGCGCATCAGGGGCAACTGGGTGCTGCCATAGGCGTCTTCATAGCAGATACTCGCAGCGATCTTTTGTCCTGCCACCTCGAGCGGCGCCTGCCGTGCCTCACCCGCCGTGAAATCCGAATACGGCAGGCTCATCAATCGCAACCAGCGACGCACGAACTTGGGCACCGGGAAGAATTCAGCAAACGGCACGAGGTGATGCTTGTCGTACCAGCCCACCTTTTGGTCGAGCGCCAACACCGAGTTGTAGTAGCGCTCGCCATCATCCGACGCGCGCACCACACCCGTGATGAGCGCAGAGCCCCGCGCACTAGCCTCCGTCGCGACTGCGCCCAGATAGTCGACTAGATTATTGGCAAGGTCCGGTGCCGCAGACTCCGGCCAGACAATGATGTCGGCTCCATGTGCGGTACGCGTCAACTCGCGATAGCGTGCGAGTGTCGTCGGCAGGTTCTCTGACAACCATTTCATGTCTTGTGGAATCGCGCCCTGGACGATCGCCACCGACAGCGGCTCCGCCGCCGGCCGGGTCCAGTCGATACGGGTTAGCGCCCAACCTGCCGACCAAGGCACGATCAACGCCAGTGTCGCTAACACCCGCGTGCGCTTGTCACCTCGCACCAAGGCCAGCAGCGCGCCAGCACCTAGCAGCACCATCAGGCTGACAAGATAAATGCCGCCAACGGGTGCAAGCCCCGCCAGCCAGGTGTCGGACTGCGAGTAGCCCACCGCCAACCAGCCGAAGCCGCTCAAGAACCAGCCGCGAAGCCACTCCACTAACGACCACGCCGCTGGAATGGCGACGAGCCAGCGCAGCGCACCGTGAGCCGGCAACCAGCGAGCAACGAGGTAGCCGAGGCCGGCATGGTAGGCACCCATAATGGCGCTGATCCCGGCCATCAACAGCAAAGCCAGCCACCCAGGCGCCTGGCCGAACCCGGCAATACTGATATAGAGCCAATAAGTGCCCACGCTGAACGTGCCGACACTGAACCAGAACCCCAACCAGGCGGCATGGCGCGGCTTGGCACGCTCCCACAACGCAATCAATACCGCGGGAGCGAGTACCGCGACCGGCCACCAGCCAAACGGCGCAAACGACAAGGCTAACGAAGCGCCTGCCAGCGCCGCGAGCAGATAGCGCAAAGTGACCCTGCTCCAGACTGCGTCAGACGTCGCTAACGACTGCCGTTCGGCGGGCGGTGGCAGATCGACACGCGCCATCGGTTCAATCCGCGGTGTCGAGCGGACGATCCTCGGGCGGGACGATCTCGCGGGGCACGATGACACGCAGCAGATCGACCCGGCGGCGATCCGCGCGGAGTACCTTCACGTCGAGGTCGGCAATCTGCACGCCCTCGCCGCGACGCGGCAGGCGGCCAAGTTGTTGCATCACCAGCCCGGCCACAGTATCGAACTCCTCGTCGGACAGGTCCGTCGAAAAATACTCATTGAACTCTTCGATCGGCGTTTGACCGCGCACTGTGTATTGCCGCGCCTCTTCTTTGCGGATGTTCTGATCCTCGTCGACGTCGTGCTCATCATCGATCTCACCGACGATCTGCTCGATCACATCCTCGATCGTCACGAGGCCGGCGACACCGCCGTACTCGTCGACGACGATCGCCATGTGGTTGCGGCTGTTACGAAACTCACGCAGCAACACGTTCACGCGTTTGCTTTCGGGCACGAACGCCGCCGGGCGCATGTACTCGCGTATGTCGAAGCGATCGCCGTTGGCGCTCATCTGCAGACGCAGCAGATCCTTGGCCAGCAGCACACCCACAATATTGTCACGGTCTTCATTCATCACCGGGAAACGCGAGTGGCCCGACTCGACCGCATCCGACACGAGCTTCTCGGGCGGATCATCGCGATGCACGACCACCATCTGGGCGCGCGGCACCATGATCTCGCGCACTTGGATGTCACCCACTTCGAGCACGCCTTCCAGCATGGCCAGCGCGTCAGATTCGATCACACCGCGTGCACCTGCATCGCGCAGCGAGTTCACCAGATCGTCGCGGTCCTGGGCCTCACCGGACAACGCGCGCGTCAGCTTCTTGAGCCAGGTGCCAGTTGTCTGATGCGACTTGTTCATAACGGTTTCCGACTCTTGGTGTCACGGCGCTGCACATAGGGATTGGCAAACCCAAGCCGCCGCAGCACGTCTATCTCCCGTCGCTCCATCCGCCGCTGCTCAACGCCGCCTTGCTCGTGGTCGTAACCCAACAGGTGCAGCGAACCGTGCACCACCATGTGGGCCCAATGTGCAGTGAGTAGTTTTCCTTGCTGACGCGCCTCGTCACGCACGACCCGCGGGCAAATCACCAGATCACCCAGCGGCACAGTGCCCAGTGGCTGACTACCCAGTGGCTGACCAACAGACATCGCGTGCACCGACCGCGTCGCAGGGAACGACAGCACATTGGTAGGCTTGTCGATCCGACGCCAGCGCTGGTTGAGACGACGGCTTTCAGCACGGCCGACCAACCGCACTGACAACTCGCGGCCCGCCGCACGACGCCCGAGGGCAGCGCTCGCCCAACGACGCAGCCGAGCAGCGCCCGGCGCCCAGTCCCGCGTACCACGTGTCAGGCCGAGCGCAAGCGCACGGCCACGCCCAGAGCGATTGGTCATGGGCTGCTGTCACCCCGCGCTTCATAGGCCTGCACTATGCGTTGCACCAACGGATGGCGCACCACGTCTTGCGCCTCGAAGAACGAAAAGCCGATGCCCTCGACCTCCTGCAGAACCGCCGTCACGTGCCTGAGGCCCGAAAGCTTGCCGGCTGGCAAGTCGGTCTGGGTCACGTCCCCCGTCACCACCGCTTTAGATCCAAAGCCGATCCGGGTGAGGAAACATCTTCATCTGTTCCACGGTCGTGTTCTGCGCTTCGTCGAGAATGATGAAGGACTCGTTGAGCGACCGGCCGCGCATGAACGCGAGTGGCGCGACCTCGATCACATTGCGCTCGATGAATCTCGCCACACGGTCGAAGCCTAACATCTCGTACAGCGCGTCATACATTGGTCGCAAATACGGATCGATCTTCTGCGACAGATCACCCGGCAAGAATCCGAGCCGCTCACCCGCTTCCACCGCCGGCCGCACTAGAATGATGCGCCGGATCCTCTCCGCGTTGAGCGCCTCGACCGCACAAGCGACCGCCAGATAGGTCTTGCCAGTACCAGCCGGACCGATGCCGAACGTCAGATCGCGACTTCGGATCAATTCCAGATAATTTTTCTGGTTGCGGCCGCGCGCACGAATCGTGCCGCGACCGACACGAATGCCGTTTTCATCCCGCTCGGCCGCCGGCACTGCACCCGGCTCGTCGGCCGTATCCCGCAGCGCGAGGTGCACGCGCTCGAGTGTCACCTCTTCGGTGGGCGTGATGGCATAGAGATCCCGCACCACGCCTTCCGCTGCGGCGGCGCGATTGCCAACGATGCGAAATACCGCGCCGCGCCGCCGCACCTGCACACCGAGCCGCGCTTCGAGCAGATGCAGGTTTTCGTCCAGCGGGCCGCACAGGTTGGCCAAGCGTGAGTTGTCACTCGGCTCGAGATCGAATTCGCGCGTGGGGCCTGATAAAGAAGTCACCATATGGGCTTAGGCCACGATCCCAGCAGACACGACGCACGCAGCCGTAGCGAGCCGTCCGCGCAGG
Organism: Pseudomonadota bacterium; assembly: GCA_016703895.1. GTDB lineage: Bacteria > Pseudomonadota > Gammaproteobacteria > Steroidobacterales > Steroidobacteraceae > CADEED01. Next base: position 65,085 of record JADJBE010000001.1, read on the forward strand.
CTGTGCGCCCGCGCCTCGGTTACAACTACGTCGACGTAGCGGTTGAGGAGTGACGCCGGGCCAGCAAAATTCACCCAACGGTTGTTAGCTGTGCGGCCCGCCAGCTCGCGCGGATCGCGCTTGGCTGGCTTCTCGACCAGCACCCGCTGCACGGACCCGACCATGGCTGCACTGATCGCGGCAGCCTGCATTTCCAGCTGCGCTTGCAGCAACTCAAGCCGCTGTTGCTTGACAGCATGCGGTACGTCGTCCGGCAGCGCCGCCGCGGGCGTGCCCGGTCGCGGGCTATAGAGAAAGCTGAACGACTGATCAATGTTCGCGTCGCGCACGAGCTTCATGGTGGCCTCAAAGTCGCGCTCTGTCTCACCCGGAAAACCGACAATGATGTCAGTCGTGATGCTGATATCCGGGCGCACAGCGCGCAAACGCCGCAGTTTGTCCGTGAATTCCAGCACCGTATAGCCGCGCTTCATCTGCGCGAGGATCCGATCTGAGTCGAACCATAGGCCTCGATCAAGCTGTCACCGAACTCGACCGGATGCGAGGTGGTGAACCGGATGCGCTCGATTCCTGGCACTTCGGCCACATAGTGAATGAGGGTCGCGAGATCGACCGTCGCCCCATCGATCATCGTACCCGCGTAGGCGTTGACATTTTGACCTAACAAGGTGATTTCAGCGACGCCTTGCGCCGCCAGCGCCCGAATCTCCGCCAGCACTGAATCGAACGGCCGGCTCACTTCATCACCGCGCGTGTACGGCACTACACAGAAACTGCAGTACTTGCTGCAACCCTCCATCACCGACACATAGGCCGCAGCGCCCTCGGCACGCGGCGCAGGCAGACGATCGAACTTCTCGATCTCTGGAAAACTGATGTCGACAACCGAGCGGCCGGTGCGCTTGAGCTCACCAATCATTGCAGGCAAGCGATGCAAAGTCTGCGGCCCGAACACGAGATCAACGAACGGCGCGCGGGCAACGATCGCATCGCCCTCCTGACTCGCCACACAGCCGCCGACCCCGATCAAGACATGCGGCTTGTCGCGCTTCAAAAGCCGCCACTCACCCAGCAATGAATAGACTTTGTCCTCAGCCTTCTCACGCACCGAACAGGTGTTCATGAGCAGCACGTCCGCCTGCTGGGGATCGGATGTGGGCTCGAGGCCGTCGAGTGAGCGCAGCACGTCGGCCAGGCGGGCCGAGTCGTACTCGTTCATCTGACAGCCGAACGTCTTGATGTAATAACGGCCGGGCATGGGTTGAGCGCTAATAGCCTAGCGTAATTTCATTGAAGTGCTAAATATTTTTTAAAATCAAGCACTTGAAATATGCCAGCGGGACCAGTACGACCGGTGTCTGCGCCAGGCCGGTGCTCAGAACGGAATATCGTCGTCGAAATCGCTGCGCTCGGTGCTGCTGGTGACCGACTCGCCACGGCCGTCATCAGCTTGGTCGTCACGGCCCGCGCCGCGTGAACCACCGCGTTCGCCGCCGCCACGATCACCCGTGTCGCGCGATCCGCCACCTTGCCGGCTGCCGACCATCTGCATCTCGTTCGCAATAATCTCGGTGGTGTAGCGATCATTGCCCTGCTTGTCCTGCCATTTGCGCGTGCGCAACCGACCTTCAATATAGACCTGTGAGCCTTTACGTAAATATTCCGCTGCGATCTCTCCCAGGCGCCCGAACATGGCGATCGAGTGCCACTCCGTCTGCTCTTTCATCTCGCCGGACTGCTTGTCCTTCCAGGACTCGCTGGTCGCGATACGGATGTTCGCTACCGTCATGCCCGAGGGTAGCGAGCGGGTTTCGGGATCGGCGCCCAGGTTGCCGAGAAGAATGACTTTGTTGACTCCGCGCGCCATGCCACGCCACCTTTTGTAAGTTCGATCAAATTGGACGCCTAGTGTAAGCGCGTTGGGCCGGCAGGTGCAGCCCCATGGAACGGGTGTGTTTATGCCATTTCTCAGTAACTGCATTGGCAGCGTAAAATGCGCGGTTTGGCCGCCTCCGGCCGCACGCTACTTCCCAAGTCATGCAATACATCCGAATTCGCGGTGCGCGGACGCACAACCTACGCAACATCGACCTGGACCTGCCGCGCGAGCGGCTCATTGTCATTACAGGTCTGTCGGGATCGGGAAAGTCCTCCCTCGCCTTTGACACGCTCTATGCCGAAGGCCAGCGCCGCTACGTCGAGTCGCTCTCGGCTTACGCCCGGCAGTTCCTCTCCGTCATGGAGAAGCCAGACGTGGATTCGATCGAGGGCCTGTCGCCTGCCATCGCCATCGAACAAAAGGCCACCTCCCACAATCCGCGCTCGACGGTCGGCACGGTCACCGAGATCCACGACTATCTCAGGTTGCTGTACGCCCGGATCGGCATCCCTCGCTGCCCAGACCATCAGATTGATCTCGCGGCCCAGACCGTGAGCCAGATGGTCGACCAGGTGCTCAAGCACCCGGAGGGCACAGCCTGGCTGCTACTCGCGCCAGTCATCACGGATCGCAAGGGTGAGCATCTCGAGGTGTTTGACGACCTACGGGGTCGTGGCTTCGTGCGCGCCCGCATCGACGGTCGGGTACACGAACTCGACGCGCTGCCAAAGCTCGATCCCAAGCGCAAACACACCATCGAGGCGGTAGTGGACCGGTTCCGCGTCCGACCGGATGTGGCACAGCGTTTAGCGGAGTCCTTCGACACGGCCCTCAAATTGTCGGGCGGCACAGCGCGACTGGCCGCCTACGACAGCAGCTCGGTGCCCGGCAAGGTTGCCGCGACTGCGAAAGCGAAGGCGACAGCCAAACGGGCAGCTGCAGCCGACGGCGACGAGCCGTTGTTCTCCAGCCAGCACGCCTGCCCCGAATGCGGCTACAGCGTGCCGAAGCTCGAGCCGAAGATGTTCTCATTCAATAGCCCGGCCGGTGCCTGCCCCACCTGCAATGGACTCGGGCAGCAGCAGGTGTTCGATCCGCAGCGCGTCGTTGCACACCCGCATCTGTCGTTGGCCGGCGGTGCGGTGCGCGGCTGGGATCGACGCAATGTGTATTACTTTCAGATGTTGGAGTCGTTAGCCCGGCACTACCAGTTTGACGTCGAGACACCGTGGCGCGAGTTGCCAGTGAAGACCCAACGCGGCGGTGTTGTACGGCAGCGGCAAGGTCGAGATCGAATTCCGCTACGCCGAGGGGCGTGGCAAGATTCGCCGCCGCAAACACGTGTTCGAGGGAATTTTGCCGAACCTCGAGCGGCGCTATCGCGAGACGGAATCGGTCGCCGTGCGCGAAGAACTCAGCAAATACCTCGGCACAAAGCCCTGTCCGGATTGCGGTGGCGCGCGCCTCAATGGCACGGCGCGCAGCGTGCTAGTCAATGAAATGACTTTGCCCGCGATCGAGCACTTGTCCGTGAGTGCCGCTCACGCATTATTCGCCAGTCTCACGATCGCTGGTTGGCGCGGTGAGATCGCCGCCAAGATCGTCAAGGAAGTCGGTGATCGCTTGCGGTTTCTGATCGACGTCGGGCTCGATTACCTGACGCTCGATCGCAGTGCCGAGACCCTCTCGGGCGGCGAGGCGCAGCGTATTCGGCTTGCCAGTCAGGTGGGCTCCGGCCTGACCGGCGTCATGTACATACTCGATGAACCGTCGATCGGCCTGCACCAGCGCGATAATCAGCGCTTGTTAGCCACGCTCAAACACCTGCGCGACCTCGGCAACAGCGTCATCGTGGTCGAACACGATGAGGAAGCGATTCGCGCCGCTGACTATGTCGTTGATATTGGTCCCGGCGCCGGGATCCACGGCGGCCAGGTCGTCGCGCAAGGAACCGCGGCCGAGATCAGCGCCGCGCCCGAGTCGCTCACCGGGCGTTATCTCTCTGGGCGCGAGACGGTCCCAGTGCCGCTGCTGCGCACGCCGCGCGCCAACGCCGCCGTGTTGCGCATTGTCGGTGCGCGCGGCAACAACCTGCAGAACGTGACCACCGAGTTTCCGTTGGGACTAATGACCTGCGTCACCGGCGTGTCCGGCTCCGGCAAGTCGACGCTCGTCAATGACACGCTGTTCAAGCAGATGGCTAACCACCTGAATCGATCGAGCCTCGACGCCGCGCCCTGCGAGGCACTTGAAGGTGCCGACGCTATCGATCGGGTGATTGACATCGATCAGAGCCCCATCGGTCGCACTCCTCGCTCCAATCCGGCGACCTACACCGGGTTGTTCACGCCGATCCGCGAGCTGTTTGCCGCCACCCAGGAAGCCCGCTCACGCGGCTACAAGGCCGGCCGCTTCAGCTTCAACGTCAAGGGCGGGCGCTGCGAAGCTTGCCAGGGCGACGGTCTGATCAAAGTCGAGATGCACTTTCTGGCCGACGTCTACGTGCCCTGCGACGTCTGCAACGGCCAGCGCTACAACCGCGAGACGCTCGACATACTCTGGCGCGGCAAGAATATCCACGAAGTTCTGCAGCTCACTGTCGAAGACGCGTTGCGGCTGTTTCAGAATGTGCCCGGCGTCGGCGTGCGCCTGCAAACAATGATGGACGTCGGGCTGTCGTATATACAGTTAGGCCAGAGCGCGACGACTCTCTCTGGCGGCGAGGCACAACGCATCAAGCTCGCGCGCGAGCTGGCCAAGCGCTCCACAGGCCGCACGCTCTACATACTCGATGAACCCACCACCGGCCTGCACTTCCACGACGTGGCGCAGCTACTGACCGTGCTTCACCGCCTGCGCAATGAAGGCAACACCGTCGTCGTAATCGAACACAATCTCGATGTCATCAAGACAGCAGATTGGGTCATCGACCTTGGACCCGAAGGCGGCGCAGGCGGTGGCACTATCCTGGCGAGCGGAACACCCGAGCAGGTAGCAACGCAAACTGGATCAAGTACCGGCCAGTATCTCGCTCCGCTGTTGCAGCCAGCGCAACGCGACTAGCGGCCAGCGCTCGACCAGCTGTCGCGACGACGACTCTGGCCACCTGACGGACTACTGCAGACTGCGGTAGGCCAGCACACGGCAATCCAGATAGGTTCACGGCCCATATGATCAAAAAAATACTCTGGGGCCTGTTGCTGATGTTGGTCATTGGCGCGGCGGTGCTCTATACCATCATGCCGACAGTAAACATGCCGCTCGCCATGTTCCGCGGCAGCACTGCAGCCGACCCAGCGGTGCTGGGGGAGCGAATCAAGATTCCCGCTGGTTTTCGTTTCACCGTATTTGCGACCGGGCTGCGCGGTGCACGATACATGCGGGTCACACCAAACGGCGACGTGCTGCTGTCGCTGTCTAATGCCGGCGAAGTCTTGCTGCTGCGCAAAGATTCTGATGGCAACGGACAAGCGGATGGCCAAGTTCGACTACTCAGTGGTCTGGATGCCCCGCACGGCATGGAACTCCTCGATGGTTGGCTATATGTCGCCGAGAAAGGAGCAATTGGTCGCATCAAATTCGACGGCGTGACGGGCACGACAGCAGGTACGTACAGCACAGTCTTGAGCGGCCTTCCGGCGGACGGTAACCACACCAAGAAGGCCCTGCGTGTCGGTCCGGATGGCTGGCTCTATGTCAACGTCGGCTCATCCTGCAATGTGTGCATCGAAGAGGATTCACGGCGGTCCACCATCATGCGCGTTGCACCAGACGGGTCCAGCAGCGAGATCTATGCATCCGGACTACGCAATTCGATGGGCTTCGACTGGTCACCAGAAGATGGTGCCATGTATGCCACTAACAATGGTCGTGATCTGCTGGGTGATGACTACCCTCTCGAAGAGCTCAATCGGATCGAAAAAGGGAAATTCTATGGCTGGCCGTTTAGCAACGAATTCGGTGATCCTGACCCGGACTTCGGCGCACAGAAACCCGCGGGCTTGGTAGCAACAAACCCGGTGCACACCTTTGCGGCTCACAATGCGCCGCTCGGCATGACGTTCCTGCGTAGCGGGCACTACCCGACTGATTTCCACCATGACGCACTGGTTGCTCTGCACGGCTCGTGGAACCGCCGGCAGAAGGACGGATACAAGGTAGTCCGTCTCAGCTGGGACGCCAAGGGCGCCATCTCGCAAGCGGACTTCATGTCGGGTTTCTTGCTCGATGACAAGGTCATCGGCCGGCCCGTAGACGTTGCGGAATCTGCCGATGGATCCATTTACGTCTCAGACGACTTCAGCGGCTCGGTTTATCGTCTCGCCTACGGCGAAGCAGGGCAGTCAGACAACCTGTCGATTGCCCAGCCCGTTACGACTCAAAGTGTTCCACCGACACTAGTATCAGCTGAGGCAATGCGCGCGGGCGAAGCGCTCGACGCAGCAAACAACTGCACGGCTTGCCATGGTGAACTCGCGTCCGCGAAAACGGCTCAGGTTCCGCTGCAAAACCTGGCAGCGCGATACGACCAAGCCGCGATGGTCGCGCTGTTCAAGGTGCCACCTCGTCGATGCCACCGGTCACGCTGCCGGCGGACGACCTGAAGCTGCTTGCTGACTACCTGCTGGCAACGAGATAGACCGGGCAGGACTCAACCGCAAAGTTAGGAACGCGCATGTCTAACATGGTCAATCGTCGAGAAGTGTTGCTGCGGGCGGGTGCTGCCGCTGCCCTGACGGCGTTGGGTACGGGGCCGGCGTTGTCTGTTGTGCCCGGCGTGCCCTCCAGCCCGTTCGACGCTGACTCCACAGCGGCAGAGGTCACCGCCGGCATTGACCTCAGCGGCAAGACTGTTTTGATCACAGGCGTTAATTCCGGCCTCGGCTTGGAGACCATGCGCGTCCTGGCGATGCGTGGTGCGCATGTGCTAGGTGCGGCCCGCACCCAGGAGAAAGCAGACAGCGCCTGTCAAAGCGTCGCCGGCAAGACTACGCCAGTTGTCTGTGAGCTAGCCGATTTTCAAGGTGTTGTTGCGTGTGCAACGCGCGTCAAAGCGCTCGGCAAACCCATCGACGTTGTCATTTGCAATGCGGCTGTCAGTGAAATTCCAGAATTACGTCAGGTGAACGGCATTGAAATGCATTTTGCCGTCAATCATCTCGGGCACTTTATTCTTGTCAATCAACTGCTCGCTTCGCTGCGCGCAGCAGACCAAGGACGAGTGGTTGTGTTGAGCAGCACCATCAGAAAGCAAGCGAGTGAAACCGGGATTGAGTTTGACAACCTATCAGGCAAACACGACTACGATCCCGGTCGTGCGTACGCGCAAACAAAGTTAGCCGCTGGGCTATTCTCATACGAGCTTGCAAAGCGCCTTAAAGGGACCCGCGTGACGTCCAACTCTGTCCATCCCGGGGTAATCAATACCAACATCAATCGGAACTACAGCGCATTCATGAAGTTTGTTGCCGATTACATTGGCCCATTCGTCATGAAGTCTATTGCCCAAGGAGCGGCAACTTCTTGTTACGTTGCGACTCGCCCTGATCTCGCCAGCACCAGCGGCCGATACTTTGAAGACTGCCAGGCAGTGGCGCCAGGTGGCTATATGGAAGACGATGCGATGGCGGGAAGACTATGGAAGAAGTCCGTGGAACTCACAAAGCTGTATCTTCCGGCTTCGTCGGCACAATGACGGACTCGTGGCGGCGATCAAAAGTACGCACCCCCGCTGATAGTCTGCTAAAAGTGGCAGCGACTTCAATCATGCAGCACCGGCCATGCGATTCAAGACTGTCTTCGCCCTCCTGCTAGCGCTGGTCGCCGGCGGAATCGTCTACTACCTCAGGTCGACACCCGCTAAAGCCAAGCTCGACGATCCCCTCATCGTCATGGTGAATCAAGTCCGCACTCGTGCTGTAATCCAGCATCAGCGCAGCATAACGGTGTGGTACCGCGCTTGCCCTGAGGTTCCAGGTGTCAACCCCGAGGTCCTGGTGATCTGGCCAGGATACCTGCGCTACGAGCTCGGCCTCACGGCGACCAAGATTCAGTTAGTAGGAGACGTGCTGACGGTGACCGCAGCGGGCGACCAGGCGCTTGTGCTCGCTGAGATGCGCAAGTCGTCGCCCCTTGCGAGGCACCTCGGCGGATATTATCTGCGTCGCGATCCGTCGCTTACACAGCAATTTCGAGTGGAGCTCGAAGAGTTTTTACGCGGCATCGCCGGGGCACTCAATGTACCGATCTCGCGCATCGACATCTCGATCCCCGAATCGACCGCACCAATTCCGACGCGGCCTGACTTGCAGCTTTGTGCGGGCGCAAGCGCGTTCGCAAACGGCGTCCCTTTCGCCCGCGCGCAGGACGACGGAACCACCATCAGCGTCTATCCAGAAGTGAATTGATCACAGCGAGAACACCGCAGCAACCGTGGTAACTGCATTGATCATCCGCTGCGCGTCGGGCTAATACCCCTGCGCCGCCCCGTCCTTGCGCGACTCGGAGGCACCGAAATACACGCCACTCACCGGGTCGCGCAAAATCGCCTGATAGCCACCGAAGTCACCGTCGTTCGAGCGCTTGACGCGATGGCCTAACTTCTCGAGTGCCGTCGCCAGCTCCGCATCCAGCGCAGGCTCCAACACCACTGTCCCACCGTCGGTCATCTGTTCGCCCGTCGGCTCGCTGGAGCCGTCATGGCGGATGCGCGGCGCATCGCCTGCCTCCTGCAGGTTCATGCCGAAGTCGATCAAGTTAACCAGCACTTGCACGTGTCCCTGCGGCTGCATACCCCCGCCCATCACGCCGAAGCTGAGCCAGGGCCTGCCGTCTTTGGTGACAAACCCCGGAATGATGGTATGGAACGGCCGTTTGCCCGGTGCATAGACGTTCGGGTGGCCGTCTTCGAGTGCAAACAGCTCGCCGCGATCCTGCAGGATGAACCCGAGGCCATCGGGTGTCATGCCGGAACCCATGCCGCGGTAGTTACTCTGAATCAGCGAGACCATATTGCCAGCCGCATCCCCCACCGTGAGATAAATGGTGTCAGCCTGATCGATCGAGGCATTGCCAGACGGGTATGAGTCGGCGGCACGCTGGCGCGAAATCAACGCGCGCCGCTGGGCGGCGTAGTCCTTGGCGAGCAGACGCTGGAGCGGCGCGCGTGCAAAGTCCGGATCAGCGTAGTAACGGGCGCGGTCTTCGAACGCCAGTTTCTTCGCCTCGATAAAGACATGCGCGTACTCGGGCGAGCCGAAGCCCATCGCGGCCAGATCATAGCCCTCGAGGATATTCAGCATCTGCAGCGTCGCCAGACCCTGCGTGTTAGGCGGCAACTGCCAGACATCGTAGCCGCGATAGTTTGTGGAGATGGGCTCAACCCACGTCGAAGTGTGGGCCGCCAGATCCGCCGCACTCAAATAACCGCCGTTAGCGCGCATGTAGTCTGCAATCCGCGTCGCGATCTCGCCACGATAGAACGCGTCGCGACCACCCGTGGCGATTGCTTCATAGGTATCGGCGAGCGCCGGATTACGGAACAGCTCACCCTTGCGCGGCGCCCGACCATTCGGCAGAAAGATCGTGGCGAAATTGGGATAGTCGCGCAGCACGCGCGCATTGCGCTCCCAGTAGTAGGCGATCACTTCCGATAGCGGAAAGCCGTTGCGCGCATAGCCGATAGCGGGCGCCAACACGTCGCGCATCGGCAGCTTGCCGAACCGGCGGTGCAATTCAAACCACCCGTCGACTGCGCCAGGAACTGACACCGGCAGTGGTCCGCGAGGGGGAATCGCGGTCAGCCCTTGTCGTTTGAGCTCCTTGCGCAGTTTGGGGAGCGTCAGCGACTGCGGTGAACGTCCGCTCGCGTTCAGGCCATAGAGCTTGGATGAATCCGCATCCCAGACAATGGCATAGAGATCACCACCAATACCCGATCCGGTGGGCTCCATGAGCCCCAAGGCCGCGTTGGCGGCGATCGCAGCGTCCACCGCCGTGCCGCCCCGTTTCAGGATATCGACCGCGATCTGCGTTGCCAGCGGTTGGCTGGTCGCCGCCATGCCATAGGGCGCAATGACTTCGGAGCGGGTCACTACCGACGAACCGGTCGGACGGTCGGTCGCCTCGACCCGGCCACCACAGAGCAGTGCCACGCTAGTCAGCAAGCCGGCCATGAGACGTAGCCACCGACTCTCAGCGCGAGGCCACCGGCAGTCCGGACTCGAAGAACTGACGGACTTCACCATTGGATACGCGCTCCTGATACTGACCCTTGGTATACGCCGCCACGACGCGCCGCCAGAACGACACGGCGCCAGCATTGCGCTGATACTCCAATATCTCCCAGCGGCCCGCAAATCGATTCAGGATCAGCTCGACCGCAAATCGGCCTACACCCAGACGCCGGAACGGGCGGGCCACAAAGAACTCTGCCATCCGATAGTCTGCCGGTTTCACACCCGGCGCCGTCGGCGCACCGCGTGCCACCATGGCGAAACCGGCGGGCTCATTGCCGCGGACAATGGTCAGCGGCCAGACACTGGCGTCCTGAAACCAGCGCGACAGCTGGTCAGGCTCGCTGTGGCCGATTTCTCCCAGAGCCGGAAACATCCCAGTATTGAGCGGTGCCAGATCGTCGAGATAGTCGCGATAAACACTCGCAATCCAATCCCGGTCCGCTGACGATCGCCGTGCATCCCGCACGCTCACCGGCATAACAACTCCCAGTCAACTAAAAGCAAAAAAGCCCGGGCAGATCTTGACGACACTGCCCGGGCTTTGGCGTGAGCCCGATGGCTCAGAGCGATCCTATGCGGATCACTACTTCTTCATCGCGTCCGCGGCAGCGTCTTCGACCTTGGCAGCGGCATCGCCAACTGCGTCGGCAGCATTGCCAGCTGCATCACCGGCCGAGTCCATCGCCGAACCGGCGGCGTCCATCGCGGAGCCAGCAGCGTCGCCAGCAGCAGAAGCAGCGTCGCCGGCGGCATCAACAGCCGAACCGGCAGCATCGGTAGCAGCATCAGCAGCGTTCGACGCAGCGTCAGCAGCGTTCGACGCAGCGTCAGCAGCCGCACCAGCAGCTTCGGACATCGAGTTGGCAGCATCGGTTGCGGTGCTGGCAGCTTCCTGCCGACCACAGGCCGTCAGAGCGAGAGCCGCGACGAGGGCGGCAAGAGCAACATTAGTTTTCATCGATCGATTCCCCAAATGTAACAAGTGGTGTTTAGAAACAAGAGTTCACAAACGTCTGTCCGCTTTATCCTAAGCGGATGCGTATTCTAGCGATTCGTCGTCACATTTGAAACTTGAATCGCTTCATCTGTCGTCACATGCAGACAGATCTAGCTGTTACGTTGCTGCAGCGCCACCGGTACGCGACACGACGCGTGCCAGTTTCTGATGTAGGAAAACGACAACCTGGAACAGACGCCACAAGCGGCCGCTGCGGCCCGCCTGCGGCACGACTACAATAGCGGTCATGACCATGCAAAAGACGGCAGACATATTCACGGGTGCAGCGGCAAGCAGTCGTGTTGACTGGGATGCGCTCTTTGCGGCGCATTTGCGGCAATTGGCCGCACGTACAGCAGCGGCTATGCAAGACACCCAGTACTCAGGCTTGTTGCTGCACTCTGGCTCAGAACGCATCGTTTTCCGCGATGACATAACCTACCCCTTCAAAGTCCACGCCCCGTTCAAGCAGTGGGCTCCAATCCTGGATGTGCCGGATTGCTTTGTGTATTTCGATCCAGCGCGCGACCGCCCACTGCTCATTTTCCATCAGCCGCAAGACTTCTGGCACAAGGCCGCCGCGATTCCCGACACCTATTGGTCCAGGCAATTCGACCTGCGTATCGCTACGGACCGGGCAACCGCACGCGCAGAGTTGCCAGCCGATCTGTCGCGCACTGCATTCATCGGCGAGGCATTTGCCGAGCTTGCAGCATTCGGCGTGGGTGCGATTAACCCGGACCACTTGCTGGCAGCGCTCGATTTTCCCCGCGCATTCAAGAGCGACTATGAGCTGCAATGTCTGCGGGTCGCCAGCCACCTTGGCGCACAGGGACACCGCGCGGCGGCCGCGGCATTTGCCGACGGCGCAAGCGAGTTCGAGATCGCGCTAGCCTTCATGCGGGCAGCAGGGCAACGTGAGAAGGAGTTGCCTTACAACCCCATCATCGCACTCAACCAAAACGCTGCCGTCCTCCACTACCAAGTACAAGAAAAAAGCCCGCCCGCCGTTCGGTACTCGTTGCTGATCGATGCAGGTTGTGAGTTTGCCGGCTATGCCAGCGACATCACCCGTACCTATGCGTACGCAGACGCAGAGTTTCGCGCGCTGATCGCGGCTTTTGACGAGCTGCAACAGAAGTTGTGCAAACAAGTGCGGGCGGGTGTCGAGTGGGCCGATATCCATGCGCAGTCGCATCTGGCTATTGCGGGTTGGTTGCAGGACTCGGGGTTGGTGCGCAGCCAGCCCGAGACAACGGTCGCGAGTGGCTTGTCCGCCGTGTTCTATCCGCATGGCATCGGCCACTTGTTGGGGCTGCAGGTCCATGATGCGGGCGGCACACTCGGCGGGCCGGACGGTCACGAGATTCCCCGCCCACCACAACACCCGACGCTGCGGCTGACCCGTCGGCTCGAAGCGGGTTTCGTGGTCACGCTGGAGCCCGGCGTCTACTTCATCAAACAACTGCTGGAGCAGGCGCGCTCAGGCCCGCTTGGCAAACAGATCAACTGGTCACGCGTGCAGCAACTCGAACAGTTCGGCGGCATTCGGATCGAGGACAATCTTGCTGTCACCGCCAGCGGCTGTGAGAACTTGACCCGCAACGCGTTCGACGCTGTCTGAGCTGGCCATGTTGCAAGCACTGCGCCGTTTCTTCGATCGCGAAATCGCCGCCCGCCCGGATGAATCCCCAGCAGCGGTCGAAAAGCGCACAAATCTGGCCGCGGCTGCACTGTTAGTGGAAGTCGTCCGTGGGGACGAACGGATGACGCCCACGGAGCGGCGGAGCATCCTCGATTCCGTGCAACGCAAGTTCTCGCTCGATGCCGACGCCGCGCGGCAGCTACTCGACTTGGCGGAGCTCGAGTCGCGCGAAGCACATGACTTGCACCAGTTCACGTCACAGATCAACGCGTCATTCTCGGAGGAGCGCAAGCTCCAGCTGGTAGAAGAACTCTGGCGCGTCGCCTATGCCGACGACGTGTTGCAGGACTATGAGGTGCATCTGATCCGCCGCGTGGCGGACCTACTGCACGTCCGTCACTCCAGCTCCATTGCCGCCAAGCTACGCGCTGGCGGCGCTGATCAGGCCGCTGCGTTCTTATTGGCGCCCAAGAACTTGGCCACCGCATCCGACCAAGCATCGGGCGCTTTGTCGACGATATCCACGCCGCCACCCTCGAGCTCTGCATAGTCAAAGTCCGGTCGCATCTGACGCGCCTTCTGGGCAAGGTCGTAGATCATGTCGGTGGTGTTGGTCAGGATCAGTGTGCGGTGCTTGAGCCGCTGCAGCGCCGCCGCGTGGTCATAGCGGTAGGCTGCGTTGTGGCCGTACCAGAACGGACCGAAGCCCTGAAATTTCTCGACCATCACGCGAGTCGTCAGTTTGGGATCCGCACCTGCGCCGTACATCTCGTAGCGGCGCCGAAAACTCTCCGCCAGATGACTGCCGTCAGCCCGATACTCGAAATCGATTTCCGTTGTCTGCAGATTCTGCAGCAACTCTTCGCGACGAGCCTGCGTGATAGGAAACGGTCCGTTGATGATCACTTTGCGCACACGATCCGGAAACTGCAACGCGATCTCGGTGGCCAGCAAGGCACCCGTGTGATGCCCAAGGACGTCCACTGTTGCCAGGCCGAGACCGTCGAGCAGCGCAGGTGCGATACGTGCCCAATCTTCGATCTTTGGCACGAAGGACGTCACGTCCGACAGCCCGAATCCCGGCAAGTCGACGCCGATTGCGCGAATGCCGCGTGCCGCGAGCGGCGCGTATACCGCATCGAACTGACGCGCCGACTGCGGTGCTTGATGGAACATCAGCAGTGGCAAGCTGCCACCGCCTGCAGTGTCGCCCGCGTGCCCATTGTCGCCCGACCCGGTATTGTCATAATAGTGAATCAGCCCAAACGGGCCGTCGACATAGCCGCGTCGCTGCGTTCTTGCTGGCATGTTCGCCCTCGACTCGCCGGCACCTATTACCGTACCCAGCGCACCGAGCGTCACCGCAGTGCCGAGAACTGCGCGGCGCGATACACCCGTTGCAGTGGGTTTCAGCGGACTCTGTTTGTCTGCCATCTTCGTACCTCGGCTCTGCGCGAGCTCAAACAAAACCGGGGCGTCCGGCCAAGCCGACGCTCCGGTGATCAGCAGATTGTTACTGTTAGCTGCCGCGCTTGGCTAGCAAGTCGCGGATTTCGCTCAGCAGGACCTCTTCTCTAGGCGGCGCTGGTGGCGCGGCGGCCGGATCAGGCTTCTTCAGTTTGTTGATGCCGCGTAGCGCCATGAACAACACGAGCGCAATGATCAGGAAGTCGAACACCGTCTGCAAAAACGCGCCGTACTTCAGCAGGACATCCTGGCCATCCGGTCCCACGCCGAGACTGGTCGCCATGTCGGCAAAACTCATACCGCCCAAAGCATTACCGAACACCGGCATGATCACGTCACCAACAAGCGATGAGACAATCTTGCCGAACGCGCCACCAATAATGACGCCGACTGCCATGTCGACGACATTGCCCTTCATCGCGAATTCTTTGAATTCTGAAGCCATTCCCATGCTTGCGATCCCCTGTTATTAGAAAAATGCTCGCTCCGAGGCCCGGCGAAGTCTACCGGAACGGTCCGCAGGCCGCAGGATCAGGCTGCAGCTTTCTTCCGCGCGCGCTTCGGCTTGGCTGGAGCCCCGTCAGCGGCAGCGGCCTGCTTGCGCACGCGCGGTTTCTTCGCGGCCGCAGGCTCGGCCTCGACGGCAGCCTGTCCCGCACGATCAACCAGCTGCATCAAGGCCATCGGCGCCGAGTCACCCGGACGCGGCATCATGTGCAGGATGCGGGTGTAGCCGCCTGGACGGGTCTTGAAACGCGGACCGATCTCGGCAAACAGCTTGGTGACGATATCCGCATCGCGCAGCCGCGCAAACGCCAGCCGCCGGTTGGAATCGCTGTCGGTCTTGCCGAGCGTGATCAGCGGCTCGACGACACGCCGCAGCTCCTTGGCCTTCGGCACGGTGGTACGAATGGTCTCGTGCCGCAGCAGCGACACCGACAGGTTGCGCAGTAGCGCTTGGCGATGTGGGCTGTTCCGCGACAGCTGCCGGCCGGAAAGATGATGACGCATATCGAATCCTCACTGCGCAGCCGCTGTGGCGCGGCCGCCCTACAAAAAAAATGCAATTACATGATGCCGCGATCGGCGTCGTGCTTGAGACCAGCCGGCGGCCAGCCGTCGAGACGCATGCCCAGCATCAAACCATGGCTCTGCAGCACTTCCTTGATCTCGGTCAGGGACTTCTTGCCAAGATTCGGCGTGCGCAGCAACTCGACCTCGGTGCGCTGCACCAGGTCGCCGATATAATGAATGTTCTCGGCCTTCAGGCAGTTGGCACTGCGCACCGTCAGCTCGAGCTCGTCCACCGGACGCAGCAATAGCGGGTCGAACTGCATCTCCGACACTTTGGCCGAAGCTTCTTCTTCGCCCTGCAGATCGACGAACACCGACAGCTGATCCTTGAGGATGCTGCCAGCGCGGCGGATTGCCTCCTCCGCATTGATCGTGCCATTGGTCTCGATGTCGAGCACCAGCTTGTCGAGGTCGGTGCGCTGTTCGACGCGCGCCGCATCGACCGAATAGGTGACTCGCCGCACGGGCGAGAATGACGCATCGATCTGCAGCCGGCCAATCGGACGGGTCTGTTCTTCGAACGCCGCACGCGCGGCAGCCGGGCGATAGCCACGACCACGTTCGATGCGCAGCTGCATGTTCAGTTCGCCAGCCTTGGTCAGATTGGCAATCACCAGTTCCGGATTCACAACTTCGATGTCGTGATCGGTCATGATGTCGCCAGCAGTCACCGGTCCTGGACCGCGCTTCGACAGACGCAGCTCGGCGGTATCGCGCGAGTGCATCTTGAGTGCAACTTGTTTGAGATTCAGCAGGATGTCTACGACGTCTTCCTGCACGCCCTCGACGCTGGTGTACTCGTGCAGCACGCCATCGATCTCTACCTCGGTGATGGCACTGCCCGGCATGGACGACAACAGCACCCGCCGCAACGCGTTGCCGAGTGTATGGCCAAAGCCACGCTCAAACGGCTCGATCACGACACGCGCTTGACGCGGTCCGGTCGGCTGCACCTTGACGACGCGTGGCTTGAGAAATTCGCCGATAGTCTGCATGGCTCTACTCACCTTCCGCGCAACGCGCGGCTCATGGCACGAATCGCGAACAGCGCGATCCGCACACCCAATTCAAATTCGTTACTTCGAATACAACTCGACGACAAGGTTCTCGTTGATATCCGGCAGGATCTCATCACGCGCCGGTACCGACTTGAACACGCCGCGCAGCTCGCCGCTGTTCACGTCCACCCACTCAGGCAGCCCGACCTGCGTCGCAATCTGCATCGCGTTCTGGATGCGCAACTGTTTCTTGGACTTCTCGCACCGTGATGACGTCGCCGGCCTTGCACTGATAGGACGGTATCGTAACGACACCGTCATTCACATCAATCGCCTTGTGCGACACGAGCTGGCGCGCCTCCGAGCGCGTCGCCGCAAAGCCCATTCGGTAGACCACGTTGTCGAGCCGGCACTCGAGCAGCTTCAACAGATTGCCGCCGGTCGAGCCCGTGCGTCGCGCAGCCTCGCCGTAGTAGTTAGCGAACTGTCGCTCCAGCACGCCGTACATGCGCCGCAGCTTTTGCTTCTCGCGCAGCTGCATGCCGTACTCCGACAAGCGCGCCTTGCGCTCGCTCTTCACGCCACCCGGGGGCACCGTGAACTTGCATTTGCTCTCCAGCGGCTTGACGCCACTCTTGAGGAATAGATCCGTGCCCTCGCGTCGCGCGAGCTTGCACTTGGGTCCAACGTATTTTGCCATCGTACTCTGCCTCGAAATCCGGTTTGCGGAACGCTGTCGTTAGACGCGTCGCTTCTTGGGGGGCGACAACCGTTGTGCGGTATCGGCGTCACATCGGCAATGCTCGTAATCTTGAGGCCGCACCCGTTCAACGCACGCACCGCCGATTCGCGCCCAGGGCCCGGGCCGCCGACACGCACTTCGACGTTCTTCAGGCCATGCTCCTGCGCAGCATTGCCAGCCTTTTCAGCTGCAACTTGCGCGGCGAACGGCGTCGACTTACGTGAACCGCGAAAGCCGCAGCCACCCGACGTCGCCCAGGAGAGCGTGTTGCCCTGGCGATCGGTGATCGTGATGATCGTGTTATTGAAAGATGCGTGTACGTGCGCGATGCCATCGAGCACGTTCTTACGGCCTTTCTTGGTCTTCTTGGCGCCCGCTGCCGCTGCGGCGTCGGTGCCTTCGGTTGCTTTCTCTTCAGCCATGCTGCGTAGTATCCATAGTTTAAGTCGTTAGTCAGCCAGTCGCGCGGCGCTTACCGTGCTATTTGCCTGGTGGCGAGTTCAGCTTGACCGCCTGCTTGCGCGGGCCTTTGCGAGTGCGCGAATTAGTCCGTGTTCGCTGACCGCGCGTCGGCAGACCCTTGCGATGACGCATGCCGCGGTAGGAACCCAGGTCCATCAGTCGCTTGATGCTCATCGACGTCTCGCGCCTGAGGTCGCCCTCGACCAGCGTCTTGGCGATCTGCGAACGAATCGCACCCACTTCTGCCTCGGTCAGATCCTTGACCTTGGTGGTCGGATCGATCTGGGCTGCGGCGCAGATTTCCGCCGCGCGGGCGCGTCCGACGCCGTAAATATGCGTAAGGCCGATGACCACGTGTTTGTTCATCGGAATATTGATGCCGGCAATACGTGCCATAGTTCTAGCCCTGTCGCCGCGCGAAAAAGTGCGGCATTTTAATCAAAAACCGTTGTAGATCAATGCTTAGCATCGATCAGCCCTGCCGCTGCTTGTGGCGCGGATCGGAACAGATCACGTACACGACGCGCCGACGGCGCACGACCTTGCAGTTCTTGCAGATCTTTTTGACGGACGGACGTACTTTCATGCCTCAACCCTCTTATTCCTTTGGCGAGCCGCCGCCGCGCCCGTAACCAGTCAAATTCGCTTTCTTCAGCAAGCCCGAATAATGGTGCGACGTCAGATGCGCCTGCAGCTGCGAGAAGAAATCCATCGCCACAACCACCACGATCAGCAGTGAGGTACCGCCAAACACAAATGGCACACCCGACTGCGAGATCATGAACTCGGGCAACAGACACACCGACGCGACGTACAACGCGCCCCACAAAGTGAGCCGCGTCAGAACTTTGTCGATGTACTCAGCGGTCTGCTGGCCGGGGCGGATGCCGGGTATGAAGGCGCCAGACTTCTTCAAGTTATCAGCCGTATCGCGCGCGTTGAACACCAGCGCCGTATAGAAGAAGCAGAAGAATACTATCAGACCTGCGTAGAGCACGAGATGCAATGGCTGCCCATAGCCCAGCGCAGCGGACATATTCTGCAGGAATGTACCCACCGACGAGGTGTTGTTGGTGCCGTAAAAATTCGCCAAGGTAGCGGGAAACAGCAGCAGCGATGAGGCAAAAATCGGCGGAATCACGCCGGCCATATTCAGCTTGAACGGCAGGTGGCTCGTCTGCCCGGCATACATCCGGCGCCCGACCTGGCGCTTGGCGTAGTTCACCGCGATGCGGCGCTGCGCACGCTCGACGAAGACGCAAAACGCGGTGACCGACAACACTACGATGATCAACAGGATGGCAAATGGCCCGGACATCTCGCCGGTCGAGATCTGATCCACCGTACGGCCCGTGGCACCCGGCAAACCCGCGATGATGCCCGCCAGGATGATCATGGAAATACCGTTGCCGATGCCGCGCTCGGTGATTTGTTCGCCCAGCCACATCAGGAACATGGTGCCGGTCGTCATTGTAACGGTGGCGACAAACAAAAATTGCCAGCCTGGCACCATCACCATGCCACCATTTTGCAGGGCAACCGCCGCACCGAGCGATTGGATGAGCGCGAGGCCCAAAGTGCCGTAGCGCGTGATCTCGGTGAGCTTGCGACGGCCGGCCTCACCTTCCTTGCGCCACTCCATCCACTGCGGCACGACCATGCCCATCATCTGCACGATGATCGACGCCGAGATGTAAGGCATCACGCCCATCGCAAAGATCGACAACCGCTCGAGCGCGCCGCCCGAGAACATGTTGACGATCCCGAGGATCGTTTCTGCCTGATCCTCAAAGAATCGCGACACGGCTTCGGGGTTGATACCTGGCACTGGAATGAAGGTGCCTATGCGATAGACGATCAAGCCACCAATCAGAAACAGCAAGCGATTGACCACGTCACGCGACTTGGTCGCGTCACCCAGTACGGCTGCCGGATTGCTGATTGCATTATTGGCCACGGATAGTTCTCGTTAAGCCTCGATGCTGCCGCCGGCCGCTTCGATCGCAGCCCGCGCACCTTTGGTAACGCCGATGCCCTTGAGCTTCACGGCTTTCTTGATCTCACCCGACAAAACAACCTTCGCCTGTACCGCGAACACTGGCACCAGGTTAGCCGCCTTGAGTGCCGCCAAATCGATGACCGCCGCGTCCATTTTCGTCAATTCGCTCAGACGCACTTCCGCCCGCAGCGCCTTGATCGCGGACCGAAAGCCCACCTTCGGCATGCGGCGCTGCAGCGGCATCTGGCCGCCCTCGAAACCCACTTTGTGATAACCACCCTTGCGGGCCCGCTGACCCTTGACGCCACGACCACAGGTCTTGCCCTGACCGGCGGACGCACCGCGACCAACGCGCAAGCGGGACCGCTTGGACCCTGGTGCTGGCTTCAATGTATTGAGACGCATCTGTCTACTCCAAAATCTGCGGCGCTTGCCGGATGTACAACGAACTAGACCGCCGCAGCGGTCAGGCTCGTTCCACCTTCAATAAGTGCGTGGCCGTGTTGATCATGCCGCGATTCTCTGGCGTGTCCGCGACCACAACCGAGTGATGCGGACGCCGCAAACCGAGCCCACGTACTGACCCTGTGATATTCCTGATCTGTCCTGCCAGGCTCTTCACCAAGGTCACTTTCAAGTTCGAGTCGTTAGCCATGGAGAATCTCCTCGATGGACTTGCCGCGCTTGGCCGCGATGTCATCCGGCGAGCGCATCGCGCCCAAGGCCTTGACAGTCGCACGCACGACGTTGATGGGGTTGCGCGAACCGTAGCTCTTCGCCAACACGTTGCGGACACCCGCACACTCCAACACCGCACGCATACCGCCGCCTGCGATGACGCCAGTACCATCCGACGCCGGCTGCATATAGATATGCGTCGCGCCGTGGGTGCCCTTGACCGCAAAGTGCAGCGTGTCGTTACGCAGTGGCACGTTCACCATGTTCTTGCGCGCCGCGGCCATCGCCTTGGAGATCGCAACCGGCACCTCGCGCGCCTTGCCAAAGCCGAAGCCGACGCGCCCGGCGCCATCGCCCACGACGGTGAGCGCCGTGAAGCCGAACTGCCGGCCACCCTTGACCACCTTCGCGGTACGGTTGACGGCCACGAGCTTCTCGAGAAACTCGTCCTGCGCCTGTGATTTATCGATTCGTGCCATGTTCAGTTCCGCTTAGATTTCGAGGCCAGCTTCACGCGCGGCATCTGCCAGCGCCTTGACGCGACCGTGATACATGAAGCCCGACCGGTCGAACGCGACCTTCGAGATACCCTTGGCGATAGCGGCTGCCGCAATCGCGCGTCCGACGGCCTTGGCCGCTTCGATATTGCCCGTGGCCTTCATGCCAGCGGCCAGCGATGACTGCACCGTCGACGCAGTCGCCAGCACGCTGCTGCCTGCCGCATCAAACACCTGCGCATACATATGGCGCGGCGTACGGTGGATAGTCAGGCGCGCGATACCCTGCTCGCGAATGCGTGCCCGGGTCTTGATTGCGCGGCGCTGACGCCGATCTTTTTTGGTGATTGACATAGTGACTAACTAGAAGAATTACTTCTTCTTGCCTTCCTTCAAAGTGATCTTCTCACCGCTGTAACGCACGCCCTTGCCCTTGTAGGGTTCCGGGGGTCGGATATCGCGAATCTCGGCGGCCACCTGGCCGACGCGCTGGCGGTCGATACCCTTGATCAACACTTCGGTCTGACTCGGCGTCTCGATGCTGATGCCATCCGGAATCGGATAGTTCACGGCGTGCGAAAAACCCAAGGTCAGATTCAGTACCTTGCCCTGGACGGCGGCGCGGAAGCCGACGCCCACGAGTTCGAGCTTGCGCTCGTAGCCCTTGGAAACGCCCTGCACCATGTTTGCAAGATGCGCGCGGGTGGAACCCGCGGCCATGCGCTTGGCGACGTCCTCGTACTTAATGGCAAGCGTCTTGTCTTCCTGCACGACGGACACACCGCTAACTACCGGCAGTGACAACTCGCCCTTGGCGCCTTTGACCTTGATCAGATTGCTCGCAATCGTGGCGGTCACGCCCTGCGGCAGATCTACGGGTCGTTTTGCAACTCGGCTCATGTCGTCAGATTCCTGGCCAAAATTCCTAAGGTCAACTCTTGCTCTGGACTATCAAACATCAGGCGACGATACAGAGCACTTCACCGCCCTGTCCGATCGCGCGCGCTTGTTTGTCCGTCATGACTCCCTTTGGGAGTCGACACGATCGCCGTACCAAGACCACCGAGGATCTTCGGCAACTCGTCCTTGCCGCGATAGATGCGCAGGCCCGGTCGGCTGACGCGCTCCAGGCGATCGATAACGGGACGCCCTTCGAAATACTTCAATTCGATGACGAGCGTGCTCTTGGCGCCGTCGCCAGCCAGCCGGTATTCACCAACATAGCCCTCGTCTTTCAATACTTTCAGGATGGCGGCCTTGACCTTGGACGCACTCATCGACACGTCGGCCTTGCCGGCGCGCTGCGCGTTGCGGATGCGGGTCAGAAGATCGGCAATAGGATCAGTCATGCTCATGGCGGCGACTCCTTACCAGCTCGCCTTGGACAGACCCGGGAGTTCGCCGCGCGCGGCACCCTCACGGATCTTCACTCGGGCCAGACCAAACTTGCGGTACACGCCCCGTGACCGGCCCGTGATAGCACAGCGGTTGCGGCCACGCGTTGGGCTAGCATCGCGTGGCAGCTTCTGCAGCCGCACTTGTGCCTCGAGGCGCGCCTCCGGCGTGCTCTTCGGGCTGCGGATAACTTCCTTCAGCTCGGCGCGGCGCTTCGCGTACTTCTGCGCGATCTTCGCGCGACGCTTCTCGCGCTCCACCATATTCGTCTTGGCCATGCTCTGCAGTTCCTTACTTACGGAACGGAAAACTAAAGGCATCGAGCAGGGCACGGCCCTGCTTGTTGTCCTTCGCCGTCGTGGTAATCGTGATGTCCATGCCGCGAATCTTGTCGACCTGGTCGTATTGGATTTCGGGAAAGATGATCTGCTCTTTGACGCCCAGGCTGTAGTTACCTCGGCCGTCAAAGGAGCGCGGACTGATGCCCCGGAAGTCGCGCACGCGCGGCAAGGCGATCGTGATAAGCCGGTCGAGGAATTCGTACATCCGCTCGCCGCGCAGCGTCACCTTGCAGCCGATCGGCAAGCCGTCGCGCAACTTGAATGACGCGATCGACTTTTTCGACTCACACAACACCGGCTTCTGGCCAGCGAGCTTGGTGAGGTCACCGACCGCGGCGTCCATGACTTTGCGATCGGCCACAGCCTCGCCCACACCCATGTTGACCGTGATCTTGGTGATCCGCGGTACTTCCATGATGTTATCGAGCGCCAGCTCCTGCTTGAGCTTGGGCACGACCTGGTCGCGGTAGAATTGTTTTAATCGGGCCATTCTTGATTACCTGCCGGAATACCTGCCGGGATACCTATATGTAGTGAAGTCGCTCAACGTGTAGTCACTGGCGGACTAGGCGTCGATGACCTCGCCAGTCGACTTGAAAAAACGCACGCGCTTGCCATCGTTCAGGGTCTTGATGCCGACCCGGTCGCCTTTCTCGGCCGCCGGATTCCAGATCGCGATCTTCGAGATCGGCAGCGGCATCTCTTTCTCGACAATCGCACCCGCCTGCGGCGCGCCGCCCACATTGCGGGGCTTCTGATGCTTCTTGACCTTGTTCACGTTGGCGACCAGCACTTTGTCACCGAGCACGGACAGGATGGCGCCGCGGCGACCCTTGTCCGAACCTGACAACACGACCACCTGGTCGCCCTTACGAATCTTGTTCATGGCTTTACAACACCTCAGGCGCGAGCGATACGATCTTCATGAATCGCTCAGTACGCAGTTCACGCGTCACCGGTCCAAAGATGCGCGTGCCGATCGGCTCGAGCTTGTTCGTCAGCAACACCGCGGCATTCGTATCGAAGCGCAGCAGCGAACCGTCTGCACGGCGCACACCCTTCTTGGTGCGCACGACGACCGCGTCGTAGACCTCACCCTTCTTCACCTTGCCGCGCGGAATCGCATCCTTGACGGACACTTTGATGACGTCACCCACCGAGGCGTAGCGACGGCGCGAGCCGCCGAGCACCTTGATGCACATCACCGTGCGCGCGCCGCTGTTGTCGGCGGCATTCAGCATCGTCTGCAATTGAATCATGCTGCTTGACTCCGGCGTGCCAGGGTTACGACTGCGACGCCCGTTCCATCACGGAAACGAGCGTCCAATTCTTGTTGCGCGACAGCGGGCGGCACTCGGCAATCGCCACCGTGTCGCCGGGGCGTGACTCATTCTTCTCGTCGTGCACCAATAGCTTGGTGGTGCGACGGATGTACTTGCCGTAGCGCGGATGCTTGACGAGTCGTTCGATCTCGACCGCGATCGTCTTATTCATCTTGTTGCTAACGACACGGCCGACGACTTTACGGTCGATCTTTGCCGCACTCGCGTCCTGGCCTGGCTGGTTTTCGCTGGCGTTCATTTATTTCTTTGCTCCTACGGCCACTTTCTTCGCGGTCACGTTCTTAGCGGCGATTTCCTGTTCTCGCAGCACGGTCTTGAGCCGCGCAATGCTCTTTTTGACCTTGCCGAAGTCTGACGGCTTCACGCCTTGGCCAGTCACCGCCTGCATGCGCAGACTGAACTGCTCCTTACGAAGTTTGAGCAATTCGCCCTTGAGATCCACCGCAGCCTTGCTGCGCAAGTCCTGTACCTTCATCACCGCACCTGCCGCTTCACGAACATCGTCGACACTGACAGCTTGGCGGCGCCGAGACGAAACGCCTCGCGCGCAGTCGCCTCGTCAACGCCTTCGATCTCGAACAAGATCTTGCCAGGCTGTACTTTGACAACGTAATACTCGACGTTGCCCTTGCAGGAACCCATGCGTACTTCGAGTGGCTTCTTGGTGATGGGCACGTCTGGAAAGACGCGCACCAGTAGCTCACCGCCGCGCTTCACTGAGCGTGATATCGCGCGTCGCGCCGCTTCGATCTCTCGCGCCGTCATGCGTGCACGACTGGTCGCCTTGAGACCGAACTCGCCGAAAGCCACGCTCGAGCCGCGATGGGCCAAGCCGTAGTTACGGCCCTTGAACTGCTTGCGATACTTGGTTCGCTTGGGTTGCAACATGATTCTTGAACCTGGTTAGCTCGAGCGATGCTCAGACGGCCGGCGTGGCGCTAGGCGCAGCCGTGGCTGCAGACGGAGCGGCGGCGGCAGGCGCCGACGCAGCGGCATCGGCTTCCACCGGCGCGCGCTCCAACTCCGGCTTGTCAAACACTTCGCCTTTGAAAATCCAAACCTTGATACCGATGATGCCGTAGGTGGTCTGAGCCTCCGACAGCCCGTAATCGATGTCCGCGCGAAAGGTATGCAGCGGCACCCGGCCCTCGCGGGTCACTTCTGTACGCGCGATCTCCGAGCCATTCAAACGACCCGACAGGCGCACCTTGATACCCAAAGCACCGGAGCGCATCGTGCTCATCAGCGCGCTTCATCGCGCGGCGGAACATCACACGCTTCTCGATCTGCTGCGCAATACCGTCGGCTACCAACTGTGCGTCGAGCTCCGGCTTGCGGATCTCGGCAATATTCAGGCGCACGTCCTGAGTGCCCATGCCCAGCATGCTGGCGGTGTCCGCGCGCAGCTTCTCGATGTCCTCGCCCTTCTTGCCGATCACCATGCCAGGGCGCGCAGTCTGAATGGTGATGTTCACCTTGCGCGCCGCACGCTCGATTAGCACCCGACTAACAGAAGCGTCAGTCAGCTTCTCTTTGAGAAACTCACGGACGCGAAAATCGGTTCTGACGTGCACCGGGTATTGCTTCTTGCCGGCATACCACTTCGACACCCAGTCACGGGTGATGCCGAGGCGAATGACGACTGGATTGACTTTTTGACCCATGGATTACTCGTCCTTCTTGCCATCGCTGACAACCACAGTGATGTGGCTGTTGCGCTTCACGATGCGCGTGCCGCGCCCTTTGGCGCGCGCGGCGAACCGCTTCAACTGGGGCGCCTGATCGACCATGATGCGATGCACCGTCAATTCATCGACGTCCAGGCCATTGTTGTTCTGCGCGTTCTCCACCGCCGACCACAGCACCTTGTGGACGATCGCGGCGCCCTTTTTGGGCGTGAACTTGAGCACATTCAATGCCGTATTGACCGACTGACCGCGCACCATGTCGGCCACCAAACGGCACTTCTGCGGCGAGATGCGCGCGTAACGGAGTTTTGCTGTCGTTTCCATCAGTGTGTCTCCGATCAGCCCGCGCTCGAGGCCTTGCGATCGCCGGCGTGCGACTTGAAAGTCCGCGTCGGCGAGAACTCACCCAGCTTGTGGCCGACCATGTTCTCCGAAACAAGCACCGGAATATGCTGGCGCCCGTTGTGCACGGCAATCGTGAGGCCAACCATGTCAGGCGTGACCATCGAGCGGCGCGACCAAGTCTTGATGGGCTTGCGATCGCCTTTGGCGGCAGCCGTCTCCACCTTCTTCTGCAGGTGCAGATCGACGAACGGGCCTTTCTTGAGTGAACGGGGCACGGGTCTTACTCCTTAACGGATGCGGTTCTTGCGACGCTGCACGATCATGTGCGTTGTACGCTTGTTACGACGAGTCTTGAGACCCTTGGTATTCCAGCCCCACGGCGAGACGGGATGCGGATTACCCTGTGGCGCCTTGCCCTCACCACCACCGTGGGGGTGATCGACCGGATTCATGACCACGCCACGCACCGTCGGCCGGATACCGAGCCACCGACGCGCACCGGCCTTGCCGTAGACGCGCAGACTGTGCTCATCGTTGGAGACCTCACCAATCGTCGCCCGACAATCGATGTGCACCTTGCGTATCTCACCAGACCGCAGCCGCAAAAATGCGTAGATGCCCTCGCGGGAGGTGAACTGCACTGACGCACCGGCGCTGCGAGCCAACTGGCCGCCCTTGCCAGGCTTCATTTCAACGTTGTGCACGACCGAGCCAACCGGCAGGTGCCGCAACTGCATCGCATTGCCCGACTTGATCGGTGAATCGGCGCCTGAGCGCACTTCGTCGCCCGGCTTCATGCCCTTGGTGGCGAGAATGTAGCGCCACTCGCCGTCGATGTACTTGATCAGCGCAATGTGGCTGGTGCGGTTCGGATCATGCTCGATCCGCTCAACCACGCCCTTGATGCCGTCTTTGTCGCGCTTCCAGTCAATGATCCGATACTTCTGGCGCGAGCCGCCGCCCTTGTGGCGCGTGGTGATACGCCCAGCGTTGTTACGACCCGAGTGCTTCTTCTGCGAGCTTGTTAGCGGCTCGAACGGGCCGCCCTTATGCAAGTGCGACTTATCGAGCTTGGTGACGAAGCGCGTGCCGGGCGACGTCGGCTTTAGTTTGATGACTGCCATATGCGTATTCCTGAACCCGTTAGGCCTTCAGCTTGGCTTCGTAATCGATCGACTGGCCAGCCGCGAGTCGTACGTAGGCCTTCTTGGAGTCGGAAGTGCGACCCTGAATCTTGCCGAAGCGCCGCGACTTGCCAGGCGTATTGACGACCTGGACCTCGGTGACCTTAACGCCGAACAACAGCTCGACGGCCGCCTTGACGACCGGCTTGGTCGCATCACGACGCACGCTGAACGTGTAATGGTTGGAGTTCTGCATCGCCAGCGACGTCTTCTCGGTGACGAGAGGGGCCAGCAATACCGAATAGAGCTTTTCTTTGGCTATCTTCGTTGAGATGGTTGTTGAGACGGCGGTCATTGCAAGCGCTCCTCGATCATCTTCACGGCGCCGACGGTCATGAGCACCTTGTCATAGCTGACGAGCGACAGCGGGTCGAGCGCAGCCACCGGCAGCACCTGCACATGCGGCAGATTGCGTGCCGCGAGGAAGAGCTTCTCTTCAATCGCCTCGACCACGATCAGCGTCTTGCCCAAGCCGAGTGACTTGAGCTTCTCCGCTAACAATTTAGTCTTCGGGGCTTCCAGCGCGAGTTCCTGCGTGACGACCAACTGGTCGCGCCGCACGAGCTCCGACAGCATCGTCTGCAACGCACCGCGATACATCTTGCGATTCACCTTCTGCTCGAAGCTGCGCGGCTTCGCGGCAAACGCGCGACCACCACCCACCCAGATCGGCGAACGGATCGAACCGGCGCGCGACGTGCCACCACCTTTCTGCGGGCGCGGCTTGCGGCCACCACCGCTGACCTCAGCCTTGGTGAGCTGCGCCTTGGTACCCGACCGACCGGCATTGCGATAGGCAGTGATAATCTGGTGCACCAGCGCTTCGTTGTACTCGCGACCAAAGGTCGTATCGGAGACGGCCAGCTCGGCGCCACCATTGATGACTTTGAGTTTCATCGTGTCTTCCTTCGCGCCTACTTCTTGCCGCCAGCAGCTTTGGCCGCAGCCGGAGTTTTACTCGGTGCAACCTTGCGTCGATTGGCCAAACGTGCCGCTTTGACCGACGGACGCACCACGACTTGGCCGCCCTCGGAGCCCGGCACAGCACCGTAGATCAGCAATAAATTGCGCTCGGCGTCGATTTCGACCACCTTGAGCTTCTCGATAGTGCGGCGCACAACGCCCATATGGCCGGACATTCGCTTGCCCTTGAACACGCGGCCCGGCGTCTGGCGCTGACCGATGGAACCCGGGGTACGGTGCGACAGGGACACACCGTGCGTCGCATGGTGGCCCGCAAAGTTGTGGCGCTTCATCGTACCGGCAAAGCCCTTGCCGATCGTGGTGCCGGTGACGTCGACCACTTGGCCCGCGGTGAAGAAGTCGGCCTTGATCTCGCTGCCAACAGCCAAATCCGTCGCGTCTTTGTCGGTAAGACGAAACTCGAGCAGCGCTTTGCCTGGCTCCACATTCGCCTTGGCGTAGTGGCCCGCGAGGGCCTTGGTCAGCAGCTGCGGTCGCTTTTTGCCATAGGTGACCTGCACGGCACGGTAGCCATCCTTCTCGGACGACTTCACCTGTGTCACACGGTTCGGCAACACCTCGATCACCGTGACGGGGATCGTTTCGCCAGCATCCGTAAAGATGCGCGTCATACCAGCCTTGCGGCCGACTAGAGCAATGCCCATGTCTTCCTCGCGTCCTCTGTCGTTCTCTCGGCGCCAGCTTCGATTGGCTGGCGCTGGGGGCTAGATCGGCTGAGGGAACACGAGAGACCGGAGCGCACGGACTGGCGCCACGATACTCGAGTGGTCTTGGGTCAAACAGTCCGTTGAGACCGCACCCAACCTCGCCCGATTTCGCTGAAAATCAATCGCTTACCCGCAGTGAAACAACACCAAGGGCGGGCGAAAGGGCGCGCATTATAGCAGCGGGCCCCGCGCTTGCAAGCGCAATCTAGCCTCATCCTTTGTGTCCCTGTTTCAGGGGATAGCGGGCAACCGAATCCAAGCGGAGATTGCGCACTATTGCCGCACTTTTTCACTGACGCGGCAGGGAGCTCTTCGATGCGTTCGTGTCACCGCTTCCGTTTCATTCTAGCCCTGACCGCCTTTGGCAGCGCTGCCACCTTCGGGCAAGCGCCTGTGCCGGGGGAGAAATGGCGCACCACAACCCAAATGGAAATGGAGGGCATGTCGATGCCCGGGATGACTCGCGAAAACTGCGTACCTGTGGGTCAGGCCGCTGAAGCCTTCTCAGCACCGCAGCAGGAAAACTGCGAGGTCTACGACGTCTCGCGGAGCGGTAACAGGTTTGCTGCCAAAGTGCGCTGCACCGGCAAAGACGCATTTGAAGGCACCGTGGAGCAGATCGCCGACGGCCCCGACAAGTACCGTGGCACGATGAAAATGCGCACCGCCGACGGCGAAATGACGATGCGCATCGCCAGCAGCAAGCTGCCAGGCAGCTGCGATGCGGGTGCGGAGCAACGCCGCGTGAACGCACTGTTTGCCAAAGCTCAACAGGACCGTGACGCTGAAATCGCCGCGCAATGCCGCGCAGCTGTTGCCAAGCTGCCGTCCGACCCCGGTCAAGTCGGCGGCGCACTACTGTTGTTTTTTCAAATGGGCGACAGCAAAGACGCGCCCCCGGCAATGTGTTCCGACGCGGCGCAAAAGGCGGCCGTCTGCAAGGCGCTGGGAACCCGTGCGGGATTTTTGGCAACCCAGCAGACCGCTCCGAACTACAAAGGACAGAACTATTCCCTCGAGCGCTTCGTGCCCGCCTGCTCCCTCGGCACAGTGCCCACGCTACGGACTCGACTGCTGGCCGAAGCCGAGCAAGTCGGCGACTGGGAGTTCTTGCGAAAAGAGGCGCCCGAACAATATGCCGCGCTGCTACAACGCGAGTGCGCCGGAAGAAAGTTTTCGAAAGACATCGCGCCCAAGTACCGCGGCCTTTGCGGTGCGGCGGCGTTGGCGGCAACTGACTCCAACGCCGACCCCGCTAACAATAATGCAGCGAACGATGCGCCATCGACAACGGCGGCAAGCGAGGCGCCCCCGGCCACCACCGTCGACAAGACCAAGGACGTGGCACAAAAAGCCAAGAAGGCACTGCGCGGCATTTTTGGCGGCGGGTAAGTGACGAGCCAGTAAGTCACCGCCGATTGCGTCGGCGCCTTGACACCGAGCAGCTTGCGTCTACAGACCCGTCACACACAATGATGAAAGTTGCCTGGCGCCTGGCAATGCTTGCATTGCTGTCCAGCGTCGCCGCCAATGCGTCGAGCCCAATCGACCCCTACCCCGACGCAGCCTCCGCCTATGCTGTCGTCATCGATGGCCAACTCACCTGGGCACGTGCTTTGATGCACGCGCGCACCGGCCTCGCTTGCCAAGATGCTCACTGCACTGGTGTTACTCGACCACGATTTCGATCCAGAGGCCACTATTGTCGTTAGCAATGCCGCCGCGCGCATCGCCGGGACACGCGCCGGACTACGCGCGGGCGAGTCGCTGCGCGCCGCCGACGCGCTTACCGCAATGCTCGTGAGTTCGTCGAATGATGCCTGTATGGCGCTCGTTGAACATCTGACGTCGGACGTTCCTGCGTTTGCGATGCTAATGAACCAGCGCGCAGCCAAGCTGGGTATGCGGGCATCACACTTCGTACAACCCTGCGGACTAGACGCCGTCGGGCAACAGACAACCGCTCGCGATTTGCTACTGCTCGGCGAAGCTGCGCTAGCGCGAGCAGAAATCGCAACTCGCGCCGGGTATGCCAGCGTGCGAATCAGCACGCGCGCCGGTCGTGAGATCACTTTGACTAGCAGCAACCTGCTATTGGGCCGCACCGCGGGCGTTGTTGGCCTCAAGAGCGGTTACACGAACCGCGCCGGAAAGTGTTTGCTCGTCGCCGCACGGCGCGGCCGCCATCGCGTCTGGCTGGTGCTACTCGATGCGCCCAACCGCTGGTGGGTGGCCACGGGGCTGCTGGACGCAGCCTTCAGCGAAGCGGACGCCTCGAGCCGTGCGGGTCAATGATGGCTCCGGCCATGCGACGCGATGCCTGGATCGCTCTATCGCTGGCTGCCATCGTTTGTGCTATTTGGACACCAAGCCTCCACGGTAGCTTTCAATTCGACGACTGGAACGTCATTGTCCATGAGTCGCGAGTCCACTCGGTCAGCGCCTGGTGGCAATCGATGCCTGGTATCCGTCCCGTGCTGAAGCTGAGCTATGCGCTCAACTACGAACTAGGCTCGGGCGTTGTCGGCTTCCGCTTCGTCAATGTGGCGCTACACGCCTGCAACGCGGTGCTGGTTTTCTTGCTACTGCAGTTACTGAGCCGAGAGATTCCGCTGACGGGCGCTCGCGAGAGCACGTCGACTCGCACGACGCTCGCGGCCGCGACTGCCGCCCTACTTTTTGCGCTGCACCCTGTGCAAAGCGATGCGGTTACCTATATCTCTGGAAGATCGAGCGTGCTGGCGGGTAGCTTCTCCCTGCTCGCACTCTTTTTATGGGCACGCGGACCGACGCGGCTCAATTGGCTGTCGCTGGCATGCTTCGCACTAGCGCTAGGCGTCAAGGAAACCGCGCTCGCACTACCGTTGATCGTGACCCTATGGTGGGCCGTAGGGCGCTCAGCTCGCCATTCAACAAACGGCGCTGACATGTACTCACTCAGACAAGTCCTCGCCCCCTACTTACTAGTAGCTGCGGCACTGGTCATCATTGCCGCAACACTAACACCCTATCCGCAGATGATTGCGAGCGCGGCCGAGCGCCGCACTATCGACGGCAACCTGCTGACCCAGGCGAATGGCGTGAGCTATCTGCTTGGTCAGACGCTGTTGGTGAGAGAGCCGAACGCCGATCCGGCGCTCCCGTATGTCGGCACACTGAATAGCGCGACCGCGCTGCGCGGCTTGATGTTGCTTGCCTTGCTCGCACTCGGCTGCGCGCTGTTCAAACGACGTCCAGCCTGGAGTTTTTCTATCTTGTGGTTCTTCGCGTGGCTGGCACCGACCAACTCTTTCATCCCCCGCGTCGACGCGGTGTTCGACCGGCAGCTCTATCTGGCTCTGATCGGTCCAGCCTGGCTGGTTGCTAGATCGCTCGCTAGCGCTCGCTGGCGGATTGGCGCAGCAATAGGACTGCTCGCGTCAATGGGGTTAATAGCATTGTTTGCACGGCAGACGCTCTCCAGACACGCCGCCTACGAAAATGAGATCGTGTTCTGGCAGGACGTCTTGGTAAAGAGCCCGGCAAATGCCAGGGCCGCCAATAACCTGGGCATGGCCTATGCCGAGGCTTGCAATACGACCGCGGCGTTGGAGCAATTTGCCAGCGCCACTCGCCTGGCGCCCGAGGACCCGTACGCCCGAGTCAATGCCGCACTGTTGCGCCACGGCAAGCTAGACGGCGTTCCGGCCGACTGTCAGCAATCGCACGCCGCACAGTCGACCGAACAGTAGGCGGAACTAGTTCAGCTTCAGCTGCACGTCGACGCCGGCCGGCAGCTCGAGCTTCATCAACGCATCGACCGTCTTGTCGGTCGGGTTGACGATCTCCATCAAGCGCTTGTGCGTACGGATTTCGAACTGGTCGCGCGCGTCTTTGTCGCCGTGCGGCGAAACCAGCACCGTGAAGCGCTCCATCTTGGTCGGCAGCGGCACCGGGCCTTTGACCGTAGCGCCGGTGCGCTTGGCTGTCTCGACGATTTCACGCGCGGAAGTGTCGATGAGGCGATGATCGAACGCCTTCAAACGGATCCGGATATTTTGATTCGACATGGCTACGCTCCGCGAGATTTACACGGGCTGCGCGCTAGCGCAGCCCGAATGAGAATTTACTAACAGCCCGACTAACAACGGCTACTTCAATATTTTGGCGACGACGCCGGCGCCGACAGTGCGACCGCCCTCGCGGATCGCAAAGCGCAGCCCCTCGTCCATCGCAATGGGGTTGATCAGCTCCACCGTCATCTTGATGTTGTCCCCCGGCATCACCATCTCGGTGTTGCCCGGCAACTCGATCGTCCCCGTCACGTCGGTCGTGCGGAAGTAGAACTGCGGCCGATAACCCTTGAAGAACGGCGTGTGTCGGCCGCCCTCTTCTTTGGTCAGCACGTACACTTCGCACTCGAATTGCGTGTGCGGCAGGATCGAGCCCGGCTTCGCCAGCACCTGACCGCGCTGCACTTCCTCGCGCTTGGTGCCGCGCAGCAGCACGCCGACGTTGTCCCCCGCCTCACCCCGATCGAGGAGCTTCCTGAACATCTCCACCCCCGTGCAGGTGGTCTTTTGGGTGGCGCTGATACCGATGATCTCGATCTCATCGTTGACTTTGACAATGCCGCGCTCGATGCGACCCGTCACCACCGTGCCGCGCCCCGAGATCGAGAACACGTCCTCGACCGGCATCAGGAACGGCTTGTCCACTTCGCGCGTCGGTATCGGGGATGCTAGCGGTCCATCTCTCCACCAGCTTCAACACCGCCGGCACGCCAATCTCGGACGTGTCGCCTTCCAGCGCCTTCAGCGCCGAGCCGATGATGATCGGCGTTTCATCGCTGGGGAACTTGTACACCCCGAGCAACTCCCGCACTTCCATCTCAACGAGCTCCAGCAGCTCCTTGTCATCGACCATGTCCGCCTTGTTCATGAACACGACGATGTACGGCACGCCCACCTGGCGGGCCAGCAAAATGTGCTCGCGCGTCTGTGGCATCGGGCCGTCGGCCGCCGACACCACCAGGATCGCGCCGTCCATCTGCGCCGCTCCCGTGATCATGTTCTTCACGTAGTCCGCGTGTCCCGGGCAGTCGACGTGCGCGTAGTGACGCGCCTTCGACTCGTACTCCACGTGCGCCGTCGAGATCGTGATCCCGCGCGCTTTCTCCTCCGGCGCCTTGTCTATCTGGTCGTACGCCATGAACTTCCCGCCATTGGTCTCCGCCATCACCTTCGTCAGCGCCGCCGTCAGCGTCGTCTTACCGTGATCCACGTGACCAATCGTCCCCACGTTAACGTGCGGCTTGGTGCGTTCGAATTTCTCTTTAGACACGGCGCGTATCCTTTATAAAAAACTAATAACTAACAATTAAAATCAGGCAATTACTGCCTGATGATGCTTTCCGCAATATTCGGCGGCACTTCAGCGTACTTAGAAAATTCCATGGTAAAGGTAGCGCGACCCTGGCTCATCGAGCGCACGTTGGTCGCGTAACCAAACATCTCCGA
Source organism: Pseudomonadota bacterium (assembly GCA_016703895.1). Classification (GTDB taxonomy): domain Bacteria; phylum Pseudomonadota; class Gammaproteobacteria; order Steroidobacterales; family Steroidobacteraceae; genus CADEED01. The sequence continues at coordinate 99,245 of JADJBE010000001.1, forward strand.
CAGCGGCACTTCCGCGGTGACAGTCTTGCCGGCCGCTTGATCTTCCATCCCCTGGATCTGGCCACGGCGGCGGTTCAGGTCGCCGATCACGTCGCCCATATAGTCCTCGGGTGTCACGACCTCGACCTTCATGACGGGCTCCAGGATCACGGGCTTCGCCTTGCGAAAGCCGTCCTTGAAACCAAAGATCGCTGCCATCCGGAATGAGATCTCGTCCGAGTCGACGTCGTGATACGAGCCGTCGAACAAAGTGGTCTTGACGTCAACCACCGGATAGCCGGCCATGACGCCCGTGTCACAGGCTTCTTTGACGCCTTTGTCGACTGCCGGGATGAACTCGCGCGGCACCGAGCCACCGCCGATGCCGTTGATGAAGACGTTACCCTTGCCCGGCTCATTCGGCTCGATCTTGAGCCACACGTGGCCATATTGGCCGCGACCGCCGGACTGCTTGACGTGCTTGCCTTCGCTCTCAATCGACGCACGGATTGTCTCGCGGTACGCAACCTGCGGCTTGCCTACGTTCGCCTCGACCTTGAACTCGCGCCGCATGCGGTCGACCAAGATCTCGAGATGCAACTCACCCATCCCAGAGATGATGGTCTGTCCCGACTCTTCGTCCGTCGAGACGCGGAACGATGGGTCTTCCTTGGCAAGGCGTTGCAGCGCCATACCCATTTTTTCCTGATCGACCTTGGTCTTCGGCTCCACTGCCACCGAGATCACGGGAATCGGAATCACCATCTTCTCGAGCGTGATTATCTTATCCAGGTCACACAGCGTGTCGCCAGTCGTGACGTCCTTCAAACCCACGGCCGCCGCGATGTCGCCCGCGCGGACTTCCTTGATCTCAAGCCGGTCGCTCGCATGCATCTGCAACAGACGGCCGATGCGCTCTTTGCGATCGCGCGTCGGCACATAAACCGTGTCGCCCGAATTCATTGCACCGGAATAGACACGGAAGAACGTGAGATTACCGACAAACGGGTCGTTCAAAATCTTGAACGCCAAGGCAGAGAATGGCTCGTCGTCCTTGGCCGTGCGCGTGGTGGGCTCACCATCCGCGTCGATGCCCGGTGTCGGCGGCATTTCGATCGGTGACGGCATGTACTCGATGACCGCGTCGAGCAGCGCTTGCACGCCCTTGTTCTTGAACGCCGTACCGCACATGCACAGCACGATTTCGCTCTTGTTCGAGCGCGCTTTCAGACCGCGTTTGATCTCATCGTCAGTCAGCGCCGCGCCTTCAAGATATTTGTTGAGCAGCTCCTCGTCGCCTTCCGCAGCAGCTTCGATCATCTGCGCGCGATACTTTTCTGCGTCGGCCTTCAGGCTCGCAGGGATATCCCGATACTCGAACTTCATGCCCTGGGTCTCGCTGTCCCAGTAGATCGCCTTCATCTTGACGAGATCGATGACCCCTTCAAAGCTGTCTTCGGCCCCGATCGGCAACTGGATCGGTACGGGTACAGCGCGCAGGCGAGTCCTGATCTGCTCAATGCAGCGCAGGAAGTTAGCGCCGGCGCGGTCCATCTTGTTGACGAACGCAATGCGCGGCACCTTATAGCGGTTCATCTGCCGCCAGACTGTCTCCGACTGCGGTTGCACACCGGAGACTGCACAGAACAGCGCTACGGCAGAGTCGAGCACGCGCAAGCTGCGCTCTACTTCGATCGTGAAGTCGACGTGGCCCGGCGTATCGATAATGTTGATGCGGTGAGCCGGGAACGAGTTATCCATGCCTTTCCAGAAGCAGGTCGTCGCGGCGGAGGTGATCGTGATGCCACGCTCCTGCTCCTGCTCCATGTAGTCCATCACCGCCGCGCCGTCATGCACCTCACCAATCTTGTGCGACACGCCTGTATAGAACAGGATCCGCTCAGTCGTGGTGGTCTTGCCGGCGTCGATATGAGCCGAAATGCCGATGTTGCGGTATCGCTCTATGGGTGTAGTGCGGGCCATGATGTCTTAGTCTAGTAGCTGTACACGGTGACACCCGGTTCACCGTGATCAATTACCAGCGATAATGCGCGAAGGCCTTGTTAGCTTCAGCCATACGATGCGTTTCTTCGCGCTTGCGCACGGCGGAACCGCGGTTCTCGGCAGCGTCCATCAGCTCGTGGGCCAAACGGAAGGCCATCGACTTCTCGCTGCGCGCTCGCGCAGCGTCGATCACCCAGCGCATCGCAAGCGTCTGACGACGCGTCGACCGTACTTCGACCGGCACCTGGTAGGTGGCGCCACCGACACGGCGGGATTTCACTTCCACCACCGGCTTGACGTTATCGAGGGCTTGCGTCAAGAGCTCGATCGCATCCTTACCCTGCTTGCCGCTCTTGTCGGAAATCCGGTCGATCGCACCATAGATGATGCGCTCGGCGGCCGACTTCTTGCCGCTCTTCATGACGACGTTCATGAACTTGGCGAGCATGAGATTGTTGAACTTGGGGTCCGGCAGAATGTGACGGACCGGCGCTTGTGAACGGCGAGACATGGCGTGCTCCTGACCTATTTCTTCGGACGCTTGGCGCCGTACTTCGAACGGCTCTGCCTGCGGTCGGCAACGCCGGCGCAGTCGAGCGTGCCGCGTACGGTGTGGTAACGCACGCCGGGCAGATCCTTTACACGACCACCGCGGATGAGCACCACCGAGTGCTCCTGCAGGTTGTGGCCTTCACCACCGATGTACGAGGAGACTTCGAAACCGTTGGTCAAACGAACACGCGCGACCTTGCGGAGAGCCGAGTTCGGCTTCTTGGGCGTCGTTGGGCTGGCGCCGAGCGCTGGTACCTTGGTTTTTTCTGACGGGACTCGGCGCGGTGACCGAATCAGCTGACCCGTTGTGGCCATGCGATCTCCAACTCGTTAACTTTCATAAGAGCCGGGCGCATGCAGCCGTTCGTGGATCCCGCCAAAACATCCCGCATTCTTGAGTTTGCGAGAGAACACGGGTTCTACGACCGACAACCCCGCGACTGGCTGTGGTCCTGCGGGTTCTTATAAAGAATGACCGCTGTTTACCGAGGTAGTGGCACTGCTGCCGCGACTTCGGAAGGGCGCGCAGTTTAGGGGGCGGCTGGGGGCGTGTCAACGGGTGTTGCAGTGCAGTATTTAGTACGGATGAGGTTGGCGCATGCGAGTGGCGGGGGGGACGAACGCGAATCGAGCGCGCTGCGCGTTCCCGCGATTGGGCGCGGGGCGCATCTTTCCCCCGGCGAAGAGGCAATTTGCTCGGAGAACAGTAGCGCTCCGCGCCCAATACGCGGCGCTCTCTACGCGTTTGTAGCCACCGGCCACGCTGCGCCGTCCTGTTCGCGCATCTCGACTTGCACCGAGCGCCCGTTGTCCAGAGAGTTGTTAAGATCGCTCGACCATGCCTGTTCGTGTCGCAGAACTTGTCGATATCGAGGCTATGCATCGCATTCGGCTGGCTGTCCGTGAGAATGTGCTCAGCGACCCCACCAAGGTGCAGCCGAAGGACTACGTGGATTACCTGCAGCAGCGTGGGCGCGGGTGGGTTTTCGAAGTCGACGGGGTGATCGCAGGGTTTGCCATCGCGGACGCGTCAGCGCGCAGCGTGTGGGCGCTGTTTGTCAGTCCGGCCTACGAAGGTCGAGGTATCGGCCGACAGTTGCACGACACGATGCTGAAGTGGTTATTCGACTTGAACCCCGAGCCGGTCACGCTCGGCACGCAACCGGGTACGCGCGCCGCAGGTTTCTATGCAGCGGCCGGTTGGCAACTTATCGGTTCAAGCAGTAGCGGCGAAGCTCAATACCAATTGGCGCACCAGCAACTCAGGCCAAGCCCAAAGTGACCGCGTCCAAACTCACGCCCGGCGATCCGTTCAAGGTCGTCATGCTGCTATATCCCGGCGTCACCCAGCTCGACCTCACTGGCCCAGCAGAGGTGTTAGGTCGAGTGCGAGGCGTCAGCGTCGAACTCGCTTGGAAGAACACGTTCCCTGTCACCGCCGCAGCGATGACGCCACCCGGAATACAACTAGTCCCGTCGGTTGCATTCGCTGCTGTCGAGCACGCCGATCTGCTGTGCGTCCCTGGCGGGCCTGGGCATATTGAGCTACTCGCGGATGAAGAAGTGCTGGCGTTTGTGCGCCGCATTGCCACTGACTCGCGCTTTGTCACCTCGGTTTGCACCGGCGCATAGATACTCGACGCGGCGGGATTGTTAGCTGGCTACCGGGCGACTACGCACTGGAACTCGCTGCAATTCCTCGCCGCTTTTGGCGCAACCGCAATTGCCGAGCGCGTGGTTATCGACCGCAATCGGATCACCGGCGGCGGCGTGACAGCGGGCATAGACTTCGGTCTGCAGGTGATTCGCGAGCTGTGGGGCGATCAATCCGCTCAGTTGGCTCAACTGACCATGGAATACGACCCACAGCCGCCCACTAACAGCGGCTCACCACGAACGGCGGCACCGGAGCTGGTAGCAGGGGCGCGGCAAATCCTGGCCGGGTACAGCGCTCGGCAGGCGATTGCTGTTGCGGCAGCGGCGAAACGCTTACGCTAATAGCCGCTACTGTCAGTCCGCCAGCATGCGCCACAGCGTCTTGCGGGTGGGATCGTAGGCCGCGAGCGTCTTGTTGAAGGCCGCCGGATTCGTGATCGACTCGACCGCGAGCGCCGCAAGGTCTGCGCGCGCGATATAGCTGAACGCTTGCGGATCGTCGGCGAGAAACGCCTTGCCGGTCGCCGCGACGTCGCCGAGCCCACCAGGACGGATGATCGTGTAACTGAGGCCACTCGCGCGCAGGTGATCTTCCGCCTGACCCTTGAGCGCGATGACTTCCTTGAGTGCCGTACGCGCGGGCAACGGAGCAGTGGCGGCGGAGTCGCCAGTACCAACCACCGTGATCAGCACCAGGCGTTGCAAGCCGGCTGACTTGGCAGCATCGATGACATTGCGATTGCCAATGAAGTCAGGCCGCGAGTCTTGCTCACCACGCGTCGTACCCAGCGTCGAGATCGCCGCCACATAGTTAGCCGAGCGCATCGCCGCATTCACCTGATCCGCATTCAGCGCGTCGGCAACGACCGTCTTCACACCGAGCGCATCGAGGACCGTCGTATTCGAGGTCGAGCGAACCGCCACGGTCACATCCGCGCCCTGCTCGCGCAGCTGACGCACGATCTCAAGCCCAGTGGCACGCGTACCACCGAACACGATGATCGGCCCGTTGACGCCGCTAAAGGCGACCCGTGGTACTGCGTTCTGCGGCGTATGAAACGAGCCGCTGAAGATGAATAAGTAGGAGGCCACTAACAACACGAGTGCCAGCGTCAGATAGCCGAAGCCTTTCAGTATCTTCATCTTGCAGAGTACCCCTAATGCCGGACCTTGGTCAGAACGTCAACATGGCTGTGGCACGAACAAATGATTATACACGGCTAGCATACTACGCATGCTCAGCGGTCAGACCACCCACACCAAATCGTCTCTACACACTGTAAAATACTCGCGGCTGCAAACCACAGCCTTGTTGCGCGAAGACGAATCCGTGTCTACCAACACGTCGCAAACGGCAGCGATCTGATCCCAGCCGCAGGCGCGGCATGGCAGCGCGTGGGCGCACGTGTAGAGGGCGCCGAAGAGCGAGCGCGGGGCGCTTCTGTGCTGTTAAAAATCTAACCTCTTCGCACGGGGAAAGATGCGCCCCGCGCTCGCCCGAGGGTACGCGCAGCGCGCCCGACCCACGTGCGCCCACGCGCTGCCATGCCGCCGCGCCTGCGCCACACAATCAGATAGGCGCCGTCGCCACCAACCGTGAACGATCCGACACCACCACGCCCCCGGGTTCCTCAACCGTCACAGCGAACAACGTCGGCGCGTTGATCGACACCTTCGGTTGAATGCGCACCACCACCGTCCCATCCTGCTCGACGTCAAACACACCGCCGTCGACCGGAAAACGCTCGTCACGGGCGGCGTCGAAGATCCACAGTTGATACTGCTCTTTGGCGGGATCGTTCCTGGGCAGACCGACGAAGCGCGCAAAGCCACGTTGCCCATTGCCGTCCCATACGACCTCACCGGTCACGGCCCGCCCAGTGGGGTCGGTGCCGGCGCGCCAGGCCCGGACGAGATTGAAGCGTTGCGCGCGCAAGTTCCGCGCTTCTTCTTCCACCGACGGCGTGACCTCCTCGGCTGGCGACCGGTCTCGCGGACCGGGCTCGCGCGGCGTGGGCGGGTCTACGTCGTTAGGATTTGGTGGCCGAATTGGTACAGCAGCAACCGGCGCGTCGATCAGGGTATCAGTGCGATCCCACCACAGCGCGAGCGCCACGGCACCGAGCGCCGCCGCTGCCAGCCAACCCGCGACGGGGCGTCGCCAATCTCGCGCGACGCGCAAGTGGTGCACTTCACCAGTCTCGACTGTGGCATCACGCGGCACGAATGTCTCGACATCGTCTGCAGAGCGCTCATGGCCAAAATATCTGTCGGCGGCGCTAACCACACTGGCACGTAGATGGTCCGGCATGTCGGCAGGCGGCGCAGCGGCTTCCAACATCGCTGCAATCGACGCCGCCACCGAAGCGGCGTCGATATCACGGTGCAGCGGCTCGAGAGTCTGCAGTTCGGCGCGCTCACCATTGCTAAGCGTGCCCAGCGCCGCCTCGATGCGCAGCTCAAACAAGCGCGCTCGATCTGAGTCGGCGGCAATCATGCGGCACTCCCGGCGCTCTTGGTGCTAGCGATCGTCTTGAGCGCGACCCTCACCTTGAAAATGCCGCGTCTGATGACCGTCTTGACCGTGCCCAACGGTACGCCCGTACGGTCGGCAATCTCGCTGTGTGAATAGCCTTCGATCAACGACAGACTAATGATGCGTTGGTGCGCTTGGGGCAACGTCCCGAACGCAACGCGCGCAACCGACGCGTCCGCGTGCTCTTCCTGAGACGGCGCGGACGCCGCAATCTGCTCGTGCTGCGCCTCTATTGTCGTTTCGGTGGCCAGTCGCGAGCGCATGGAACGCAAGCGATCAATCAAGCGTCGGCGCGCAATCAAGGCCACAAACACTCGCTCGGAACCGCGCGTTGGGTCAAATCGAGACGCGGATCGCCACAGGTCGGTGAAGACCTCCTGAACCGCATCTTCGGCGTCGGCTGCACTAGGTGAAAGACGCCGAGCGATACCCCAGACCAGCGGTCCGAACGCACTGATAAAGCGTTGCACCGCAAGTCGATCACCCCGCGCAACCGCTGGCAGCAGCAATTCCGCTGATTCGTCGCTTGCCTGGTTCATCCGCCGTGGCCACGCCTCTGTCCTGTCCACGAGACTGATTCTAGCCCCATACCGAGCTATTCGGAGCAAATCGATCGATTGGATGCATTCGCACGCCAAGCAGCCGCTGGAACTGGAAATAGGCCTGTCTTTTCTGCGTTAGCGCCAAGCTGGCGATGTCTTGAAACTTCGCGTCATGCGAAAAGACGTGCGCGAGTCGCGTCTGGCGTCGCGGCCGGGCGTGTAGAGAGCGCCGCCGCTCTGCCGCGGGGCGCTCCTGTTCTGCTATAAATCAAACCTCTTCGCACGGGGGAAGATGCGCACCGCGGCAGAGCAAGGGAACGGTGGAATTGGCTGGCGTGCCAGCCAATTCCAGACCGCGCTCGACGCACGCCCGGCCGCGACGCCAGACGCGACTCGCATGAGCCTACTCACTAACTCTCCGCGCGCACTTCCTCACCACCCGCCGCAGGCTCCTCAGCCTCAGCCACGCCGCCGCCAACGTCCATAAAGCCGCGCCGCCCTACAGAGCTGAGCGACCGCCGACGATGCTCGTGTGCCGCAAAGCCCGTACCTGCTGGAATCAGCCGACCGACGATCACGTTCTCCTTCAGACCGCGCAAGTCGTCCTTGAGTCCGCGCACTGCAGCTTCAGTCAGCACACGCGTGGTCTCTTGGAACGACGCTGCCGAGATGAACGATTCGGTGGCGAGCGATGCCTTGGTGATGCCAAGCAGCACTGGCAGCAACTCTGCCGGTGTTTTCCCATCCTCGACCAGCCGGTCATTGATATCGAGCGCACGCGAACGATCGAGCTGCTCACCTTTGAGCAGCGACGTATCGCCGATGCTGAGCACCTCGGCCTTGCGCAGCATCTGGCGAATGATCACCTCGATGTGCTTGTCGTTGATCTTCACGCCTTGCAGACGGTAAACGTCCTGAATCTCACGCACCAGGTAGTTAGCCAGTGCCGCAACGCCGCGCAGGCGCAGAATGTCGTGCGGACTCGGCTCACCATCGGCGATCACCTCGCCGCGCGTCACGCTCTCGCCTTCGAACACGTTCAACTGGCGCCATTTCGGGATCAGCTCTTCGTACTTCTCACTGTCATCGCCAGTAATGACGAGGCGCTTCTTGCCCTTGGTCTCCTTACCGAAGCTCACCGTGCCAGACTTCTCAGCGAGAATCGCCTGATCCTTTGGCTTACGTGCTTCGAACAAATCCGCGACACGCGGCAGACCACCGGTAATGTCGCGCGTCTTGGAAGACTCCTGCGGGATACGAGCGATGACATCGCCAACCGATACCTTCGCGCCGTCCTCGAGCGACACCAGCGCACCGCGTGGCATCGTGTAGACCGCGGGGATCTCGGTGTTGGCAAAAGTCACTTCCTTGCCCTTGGCATTCAGCAACTTGATGGTCGGACGCAAGTCCTTACCACCGCGCTGCTTGGAGTCGAGGACCACCGTGGATGACAGGCCCGTGACCTCATCAAGCTGCGAGGTCACGGTCAAACCATCGACGAAGTCCTGGAACCGCATGAACCCAGCCACCTCGGTGACGACCGGATGGGTATGCGGATCCCAGGTCGATACAACCTGACCACCGGCAACCTTGTCGCCCTCGCGAGCCGTAATGATGGCACCGTAGGGGATCTTGTAGCGTTCACGCTCACGGCCAAACTCATCGACGATACCCAGCTCACCCGAGCGCGACACCACCACCAAATGGCCCTTCTCGTGCTGTACGGTCTTGACGTTGTGAAACCGCAACGTGCCCTTGTTGCGCACTTCGACCGACGATGCAGCAGCCGCTCGCGACGCCGCGCCACCGATGTGGAACGTGCGCATCGTCAACTGCGTACCCGGCTCACCGATTGACTGTGCCGCCATGACGCCGACTGCTTCGCCGATATTGATCAGGCGACCGCGCGCCAGATCGCGGCCGTAGCACATCGCGCACACGCCGTAACGTGTCTCGCAAGAAATTGGCGAACGCACCGTCACTTGATCGACGCCTTCCTGCTCGATCATGCGAACCATCGTTTCGTCTAATAGCGTACCGATCGGCACCAGCACCTCTTCGGAGCCAGGCTTGATCACCGCTTCGACGACCACCCGGCCAAGGACACGCTCGCCCAGACCTTCGACGACGTCGCCGCCTTCGACCAACGGCATCATGGCAACGCCCTTGGTAGTGCCGCAGTCGGGCTCGGTCACCACCAGATCCTGCGCCACGTCGACCAGACGTCGCGTGAGATAGCCCGAGTTGGCCGTCTTGAGCGCCGTGTCGGCGAGGCCCTTACGCGCGCCGTGCGTCGAGATAAAGTACTGCTGCGCGTTCAGACCCTCGCGGAAATTCGCCACGATGGGCGTCTCGATGATGGAGCCGTCCGGCTTGGCCATCAAACCACGCATACCGGCAAGCTGGCGAATCTGTGCCGCGCTACCACGCGCGCCGGAATCGGCCATCATGTAGATCGAATTGAACGACTTCTGACGAACCTTCTGCCCGTCAGCTCCAGGCAGCTCTTCCGTACCGAGCTTGTCCATCATCGCCTTGGCAACCTTGTCGTTAGCTCGCGACCAAATGTCGACCACCTTGTTATAGCGCTCGCCATTGGTGACCAAACCCGACGAGTACTGGTCCTGGATCTCTTTAACTTCGTTGTCAGCGTGCTCAACGATCTTGGTCTTCTGTTCGGGAATGACGATATCGTCGATACCGAAAGACACCGCCGAACGCGTGGCGTACTGGAACCCCATGTACATCAGTTGATCCGCGAAGATCACCGTGTCTTTAAGTCCCAGCGCTCGATAGCAAGCATTGATCGTCGCGGAGATGACCTTCTTGGTCATGTCCTGGTTGACGGATCGAACGGCAGCCCTTTCGGCAGGATCTCCGACAATAAGGCCCGGCCCACTGTCGTTTCCACCAAACGCCGCTTTTGCTGCAGCTCGCCATCGGCGCCTGGCAACCACTCACGCACCCGCACTTTGCACTTGGCCTGCAGATCGACCACGCGCACTTCATAAGCGCGGTGCACCTCCTGCGTGTCGGCGAAAATCATGCCCTCGCCGCGCGCACCAACGCGCTCACGGGTCATGAAATACAGTCCGAGCACGACGTCCTGCGAGGGCACGATGATCGGGTCGCCGTTGGCAGGCGAAAGTATGTTGTTAGTCGACATCATCAGAGCACGCGCTTCGAGCTGTGCTTCGAGCGACAGCGGCACGTGCACGGCCATCTGGTCACCGTCGAAGTCGGCGTTGAACGCCGTGCAGACGAGCGGGTGCAACTGGATGGCTTTGCCCTCGACGAGCAGCGGCTCAAACGCCTGGATACCGAGACGATGCAGGGTGGGCGCACGGTTGAGCAACACCGGATGCTCGCGAATCACCTCTTCGAGGATGTCCCAAACCTCCGGTCCCTCGCGCTCGACCAGACGCTTGGCCGCCTTGATCGTCGACGCGTCGCCGCGTACTTGCAGCTTCTGGAAAATGAAGGGTTTGAACAGTTCCAGCGCCATCTTCTTCGGCAAGCCGCACTGATGCAGACGCAACGTGGGGCCAACCACAATGACCGAACGGCCTGAGTAGTCAACGCGCTTGCCAAGCAGATTCTGCCGGAACCGGCCCTGCTTGCCCTTGATCATGTCGGCTAACGACTTCAGCGGGCGCTTGTTGGTGCCAGTGATAGCGCGACCACGGCGGCCGTTATCAAGCAATGCGTCGACCGCTTCTTGCAACATGCGCTTTTCGTTGCGCACGATAATGTCGGGCGCGTTCAGCTCGAGCAAGCGACGCAGGCGGTTGTTCCGGTTGATGACGCGGCGATACAGATCGTTGAGATCCGAGGTCGCGAACCGACCACCGTCGAGCGGCACCAGTGGGCGCAGATCGGGCGGCAGCACCGGCAGGACGGTGAGCACCATCCACTCGGGCTTGTTCTTCGACTCGATGAATGACTCGATCAGCTTGAGGCGCTTGGACAGGCGCTTGAGCTTGGTCTCGGACGACGTGGCACCCATGTCTTCACGTACTTTGGTGAGCTCGGCAGCCAGATCGAGATTCCGCAGCAGCTCGTGGACCGCTTCGGCGCCCATGCGGGCGTCGAACTCGTCACCGTGCTCCTCGATCGCTTCGAGATACATCTCGTCGGTGAGCAGCTGGCAGCGCTGTAGCGGCGTCATGCCCGGATCGATCACCACGAAAGCTTCGAAATAGAGCACTCGCTCGATCTCGCGCAACGTCATATCAAGCATCAGACCGATGCGTGACGGCAATGACTTCAGGAACCAGATGTGCGCTGTCGGGCTCGCGAGCTCGATGTGGCCCATGCGCTCGCGACGCACCTTGGCCTGCGTGACTTCCACGCCGCACTTCTCGCACACCACGCCGCGGTGCTTGAGGCGCTTGTACTTGCCGCACAAGCACTCGTAGTCCTTGACGGGCCCGAATATCTTGGCGCAAAACAAGCCGTCACGCTCCGGCTTGAAGGTGCGGTAGTTAATGGTCTCTGGCTTCTTCACTTCACCAAAGGACCAGGAACGAACCAGATCGGGCGAAGCAAGACCAATCTTGATTGAGTCGAACTGCTCGATCGGAGCGTGCTGCTTGAATAGCTTGAGTAAATCTTTCATAGCGCTTGCCTGCCTTATTCCTGCTCGAGTTCGATGTTGATGCCGAGCGACCGGATTTCTTTCACGAGAACGTTGAAGGATTCCGGCATGCCGGCCTTCATCTCGTGATTGCCATCCACAATTGCCTTGTACATCAGCGTGCGTCCCTGCGTGTCATCCGACTTGACGGTCAGCATTTCCTGCAGGGTATAGGCCGCACCATACGCTTCGAGCGCCCACACTTCCATTTCGCCGAAACGCTGGCCACCAAACTGCGCCTTGCCACCCAGCGGCTGCTGCGTGACGAGCGAGTATGGGCCGGTAGAACGCGCATGCATCTTGTCGTCGACTAGATGGTTCAGCTTCAGCATGTACATGTAGCCGACGGTGACCTGACGTTCAAAACGCTCACCCGTACGGCCATCATTGAGGTACGTCTGCCCCGACAGTGGCAGATCGGCCAATGCCAACAGGTGTTTGATCTCCTGCTCGGATGCACCGTCGAACACCGGCGTTGCAATCGGCACGCCCTTGGTGAGGTTCGTAGCAAGCTGCACCACCTCGGCATCGTTGAGCGAGTCGATCTGTTCCTTCTGGCCACCGGTGCCGTTGTAGATCTGATCGAGCAACTTGCGCAGATCGGTCACAGCCGCCTGGCTTTCGAGCAAACGACCAATCTTCAAGCCGAGACCTTTTGCGGCCCAACCCAGGTGGGTCTCGAGCACCTGCCCAACGTTCATGCGTGACGGCACGCCCAGTGGGTTCAGTACGATGTCGACCGGCGTGCCGTCGGCCATATAAGGCATGTCCTCGACCGGGACGATCGTGGAAATCACGCCCTTGTTGCCGTGTCGGCCCGCCATCTTGTCGCCAGGCTGGACGCTGCGCTTGACCGCCAAATACACCTTGACCATCTTCAAGACGCCCGGCGCCAGATCATCGCCTGCCGTGATCTTGGCCTTCTTTTCCTCGAGACGCTTCTCGAGCCCCTTGCGTTGCGCCTTCAGGCGCTCGGCCGACTGCTCGAGTTGGTTGTTAGCCTCCTCGTCATCGAGCCGAATCTCGAACCACTCTTCGCGGCTGATCCGCGCCAGATAGTCCGTATCGACTTTGCTGCCTTTGCCAAGACCCTGCGGCCCACCCGCGGCGGTCTTGCCGACGAGCATCGAGCTGACGCGCGAGAACAGATCGTCTTCAAGAATGCGCTGTTGATCGCCCAGGTCCTTGCGTACCCGCTCGATTTCCGCCTTCTCTATTGATAGCGCCCGCGTGTCCTTGTCGACGCCGTCGCGTGTGAACACGCGCACGTCGATCACCGTGCCATCCATGCCCGGCGGTACGCGCAGACTGGTGTCTTTCACGTCGCTCGCCTTCTCACCAAAGATCGCACGTAGCAGTTTCTCTTCCGGTGTCAGCTGCGTCTCGCCCTTCGGCGTGACTTTGCCGACCAGAATATCCCCCGAGCGCACTTCAGCGCCGATGAAGGCAATACCCGCCTCGTCGAGCTTGGCGAGTGCCGCGTCACCGACATTGGGAATATCGGCGGTGATTTCCTCCGGACCGAGCTTGGTATCGCGAGCGACGCAGGTCAGCTCCTCGATATGAATCGTCGTAAAGCGGTCTTCCTGAACGACCCGCTCACTGATCAAGATTGAGTCTTCGAAGTTGTAGCCGTTCCAGGGCATGAACGCGACTAACAAGTTCTGGCCGAGCGCCAGTTCACCCACGTCTGTCGACGGACCATCTGCCAGCACGTCGCCGCGGGCAATGTGATCACCGGCGTTCACCAGTGGCCGCTGATTGATGCAAGTATTCTGGTTGGAGCGCGTGTACTTGGTCAGGTTGTAGATGTCCACACCCGGCTCGCCGGCGGTGGTTTCATCATCGTTGACGCGCACGACAATACGTGACGCATCGACCGAATCGACCAGGCCACCGCGCTTGGCGATCACCGTCACACCCGAGTCGATCGCCACCGGCCGTTCCATGCCCGTGCCGACCAGCGGTGTTTCCGCCCGCAGCGTCGGCACCGCCTGGCGCTGCATGTTCGAGCCCATCAACGCACGGTTGGCGTCGTCGTGCTCGAGGAAGGGAATCAAGGACGCCGCCACCGACACGATCTGCTTCGGCGAAACATCCATGTAATTGATGCTCGCGCGCGTCATCAACGTGAACTCATTCTGGAAGCGGCACGACACCAGCTCGTCGACCAGCTTGTTAGTCGAGGTCAGCGAGGAATTGGCCTGCGCGATAGCGTATTGGCTCTCCTCGATCGCCGACAGATACTCGATCTCGTCGGTCACCTGGCCGTCGTTCACACGCCGATAGGGTGTCTCGAGAAAGCCGTACTGATTGGTGCGCGCGTAGACCGCGAGCGAGTTGATGAGGCCGATATTCGGGCCTTCCGGTGTTTCGATCGGGCACACGCGCCCGTAGTGCGTCGGATGCACGTCGCGCACTTCGAAGCCAGCTCGCTCGCGCGTCAGACCGCCCGGCCCGAGCGCCGACACGCGACGCTTATGCGTCACTTCTGACAGCGGGTTGTTCTGGTCCATGAACTGCGAGAGCTGCGAGGAGCCGAAGAACTCCTTGACTGCCGCCGCCACCGGCTTGGCATTGATCATTTCCTGCGGCATCAGCGGCTCGGACTCGGCGATCGTCAGCCGCTCCTTGACCGCGCGCTCGACGCGCACGAGGCCGACGCGGAAGGCATTCTCCGCCATCTCGCCGACGCTGCGGACGCGCCGGTTGCCGAGATGGTCGATGTCATCGACCGTACCGTTGCCATTGCGGATCTCGATCAGCACCTTCAGCACATCGAGAATGTCTTCTTTCGACAGCACCGACGAGCCCGTGATCTCCTCACGGCCAACGCGGCGATTGAATTTCATCCGACCAACCGCCGACAGGTCGTAGCGCTCGGCATTGAAGAACAGATTGTTGAACAGGTTCTCGGCGGCGTCCTTGGTCGGCGGCTCGCCAGGACGCATCATGCGATAGATTTCTACCAGCGCCTCTAGACGCGTGCTGGCCGGATCGATGCGCAACGTGTCCGAAATATACGGACCCCGATCGAGATCGTTCGTGTAAAGGACCTGCACCTCGTTGATGCCAGTCTCGATCAGCGTCTCGGCGGAAACCGCCGTCAAGACCTCGTTGGCCTTGGCCAGAATCTCGCCGGTCTCGGTGTTGACGACGTCATGCGCCAGCACTTTGCCGTAGATGTACTCGCGCGGCACCGTAAGCTTGCTGACGCCCGCGTCTTCGAGCTGCTTGACGTGCCGGGCCGTAATGCGGCGGCCTTCCTCGACGACGACGGTGTCGCCGATACGAATTTCGAAAGTGGCGGTCTCACCACGCAGACGCTGCGGCACCAGCTCCAGCGCCACTTCATCCTTGCTGATGAAAAACGTGTTTTTCTCGAAGAACACGTCGAGGATCTCGGCTTCGTTCATACCGAGCGCACGCAAGATGATCGACACAGGGAGCTTGCGGCGGCGATCGATACGCGCAAATACGCAGTCCTTGGCGTCGAACTCGAAATCGAGCCACGAGCCGCGATACGGAATGATGCGCGCACTGAACAGCAGCTTGCCGCTGCTGTGCGACTTGCCGCGGTCGTGATCGAAGAACACACCGGGCGAGCGGTGCAACTGCGAAACGATGACGCGCTCAGTGCCGTTGACAACGAACGTACCGTTGTCGGTCATCAACGGCAGCTCACCGAGATAGACTTCCTGCTCGCGGACGTCTTTGACAGGCTTTTTGGCGCCCGATGCTTCTTTATCCAGCACGATGAGCCGCACCTTGACGCGCAGCGGTGCTGCGTAGGTGAGGCCGCGTAACTGGCATTCCTTGACGTCGAACACCGGCTCACCCAGACGGTAGCTGACGTACTCGAGCGTCGCGTTGCCTGAGTAGCTGGAGATCGGGAACACGGTCTTGAATGCTGCATGCAACCCGATCTCGTCGCGTCGGTCCTCGGCCTTGTCGGCCTGCAGGAACGTGCGGTACGAATCAAGCTGAATCGCCAGCAGGTAGGGCGTTTCGAGAATACTGCCCTGCTTGCCGAAATTCTTGCGGATGCGCTTTTTCTCGGTGAAGGAATAAGCCATCGAAATCACCTTCGCGCGCCGATGCGCGCCCTTAATAGAGACAACAAACAGTCAATGCGTCAGCTAACAATCGTGCCAGCCGCGGAATACCGCAGCCGCACGAACGCCAAACCGCGGCGCAGCAGGGAGGTCCGGGCACTGCCCGGACCTCCCGCTGCCCCGCGAGGCGAGATCACTACTTGATCTCGACCTTGGCGCCTGCGTCCTCGAGCTTTTTCTTCATCGCGTCCGAATCGGCCTTGTTGGCACCTTCTTTGACGGTACCGGGCACGCCTTCGACCAGATCCTTCGCTTCCTTCAGGCCGAGACCTGTTAGTTCGCGCACGACCTTGATGACGCCGACCTTTTTGTCAGCTGCGTATTCCTTCAAGATGACCGTGAACTCGGTCTGCTCTTCGACCGGTGCCGCGGCCGCGGCAGCGCCGGCTGCCATCATGGCAACCGGAGCTGCGGCAGTTACGTTGAACTTCTTCTCCATGTCGGAGATGAGGTCAACCACTTCCATCACGCTCATGTTGGAAATTGCAGCGAGGATTTCGTCTTTTGAAACAGCCATTGTCTAGCTCCTAAAATATTATTCGTTGATAACCAATCGGGTAAAAGCCGTTCAGGCGGAAGCCTGTTTCGCGTCGCGAACCGCAGCCAGCGTGCGTACCAGTTTCTGGTTTGGCGCGGCGAGCGTGCTAACCAGCTTCTGGATCGGCGCCTGCAACAGCCCGACGAGCTGCGAGAGGGCCTGATCACGCGTTGGCAGACTGGCAACTTTCTCGATGGCGTCGCCGGGCATGACTTGCCCGCCGAGCGACACGAGTGTGGCTACCAGGTTCGCGTTGTCCTTGGCGAAGGCTTTGACCAGACGTGCCGCAGCACCCGGGTCATCCTTCGAGAACGCAAGCACGAGCGGACCCTTCAATTTGGGACCGATCGGCTCGAACACCGTGCCGACGAGTGCCCGACGTGCCAGCGTGTTTTTGATGACACGCATATACACGCCCTGCGACCGCGCCTGCGACCGGAGTGCGGTCATCTGCGATACCGTGATACCCCGGTATTCCGCAGCGACTACCGACAGCGCCGTGGCGGCGACTTCGGCAACTTCCGCGACAACGACCTTTTTATCGTCGAGGTTGAGTGACATTCCTGCATACCTCCTGGACTCAAGATCACCTCCGCACACTCAACATGAGTGCGCGGCCCCTATCGACAGTGACCTCGCATCCGAACCACGACTCCGACGTTGCCGACGAAATCCATAAATCCTGATGCTGCGTACACCATCTGCGCAGGCTGCGGCTGATTAAGAGCTTGCCCGCTGGTCCTTCGTACTGAAGAGCCAGCGTCTTACCCGCCTGCGGTCTTCGATGAAACGCGCCGCTGCTTGGCAGCACCGACGCGTCCGCACCAATTCAAAAAATCATCTACAAACTGAGTGAACTCTGATCGACAAGCACACCGGGCCCCATGGTTGAAGCGAGCGTCACTCGCTTCACATAGATGCCTTTCGATGTGACTGGCTTGGCTTTGTTCAAATCGGCGAGCAGCGCTTGGAGATTTTCCTTGAGCTGATTCGCGTCGAACTGCGCCTTGCCGATCGTGCAATGAATGATGCCGGCCTTGTCGACCCGGTAGCGCACCTGGCCCGACTTGGCGTTCTTGACCGCTTCGGCGACGTTCGGTGTCACGGTGCCAACCTTTGGGTTGGGCATCAATCCGCGCGGACCGAGAATCTGTCCTAACTGACCGACGACACGCATCGCGTCGGGACTCGCCACGACGACGTCGAAGTTCATCTCACCGGCCTTGACCTTCTCGGCGAGATCCTCGAGACCCACAATATCGGCACCTGCGGCCTTCGCTGCTTCGACGTTCTTGCCGGCGGTGAACACCGCGACACGGACCGTCTTGCCGATGCCGTGCGGCATCACGGTTGAGCCACGCACCTGCTGGTCCGACTTCGAGGCGTCGATGCCAAGATTGATCGCCGCATCAACCGACTCGCTGAACTTGGCGGTCGCGAATTCCTTGATGAGCGCAAGCGCTTCGTCGATCGGATACGGCTTGCCCGGCGCGAGCTTCGACTTCCAGGCTTTTTGACGTTTTACTGCTGCTGGCATGTCTGTTACTCCGCTACGTCCACGCCCATCGAGCGCGCCGTCCCTGAAATAGTACGCACGGCGGCGTCGAGATCCGCTGCAGTCAGATCCGGCTGCTTGGTCTTGGCAATTTCCTCGAGTTGCTTGCGAGTAATCTTGCCCACCTTGTTGGTGCTCGGCGTGCCGCTGCCCTTCTCGAGCCCAAGCTGCTTGCGGATCAACACGGACGCCGGCGGCGTCTTCATGATGAACGTGAAACTGCGATCCGAATAAACCGTGATGATCACGGGGATCGGCAAGTTCTTCTCGAGCTTCTGCGTGGCAGCATTGAACTGCTTGCAGAACTCCATGATGTTCACGCCTTGCTGACCGAGCGCTGGTCCGATTGGCGGCGACGGATTGGCCGCGCCGGCGGGAACCTGGAGCTTTACGTAGCCCTGTACCTTCTTCGCCATCTCTCATCTCTCCTGGGTCCTAACGCCCGCGCAGCGCGCGAGCTCCCCATTCGCTTCCTTGCCATGATGCTGCGCACGTCCTGTGTGCAGCCAAACTCAATCGCCCATCTCTATCGAAACTCTCAATCGTTAGACTATGCGTCAGGCCTTTTCCACCTGCGAGAACTCGAGTTCCACGGGCGCGGAACGCCCTAGAATCTGCACCGCCACCTGCAGGCGACTCTTCTCATAGTTCACGTGCTCGACCACGCCGCTGAAGTCGTTGAAAGGCCCGTCCGTGACCCGGACAACCTCACCCGGCTCGAACAGCACTTTCGGACGGGGCTTGTCCACGCCCTCTTCGACGCGGCGCAGAATCTGGTTCGCCTCGCGCTCGGAGATTGGCGCAGGCTTGTCCGGCGTGCCGCCGATGAAACCCAGCACCTTGGGCACGTCGCAGACCAAATGCCAGGTCTGCTCGTCCATTTCCATCTGCACCAGCACATAGCCCGGATAGAACTTGCGCTCACTCTTGCGCTTTTGGCCGTCCCGCATCTCAACGACCTCTTCGGTCGGGACCAGGATCTCGCCGAACTTGTGCTCGAGCCCATCGCGCTTGATGCGCTCCTTCAGTGAGGCGAGCACGCGATGTTCGAAATTCGAATAGGCATGAACGACGTACCAACGCAACGCCATATCAGCCTCCGTGACCTGTGAACAAGCGCGTGACCGAGGCGAGAATCAGATCAAGAACCCAGAAGAACAGGCTCATGATGAGGACGAACCCGAACACGATCATGGTCGTCATGCCCGTCTCTTGTCGATTGGGCCAGAAGATCTTGCGCAGCTCGATGCGAGAGTCGAGAGCGAACTGCCACGCATCCCGACCATATTGCGACACAAAGAAAACAATCGCGGCCAGCGCGACACCTGCCACCATGGCCAGCCAGCGCATCCAGTCCGGACGCGCAGCCAGCAAATAGAACGCGACGATACCGCCGATCACGAATGCGATCGAGACGACCAACTTGGCCGTGTCGCCACCGGTCGGTGCGGCACCTGCTATTTTGACTTCTTCGTTCATATTTGCCCGGTGGCAGGCCAGGAGGGAATCGAACCCCCAACCTGCGGTTTTGGAGACCGCCGCTCTGCCAATTGAGCTACTGGCCTAGTCAAAGATCGCGCTAACAACCTCTACTTCAATATCTTGGCGACGACGCCGGCGCCGACGGTGCGCCCGCCCTCGCGGATCGCAAAACGCAGCCCCTCGTCCATCGCAATGGGGTTGATCAGCTCCACCGTCATCTTGATGTTGTCCCCCGGCATCACCATCTCGGTGTTGCCCGGCAACTCGATCGTCCCCGTCACGTCGGTCGTGCGGAAGTAGAACTGCGGCCGATAACCCTTGAAGAACGGCGTGTGACGGCCGCCCTCTTCCTTGGTCAGCACGTACACTTCGCACTCGAACTGCGTGTGCGGCAGGATCGAGCCCGGCTTCGCCAGCACCTGTCCGCGCTGCACTTCCTCGCGCTTGCTGCCGCGCAGCAGCACGCCCACGTTGTCCCCCCGCCTCACCCCGATCGAGGAGCTTGCGGAACATCTCCACACCCGTGCAGGTGGTCTTCTGCGTCGCGCTGATACCGATGATCTCGATCTCATCGTTGACTTTGACAATGCCGCGCTCGATGCGACCCGTCACCACCGTGCCGCGCCCCGAGATCGAGAACACGTCCTCGACCGGCATCAGGAACGGCTTGTCCACTTCGCGCGTCGGTATCGGGATGTAGCGGTCCATCTCCTCCACCAGCTTCAACACCGCCGGCACGCCAATCTCGGACGTGTCGCCTTCCAGCGCCTTCAGCGCCGAGCCAATGATGATCGGCGTGTCATCGCTGGGGAACTTGTGCACCCCGAGCAACTCCCGCACTTCCATCTCAACGAGCTCCAGCAGCTCCTTGTCATCGACCATGTCCGCCTTGTTCATGAACACCACGATGTACGGCACGCCCACCTGCCGGGCCAGCAAAATGTGCTCGCGCGTCTGCGGCATCGGGCCATCCGCCGCACTCACCACCAGAATCGCGCCGTCCATCTGCGCCGCTCCAGTGATCATGTTCTTTACGTAGTCAGCGTGACCAGGGCAGTCAACGTGCGCATAGTGACGCGCCTTCGACTCGTACTCCACGTGCGCCGTCGAGATCGTAATCCCGCGCGCTTTCTCCTCCGGCGCCTTGTCGATCTGGTCGTACGCCATGAACTTCCCACCGTGCTTCTGCGCCAGACCCTTGTGCGCCTGGCGAGACGTGATCGCCGCCGTCAGCGTCGTCTTGCCGTGGTCCACGTGGCCAATCGTCCCCACGTTAACGTGCGGCTTGGTGCGTTCGAATTTCTCTTTAGACATGACTAGGCTCCGCCAGAATTTAATCGGGTCCGCCCTGTCGGTACGGACCCGCACAAAAAAAGTTCTCTATCCGACTCATCGGGATGCTGGTGACACCCCCAACAAAACTCACTCTCAACCGGCCCGCAGAATCACCGGTCGCGCGCAATCCGGTGTGGAGCCCACGAGCCGGATCGAACGGTGACCTCGTCCTTACCAAGGACGTGCTCTACCAACTGAGCTACGTGGGCCTCTTATTAGCCACTTACCAATCGCCCGCCGCAGCCCCCACCCACTGTCGCTCCAACCCACGTCGACTCAGACCGCAGTCTGGAGCGGGTGGTGGGAATCGAACCCACGTCATCAGCTTGGAAGGCTGAGGTTCTACCATTGAACTACACCCGCCCACGCTGCAAACGTCATCTCAAACCATGCATCGACCGATCGCTGCCGCGACCGCTGACTAACAACTCGGCCCGCGTCCGCCGACTCTCATCCTGCGGGTTGCCAAGCTCGTCTTTGCCACCAACGAAGCCCTGCAACCAACGGTCCCCGCTCGTGGTGGAGGGGGTAGGATTCGAACCTACGAAGGCGTAAGCCGGCAGATTTACAGTCTGCTCCCGTTGGCCGCTTGGGTACCCCTCCGCGAAAAACGAGCCGCGTATTCTGATTTCCAGCCGAGACAGTGTCAATGAGGCTGGCAAGGTATTTGCTGGCGACCCTACAATGCCGCGGCCCAGCACCGCGCTCGCGAAGGTACAGAGATTGAGTATCGACCCCGTTGTCCTGTTCTTCCTGTTGGGCTTGGCGGCTGGGCTGGCAAAGTCAGAGCTGCGGCTCCCGCCCGCCATCTACGACTTCGTCAGCACACTCCTATTGTTGTCTATCGGCCTGAAGGGCGGTATCGAACTCGCCCGGCAGCCGGTGCTGGCCCTGGTGCCCGACATCCTGGCGTTGATCCTGCTGGGCGCCGCGCTGGCATTTCTAGCGTTCGCCTTGCTGCACTATGTCGCGCGCATCAATCGCATCGATTCAGCGGCCATTGCCGGCCATTACGGCTCAGTCAGCGTCGCCACGTTTGCCGTCGGCATCGCCTGGTTGCAGAGCCAGACGATCAGTTATGAGGCGGAAATGCCGCTTTTCCTGGTCATGCTCGAGGTGCCAGCCATTGTGGTTGGAATCCTGCTGGCGCGCGGCATGGATGCTGGAGTTCGCTGGGGCCATATCCTGCGCGAGGTGTTGCTGGGCCGGAGCATTGTCCTGCTGGTCGGCGGTCTGCTGATCGGCTGGGTCGCCGGACCCGATGGCGTGCAACCACTTGCGCCGCTGTATTTCGACCTGTTCAAAGGCATCCTCGCCCTGTTTTTACTCGAAATGGGGCTGATTGCCGCTGCCCAACTCGGCGGCTTCCGCCAGCACGGTGTCAAACTAATCGCATTTGCCCTCGTGATACCACCCATATTCGGTGCGATCGGCGCTTTTGCCGGCACATTGATGGGACTTTCTGTGGGCGGCACGTTCTTGCTTGCCACCTTGACGGCCAGCGCGTCCTACATCGCAGCGCCCGCGTCGATGCGCTCGGCGCTGCCCGAAGCCAACCCGGCGCTGTCGCTGACCATGTCATTGGCACTGACGTTTCCATTCAATCTGCTGGTGGGGATACCCCTCTACCAGACCATGGCCGAATGGCTGCATCGCTGACCTAAGGACCGAACAATGACCCCATCGATACGCAAGTTGGTCACGATCGTCACCGAAGCGCAGCTCGAGCGAGAGCTCACACGCGACCTCGAGTCACATGGAATCCTGGGCTACACCATCACCGATGCGCGGGGCCGAGGCGCCCATGGGCAGCGTGCGTCGAGCTGGGAACTGTCCAGCAATATCCGTATCGAGCTGATCTGCGAAGCAGCACACGCGGCCGAACTGATGGCGTACCTGCAAACCCACTACTACCAACACTACGCCATGGTGTTGTATGCGCAGGACGTGGAAGTACTGCGACCCGACAAGTTTCGCTGAGCCCGCAGCCGCTACCCCGCGGCCCGCGGCAACATGGCGGCGATGCCGCGTGGCGCGAGGCGGTCATGGCCAGGGCCGCGCACAAAGCGTCCGGGCCTAACACCTGTAAAGCTGCCGTCGTGCAAGACGAGCTGGCCATTGACGATGACGCTGACAACGCCGGTTGCAAAGCGACGCGGCTGCTCCAGCGTCGCGTGGTCCTGGATGGCTTGCGGATCGAACAACACCAGATCCGCATAACAACCCAGCGCGATCCGACCACGGTCGTGGAGCTTGAAGCGCTCCGCTGGCAGGCTGGTGAGACGGCGGATGGCTGCAGCGAGAGTGACGACCCGTCGCTCGCGCACGTAGTGCCCCAGAAACCGTGCAAAACTGCCGCAAGCGCGCGGATGGGTGCGGTAGTTGCCCCGTTGATCCCGCTGCGACAAGGTCTCTGCGTCTGAACAGAGCGACACCCACGGCAGCTGGAGCTGCCGTTCGACGTTGGCAGCTGACATGAGCTCGAACGCCGAGGTCACACGACTGCGATCCTCGAGTACGAGATCGATGATGGTTGCTTCGGGAGACGCATCGCGCTGTCGAGCCACGTGCTCCAGGGTCTGGCCGTTGTAGCGTTGCAGCCGCGGCGATATGAGGCCGAGCAGCGTCACCCGACTGGCGCCGCCCGCGGCGTGGTAGAGGTTCTCCCAACCATCGCCAGCTGCAGCAATCTCTGCCAGTAACCGCGGTCGGTTGGCACGGTCGGCGAGACGCGCAAACCACGCGTCCGCACCGCCGTCTTGCACCCACGGCGGCATCGCCGCATCGAGCCCGGTGGCGGCGGAGGTGTATGGATACATGTTGGCGCCAATCTTGACGCCACGTTGCTGCGCCGCCTCGATGCGCGCAATAACTGCCTCGAGTCGCTGCCAGTTGTCAGACCCGGCCGCCTTGAGATGGTAGATCTCGGCGTGCTGACCCGTGACACGCGCAATCTCTATCACTTCGTCGACCGCAGCGGCCAGCCCCGCGGTCTCGCTGCGAACGTGGCTGTAGTAAGCGCCACCGAATTCGGCCGCGGCCCGGGCGAGCGCTAACAGCTCTGACGGACCCGCTGAGGAGGCGGGCGAATAGATCAGCGCGGAACCGACGCCCAGCGCCCCCTCGCGCATGGCATCGCGGACGAGCTCACACATCGCGGCCACTTCCGTGTCAGTGGCAACGCGATGGCCATGGCCGAGGACGTTGATACGCACAGTCGTTGCACCGACTAACGACGCGACATTGGGGACCACGCCGCGCCTCTCAAGTCGTTCCAGATACTCGCCAAGCGTGTTCCAGTCCACATCGATTTGCTGCGGCTGCAGACGCCGCTCGAGATCGCGACGCATATCAGCCGTGAGCGGCCCCATTGACACGCCTTCGCCAAACACCTCCAGCGTGACGCCTTGCAAGACATCACTCGCAGCAGTCGGATCTGCCAGCAAAGACTCACTGGCCCAGGACAGCGTGTTAATGAAGCCAGGCGCCAGCGCCAGCCCGTCGGCATCGAGGCACCGCCGGGCCGAGCAGCTAGCGAGATCGCCGATCGCAACGATACGGTCGTCCTGCACACCGATGTCTGCGACATAGGGCTCGCGGCCCGAGCCATCGTAGACGGTCGCGCGCCGCACGATTAGATGGAAGTCGGTTGGCGCGAAGCCCAGACGCCGACTGCGATAGGCCGCCCCGAGTAGCGTGCTCCAGAAGATGCGCTTGCTATGACGCCAAACCATGGCGACAATCTTGCGGTAGACAGAGCCACAGCGCGAGCGAAAGAACGAGCTGCGTGCCGTAACGAACGGTCAGCTTACCGTTACAGCGGTTAGCCGCGCGATCGTCGCCGCGTCAAGATTCTGCCATGAACCCGGCTGGGAACCGCGCGGCAGCTCAATGGAACCAAAGCGGATGCGCATGAGCCGGCTGACTTCATAACCAACCGCGGCCCACAGCCGCCGCACTTCGCGATTGCGCCCCTCATGCAGCGTGACGCGAAACCAGCCATGACTGCCGGATGCGGATTCCCGCTCGATTCGATCAAAGCGCGCCGGTCCGTCCTCGAGATCCACGCCGCTGAGCAGCCGCTGTAGCACTGCCTCATCAGGCAGGCCGCGCACTCGCACCAGATACTCCCGCTGCACTTCGCTCGATGGATGCATCAGTCGGTGGGCGAGTTCGCCGTCGGTGGTGAACAACAACAAACCCGAAGTATGCACATCGAGCCGCCCGACGACGATCCAGCGACCTTGCTTGGGCGGCGGCAGTCGCTCGAATACCGTCGGGCGATCTTCTGGATCATGCCGAGTTGTTACCTCACCGACGGGCTTGTGGTAGAGCAACAGTTCGTGCAACTGTCCGGCCGACACCAATGGCAGCAACCGGCCATCGACCCGCACCTCGTCGCGCGCACTGGCGCGCACGCCAAGCTCGGCCACCTTGCCGTTGACAGTGACACGGCCGGCGCGAATCCACTCCTCGACCGTGCGGCGGGATCCATGCCCCGCGCCAGCTAACAACTTCTGCAAACGCTCACCCACCTCGCTGTTCATCGAACTGGCAACGCTATACGTCGGAACAACTCCGCTATGCGCTCCGGGTCGGCGCTCGCCCGATCGATCAGTCGTCGCGTGAGATGCGGGCCAAAAGCGGCGAGAAAGTCATACGCATGCTCGCGCAGTCGTGTGCCACGCCGGAAGCCCACCCAGGTGGTGTGAATCGGGAATAGATGTGAGGCGTCCAACATCACCAGGTCCTGATCCTCACGCGGGTCGACGGCGACGCTCGCGACGATGCCGGCACCCAAGCCTAAGCGAACATAGGTCTTGATAACGTCCGAATCGCGCGCTGTGAGTGCGATCTTCGGCGTTAGACCTGGCGGGCAAACGTCTGCTGCAACGAGGATTGGCCGCTGAAACTGAATACATAGGTGACGAGCGGAAACGCAGCGAGCTGCTCGAGCGACAAGCGAGCAACTCGCGTCAGTGGATGCTTCTTCGGCACGACAACCTGCCGGTGCCAACGATAGACCGGCAGCAGCACCATGCCGCTGAACAGCCCTTCCGACCCGGTTGCGATTGCAAGTTGCACGCGGTCGGCAGCGACCATTTCAGCAATCTGCTCGCTGGTGCCTTGATGCAGATTGAGGTCGACCTTGGGATGTCGACTCCGAAACGCTGTGATGACGGGCGGCAACACGTAACGCGCCTGGGTGTGAGTCGTGGCCAGCGACAAGGTGCCTGACTCGTCGCCTGCCACGTCGTGAGCCAATGCCGACAGGCTGTCGAACTCGCCTACCGCGCGTTGCGCTGCGGCAAGCAACCGTTCGCCCTCTGGCGTGACGCGCGTCAACGAGCGACCTCGCGCACGAACACGGCAAAACCCAGGGTTTGCTCGAGTTCCTTGAGGCCGCGGCTCACCGCCGGCTGCGACACTTTGAGCACCTGGGCCGCCTGGGTAACAGACAAGCCATTGCGCGCAATCGCGAGCGCGAAGCGCCACTGTTGCAAATTCGTTTCACGAGCCATTGGTGACTCAAATCATAACAAATCGTTATAAGAATATGCCGCCGCTGGCGTCTGCTTGACTGGCGAGTCGCTTACAGTGGGGCCATGATTTATGACAGCATTCTAGGCACGATCGGCCGAACGCCCATCGTGCGGATCAATCGTCTCGCCCCGGAACACGTGACGATGTACGTGAAGTGCGAGTACTTCAACCCGCTGCACTCGGTCAAAGACCGCTTGGCGATTGCGATCATCGAAGACGCCGAGCGTCGCGGCACGCTCAAACCAGGTCAAACTGTCGTCGAGGCCACCTCCGGCAACACCGGCATTGCGCTGGCCATGGTCTGCGCCGCCAAGGGCTACCCGTTTGTCGCCGTGATGGTCGAGACCTTCTCGATCGAGCGTCGCAAGATCATGCGCATGCTGGGCGCCAAGGTGATCCTGACGCCGGCCGCTGCACGCGGGACCGGCATGGTTGCGAAAGCCGCGGAGCTTGCCAAGAAACATGGCTGGTTTCTCGCGGATCAGTTTGAAAATCCAGCCAACCCTGCCTATCACCGCAATACAACGGGCCCCGAGATTCTGTCGGACTTCGTGGGCAAACGGCTCGACTTCTTTGTCAGCGGCTGGGGCACAGGCGGCACACTGACGGGCGCCGGTGAGATGATCAAACTGGCACGGCCCGACGTGCAGATCATCGCGACTGAACCCGAAGCGGCTCAGTTGTTAGCCGGCAAGCCGTTTGCGCCCCACAAGATCCAAGGCTGGACGCCGGACTTCATTCCCGCGGTACTCAACCGGGAGATCGCCGATCGAATCGTGCCGGTGAGTGACACCGAGGCAATCGAGACGGCGCGCGCCCTGGCGAGCCAAGAAGGTATTTTCTGTGGCATCTCCTGCGGCGGCACGTTTGCGGCGGCGCTGAAAGTTGCGCGTGATGCGCCGCGCGGCAGCGTGCTGCTCGCCATGCTGCCCGACACGGGCGAGCGCTATCTGTCCACGCCCTTGTTCGAGGGCATTGCCGAGGGTGGCGACCCGGAACCATGATTGCAGGCACCCGCCAACTCAAAGCGGTCCGCCACGTCGCGTCGTTAGTCAAGGCGTCTGGCGGCCGTATCGGCCTGCCAGACCCTTTTGTACTGCGTCACGGTGGCGAGTTGCGAGCCGCAGCAGTTGCCTATGAAACCTGGGGACGGCTGAACGCGCGTCGCGACAATGCCATTCTGCTGTTTACCGGGCTGTCGCCCTCAGCACACGCCGCGTCGAACTCCGACGACCCATCGCCCGGCTGGTGGGAAGGCATGGTCGGCGCTGGCCGCGCACTCGATACTGACCACTGGTTCGTGATCTGCGTCAACTCGTTAGGGAGCTGCTTCGGCTCTACCGGGCCCGCGTCGATCGATCCCGATACCGGGCGCCCATATGGCATCACGTTTCCAGAGCTCGCCATCGAGGACATCGCCGCCGCGGGCCACGCCGTCGTCCGGGCCCTCGGTATTGCGCAACTTGACACGGTCATCGGCGCATCACTCGGCGGTATGACCGTACTCGCCTATGTGGCGCAGTTTCCGACGGCCGCCCAGCGCGTGATCAGCATTTCGGGCAGCGCAGCTGCCAGACCCTTCGCAATCGCGCTGCGTTCGCTGCAGCGGGAAGCGATCACCAGTGACCCGGACTGGCAGGATGGTCGATACTCGACCGAGCGCCGCCCAATCAACGGCATGCGCGTCGCCCGCAAGCTCGGCACCATTACTTACCGGTCAGCAGCCGAATGGCAGCAACGGTTTGGCCGTGCGCCTCGTTTGCCCCTCAAGCCGGACGGGGAACGAAACGATCTGCCGCGCGCGCCTTTCGGCGCCGGGTTTGCGGTCGAAGACTACCTCGAGGCACAGGCACAGAAGTTCAGTGCCGTGTTCGACCCTAACTGCTACCTCTATCTGTCACGCGCCATGGATCGCTTCGAGTTGGCTGCGGCGCTTGCGCCCGCGCAAATCAGCGCTGCGCTCGTGATCGGTGTCCAGTCCGATATCCTGTTCACACCGGCTGAGCAACGCGAGATCGCAACGGCTTTCGAGGCGATCGGCGCTCGCACGCGTTTGCAGATCCTCGATTCTCTCGAAGGCCATGATGCGTTCCTGGTGGACACGGAGAAATTCGCGGTGGCAATCCACGAGTTTCTCACCGATGATCAACGTTCAGCCGCGACCGGCTGACAACTAGGGGATTGCAATGCGACTAGAAACGATTGCTGTGCATGGCGGCTATTCACCGGACCCGACCACCAAAGCAGTGGCGGTCCCGATCTATCAGACCACCTCCTATGCATTCGATAGCGCACAGCATGGCGCCGACCTGTTCGACCTCAAGGTACCGGGCAATATCTATACGCGGATCATGAACCCGACCACCGACGTGCTGGAACAGCGGCTGGCAGCGCTGGAGGGCGGCGTCGGCGCACTGGGTCTGGCATCAGGTAGCGCCGCCATCACCTACGCAATCATGACGATCGCCGAGAACGGCGACAACATCGTTTCCTCGAGTGCGCTCTACGGTGGCACTTACAACTTGTTCGCCCATACCTTCCCGCAGTTCGGTATCGAGACGCGCATGGCTGATCACCGTAAACCCGAGAGCTTCGAGAAACTGATCGACCAGCGCACCAAGGCGGTGTTTTGCGAGTCGATTGGCAACCCTCTCGGCAACGTCACCGACATCGGCGCGCTGGCAGAGCTCGCGCATCGGCACGGTGTGCCGTTGATCGTCGACAACACCGTGCCCACGCCGTACCTTTGCCGACCGTTCGACTTTGGCGCGGACATCGTGGTGCATTCGCTGACCAAGTATCTCGGCGGCCATGGCAATTCGTTAGGCGGTGCGATCGTCGACTCGGGCAAGTTCCCTTGGGCAAAGCATAAAGAGAAGTTCAAACGACTCAATGAGCCCGACGTCTCCTACCATGGCGTGGTGTATACCGAAGCCCTCAAGGAAGCCGCATTCATCGGACGCGCCCGGGTCGTGCCACTACGCAACATGGGCGCGGCGCTGTCGCCCTTCAACGCGTTCCTGATCCTGCAGGGGATCGAGACCTTGCCCGTACGCATGGACCGTATTAATGACAACACGCTGGCGATTGCCAAGCACTTGCAGGCCCACCCCAAGGTGAGCTGGGTGAAGTACGCGGGCCTCGCGGATGCGCCCGATCATCACTTGGTGAAGAAATACATGCGCGGCCATGCGTCCGGCATCCTGACATTTGGTGTCAAGAGCGGCCGCACCGGCGGCGAACGTTTCCTCGATGCGTTAAAGCTGGTCATCCGCCTGGTCAATATCGGCGACGCGCGCTCACTCGCAACGCACCCCGCGTCGACCACCCATCGGCAACTCTCGCCGGCGGAACTCGCCAGCGCAGGTGTGTCGGAAGACATGGTGCGGCTGTCGATCGGGCTGGAGCATATAGAGGACCTAAAGGCCGATCTCGATCAGGCACTGGCTGCCAGTTAGGCCGCAGTTTTGGGGTGCCGGGAGCCGGTTCGGGAGCCCGGCAGCGCCTGATCCAGTCGATTTTGACCCGCATTATTTGCGGCACGTCACACTTTCGCCGCACTCGGCCGCTAGCTCGAGCGCGTCCTAGCATGGCCCGTACCCGAGACAATGTCGCCACTTTCAGACATTGCTCCACAGGGTTGAACGGCTATGCGTACCAAGACTGGCTTGATAATGACGGCAGCGGCCTGTGCAGGCGTCAGCGCTTGCTGGCTCCTACTGCCCGATGCAGCAACAGAGTCAACCGTCACCACGGCCAAGCCGACGGTGCCGCAGGCTGTTGCGCGGTTAGTTGCACCGCAAGCCGCCGAGCAGAACATCGGCCCTGCCAAACAACTGATTGCCGGTAACCCTTGGGACGACCAGGCAAGCTCGGCTGCCGCTGCCGGCGGGCAACAATCCGTCGACCACATGGAGCAAGCCGTGCTGGCGCGCGTGGCGCATCTGCGCGCACCGAGTGCATCGGCCACCCCGACCGGTGAGGTTGCCAACCTCGAGCGCATGAGCCCGCGGGTCGCCGCCATGGCCCAGAGCGGCTCGGATTCGATGGTCGAGCTGATTGTCCGTCACACCGGCAACCCCGCCAGCACCGAAGCCACCCGCGTGGCGCAGTTGGGCGGCCAGGTGCTGCGTCAGTACGAGAACTTCCCGCTGATGGCCGTGAGTATTCCGGCCAACCAGATCGGTGAATTCGCTGGCGGCTCGAGCGTCGACTTTCTGGATCTGAACAACAGCATCCAAGCGGCGTCTCTCTCCGCGCGACAGGCCGGCAATACGCCCGTCAGTGGTTCTGGCAGCAGCGTGCCGGTCTCCACCAACTTTGCAGTGGCTGTGGTCGATTCCGGTGTTGCCAATCACACCGATCTGAACGTCGTCAGTCATCGCTCATTCAACGATGCGCGCACTAGCTTGACCACTACCTACTACGATGCGTTTGGCAAGAATACCTACGCCGGCAGCGACATCTGGTCCGGCTCCGAATGGATCGAGCGCAATGACACCGGCGGTTCCAGCTCAGGCTACGTCCGGCTGACCAATTCAAGCTGCCCGGCCGACTACAACGGCTACTGCCTCGAATTGCGTGCCAATGGCCCCTCGAACGTGTCCGTCGAACGTTCGATGGAACTGATGGGCGCAAAGGAAGCCTTGATGTTCTTCGACTACGGCGTCGCCAACGTCAGTTCGACCGCGGAGTTCGTCATCGAGGCATCCGCTGACGGTGTGACCTGGAGTCAGCCATTGGCGCGCTAAGACCGATGGCCATGCCGGCTACGGCACGGCGGTCAACATCACGCCCTACATCTCCAAAGAAACTCGTATCCGCTTCCGGGTAAGCGACAGCGATCCGACGGCACGGTTCACGGTCGACAACATCGGCGTCTGGTTTCGCACCGGTACGTACTTCCGCGAGGATTTCGATACACGGACTTACAGCAGCAATTCCTGGGGCAATGAGAATTGGTCCACCAATTGATGGAGGCTGGCGACGGCAATGGCTCGCCGACCAGCGGTTCGATCCGTACTGACAACTTCAGTGCCAGCTTTTGCCCAGCCGGCCAGTGGCCCTGTTTGATAGTCGACAGCGCAGGCGGCGCGGGCGACTCGATCACGCGTTCGCTCAACCTTGCCGGCAGCTTTGCGGCGGTGCTGTCGATGGACTACAACTTCGCGATGCTCAACAACTCATCGCAGGGTGAGGTCGTGCTCGAGGCCTCCGCTGACGGTTCGAGCTGGTCGGTGCTTGATAGATTCGCCACAGCGCGTCAAGCGAGCGACGTGCGCTACGATCTGACTCGCTTCAGAAGCGCCAACACGCAGATCCGCCTGCGCGTCACGAAAAGCGGCTCAGCCAGCGCACTGTTTGTCGACAATCTGGAAATCACAGTGGAGCGCGGTGAAGCCGACGATTTGTTGGGCCACGGCACGCATATCGCCGGCATCATCGGCGGCAACGGTGGTTCCACGGGACTCTACCCAGGCGTGGCCCGCGGCGCGCGCATTCATGACATACGGGTGCTCGACGGTCGCGGTCGCGGCAGCAGCGCCGACCTGCTCGCTGGCCTGGACTGGATTCTCTCTAACGGCGCTGCTAACAACATCAAAGTGGTAAACCTGTCACTCGGCTCGGGCGTGTTTGAGAGCAACACGACCGATCCACTGGTGCTGGCGGTCGAGCGCCTGTGGGATGCAGGTATCGTGGTGGTCGCGTCGGCCGGCAACCTAGGCCAGCGCGGCAACATGACGATCACCAGCCCAGGCAATGCCCGCAAGGTGATCACGGTGGGTTCGCTCACCGATTCCGGCACTGGCACCAACTATGCGGACGACTATGTGTCGAGCTACTCATCACGCGGCCCGACGATGTTGGATCACGTGCTGAAGCCCGACCTCGTCGCGCCGGGTAACCGTTGGGTCGCAACGGTCGGCACGAACTCGAACATGCGCAGTTTCATGCCAGAGCGCGTGCCGAACTGCGGTGGCAGCTGCACCGGCAAGTATCTGGAACTGTCAGGCACCAGCATGTCGGCCGCCATGGTCTCGGGTACGGCGCTGCTGATGCTAACCAAAGATCCGACCCTGAACCCGGCGACGATCAAAGCGCGGCTGATGCGTTCGGCACGCAAGATCGGCGGTGACCCCACCGCCACCGGCGCGGGCGTGCTCAACGCGCAGGCGGCGCTGAACCAATCCGGCTGGGTGTCGGGTCAGGCGCTGTCCCCGAAAATGGCTCGCAAAGGCGACGCATCGGTGATGATGGTCGAGGACACGGCCAAACTCTGGGGCAGTAACTACTGGGCCTCGGGCTACTTGTGGAGCAATGGCTATCTCTGGTCGAACGGCTATCTCTGGAGCGATGGCTACTTGTGGTCGGACGGCTATCTATGGAGCGACGGCTACCTGTGGTCGGATGGCTATCTCTGGAGCGACGGCTACTTGTGGTCGGATGGCTATCTCTGGAGCGACGGGTATCTCTGGAGCGACGCAACGCGCAGCAACAGCGATGGCAGCAGCCAGGCAAACGTTTTCTCTCGAGGCGACTAAGCGATTCACGAGCTGCGTCGCGGGAGCCGGCTGGCCCGGTCCCGCGACGTAGCGATTGCGATAGCCGTCACAGTTCCGTCGGCGGCAACCGCCAGACTGACGCGTTTTTGCGGTCGAATTCCGGTCGCCAGCCGCCTGCATCGCTATGGTCGAGTAGCCGAACCTTGTACCCGACCAATATCGATGGATCGAATCCGACACAGACCGAGTAACGCTCTCTCGACGCATATCCGCGCCGGGATCTGCGCGCTCGTGACTTTTTGGCTGCTTGGGTGCCGGTATCGCACGGGCAGCAGAAGCCACGCCGGAGATGCTGTTTTCGCGCCTGGGCGGTGAGTCTGGCCTCTCACAAGGCAGCGTCATGGCCATCAACCACGACAGCAAGGGCTTTATCTGGCTGGGTACGGAAGACGGGCTGAGTCGCTACGACGGCTTCGAACTGCAACACTTCGTCCGCGACCGACGCAACCCGCACGCCCTGCCTAACAACTGGATCACGGCTATCGAGCCGCACACCGACGGTCGACTGTTCATTGGCACCGGCGGTGGTATTGTCTGGCGCGACCCACGTAGTGGCCAGTTCGTGACGCCTGTCGACAGCAATGGCGAACCGTTGGTCGACGCGCAGGCCAATGTGCGCGCGCTGCACCTCGACCGCGCCAATCGCCTCTGGGTCGGCTTGCGCAACAGCGGGCTGATCGCCATCGATGTCGACAAGCGCACCAAGCTAGAAATCACCCACCAGCCAAACAAGCGTTCGCTCAGCGACAACTCGATCACGGCTATCACGTCAGCGCAAGGTGACGCGGTCTGGGTTGGCACACGCAATGGACTGGATCGAGTTGGCCCGACCGGCGTGATCCTCGAACAACTTGGACCGCGCTTGCAGACGTTGTTAGGCGAGACGGAGCCGGTGGCGATCAATACGCTACTGCTCGAGCGCCGTGGCTTACTGTGGATCGGCACGGACGCAGGTTTGTTTGTATTCGATGCGGTGGGCGACGCGCTCACGAGAATACAAGCCGATTCTGCCCGGATCGACGCGCTGCCCTCCAATCGCGTCACGGCATTGCTGGAGGACGACGAACAACGGCTGTGGGTCGGGACGGCCAACGGCCTGGCGCTCGTGGATCGGCGCGACACCACGTTCTCCACCTCGCGCTTCGATCCAGCGGACCCAGCCAGTTTGCCGGACAGCTTTATCGTCAGTCTGCATCAGGACCCGGGCGGCATGCTGTGGGTCGGCACCAAGGCCGGCGGTTCGGCGCGCTGGAACCCCCACTCGTGGTCATTCGGACATCGCCGGCTCGGCACGGCGAGCAATAACGTCGCGTCGTTTGCCGAGGATGCCAAGGGCAGACTCTGGATCGGCACGATCGGCAGCGGCTTGTTTAGTATCGACCCGAAAACTGGCACGCCGGAGCTGTTCAAGACGGCGCCTGGCAGCTCAACCCGCTTGCTCGACAGCAACGTGATGGCGCTGGTGGCCGACGACCACGATCAACTTTGGGTCGGGACGATGCGCGCCGGCGTGGTACGAATCGATCTCAAGACCGGTTTGGCCAGCGCCTTGCGGATCGACGAAGAAGACACCACAGCGCTGCCCGTCTCAGGCGTGATGGCGCTGCTGCGGGATTCGCGCGGTCAAATCTGGGCCGGTACCTTTGGTGGCGGCGTGGTACGGATAGATCCTCTAACAACCACGGTCAGCCGCTTTCCGGTCGCTGGCAACGGGAGCAATGGCCTGTCAAGCGATCGCGCCACTGCGCTGGCAGAAGATCGCAACGGCTGGCTCTGGATCGGCACTGACGGCGGTGGCCTCAGCGCGCTGAATCCGGGCACGGGTGAGTTCAAATCCTACCAACATTCGCCAGACGATTCCCAATCGCTCAGTTCCAATACGGTCTATACGATCCATCTGGATGCCAGCGGCCAGGTCTGGGTCGGAACTCGTGGCGGCGGACTGGACCGTGTCATCGGCTCACCACAAGACAAGGAGCCGGTCAGATTCGAGAATATTGCCGAATCTGAGGGGCTGCCTAACAGCACGGTCTACGGCATCGAGTCCGATGTCAGCGGCACGCTATGGATCAGCACGAATCGCGGATTGGTGCGCTTCGACCCGGTCAGTCGTGATGTCAGAACCTACATGCGCAGCAATGGTCTACAGGGCGACGAGTTTAATTTCGGCGCGCACTTTCGTAGCGCCGCCGGGCAGCTCTACTTTGGCGGTGCGAATGGCTATAACGCCTTCACGCCGGAGCGGCTACGGTTCAATGACCGGCCACCGCGAGTGACGCTGACCGGACTACTGACATTTAATACGCCGACGGTCTTGCCAGTCACTTACGACAGCATCGACTCGATCGAACTGGGCTATCGCGACGATGTCGTCACCTTCGAGTTCGCCGCGCTCGACTACACGGCACCGCAAAACAACCGCTACTCGTATCGTTTGCAAGGCTTCGACAGCGATTGGGTCGACGCAGGCAACAAGCGTCAGGTGACCTACACCAATCTCGACGGCGGCAAGTACACATTCGAAGTTCGCGCCGCCAACAGTGACGGCACCTGGAACGAGCAGGGGCTGGTGATACCCGTCAGAGTGGAAGCGCCCCCGTGGGCGCGTTGGTGGGCCTATCCGCTCTACGCGCTGGTGCTGTTCGCGATAATGTATGCCGTTTGGGCGCAGCAACAGAAGCGGTTGCGTCGCGAAGCGGCCTATGCCAAACGTCTAGCCGATGAAGTCGACCAGCGGACTCGCGAGCTTGCCGAGCGCAACTTGCAGTTGGAGCACGCCAACGAACAGCTGCATGAAGCCAGCTACTCAGATGCGCTCACCGGTCTCGGCAATCGTCGCGCACTCTACGAAACGGTCAACTCGATGTTGACCGCGGACAGCACTCGTCGCTTCGTGATGATGATCATTGATCTGGATCGGCCTGCCGATCAACGATCAGTATGGGCATGAAGCAGGCGATCGCGTCCTCGAGCAGATCGCCGAGATTCTACGGCGCGTATCGCGCGCCAGCGACCTGCTGATCCGTTGGGGTGGCGACGAGTTCGTCATCGTGTGTCGGGACGCAGACTTGAGCATTGCCGCATCGCTGGCGGAGCGCATCCGCGAATCGATCGCCAAGCAGCTGTTCCGTGTGAGTATCAGCAGCGTCGCACGGACGAGCTGTTCGATCGGCTTCGCGCCCTACCCCTTCATTGCGGCGAAATCTGAGGCGGGTAGCTGGGAGCAATCGCTGGCATTCGCGGACGCGGCGCTGTATCAGGCCAAGCGGGAACGGAACAACTGGATCGGTTGGGCCGGCACCGAACGTGCGGCCCAGATATCGCAGCTTGTCCAGGCGGTAGAACAGGACGCGGAAACGCTGATCAGCGAGGGCTGCCTCGAAGTGCGGCGCCGCGAGTTGGCCACAGACGACACCGTCGATCGGATTCTCGCGCTACGCCATGCGGAATGACATTGATGATTCGCTGATCGCGGCCGTGCCAGACCTGGTCGCGTTCATCGATCGCAACGGCGTGATCCTCAAGTACGTCGGTGGCCGCGACATCGAAGCGTTGCAAGCGGATGAGGCGATCCAGGGAAAACGGCTGGCGGATCTGTGGAGCGCCGATGCGGCCGACTTGCTGCTGCGCCTCATCCGACGGGTACTGAAGGAGTGCACGGCGATCGACGGCACGTTTACTGATCGGCAGCGCAATCATGATGTGCGCGTGAGCCCGCATGGACGCGACCGCGTCCTATGCGTGATTCGCTCGAGTGAAACGGTGAGCGAACCCGGCAGTCGTCACGTCGACGATGACCGCAGACAGTCGGAGACAGCCGAGGAACCGCCGACCTTGGAGCGGCGCGCTTTCGCACAGCGCCTGCGTCACTCGATCGCGGCTGCGGCTCTGCGCGAGCGGCCGCTGGCATTGTGCATGGTCCACCTGGAAGGCCTGCAGGACATCGCGCAAGTCATCGATTTTTCGATCACCGACAGGATTGTCAAGACACTGCTGGAGCGGTCTGTTGCGGCACTGGCAACCGAGCCATCAATTGGCTGGTATGTCGGGCAACTGGGCGAGGCGCAGCTCACCGCTGTCATCGAAACACCCACCGAACGTGCCGCCCTTGAGGACGTGTTCACCACACTGTGCGCAGTACTGCGCAAGCCAGTCAGCATTGGCGACGCGTCGTTTGAGATAGAGCCGTGCGCGGGCGTTGCACTGCTCGGTAGTGACGCGCGCGAACCACGTGGTCTGCTAGAGCACGCCCGTGCTGCGATGTTCGAGTCGCGACGCGGCGGTGGCCGAGCGGTGCGTTTCTACTCCGATACGCTGCGACTTCGGCCGTTGACGCGCCTCGACCTGGAACGCGAGCTGCGGATCGCGGTAACCGACGACCAGTTAGCCATCCGCTACGCTGCGCGTCGCGATCTGGCTACCGGAAAACTAACAGCACTGCAATCCTATCTGCAATGGCCACATCCGTTGCGCGGGATGTTGCGGCCCAGCGAGTTCCTGCCGCTGGCGGAGAACACGGGACTGGCCACTGATTTATCCCGCTGGATGCTCACACGGTTGCAGCGCGAGTTGCCCGCCCTCGCGAGTGAATCAGGCAGCCCGCTGCGCGTGTCCTTCGGCGCATTGCGCAACCATATTGTCAGCGGTGCATTGTTAGCAGACCTGCAAGCGTGGCTGGCACAGTGGCCGCCAGGAACGATACAACTCGAGCTCAGGATCGCTGAACGAACGCTGGCGGCCATGCCTGCGCCAGAACAAGTGTTGCCACAGTTGGTCGAGCTGGGTGCCACGATCCTCATCGACGAGTTTGGCAGGCACTTCAGTTCCCTGACCCGTCTCGTCACACTGCCGATCTCGGCACTGCAGATAGACCGGCAGTTTGTGCTGGGCAGTGCGCATGATCCGGCCGCCCTGAAGCTCTGCCGTGGGGTGATCGCGATCGCGCGGGAACTCGAGATACCCTGCTTCGCCGCGGGCGTCGATTCAGCCGAGGACCGGGAACGGCTGCAGGACATCGGCATCCGCGAAGGCGTCGGTGACTGCTTCGGCGATATTGCACCAATGCCGGCGCCGGCCGAGCGATCGGCCGCTGCGAAGACCGTCGCTAACGCGGCGACTCGTCGCCTGGGACCAGCATCGTCTCGCGCTTGAGAATATTGATGATCGCTGCGCGCTCTGCAGGCGTGCGTACCGGGCCGCTGGAGATGATCATCGAGGTGCCGGACACAAAGCCGCTCGGCGAGGCGAGGAATTTATCGAGTGTCTCGTCGTTCCAGACGAGACCGTCGCGCCCTGCTTGCGCCATCGCTGTCGAGTAAGTGAAGTTAGGTACGGTGCCCGCTCGCTGACCGAAGATCGCGTAGAGGTTAGGTCCTACGAGGTGTTTACCACCCTGCTCGGTGGTATGACAGAAGCGGCACCACTTGTAAGTGTCCGCCTGCACCTGCCGCTCGAAGTCGGTTGCGGCGCTGACCGTGACAGCCATGACAGGCGCGGCGTGCGAGGTAACGCCCGCCGGCCCCGCTACGGTTTCGCCAACCGGCCAGGGGGTAACATGGAACATGCGATACGGCCCGATAAGCCCGACGCCCACGAACGCCAGCGTCGCGATCGCGCTACCGAAGCGCGCCGCGGTGCCGACGGTGTTTCGCCCCATACCCATAACGGTGCCGGCATGGCGTCGGCGGTGTATCAACGCGGCTGCACCCCACACCAAGGCTGTGGCCGCGGCAAATATTGCCAGCGCCCGATAGCCGGGTTCAGGCGCCTTGAAGCTACTCAGTGCATAGACACTCACGGCCATCGACCCATAGGCCTGGGCACCAAAGCCGGGCGGGAATGCAGCCAGCAAACCTCGGCCGCTGCGTAGCAACGACCAGACTGCGAGCAACACTGAGCCGATGGTCAGCAGCGTGATGGCGAAGCCAAACGCTGAATGGAAATAGCCGAAGAACATCCAGCCCGCACGGTTGGCGGCAACCAACGTCGGCACTTGAATGAGCGGCCCCAAATGCACGCTGAGGCCCTCAGTCCAGGCCTGCCCCAGCCCGATCAATGGCATACACGCCAGCAGCAGGTAGGTGGCGAGTGCGAACTGACGGCCGGCGTGATGCACCGCAGGCGTTACCCCAACCGCCGGCGTGGCAGGCCGTTCCTGCCACCAGCGGAGCAGCCGCCAGACGACCAATATGAACAGTGCGAAACCGAGCAGATAGTGGTACCCGCGAAGCTCCTCGCGAAACGGCGACTCCTTGTCGCTGCGCACGATGCGCGTCGTCAACAGGCCGTGCGCGACATAAAGCGTCGCAACTGCCCAGCCCAAGTACTTCGTTGTGGCGCTCGGATTTGTCGCTCTGGTCACTTGTTTACCCCCTGTCCTGAATCTGCGTGACGATTGT
Organism: Pseudomonadota bacterium; assembly: GCA_016703895.1. Taxonomy (GTDB): domain Bacteria; phylum Pseudomonadota; class Gammaproteobacteria; order Steroidobacterales; family Steroidobacteraceae; genus CADEED01. The sequence goes on from JADJBE010000001.1 coordinate 138,680, forward strand.
CACAGAACCACCATGAAGTTGCACATGCGGCTAACAAAGCCTCTATCTTCCGCGCGCGCCACGCGACCGTCACAGCACGGTCACTCGTGCGCAGCAATACCCCGCTAACTTGCGCCCTCGTGTTTACAGAAATAGAGCTTTCGATATGGAAACCAATCTCGCCTTACAACTGACCGACCTCGACCAGAGTAATTCGGCGACAAACTCGGTGCCGGTCGCGGCCGCCGAAAGACCCCACCTGATGCTGGTTGCCAATCCGGCACCGCGTACCCGCCTGCGTACTGCGGCTCGGCTTCGCCTGCGTCGCCTCGCCACCAGCAACGCAACTGACTACAAGGCCTTCCGCGTCTATTGAGGCAGTGACGCCACGCTTGGCAGGAGTGGTGGCAACGGGCAGCGAAGTACCGCACAGACTGTGCGCAGCAGCTCCGCCTCGGCGGTAGACAACTGCTCGTCGTGGGCGATCGTCCTGACGAGCCCTTCCACGAGCGAGCGTTTGCCGTACGGGTGCAACCGTTGCAGCGCCTGCAATGCCTGCGCAAACTGCTCTGGCCACGGGTCGACGGGCCGGAATTCTGGCCGCTCGCGCGGCAACACCAGAGCGAGTCCGGCCTCGTACGCGCGACGCGCTGCCACCGGGTCCGCGCTGCCTTGGCTCGCCAGTACTGCAAAGACCGTTGCAACCGGCGCGGTCAACCGGGCTAGCGTTTGGGTGACAAACTCGCGCGGGCCGGTCAACTCGTCATTTAGCGCCGCCTCGAGCATCAGGATCAGCGAACACTCGAATACGTCCGTTTGGCCATCGACGCGCGCGAGCAGATTGACGGCTCGACGTAGGCGACGCCGGTTATCCAGCGTCAATCGTCGCAGAGCCGGAAACAGCAGCTGCACCACGGGCAGCCGCAACTGCGGTGGCACGGTTGCCAGACTACGTTCGTGCTGATCGACCACCGCCAGCAAGTCCGCGCCAAGAAACCGCGCCAGAATCTCCCGTTGCGCAGCGTTGACGGCGGGCTGCTCACCGATCAATGACGCCAATAGCATGGGCAGCGCCGTGTTGGGCGACGCAGCGGCCGCGATCACGGCCGGCGGCACGTCGGCGCGCAAGCCAACGGCCCGGGCAATTTGCAAGGTGTCCGGGTTGCCCACTTGCGATGCGATCGCTGCCGGCACGGCTGGCACCGTCGGCGTTGCAGCCGCGAGCCCACTGATATTGGCGGAGTTGTCATCCTGCGCGAGAGTCGCACGACTCGCATCGCGTTCTGACAACGCGACTGCGCGCTCGAAGTCCTGCTGTTTGAACGAGGGGTCCAGTGCCTGGATACGCTCGACCAGCGGTGGATGGGTGGCGAGCAGTCGCCGCAACTGACCCGTCGCAAACAACATGTGCGCCACTTCTTCGCCGTCCGCGGTCTCGAGCCGCGAACCCGCCGACAGGCCACCAATCTTGACGAGCGCGCCTTTGAGACCTTGGGGATTGCGCGTGAACTGCACGGCCGAAGCGTCCGCCAACTGCTCGCGCTTACGCGACACCGCTGCTTGCAGCAAGCGGCCGAAGAACAGGCCGACGTAACCCACGATCATGATGGCCAGCGCGAGCGCGAGCAAACCACCGTGACCGCGCCGCGAGTCGCCGCGGCCTGAGCTGTGGCGCAGTACGGTGCGGCCGATCACCGCGATCGCTAACAAACCAAACAACCAGCCCATCAGCCGTATGTTGAGGGCCATATCGCCATTGAGGATGTGACTGAACTCATGGGCGATAACGCCTTGCAGCTCATCGCGTGACAGGCGCTGCAACGCTCCCTGCGTCACGGCAACGGCGGCGTTCGCCGGCGTGTGGCCAGCCGCGAAAGCGTTGATGCCGGCCTCGTTCTCCAAAACGTAAACTTCTGGCATCGGCACGCCAGAGGCGATGGTCATTTCCTCGACCACGTTCAGCAGTCTTAGTTGCGCTGGGTCGGTGGTGCCGCGATCGACGCGCGTACCGCCGAGCGCGCGCGCCACCGCACCGCCGCCGTCACGCAACGTGAAAGTACGGAAGATACTGGCGCCGCAGATGATTGCCAGTGTGAACAACGTGGTCACGAACAACAGCGAGCCGACATCCGCTCCCTCCTGGGAGGAAGCGAACCCGACTACTACCAGATCGACGGCGATGACGACGAGCGCCACAGCGAGCAGAAAGCCGCCGAGCAGCCACTTGGTCTGCCGCCGCGCCGCCGCCTGCCGCGCGTAGAAATCCACAGCGAACTAGGTGAACGACACCTTCGGCGCCTGACGCGCTTCGGGAGCGCCAATGTCGAGCAACTGCGCCGCGAGGAAACTGAACATGCTGGCAACGATATTGCCGGGGAACATCTCGCGCATGTTGTTATACGACATGACCGCATCGTTGTACGCTTGGCGCGCGAACGCGACCTTATTCTCGGTGCTGGTCAGCTCTTCGGTGAGCTGCATCATGTTCTGGTTGGCCTTCAAATCTGGATACGCTTCCGAGAGCGCAAACAACCGCCCGAGCATGCCAGACAATGCGCCCTCTGCACTCGCCAGCTTCGCCATGGCGGCCGGGTTGCCGGGATCGGCAGCGGCACCCTTCAGTCCATCCACCGCCATATTGCGCGCCTTGATGACAGCCTCGAGCGTTTCCCGTTCGTGCTTGAGGTAGCCCTTGGCCGTCTCAACGAGATTGGGGATCAAGTCGTATCGACGCGTCAGTTGCACGTCGATCTGCGCAAACGCATTCTTGAACGCGTTGCGCGCCGCCACCAGCCGGTTGTAGACCCCGACGACGAACGCCGCGACTCCCGCAATGATCAATAACAGAATGATCAATTCCACAGTTCACCTCTTCTTCTTTTTAGCTGGCTTTTTGGCAGTAGCCGTCTTCTTCGGCTCCGCTTGCTCGCCTAAAACCCGAAACAGATTGGCAATGAATTCCTGACGTTCGCCCGCCATGCGTTGCTCAAGGGCGGGTGGGAACTCATACGCGTCCACCTCACCCGCCTTGAAAGCACCGCGCTTGGCGCCGATCGCCTCCATCGCCATGACGCGCTCCCGCAGCGCCCAGACTTCGCTGGCCAGCGTGACAACCATGTTCAATACCTTGTCAGTCGCCGGGTCCGCAAAAAAATACGGCCGGCCGCCACGGATATTGCGGCGCATCGGTTGCTTGTCTTTGCTCGTCATTCAATAGTCTCCCGCTAGCAATTATTTCCAGGCGCCAAAACAGTACCACTGCAATCCATCGGACAGTCGGCCGGTCTTGTCGCTATCGACTGCGCCCTGCGCGGCGACCGCGCGCGTCACCGCCTGCTCACCAAACCAAGCGATCGACGGCACCACGAACTGCACGTAGTTAGTAGACTTGAAGCCCGCCTGCCTGCAAAGCCGCTGTGGCACGAGGTCTCGAAATGGCTTGTAGTAAGGCTCATTGTTATATGAGCTGTCCCAGTCGAGGTAGAACGCGTCATAGGGCGATAGTTGGGCGTTCGGCGGCAATTCCATATGCAACATCAACCCGCCTGGCTTGAGGACCCGATAGGCTTCGGCCAGCACCTTAGCAATGTCCTTGCGCGGCACTTCATGCAAAAACATGGACGAGAACACGACGTCGAAGCTAGCGTCTACGTACTTGAGCGCCGTCGCGTTCATCTGCTCGAAGTCGACGGCCCGATTCTGTGCTTGCGCACGCGCATGAGCGTAACGCAGACAGGGTGCGGCGACGTCAATACCCCGCACGTGTGCGCTCGGGTAGGTGTCCTTCCAGGACCCGGTGTTGTGACCAATCGTACAGCCGAGGTCGAGAATCTCCGCCGGTTTGAATTTGGGGTAGCGCGCCTTGATGAAGCGCGAGATGCTCTCACCAATGTCATCGAGGTTCTGACCCATCAAGCCAAACGAGAACACCGCGAGGCCATTGTCATAGAGTGAGCCGGCCGCCAGGTCCTCGGACTCGTACTCGCCATCGTAGTTACCCGGCATCAAGTGCACGTCCAACGCGGAGACCGAGCGCGGCACCTCGAGCTGCGCATCGAGCTTGAGCTTGCCCGGTCGGCGCGTGGCTAGCGCCTTGGCTTTCTTCTTCAGCGACTCGCGCTGGCGCTCGAGTGGTGGAAACACCGACTGCCACACCATGTCCTGCGCGGTGACGCGCAATGACGAGTAGAACTTGAAGAACTCGTTGGAGCGGATGGCCTGATGGACTTCGGGTCCATCTTTCGGCGCGCGGCGCGCCTTGCGCCGAAATGCGGGCTCAACCTCGGCGTCGTAACTGGCGCGCATACCAGTCGCCATATCATTCAACACGTAGGCACGTAGGCCCGACACGAAGTTCATCCGTGCGTGCTCATCGCGGGTCTTGGCAAGACGCAGGTCGTGTTTGAGCTCCAACATCGCAATACCTCCACAGTGCGCTGGTCCAAAGTGCGGCGGGCAGTAATCCGCGAGAACTCTGCCACGCAGTCTGGGTTATGTCGAGTCGGCGCTGCGAGCCGCGTCACAGCGGTACAACGCCCCGGCGCGCAGTATACCCAGCATGCGAGCGCGCAACAGTTCTCACCAAATGGGCGTCACGTTGATTGAACTGCTGATCGTCGTGACAATAGTCGGCATCCTCGCGGCGATCGCTTATCCAAGCTATCGCGCTTATGTCGTACGGACCAACCGCACTGAAGCGAAAGCTGCGCTGCTGAGTCACGTGCTGCGGCTGGAGCGTTGCTTCGCGCGAACCCAGAACTACTTTAGCCCGCAATGCACGCTAGACGACGGCGGTGCCGCGATGTACCCCTTCACCGCCAGCGATAACTACATCCTCACCATGACGGCCAGCGCACTTGGCGCGGGCAACTATGACCTGACCGCCGTACCGCAAGGCGCGCAAGCCAACGATGACACGCAGTGCGCATCGTTCGTCATCGACAATCTGGGCAATCGGTCGGTTACAGGGACCGCAACTGCGACCGCGGAAGCCAGTTGCTGGGACCGCTGAACGAGCCGTTTGCCACAGGCTAACAATCGGTACTGGTTCACGTTTTCCGGCCTACGAGCTCGATTCAAGACTTATGTCGTGTTGACGCTGCGAACCACGTCACACGCTACGACCGCTCAGCCCACCCGCCTCACCACTCGTCGACTGCTCAAGCAAGACCCTTGGCGGGCCGCCAGCATAGTACTCATGAAAACGGCCGCATACCGCTCACAAGCAGGCTACACGCTGCTAGAACTGATGACCGCACTCTCGATCATGGGCATCCTGATCGCGATCGGTGCGCCGTCGTTCAACGACTACAACCGCAACTCGCGCACGCTCGCTGCGCAGAACGATTTAGTCACGGCGTTGAACTTGGCGCGCAGCGAAGCCGTTCAGCGCTCACTTCGCGTATCGGTCTGTGCGTCGAGCGATGGCGCCAGTTGCACCGGCAACGCCACCTGGAATGACGGCTGGATCGTGTTCCGCGATGGCGCCACTGCGGGTACGTTCGACGGCACCGATGCCGTACTACGGGTAGCCGCTGGCCCCCCGGCGACCAGCGTGCAAATCCCTGCCGCTAGCGCACAGAACTTTTATTCATTTCTCGCTACTGGCACTGCTAGCCCGTCCGGCTCGATTGAAGTACTGCCCTATGCGTGTACCGCCGGCGATCGAAAACTGCGTCAGATCGCGATCACTGCGATCGGCAGGATCCGCTCGACGCTCGCGCTGTGCCCCTAACTGATAGGCCTCAAGCATCATGATTGCAAGATCCATCAATCACCACGCACCGCAACGCGGCTTCACCTTGGTCGAAGCATTGATCGCGGTGCTGGTGTTGTCCATTGGCCTACTGGGAGTGGCAGGCTTGCAGCTCTCAAGTCTGCGCGGCAACAGCGACGCAGCACGCCGGTCGCAGGCTACTTTCCTGGCCTACGACATTGCCGACCGCATGCGCGCCAATCGCGACAGCGCTTTGGCTGGTGAGTATGACATCGCACTCGCCACCGCTACTCCGGCTGCCGGTGGCGCCACCTTGTCGCAACGCGATCTGAACGAATGGCGCACGTCCATCGTCGCAACGTTGCCGAGCGGCGCCACACCCGCCACCGGCGAGATCTCGCGCCTGGCGGGCGGCGAGCAGTTTCAGATAACGGTGCGCTGGTTCGAGGGCACCCAAGCCGGCGCGCCTACGGCCATGCAGTTTGTCACGCGGACGGATATCTGATCATGCATACGATCTCCGGCAAGACGCCGAAATACGCGCGCGGCTTCAGCATCGTCGAGCTGATGGTCGCCATGACGCTGTCTCTGATCCTGTTAGCCGGCGTGCTATCGGTCCTCTACAGCTCAAAGCTCACTTACATGGAGAACGAGCGGACCGCACGCATCCAGGAGAATGCCCGCGGTGCGATGGAGTTCCTGCTGCGCGACCTCCGCGCCAGCGGTTATCGCGGTTGCTCGCAAGGTATTGTGGCTTCGGACTACCGCAATGCTCTCGCAAACCCCACTTCCTTGATCAATGACTTCCGCAACCCTGTGCAGGGATTTGAAAGCACGGGCGGCGGAGTCTGGTCGCCAGACCCCGCAGCGGCGGGCGTCGTCAACGCAGGTTCCCTCGACCCAGGCAGCGACGTGGTCGTGATTCGCAGCTATCGTCCAGGCAATTTGATTGGCCGGGTGAACGCGGACATGACGACCGGTACAGGTACCCTCAGCGTCGACAAGGCTAACAACAGCAGTTGGGGGACGAATACCCGCTTTGTTCTCTCGGACTGCGACTTGATTTCCGTATTCGCCGCCACGCCCATCAATAACACCGCTACGACGACCGACCTCGCTCGCCCCGTATCAGCCGGATCCAATTTGACAACAGATATTGGTCGCTTCAACGCAGGCGCGCTCGTGACGCCGGTCGTCACGGCACAGTACTTCATCCAGGACACGGATCTCGCACCCGGACCCGCCAACTATCGACCCTCGCTGTTCCGCAGCATCAATGGTGCGGCACCTGAGGAGCTCGTCGAGGGCGTCGAGATACTGCAAGCACGCTATGGCATCGACGACGCCGGTGAGGTCACAACAATCGACCAATACGTTACTGCTGACGCGGTGCCCGACTGGAACCGAGTGGTGGCAGTCAACCTCGGCATGCTGATCCGCTCACCGGAAGAAACCGGCACCGACGTCGACCCCGCGACCTACGACGTGCTCGGCACGGTCGTCGGGCCATTCAACGACCGCCGCCAGCGCACGCTGCTGACGACCACCATCACCCTGCGCAATCGCACCAAGTAAGGACCGACCCCATGTCGTGCAACACTCATCATCCGCAGCGTCAAGCCGGCGCTGCGCTCGTCACCAGCCTGCTGCTGCTCGTCGTGCTGACCATACTCGGCATCACCACGATGCAAATGACGCGCATGCAAGAGCGTATGGCCGGCAATACGCGCGATATCTCGCTGGCGTTCCAGGCCGCGGAAGCGGCACTCCGCGACGGCGAGGCCTTGATCGACGCCGCGCCGACAGCGCCCATTCCTTGCTCAACGCCGCCGTGCAATGTTTACCAGACCGACTTTCTCCCCTTGCTGACGGGCCAAGGTACAGCTTGGTGGAACACCAACGGCATCGAGTACGGCGTTACCGGAACGGACGAACTCGCCGACACGTTAGGTGTCGCGCAGGATCCGCGGCGCACCGTTGAATATCTGCGCTTCGTGCCGGATGACTTGATGGTAGGTGGCGCCACGACTGGCCGCGACTTTTACCAGGTGACCGGCTATTCGCGCGGTGCAAGCAACAACGCGTATATCGTTCTGCAAACCACTTTCGCCAAGAGCTTTTGAGCCAGACGATCTTTAAATAGGTGATCGCCATGACTATGAACAAACTACCCCGTACCGGCCTGTTAGCGGTCTTTGCAGCCCTGACGGCCATTGCGTTGCAGGCAACGCCGCCGGTCGGCGCGGCAACGCCCGTGCCGCCAACGCCGCCGGGTGGGCCACTCGGACTGGCGAACAAACCATTGTTTCTCAATGACACAGTGGCTCCGCTCAACATGCTGGTCGTCGGCCGTGATCACAAGCTCTACTATGAAGCCTACAACGACGCCTCCGATCTAAACGGCGACGGCATACTGGACGTCGGCTTCAAACCGTCCATCACGTATTACGGATTGTTCGATTCCACGAAATGCTACGTCTACACCAACCCGACCTTCGTGCCGGTTGGCACGGCCTCTCTGCCCGACAATACGTGCGCAGGCCAATGGTCCGGCAATTTCATGAACTACATAACCACGGCCCGTATAGACGCATTGCGCAAGGTGCTGTACGGCGGCAGCCGCTTGGTTGATACCGGCGCGATGACGATTCTAAAGCGTACGCACATCCCACAGGACGCGCACAGTTGGGGCAAAGACTACGAGAGCGTCGCTCGAGACGGGTATGACATTACCCAGTACACGCCGCTGCCGATGCCGGCTGCCGGGACACGGCATCTGATCGCCAACACCACGCCGCTATTTTCAGCGAGCCAGCAGCCGCTAATGCGCGTGCTACTCAGTCGCAACGCCCGCATCTGGAACTGGGTCAGCCGTGAGCGGCCGGTTGCCGGAACCGATGTCGACACGATCGGTGGTGGACAGATACCCACCGACTACGTGGTAAACGTACAAGTTTGCTCGCTCGCGCCGCATGAGGCCAGCTGCCGACTCTACCCCAACGGCAACTACAAACCTGTCGGTCTGATCCAGGAATATGGCGCTAACGACAAAATGTTGTTCGGCCTGTTGACCGGTAGTTATGCGCGTAACACCCAGGGCGGCGTGCTGCGCAAGGAAGTGGGCACGATCAACGACGAGATTCGCGCGGTCGATGGTGTGTTCGAGCCGTTAGTCGGCATCATCCGCAATCTCGATGGATTCAAGACGACCGACTTTCCCAGCTCCAACTGGTACCACTACAGCTGCGGCTGGGTCACCAGCCGGCCAATCAACCCTGGCGAATGCGAAATGTGGGGCAACCCCGTCGGCGAGATGATGTATGAGACGATGCGCTACTTCGCTGGCAAAGGCACGCCTACGGCGGCGTTCAATTACGGCGCTGGATCGACAGATGCCTCTTTGGGTCTGACCAAAGGTAACTGGCAGGACCCCTACACGCGGTTCCCGAGCTGCAGCAAGCCATTCCAGACCGTCATCAGCGATATCAACCCGTCATACGATACCGATTCGGTGCCCGGCTCGGCTTTCAGCGGCTTCGGCGGCGATATGCCTGGATTCGTCGCATCGGATGAAGCGTCCGAGATTTGGAACGGCGAGAAATCCAGCGGCACACTTGCTGGCGACTCGTTCTTCATCGGCGAGTCCGGTGGGCTGGCTGACGGCGCACCGACGCCGAAAACTGTTACCACGTTTGCCGATATTCGTGGCCTGGCACCTGAAGATCCTACCAAGCAAGGTGGTTACTATTCAGCGGCTGCGGCTTACTACGGCTTGAAGACCGATCTAAATGCGGCAGCCTTCGGCGACCAGAAGCTGCGTACTTTCGCGGTTGCGTTGGCGTCACCTTTGCCGCGCATTGAAATTCCGATGGCTGGCGGCAGGACCATTACGCTCGTGCCGTTCGGCAAGTCCGTCGGTGGCGGCTACGGCATTGACCCGGCACAAGGCGCGTTCCAACCCACCAATAGCATTGTCGATTTCTACGTCGACACGATCACGCCAACCAGCGGCAGCTTCCGTGTCAATTTCGAAGACGTCGAACAGGGCGCCGATCACGACATGGACGCCATTGTTCGCTATGACTATGTGGTCAACGCCAACGACACTGTCGATATCACTCTCACGTCAGAGTATGCCGCCGGCGGCATTATCCAGCACATGGGTTACGTGATCTCTGGCACGACGACAGACGGCACGTACCTTGAGGTCCGCGACATCGACACCACTGCCGCGTCGGATCCAGACTACTTTCTGGATACTCCCGATGTCGCGGGAGCTCTGCCACTGACGAACACTCGTACGTTCTCACCTGGCGCCAATGGCACCGCCTCGCTATTGCGCGACCCGTTGTTCTATGCCGCGAAATGGGGTGGCTTCACAGAAGCCCCGAATGCGGCCGACAACGTCCCGCAAGGAGCGGAATGGGACGCTGACGGTAATGGCGTGCCAGACAACTACTTCCTCGTCACCAACGCCCTGACACTGAAGGATCAGCTCGCTACGGCATTCGATTCGATACAGAAGTTTGCCGGCAGTGCCAGTGCGGCATCAGTCAATACAGCATCGATCAGCAGCAGCTCAAAGGTCTATCAGGCACTTTTCAACACCGGCGACTGGAGCGGCGACATACATGCGTTCCCGTTCCTGGCGGACGGGACGATCGGCAGCCGCGTTTGGAAGGCGTCGGAGCAGGTGCCAACGCCCAACGCGCGCAAGATCTTTACGGTGGACTCCAGTGGCGACGCCGTGCCGTTCCAATGGGCGGCCATCGATCTGGTCCGCAAGACCGAGTTACAACCGCTCGCCGATAGCCGCGGCAACGATCGCCTCGACTATCTCCGCGGCGACCGCCAGTTCGAGCAACGCAACACGGGAACCTCGGGCGCGAGTTTCCGCAATCGCGCGATAGACAACGTACTCGGCGATTTTGTCTCGTCAGCACCGGTATTCGTGGGCGCACCGGATGGTCGATTCGGCACGGTAATACCTGAAGCGTCGTCCTATCTCGCATTCCGAACATCGCAAGCCGGCCGCGCAGAGACACTCTATGCGGGCTCGAACGATGGCATGCTGCACGCGTTCGACGCAGTGACGGGCGCAGAGCGTTGGGCGTTCGTACCTGGCGTCGTGTTCAAGAACCTGCACAACCTGACCAACCCGACTTACTCCCACGAATACTTCGTTGATGGTGCTGCCACCGTAGGTGACGCGTTTGTAGGCGGCGGCTGGAAGACCTACCTCGTGTCAGGCCTCAACGCGGGTGGACAGTCGGTCTTTGCGCTCGACATTACCAACCCGACAGCCGCATCGGAGGCCGGTGTTGCCAGCAAATTCCGCTGGGAGTTCACCGATTCGAACGATGCGGATTTGGGATACACCTACAGCCGGCCGGCTATTGCGCGCATGGCAAACGGCACATGGGTTGCGATCTTCGGTAACGGCTATAACAACACCGTGCCGGACGGCAACGTCAGTACGACCGGCAATGCCGTGTTGTATGTCGTGCGACTGTCGGATGGTGTGCTGCTACGCAAGATCGATACTGGCGTCGGCATGGCACAGGACCACTATGGAATCGGACGGCCTAATGGCCTCTCGACGGTCGGCGTCGTGGACGCCAACCAGGATGCGATCGCCGACTACGCCTACGGGGGCGACTTGTTCGGCAACGTGTGGAAATTTGATCTGACCAGCACGAATCCGTCGCTTTGGAAAGTCGCTTATGGGTCAGGGACGGTCAAAACCCCACTGTACGTCGCCAAGGACTCGCTTGGCTTGCGCCAGCCCATCACCGGACGACCGGTCGTGGGGCGAGGCCCCGGTGGTGACGGCCTGATGGTGTTGTTTGGCACCGGCAAGTTCCTGGAAGCGCGCGACCGTATTCCGAGCAACCTGCAGGCGCACACGTTCTATGGATTGCTCGATCAGAACACGGGCTTGGTCGCTGATCTAATCAGCGATCGCAGCGAACTGCTGCAGCAGACCATCACTTTCGAAGGACCTGTCACCGTGTCGAATACGGAGATTGTCGCTGGCGCACCGGTTGTGACAACGACGACGGCGAAAGCACGTGTCACCAGTCAGAATGCGCTTACCACGCAGCGTGGCTGGTACCTGGACCTGGAATCGCCAGTGAATGGCTTTCAGGGGGAAATGGTGCCGAGCAACGCGTTCCTACGTAACAAGCGCGTGAACTTCACCACGCTGATACCTGACCCCGATCCGTGTACCTACGGTGGCTCGAGCTGGCTGATGAACATCGACATGTTCTCAGGCGGTCGCATCGACACCTCACCGTTCGATCTGAACGGCGACGGTGAGTTCGATAATGAGGACAAGGTACCACCGGGGGGCGGCCCCAGCGCGCTCGGCGGTAACGTCGCCGTCAGCGGCTTGCAGATCGGTGAAGGCATCGTGGCGCAAGGCATCGTGGTCGGCGACCCGACTCGCGATCGGGACTTGATCATCGCGCCCGACAGCTTCGGCAACGTCAACTCCATCCCAGCCTGGCCCGGCCCCGGCGTCTACGGTCGCCAGTCCTGGCGCCAGTTGCGGTAGTCGGGAGTACGAAAGATGCATATGCGTAACAGACAACTGGGCATCACCTTGATGGAGCTGCTGATCGTGGTGACGATCGTCGGCATCCTGGTCGCGATGGCGGTGCCCAGTTATCGCGCTTACATGGTGCGCACCAATCGCACGGACGCGAAGGTGGAGCTGCAGAACCAGGTCAACCGGCTGGAGCGGTGCTTCACACGTACCAACAACTACTTCAATGCGCTGTGTACGCAGGACGCGGGCGGCGCAGCGATTTATCCGCTGGCCGTGAAAGACACCTACTCGATCACGATGGCCAACATCGGGGGTGGCAACTATCGGCTCGACGCCGTGCCACAAGGGCCGCAAGCGGCCGACGACACCCTCTGTGCCACTTTCGGAGTGGACAATCTCGGCAACCTCACGGTCACCGGGACAGGTAGCGGTACGGCGCAGGAAAGCTGCTGGAGCCGTTGAACAGGTTAGTCGTTAGAAATACTCGAGCAGACGCCCGAAACCATAAACCTTGTCCGTGATCTGGTTGGCACGCAACGCGTGCCACCAGGTCGCGGTGTTGATGGCAATCACGGGCTTGCCGAACCAGCGCTCGGCCTCGGCCGCGAGGCGGATCATCGAGAGATTGGTGCCGACCTGCAGGATGGCGTCGACGTCTGGGCCGTTGAGTTCGTTCAGCACCTGACGCAGCCGCTCCTCGGGTTGCTGCGCGATCGAAATCCATGACGGACACTGTAGCGGCACGTCACGCACCACCGAAAAGCCACTCTCTTCGAAATAGCGCTTCACTTCGGCATTAGCGACCGGGTAGTAAGGTGAGAGAAACGCGATCCGCTTGATACCGCCGTAGGCTTTCAGAGCCGCGGTACACGAGTGCGCGCCGATCGAAATGCCGACACCGGCCTCGTGCTCGATCTTGCGCTGAAATTCATCTGCACCTGCGACGCCCCCGTAGAAAGTCACGGCGGACATCCCCATCACCAGATAGTCCGGCTCACAGGTCATCACGCTGCGCACGGCGTCGACCACGCCTTCGGAGATTTTCTGGGTGCCGGCGAGAAACGTCTCATTACTGATGGCTTTGGAATTGGGCGTGAATATCCGGCTGTAGTGGCTGGTTACACCGGGGACGCCCAACGATTCAAAGTCTGGTTGCACGATCGTATTGGTGGAAGGTCCCAGTACACCGAATTTTCGGCGCCACGCTTGTACGTCTTTGCTCATTGCGATATCTCCCGGCGGTATTCAACGACGACCATGGACATTGTGCCCCATCGCGACCGAAACAGGATTTGCCATCGCAACCCTTGGGCGGCGAAACTGACACCATGACTTCCAAACCAAAATACCGTCGCATGATATTAGTCCTGCCGTTGCTGGTTGCCTTCGCGGCGACCGCGTGCAGTGGTCGACCGCAAGCTGCGGTCCGCAGTGATGGCGCAGCGCGGCAGCAGCTCAAGCTGGCCACCTGGAATTTGGAATGGCTGATTGCGCCAGAGACCTTCCGCCCGTTGGCACAAAACTGCTTGCCCAAGGACTCGGTCGAACGGCGCCGTGGCCGCTATATCCCCTGCGATGTAGCGCGCGACTTCAATCGTAGCCGCGAGGACTTCGACGCACTGGCGCGCTACGCACGGCAGCTCGACGCGGATGTCATTGCGCTCCAGGAGGTAGACGGCGTGGCAGCCGCTCGCCTGGTGTTCCGCGGCTACGCGTTTTGCCTCACGGAGCGCAACGCGGTGCAGAACAACGGCTTTGCGATACGCCCTGGTCTGCCATTCCGCTGCAATGCGGACGACCGCGATCTGTCACTGCGCGACACCGTGCGCCGCGGCGCTTGGCTGACGCTTTTTCCCGATACGCCGCAAGCCGTCCACTTGCTCTCAGTGCATCTCAAGTCTGGCTGCGCCCGCAAGCCGCTCGCTGGCAGTGACCGCGCGTGCCGCACGCTGCTGCGACAAGTGGAGCCGCTAGAGAACTGGATTGACGCGCGGGCGGCAGCGGGCGAAGCCTTCGCCGTGTTGGGGGACTTCAATCGCGATCTGTTGCGGGAACCCCCCGCTACTACGACTGACGACATAAGCATGGCGAGCTTGTGGCCTACCATCGATGACGGCACGCCGGCGGGCGCAGACCTTGCCAACGCGGCGGAAGGCGAGCAATTTTTCAATTATTTCACCCCAGCAAGCCTTTAGCGGCTATATCGATTACATCGTGCTTGGCAAACTGCTCGCCGAGCGCAAGGTTGCCGGATCATTCGAGCGCTTGACTTACTCCGCGCTCGACGCAGCGCGGCGCACTTTGTCGGATCACTGCCCCGTCGCGATCACGGTGACTGTTGCGCGTTAAGTTGAGTTGCGCGCACGGCCTCTTGCGGCTAGGCATAATGGCCGCGAGGGATCGAAGTTCGCATGAAGACCAACGCATGAAGACCACCAAAATGCCAGGGCCCAGCGCCGCTGAACGCAGACTGCATACGCGGCACCGCGCTCGCACCACGGTCTACATCACTTCACCGCAAGGTGCCAAGCGGTTGTGCAAGGCCATCAATCTTTCCGCCACTGGCGTGTTCGTTGAAACGACCAACCTGGGGCTGCGCAAGGGTCAACAGGTAGAACTGGCGTTTGCGATCAATCTCGGTACGGTGACCAAGCTGCACCGACGCACGGCCGTAGTGGCGCATGTCTCACGCGGCGGCACCGGCCTGATGATGGACGCGTTCGCCGTCCGCTAACTACTTAGCGCTGCTACCCGGCAACAGGTCCGAGAGTGGTTTGAGCGGCGCGGTCTTGAAACTCTGAATGAAATCCACGCCGAGTGCGGCGAGCCAGGTGTGCAGGTCACCGCTGTCGACGCGCTTGACCGCCGTCTGCAAGCCCAACACTTTCAGGGTCTGAACGAGCCCCACGGTTTTCGCCTGCGACAGCCTGTTCTCTAGCGCAGCCGAGGTGAGGACTGGGTCAAGTTTGACCAGGCGGATGGCTGGCGATTGCAGGATCGGCAGTTCGATGCCGGCCAGGGTGAGATTGTCGATCGTCACCGGCGCGCCGACGCGAGCAAACATGGCGCAGGCTTTTTGTACTTCTTCGGGATGCGTGCGACAGACACTTTCGTCCACCTCGAAGCCGACCAGCGCAGGTGGCAGATTGGCCTTCTTGATGCAGGTTTCGACGAAGCTCAGGAAGTGTGCCTCGCACAACGCCGTAGAGGACAGATTGACCGAGAATGTCGGCGCATCGCGTTTCCAGACCAACGGATTGCGATGCAACCAGGTGACGAGCTGGCCGATCACGCGCCGATCGATCATCGACGTCAGGCCATGGTCATCCGCCGTTTGCAGCAGCGGTCCTGGCGAATGCTCCTCGCCTGCCGTCCGATGACGCAACAATATCTCGTAGCGGCGGCTGGCCTCAGAGTTGCGCAATCGTACTAACTGCTGCACATACAAGACCATTTCCTGGTCGCGAATCTGTGAGTAGACCTCATCGAGCGAGACTTCACGTCCCGGCTCGCCAGCAACCGCCGATTCCGCTGTGACTGCCGCAATCTGCGCGGCCGCCAGCGCTGCGCCAATCGAATCCAGCAGTTTGCAAATCGAGGCGTCAGGAAGCGCGCCGCGGCGTCATCCTCCGACGCATCGAAATCCTCACTCGCCAACAGCACGATGCCACGCAGTGCCAGCTCGGGATCGCGGATCGCCAGCAGTGCGGCACCCGCACCGCCCTCGCACGCCACGACCCGTGACTGCAGCTTGGTACTGAGCACGAAGGCGTCGAGTGCGTCGGTGAGGCCGCTACGGCAGTCGATCGCCAAATGCGCCGCGCTGCTCGCCAGCACGTCGCCACGTGCGTCATAGAGCGCGAGCGCTTGCAGACGACCATGCGGCAAGGTGTGCGTCAGTTTGTCCAGCCAAGCCATCGCTTCGGTGCCCAAATCGACGCGTGGTGGCGCGACGGTTTCTGCGGCAACGATGCGCGGCACGACCGCCGCGGTGGTATCTGTTTTTCTGGCTTGGCTCACGAGTCCCCGACCAATTTTGATGGGTATTCTGGAGCCGCAGCGTTACAGAATCGGGCCAGCGCTGGCGTGACGCCGCTCGCGATCTGTGGTCGATTTATTTTACTTAATAATGAGGCTGGTGCCGGCTGCAGGGATCGAACCCGCGACCCCCTGATTACAAATCAGGTGCTCTACCAACTGAGCTAAGCCGGCCTTGTTATTGCATGTTGCATCGCAGCGTACGGCGCAACAGAGCACGCATTGTAGGGCGTGGCTGGCAGCGTTACCACGCGCATCGTCACGCCCGCCAAGTCCCCTTCAACCGGCAGCGCTGGTCGGGCAAGGCTTGATCTCGATCTGACTGCCATCCACTGCCGGAAAAGAGCCGAGCTTGAGGTCTGGCGACTCGCTGTGCAGCTCGATATCCAGCCAGATCACCTCGCCGGCCCGTTCGCGCGGCACGATCTGCGCCTCAACCCCTTGGGTGCTAACACGCTGCGCTTGCGCAGTCGCACGCTGTGAATCACTAAAGACGCCGAGCGATATCCGCCGTCCAAACTCGGCATCCGTGACGGGCGAAGCGTCGCGAATACCGCCGCGCTCGAGCCGCGCCAACAGTCGGCGCTCGGCGGCCCGATTTTCCGGGCTCTCGAGATAGACCCAATAACCGTCGATGATCTGACCCGGTGCCTGGCGTTGCGCCGGCGTGTAGCCACCGTCCGCCAACACTTGTTTGGCGCGCTCCACGCTCGCCGGTGTTGCAAACGGCCCCACAGTGACGCAGCGACGCGCCGCTGCCGCACTGACCACGGGTGCCTCGTTGGCCAATTGCAGTCGCCGCGCCTTCGGCGCTGGTGAACCCGCGGCATCCTCAGGCGCTGCGCGCAACCAGTTCGCCCACGCGAAAAACACGAGGTTGGCGATCACGAGCGCGATGAAGATGAAGCGCAATTTCATGCTGTCGAGTCTACCGACTCGGCGCGCGTGCGTGGGCAAACCTGGCAAGCCCGCGCAAGACAAGATCTGGCAGATGCTCCACCGACGTGACGAGCAGCGGTAACAATGTCGCGGCACCACCGCCCGTCAGGAACACGCGCGGCCTCGTACCCAGCGTCTTGCGAGCCTCGACCACCGCGCGCTCGATGAACGCCGCGCTGGCGTAGCGGGCTCCTTGATCAATTGCGCTGCGTGTATTGTCCGCAAACAGCGCTGCGCCGCGCTGCGAACCAGGCGGCGATTTGGCGGCGCGCACGCGGATGCCACGAGTCTCTTGGAGCAAACTGCTCACCATGAGATCAGGCCCCGGCACGATCGCGCCTCCCAAGTGCAAACCCGCGCGGGTCGCGACATCAACGGTCATCGCCGTGCCAACATCGATGACCAACACCGCACGGTGCCCGCCGGCCAGCGCGTGCGCGCCGACCACTGCCACCCAGCGATCAGCGCCGAGTCGCCACGGTTGTGCGTACCCCACTTGCAGTCCCGCCGCCGGGGTGGTCGACCGGATGAAGCGGACCGGCACGCGCAGCACGCGCTCGACCGTCTGTTGCAACGCGCTTTCAACTGCACCGCCTGCAACCGATACCGCGACGACCTCGTCGACCTTGCCGGCCACAGGCATCAGTGCCGCGGCTAGTTCACGCATGACGCCTCGATAGGCGACCGCCTGCATGCGGCCCACTCGCTGTGGCGTACTTTGCGCAAACTTGATGCGGGTGTTGCCGACGTCCACTAACAATTTAGCCATCAATCTACTCCGCCCGGCGCCGCGCGCACAGACACCTCGCCGGATGCAAACGCCTGCACGCCACCCGGCACTTCCAGCAACAACTGACCATGGCTATCGATACCGCGGGCAACGCCTCGAAAGACTTCGTCACCACGGGTGACGCTGACTTCGGTGCCGCGAATGGCGTCGAGCTGCTGCCAGCGAACCAGAAAGGCCGCCAGGCCAACCGACTCATATTCGGCCAGGCCCTGCGCGCACTCCTCTAACAATACACTAACGATTCGATTGCGCGTCACGACCTCGGCCGACCCCCTCAGCGACCGCAGATCGACGGCGTTGCCGCCATTGGCCGCGATGGCTGCGAGATCCTTGCCGCTGAGCGCGGCATTGAGACCGATACCGATGACGACATAGGCCGGACCGCTCGCTTCCGCACGCAGCTCGAGCAAAATACCGCCAAGCTTCCCCTGATGCGTGACGAGATCATTGGGCCACTTGAGGCGTACGCCGCCGATGTCGCAGCGGGCAAGCGAACGTTGTGCACAGATGCCGATAACGAGCGCCAAGGCAGAAATGTCTTGTGGCAACTCGGCAAAGGCCCAGCCCATCGACAGACAGATTGCCCCACCCGGGGGCGCAACCCAGGCGCGTCCACGACGACCTCGCCCTGCCGTCTGCAGTTCGGTCAGCACTACCTGCAGTTGCCCGGGCGGCGGCGGCGGCAGTGCCAGCAAGTAGTCGTTGGTTGACGGCAGCGACCACACGACTTCGAGCGTATGCACACTCGCCTGTGAGTCGGGCGCCAAGGCCGCGACTATCTCGTCACGGTCGAGTGGCGCGTAGCCCTGCGCCAAGCGGTAACCGCGATTCGGCTGTGCCTCGAGCGGCACGCCCAGGTCCCGTAGTTGCTCGACCGCCTTCCAGACAGCGGCACGCGTCACGTCCAGCTCGGCGGCGAGCTCCTCGCCGGAACGAAATGCCGCGTCAGACAGGCGCTGAAAAACGCGCTGTGCTAACGGCATCGCCGTCGCGCGCGCTGCCTGGTTGTTTGCGTCCGCGATCATCGGACCATCCGACCTAACAACCATAGCCGCCGGGCGCGTGGCTCTCGTCCGGCTAACATTCGCGCCAGATTGCGCCAATGCGTCACGATGATCAAGACGGCTGCACTCACGGCGAACAGCAGCTACGTCGGCGGCTGTCCCGCACGGACCGCCAACAAATAGCAGGGCAAGGTGATAGCCGCGACAATGGTTGCAAGCCCGACGTAACCCAAAGTAGTCACGACCAGTAGCCACATGGCGAACAGCGGAATCAGCAGCGAACCATCCAAGGCCAGCAGCGCGCCAACCAAGGTTGCTGCGCCCTTGCCACCCCGAAAGCCGTGCCAGACTGGCAGCACATGACCCAGGACAGCTGCAAAGCCGCAGCCCGCTGCCAGCCAAACCGGTATAGCGGCCGCCGTGCCACCAGCCAGCAACCGGGGAAGGTCTGCAAGCCAGGCGGCGGCTACCCAGCCTTTCGCAACGTCGATCAGCACCGCCCCAAGCGCAAACCACTTGCCCTGCGTTCTAAGTGCGTTCGTGCCGCCCGCATTGCCGCTGCCGTGCTGCCGTATGGCGACGCCCCGCAACCGTCCCAGCATCAGACTGCCATTCATCGAGCCAAGCAAATAGGCGGGCAGCAATGCAAAAAAGACGCTCATCGGTGCTCAGTCGACAAAGACTTCAGCCAACATGCAGCGGATGCTGCCGCCGCCCAACCGCTCGATCGTCGGCACGGGAACGACTAACAACGAATCGCAGACAGCAGATAGCCGCAACAAGTTCTCGCGACTCAGATTGGCGTGTGCTGTCGCCGAGAGGACAAGCACGCTACAGTCGCCCAGATTCTCATCCCAACTGGCGAGTTCCAGCATATTGCCGCAGAACCCGGTCACCTCGCCTTGGGAAAGCTCGATGACTTCGCGCGCTGAGGCACGGATACGGCCTAACACCCGATGCCGATCCTGCGGTGCAATGGCCTCGGCGGCGACCGCGACATAGCGCTCACCGACACTCATCAGCACATTGGTGTGGTAGAACGGCGCACCTCGGGCATCGTGGGCGTCAAATATTTCAGCGGCATACCCAAGCGCGGCGCACCATTCATGCACGACTGTCGGGTCAGTTCGACTCGAGCGACACGCGTAGGCCACGCGCTCACGATGATCAATCACCAGACTGCCGGTGCCTTCGAGAAATCGGTTCGCGCTCTCATGCGCGGTGAGGTCGACCCAGCGCGTGATCGCAAAACCCACTTCTGCGGCAACCAACTCGGCGACGTCACGGCGCCGCTCACGCCGCCGCGTCGGCGCCTCCATGGGATAGAGCACCACCGTCCCACGGCCGTGGAAGCTGATCCAGTTGTTGGGGAATACGGCGTCCGGACAGCGAGGCTCGAGCCGGTCCTCCGCCACCACGACTCTGATGCCCTCCGACCGTAGCGCACGCACGGCCGCGTCGAACTCCTGGCGCGCGAGCCCGGCTGCATCTGCCTGCAGGCGCACATCCGACTGCTGGAAGCGATTGCTCGCCGCCGTTTCCGGGTTGAAGCCGAAGTGGCGCGGCCGCACCATCAGCACGGTTTGGGTGGTTTGACGCATGGTCTACTCTTCTACAACGCCGCCACCGGGCGCACAATAGTCAAAATCGAAGACGCCTGCAGAAGACGCTCCACCATGCCGAGTTCCATTCCAACCCTCTCCGCACGCGTGATCGAATCAGAGGGTTTTGCCACAGACATTGCCAGCGCTTACGAGCGCTACGGCTTTGTCGTCATAGCGGAACACGGCATACCGGAGCACTTGATCGCAAGTTGTACGGCGTGCTTCCAGCGTTTCTTCGCGCTACCGGACGCGACCAAACGGCGCTATACCCTTGCTGGGCAAGGCGGGGCACGAGGTTACACGCCCTTTGGCATCGAGACCGCCAAGGGAGCACAGCACTACGACCTCAAAGAGTTCTGGCACGTTGGGCGGGAGTTGCCATCGAACCACCCTCTGCGGCGCTACATGCCCGACAATGTCTGGGCGGAGGAAATCGCGGGCTTTCGCACGTCGACACTGGAGTTGTTTGACGCGTTCGACGCATTGGGTCGGAGCTTGCTGCGCGCGATTGCGCGGGGACTATCGCTGCCCCAGGATTTCTTCGCAAACAAGGTAGATCTTGGCAACAGCGTACTGCGGGTCATTCACTACCCGCCGATGCGGCCGAACGATACACCAAGCGTACGAGCCGGGGCCCATGAAGACATAAATGTCATCACACTATTGTTAGGCGCCGATGAGCCAGGTCTCGAGGTGCTCGACAAACAGGGTCGCTGGCTGCCAGTGAACCCGCCCACTGGATCGTTGGTCTGCAATGTGGGCGACATGCTGCAACGCCTGACCAACAACCAACTACGCTCAACGTCCCACCGGGTGTCTAATCCGTCCCCCGAGCGCGCCAGCCGCTCGCGACTATCGCTACCTTATTTTCTGCATTTCAATCCGGACTACCTGATCGAGACTTTGCCACAGTGTATTGTCGCGGATCGGCCCAATCTTTACCCGCAGCCCATTACGGCAGACGATTACCTGCAAGAACGGCTGCGGGAAATCAAACTGAAGTGACTACATGGACCTCATGTTAACTGCACAGGCGTTGCTCGGCATCGTTGCATTCGTGGCGCTGGCACTGCCGCTCAGCAGCGGCATCCGGCGCATCCGCTGGAAGTTGGTCAGCATTGCGATCTTGCTGCAGTTCGCGATCTGCGCGTTGCTGCTGAAAGTGCCGGTACTAGCCGACGGCCTCAAAGAGATCAACGGTGCGGTCATCGCGCTCAGCAGCGCCACCACTCGCGGCACGACCTTCGTCTACGGCTACCTCGGCGGCGGCCCGACTCCGTTCACGGTGACGAACCCCGGTGCGGCCGTAACGTTCGCCTTTCAGATTTTGCCGCTGGTGATCGTCATGTCGGCCCTGTCGGCGCTACTCTGGTACTGGCGCGTCCTGCCACTCGTCATTCGCAGCATCGCGTTCTTGTTTGAACGCACGCTCGGAACGCGCGGACCAGCCGGCCTTGTCTCCACCGCCAATATCTTCATGGGCCAGGTCGAAGCACCGCTGCTGGTGCGCCCATACCTTGCGCGGATGACGCAGTACGAGTTGTTACTGGTCATGACTGCCGGCATGGCGACCATCGCCGGCTCCGTGATGGTGATCTATGCCAGCATGCTGGGCAGCGACATGCTCGGACACCTAATCACCAAGTCGATCATGGCTATTCCAGCGGCAATCTTGTTTGCGCACGTCATGCTGCCCGAGGACAACAGCAGCTCGCAGGACCTCGAGACGCCGCCGCGCCTGTATCAAAGCAGCATGGACGCCGTCACCCGTGGCACCAGCGACGGCCTGAATATCTACCTGAACATCCTCGCCATCCTGATCGTGCTGATCGCGTTCGTCGCGCTGCTGAATGGCGTGGTGGGTACGTTACCGGATGTCGCCGGCGCGCCGCTCACACTCGAGCGGATTGCCGGCTGGATCTTCGCACCGATCGCCTGGCTCATGGGCATCCCCTGGGCCGAAGCGCAGACAACCGGCTCACTACTCGGTATCAAGTCCATCTTGAACGAGTTCATCGCCTTCCTGCAGTTGGCGGACATGCCGGCCGGCGCGCTGAGCGAGCACAGCCGCTTGATCACCATCTACGCAATCGCAGGCTTCGCCAATCTTTCCAGCATCGGTATTCAGATCAGCGGCATTGGCGCCATGGCACCCGAGCGGCGCAACGACCTCGCGAACCTCGGCTTTCGCGCGCTGGTGGCTGCCACCTTGGCAGCTTGCATGAACGGCGCGATCGTTGGCATTGTTGCCTGACACTGCGATGGCCAAGCTGTATTTCTATTACTCCACCATGAATGCCGGCAAGTCGACCGCCTTGCTGCAAGCGTCGCATAACTACCGTGAGCGCGGCATGCGCACGCTACTCTATACCGCGCAGCTCGATGATCGCGGTGGTGGGAAGGTGCACTCACGCATTGGAATCAGCGGCGACGCCTTGCATTTTCAGCCGGGACTCGACTTGCGTGAGGAGATTGATGCCGAGCATGTGCGTGCGCCCGTGAGTTGCGTGCTGATCGATGAAGCGCAATTTCTCGAGCCTGCGCAAGTCCGGCAACTCGGTGCAGTCGTCGACCAATTGAATATTCCCGTGTTGTGCTACGGGCTCAGGACCGATTTTCGCGGTGAGTTATTCCCAGGCAGCTCGCAGTTGTTAGCCTGGGCCGACAACCTGGTCGAACTGAAGACCATCTGCCACTGTGGTCGTAAGGCCACGATGGTGGTGCGCGTGCGCGCCGACGGCAAGGTCGAGCGCCAGGGCGCCCAGGTGGAAGTCGGCGGCAACGAGCGCTACGTGCCGCTGTGCCGGCAGCATTTTGTGGCGGCCATCCAGGACGGAGCCGCCCCACCCTAGCCCGGCCGCCCGATCTGGCCCAACCGTTGCGGTTGAACAACAGAATGGTCACGAATAGTCGATGTCACTCGCCTGTCACGCGCGAGCTTTGTAATATTCGCATCCCTCGCCGCGGGCGTTATTTGTTTTGTGACGCCGCGACCATTGAGCCTAAGGAATAAACAGCAATGACCCAGCCCGCGTCGCCCCGCCCGATCGCCTCCTTCGCCGCCAAGCTGCTGCTCGCGACAAGCGCAAGCTTCGTCGCGACCGCGCTGCTGGCGCCGCAGACGGTATTCGGGCAAGAAACGACAGCAACGATTGCCGGACGAGTCACCGGCCGCGATGGCCAACCGCTTGCGGACGCGACGGTCATCGTCACGCACGTGCCGACTGGCAGCAGCCGTACCGTCAGCACTAACACTGAGGGCCGCTTTAGCGCGCCAGGCCTACGCGTCGGCGGTCCGTTCAGGGTGGTGGCTAACAAGGATGGGTTCGACTCGGCCACGATTGACAACTTCTTTGCTGAGTTTGGTTCTTCCAACAATCTCGAGCTTGCGATGGAGCAGACGACTCTGCAGGAAGTAACGGTTGCGAGTACCCGCGAGCGCGAACTGCAGCTAGGCGTTGTCTCGAACTTCTCCGCGCAGGACATCAGTGACCTGCCGAGCGTCAGCCGCGACCTGAAGGACATCGTTCGTCTGGACCCCAAGGCCATTGTTGATCCGTTCAATGCCGATGCCCTAAGCATCGCCGGCACTAACAATCGGTTCAACAGCTTGACGGTTGACGGCATTCGTCAAGGTGACGATTTTGGCCTCAACGGCAACGGCTATCCGACCCAGCGATCGCCGATTTCGCTCGAGGCTGTCGAAGCGCTATCCGTACGTACTGCGCCCTTTGACGTCGAGGACTCCGGATTCCAGGGCGGCACCATTACGGTCGTCACCAAATCTGGCACCAACGACTTCAAAGGGTCCGCCTACTATTATTCGTTCCAAGACAGCTTGGTCGGCAACAAGAGCAAGAACGACAAGTACAATTTTAGTGTAGATGAAAAGACCTATGGCGCGACGTTCGGTGGGCCGATCATCGAAGACAAGATGTTTTTCTTTCTCGGCTACGAAAAACTCGAAGCCCAGAATATTGCGACCCTCGGGCCGACTGGCGGCGGTTTCCCCGTCAGCATCCCGAACGTATCGATTGCGGACTATAACCAGATCTTAAGCATCGCCAACTCGGTGTACGGCTTCGACGCGGGTCAACTGCGTAGCGACCTGCCGGAAGAAGATCGCAAGATTCTTGCCAAGTTCGATTGGCAGATTAGCGATCAACATCGCCTGTCATTGGCTTACCAGAATAGCGAGGGCAACGAGATCGTTCAGTCGAACAACGTCACCGCACTGAGTCGCGCCTCTGCGTCCTCCAACTGGTACAACCGCGCCTTCCCGCTCGAGCAGATATCCCTGCAGGTCTTCTCGTCCTGGACTGACAATTTCTCCACCGAGTTCAAGTACGGGCAAAAGCGCTCAAAGGGCCAGCAAATCCCGCTGCAGGGCGCAGATTTTGCGGAAATGCAGGTGGCAACCAGCCAGGGCGGCACGGTTTACCTCGGGCCGGATGAGTTTCGCCACGGCAATGCACTCGCGAATGACCTGGATCAATTGAAGCTCAAGGGTCAGTACGTGCGCGGCCTACATACCATCAAGGGTGGCATTGAGGCGGAGCGACTTGATGTCTTCAATCTGTTTGTGCCGCGCAGCCTGGGTCAGTACGTATTCAGCAGCATCGCCAATTTCCAGAACCGCACAGCTACGACGCTCAACTATCAGAATGCGGTAACTAACGATGCAGCCGACGGCGCCGCAACGTTCTCGCTCGACAAGATCAGCGTATATCTGCAAGACCAATGGCAGCTTGCGCCCACTATCACGCTAACTGGCGGCCTACGCTACGAGAAATATAGCTCAGACGATCGGCCTAATTTCAACCAGAACTTCGTCAATCGCTACGGATTTTCTAATACCGAAACATTCGACGGAATTGACCTGGTATTGCCCCGCTTCGGCTTCAACTGGCAGATCGATGATTTGACTACCTTGAGTGGCGGAGTTGGGCTATTTGGCGGCGGCTCGCCCAACGTGTGGCTCTCTAACAGCTTCAGCAATGACGGCGTGACAATCTCGGCGGTCACGGTGAACGCTATGTCACCGGCAGCGTTACAAGCAGCGGCGTTACAAAATGTCGACGGCTTCGATATTCCACTGCCGGTGCAGCAGTTACTCGCGGCGGGCGATGGCCCAGTCAATGCGGTGGACCCAAACTTCGAGATTCCATCATCATGGAAGTACAACCTGAGCCTCGTTCGTAAGTTCGATCTCGGCGCGCTGGGTGATGACTGGCGTGTGCAAACGGACCTGATCTACACGAAAGTGAAGGACGCTGTACTGTGGCGGGATATCCGTCGCGCTCCGACCGGAACGACACCGGATGGCAGACCGATCTACTCGGTGCTTCCCGGAGACACGCGCGGCGCGTCGACTCAAGACCTGCTTCTTACCACGACCTCGGAAGGTGGCGGATTTGTCGGCACGTTGGATATCAGCAAGACTTGGCGCACCGACGCGGGCAGATTCGACGTAAGCATCGGCTACGGGTATCAGAACGTCGACGACGTGAATTCCGGCACAAGTTCCACCGCCTCGTCGAACTGGGACAATCTTGCGACCGCCGACATCAATGATCCGTCGCTTGCCAGAACTAACTACGAGATCAAGCATCGATTCCCGCTTACGCTGTCGTGGAAAAAGGCCTTCTTCGCTGATGCCGAGACCGCTGTCGGTCTGTTCGTCGAGCGCCGCAGTGGCCAGCCGTACAGCTACACCTTTGGCAACGGGTCGGCGTTGTTTGGCGATCCGCGGCAAGCGTCTCGCCAGCGGCAGTTGTTCTACGTGCCGCGCGACCAGAACGACGTTGTTCTGGCCGGTGGCCTTACCTGGCAAGCGCTCGACGCCTATGTCGTTGCCAACGGACTCGACAAATATCGCGGCGAGATCGCGCCCCGTAATGCGTTCTTCAGCCGCTGGACCACGATTGCCGATATGCGTATCTCACAGGAGATTCCAGCATTCTGGCGGGACGCCAAAGGGATCGTGTCCGTCGACATCGAAAATATCGCGAACCTGATCAACAGCGACTGGGGTCGAATCGAGCAGGTCGGCTTCCCCTACGTGGCACCCGTGGTGAACGCCAGTGGAGTCGTCGCTGGAAAATATCAATACTCGCCTATTTCGGGGCAAACAGGTCCACGCGATGTTTCCACATCGACGCTCGCTGTGAATTCAGTCTGGCGCATTCAGCTCGGCGTGAAGTTTGTCTTCTAATTATTTCTCCAACGCCGCCGCGGCAATTCGATACCAACAGGGGCGACTTCGGTCGCCCCTGCTCGTTTGTGTGCTGCTGCTTACAGCTACCACTGCATCCGCTGCGCCGCAAACTCTCCGGGTCGCCACCTTCAACGCCAGCCTGAATCGCGCGACTGCGGGCGCACTCAGCCGCGATCTCACAACACCCGATGATGCGCAGGCACAGCGCGTCGCCGCCATCATTCAGCAAGTGCGCCCGGATGTCCTGTTGCTCAACGAATTTGACTATGACGAAGATGGCAAAGCGCTGCGACTGTTCCTGACTAACTATCTGCAGCGGGCACAATACGGCGGTCGAGCGATAGAATTCGCTTACTCGTACACCGCCGCTGTTAATACTGGCGTGCCGTCGGGCGTCGACCTGAACAACGACGGGCGGATTGACGACAGCGGTCAAGACGCACTGGGGTTCGGTCAGTTCCCAGGTCAATACGGCATGGTCTTGCTCTCAAAGTATCGGATCGACTTGTCTAAGATCCGCACGTTCCGCCAGTTCCTTTGGCGCGATATGCCGGGCGCGGCGATGCCGCCGGACTGGTACTCGTCAGAGGCACTCGCCGTACTGCCGCTGTCGTCCAAGAGTCATTGGGACATACCGGTGCGGGTTGGCGCGCATACGCTGCACGTGCTCGCGAGCCATCCAACACCACCCGCATTCGATGGGCCGGAAGATCGCAACGGGGCTCGCAATCACGACGAGATCCGCTTCTGGGTGGACTACCTGACGCCAGCCAACAGCCGTTACATCCACGACGACACGCTGGGGCAAGGCGGCTTGCGAGATCGCGATTTCGTGCTCTTGGGTGATCTCAACAGCGACTCCATCGATGGCGACAGCCGGCACGAAGCGATTGGCGGTCTACTAGCGCATCCTAGAGTGACCAGTCGCAACGCGCCGTCGAGCGCAGGTGCGGTCGAAGCCGCCGCAACCCAAGGCGGTATCAATGCCAAGCATCAGGGTGACCCCAGACACGACACCGCCGACTTCAACGACCGTTCGGCCGGCAACTTGCGCGTGGACTACGTCCTGCCGTCGCGCACGCTGAGCGTCTGCGACAGCGGCGTGTTCTGGCCGTCGCAATCCGACCCGTTGCATTCATTGTTAGGAAGCAGTGAGGCACCGACGTCAGATCATCACTTGGTCTGGGCAGATATCGCGATTGGCGGTCAATGCAAGCGCAGCTCCGCGCCGACCGGGCAGTGATCCGTTAGCTGTCGCACTCCGACGTCTTCCTCGTCAAACACGACGCGCACGAATCCGCGTCGCTCGATCGAGCGCGCCAAGTCCCGCCCTACGAGAATGGTATCGATGTACTCGGTAAAGCCGTCACGCTTCGTGCAAGCAAGGAATCGCTGCCCGGCGGTGACGTCCTTGAGATCGGCCGCAGGCGGATCGCGATCATCTATCTCAGGCCAGAGTGCCTGCACTCGGCCTGCAGCGTCGCGAGCGGGCGGGCGCTCGAGCGAGAACCGCCGATTGAAGTCGCCTAACAAGGCAAACCGTCGCCCGGCGAGTGCCTGCTCATCTATCCAGGCTTCCAGTGGTGCCACCTGGCGCGCCAACGTGGCGCAATTGCGCGTGGCTTGTGTCAGTAAACCCGCAGGACAGCCAGACTTCAGATGCACGGACATCAAGCGCATCTCGTTGCCGGTCCCCGGGAACAGTGTTACGACAACGCCGCGACGTACTGAATCATCGAGTGAGAGTGGCAGATACTCAGGCTCGCAGACGAATGGCAAACCACGACGGATGGCAAAGCCATTCTTTTGGACGTTAGGGCGTCCACTGAAACAAAATTGGTAGCCGGGAAACACCAATGC
The DNA here is from genome assembly GCA_016703895.1 of Pseudomonadota bacterium. Classification (GTDB taxonomy): domain Bacteria; phylum Pseudomonadota; class Gammaproteobacteria; order Steroidobacterales; family Steroidobacteraceae; genus CADEED01. The sequence continues at coordinate 167,380 of JADJBE010000001.1, forward strand.
GGCAGCCTCCGCGCCGTCCACCTCCTGCAGCGCGATGACATCCGCATCCAGTCGTGCCGCGTACTTGCGCAGCGCAGCGAAATCGTCCATTGACCGCGGTTCACGCTTGGCAACGGTACAGGGCAACGCGCGCTCGGCGCCGGCGATGCGATCGCCCTCCTGCTGACAGTTGTCGCGTAGCGCCAAGTGAGTCTCGGGCGTAATCAAATATTCGATATTCCAGCTCGCCAAACGCAAACGGCGCTGCGCAGCCGCGTCCCAAGCCCAACCACCGGGGAGCGCGATCGTGGCCGGACTATTATCAAGACCGGCGTACTTCTCGGCAATTGAGTTGAACCTTCGTTCCCAGGAACCGTACATCGCATTGGGCAGCACGAACCAATGCCGGCCGATTCGCTCGGACAGCTCATCCCGGCGGGTAGCAAAGAGGCTCTGATCGACCAGGTCTCCCATGTCGTCACCCACTAGCATCACGATACGGTACTGCGCAGCGATCGATGCGCGACGCAGTGTCTTGCTGGATGTCGCCCACTCAGGCCGGGCCCCAAGAAAAAGTAGTTGTCCGGTTGTAGCGCATCGGGAAAGCCCAACAAGTCGAGGTTGCGCATGGTCGCAGTCAACTGCGGGCAACGGTCCTCCGCGGCGGCCGGTACATTCAGACAATCACGGTTGGTCACGTACAGCACGCGGTGACCAGCAGCGCGGGCGGCCTGCACGAACTCCAATGCACCTGGAATTGCGGTAGAACTCGCAGTCTGGACCCAGCTACTCCAACTCGCAGGATCGAACTTCTGGCCCGCGCGAATCAGACCGGCCTGATAGACCGAGTTATCGAGGACTGTTTCATCGAGATCGAGAATCACGGCGGTCGGCATCGCAGCCAGCACCGCGGCCGGCGTCGACTCCTGCTCCAATGCAGCCGAACCGACAGCCGTCACTTGTGGCAAGGCCGCCATGGCGGCGCGCCAGGTCTGCAACGCGTTAGCGCGGTACTCCGGCGCACGTTGCATCCATAGCACGGCGTTGAGTTGCTCGTGGGGCGGCGGCTCGGCGGCTTGGGGTGATTGCGCCATGGCAACACCCAAGATAACCAACACCAAGAGACATGCAACAGGCCCGCGCATAGCAACTCCGCCAACTACAGAATGCCGGCATTGTAGCTGCTCAAGTATTGCAAATTTTCGCGCGACGACTAGCGGCACGCAACGGAACCCTCAGGCGGGGTAGCTCAAGTGCCGGTCTCGGCCAGGGACGGCTCAGCCCAGTCTTGCTGACTCGGATCGACAGTCTTGGCATGCAGGAACCGCGCTGCATCCTGGGCAGGCGCAGGCTTGGCGAACAGGAAGCCTTGCGCAAGCTGGCAGCCCATGATGCGCAACATCTCCAGCTGCTGGTAGCCTTCGATACCCTCGGCCACAACCTGAATATTGAGGTTACGCGCCATCGCGATGATCGCGCTGACAATGGCGAAGTCGGATGGGTCTGTGACGATGTCCTTGATGAACCCCCGATCAATCTTCAGCGTATCGACGCGCCAGCGCTTGAGATACAACAGACTCGAGTAGCCCGTACCGAAGTCATCAATTGCGATTTTCACGCCCAACTCGCGCAGTTGCTCGAGCGCGTCTTCACGAAACACCCTCGGTCAGTTCGAGCTGTAGTAGCTCCGGACTCAGGTCATGCTGCACGAGCGTACGATGAATGACCTCGCGCAAATTGGTGCGCTCAAGCTGCACCGCAGAAATATTGATCGCCACCGGCACGATCTTCAGCCCCTGCTTGCGCCAGTTGACCAGATCGCGTGCGACTGTGTTGAGGACAAAATGTCCAAGCGGCAGTATCAACCCTGTCTCTTCCGCAATCTCGATAAAGCGTACCGGCGGGATATAGCCCTGCGTCGGGTGTTTCCAACGTATCAACGCCTCCATCCCTGCCAAGCGACGACTGGAGATATCAATTATCGGCTGGTAGTGCACTTCAAACTGATTGAGCTTGATCGCGGCACGGAGACTCGTTTCGATCGCGACGCGCTCTTTGATCAGCTTATCCATCAGCGGACTGAAGACCTGGAAGTTGTTACGACCAGAGTCCTTTGCCTGGTACATTGCCGTGTCCGAGTGCTTGAGCAACTCGCCCATCGTCTGGCCATCGCGCGGAAAGACACTGACGCCGATGCTAACCGTCGTCGCAATCGCACGCCCATCGACCACCAGCGGCGCGGCCATCACCGCGTTGATCCGGCCCGCAGCGCTGTTGATCTCGTCATGAGTCTTGGCGCCGTGTAGGACCACCACGAACTCATCGCCGCCCATCCGAACGACCACATCATCCGGCCGAACGGCCGACCGCACTCGCTTGGCAATTTCCTGCAGCAGCTTGTCGCCTACTTCGTGACCCTGCGAGTCGTTGATGTGCTTGAACCTATCGAGATCCAAGAACAAGACTGCCAGCAAACGCTTTTCATTGGTCGCCCGGACAATCGCGCCTGGCAAGTGTGCCTGGAGAAACAAACGGTTTGGCAACCCAGTCAACTGGTCGTGGTGCGCCAACCGGTCGAGATGCTTCTGCTTGGCAATGAGCTGCAACTCGGCCTTCTTGCGGACACTGAGGTCACGAATAACAAGCGCGAGCAGCCGATCATCGACCATCTCGATACCGGTACAAGTCACTTCAACCGGTCTGGGCGGACCGTTTGACACCGTTAGATCCAGCTCAACTGATCGCACAACGCCACCATCGATGAGTCGCGCCAGTGATGCTCCATCAGCACCATCAGGCACACTCAACAACTGTTCGATCGTGTGTCCAGGCAACGCCTCGGACGCCAGACCGGTCAGCTTTTGAATGGCTCTGTTACCCTCGACCACCAGCTTCGTCGTAGCATCGACAATCAACACGCCCTCGTCAGCCTGTTCGATGATGGCTCGATAGCGTTGCTCCATTGCACGACTATCCGCTTTCAGGCGTCGTACCCGGTGCAGCCACAAGCCGCCGACAAAGGCGAGAACGCAACACGCGGCTGCAAGGGTCAATCGCTGCGTCCGTGCAGTGCTGGTTGCTCGGGCATAAGCCGTGCGCGGCATATCGACCCGTAACAACCACGCTGGTTGGTCCGCAATGTCGGTGAGACGCAGATAGCCGAACGCTGTTTCTTTGGAGTCCTGCAACACTAACGAGTCGAGCTCGGCATTACCAATTCCGTTGGCCCACTGCCGCACCGCCGCGGGGTTATCCTTGGCGTCAAACTGCGAGGCCGTGAAGCCCGTGATACGCCACGGCGAGAACTTGGCGACCCGGCTAGCGGCATTCGCCGATAGCAGCCGCAAAAATGCAGCGTAGCCCACCGCGCCACCCTGCGCGCTGTTCTCGAATACTGGTCGTACGACGAACATGAACTGTCCGCGACCGAGAGAGGTTATGCCTCGAATCGAGTCATCTTCGTTTGTTAGCGAGCCCTTCTTGACCGCCGCCAGGATCGTGGCGATGAATCTTGGATCGGCTGACACTCGCTTGTCGGACTCGCCTTCTACCGCAACTGACAAACGCGCCTGCAAATCTATGCCTAACACCACAAATTCGTCGACATCCAGTCGCGCGAGAGAGCTAGCGTCGAGCGCATCGCCCCAATACGCGGGGCGTTTGCCGCGAATCATCTCGGCAGTCTCGGTCCATATGGCATAGTCCCCGACCGCTGAGTAGAGATCATTGAGTTCACTTGCATAGCCGCGGCGCAACTGTTCGACCTGGGTTTCGATCGAGCGTCGCTCGGCCGCTTTAACGTCAGCGACCCAAGTCTGTTGAGAAAAAACAAACAGAACGATCAACACGATCGCGAGCAACGCCCCACGATAAGCAGCGGCGTCTGGCCAAACGCGACAAATAGCTGCTTAGCCCGTGCGACGAGCGATTTGTCGTAACCGAGCGGGGAGTTGACGGACGTACTCACTAAATGTGCGCTGTGACGCTGATCACAATCCTGTGGCTAAACACTAGCGAGTGTGCCCGTAGCCGCCATGGCCAGCCATGCACCCGCGCACATTTCGTGAAATCGGCGTTGAGATTGCTCACTTGCAATGCGAGCCAGAGGCGAATTGCGTCAACGATCCGATCGCTTAGCAGGTTGTGTCGCTAACCGTCTCGACCAGAGATCGCGCCTAATTTGCGTAGGTCCCTTATGCTTAAGTTAAATCAAACGTTGGCGCCCGGCGCCGTGTTGGCGGTCTTTGCGGCCGCGCTCATGGTATGTGGAACGGCGCAGGCCGATCCGCGAGTGTTGGTCCGAGCGCCATTCGCTCGACAGGCAGTGCCCCTGCGAACTGCCGACCCTGGCATATCTGCGCGTCAAGCCAAATACCTGCGCAACAGGAGCCAGGACCTTAAACACATGAAACGGCTCGCGGCGGCAGACGGCGAGGTGACTCGAGCTGAGCAAAGGCGCATCAGTTACAACACGCAAAAGCTGCGCGCCGCTTTCAAGCGTGCCAAGTCCAACTGAGTGCGAGATCAGCCGCTCTGCGCCGGTGCGCTGACAACCGACAGCGTACCGGCATGTTAGTGATCCGATTCACAGTTCATGCAAGGCAGACATGACGAGAGCGACGATCTGCGCGCAGTATTTCCTGCAGACAATTGCCAATAGTCATTCAGGAAACCTCATGGTAGACATGACTGAAACGATGGTCGAGCGCCGCATCAGCGAGCTTGAGCTGCGCTATTCGGCTGTCAACGAGCAGATCGCCCGCTTTCGCGCTGAACTCGCTGCACAGGGTGACCTCAAGCAGGGGTCAGTCGAGATGGCCGACCAGCTTAGAGCCAAGATCGAAAAGCTGAAATCGCAGAACAAGCGTACCGCCGCCGCACTCGACTCGCTTGCCGAGGGTGACGCCGCCTGACGGCAACGCAACCGGCACACAAATCTCTCTAAATCGGTGACAATACGTCATCCCGCGTCAGACGGGCATGACTTGGCAACGAAGGAGAGATCAAGATGAAGGCATTTTTGTGGATTTCGCTAGTCGCGCTTGCGTGCAGTCTTACCGCGCAGGCGCAAAGTAAGACACCAGCGTGGCAGCAGTTCGACCCCAGCCAGTACGCTGAGAACGTCACCAAATGCGACGAGCTCGCAGGCCATCCGGATGACCCAAACACAGTGATTCGCGAAGGGCTTGAACGGCCACAGATGGATCTGCCAGCGGGGATCAAAGCCTGCCAGGATGAACTCAAGCGGGATCCAAACAATCCACGCATTCAATACTTGCTCGCGCGTGTCCTCACTTACTCCGGTCAGGTCGCAGAAGCGCTGCCCTATATTGAGAAATCCGCTGCAGCGAACTATCCGCAATCGCTGTTCGTCACCGGCTATCTGTACCTCTCGGGCGCATACAAGGCGGCAAAAAATCCATGCCGTGCGGCTGAGCTGATCTACAAGTCGGCGCTCTTTCAGCGCCGCGCCGGACTGCTAGGATATCCGGCGGGTGTACTCGCCGGCGACTTCAAGGGCTGCCCAACCTCACAGGATCCTGACGAAATGCTGCAATTCGTTGCCCGCGCGCAAGAGATCGCCAAGCCAAGCTACTACGAAGAACTGTTGATCGCGTCGCTGAATCGCGAGTTGGCGAGCCTCAAGAGCAAACCAGCCAAGTAGCGAGGCGCTAGTTAGAATCTGGCAAGTGGTCGAGCGGCCCTGCGACGTGGGCCGCTCGCACCGCTGCGGCGTGCCAGGCGGTGAGCGCCGCCTCCCGCTCCGCCAAACTAGACTGCAGCGCCGCACGCCGGATCACGAGTGATTCGGCTAACGAGATTTCACCGAGCTCGAATGCACGCGCGCTAATCGCCGCCGCACGACGCTGCTGCAATGCCGCCATGTCCAATAATCGCCAGATTTCCTGAGCGCGACGCTGCTCCGCCATCAGTGTCAGTCGCTGGCGCCGAACACCGCTACGCACGGCGTCGTGTTCCGCCACTGCGACGGCTGCGGCTGCCTCGGCCTGCGCCACTTCTGCCGTGCGCCGCCTCCTGCCGAGCGGTACACTCACGAACAATCCGCCCAAGCGCTCTTCGCCGCCGCGTTCGCGGCCGTAGCTAACACCTAGTGTGGGATCAGGCAACCGGTCCCGCCGCGCCCGCTCCGCCGCAAGACTCGCCGACTCGGCCGCCGCAGCACCGGCCTGCACGAGCGGATCGAGGCCAAGTTGCTCCGCCGATTCCAAGTCCGGCACAGAACTGTCCGCAGCCGCTATCGCAGGCTTGTCCCAATTTTCAACGGCGCAACTCGTTACCTCGAGCCGAGTCGCGAGCATCTTCGCAGTGTCCAGGGCAACCATGCGCGCGGCGGTCACCTCTGCATTGAGTGTTGCCAGTTCAGCTAACGCCAGTACTTCGTCCAACTCCGCCAAGTCGCCTCGACGGCGCCGGAGGCCGACCGCATCGGCAACGGACTGCATCAAGACTCGATCCTGTTCCAACAGCACGGCACGCTCCGCAGCGTTCACGCAACTGAACCATGCGTCGAGAATCTGCAGGCGGGCGTCGCGTTCGACGGACTGCAGCTCCGCTGCCGCCCGTCGCACCATCAACCGACCGAGTTCGCGATCAATAGCGGCCTTGCCTGGCAGGCGTACGGGCCGCTCGAGTGCCACGTCCCACTCGTTGAAACGACCCTCACCCTCGATCTCGCGCCGAACTCCGGCGCCACTAACAGTCCAGTCGTAAGGACCCAGAGCGGACAATCGCGCCTCCGCGCGTGCTTGGCTCAAACGCGCGCGAGCAGCTCGCGTCGCGGGCGCAGTATCGACAGCCCGAGCAAGCAGTTCTGCAGCCGGCAGCGGCGGCGCCGCAGAAGCCATCCCGGCAAAGCCAGACAAGACCAGACCGATCAACGGCCAAGCACAGCGACCACGCACGGCCAGTGGTAGTCGAACCATCTTCAACGCAGTCTCCCGAAACGTTCGACCGAGGTGGTCCAATAGACGATCTCAGGTGATGGTAATGCATCCCGCAAGGCGGTCAGCACACTGTCGACATTGGCGATCGGCAAGACCGCCGTGAGCAAGCGACGTTTGGCGCGACCGAGCACCACCTCTGCGGCGGAGTGCAGCTTAGCGCCATCGCCAAAACCTTCCGCGACCAGGATCGTAAAACCTGCGATCAGCTGGTTGTGCTCATGGCAGAAGTCGATCAGCTCTTCTTCGATGGCCGCAGGGAAAGCCAGATTCAACGCGACGAGGGGCCCGCTTGTCTCGGGGTTGGTCATTAGCGCGCGACTCCGAAACGCTTGAACAAAATGGGCAACACGACGAGCGTCAACGCCGTCGAAGTCATCAAGCCGCCAATGACAACAACCGCCAGTGGGCGTTGCACTTCCGAACCGGGACCGGTAGCAAAGAGCAACGGTACCAAGCCGAACGCCGTAATCGATGCAGTCATCAACACCGGGCGCAGCCGACGCAATACGCCGCCGCGGACTGTTTCCACTAACGACACACCACGAGCAAGCAGTTGATTGAAGTAACCGACTAACACGAGTCCGTTCAGGACGGCAATGCCCATCAGAGCAATAAAGCCGATCGAGGCTGGCACGGACAGATATTCCCCGGAGACCGCGAGCGCAGCAATACCGCCAACCAACGCGAAAGGAATGTTAGCCAGCACAAGCGCTGCCTGGCGCAAGCTGCCAAGTGTCGCAAATAGCAGTAGAAACACGAATCCGAGTGCAATCGGCACGACCAGCGTCAGGCGTGCCGCGGCGCGCTGCTGATTCTGGAATTCACCACCCCAGGTCAACCGATAGCCGACGGGCAAGGGCACCGCTTGCGCAACAGCAGCACTAGCCTCCTCAACAAAACCCACCAGATCGCGCCCCTCCACGTTGGCCGAGACCACCGAGAAGCGCGACGAGTTCTCGCGCTCCAGTTTCACCGGACCCTGCGTCACGGAGATACCCGCGGTCGCCGTGAGCGGTGTCCCCGCGCCGGCTGCGCCGCCCACTGGCGCCGCCCCGATACTCTCGATGTTGCCGCGATAGTCCTCGCTGCCACGTATGACCAGCGGCACACGCCGACCGCCTGTCAGCACCGAACCAATGCGCTCGCCTTCCACCAGCGCTCGCAGTTCCTGCTGGACATTCTCAGCATCGCCCGCTGCCGCGCCTAACACAGTGCGATCGAGATCGACCCGCAGATACTGCATGCTGTCGTTAGCCAGGTACATGACGTCCTCAGCACCGTCGATACGCTGCAGCTCCGCTTGGACTGCCAGTGCCAGCCGATTCAACTCATCGATTTCGGGACCGAAAATCTTCACGGCTACGTCGCCACGCGTGCCGGTCAGCATCTCGGACACTCGCATCTCGATGGGTTGCGTAAAACCAAACGCAAGCCCAGGAAAACTGGCGCCAACCTGGCGCAACGACGCAATGATCTCGTCCTTGCCGCCGCGCCACTCCGTTTCCGGTTTCAACTCGAGAAACGTATCAGTATCGTTGAGTGACATGGGATCGAGACCTAGTTCGTCAGAGCCGAGCCGCGCCATGATGTTCTTGACCTCGGGCGTCGTGCGCAGAATCTCCTGCTGCACATCCAGATCGATACGGGCCGAGTCTTCGAGACTGATCGACGGCAGTTTGGCAATCTGAACCAGCACGTCACCCTCATCGAGCGTCGGGATAAAGGATTTGCCGAGGAAGGGAAACGCAATCAGCGCTGCGACAACGGTTGCCGCCGCAATCGCCAGCACGACTTTTGTGTGCTGCATCGACCAATCGAACAAGCGCATGAACGCCGGCGTCAGCTTGCGCATCAGCCAAGGCTCTTGATGCTCCGCCCGTCGCAGCATGAATGACGACAGCACGGGAATCACCGTTAAGGACAGGATCAGCGATGCAACCAGCGCAATCACAATGGTAGAGGCCACCGGGCGAAACAACTTGCCCTCGAGACCTTGTAACGTCAGCAACGGCAGGAACACCACGGCAATGATCATGATTCCGCCGATCACCGGCGCTGCCACTTCTTTGACGGCACGGAAGATGACATGCAGCACAGGCGCTGGCCGCTCCCGCGCGGGCTCACCCAGACGCGCCACGACGTTCTCCACCACAACCACTGCCGCATCTACCAACATGCCGATGGCCACCGCCAGCCCTCCTAGCGACATCAGGTTGGCCGACAACCCGACCTGCTCCATTACCAGAAAGGTGGCCAGTGCCGCGAGCGGTAGCGCCATCGTCACGACGATCGCAGCGCGAAGATCGCCGAGGAACAGCACCAGCAGAATCACGATCAGAACAGCCGCTTCGAGCAACGCCTTGGCCACAGTTCCTGTCGCACGATCGACTAGCGCGCTGCGATCATAGAACGGCACGATCTCGATGCCCTCGGGCAACGTCTTGGCGATCGCATCGAGTTCTGCCCGGACGCGCGCCACCACAGTCCGCGCGTTTGCACCTCGCAGCGCAATGACAATGCCTTGGGTCGCCTCATCGACGCCGTTGCGTGTCACGGCACCATAACGTGTCAACGTACCGTACTGCACTGTCGCGACGTCCGCGACTCGCACGACACCGGCCCGATCTGTCTTGACGGCAATCGCGCCGATATCCTCCAGCGTCTTGACGGTCGAATCAACGCGGATCGGCAGGGACTCTTCACCGGCTGTCACGCGGCCTGCGCCGTCACCACGGTTGTTAGCCTGCAGCGCTGCCCTCAGATCCTTGAGACTCAGTTCTCGAGCAACCAGCGCCGTCATGTCGGGCTCGACCTCGAAGGTGCGCACGAATCCGCCGAGCGCATTGACGTCCGCGACCCCCTCCAGCGTGCGCAGCCGCGGACGGATCACCCAGTCGATCAAGGCGCGGCGCTCGGCGAGCGGCAGCGGTCCCTCGAGCGTGAACATGAAGACATCAGACAACGGCGTCGCGATCGGCGCGAGCCCGCCACTCACCGAGTCCGGCAGGTCTGCCATGACTGCAGCCAGCCGCTCGCTCACCTGCTGGCGCGCCCAGTAGATCTCGGTCGAATCACTAAAGTCGATCGTGATATCCGCAATGCCGTACTTGGCCATCGATCGCAGGATGGTCTGATTCGGAATGCCCAATAGCTCCTGCTCGATCGGCACGACGATTCGGGCTTCGACCTCCTCCGGCGTCATACCTGGCGCCTTCAGGATGATCTTGGTCTGCGTGGTCGAGATGTCGGGAAAAGCATCGATCGGCAGGCGCAGCAATGCCAGCGTGCCCGCGACGATCAGGCCAACCGCCGCCAGCGCAATGATCAGGCGCTGCGTCAGGGCAAAAGCGATGAGTCGCGAAATCATCTGTGCTAACTATTCTTCTTCAGCGATGCCGAGCCAAGCACCCTTGAGCAACGCGGTACCGGTGATTGCCACCCGATCGCCTTGCTGCAGCGACGCACTGCGAGCAAAACCGGCACGAGCGGCATCAGCATCGACTGCAACAACCTCGAAACCCTGGCCACGTTCAACGAACACGAAGGTCTCTGGCCCACGTCGCACAAATGCGCGCGGCGGCACAGCAAAGCCGCCTGCGGCTGCCGAGCTCGGGGCGATCGACGCTGTCACGGATTCACCGGGCAACAGACAGGTGTCGACATCGCTGATCATCGCATCCACTGTGACGACATGGTTTGCTTCAACTTGCGTACCGATGGACCGGACGATTGCGGCGGCCTCACAACTGCGGCTACGAACAATGACCGAATCGCCGACGCTCAGCCCTCGAGCCACAACGACGCTCGCGGCCAGCGCCACGCGCAGTTGCTCGGGCGTTCCAAGTACAGCCAAGGAATCACCCATCGCGACACTTTGTCCAACAGCAAGACGCGGACCTGCCAGCACACCGTCAATCGGCGAGCGCACGACCAATTGGCCATTGCGCGACGTCAGATCCATCGCGGCGTTCGCGCCAGCCAGTGCGCTCACTTGCGCCCGTGCCGCTGCGTAGTCGGCCTCCGTTTGCTGCAACCGACCGGCAGACACCACGCCTTCGCTCACCAGTAGACGATCGCGCTCGAGCCGTTGCGCCACCACCTTCGCACCAGCCCTCGCCTCGCGCACGCTGCCCTGCAACGACGCGATGTCGGGTCCGGCGAGCACAACGAGCACGTCGCGGCGCTTGACCCGGTTGCCAGGCAGCGCATTCAACTCGAGGACGCGCCCGGCCGCGGGTGCCGAGAGCAGTGCGCGACCCGCGGAACCCGCTTCGATGCGGCCCGTGACAGTGATGCCCGAGGCTGCGCTATTGCTGGACGAATCGACCGCGATCGTTTCGATGCGCGCATTGGCACGCTGCGCGGGCGTCAGCTGCAAAACGTCGGTAGCAAACGCAGAGCCCGACATGAACGCGGCGAGCGCAATCCAGCTCCATCCCCGGGCTCGGGACTTTCGAGGAAACTGCATGTTGATCCCTTGATCAATTGGGTACGGTTAGCAATATGCCGACTTGCGCTAGTTCCGTCTGTAGGTGCCAATACGAAGACCGAGCCTAGGCTGGATCGTAGATCACCGAAAATTTCTCGGCCCACGCTGGCATGTCGTCGCTAGTAGCGAGGCCAAATGGCTGCAGCAACGCGTTCCAGTACCGGGTATGCAGCGGCTTCCACACCGCGAGGTCGCGCACCGGAGAGCCGTCTATGGCGACGTCATCTGCCGTGACAGTCCCAAACTTGAACTCGCGGATGCGGTCGAGACGGATCAACAAAGTCGGTGTGCCATCGAACGCGATCAAGACGATGTGATCGCCGACCGCCGGCGTCGGTTGATCAGTGCGTTCCACAATCCACGGCAAGGTGAATGTACCGGTCTTGTCGCGCGCGCGTATCAATTCAAAGATTTGCTGGGTGCTCTCGTCATCGAGACCGATCCAACGAACTTGATAGTCCGCCGGAAAGTCAGTGTGCGAGTTGGCTGCACGTGCTGCGCGCCAGAACTCATTGAGCGCCCCAATAGACGGGCGGGTTGGTCCTTCGGGCAAATACATGGAATCGCGCTCCCTCAAAACTAGTACAGCCTGATTGTGCCTGCGTGGAGCCGGTCCTTGCCAATCTCGCGATTTGCGGCAGATACTCGCTCCGACCAGCTGGCTCGCACCCGGGATACTCGAATGTCCGATATGAACCACGTGACAGCACCCCAGCCCTATCTTATTAGTGTTGAGCAGTACCACAAGATGGGGGCGATCGGCCTATTTGAGCCTGAAGCTCGCCTTGAGCTCCTCGAGGGTGCGGTTTTAAAGATGGCACCAATAGGAGCCCGGCACGCGTCGGCCGTCGCTGTGCTCACGGAAATGATGTTCCGCTCCGGTATTGGCGGCCGTTGCTTCGTCTGGTCGCAAAATCCGCTGCAGCTACTCCCAATGACCGAGCTGCAACCGGACCTGCTGTTGCTGCGGCCACGGGCCGACAACTACCGGGAATTCGCGCCGCGGCAAGCCGACGTTTTGCTATTGATCGAAGTCTCTGATTCATCGCTTACCTTCGACCGGCGCCGCAAAGTACCGCTCTATGCGCGGTACGACATCCCGGAAGTCTGGCTATTGAACATACCAGACCGCTGCCTCGAGGTAATGCGCGAACCTGGAGAGCTCGGCTATGGTCAGACTCTGATCAAGACCGTTGGCGAACCATGTGCACCGCTCGCATTCGCGCACGTATCGCTCGCCTGGCACGCCGCACTTGGTCGGACGTAACTGAGGGAACAAAGAAAAAGCCCCCGCCACTTGCGTAGCGGGGGCTGTCTCGTTAGGACCCTGGCAGTGACCTACTCTCGCATGGCAACTGCCACACTACCATCGGCGCAGAGCGTTTTCACTTCCGAGTTCGGAAAGGGATCGGGTGGTTCCCGCTCGCTATGGCCGCCAGGGAATTCTTTGCGGCAATCAGGCGCCCAGCCTGACTACCGAACAATCTGGATGTTTTTTTGGTTTGACGCCCAGCTCAAGCGCTGTGCAACATTTTTTACGCATCGCATTCACAGATGTGAACGCTTCATGCTTTTGCATCACTTCAATTGGTCTGACCAAAAAAGCCAAACTGCTTGAAGTTATATGGTCAAGTCTCACGGGCAATTAGTACTGGTTAGCTGAGGCCATTACTGACCTTACACACCCAGCCTATCAACCACGTAGTCTTCGTGGGCCCTTTAGGGGAATCGAGTTCCCAGGGAGATCTAATCTTGGGGGGGGCTTCCCGCTTAGATGCTTTCAGCGGTTATCCCGTCCGCACATAGCTACCCGGCAGTGCCACTGTAGTGACAACCGGAACACCAGAGGTGCGTCCATCCCGGTCCTCTCGTACTAAGGACAGCTCACCCTCAAATCTCCAACGGCTACGGCAGATAGGGACCAAACTGTCTCACGACGTTTTGAACCCAGCTCGCGTACCACTTTAATCGGCGAACAGCCGAACCCCTTGGGACCTGCTACAGCCCCAGGATGTGATGAGCCGACATCGAGGTGCCAAACTCCTCCGTCGATGTGGACTCTTGGGAGGAATAAGCCTGTTATCCCCGGAGTACCTTTTATCCGTTGAGCGATGGCCCTTCCATACAGAACCACCGGATCACTATGACCTGCTTTCGCACCTGCTCGACATGTCCGTCTCGCAGTTAAGCACCCTTATGCCATTGCACACATTGCGCGATGACCGACCGCGCTGAGGGTACCTTTGCACTCCTCCGTTACTCTTTGGGAGGAGACCGCCCCAGTCAAACTACCCACCATACATTGTCCCCGACCCGGATAACGGGCCAAGGTTAGAACTCCGAACTTATCAGGGTGGTATTTCAACGTTCCCTCCATGAGAGCTAGCGCCCCCACTTCACAGGGTCCCACCTATCCTACACAAACAAGGTCAAAGTTCAGTGTAAAGCTGTAGTAAAGGTTCACGGGGTCTTTCCGTCTTTCCGCAGCTACGCCGCATCTTCACAGCGATTTCAACTTCACTGAGTCTCGGGTCGAGACAGTGTGGCCAGCGTTACGCTTTTCGTGCAGGTCGGAACTTACCCGACAAGGAATTTCGCTACCTTAGGACCGTTATAGTTACGGCCGCCGTTTACCGGGGCTTCGATCAAGAGCTTCGCCTTGCGGCTGACCCCATCAATTAACCTTCCGGCACCGGGCAAGCGTCAGACCCTATACATCCACTTTCGTGTTCGCAGAGTCCTGTGTTTTTGATAAACAGTCGCAGCCACCGATTACCTGCGGCCTCTCGTTGCTTTGTAAAGTAAATCTACTAACAACAAAAGGCATACCTTCTCCCGAAGTTACGGTATCAATTTGCAGAGTTCCTTAACCCGAGTTCTCTCAAGCGCCTTAGCAGATCATCTGCTCACCCACCAGTGTCGGTTTACGGTACGGTCAGTTACTACCTGAAGCTTAGAGGCTTTTCCTGGAAGCGTGGCATCAGCCAACTCGAAGAGCGTACTCTCCTCGTACTCGGTCCTTGGAATAGATGCCAGCGGATTTTCCAACTGACAATTCCTACAACCTTGAACGGTGCATGCACCGCCCGGCCTAGCCTTCTCCGTCACCCCATCGCAGTGGCACCTGGTGCAGGAATATTAACCTGCTATCCATCGACTACGCCTTTCGGCCTCGCCTTAGGTACCGACTCACCCTCAGCCGATTAACGTGGCTCAGGAAACCTTGGGTTTTCGGCGTGTGGGTTTTTCACCCACATTAACGTTACTCATGTCAGCATTCGCACTTCTGATACCTCCAGCACACCTCACAGTACACCTTCGCAGGCTTACAGAACGCTCCCCTACCGCTTGATGGCTTACGCCACCAAACCCATAGCTTCGGTACTCGGCTTGAGCCCCGTTAAATCTTCCGCGCGAGCCGACTAGACCAGTGAGCTATTACGCTTTCTTTAAAGGATGGCTGCTTCTAAGCCAACCTCCTGGCTGTCTATGCCTTCTCACATCGTTTACCACTTAGCCGAGATTTTGGGACCTTAGCTGATGGTCTGGGTTGTTGCCCTTTTCACAACGGACGTTAGCACCCGCTGTGTGTCTCCCGAGCTGTACTTCAGGGTATTCGGAGTTTGCAAGGAGTCGGTAAGCCGAGATGGCCCCCTTCTCCTAACAGTGCTCTACCCCCCTGAGTAAT
>JADJBE010000001.1:187500-938555 GCA_016703895.1 Pseudomonadota bacterium
GGCTGACCTCGCAAATCTGCGCTCGCTGCCGAACCTGAGCGCCAAGCTCGATCGCCTGTACCCGGGTGACCTGCTTAAGTTCGTGCATGACGGCGGCACATTGTTAGGCCTCGAGCGTCGCCTGTCAGACAGCGAGACACTCAAGGTCACGCGCGCAGAGTCTGGATTTGCAGCCGATGTACTGGAGAACCCGCTCGATATCCGCGTGCTCACGGCGCAGAGCACGATCCGCTCGTCGCTCTTTCAAGCGACCAGCGATGCTAATTTGTCCGATGCAATTGCGGTGCGAATCGCCGACATTTTTGCCTACGACATCGACTTCGTACTCGACATCCAGCAAGGCGACAATTTCATCGTCACCTACGAACAGGTGTGGCGCGACGGCCAGTTCTTGCGTGATGGCGATATCCTGGCGGTCAAATTCATCAACAACGGCCGCGAGTACCGTGCTTTGCGCTATACGGATGGTGACGGTCGAGCTGACTACTACGCCGCCGACGGCGCCAGTCTTCGCAAGGCCTTTTTGCGCGCGCCGGTCGAGTTCTCGCGGGTCAGTTCGCGCTTCAATCTGTCGCGGCGGCATCCCGTCTTGAATCGTATCCGGGCCCACAAGGGCGTCGACTATGCGGCGCCAACCGGCACGCCAGTCCGTGCTGCCGGCAGCGGTCGCGTGCGGTTCGTCGGCAACAAGGGCGGCTATGGCAAGGTGATCGAACTGGACCATTCTCGCGGCATCGTGACCGTGTACGGCCATTTGTCCCGCTTCGCCAAAGGCTTGCGGCCCGGTGCCAAAGTGAACCTCGGCAGTGTCATCGGCTACGTCGGCAAGACCGGCTTGGCCACCGGCCCGCACCTGCACTACGAATATCGGGTCAACGGAACACACAAAGACCCGCAGAAGGTGCCGCTACCGAAAGCAGAGCCAATTCCAGCCAGGCAGCTCGCGCTGTTCCAGGACCAGACGGCGGGACTCAGTCGCTCACTCGACTTTCCGATCGGTCCGTTGCTGGTTGCGCGATAACGCTCACAGTCACGACGACTGTCATCAGACTGTAATGGTTCGGCCGACCCCTCCGCGGTTATAAGGAGGGGTTTTTCAGCAGGATGAAGGTCGAATGGATCAGCCCGATCTCAGTGCTCCAGAGCACTACATCAATCGCGAGATGTCGTTGCTCGCATTCAACCGCCGTGTGCTGGAACAGGCGCTGGACCCAACAAATCCACTGCTCGAGCGGCTGCGGTTTCTCTGCATCTCCTCGAACAACCTCGACGAGTTTTTCGAAATTCGAGTCGCCGGTCTGAAGCAACGCCTGGAGCTCGGCTCTGACCAGGCCGGGCCCGACGGATTCACCGTCGCCACGCAACTGCAGTCGATTCACGCTGCAACCATGGACGTCGTACGAGAGCAGGCGCGGTGCCTGAATGAGGTCCTGCTGCCCGCGATGCGCACCGCGGGCATTGAGCTCATACCCCGCACGCAGTGGGACGATGAGACCAAAACCTGGCTCGAGCGTTACTTCGAGCTCGAAGTCGAGCCTGTGCTGTCACCGCTAGGGCTCGATCCGGCGCGACCGTTTCCGCGGATCCAGAACAAGAGCCTCAACTTCATTGTCAGGCTGTCGGGCAAGGATGCATTTGGCCGCAATAGCAACCTCGCTATTGTCCAGGCACCACGCTCGCTACCGCGTGTCGTGCCCCTGCCTAACAACAACGGCAACGTCAAGCGCATCGTCTTGCTGTCGGCCATCGTGCAGCATTTCGTCTCCAGTCTGTTCTCTGGCATGGAAGTGCTCGGCTGCTACCAGTTTCGCGTCACCCGCAACAGCGACTTGTATGTGGACGACGAAGAAGTCGATGATCTGCGTCGGGCGCTCGAGGGCGAATTGGCGCAACGGCGCTATGGCGCCGCCGTGCGCCTGGAAGTGGCGAAAGATTGCCCGCCTGAGTACGACGAGTTTCTGATCAAGCAGTTTGCGCTGAGCGAGCTGGACTTCTACGAGGTCACAGGACCTGTCAATCTCAACCGTCTCAGCGCCATCTACGATCTCGCGCAGCGACCCGACCTCAAGTACCCCATCTTTACCCCTGGCGTACCGAAGCGACTGGTCGGGCAAGGCGACTTCTTCGCGGCGATCCGCGCCAAAGATGTGCTGCTGCACCACCCGTTCCAGAGTTTTGCTCCAGTGCTGGATTTCTTGCGCGCTGCCGCCCAGGACCCGCAAGTCCTCGCGATCAAGCAGACGCTGTATCGCACCGGCAACGATTCCCCGATCGTAGACTCGTTGGTCTCGGCGGCGCAGTCCGGCAAGGACGTAACCGTCATTATCGAACTGCGGGCGCGGTTTGATGAGGAAGCCAATATCGAGCTATCCAACCGGCTGCAGGAAGCAGGCGCTCACGTCATGTACGGCGTAGTCGGCTACAAAACCCATGCCAAGATGCTGTTAGTGGTACGCCGCGAGGGCGACGGCATCCGCCGCTATTGCCACCTCGGCACAGGCAATTACCATCCGAAGACCGCTCGCGCCTACACCGACTACAGTCTGTTTACCTGTGATCCAGAAATCGGTCAGGACGTGCACGAACTATTCTTGCAGCTCACTAGCCTGACCCAGACGCCGCGTCTGTCGCGCCTAATCCAGTCGCCGTTCGGATTACATGCGGCGATGCTCGCCAAGATAGAACGCGAGGCAGCCCACGCCCGCGCCGGCAACCCGGCGAGGATCATTGCCAAGATGAACTCGTTAGTCGAGGCCGAGGCTATCGAAGCGCTGTACCGCGCCTCCTGCGCCGGCGTGAAAATCGACTTGATCGTACGTGGCGTGTGCGCTGTTCGGCCTGGAATTCCCGGTGTTTCCGACAATATCCGCGTGCGCTCGATCGTCGGGCGGTTCCTCGAGCATTCGCGCGTGTTCTACTTCGACAACAACGGCGACGCAGAACTTTTTTTATCCAGCGCAGACTGGATGGAGCGGAACTTCTTCCGCCGGGTTGAGATCGCGTTCCCGATCAAACGCCGCTCGCATCGGATGCGCATCCTCAGGGATCTCGACACCTACCTGTGGGACAACACGCAGGCATGGGAACTACAGCGTGATGGCAGCTATGTCCGCTTGCAACCCGGCAGCGAGCCGGCGGTGACCGCGCAGCTTGAGTTGCTGGCGTCCCACGCGCTCGGCAGCCCTGGCTTTGCCGCCAGCTAGTTTCTCCCCCAACCGGATCAATTCAATATGTCGCTGCGAGCCGCGACAACCGGTCCGTGTTCCATCGGTTGCCAGGGCGAGTGGCACGGCGATCATCGAGCAGCTGACGAGCCAGCCCATGTTGCCCGGCGCGTAATGCGCACTCGACCAGGATCTCGTCGAACAAATCCCGCTGCGCATGACTACCGCCGAGCAAGTGGATTTGCTCGCGTACCGGCCCGATCGCTTCAGTGGCGCGCGCATAGTGGCCCCGCCGAAATGACAGCAGTCCTTCGCATAGCGCGCCATTCACGGCGGCTGTTACCGCGGAAATGGTTTGCGCCGGCGTGGCGGCGGCCGCGGCGCGTATTGCACTGAGCAGCGCGTCCGCCTGATCGTCTCGACCCGCCGCTGCGAGCGCCAACACATAGTGCGCGTCAACGAATGCAAAATAGCGTGCGGCGCTGAGCGGCAGCACTTTATCGGCGATCGCCTGCCACCGCGCGCCCACCTCGACGCCGGCGAATTCCAGCCGCTGCAGCATGGAGATGTCGTTCGTCAGATCGAGATAGTCGTCCGACTTGGCGTCCCATAGGTGCTCGTCGTACATCGCCAGCACCGCCTCGTGCTCGCCTGCATTGAGGTGCTGCAGCGCCCGATGCCACCACAGATGATAACGGAAATTATTGAGATCGTTCCAGTGCGGTTCGAGCTGTGCCAGCCAGTCGATACCCTCCCGGTGACGATCCTGCATCTCACAGACGTGCGCGACTGCATGGACGCCCCAGGCGTCGGCTGGATTGATCTCGATCGCTGCACGGCCATTGCGCTCGGCCTGCGCATACTCAGCATTTTCCTCAAGACCAAATGCATACAGACTCAGGACGAAGCCATAGCCAGGGTCCTGCCGCTGCCAATGCGGCAATACTCGCGCGACACCATCACGCAGCTCACGTGAGTTGCCACAATAAAAATGGAAGAAGTTCGCCAGCTTCAGGGCTAACAGGTCGCGTGGGTGCTGCGCGAGTATCGACTCATAAATGCGCGCTGCGTCGACTAGCAGGCCGCGCGTCCATGCGTCGAGTCCGGCCATATGCTGCCGCTCTCGCGCCGTCGCGCCGCGCTGTACCGCGGCCTGTTCTGCAGCCAGCAAGGCGTCGCGCGCACGCGGCAAGATCGCCGGAATTGCCATGAACTGGAAAAACAGGCCCTTCAGCACATGCGCCATGAGCATGTCTGGATCGGCTGCAAAGGTCGCCTTCAGGCAGGCACCAATGTCGCGGCGAAAGCCGGCATACGCCAGAACGGTTTGTTCGAAGTTCGTCACAGCCAGCTCGCTGGCGCCTGAGTACTCAAAAGGAGGCTGCGTCATGGTGTCACCGGTATTGCAGGAAAACTTCTAGCGCTCAGCCTACTGTTTTTTGCGACTCGACCAGCAGCCGGAACCCCAAGCCTTTCAGTAGCAACGCCTCGTTTTGCAAATCGGCAGCGGTCAACGGATTGTCATCCAGCCACCCTGCCGGGAAAGCCACGACGACGGCGCGCTTGCGGGGAGTCACGCTGACAGCAGGCAACAGGGTTGAACTACGGCCGCGGTGCAACAGCACGGCGAGTCGCAGCACTACAACCAGAAATGGCACGCGCGTATTCCACGGCACGCGCAACTCCGCGAACTGGTCGGTATTGGTTTTGCGCCGATGCAGCGCGACGATCCGCGCGAGCAGCCGCTGCTCTTCGCGAGTGAAGCCAGCCATATCAGCATGCTCGAGTAGATACGCTCCGTGCCGGTGGTAGCCGCTATGCGCGACATCGAGTCCGATCTCATGCAAGCGCGCCGCCCAGCGCAGAATTTGCTCGCTGTCCGGATCGCTGATATCCCAGCTCTCCTCGACCTGCGAGAGAAAGCCGAGCGCGGTGTTCTCGACTCGGTCCGCCTGCTCCAGATCGACATGGTAGCGCCGCTGCGTGCCACGCACACTGCGATCACGCGCATCTTCATCTGTATATCTGCCTAACAAGTCATACAGCAGGCCCTCGCGCATCGCACCTTCTGCAACCCGCATCTCCTCGATGCCCAGCTGGTCAAAGATCTCGGCGAGGATCGCGACACCACCCGCGAATGACTTGCGTCGCTCAACATCCACGGTCTTTAAAGGCAGCTCGCGTATATGCTGTAGCGCCGCTAACTCGGCCAATATCAGCTCAAGCCCATCGACCGTGATGGCGGTCGAAGCAGGTAGCAGTTCCCGCACCGCATCGCCGATGGCTCGTACCGTTCCGGCGCTGCCGACGGCTTCGTCCCAGCCGCGGCGCCGGAACGCGGCTTGATAGGGCTCGATCGCCAAGCGCGCCGCCAGTCGGGCACGTGCGATACGCTTTTGCGACAGACGCCCATCGGCAAAGAACTGTTCGCTCAAACGCACGCAACCAATGGTCAAGCTCTCGAGTGCCAGCGGGTTGAGACCTTCGCCGATGATGATCTCGGTGCTGCCACCGCCGATGTCGCAAACCAACCGTCGTTCCGGCGCAGGCGCCATGGTATGCGACACGCCGGCATAGATCAGCCGCGCTTCCTCGATGCCGGAGATGATCTCGATCGGGTGCCCGAGCGCCGCGCGTGCGCGGTTGAGAAAGGGGTCAGCACGGCGCGCAATCCTGAGTGCGCTAGTTCCTACCACTCGTACGCTGCTGGCACGCATGTCGCGCAGTCGCTGCCCGAATCGCTCCAGACACCGCAGGGCACGGTCCGCGACCTCCTTCTTGAGTCTGCCGTCCGGTTCGAGACCGGCGGCGAGCCGCACCATCTCGCGCAGCTTGTCGAGCACAACGAGCTGGCCATGGCTGTGGCGCGCCACGACCATGTGAAAACTGTTGGAGCCGAGGTCGACTGCGGCGAGGACTTCTGGAACCGACTTTGCCGCCCGGCGTGCCACCGGCGTGGACTTCAAATCAGGCAGCAGCGAACGATGAGCCGCAGCCGCAGCTGGTGGTGGCGTTGGGGTTGCGAATGACGAACTGCGAACCCTCGAGATTCTCTTTGTAATCGATCTCGGCGCCGTTCAAGTACTGATAGCTCATCGGGTCGACCAGCAAGGTGACACCCAGGTTCTCAACCCGCGTGTCGCCGTCCTGCTCTTCTTCGTCGAACTCGAAGCCATACTGCAGACCGGAGCAGCCACCACCCTGCACGAACACCCGCAGCTTGAGCTTGGGATTGCCTTCGGCGCGGATCAAGTCGCCCACCTTGCGGGCAGCTGAGTCACTGAAAACGAGTGCGTCGGTGGTGGTCATGAAAACGAAGCCCGGCGGTGAAGTCGCATGAGAATTTAGAGTGATAGTCTAGGTAATCGTTCCGGGCTGGTCAAAGTGGCCGTCGCAAACCGGCCATTCAGGCGACTTTAGTGGCGCCACTGAGGATTTCATCCGCGGTAGGCGGTATCTTGTCCAGCGAGGGCTCCGGCGCGGCGGGAACCACCTTGCCAGCCGCCAAAGGCATCAACTTCCCGGTGATCACGGCACCAGGCGCCATTTCAATGATGCCGTAACTGACATTGCCATTGACGCGCGCCTGGCTGCCCAGCACGATCCGCTCGCGCGCGAAGATGTCGCCATTGACGCTGCCGTTGAGAACGACGCTGGCCGCCTCGACCGTGCCATCGACGCCGCCATGCTCGCTGATCGACAGAGCCGATTTGCCGTCACCCGAGCCGCGAATATTGCCCGCCACGCGCCCATCGAGATGCAAGCCACCTGAGAACTCGATATCCCCAACCAGCTTCGCGGACTTCCCGACCAGCGTGTCGATACGCGGATTCATGTGTTTCTTGCGACCAAACATCTATGGACTCTCCCTAACTCGTTTCCACATTCCAGACGAGCGACTGCTGTAACGGGGCGATGCCGCGGCGGCTGGATCGGACCTCGACCTGCAACTCCTCTGGATTGAATCCGGCAGGCAAGGTGATTTGCTCGTCGATGTTTTCCAGATAGCGAAACGTAAACGGCACTTCGCGACGCTTGCCGCCCGTGAGCGCCGCAAGATCCAGCCGTTCGTTCTTGCCGTCTCGCTGACCAGCGACCGCAAAAACCACGTTGCCACTGACCACGGCGTCCGGCCGTACGGGCTGTACCAACGTCAGGCGAAATCGAAAACCATTCGGAACATCAGTCGCTGCGATACTGAGATTCTGCACCTTCACTTCGCTGGCATTTGCGCCCTGCGTCACGATGCCACGATAAAAAGCCAGCTCCTGGCTAAGACTGGCCACCTGGGCCTGCAACTCACCAATCGTCCGTTGAACTTCTAGCCGCTCGCGCGACTGGCCAATGTCGGCCGTTTCGAGGTGCGCGAGCTTGCCTTGCAGCTCCGCCAGCGCTGCATCACGCTCCGCCACTTGCTCGCCGAGGCGGCCGCGCTCACGCAGCGCTGCCAGGCTGTCATAACCCGCGTTGTACCGTCCCACCTCGAAGGTGGCGTACAGCGCTGCGAGGATCGCGATCGCAATGGCCCCCACGGTGAACCAGCGACGCGCAGGCGCGTACGCCCTGACAACCAACTGTGGCGGTAGATCAGCCATAGCCTGCCAGCCGCGCTGCCCTCAGGCCGGCATGACAGCCGCAGTCTGCGGCTCCCACCATTCAGGGTAAGGCGGCAGTCCCGCCGGATGGGCCAACGAGGACAGCTCGTGCAGTGCCTGCACGTACACCGGCCGTTTGAAGAAGATCACCTCACGCACCGGGTCCCACCAAGACGCCCAGCGAAATTGGTCAAACTCCGGTTCGTTGGTAGCGTCGAAACGGAATGACAGCTCCGTCTGCGTGCACTGCAACAAAAACCAGCGCTGTTTCTGACCGATGCAAAACGAGTCGACACCCCGCCGCCGATAGCGCTTGGGCAGGTCGTAGCGCAGCCATTCACGAGTTGCACCCAGCAGCCTCACCGCGTTGCGATCCAAGCCGATCTCCTCCTTGAGCTCACGAAACAGCGCATCTTCAGGCGTCTCATGCCGGCCTACCCCGCCCTGGGGAAACTGCCAGCCGCGGCCACCCACTCGTCGGCCGAGAAACACCTGCCCATCGGGGCGCATCAACACGATACCCACGTTGGCTCGGTAGCCCTCAGCGTCAATCCAGTCAGCCATGCGGTCCCTTTTACCTGCCCAGCCACGCGGGGACAAGCAGACGCCTCACGTGACCGCAACCGGGTCGCATTCGACACTGTTGCGGCCAGCGCGTTTGACCCGATAGAGCGCCGCGTCTGCCGCTGCCACGAGCCGTCCCGCCACCCCCTGCGGGTCACGCTCGCCAGTCACAGGACGTGCCGCGGCGCCGATCGACACCGTCAAGCGCAACGACATACCGTCTGGCAGCGCGATCGGCACTGTCCCTACGGCCGCGTGGATGCGCTGGGCAAATACCTGCGCCTCCACTACGCCGGCAGCTGGCATCAGGACCGCAAACTCGTCGCCGCCATAGCGGGCACCGGTATCGCTGCCGCGAATCTGCTGTTCGATCCGGCGGCCGATTTCGGCCAGCACGCCATCACCACCCAAGTGGCCATGGCCGTCATTGACCGCCTTGAATTCATCCACGTCGATCATCAGACAGGCGACGCTGCCCCGCTGACGTTCCGCGCGCGCGACCTCTTCGCGCATGCGGCCCTGCAGGTAACGGCGATTGTGCAGGCCGGTCAAGTAATCCGTGACACCACTCAGCGTCAGGCGGGCCCGATTGACCGTGTTCTCCAGGCAAATGGCGATGATCAAGCCGAGGTGCGCAAGGAAATCGCTGGCGAGTTCACGGCTGAAGCGGCGCGTATCGCGACTGACGAAAGCCAGGATGCCAATCGAGCGGTTTGCATAGGGCAGCGGAATCAGCGCGACGCTACCGCCCTGCGCCCCGCCGGCTAACAACCTGCGGTGCGCCTCGGCTTGATAGGGACCTAGCCATGGCTGCGTCGCCGTTGCCAACTGCGGCGCGAGTTTGGTGATCGAATCGAGGAACTGGACCTGGGCGAGTACGGTCGATGAGCACTTTTCAGCCGCAACGATATGGCGCAGCTCGTGTTGCGGGTCGAGGACGTTCAAGGTAATGCTGTCGAGCGCATACGCCTCCCGCAAGCCGTCGATCGTCCGCTCGAACAACGCCGCAAGGGAGGTCGCGCGCAGCAATTCCAACTCGAGTGCCTGCGTCTTGCGGAACAGGGCTTCGTTACGGGCCACCTGGTCGAGCAACGTCTGAAAGCGTGCGCGCAAGGCAGCATTTGCCTCTTCCGCCGTCGCCGCTCGCGGCGGTGCTGCAAAATCAGGCTGATCGTCTGGTCTGCGAGGCTTCATGGCGCTCCTTGCCGCCAGCGCTTAAGCGCGCCGCTCGGTGACGGAACGACGGTCGGCGAGATAGTCGCGGCCGCGCTGCATCAGCGACGCGAAGCTGGCCGGATCGCGCGACAGCACCGCGGTTCGAATCCGCTCCACTGCTTGTGCGAGCGCTTCGAGGGACTCGGCGCCGTAATCGTTGAGACTCTGGATTTCGTAGTACAGCTCCGGGCTCTCCTCGGCCACGAGCGACGCGACGTCCAGTTGTGAGTCGAAGGTAGTCGAGGACATGCGTGCGAGACGCGGCGCAGCCTCGCCGCTCTCGGCCAGAGCCGTAAAGAACGCGATGTTGAGCGCGTGCGACAACCCCAGTACGTAGGCGATCAGACGGTCATGTTCATCGAGGTCCATGACCACCTGTTCCACCATCGTCGGCGCGAACAGTTCGCGCGCGGCCTGCAAAGCCTCGTCCGAGCCCAGATCGATAAAGATGACGTGCCGCCCGGATAACAACTCCGTGCTGGGACCAAACATGGGGTGAACCGACGTCACGCGACAACCATGCGACTTGAGTGCCATCAGGCCCGATCGCAGCGGCGACTTGAGCGAACCGACGTCGAATATCACCGCTCGCGGCCGCCGCAGCGCAAGGTCGCGCAGAATCGCGTCGGTTGCGCCCAAGGGTGTGGCGACAATGATGAAATCGTGGTCGAGCTGCGTGGCGCGCCAGTCACCCGCGTCCAGGTGGGGCGCAGGCACGCCGGCGGGGTCCGATACCTCGACCAAAAAACCCTGTGACGCCATGAAGTCCGCAAACCAGCGACCGATCTTGCCGGCGCCGCCGATCACCAAGGCGCGCCGCCCGCTACCGGTACCGCGCGCCACGACACTCGCTTGTTCCTGCGTGGTCAGCGAGGAACGAATCAGCAGGCGCAACAAGTTCTCGGCCAGTTGCGGCGACACCCCCAGCTCGGTGGCCGTCGCGCGGGCAGTCAGCAGCACCTCACGCTCGCGCGAGTAGTCGCGCGTGGGATAGCCCGTGGCACGCTTGGCGTGCGCGATTTCACGGCTAACAGCCTGCCTTGCGGCCACCAGGCCCACAAGCTGGCGGTCGATTTCGTTCAAGCGGCCACGTAATTCTTCGAGCGTCATGCGTTACCAACTAGCCTCGATACCCCACTGGGTATCTGAAGATACCGTTGTATCGACCCGCCGGTCCTCCCGCAAGCTCAAAATCTGCGCCGTGGGCGACAACTGCACTCCAACGTATCGCTTGCGTTACCATTGTTTTCATGTCCTTGTACAACGAACTCCTGCCAGACCCGTTGCCGGCCAATCCGCTGTCGATTGCGTCCGGGTGGCTAGCCGACGCCTGGGCGGCGCGCGACCAACCGAACCCGAACTCTATGGTGCTGGCGACGACCTCAGTCGATGGCAGGCCGTCGGCGCGGGTCGTGCTGTGCAAGGACATCCACGCAGACCGCGGCTATCTGACCTTCGTCTCCAACTACGACTCTCGCAAGGGTGAGGAACTCGCCCGCAATTCTCGCGCCGCGGTCGTGCTGCACTGGGACCATGCGCACCGCCAACTACGCATCGAGGGGCTGGTGCAGCGCGCGCCAGACAGCGAAAGCGACGCCTATTTTCAGTCGCGGCCGTGGCAGCGGCGCATCGGCGCCTGGGCGAGCGCGCAGAGCCAACCACTACCGACGCGCGAAGCCTTGTTCGCGCAGATCGAAGCGACCGCACAGCGCTTTGGCACACCAGTCCCAGGCCCGGAAAACGAGCACGACAGTCTGGACGTGGCGTTCGACATTCCGCGGCCACCCTTCTGGGGCGGCTACCATCTATGGGCTGATGCCGTCGAACTCTGGGTGGAAGGCGAATCGCGCTATCACGAACGCGCGCGCTGGACGCGCACGCTAACGATCGCGCCAGCAGGCCCGCAGCCAGGCCCCTGGTCCGCGACGCGGCTGCAGCCTTGATACAGCGCGCTCTGCGCCTTGTAGCTGCGCAGTTAGTAGTTAATACGGTCTAGCAAGGTAGCATGCAGCGGGCCGTTGGTCGCCAGTACGGTGGTCGTCGCGAGGCCGATCGGTGCACCGCGCAGATCGGTGAAACGTCCGCCCGCCTCCTCGACGATCACGGCAAGTGCTGCGATATCCAGGATATTGACGTCCGACTCGACCACCGCGTCGAGCGCGCCACGCGCGAGCAGATGGTAGTGCACGAAGTCACCGTAGCCCCGGATACGGCTCACGTCACCGATCAAACCACCGAACCTCGACCAGGCCGGCGACGCGGCTAACGACTTGAGGTTACCGCTGGATACGATCGCACGATCAACCGTCTCGGTCGCACTGACATCGATACGCTCACCATCCAGATAAGCGCCCGCGCCACGTTCCGCCCAGGCAAGCTCGCCATAGGCCGGCGCGCTCGACACGCCGAGCACCAGCCGCCCGTCGCGCAGTAACGCGATCTGCGTCGAGAAGAACGGGCATTCGCGCACGAAGGACTTGGTGCCATCGATCGGATCGACGAGCCAGATGTTGCGGGCGTCCATCGCATGCTGGCCAGTTTCCTCGCCATAAAAGCCGTAGTCCGGGAAACGGGACGACAGTATGCCGCGGATGGCCTGCTCTGCCTTGACGTCGGCCTCGGTGACCGGTGACTTGTCCGCCTTGGTGACGATGGCGAGGTTGCGCCGATACAATTCGCGGATGACGACCGCTGCAGCTTGCGCGGCGTCCAGTGCAGCGCGTAACTCAGGACTCGCGGATGTGGCGGCAGTATGAGATCGTTGCTCATTCATCCGCGCAGGTTGCGCGACCACCGTGACCACTGTCAACGGTAACCAGCCGAAGAAGACTAGCTATGGGCAAGCGCCTTTCAAAAATCTACACACGCACTGGCGACGATGGCACCACGGGACTCGGTGACGGCACGCGAGTGCGCAAAGACCACGCGCGCGTGGCCGCTTATGGCACGGTCGACGAAGCGAACAGCAGCATCGGCATGGTGCTGGCGGTAGCGGCTATCCCGGACAACGTTCGCGCCTGTCTGATCGAAGTGCAGCACGATCTGTTCGATCTGGGTGGCGAGCTCTGTATACCCGGCCACGAGCTGATCCGCGCTGACCAGATCACGCGACTCGAGCAAGCCTTGGATAGCTTGAATGAGTCGTTACCCGCGCTCGAGGACTTCATCCTGCCCGGTGGCGGCACTGCAGCAGCCGCTTGCCACCTCGCCCGTACCATTGTGCGGCGAGCCGAACGGTGCGTCTGGACGCTCGCCGACAGCGAACCGGTGAATGCCGCTGTGCCTCGTTATTTGAACCGGTTGTCAGATCTGTTGTTTGTCATCGCACGCGTACTGGCGCGCCACGAGCACGGCACCGAAGTCCTCTGGCGCCACGATCGTGGGCGGCCCAGCTAGCCGCTCGGCAGCGGCGCCGCCGTTTTACATGTGCCAGACAGGTTCAATATCGGACCGGCCGATAAATCAAGCGGGCTCCGGGCTGACCACTTCCGCAATAGCGAAGCTCGCTGCCACGTGCGCGTTGCGTAATTTAGCTAACAACTCGTTCGCTCTTGAGAGAGTTCCGTTGCGAGTCTCGACTTCCAGTTCGGCGGCCAGCGCCGAGACGAGCGTCGCACCAAGGTTGGCGCTGGCAGATTTGAGCGCATGTGCGGCGGCCGTGATCGTGACCGGGTTGCCAGCAGTCACCCCTGCGCTGATGATTTCTAACAGCCGCGCAGCATCCTCGTCGTAAAGCCTGCAAACCCGCGCCAGCAGACCACGCTGCCCACCCGCATCGAGCCGGCGGAACTGCTCGATGGCGCCGGTATCGAGAACACCCGCCTGACCGGCCGACACGGCGCCGCGTCGCGCGTTTAGCGAGCTTGGTTCGAGGCGGCCAGGCGGATTGGCGACACGGAAACTCATGGCGGAATTCTCTCTATGAACCAATGTTGCGCAGCGTTGACGCGCGCCTACTCAGGAAGTTTGTCGTCGCATCGAGGGATTTCTTGAGCCCCGACGCAGAATCAATTTGCGCAGTCCGTCACAAGTTGTACGATCAACAACCAACAGCCAGGGAGAAACACATGAAAGAAGGCGTCAAATACCCGGACTACGTTGGCGTGTCAGATGTCACTACACAATCGTATGAACATATGCGGCTGGCGGCATTCTTTGACGGCCAGCCGTCGATCATGTTCGATGAGCCGGAGGGCTTCGACATCGGCGACCCACCGGATCTACGCGGACGTTCCCGCGGCTGGACACCGGTGCATGCGCAACTCGCGGCGCTTGCGGGGTGCACGTCGATCACGATCGCGGTCGTGGCACGCGACCAGAACCTCAAGTACACCGATCTGACGACCAAGATCCGTTCGCTGATCGATATACGCGGGTTCTTTTTCGATCTGCACTTACAACCCAAGTATCAGCAGGTGAATTTTGATCTCACGCTGCGTACTAGTACCACTACCTCACACATCAAGGCACTGGCCAAAGAAACACACCGCCGCTGCCCACAGCTCGGGGTATTCCGACTCGCCAAGATCCCGCTAGTCGTTACCTGGTATCGCGCTGGCAACAAGCGGCCATTGTTCGAGGAGCGATTCGGGCTACGCGCCGGCCGCACCCCCGAGGAGCGATTGATTGCTCAGGCCAAGCCCGCCAAGAAGCCCGCCAAGAAACGCGCCACCAAGTAGGCGCCAGCCGCGTGACCGTCTTTCTCCGCTGGGGTGTGTTTGGGCTGTTAGCTATCTCAGCACTGATCTATGCCTACCGCGTGAACGAACGATCAGACGACATCCGCCTGCAACTCGAACAGCGGGCGGAGCAGCGACGCGCAGCGGAGCGAGAACTACGCGAGGCGGCTCGGCGCGATGTCGAGTTCTCCGACAAGCCGGCCATCGCCTCGCTATCATCCGCCTGTGAGGAGGCCGTGCAGGTAGCCGTAGATGCCGCGGCAGCGGCCAAGGCGGGTCAACCACTCGATCGCGTCTTGCGACAGGAACGAATCGCGTGGCAGGACGAACCTGTTCGCAAGCAGCGGCTCGCGGTCGCCGCTGTCTTGGGATACTCACTACATGGCCAGGATGGAGCAGCGATCCGCCGCGCCGTTGCCGACGAGTGCCGCGAGTAACCGTATCTCCTGCGGCAGAAATTTGCCGCGATGTGTAACACATCCCGACCCACCAACAAACTCCACCGTTTGAAGTACTTGCTAGATCTATTCGCATACATGCTCGAAAAACCGCTGTTACAGTCAGGCCGAAATCAGCTAATCACACGCTCTTTCACCTTTATAGCTTCAACGCCAGCGTCAAACCATCGCCAATCGTCAGCAACGTGGCATCCACGCGGCCGTCGTGATGTACCTTTTCGTTCAGACTACGGATCGCGACGGTCTCAGGCGATTGATCGCTGGCATCGATGACATTGCCGCTCCAAAGTACATTGTCGATCGCGATCAGGCCGCCGGACCGCACCAGCTGCAGAGCGAACTCGTAGTAAGTACCGTAGTTCGCTTTGTCGGCATCGATGAACGCGAAGTCGAAGCTCGAGCTTTGTCCACTGTCCACAAGTTTCTTGAGCGTTTCGGTAGCCGGCGCGAGCCGCAGGTCGATACGGTCGGCGACACCGGCTCTCGCCCAATGGTGTTTGGCGATCGTCGTGTACTCCGCACTGACATCGAGCGCTACCACGGTTCCGGCATTACCCATTGCCTTGGCCACAGCCATCGCGCTATAGCCGGTAAACACGCCCACTTCGAGCGTCTTGCTGGCACCTAACATCCGCACCAGCAGCGCGAGCAGATGGCCCTGCTCGGGTGAGATCTGCATTTGCGCCGCGGGATGCTGCGCGGTCTCTTCGCGTAACGCCGCAAGGTCCGCGTCTTCATGGACACCCACCGAACGGATATAGTCGCGCAACGGTGCAGACAGATTGAGCGTTTCTCGAGACATGGCGACGAACTCCTTTGAGCGGGGTTTCAGTCTAGCCGTGCAACGGTCGCCGACCGGGTGTTTCTCCACGAATACGCTAGAAACTCCCCATGGCACGGCGCGAGCCTGTGCGCCAGGATCAGCGCAAGAGCAATGTGTAACAGAGCCTATATTTGGACCATGGTTGCATGGCTGGCAGCGACGGCGGTTGCCGCCATAGCGGCACCGCCGTCGGTGTCGCACGCGGCCGATCACCCAGCGGTACAGCGGTTCAAAGGTGCGGTGCTCATCGGCCGGAGCGAGACGCCGTTTGAGCGCCTGTCGTTGGAGCTGGGACCAACCTACTTCGACAAGCAAGAGCGTCGCGGTCGCACTCAGAACTCGCAAGCTATCGAAGGCCGCGTCTGGCGCAGCGTGTATGTCGCGCCGGCGACCACCACCGCGTTCGAGGTGTTTCGCAACTACTCGCAGGCACTCGAGACCAGCGGGTTCCACCAACTCTATGCCTGCGAAGCGGCTGCCTGCGGTGCGATCTCGCACGGGAGCATCTACCTGACTCGCGACGGACCAGCCATCGGCTTGAGCGGGTTTCGTTTTCTTAATACACGGTCTTACTTCGTCGCCGCGGGAGGCGGCACTGCTGAGAAGCCGCTGTTTGTGCTCATCATGATCGACAACTATCGAACCAGCGGCAGTAAGACAACTCAAGCCGGCATCTATCAACTGATCATCGAGCCCCGACAGTCGCAGCTTGGGCAGGTGGTGGTCGATGGCGCAGCCCTTGCGCAGCAGATCACAGCCGAGGGGCGTGCCGCAGTTTACGGCCTCTACTTCGATAGCGGCAGCAGCGAACTCAAGACGGAGTCGCGGCCACAACTCCAACAGCTCGCCGCCTACCTAAGCAGCAACTTGGCTGCGTCTGTCATTGTGGTTGGCCACACCGACAGCCAAGGTGGTTTGGAGCCAAACCTGTCTCTGTCACAACGCCGCGCAGACGCTGTTGTGTCAGCGCTCGTCGGCGAGTACGGCATCGGCAGGCAGCGCCTCACAGCCAAAGGCGTTGGCATGCTGGCGCCTGTGGCCAGCAATCGCGAACCCAACGGCCGATCTCGCAATCGGCGGGTGGAAATCGTCGAGCGCCTCGCTAACTAGCCGGCTTCAAGCCCATTGCCTCGGGTGAGCCGCTCTTGATAAACAACCCGACCACGAAGCCGAGGAATACTGCGCCGGCGATCACGTCGAACGGAACTTCGTAGCTCCCGTAGACGTCATACAGTTTGCCGGTGAGCCAGATACCCAGACCGCCACCCAAGGACTCCAGCAGGCTGACAGTGCCATTGATCCGCCCAATCTCGCGCAAGCCGAAATTATTGACGGTAAGCATGTTATACAGCGTAAAGAGACCGCCCCAGCCACAGCCGGTGATGCCGATGCCGATCCAAACCCACTCGCGTCCACCCATGGCGATGAGCAGTACACCCGCGAACATCACACTGAGTGCGCCCAGAAAAACGAGTTTGCGATCGATCTTATCTGCCAGCCAACCTATGGCGAGCTTGGAAATCGCCGCCAGAGTCCCGAGTAGCGCCAAGGACTCAGCGGCTTCCTTGGGTCCGTAGCCAAGCCCGCGCATGTGCAAGAACATATGGTTGAACAGCGCCAGAATCGAGTAGTAAGTGAGGAAGCCACTCACACCGATAACCCAGAACGTGGGTGTGCGGATAGCAGCGGCAAAAGTGAGTCCAAAGGTCTTGAGGTCCTGAGCACCGGGCTCCTGACCAATGGCGACGACGCCCGCGTCCTTGGGCGTGCCGCGCAACACGAAAAATATGAGCACCGCGCGAGTGCCAGCGGCACGAGCGCCAGATAACCAAATGTCTCGCGCCAGCCATTCGACTGAATCAGCGCGGTGTTCAGCGGCGACAGCACGATGCCGCCGACACTGGTACCGAGTAGCGCAATACCAATCGCCAGCCCGCGACTCTTGAGAAACCAGGAGGTGACCAATACCACGACCACCATCGTGCCGGCCGTCGACAATGCCAACGAGAACACGACATGGATGATGTAGACCTGATGCAGCGCCATCGGGTCGATGAAACGGTAGTAGACGACAGCCGCCATGGTGCCGACGATGACCAGCAGGGCGGCCGACCGTGCGCCAAGACCTTGCGCTTCGCGCCAGACGATCACGGCCATCACGGCAAGACCGGCCAACGCCACCACAGCCAGCGGCGTGGCGAGGCCGCCACTGCCATCGACAGTCAGCTGGCTATAGCCAAAGTAGCCAGCTGACAGTAACAACATGCCCGTGATCAGCAGCCATTTGAGGTTGACCCGGTCGATGACGATCCCGACGAACGGCGCCACCACTGCGGTAATCGCGAACGTCAGTAAGTCGCGGAACTTGAACGGTCCACGGTCCCAGCCGAACTCGGTCAGCAGCGCTTCGTCGAACACGGACAATGCCGTGGCGGTATAGCCGTTGCTGATGAACAGCACGGCCAGACCGATGAATGCGACAAACCACGGATACCACGGGCGCGACGCTACGGTGTTATTCATTGTTAGTAGCTCTTATTGTCGAATAGCGATCAGACAAGTAGCGGCGCGTCGCCGCGGATTCGGTCCCACTGGAAGCTGGGGCCCGGATCGGTCTTCCGATCCGGAGCGATGTCACTATGGGCGACCATGTTCTCAAACGTCAGGCTTGGATAAGTTGCAAACAGCGCCGCGAGCAGTGCCCGCAAAGTATGGTACTGCTCTTCAGCGTAGCCCGCGGACTCAATCCCTTCGAGCTCGATGCCAACCGAGAAGTCGTTACACGCCTCGCGCCCGCGCCAACTCGAACGGCCAGCATGCCAGGCACGCGCCGTAAATGGCACAAACTGCGTGATGTCACCGGATCGCGTGATCAAAACATGCGCAGACACGCGCATCCCTCGCAGGGTTTCGAAATAGGGGTGCTCGGCAAATGGTAACGACCCGCTGAACAACCGATCAATCCAGGGCCCACCAAATTCACCTGGTGGCAAACTGATGCAGTGAATGACCACCAGATCGAGACTCGAGCCCGCAGGTCGAGCATCGTAGTGCGGTGACAGCACTTGACGCACGCCGACCAACAGCCCGGTTGACGGTTCGATTGCAAAAGTCGTGGGTGGGAGTGCGGTTGCTGCCATACCGAAGGCGTCAAGAAGCCAGCGCCGATCATGCCACAATAGACCATCAAATCGGATCATCCTGAGGTTGCCATGGCCGATCGCCCGCAAACCGTCGACCAGAATGCCCGCTGGGCAGCGCGTGATCTTGCGCATGTCTGGCACCCATGCACGCAGATGAAGGATCACGAGTCAGTACCTCTCATTCCCATCAAACGGGGCGACGGCGCATGGCTCGAGGATTACAACGGCAACCGCTATCTCGATGGCATCAGCTCCTGGTGGGTCAACCTCTTCGGCCACGCGAATCCGACCATCAACGCCGCAGTGCGCGCGCAGCTCGAACAGCTCGAGCACGTGATCTTTGCGGGCTTCACGCACGAGGTTGGCATCCGGCTCGCCGAGCAGTTGGTCCGACTGGTGCCGCCGGGACTGTCACGCTGCTTCTTCGCCGATAACGGCTCGGCAGCCGTGGAAGTGGCGCTCAAGATGAGTTTTCCACTACTGGCGCAACGTCGGTAAACCACGCAAGACCAAGTTTGTCACCCTTGCTAACAGCTATCACGGCGAAACTCTGGGTGCGCTTGCTGTGGGCAACGTGGATCTCTACAAAGCCACGTACGGGCCACTGCTGATGGACGTCATCACGGTGCCATCGCCTGACTGCTACTTGCGCGAACCTGGCGAGAGTTGGTCCGAGTATTCGACGCGCCAGTTCGCGCATATGGAGGCGACGCTCGCGGCGCATGCCGACGAGGTTGCCGCGGTCATCGTCGAGCCGTTGATTCAATGCGCGGGCAACATGCGCATGTACGATCCGTGCTACCTCACACTGCTGCGGGCCGCGTGCGATCGCCACGGCGTGCACTTGATCGCTGATGAGATCGCGGTGGGCTTCGGTCGCACCGGCACCCTGTTTGCGTGTGAGCAAGCAGCTATCAGCCCCGACTTCCTGTGTTTGTCCAAGGGTCTCACCGGGGGCTACTTGCCGCTGTCGGTGGTCATGACTGGTGAGCCGGTTTACCAGGCCTTCTATGATGAATACACCAAGCTCAACGCGTTTCTGCACTCGCACAGCTACACCGGCAATCCGCTTGCCTGCGCAGCGGCGCTCGGCACCTTGGGCATTTTCGCAGCCGAGCCGATCATCGAGCGCAACCGTCAGCTGGCGCAGCAACTCGCGAGCAGCGTCGCGCATCTCGCTGATCATCCGCACGTTGTGGAGATCCGCCAACATGGCATGGTCCTCGCGATCGAATTGGCGAAAAACAAGACCACGCGTGAGCCGTTCGATTGGCGTGAGCGGCGTGGACTCAGAATCTATCGCCATGCGCTGAGTCGCGGTGCGCTATTGCGCCCGATCGGCAACGTTCTGTACTTCATGCCGCCGTACGTTGTCACGCCGGAAGAGATCCTATTGCTAGCGCAGATTTCAACAGAAGGGATCGAGCTCGCCACATGCGATTGACACGTATCCATGTTCCGGTCGCCCTCGCGATCAACCAGCCCGCGACGTTGTCGCGTGCCGCGAGCTTGCACGTTACGCGTGTACTGCGCCTCGCCGTCGGCACGAAAATCGTGTTGTTCGATGGTCGCGGTGGCGAGTATGACGGTGAGATCCAGCAAACGACCCGCGCTGGCGTGACGGTATTGCCGACCCAGCATCGATTGATCGAACGTGAAGCGGACTCACACATCACGCTCATTCAGGCTTTGGCACGCGGCGAGAAGATGGACTGGATCGTGCAGAAAGCAACCGAACTGGGGGTCGCCCGCATCGTGCCGGTCGCGCTCGAGCGCTCAGTGGTGAAGCTGGACGATCACCAAGCCGAGAAGCGTCATGCGCACTGGTTGGCCGTCGCCATCAATGCCTGCGAGCAGTGCGGCCGCAATCGACTGCCGGAGATAGCTGCGCCCTGCGCTTTGAGCGCAGCACTCGAGACCGCCGCAGACGGTGAGAGCGACAATAGTTGCCAGCACTTGCGCGTACTGCTCGACCCCGCAGCGGCGGACTCATTGGACGCATACGTGCTGCCGCTGCGAGCGTCCTCGGCAAGCAGTGTCTTGATTGGCCCCGAGGGTGGCCTGACCGACGCGGAGATCGCAGCGGCGCGCGCCGCTGGCTTTGTTGCTGTCAATTTTGGCCCGCGCATCCTGCGCACCGAAACAGCGGCGATCGCCGCACTCAGCGTACTGCAGTTCCTGGCTGGCCCGCGTTCACCCGACTGACTACTCGATGGTGACGGATGTCTCGTCGGCGATCATCGCTTCGATACGCTCCAGATCAGGAATCCAAGGCGCCTCGTTGACCATCCGCACCTGACAGATGATCGGTGTCCGCTCCGGGAACACCCGCGAGTTGTCGGGCCGCAAGACATCGGCGCTGACACGCACGAGCTGCGGAAATCCCTGCGAAATGATGCCGTAGCTACCAATCTCCAGCGAGCCGGAGAGTGCGTGCATCACGACGATGCGCGTACGGCCAGTAACTGGCGGTATCGTCTGGCCGCAGCAGCCCTCAAATGAAATCAGCGGAATGCGGCGGCCACCCCATTCGAACGTGCCGAGATACCACGGCGGTGCCCCCGGCATCTCGGTGGGTGGCTGGTGCCCCACGACCTCCGCAACACAAGCGCGCGGCAGTATCAGCCGACCGTCGAGTAACGGCACTAGCAGGCTGTAGATTTCAGTCACCCGTTCAGCCACGGTCAATGCCCCGCACGCCTGGCTCGCCGCCGCTGCACCAGTGGTTCGATCGCCTCTAACAACTGCGCCTCTTGATACGGCTTGCCGAGGTAGTCATCCACGCCGAGCTCGATGGCCCGTGCACGATGCTTCTCACCGACTCGAGAGGTGATCATGATGATCGGCACGTCGGCCAGACGCGGATCGTTGCGCACCTGACCGGCAACCTCATAACCGTCCATACGCGGCATTTCGATGTCGAGCAGGATGATGTCGGGCGTGTGCTCTTGCAACACTTCCATCGCATCCACGCCATCGCGGGCCGTGAGCACGCGCATGTCATTGCGCTCCAACAGTCGCTGCGTGACACGACGTACTGTAATGGAGTCGTCGACGACCAACACGAAGGTACGGCTGTCGGCCTTCTCGCGCGGCAGCATCGCCTCTGGACGCAGGCGCCAATCGGCGCGCACCAAGGCGCCAATGTCGAGAATGACGACGATGCGGCCGTCGCCCAGGATCGTGGCGCCAGAAATGCCGCGGATCGCGGCAATCTGCGACCCTACCGATTTGACAACAATCTCACGGCTGCCTACTAACTCGTCGGCAATCAGTCCTGTCGAGTGGTCGCCGGCGCGCACCAGCACCACCGGCACGGTCACGTCGGTCTCTGGCAGCGGCGATGGCTCACGGCCGATGTACATTGCGAGGTGCTGGAAGCGGTACTTCTGCCCGCCATACTCGAAGGGCTCGGCGTCGCTGCCAAGATGCGCGCTGACTTCATTGCGAGCCAGCCGCACGACCCCTTCGACCGTCGGCAACGGCAGTGCGTAGTATTCATCGGCGGTGCGCAGAATCAGCGCATGACTGATTGCGAGCGTCAGCGGCAACCGAATCGTGAACCGTGAACCCTCGCCCTCGCGGGTTTCCATGTGCAACGCGCCGCCGAGCTTCTTGATTTCGGTGGCCACAACGTCCATGCCAACACCGCGGCCGGCAGACTGGGTCACGGCGCCGGCGGTCGAGAACCCGGGCTCGAGCACGAGCTGAATGACGTCCGCATCGGAGAGTTGCTGATCCTTTTGGATCATGCCGAGCGTCACGCCCTTGTCGCGTATGGCGCGCAGATTCATGCCAGCGCCGTCGTCGGCGACTTCGACCACCACTTCGGAGCCTTCGCGATGCAACGACACATTGATCCGACCGGTCTCGTTCTTGCCGCGATCGCGTCGCTCGTCAGGCAGTTCGATGCCGTGCACGACGGCGTTGCGCAGCATGTGCTCGAACGGCGGCAACATGCGCTCAAGCACCTGGCGATCGAGCTCACCCGTTGCGCCATCGACTATCAACTCTGCGCGCTTGTCACTGTCGGCGGCGGCCTGCCTGACAATGCGAGACAGGCGCTGCACGTGCCGCTGGAATGGCACCATGCGGGTACGCATGAGGCCATTTTGCAACTCGGTGATCGTGCGCGCCTGCTGCTGCAACAGACCATTGGTATCTTTGGTCAGCGTCTCCAGCAACTGCTGAATACTCGCGACGTCATTGGCGGTTTCGGCCAAGGCGCGGGAGTACTGCTGAATGGCCGAATAGCGATCGAGTTCAAGCGGGTCGAAGTCGCCGCGTGCCCCGCCCTCTTCTTCGTAGCGGTGCAGAATCTGCGCCTCGGTCTCGATCTCGAGCTTGCGCAGCTGCTCTTTCAACCGCGCCACGGTACGCGACAGTTCGCCGACATTGAAGTCGATCGAACTCATTTGCTGCTCGAGGCGCGCCCGCGCGATGCTGGCTTCGCCGGAGTTGTTAAGTAGCTGATCCAACAACTCGGCATCGACACGCGCGAGTTCCGGGCGATCATGCTGCGCAACAGGTTCTCGTCCAGGCGGCACCGGCGCTGGTGCAGGCATCTCGGCCTCGGCACTCTGGGCGACCCACGACTGACCGATGCGGTCCTGCAGCGCCGCGCCGGCAACCAACGCAGGCGTTACGATCTCGGCCGGAAGGTCCGCGGCTGGTGCATCAGCAAAGATTTCAGCAGGTATTTCTGCTGGCGGTGCCTCGTCAGCGAGCTCTGACTCAGTCGACTCTGGGTCCGGCCATAGCTCCTCCGCCGTAACCGATTCAGTGCCGTCCGCCGTGCCATCCACGGTCGCGACAATGACAATCTCTTCATCATCCGCATCGGCCAGCGATGGCTCAACCAAGACCTCAGTGCGGACATACGGATCGACGGCTGCGCTATCGGCCGAGGTCGGCTGCGAGAGCGCGCGGATCTGTTCAATCAAACGCCGGCCACTCGGTACACCACTACCTGCCGCAACGAGCTCTCGCATACGCGCGAGCTCATCCAGCGACGCTTGCGCAGCGGCATAGGCAGCTGCAGCGTCCGTCACGATGCCGCTCTCGAGCTGCATCACCAGTGTCTCGAGTTCATGGGCGAGATCGCCCATCGGCGTGATGCCCGCCATGCGCGCACCGCCCTTCAGAGTGTGGAGCGGCCGCTTCAGCGCCAGAAGATTTGTCTTGTCGTCACGCTCAGCATTCCATGCCGCGAGCGCGCTTTCCGCTGAGTCAATCAGCTCGGTCGCCTCGTCGGTAAAAATGCCGGCAATCTCGGGATCAAAGTCGGTCAACAATTCGTCGTCAGCGGCCGCGTCTGCGCCTTCGTCCGACGAATCATCTGCGGCCATGAACGAACTGATGTCGATCTGCTGTGACGCATCGATGATGCGCTTGTCGAGCGCACGCTCGGCCATTGCAATGCGTTCCAGCAAAACGGTGTGCGAG
The DNA here is from genome assembly GCA_016703895.1 of Pseudomonadota bacterium. Lineage (GTDB taxonomy): Bacteria > Pseudomonadota > Gammaproteobacteria > Steroidobacterales > Steroidobacteraceae > CADEED01. Next base: position 211,587 of record JADJBE010000001.1, read on the forward strand.
ACAAAGAACCCGGAAGTCTCGTTGAGGTTATCTGCCACGGACTCCATCGCGTCCATGCACTGCTCGAGCAGATCCAGATCCGACGTTTCGAGACCCACGCCGCTGTCAAGGATTTACGCAACCAGTGATCACACGGAGCCATCAAGCGAATGCCCTGGCGCACTTCAGCCATACGTGAGCTACCGGTCAACGTATGGCAGGCTCGGTACACCGCCTCGCTCACTGAGTGTGGCTCGCTTCGGTCACGCTCGTAAGCGACGTAACCACGCACGGCCGCCACGTGTGTGCCAGTCTCACGGACATAGATGTCGCTGAGCTGCATCCCGCCAGAAGACACTTCCGCCGCGGCAGGCGCCAAGGACCGGTTGATGCCGGTTTCAGCATCAGCATCGACTGGCAGATCCAATTCATCCGCGTCGAGCGTCACAGTGGCCGTGCGCTCAAACTGCGACTGATCGACGAACCCTCGTCCGGTAGCGGCCAGCTGCGCCTGCGAGCCAGCGGCGCGCGGCCGCCAATCGGGCGGCTTGTTAGCGGCAAGAGCGTGTGCACGGTCGACTAGTAGCGCGACGGCCGCCGGTGGTGGCTGACCCGCCGCCTAAAGCGGCCGCCATCTGCGGGGCGATCGCTACGGCCTCGCGCAGTGTGACCAGGATATCCTGCGAGCGTGACAAGGTATTTTCGAGAATCCGGTTGAGCAGATTCTCGATCGACCAGGCGAAATCGGCCATGTCGAGCGCGCCCACCATACGGCCGCTGCCCTTCAAGGTATGGAAGGCTCGGCGTACGTCTGCCAGTGAGTCGACCGCCAACGGATTCGCATCCCACTGCGGCAACAACTGCGCAATCTTGGCAATCTCTTCGCGCGCCTCTTCTATATAAAGGGCGAGCAGGTCGGGGTCGACCGGCTCGGGGGGCAACTCCGGCCTGACGATCGTGCGACTCAAGACTGGCAGATCAATGCCCGCCGTCGCCACGTCCGTCAACAACACCTCGCCGGCAACAACTTCCGGTGGGTTCCAGGCGGACGGTGGCGGCGAACGCCTCCGGACCCACTGGTGCGACGGTCGGCACCGTACGGCGGGGCAACTGCGCCAGCGCGTCCAGACACGTCTCCGCATTGTCGAGCATGTACCAGGGATCGGCGCGGCCAGCCTGCAGCGTCTCCATGTAATACTCGAGGCTAACAATAGCGTCGGCCAGACGATCGAGGTACGCCGTCGGCGCCACCATGCTGCCTGGCTGCAGCATCGTCTTGAGATGCTGACCGACGCGCTCGATGATCTCGACCGCCCTAACCTTACCGAGCATCAGCAACCCGGCCTTGATGCCGCGCAGCAGGTCGGGCCAGCTATCGAGCGCCGCAGCATCCAGCGTGCCGCTGACGTTCTGCGACACGGCTTCCTTGATGCGCACCAGGTTGACGCTGCACTCACGCAGCACCGCCGCCTGCACCTGCTGGAAGTCGACATCGCCGCCCGTGGCATCGCCCGGCACGGCAGCCTTCGGAACGATCAGCCCGACGAGATCGCGGTCGAGCCGATCCTCTACATTGATGAGCGTGGCAGCAATCTGCACCAGCGCGGCATGGTCAGCGGGGTTAGCGCCGTTGACGATGGTTTCGAGACGCGTGGTTTCCGCCAGCACCCGCGAGCGGAGCTCGCCGAGGCCCAACACACCGAGCGTGTCGCCAATCTTGCGCAGCATGGCAAGCTGTGGCTCGAGCTCAGCGCCCTGACCGCCGCGCCGCACGAAGATGTCGAGCACATCCTTGATCTTGCCGAGATCCTCGCGGATTGCTGCCGCGACCGTCTGCATCAACTTGACGGACGGCGCAGAGAGATTCTCGCGTTCCTGCTCGATCGAATCGTCGACGGGCAAGAGCTCACCCAAGCGGAAAGACGCCCGAACCGCGCTGATACGCGGCCCCGTGCTGGTGGACCGTGCCACATAATAGAGCAGGTTATTGAGTAGCTCGACCGGGGGCGACTGCGCGTAATGCGCTTCGCCCAGTTTGTAGAGCCGCAGGATTTCACGGTCCGCCAGGCCTAACAATCGTTTTACCGAAACGCCGGCTTCGAGCCCGTCTTCACGTAGCGCTTCGAGTACCGCGCCGACCACCCACCAGAGCTGGAACACCGGCTGGGTTGTGGCCACTTGCTCGAGCTGATGCGACACCGCGGTCAGAATGTCGAGGTTCTGCTCCGCGCGCTCGCCGCGTATCCAACCGATGAGACCCACCTGAAACCGCGCCCGAAGTTTCCGTGCCCATTGTGCGGTGGTTAGGGCTTCATCGCGGCCGCCAGCACCGGCAGGCGCAGCCTGCTTGTCCGACTTGAGATTGAGCAGCAGCAGCGTGCCTTCGGAGAGCAACGGGCTACCGCGTACGGCACGCAGATCGTTGAGCAGCGGCAACAACACGAGCGCAAGGTCACGACCGCCCGCCAGCACTCGTTCGAGGTAGCCCGGCAGCTGCACCATTGCGCGCATCAGCGCGTCAAGCGCCTCAGCCTGATTCTTGCGCGCGCTGGCCGACAATAGATAGTGCGAGACATGCTCCATTTCCTCGGCGAGCAACGCAGCGCCGTAGATCTCGAGCACGCGCAACACGCCTTGAATCTGGTGCAGGTCAGCGCTGCAACGTTCCAGCAGCGTGATGTTCTCTTGCTGCTCGACGTAGGTCTCAAGCGCGTTGCGCGCTTCATTCAGCGAATGGTTGATCTCGCGACCGACGAGATCCAAGGTCTGCATGGCGACTTCAGACATCGGGCGCGACTAAGAAGCAGCCTGGATGGGAGGACGCGGCCGCGAACCAGATTGCTCACTCGCCGCCAAAGCTCGCACTCGCTGCGTATCCGAGATGATGGTCGGTGCGTCGGCCGGCAAGCGAAAGCCCGCTGCGGATTCGCGCAAATCAGCCGACAGCTCAGCCAGTTTGGCAATGCCCTGCGAGGTGGCGCTGGTCGACTCTGCAGTCTGGCCGCTGATTTCCTTCAATACTTGCATGTTGCGCGCAATGCTTTGCGCTTCGCTTGCCTGATGGCGCGAACTGGCGGAAATGTTTTGCACCAGGCTGGCGATCTGATTAGACACTTGTTCGATTTCCTCGAGCGCAGCGCCAGCGTTCTCTGCCAATAATGCACCACCCACCACGTCCGTTGTACTGCGCTCCATCGAAACGACCGCTTCATTGGTATCCGCCTGAATGGTGCGCACGAGTCCTTCGATTTGGCGCGTAGCGGCGGCGGCACGCTCGGCGAGTCGCTGTACTTCATCGGCCACGACCGCGAAGCCGCGGCCGGCATCGCCCGCCATCGACGCCTGGATTGACGCATTCAGCGCAAGAATATTGGTCTGCTCCGCGATGTCATTGATGAGCTCGACGATGTTGCCGATCTCCTGCGAGCTCTCCCCCAGTCGCTTGATCCGCTTGGACGTATCCTGGATTGTCTCGCGTATGGAGTTCATGCCATCGATCGTGCGCCGCACAGCGTCACCGCCCTTGTGTGCGACGTCGACCGAATGACGCGCAACATCCGAGGCGCGTTCGGCATTGCCAGAGATCTCCTCGGTGGAGCCGGCCATGGTAGCCGCCGACTCCGTGGCCGCCACCAGTTGCTTGGACTGCGCGGCTGCGGCTTTGGCGAGATGCTGCGACAGGCCCTGTGTCTGGCGCGTGGCGCCATCCAATTGGATCGCCGACTGATTGATAGTACTAACAAGATCGCGCAGCACACCGATCGCGTAGTTGATCGAATCCGCGATCGTCCCGGTGATGTCTTCGGTCACGGTAGCCTGGACGGTCAGATCGCCGTCGGCGAGCGGGGCGAGCTCGTCGAGCAGGCGCAGGATCGCCTCCTGATTGCGTTCGCTCTCTTTGCGCTGCACGAGCACAACTGCCTCGCGCTCGACCACGTCCGCCTCGATGCGACGAATGCGTTGCCAGGCAAACAAAGCGAGTATCAAGGTGACGATACCGGCGAGCGCGACACCCGCATAAATGGGTGCGAGGCTCGTCGAGAATCCGATCGCGGCAGCTATGCCTGCCGCCGCACTGACCGCAGCGGCGAGCAGCAGCAGCTGCCCAACAGTCTTGACGGTCTTGGCGGAATTCGGTTGCGTCGGCATGGTGTTATTTTGTGCCTCTCAGGCAGCGCCCCTCAGGCCGCGGCATCCTGAAACCCAGCGCTTTCCAACAACGAGCGTAGCGACAACACAGGCCACTGCTCCGTGCCGCGACGAAATGCTCCCGCCAGATACCGGTCGCAGCGCACGACGGTAGGCGGCGCGTCACCGCTGAACTCGCCGTCAGCGAAACGCCGGAAACCCAGCACTTCATCGACTAACAAGCCGGCCGGCACTTCGCGGTGCGAGCCGACGATCACACGCGCATTGCGCGTCGCCGATGTGGTGCCGCTGCCGAGAAATTGGCGCAAGTCGATGATCGGCAGTAACTGACCGCGCACGTTGGCCAGCCCCTTGATCCAGACCTTGGCACCCGGCACGCGCGTAATGCTGGGCGGGACTGCGAGAACTTCGCGCGTTTCTTCGCGCGCGACCAGATACAACTCGCCGGCCATCTTGAAAGCCACACCGACCCACTCGCGACCAGCGGGGTTTTCGGTGGCCGCCGCCGCCGTGACGGCACGACCACGACGCTCGAGTTCCGCGAGGAGTTCGAACGGTCGGTCACGCAGAGATTTGAGCGATAGCGACTCGGACATGTCAGGCAGCGAGCGTCGCCTGCACCTTCGCCACGAGTTGGTCGGGCGAAACCGGCTTGACCATGTAATCCACGGCGCCCTGGCGCAGACCCCAGATCTTGTCTGTCTCCTGTCCTTTGGACGTCACCATGATAATCGGTATGGCGCGTGTCTTGGGGTCGTTCGACAGCGTGCGCGTCGCCTGATAGCCGTTAACCCCCGGCATGACGACATCCATGAAAATCAAATCCGGCGTCATTTCGCGGGCCAGCCGCACGCCTTCGGCACCATCGGCGGCACTCGCCGTCTGAAAACCGGACTTTTCGAGTGCACTTTTCATCACGTGCACCTCGGTGGGCGAATCGTCCACGATGAGAATGAGCGTCATGGGGTCACCTGGGTCCGATGTGTGTCTCGATGGCAGATAACAGCTCGTCCTTGGTGAACGGCTTGGTCAGATAATGCTCCGACCCGACGATACGACCGCGCGCGCGATCGAACAGCCCATCCTTGGAGGACAGCATGATCACGGGAATCGATTTGAAAACCTTGTTGTGCTTGATCAGCGAACAGGTCTGGTAGCCATCCAGCCGCGGCATCATGATGTCGACGAAGACGATGTCGGGAGAGTGGTCCGCTACCTTGGCGAGCGCGTCGAAACCGTCGACCGCCGTGAAAACCTCGCAGCCTTCTTTGGCGAGCAGGGTCTCCGCCGTCTTGCGGATCGTCTTGCTGTCGTCGATGACCAGCACCTTGAGACCCTTCAGAACCTGATTGTCGTCCGTCACACCCTGATCACTCCTGATAGAGACGCGCATAGTAAAGGCTGCAGCGACTAAAATGCTGATACACCACGCAGTCTGCATTGTATTTTTAACATATCGGTATACCCCTCGCCATGCCATCCACGTCACGTTTTGACACGTCGACGCCAAACTTTGGCCTATGACTACTTTTGGAAGGAGCCTTGATGACCCAAGCAATTCGCCTCGCCGTCGTAATGGACCCTATCGCAGACTGCAAATTTGCGAAGGACTCCACACTCGCCATGTTATGGGCGGCGCAGAAGCGTGGCTGGGAGCTGTTTTACCTCGAGCAGAGTGACCTGTGGCTGCGCGACGGGGTTGCGATGGGCCGCGCCGCGCCGCTGGCGGTCATCGCGAACCCGAAGCGTTGGTTCGAGCTCGGCACTGCGGCCGCGACACCGCTTGCCAGTTTCGATTGCGTGCTGATGCGCAAAGACCCGCCATTCGACACCGAGTACATCTATTCCACTTACGTCCTGGAACGGGCCGAACTCGCCGGCACGCTGATCGTCAACCGGCCGCAGGGCCTGCGCGACATCAACGAGAAAGTCTTTACTGCCTGGTTCCCGGAGTGCTGCGCGTCCACGCTGATCTGTCGCAATATGGCAGACATGGCGGCGTTTGCGCGCGAGCATGGCAAGATCGTCGTCAAGCCATTGCATGGCATGGGTGGGCGGTCGATTTTCGTGACCGAAGTGGGCGACAAGAACATGCAGGTGATTTTCGAGACGCTGACCGACTACGGCTCACGTTTCGCGATCGCGCAGCGTTATCTGCCGGAGATCGCGACCAGCGGTGATTCGCGTGTGTTGCTCATCGACGGCGAACCCGTACCGTTCGCGCTCGCGCGGATGCCTACAGCCACAGACAATCGCGGCAACCTCGCCGCCGGCGCGGCAGGTGTCGGCAGGCCGCTCAACGACCGCGATCGCTGGCTGGCGGCGCAGATTGGCCCGGAGCTCGCACGGCGCGGCATGCTGTTTGTCGGACTCGATGTGATCGGTGGCTACGTCACCGAGATCAATGTCACCAGCCCCACCGGCATCCGCGAACTCGACCAACAGTTCGACCTCGATATCGCCAGTCTGCTGATGGATGTGATCGGCCGGAAACTCGCCGACCGAGGTGTCGCCGGCGCGTGAACGGTCAGGCTCAAGCGCTGGTCGACGGGTCCACGTCGATCCGTGACCGTCTCATGACGACGGTGTTGTTGGCCGCGCTGCTGCACGCCGTCGTGATCGTGGGCGTTACGTTTGGCGGGCTGCCGGACGAACGGTCGACCGCGCCTGGCCTTGAGGTATTGCTGGTCTCGGACGATGTGCCGTCCGCGCGGGAGAACCCCAACGCGCGCTACCTCGCGCAACGCACTCAACTTGGCGCTGGGGCCGACGACGGCACGAACAACACTGTGCCGCGGCCGGTCGCCGAGTCCTTGGCGACGGATGGCGCACCCGACGGCGACTTCACCGCCGCCGCCAACGGCGGCCTCGGCCAACGACCCAGCGAGCGCGTGCTGACTAGCGCTGCACCGCAGGCCGAGATCTTGTACTTCGCGCCACCCGCGCAAGCGGCCGAGACGCGCGACATGCCTCTGCTGGTCGACGGCAGCAGCGCGCAGAATCGCGCCGGCGACACAAACCCGGACGATGCCAGCCTGCGCGGCCCGCAACGTGAGGAACTGTGGACAACCCCCGATACTCGCGAGGCGGTGCTGGCCCCCTACCTCGTCGCCTGGCGGGACAAGATCGAGCGGCTTGGAACCCTCAATTTCCCGGTTGCAGCCCGCCGTCACAAGGCCAGCAGCAATCCCGTACTCGAAGTGGCCATCGCGGCCGACGGCACACTGTACGAGGCGAAGGTCCGTCGTAGCAGCGGCTCGCTACCACTGGACCAGGCCACGCTCGACATTCTGAAGCTCGCCAGTCCTTTTGATCCCTTTCCCAAAGAGCTGGCGGCACGCTACGGCGTGTTGCGGTTTGCCTACGAATGGCGCTTCGAGGGCATCACGCCGGGACGCGGCGTGCTCACTGCACCGGCTGACGCCGAGTAGCTTGGGCTGCGGTGGCGAATCGCGAGCGTGGTTGCCATACTGAAGCCCGCATGGTCGAAAGCACCAATCTGTCGAATCATCTGTTGATCGCGATGCCGCAGCTGGCGGATCCGAACTTCAACCAGACCGTGACTCTCGTCTGTGAGCATGGCGAGCGCGGCGCGTTGGGAATCATCCTCAATCGACCCTTGCCGATGACGCTGGCCGAAGTGTTTGAACAGATGAAGATCGAACCGACCCATCCTGGCGTTGCCGAGTTGCCAGTGCTGCGCGGCGGACCGGTACACATGGACCGCGGCTTTGTGCTGCACCGTCCGGGTGGCCAGTGGGACTCGACCCATCAGATATCCGCCGGCATCCAGGTGACGACGTCGCGCGACGTGCTGGTCGCCATGGCGAACGGCGATGGGCCGGCCAAGGCCTGTATCGCGCTGGGCTACGCAGGCTGGGAAGCGGGCCAGCTCGAGCAGGAAATTCGCGATAACTCCTGGCTGGCTGTCGAAGCGAACGATGAGGTGGTCTTCGAGCTGCCTTTCGACGAGCGATGGCCGGCGGCACTGCGCTTGCTAGGGGTCGAAGCCAGTCAGCTCACCTCGTTCGCGGGCCATGCCTGACGACACGCGGCTGGTCCTCGCCTTCGATTTCGGTCTCAAACGCATTGGACTTGCGAGCGGCGACACGCTCACTCGCACGGCGGCACCGCTCAGCACGCTGCACTCCACCACCGGTACGCCGGATTGGTCGGGTATTGGCAAACAGATTGCGGCGCTTACGCCTGCACAGCTCGTGGTCGGCGAGCCGTATAATGCCGACGGGTCGACGAGCGCGATGACCGCCACGGTGCGCGCCTTCGCGGCTGAGTTGGCGCAGCGATTCGCATTGCCGGTGGCGCTGATCGATGAGCGCTGGTCATCGATCGATGCCGAGGACCGGCTCCGGGCGGCACGCGCAAGCGGCCAGCGGCGGCGGCGAGTAAGGCGCGAGGACGTGGATGCACGCGCTGCGGCAGTCATTCTCGAGCGCTGGTTCGAGCGGCATCCCGCAACAGGCCAACCACAGCAGTAGTGAGGAACAACGATTGAAGAGCGCCGCGACCACACTGCCGAGCAACATCACCCGTGCCAATGGCACGCTGCGTCATCTGCTGACGCTGGAAGACTTGCCACGCGCCACATTGGAGTCGTTACTGGACGATGCGGAGCGGTTCGTGCGTCCGCTGAGCTCACCACCGGCACGGACTAACAGCCTGGCGGGTGTCACGGTCGCCAATCTGTTCACCGAACCTTCAACCCGCACGCGAGTGTCATTCGAGCTCGCCGCGCGGCGACTCGGCGCCGACGTCGTCAATCTTGAAGTACAGCTCTCGTCGCGCACCAAGGGCGAGAGCATGCTCGACACGATCTTTACGCTGCAAGCCTGTCACGTCGACGTCTTTGTGATCCGCGACTCAGAAGTGGGTGTACTGCGCCTGGTCGCTAACAATGTCGAACCGCATGTCAGCGTGCTCTCCGCGGGCGAGGCGCACTTGTCGCACCCCACCCAAGGGCTGCTGGACATGCTCACGATTCGGCATCACAAGCCGAACTTCGAAAAGCTTGGCGTGGCGATCGTGGGCGATATTCGCCATTCGCGCGTCGCACGGTCCGCCTGGATTGCCTTGCGCACACTGGGCGTCACCGATATTCGCATCGTGGCGCCCGCGGCCTTGATGCCTGACGCCGACCAGTTCAGCGGCTGCCAACGTGTCGAATCGATCGAGGCCGGTATCGCCGGAGTCGATGTCGTGATGATGCTGCGGATTCAGAAGGAGCGCATGCAGAGTGCCGCGGTACCAGACGCAGAAGACTATTTTTCCGAATACGGACTGTCAGCGGCGCGGCTCGCATGCGCCAAACCGGATGCGATCGTCATGCACCCGCAGCCGATGAATCGCGGCATCGAGATTTCCTCTGAAGTGGCCGATGGACCGCAGTCCGTGATACGAGAGCAAGTCAGCAATGGCGTCGCCGTGCGCATGGCGGTGCTCGAGACGATCGTGGCGGGACGATGAGCGCGCCGGCGGACCTCGCCGGCCGTAGTGCCGGACAGCATCCCGCGCACCGTGGTTCGATCTTTCTTGAGGACGGGCGCGTCCTCGAGCAGGTCGCCTGGCCCGGCGAGCAGTACGTGCTACGCATCCACGCGCCGCAGTGCGCCGCGCGTGCCGAGCCCGGCAGTTTCGTCCATTTGAGCTGCGATCCTGCCATCCAGATGCGCCGGCCGCTGTCCATCCAACGCGTCGACGCCAAAGCCGGTTGGATCGAGATTCTTTACAAGGTACTCGGTTCGGGCCTTGCCGCGCTCGCTGCACGTAAAGCTGGCGATGTATTGAGTGTCCTCGGCCCGATCGGCCAGGGGTTCGAACCCGACCCCGCGCGCCCGCGCGCCTTGTTAGTCGGCGGTGGCGTCGGTATTCCGCCGATGGTGTTTCTCGCCGACTGGATGCAGCAGCGCGCAGTTGAGAACTGGCACCCGCTCGTGCTGATGGGCTCGGAGATTCCGTTTCCCTTCAAGACACGGCCGTCGACTATCATGGTGGCCGGCATGCCCGCCGGCGTGATCGCATCCATGCCGTTGTTGGACGGCTGGGGCATTCCCAGCCGACTGGCATCGCGCGCCGGTTTCGCCGGTTGTTATGACGGATTCGTGACGCAGCTAGCCGATGATTGGCTTGGCGCGCTCAATACGAAATCGTTAGCCGAGGTAGCAATCTACTCCTGCGGGCCGACACCGATGCTCGAGGCCGTGACGCAGGTGGCACGCAAATACCGTGTGCCGTGTCAGGTGTCGCTCGAGGAGTTCATGGCCTGCGCCGTTGGCGGTTGCGCTGGTTGCACGGTCCGAGTGGAGACGCCGGCGGGGCCTGCCATGAAGCGTGTCTGTGTCGATGGGCCGGTGTTTGATGCTTATACGGTGTTCGCTGCAGCGTAGGGTTTGTTTTGCAGGTGCGATGTGGGCGTGGTGACGAGTCTGGATCGATCGCGGCCTGACGGCCGTTCCCTTGCACAGTTCCGGCGCGCATTTTCCTCCGGCGTCACGGCTAACCGAATTACGGGACAGGAGCGCGCCGGAACCATGCTGCGGCGATCTCAACAGACTCACCACCACGCCCACAACGCGCCTGCCAAATAGACACTTCGCCTGGCGGCTATTTGTGGCCGGAGAGAAGACCTAAGGGCGGCGCTCGATCAGACCTGGTTGGGCCCAAGAGCCGGAATCGATCGCAGCGGCAAGTTCGGCGGTGCGTGCTGCGATCGCGGCATAGTCGGTTTGGAAATAGCGTCGGGCGTAGCTCTCGACGGTCTCATCGACCTGGCACAACTGGTCGAGACGGCAGGAGAATTCGACCAACAGAGAATCGGCGCCGCAGTCGTAGCCGTGCTGACAGGCTAATAACCACCACGCCCATTGGTTGAGCGTCACGGTGCCAGCTTCTGCAACTAGAAGCGGCTGCGCTTCACCAATGAGCCAAAAGACCGCCGGATCGCGACTTTCTACGGCGGCCGCCAATAGTTCTCGCGGCACGCTGTTGTCTGGTTGCTCCAATTGATTGGCGGCACGCACCACCATGCGAGCGGCCAACATATCGTTAGCGGTCTTGGCCATGGCCACGGAGTGCCCAGACGCAGTTGCCTTGGCCAACCAGTCGCGCGCATCGCCATAGCGATTGCGCTGATTCTGAGTGAGCGTATGACAGGTCGCATACACTCGTTCGACCCAGCGTGTGTTTTCCGTTGGTCGAACCGCGGCGCGCGCTAGTGCCTGATCGAGCGTCCGCCGGCGCTGGTTCGGCAGTCGGAACAGCGCGCCGTACTCACGATCACAGAAGTCTAGTGCTGCAAATAGATAGTACTGGGCGTCAGGATCGCCCTGCTCCGCCATCGCGTGGATGCCGGCAGCATAGTCTGCATAGTTGCGGGATAGGCGAAACTCTCGTGAAATATCGCGAGCAACGTTGCGAGTCGTCCGTGGTTCAACCGACATGCCCCCGGCAGGCTGAGCAACTGGTGGTGATAGTTCGGCTTGCACAGGTTTCGGTGCGGACACCGCATGCGGCGCGGAGCTTAGGCGCGCGACAGTGTCATCTGCCGGCGGCGCCTTGGACTGCCAATACGCAACTAGCATGCCGGCGCCAAGCAGTAGCGAGGTCCAAATCACGACTCGACAGCTCAATGTCATAGCGCGGAATCGTCCAGCCAGAGTGGGTATCGGTTACACTAACTTTTGACAATCATCGCGCGATTGCCGCGCCATAACTATGTTCGATGGGGGTTTCAAGCATGAAACGACTTTCAACCACTCTTGCCATACTGCTGGTGGCGGCCTTCGCCGCGAGTCCAATGCTCGTCCAAGCGCAGATGGGTGCCCCGAAAGAGAAAAGCGAAGTGGCGAAGCTCATCGAAGCGGCAATGGCGTCCAACATTCGCAGCGCCGACGAGCGTGCGCGCGACGCCAAAGAGCGCAAGCCGGTCGAGACGTTGGAATTCTTCGGTCTGCAGCCCAACATGACTGTGGTCGAGTTGATGCCAAGCGGCGGCTGGTATACCAAGATCCTGGCCCCGGTCCTCGCCGAGAAGGGCAAGCTGATCGTTGCGGTGGGTGGCGCGCGGTTGGCGCCAAAGCTGTTGGAATGGAAGCTCGATAAAGTCGAGGCGCAGGACGGCAAGTTCGAGTTTCGGCCTTCCGGCCAGTATGGCGTGGGAGAAATTGACGCCATGGAGAGTCCGATCACCGGCGCCGACATGGTGTTGACGTTCCGCAATATGCATAACTTCACGCCCGCGGCACGCGCCAAGATCAATGCAACCGTGTTTGGCATGCTGAAGCCCGGTGGCATCTTTGGTGTCGTCGATCACACCCGCCGCCATATGGAACCTGGTGCGGTTGAAAACTGGCGCCGGATCGATCCGGTCGTGGTGATTCAAGAAGCAAGCGCGGCAGGTTTCGAGTTCGTAGGCTTCAGCGACCTGCACTTCCGCCCGGACGACGAGCTGCGTTACGACAGCCAACGCCCGACTATTGCCGGTTACAGCGATCGGTTCACGCTGAAGTTCCGCAAGCCGATGACGAAGTAGCTAACACGCGAAGTCGAACACGGTCCGCGTTGGTAGGTTGAGATTGCAACATCGGCCGGATTGGCGACACGCGCCGACCTACCGCCGAACCGCAACCGCTTGTTTGAGCAGCACCTTGTCTGCTGTCAGCAGCCGCAACGTTTCCACCTCGCACTGGGCGAGTAGGAGCCGGTCAAAGGGATCGCCGTGCCGCAGTGCCACGTCGTGTACCGCGGCGGCATGGCGCCACGTTATATCGAGCGTCCGAAAGCCGGCCGAAATCGCCGCGTTTTCGATCGCAGCCAGCGGCTGCCCCAGCTCGAACTTGCCGAGTGCCGACTCGATGGCGATCTCCCAGAGGCTGGCGCTACTCACCCAACACTCGTTGTCCGGATCGGCGAGCACCGCTCTCGCTGGCGCAGGCAAACGCGGGCTGTCTGCTAGCGCCCACACCAAAATATGGGTATCAAGCAGAACCCTCAAGCTTCGAGACCCGAACCAAACAGCCGCGCCGCATCGCGCTTGGACAGGGGCTTAAGCACCGCATCCATGAACTCGGTCGGAAACGCATCCTTCAGCGTACCCAGCCGTATACCCCGCCGCGGCTTCAGCCGGACAATTTCGACGACTGGCGTGCCGGCGCGCGCCAGTATCACTTTTTCACCCGCTTCAGCCGCCTCCACCAATTGCGACAAAGTCGTCTTGGCCTGGTGGATATTCACTTTGCGCATCATCTGGCTCTCTTAATTAGCTAACTTAGCTAAGTTTGAATCAGCGATGCTCCGGGTACAAGCGGCAAAAATGACCGCATTCTCAAGAAATGGCGCTCACCGCCGCACCTGCCACCAGACAGGTCAGTCTCGACCCGCACCCCTGGCGCTCGATCGACGGGCTCGCGAGTCAGGCATGAACCACCCGAATAGCAACAACTCGACAACCATACGAAACTTGTCACGGCCACTCATCGGGCTATACAGCGGCGCATCGATCTCACGGTCGAAATCGCGCAGCAGTTCCAGCGCGGCTTCGACCTGCTCCTCCGGCACATAGATGCGCCGCGCGTTGTGGATATGCAACTGAACGCCAGGATAGAGGCCACCGAAGCCAGCGTTGTGCACGAAACAGAAGACATCGTGCGCCTCGAGCAACGCGACCGCGACTACCAACTCTGAGTTGGTCTCAGGCGACAACACCGGTACAAGCGCCACGTAAAACCTCTACAACACCGAAACTGTGCGACGACTCGCCTGAACTGGCCAGCGATCGTTCGTGCGGCTCAAGTCTTGCTCCGACTCGCCCCTACGCTGGCGCTCGGTACACGTCTGTTGAGATCGCCGCAGCACACTCTCGGCGTGCTCCTGGCACACAAAGTCGTTAGCCGTGACGCCGGGGGAAGATGCGCGCCGGGAGCGTGCAAGGGAACGGCCGCAGGCCGCGATCGATCCAGACGTGCACCGAGCGCCAGCGTAGGGGCGCCTCTCAGCCAGGCGTGATCGACAGATCGTTAGCCAAAATTGATCTTCGCTTCCAGATTCGCCCGCGAATCAGCGTGGTTGAGCGCCTCCTCGAGATCGATCCGATTTTGCTTATACAGCTCGAGCAATGCCACGTCGAAACTCTGCACGCCACTCTCGGAGCTGGCGATGATCGCCTCCTTGATACCGGTGACGTCGCCCTTCTTGACCAGTTCCTGGATGTAGGGTGTGTTGATCATTACCTCGACAGCCGCGCAACGCTTACCGTCCCGCGCCGTGATCAGCCGTTGCGAGAGAATCGCCCGCAGATACTGCGACAGATCGAGGAACACCTGTGAGTGCTGCTCGCGCGGGAACATATTGATGACGCGGTCGAGCGTCTCGGCGCAGTTATTGGCGTGCAGTGTCGCCAGCACCAAGTGACCCGTGCCGGCCAAATCAATGGAAGCCTGCATGGTCTCGCGATCGCGGATCTCACCGATCAGGATCACGTCCGGCGCCGCGCGCATCACGCTGCGCAGGGCGCGCGCGTACGTCTTGGTATCGAGCCCGACCTCACGCTGATTGACGATCGAACGCTTGTTGGTATGCAGAAACTCGATCGGATCTTCGATCGTGACGATGTGATCGGAGGAGTTCTCGTTGCGGTAGTTGATCATCGCGGCTATTGAGGTGGACTTGCCCGAGCCGGTGGAACCCACCATCAACACCAGACCGCGCTTCATCATGATGAGGTCGCGCAGCACGTCGGGCATGTTGAGCTGCTCGAGCCGCGGCATGTCCGCCGTGATATAGCGCATCACCATGGCCGGAAAGCCACGCTGGTGGAACACGTTTACACGGAACCGCCCGAGGCCCGGCTCCGAGATCGCGAAGTCGATCTCCAACTCGCGCTGAAAATACTCCAGCTGCTCCGGTGTCATCAATCCGTAGGCTGCCTGGCGCACCGTCTCAGGCGCGAGCACCTGCTTGTTGATCGGGATGATCTGCCCTTCGATCTTGATCTTGATGGGCGCGTTGGAGGTGAAGAACAGGTCCGACGCCTTCTTCTCCACCATCAGCTTGAATAGTGGCTTGGTATTGAGTCCTGCCGGACCTGCACCGGCGCTTACCGGCGACTCCACTGGTTCTGTCATCGCTGCCATCTAACTAACACCCCAACTCGATCGCCGACTACAGCGAACGGCCTTTATCTTCGTCATCGAGGATCGCGAGGGCGCCCTCGTCGTCCAGATTCTTCTGCTCGCGCTTGCTGTCCAGCTTGATCTTCAGGCGCAACTCGTTCTTCGAGTCAGCGTTGCGCAACGCGTCCTCGTAGGACACATAGCCCCCCTCATACAGCTCGAACAGTGCCTGGTCGAAGGTCTTCATGCCCATTCGGTTGGAGCGCGCCATGACCTCTTTGATCTTGGTCACCTCACCCTTGAAAATGAGATCCTGGATCAGCGGTGAATTGAGCATGATTTCCATCGCCGCGATACGGCCTGCACCCGCTTCGCGCGGTATCAGGCGCTGCGAGATGAGCGCGCGCAGGTTGAGCGACAGATCCATCAGTAGCTGCTCGCGCCGCTCGTCAGGGAAAAAGTTGATGATGCGATCGAGCGCCTGGTTGGCGCTGTTCGCGTGCAATGTGGCGAGCACCAGATGGCCTGTCTCGGCGAACTGAATACCGTACTCCATCGTGTCGCGATCGCGAATTTCGCCGATCAGGATCACGTCGGGTGCCTGGCGCAGCGTGTTCTTGAGTGCCGCATGCCAGCTCTCGGTATCGACACCGACCTCGCGATGCGTGACTACGCAGCCTTTGTGCTGGTGGACGTATTCCACCGGATCTTCGATTGTGACGATATGGCCGCGTGTCTTCTCGTTGCGATAGCCGGTCATCGCCGCAAGCGTCGTCGACTTACCAGAGCCGGTGCCGCCCACCACGATTACGAGGCCGCGCTTCGATAGCACGACTTCCTTCATCACGTGCGGCAGGTCGAGTTCTTCAAAGGTCGGAATCTTGGCGTTGATCAAGCGGATCACAGCACCGGTGCAGCCCTGCTGCACAAACGTATTGACGCGAAAACGCCCGATGCCGGGCGGCGCGATCGCAAAGTTGCATTCCTTGGTCGAATCGAATTCCTTGGTCTGCCGATCGTTCATGATCGCACGGACGAGCACGGCTGACTGCTCAGGAGTCAATGCGCGCTCGCTCTGCGGGCGCACCTCGCCATCGATCTTAATGGCCGGCGGAAAGCCCGCCGTTATGAACAAGTCAGACGCTTTCTTGTCGACGACTCGCCGCAGCAAGTCCTGCATCAGCTTGATGCCCTGATCGCGATCCATTTTCGGCGGTTCGGACCGCGCTGCAGCAGTAGCCATCAGATTGCGTCCTTGTTGGTTGCCTTGTAGCGAGCTTCTTCTTTGCTAACAATGCCCTTGGCAACGAGTTCCGTCAGGCATTGGTCAAGCGTCTGCATACCTTGCGCCTGGCCGGTCTGGATCGCCGAATACATCTGCGCGATCTTGCCTTCGCGAATCAGGTTACGAATGGCGGGCGTACCGATCATGATCTCGTGCGCGGCCACACGGCCGCCGCCGTTCTTTTTCATCAGGGTCTGCGAGATAACCGCCCGCAAACTCTCTGACAACATCGCGCGGACCATTTCTTTCTCCGCCGCCGGGAACACGTCGACCACGCGATCGATCGTCTTGGCCGCAGAACTGGTGTGCAACGTACCGAACACCAAGTGGCCGGTTTCCGCCGCAGTCAGCGCTAAACGAATCGTCTCGAGGTCGCGCATTTCGCCGACCAGCACGATGTCCGGGTCTTCGCGCAGTGCGGAACGCAGCGCCTCGGAGAAGCCGAGCGTGTCGCGATGCACTTCGCGCTGGTTCATCAGACAACGCTTGCTCTCATGCACGAACTCGATCGGATCTTCGATCGTGATGATGTGATCGGGCCGGTTGTCGTTGCAGTGGTTGACCATGCCAGCCAACGTGGTCGATTTTCCGGAACCTGTCGGCCCGGTGACGAGCACGAGACCGCGTGGCAGCATGCATAGGTCGCGGAAGGTCTTCGGCGCACCAAGGTCATCCAGCGACAGAATGACCGAGGGAATGTTGCGGAATACCGCCGCAGCACCGCGATTCTGGTTGAAGGCATTGACGCGAAACTGCGCCAGCTTCGGAATTTCGTACGAGAAGTCCGTTTCGAAGAACTCATCGTAATCCTTGCGCTGCTTGTCGTTCATGATGTCGTACACCATGCCGTGCACTTCTTTGTGCGTCATCGAAGGCATGTTGATACGCTTCATGTCGCCGTCCACCCGTATCATGGGCGGCACACCGGCGGACAAGTGAAGGTCAGACGCGTTGTTCTTGACGGCGAACGCGAGTAATTGGGCAACATCGACGGCCATGCAAGCTCCCTGGCAATTTCACTGACGAGTATAGACTCGGGTATACCTCCCCTATATGTTATCCAGCCCGCAGAATTGCCCAGAAAGTGTCTGGAAAGTGCAGCAACGGATTGCAGCCGCTGCGGCGCGCGCTGGCAGAAGTGTCGACTCGGTCACGCTCGTCGCGGTTTCCAAAGGGCAGACCGCCGCAGCCATCGAGACCGTGGCCCGCGGCGGCGTCGAGCACTTTGGCGAGAACTACCTCCAAGAGGCGCTCGAGAAGATCGCGACGCTGCAGGCACTGGAGCTGACCTGGCATTTTATCGGCCGCATTCAAACCAACAAAACGCGTGCGATCGCCGAGAATTTCGCGTGGGTCCACACCGTCGATCGGCTCAAGGTTGCCGAGCGGCTGGCGGCGCAGCGACCCTTCCATGCGCCGCCGCTCAATGTCTGCCTGCAAGTCCACATTGGCGGTGAGGACTCCAAAGGGGGCGTCGAGCCAGCCTCGCTCGCCGAACTGGCCACTGCGGTGCAAGGGCTGCCGCAGCTGCAATTGCGCGGCCTGATGTCCATGCCGCCGCCCGAGAGCGACGCGGCGCGGCAGCGCCATTGGTTGGTTGAAACGAAGCGCCTGTTCGATCAGCTCAACGAGCGTGGCTTCGCACTGGACACGCTCTCGATGGGAATGAGCGCGGACTTCGAGACCGCGATCGAGGCTGGGTCGACGCTCGTCCGTGTCGGGTCAGCCATTTTTGGCGCCGGCTTTGACTATAGTACGCAGCATGAATCATCGAACGACACGGACTGGGCTGAGACGCGATGCGAGCAGCATTCATCGGTGGCGGCAATATGGGTTCTGCGCTGGTACGCGGCCTGCTGGCGCACGGCGCGAAACCGACCGATATCACCGTCGGTGAGTCCGCGCAGGCGCTGCGTGAACGGTTGGCAGCGGAGCTCGGCATCGCCGTCACCGCCGATAACCTGCTGGCCATCGAGCAGGCAGACATCGTCATCGTGGCCGTGAAGCCACAAGAGATGGCGGCCACACTGCAAGCATTGCGCGCCGGGCTACAGAGCCACAAGCCCGTGGTCATGTCGGTCGCCGCCGGATTGCGCATTGCCGACCTGAGCCGCTGGTGCGGTGCTGGCGTGCCGGTCATCCGTGCCATGCCGAATCGACCCGCACTCAACGGCGCAGGCGCGACCGCCTTGTTTGCGCCGCCTGCGACCACGCAAGCCGCGCGCGATATCGCGATGGTCGTTGCCCAATCGGTGGGAACCTGTGTCTGGGTCGATTCAGAAGCGCAGATGGATGCGGTCACCGCGCTCTCGGGCAGTGGGCCGGCGTATTTCTTCTTGTTGACCGAATTGATGATCGATGCGGCAGTTGCACAGGGCCTGCCGCGCGCCACCGCGAGCGAGCTTGCGATACAGACCTTGTTTGGTGCCGGCCAGATGGCGCGCGCCAGCGACGGCGATCTGGCCAGACTGCGTGCGGAAGTCACTTCCAAGGGTGGCACGACTGAGGCGGCGTTGCGCTCACTGGCAACTGACGACCTGCGTGGTATCGTGCACCGGGCACTCACCGCGGCGGCACACCGCAGCCAGGAACTCGCTAACTAGAACCTATGGATGCACTGGTCTACATCGTCAGCACGCTGCTGTCGCTCTACATGTATGTGCTGCTACTGCGCTTCATCATGCAGCTGGTACGTGCCAACTTTCGCAACCCGCTGGCGCAGGCGATCGTGAAACTCTCCAACCCGATCATCTTGCCGTTGCGTCGCATACTGCCGCCAGCCGGTCGCCTCGACACTGCGTCGGTGGTCGCCATCGCGCTGTACGCGCTGCTCTCGGCTGCACTGTTGTGGAGTTTGCGCTACGGGCTCGACCTGCTGTCACCACTCAACTTGCTGCAAACGGCATTTTACGAAATTTTACGAAGCACCCTGTGGATCTACTTTGTTGCCATCTTCGTGTACGCGCTGCTGTCATTTATCGCGCCGGGCACCTCCTCGCCCACCAATGATTTTTTATACTCCATCTGCGAGCCGATTCTGACGCCGATTCGCCGCGTGATCCCACCCATCGCGGGCCTCGATCTGTCAGTCCTGTGGGCGCTGATCGCCATCCAGGCGCTGTTGATACTGTTGCGCTGAATCGCTGGGTTCGTGACGATCAATTCAACCGGTCCAATCACTTAAGCGCGTTATTTCCTGCAGTGGTCGAGTGTTCGTCAGCGCCGCGAACTGCTGCAGATTCGTGCAACGCGATCCGCGTCTGTGTGCAAGCTGCGACAGTGGCCAGTCTGACGACCGCGCGTTAGACCCTACAAAATTAGGCATTTGCCTCGCTGTCATCGCTTGAAAAACTGCTTGCCAATGGTAAGGGCTATGCTATGGTTCGCGCCGACCGAACGACGCGCGAAGCTTGTTTGCGCAGTTTTTTTATAATTTTCAGGAGTACATCAGTATGGCGAAGAAGGGTGGCGCACCGACTAAGTCGGAAATCGTGGCACAGATTTGCAAGGATACCGATCTGTCGCGCAAGCAGGTCGCTGCAGTATTCGACTCTCTCACTGGCATCATCAAGAAGAGCCTGCGTGGTCCCGGCTTGTTCACCATGCCTGGCCTGATGAAGCTGAAAGTCGTCAAGAAGCCGGCCACCAAGGCACGCGAAGGCGTCAATCCTTTCACGGGCGACAAGATGATGTTCAAGGCAAAGCCAGCCTCCAAGAAGGTTCGCATCATGCCGTTGAAGAACATGAAAGGAATGGTCAACTAAATAGACCAGCCAGACCCCCGCATACTGCGCGACTAACAACACGGCGGTTACGCCGGACAACAGTTAGTCGCCACAGCGCAAAGCCCGGTCACCTGCAAAGGTGCCGGGTTTTTTGCGTTAAGCTGCCAGGAAGTCGAGCACGCGAGCCTTTAGTTCGTGCAGTCGGCCGTGGAAGAAATGGCCGGCACCCGGCAGAACCGCGAACTGCGGCCGTGGCACCAGACTCTCGGCCCAACCCAGGACGTCCGCTGCTGCCACGACCTCATCGGCGTCGCCCTGCACCAGCAACCAAGGCGCGCGCGGCGCGGCCACCGTACCGGCGACAAAGCGGCCGATCGGCGGCGCAACGGTCACCAATTTGGCGGGTGACAGCTGGTTCTCAGCTTGCAATGCGATCCAGGCACCAAAGGAAAACCCAGCCAACCATAGCTCAGCCTGAGGCCAGCGCAAACGAGCGAACGAGGCGACCGCCAACAGATCGTCCACTTCACCGCGCCCGTCATCGAATGCGCCGGCGCTTGCACCCGTACCGCGGAAATTGAATCGGAGCGTCGGTGCACCCAACTCCTGCATAGCACGCGCTACGGTGTGCACAACCTTGTTATCCATCGTGCCACCATGGAGTGGGTGCGGATGGCACACGATGCCATAGCGCACGATGGGCGCTGTGCCCGGGTCTTCAAGCTTAGCCTCGACCGCTCCCACCGGCCCCTCGATCGTGAGCGACTCGGGAGTTGGCGGACGGAACGCTACGCTCATGACGACGTACTTGGGGCGACGTGCTCAGGACGACGCGAGGGCGACGCTACGGCGCCTTGTGGACCACGCCGTCTTTCATCACGAAGTTGACGCGCTCCATGACCGCAATGTCGTCGAGCGGGTTGCCGGGAACACCAACCAACTCCGCCAACTTGCCGACCGCGATACTACCCACCTTGTCGTCGAGGTCGAGGAACTTTGCCGGCAGCGATGTCGCGACCCGAATCGCCTCCATCGGTGGCATACCAGACTCAACCATCAGCCGGAACTCGCGCGCATTGTCACCGTGCTTCGAAACGCCGGTGTCGGTACCGAACAAGATCGGCACGCCCGCCTTGTAGGCCTTGGCAAACGTGCCCTTGATCTGCGGACCCACCTCGATCGCTTTTGGCCGCACGAGCGCCGGAAAGTAGGTGGCGTCCTGGGCTTGGTCAAACACCCACTGGCCCGCACTGATCGTCGCCACGTAAAAAGTACCGCGCTCCTTCATCAGCCGCATGCCTTCATCGTCCATGAAGGTGCCGTGCTCGATGGTGTCGACGCCGCCGCGCACCGCGCGCTTGATTCCTTCCGCGCCGTGGGCATGGGCGGCCACTTTGAAACTGTAATCGCGCGCCGTGGCAACCACCGCACGGATCTCCTCCTCGGTCATCTGCGGGTTCTGACTATTTTTGGCGATCGAGAGCACCCCACCCGTGGCCGTGATCTTGATCGTGTCCGAACCGTCCTTATAACGCTGGCGCACCGCCTTGCGCGCGTCCTCGACACTGTTGATGACGCCCTCGTCCGGCCCCGGATCTGCAGCGAACTTGCGCGCCCAGCCATTCGTGGGGTCCGCGTGACCCCCGGTGCTGGCAATCGACTTGCCGGCCGCGATGATGCGCGGCCCTGGGACTTTGCCCGCGTTGATGGCATTGCGCAGCGCGATCGAGGCGCGGTAGCTGTCGCCCAGATCTCGTACCGTCGTAAATCCTGCGAGCAAGGTTCGCTCGGCGTACACGACGCCATCGAGCGCGACGTCGCCCTCGTTCTTCTTGTAGCCATCGATCTCCGAAGTACGGCTGTACTCACTCGTCAGGTGCACGTGCATGTCGAACCAGCCCGGCATCAACGTGCCACCCTTGAGATCGATCACTCGATCGCCTGCAGCGCCGGGTGTGTAGCCGGCCTCGATCGCGGTGATCTTGCCGTCATCAACGACAATGGTCTGCTCGGTGCGTACTTTGTCCGAGACGCCATCGATCACGCGACCCGCATGGATGAGCGTAGCCGCCGAGACAGCGCCACTCACCAGCGACAGTGACGTCGCCAGTGTCGTAATCAACAACACGACCGTTGCTTGCTTTGGCATTTACTCGATTCCTAACAACTCGACCTCGAACACTAAGGTCGCGCCACCGGGGATCACGCCACCCGCACCGCGCGCACCATAGCCCATCTCTGGCGGAATGATCAGCGTGCGTTTGCCACCGACTTGCATGCCTAAGACACCCTCGTCCCAACCCTTGATGACGTTACCGGCACCGAGCGGAAAACTGAACGGCTGGCCACGATCGACCGAACTGTCGAACTTCGTGCCCTTGTTGTCGGACGCGCCCGCGCTGAACAGCCAACCCGTATAGTGCACGACGGCGATCTGGCCTTTTTCAATTGCGGCACCGGTGCCAACTTTGGTGTCTGTCTGCTGCAATGACATGTTGTCTCCCTGCGTAAGCGCCGCGTCGGCGGCCATTGTGGTTGTAGCCGTGCCACGATCCTGCTGACAACCGCCGAGCAGCACCAATGAAACAAGCAATACGGAGCAAAATTGCATAACGCCCCCGAGGGCCAGTGGTCGGGCGCGAATTATTGCAGATATTTACTGCGCTGCGAGCCGCACCAGCAGTCGATTGAGGCGCTGCACAAAAGCGCCGGGATCGGCAAGCTGGCCGCCCTCTGCAAGCGATGCTTGCTCGTAGAGCAGCAAGGCCAGGTCGGCAAACGCTTTCTCGTCGGTCTCGACGTCGAGTCGCTTGACCACATCGTGTGCAACGTTGAGTTCGAGTACAGGCTTCCCTTCCGGCACCGTCTGACCCGCTGCCTCGAGGGCGCGCCGCAGCGGCGCCGAGATCTCTTGCTCACTGCCAACCAGACAGGCAACCGAATCCTTGAGCCGCGTACTCACGCGTACCTCGGCCACACGGTCACCCAGCGCGTCTTTGACGCGCTTCAGCAAGGCTTTACTTTCTTTGAGCGCGGATTCAGCCCGCGCCTGCTCGTCTGAATCCGCAAGGCCTCCCAGCTCGAGATCACCGCGGGTCGCGTCTTTAAAGCGCTTGCCCTCGAACTCCGTCAACTGGTCCATCACCCACGCGTCGACCCGCCGACCAAGGAGCAGCACCTCGACACCCTTGGCGCGCAACAGCTCGATCGCCGGGTGGCTCCGTGCTGCCGCCAACGACTCGCCGACGACGAAGTAGAGCCGCTCCTGGCCCGACTTCATCCGCCCAACATAGTCGGCGAGTTGCACCGCTTCCTCATCGTGCTCGTTGGCGGTCGACGCAAATCTCATCAACGGTAACAGCTTGTCGCGATTGGCAGAGTCTTCCGCCAGGCCTTCCTTCAAGACGGCGCCGAATTCACGCCAGAACGTCTGATATTTCTCGGGCTCGTCTTTGGCCAGCTTGACTAACATGTCGAGCGCGCGCTTGGTAAGAGCTGCCCGCATGCTGTCGACATCGCTATTGTGCTGCAACAGCTCGCGCGACACGTTCAGTGGCAAGTCCGACGAGTCGACCACACCTTTGATGAACCGCAAATACAGTGGCAAAAACTGCTCGGCATCGTCCATGATGAACACGCGTCGCACATAGAGCTTGAGGCCGCGCGCGGCATCACGATGCCACAGATCGAACGGTGCGTTGGCCGGCACATAGAGCAGACTCGTGTACTCCCGCTTGCCCTCGACCTTGTTGTGGCTATGGATAAGAGGCGCCACCGAATCGTGGGTGATATGCCGATAGAACTCCTCGTATTCCTCATCCGTGACGTCGGTCCGCGGCCGCGTCCAGAGCGCTGTGCCCTGATTGACGGCCTCGAACTCCACTGACGCCTCCCCCTCTTTCGGCATACGCACCGGAAAGGCGATGTGGTCAGAATACCGGCGTACTAACGACCGTAGCCGCCAGGCGTCGGCGAACTCGTGCGCGTCTGATCGCAGGTGCAACACGACACTGGTGCCACGCTCGGTGCGCTCGATAGTCTCGATCGTGTAGTCACCGGCAGCGGCCGACTCCCAGCGGACTGCCTCGTTAGCCGGCAGGTCCGCGCGCCGCGAATACACCTCGACTCGCTCGGCCACGATGAAAGCTGAATAGAACCCGACGCCAAACTGGCCAATGAGCTGCGAGTCTTTTTGCTGGTCGCCCGAGAGGCGTTTGACGAACTCGGCGGTGCCCGACCGGGCGATCGTACCGAGGTTGTCGATGACTTCCGCACGGCTCATGCCGATGCCATTGTCGCGAATGGTGAGCGTGTGCTTGGCGGCATCCGCCTCCACCCAGACCGCCAGTTCCGGCTCGCCCGTCATGAGCTCCGGGCGGGCCAGAGCCTCGAAGCGGAGCTTGTCATTGGCGTCCGACGCGTTCGAGATCAACTCCCGCAGGAAGATCTCGCGATGGGAGTAAAGCGAGTGGATCATGAGCTGCAGCAGCTCACGCACCTCCGCTTGAAAGCCGAGGGTCTGCTTTTCGCCGGAGGCGGTTTCGGTCGATGGTTTTGCGGTATTCATAGCGCCGCCTTATTGGGGGCGCAGTGCGGAAATTCAAGAGTCGCAGCTTGCCGCTGCCGCGGATCTCAACGGCGGGATATGACTCCCTGCCAGATGGATATCGCCGCAATTGCCAGCATGCGACTGCTCGCACCGATGAGATCGTCCAGCTCGTCCCAGACGAACATCAAGCGTTCCATAGATAGGTTCCGGCAAAGAAGAATGGCGCGCAGCATAGTGAGCCGGCCAGCGTGGTGTCGTGTCCGTCCTCACATCTTGGCGAGCGTGTCGTGGGTTCGCTTGCAGCGCAGCGCAGGCGCCGTTAACCTAATCTACCGTGTTGAACTTACTATCACGCTGCCCGTCGGCCGACGAAACCTCGTGCGGCGCATAGTCGTTCTCAATCCCAAGGGCGGTTCGGGCAAGACAACCCTGGCAGTCAACACGGCGGGCTACTTTGCCGCCAGTGGTTATAAAACGGTACTGATGGACCGTGATCCACAAGGGTCATCGACGCGCTGGCTGCGCAAGCGTAAACCGAGCCAGCCGCACATTCACGGCATCGCCACGTTTGAATCGGACAACCGCACCACCCGCTCTTGGCAGTTGCGCATACCCGACGGCACAGAGCGTGTCGTCGTCGATACGCCGGCGGCGATCCCTGCACAGGAACTACCCAGCTATGTGCAGGACGCGGACAAGATCATCGTGCCGGTGTTGCCATCGGACATCGACCTGCATGCGTGTTCGCGGTGCATTGCCGATCTGCTCCTCGTCGCCAAGATCAAGCGCGAGGAAAACCGCATTGGGGTGGTCGCCAACCGCGTTCGCAAGAACACCCTGGTCTATCAATCGCTGATGCGCTTCCTGGATCAGCTGCGAATTCCGATCGTTGCAACGATTCGCGATTCGCAAAACTACGTGCGGTCGGCCGAACTCGGCGTCAGCGTGCACGAGATGAAGAGCTACATTGTCCGCGACGATCTGGCCCAGTGGGAAACACTGATCGCCTGGTTGGGCGGCGACCGGCCCACTGCTGCCATCGAGCAACCGCCTGCCGCAATCGCCGGCGGCGCCCGCTGAGTTACTTCTGGGCGGGCTCGTCTTCCCAAGTCCGCTTCGCCTTGTCCGCCCAGTTCTTGTAGCTGGACCAGGTGTAGAGGTTGCGGGTGATGGCCGCATGCCGACCGCGCGACCGCTGCATGCGTTCGAGCCATGACGCGTAAGCGTCGCTGCCGAGCGGCGGTGGTACGCCAGCGAAGCCACTTCTACTGTTGTCTGAAGCACTCATTTGTCTAAGCTCCCTGAAACGATTGACGGCAGATTACGTCTACGTCGCAGGGTGCAGACAGGAACTGATTCACAGCGAGGCAGCGCATTGCCGCCGATGCACGACTCTGCAAGGCTGGTCGCAGCTTATTGCCGCTTATGTTGCCGCAATCAAAATATGTCCGCGGCAATTGAACATCATGCGCGTCACGATCGGGCGCAAGGGACTGGCTAGTCAACCAATCAGTCGATAGCAGGGGCGGTAAACGCTGCCGGGCAGCTTCATGCGCTTCTGCGCCACAAAGGACTGTAGCAACTCATCGAGCGGACCCAGCACGGCGCGATCCCCGGTGAGTTCGTAGGGACCTAAGCGCTCGATCGCACGGACACCATGTTCTTTCACGTTGCCGGTGACGATCCCTGAGAACGCACGGCGCAGATCGGCCGCCAATTCATGGGTCGGCTGGTCACGATACAGGCGAAGCCTCCGCATCGACTCGTGCGTCACCTCGAACGGTAGCTGGAATTCCGGCTGGATCCGCATCAGCCAGTTGAAGTTGTAGGAGTCCGAGCGCGAGCGGCG
Organism: Pseudomonadota bacterium; assembly: GCA_016703895.1. GTDB lineage: Bacteria > Pseudomonadota > Gammaproteobacteria > Steroidobacterales > Steroidobacteraceae > CADEED01. The sequence goes on from JADJBE010000001.1 coordinate 238,246, forward strand.
AAACTCGCGCAGCGCCTGCATGCCGCGCACCATGAAGCGTGCCACCTCGGCTGGATCGTCGACGATCACATGCAGACGCTCAGCGGCAACTGGCCCCAGAGTCTGACTGATGAACTGCTGAATCTGCACAAAATAGGCTGCGCTCGAGCGCGGACCTGTTAGCACAACGGGCAACTGCTGTTCCGCGTTGGCCGGGTCGAGCAGAATACCCAACAGATGCAGTATCTCTTCCGCGGTGCCCACACCGCCCGGGAACACTACAACGCCGTGCGCAAGCCGGACAAAGGCTTCAAGCCGCTTCTCGATATCCGGCATGATCACCAGTTGATTGACGATCGGATTCGGTGGCTCGGCAGCAATAATGCCCGGCTCGGTCAGACCGATATAACGACCATTGACGATACGTTGTTTGGCATGACCGATAGTCGCGCCTTTCATCGGCCCTTTCATGGCGCCCGGCCCGCAGCCGGTGCAAACATCGAGGCCGCGCAGGCCGAGCTCGTACCCCACCCGCTTGGTGTACTGATACTCGACATCGCCGATCGAATGACCGCCCCAACAGACCACCAGATTCGGCTTCGACTTGTAGTCCAGCGCGCGCGCGTTACGCAGTATGTGAAACACCGCGTTGGTAAGCGAAGCCGGCTCCTTGAAATCAAAGCGCCCGCTATCGTTCACTTCATTGGCAATGAAGACCACGTCGCGGAGCACGGCGAAAACGTGCTCCTTGATGCCGCGGATCATCTCGCCGTCGACGAACGCCTGACCCGGCGCGTTACGAATCTCGAGCTTGATGCCCCACGGCCGGCGCACGAGTTCTACTTCGAAGTCGCGATAACGCTCAAAGATCTCGGCCGCGTTGTCGGTCTCGCTGCCCGAATTGAGCACCGCCAGCGCGCACTTGCGAAACAGCGGATATAGGCCCCCGTCCTGCGAGTCGAGCAACTTGTCGATTTCGGATTGCGACAGATTCTCGAGGCTGCCGCGCGGCCCGATCTGCGCATCGACAAAATCCGTCATTGAAATACTCGTTTCCACCGACCACCCCGTATTATTGTTAGTGAGTCTTGTTATGGGTGAGCCAACACGGCTCAAAGACGGCGGGTCTGCTACGGCTCGATATCGATCGGCACGTTGTCACCAGTCATCAACCAGATTTCGACCATCTCGGCGTTCGAGACGGCGATGCAGCCGTCGGTCCAGTCCCGGCTCGAGTAGTGCTCGGGCGGATGACGCGGACTGTTAGGCATACCATGGATCATGATTGAGCCGCCCGGGTCCCAATGGTTGCGCCGCGCATGCCGCTGGTCGCGATCGTTAGGATAAGACACTTGAATCGAGAGGAAAAAATCGCTGCGGGTGTTGCGCCGCGTGAGCCAGTAACGACCCTCAGGGGTACGGAAATCTCCAGACCGTTCTTTGTGTCCCACCGGATTGAGGCCCAGGGCGACACGATACTCCCGCAGCACCTCGTCGCCTCGCAACAAGAACAGGCGGCGCTCGGACTTGCGAACGACCACGCGGTCCGCCATCTGGGGCGCACCGACCGATGCAACAGTACGGCTGGCCTGCGCTACCGAGTCCGCCAAAGCCGCGGCAGCGCCGACTATTCCCAGCGAAAAGCAGCCCAATAGCAGTGTACGACGGAGTTTCTGCGGCATTCCTGATTCTAAACAAGCACTTATGAGATTAACAGTATAAACCGTTGCAGCAGGGACCGACTATGGGACCGGTCACAGGTACTATGATTGGTCTGACCTCAAATAGGACGACAAGAAAGGCTCGGCACCAGTGACACGCGAATCAGCAGTTTGGTGGAGCTCTATTGCAAGCGTTGCGTTGGCCCTTGCCGTCAGTGGCTGTAGCAGTTTGCCGCAAGATGGCGGCGTGCAGCAGCAGCTGGACGAACGCACCGGCATCACCGTCACGCGGCTCGCCAAGCCACTCGAGCTTACGGTGACAGCCAGCCCTGGCCCGGCCAACGACCCGTTCGCCTATCTCAGCCCCTTTCAGACCAACCGGATGGGTGAGCGCGCCGACTTTCTGTGGCTGGCGGTGCCGGCCAACGGCGCTTTGTTGGCGGATCCGGTCATCCGCGCAGATGGCGAAATCGTCACTGTCGGTGAGCTGTCCAACAGTCCAACGATCACGCAACTCGAGTTTGGGCCTTATCAGACGCCGGCACCTTGGAGCCGACAGTTCTTTGCAAACGCCGATGACGCGGTGATGCAGCAACTAGCCAAAGCGCGGCGCGTGGAAATCATGACGCGCGATGCCAGTGGCGAATGGACCTTTGTGCTCGAGGGCGACGCGCTTCGGGCGCTCGCGAAGTACGCGGAAACGCGCTGATCAGCCGCTCACACCGCCGTTCAGCAGGCTCTCAACGCGCGGCACCACAACCTGGGCACCGGCACGCAGCGCCGCCAGATCGATGTCTGGGTTGTACTGTTGCAGCAACCAGACGGGTAGGTTGCTATAACGCTGCGTGACGTTCCAGAGCGTGTCACCACGCCGCGCGACATACACTTCGGTACCGGCAATGCGGTGCGCCGCAAAGAAGCGCGCCTGCAGGTCGGCGTGGAATTCGTTGCGCTTTGCTTCAAACTGCTCGCGCGAGACGCGGGTAAAATCCAGCTGCAACTTCTGCCCTAACAACACCGGCTGGCCTGCACGTAGTTTGTTGAGAGCACGCACTCGACTGGCGCCGACGCCAAGCCAGTCGGCATAGGCGCCCAGGGTTTCGCCCGCCGCAACACGAATCGTGCCGTCAGCCGCCACCGGAAATCGGAGTGCGCCAGCTTCCACCGTGGTGGCAGCAGCGGCGCCCAGCGCCGAGTTTTGCGCTTCCACCTGCGGTTGTGACGCCTTGGGCGCAGCCGCTGTCACCACGTTCTTGCGACCGGCCGTCCGGCTCGTGGGCGCAGCAGGTGGTGGACTATCAGCCGCAGCTACCGCTTCGAGTGCGGCCTGCTCGCGGTCAGACTCCGCTTCGGCTGCTGCCTCTGCATCCGGCTTGACCTCGTCATCGTTGCCGCCAGCGACGGTACTACTCGCAAGCTTGATCCGCTGCCCTTCGTAAACGAAATCAGGATTGCGTAAGGAATTGATCTGCAACAGTGTTGCAAGCGGCACGCCGGCCTTGGTCGCTATCGAACCCAGCGAGTCGCCGCGACGAACAACGTAGGTGTCTGCAGACTTGGCAGCCTTTGTGTTGTTGTCCGCAACTTGCGTGTCAAGCTTGCCACCGAGTGCTGCCGGCATCTTGTCAGGTAGTTTCAGCAACCGACCAGAGCGGAGTTTTGCCGACACCGACATGCCGTTCAACGCCGCCAGCTCGTTACGCGGCACGCCATAGCGAGCAGCTACTTTCTGGATACTGTCACCGCGCCCGATCTTGTGCCAGCGCGCCTCGATCTGCGCCACGTACTGCTCATGAGGCGCAAGCTTTGCCGCTAACCACTCAGACGTGACTTCAGTTCGCTCGCTAGGCAGACGAACCTTGTAGGCACGCGGTACCAGACGCGAGGAATCGAATATCGCGGGTCTTAGTGCAGGATTCAGCTGTTGCAGCGTCTGTCGGTTGATGCCCAGCGTGCGTTCCAGCGAAGTCAGACGCACGTACGCCGGCAACTCTACTTCAACGTATTTCTCCTCTGGCGCACGCTGCAACGGGCCGAAATAACGCTCCGGATCCTGATCAATGGTCAGTGCCGCAAGAAATGAAGGATAGAAATTACGCGATGCGAAACCAAAGGTGCGCCCTTTGTAGAACCGATTGATAGTGACGTAGTCATCGGGGCGCATCTCGTCTTTGGCTCGGCGCATGCCCGCGGCGCCATGGTTGTAGGCGGTCAGTGCCAGTGGCCACGAGCCTAACACCCGATAGTTATAGGCTAGCAGCTGTGCCGCTGCTTCAGTCGAGCGATACGGGTCGAGCCGTTCGTCTATCGCATCGTCGATACGCATGTAGCGCCGACCGGTTGAGCGCATGAACTGCCAAAGACCTGCGGCCGCTACTTTGGAATACGCGTTCGGCTGAAATGACGACTCGACGTGGGGTAACGTGGCAAGCTCTGGCGGTAAACCCAGATTCGCGAAGGTCTCGGCAATATGCCCCGACCAGATGGTCGAGCGAATGATGCCCTCGCGAAAGCGGTCCGACTGTCCCAATTGAAAGCGGATCTTGCCAGCGGCTTCAAGCAGTCGTTGCGGCGTAGCGTCGGCACCCCAGAGCGCGCGAATCCGTTGTTCGTCGGCACTCAGCGCGGTGACCGGCTCGGCTTCAACCCCCACCGACTTTGCAGTCGCGTTTTGCTCAGCTGCAACATACACCGCGAGTCGGCGCAGCATTGTCACGTAGCGATCGCGCACCTCGTCGACAACCTTCTGCCGCTCCTTCGAGGGCGTATTCGGCGCGAACCGCAGCTTCTCGTAAACGGCGCGTAGGTTGCGCTCGTCATGCAACACGCCCTCGGTGGTCGACACTTGCGTGTAGATGCTGATCCAGAAATTGACGTCATCCTGCAACGCAGCGGGGCGCGGGATCGCCGACGGAGGCGCCGCGTCAGTGGGCTGCGCAACGGCGTGCTCTGCGGTGGCCAGCATAGCAAGCAGCAATAGCGCGCAAATCGAATAGATCGGGGGAAAAGCTCTAGTCATGGGCCACCGTGGCTCGGCTGCGAGGTGAATTGAGGTCGCTGTGCAGGCATCGACACCATTATGTCGCACTGCGCAGCATGGTTCAGCGTCGACAATTTTGACAAAGACACCTGCCGGCCACACGTGACATATCGCTCACCTTGATCAATCCATTCGTCAAAGAATTAAAAAACGTCAGCATCGTGCGTATTTTGCGCTATCGCCGCATTCTGTTAAACCGCTGCGATCGCTGGCACGTGGCTTGCTCTATTCATGCTTGAGCTGGCCCAGGATGGGCCACTAATAAGAACGAGAGACACTCCTCCACAAGCAAGCGACCAATCGCCCCGCCCACAAAGCGGGGCTTCTTTTTTGCGGTCGTGGGAAGGGGTGTTCGGACTTGAGATCGCTCGGCGGGTTGTGCGCCGGAGGCGGACGGGTCGATCGCGGCCTGCGGCCGTTCCCTTGCGCACTCCTGGCGCGCATCTTTCCCCGGTGTCACGGCAAGGCTCTGAACCGATCAGGAGCGCGCCAGAAGCGTGCCGCGGCGATCTCTACATCCGCCTCCGGCGCACAACCCGCCGAGCAATGACACGCCCCACGTCGGCTGCCCACGATCGCAAGAACTAACGCAAGATCATGATGCGTTGCAGGTTGTGTCGGGCTTGCGCTTCGAAACGGTCGCGGAAGTATTCGAAGTGGTAGATACGTGGTCGACTGAGAAACCGCGACAGGATCTCGCGGCGCGCTGCGAGGTACTTCAGGCGCGGGACAAACCAGTATTCTCGCCGGATCTGTTGTTCGAACACGTCGTAGACTGGCTCGGGTGCGCCAAGGATGGCGAGATCGATGTCCAGCACCAGCGACACATCACCTACGGAGTTTAAGCTCGACGCACCTGGGGCGATGTGGCGCGTGGCCTCGATGGCCTCATACACGCGCTCGGCGCTCGTGGCTGCGTCAGTGGCCAGGACTCGCGCGGCCCAAGTGGCGCTGCGCACCTCGTTGTCGCGACGCCAGGGTCGGTAGATCGCATCGTGATACCACAATGCCCACTCCACTTCCGCAGGCCGACGCGCCAGCTCGCGCACGCGGTCAAATTCGACCAGGCAAGCCGCTAGGTGTGCAGCTGTGTGGTAGTGACGACCGATGCTCCGCCACGACGACAGCACTCGCGCGAGTTCTCGGTCGCGCGCGGCTTCGTCCTTCAGTACGCCGAGCGCGCCGCATAGCGCATGCCAGCGTGCCGGATTGGGAGATACTGTTAGCGACCCGCTCACGAACGACGCTGTTGCTGCACTCAGGCAACGAGCGGCGACTCCGCCCCAGACGCACCAGCGAGATGCTGGGGCGCAACAGGTCATCGGCGGTCGGCAGCAGAACTGACGCCCGCGCAGATGCATCTCGCTCAGGTTGTGAGACAACGCACGGCTAGCGCCGTGAATGAGTTCACAGCGATTTCCGTATTCCCACAGGCAACGACCGTACCGCGGGACGAGAAACTAGAGCGCCATATCGCCGCTTCGCTCCGGCTGGTACGTCACTTCAATAATCCGGACGTTGAGGACTTTGCCACCGGGCGCCGGCCAAGTGATCTCGTCACCCTCTTTGAGTCCGAGCAGCGCGCTGCCAACCGGCGCCAGCACGGAAATTCGGTCGCTGGAACCGGCCACGTCTTTCGGATAGACCAATGTCAACGAAAACTCGGTGCCGCTCGACTCAACCTTGAATCGCACCGTTGAATTCATCGTGACAACGGTCGGCGGAACCTGCGAAGGCTCGACAATTTTGGCGCGCGCGATCTCCTCTTCCAGTTCCGCGCTGCCTGGAAAACCCTTGTTGCGCATGCCTTCCAAGAGCCGCTCGAGCCGCTCTGCATCTAGACGGGACATTGTGATTTCCGGCTTCATATCTCAGGCTCTCCAATAATCTCAAACGACCCAAAACCTTCTGCTCAGGCTAAACACAGAACAGCGGCTGGAACGGTAGCTAACAGACAAGCTTACTCAAAAGCCGCGCGGGAAGCACGACCCGAAGTTCTGGTCAGTCGAAGCAGCGCTTCTTAGCAGCACAGGAACCCATGTCGGTCAACTGCGGGGCCAAAATGCCACAATCCACGGCGTTGCGACAAGAGTAATAGAAGTCAATACGGCTAAGAGATCGAGCTGATCGTTGGCGTAGTCCGGATCGTTCGGCAGTACTACGATAATGCCAAACTGCGCGGGCTTGCCGGTCGCGCGATTGTAGAAGTAACGCGATGCCATCAGCGAATACCCGAGAACCGTGACAATCACTATCACATTCAGCAGCACGTCCTCGCCACGCACGAGCAAGTGCGCGACACAGCCAAGCGCACTCACCAGTGGAATGAGGTAGACAAGTCGGAGATATAGTTCGACAGGCGGCTCAAATGGCGGCGCGTCTTGTCCAAGAAAACGCTTCTTCGCCCAGGTCAGCACTGGGTCAAGCACATATAGCAAGATCACGCCTAGAACGGCAAAAGAGCCTCTCATGACATCACCCCGCGCCGAGCAGCGACCGCCTCTTTCGATCCAAATCGTAGCATGTACTAGCACCCCACTGGCGCGGCTCAGTTGGTAACGAGATGCTACGTTGCCCTAGATGCATATGCTTGGGCGGCGACGCCGATCACGAGACACATAAGCGCGACGATGTCAGCCGTGTAGACACGATCTAGCTGTGCGTTGTAACCACCCACGGACCAGGCCAGGTAGAGAAACGAAATCACACTCGCCAAACCCGCGCTGAACGCAACTGTCCGCAGCGCAGGGCGGAAGGCCGCCGCAATCAGCAACGCGCCCACCAGACCGAACAGAACTGCTCGGTGGCGCATAAGAATCTCGAGGTTCGGTTCGTCAAAAGGAATGCCATAAAGCACCGTCAACCGCGACTCACTCAGCACGCCTGACAGTGGCAATAGATGGATGATGCCCACGATCACCAGCATCGCCGAGACAAGATATCGCATGCCAGTTCCTACGCCCACACAACTACCTCAGTTGACTGTCTTTACTACCACGACGATTGATACCGCCCCCGGCAACCGCGTCGTCTTCACGCATCGATTGGCAAATCACGCAATGCTGCACGCCGGGAACCGCCTCGCGCCTCGCAGCCGGTATCGCTAATCCGCATTGTTCGCATAACTCGGCGCTCCCACCGGCTCCGATGTTACGCCTGGCACGCTTCACTGCATCTGCCAAGCTAGCATCGATTTGTTCCTGCACCGCTCCGTCGCGTGTCCAGCCGCCTGCCATGTCTAGCTCTCGTCGATCGGAACTGCAGTACGCGCATCCGACGGGCTAACTCTTGATGCTTTCAGCTTCTCTACGGATTGCCTAACTAGCAGTTGAATCTTTGGCATCATTGTTGACAACACCGTTTGTGTAAGCTGCGTGGTTCCCTGCATGACCTGAGGCATCTTCGCAATCACGGCTTGCCCCGCATCAGAACGATAGAAAACCAGTATTCCCTCCACCTCCTGCTGGGTGAAGGACTTCTGATAGATGTCGATATACAGTGGCTCCATGATCTTCCAAGACATGGATTCCCGAATCAGGGCAACCATCTTCGAACGCATCTCGGCCATGATCGAATCTTGCTCGGGTGTCAGCTTTTGGTCCGGCATGGCCTGCAGCATGGAGTTCTGCATGACACCATCCATCTGCGCCATTACCTGGTCCAGCAGCTTTTGAGGCTGCGTCACCGTCAATAGCTCTTTGACTAGCGCGTCACTCGGTGGCGTGTCTGCGATCACAAACTGCGAGCAGACCGATGTAAGAAGGAGCAGCAGCAGGCCCACTCGTTTGTCGAAAGGCGCTTTTTCATTCATGAGTCTTATCCATCGGGTTTGGAGACTGAGGGAGCCGTCCTACCAAGCGCGAATGGTGATTCGGAGCGCATGGTAAATCACACACGATGCCCAAAGACTGACAGCTGAGAACCGCCGAAAAAGGGGTGTCCAAGAAGGAGCTCACGACTTGGCGGCCTGCGTCAGCAAGGCTCTGATCGAATCGCGCTTATAGCTGATGTCGTCAGTTCCTTTCAACTTGATATGCCTCATATCTTTACCAGTACCTTCAAGTACGTCATCAGGATCATCAAGTTCGCTGCCGCACTGAAATCCCAAGGCTACATGCGTATTGGTTGTATACAGGTAGCAGAACAAACCAGACTCAAAAGAGTAGCAAGGGCGACCCCACTTGATTTCTTCAATTGCGTCTGTGACAACGGCTCGAATCATTCCGCGCAACGTTGTAAGGGCGATCTTCTGGCCCGACGGGCTTGAGTCGAACCATGCGTCAACTTTGCTATCAACCATGATCGAAAAACCCTTTTAACAGCTCCAATTGCCCCTGCACCGCGTCGCGTCAATGGCTAACGACCGAAACGATTGGCATTTGCCGATTGCGGCCGCTGCGATAGCGCCGGAAAGAACTGCACTACTCATTTGGCCTTTCTCGATTTCTTTTTGGGTATTTTCGAGCGCAGCGCAGCCTGGAACGCGCGGTCAGCCCACACCTTCGCCTCATCGAGATCATCGAATATTTCTCCTGGTGCTTGAAAATACGACATGTTCATTTTCTTGCCGTTCTTTACGTACTCAAACGGAAGCAACCCCAGCTCCTCAAACTTACCCGATGATTCGGCGTCCGCCTTTAGATAGAGGACGTCGTTGGCAACTAGGCCGAACATCAAGTCGTCGCGATAGACGCCATAGCCACCAAACATTCGCTTGGTTTGGATGGCTCCAAAGTGCTCGAACACTTCGCTTAGATAGGTAACGAACTCGCTCACGATTGCTCACCCACGCTCTCAAGCAATTGGTTAGGCCAGGATAGTTTGCGAGTCCCCCTTACCGCGACTATCTATGGAAACGACGTGCACAGGCCTCAGTACACTTGCTGGCATTCAACAATTTCAACAGCAGCCGAATAACCTAGCACGTCGCTTCATAGCCGGAGAAGCAAGCAACTTGCAAGCCATTGAAAATCAGTGGATTTTCACGGCATCGACCGCCTAGTCAAGCTTTAGCGGAATCCGCGGAAGTACCGCTCACGCCTCCGAACACTTACCGCGCCTCTGTTGTTGTTTGGGGCGTGGGAACGAGGCCACGATTTCTCGCGGCCGTCGCGCCGCGCCGTGCGCGCAGCCGTAGAGATCGCCGCAGCACGCTTCTGGCGCGCTCCTGTCCCGCTCAGTTGTTAGCCGTGACGCCGGAGGAAGATGCGCGCCAGAAGCGTGCAAGGGAACGCCCGCAGGGCGCGATCGACCCGGCTGCGCACACGGCGCGGCGCGACGGCCGCGCGAAAACCCTCTTCCCAAACCCCAAACAAAAACAAGGCAGCCTCGCGGCTGCCTTGTGGAAGCGCACGCCACTTATCCCGGCAGGGCTGGGAACCAGGCGGGGAACCCGGTGATGGCACGCGAAATCGATACGCAGAGCTAGTGTCGTGGCAACTAACTACATCTCACCTGAAAACTCACCCGCACTTGGATTCACCACAGTTGAGGCAAGTCATGCAGCCATCCATCATCACGACGGCTGCGGTGCTGCACTTCAGACAAAGCTGGGCACCTTCGGGAAAGTGAGACTTGGCGAAGGCGTCTTGCTGCTTGCTGCGCGCTTCATATTCAGTGCGTTTCTCATCGATGAGTTTCTTCTGATGCTCATCAAGCTCGTGTTTCTTGAGAAGACCGATCGTCTGTAGATGCTTTTCGATGACATAGCCGAACTCCGCGATGATGGATGGCATGAATTTTCCGCCGGTCTGCCAGTAGCCGCCGCGCGGATCGAATACAGCTTTCAACTCGTCGACCAGGAAGGTGACGTCGCCGCCCTTGCGGAACACGGCCGAGACGATGCGTGTCAGCGCCACGATCCACTGGTAGTGATCGAGGTTCTTGGAATTGATGAACACCTCGAACGGCCGCCGTTGCTCATGCACGGTGCCTTCGTTCAGCACGATGTCGTTGATGGTCACGTACATGGCGTGGTCGGACACCGGCGTCTTGATCTTGTAGGTGGAGCCGATCAGCACCTCGGGGCGTTGCACTTCCTCGGTCATGCGGATGACCTTGGCGGTATTGCCCTCCTTCGCGCGGATCGCGTCGACTTTGGCCTGCTTGTCAGCAGCCTGCTTGTCGGCGGACTTTTCCACCCGGTACTTCGCAATCTTCTTGTCTATCTTGATAGCAGCCATGGCGGGCGCTCCTGAAACTCAAAAACCTAGAACTTGCCGTAGTAGCCTTCTTTGAGGGCATCAAAGAGGTTGGCGGCCGAATGCTTTTCGCCGTCGTATTCGATCTCTTCGTCACCTTTGACCGAGACTTCCGACCCATCGTCCAGCGTGAACACATAGGTCGTGTTCTTGAGGTCTTCTTCCTTGACCAGTACGCCCTGGAATGCCTCCGGGTTGAAGCGGAACGTGGTGCAGCCCTTCAGCCCCTTCTCGTGCGCGTACAAATAGATGTCCTTGAACTCTTCGTACTGATAGTCGGTCGGCACGTTGGCGGTCTTGGAAATCGACGAGTCGATCCACTTCTGCGCGGCCGCCTGAATATCCACGTGTTCGCGTGGCGTGATGTCATCGGCCGTCGTGAAGTAGTCGGGCAACTTCTCCGCAGCGTTGGTTGTGACCGGCATCGCTCGCGGATTGATGAGCTCGCGATAGGCCAGCAACTCGAACGAAAAGACGTCGACCTTGTCTTTCGACTTCTTGCCTTCACGAATCACATTGCGGAAATAGTGATGCGCGAATGAGGGCTCGATGCCGTTGGAGGCATTGTTAGCCAGCGACAGCGAAATGGTGCCGGTCGGCGCGATCGAGGTGTGATGGGTGAACCGCGCGCCGATATTGGCGAGCTGGTCAACGAGTGCGGGTGCCACCTCGGCGACTCGCTGCATATAGCGGCTATAACGGGCATGTAGGATACGCCCCGGGATCTTGTCGCCCAGCTTCCAACCGTCAGCCACCATCTCGGGGCGCTTGCGAAGCATCTCCGCCGTGACCGCGAACTCTTCTTTCAGGATTGGCGCCGGGCCTTTCTCCTTGGCTAGATCCAGCCCAGCTTCCCAGCCCGCGACAGCCATCTCTCGAGAGACGTCGTCAGTGAAGCCGATGGATTCGGGCGAGCCGTACTTCATGCCCAGACAGGTGAGCGTGCTGCCGAGGCCCAGAAAACCCATGCCGTGGCGACGCTTGCGCTCGATCTCGTTGCGCTGCTGCTCAAGTGGCAGCCCGTTGATCTCGACTACGTTGTCGAGCATGCGCGTGAAGACTTTGACGACTTCACGGTACTCTTCCCAATTGAACTCGGCGAAATCGGTGAACGGATTCTTGACGAAGCGCGTGAGATTGACCGAACCTAACAAGCATGAACCATACGGAGGCAAGGGCTGTTCGCCGCAGGGGTTGGTCGCGCGGATATGCTCGCACCACCAGTTGTTGTTCATCTCATTGACGCGGTCGATGAGAATGAAACCCGGCTCGGCGAAGTCGTAGGTGGAGGACATGATGACGTCCCACAGCCGCCGCGCCGGCAGTGTCTTGAACACTCGGCAGCACACCAAGCCCGACTCGTCGGTCACGTAGCCGGCGTTCGCCGGGCACTCGCGCCACACGAAGCGCGTGGCATCGCTGGTATCGGGACGCTCGGCCTCGAACTCCTTGCGCGACAGCGGGAAGGCGAGCTGCCAGTCGCGTTCCTCGCGCACGGCCTGCATGAACTCATCGGTGATCAACAGCGACAGATTGAACTGTCGCAGCCGGCCGTTCTCACGCTTGGCGCGAATGAATTCGATCGCATCCGGATGGCCCACATCGAAGGTGCCCATCTGCGCGCCACGACGACCGCCGGCCGAGGACACGGTGAAACACATCTTGTCGTAGATATCCATGAACGACAGTGGCCCGGAGGTATAGGCGCCGGCGCCAGACACATAGGCGCCGCGTGGCCGCAGCGTCGAGAACTCGTAACCAATGCCGCAACCTGCCTTCAGCGTAAGACCAGCCTCGTGGACTTTGCCGAGAATGTCGTCCATCGAGTCGCTGATCGTGCCGGACACCGTGCAGTTGATCGTCGAGGTGGCAGGCTTGTGCTGGGTGGCACCGGCATTCGAGGTGATGCGGCCGGCAGGAATGGCCCCGCGGCGCAACGCCCAAACGAACCGCTCGTACCAGTGCTCACGCGCGGCGGGCTGCTCAACGTCAGCGAGTGCGCGGGCGACTCGCTTGTAAGTGTCATCCATCGACAAATCGATCGGCGTCCCATCCTTTGGCGCTGAGTCGATACTTCTTATCCCAGATATCAAGCGACGCTTCCTGGAACGGAATGGCATCGACATCCTTGTGATCGAGCTTGATGACGCTGTTCATTAGATACTGGCACTCCCCAATCGACACACTTTCAGACCCGAACCCACCGGCGGCGACAACGCCGGAACGTGGGGAAAAGCGTCTTAAGCATGGCCAGCCAAAGCAGCCACGCGGCAAAAACGACTTCTATATAGGCACCCGCTGTCAGACGGCCGCGTTCACCCCACCACCCCAACCCGCCAGTTGCATCGCCTGCCGACCGCCGCCCTTCTAGCGTTTCCCGGCGGTGCAACTTGGCTCCAGCGGGGCTGTCGGTAAGACACAAGATATTGTGTTGGGGGATAGCCAGACTAATTACGTGAAATGCCCCCGTCAAGCCGCATCCACTACTGAAAAGTGCGGCTTTTCGTCTTCTTTTTCAGTGATTTAGGCAGTTTTGAGCCGTGGAACGCATGACGATTTTTTAACATCGGCTGGCGGCGCCGCGCCGCCCGCAGCCCTACATTTTGTGTCCACGGGCCGTCTACAGTTCATCCACAGCTTGTTCCGTGGGTTACACCAGCCCTCAGGCGCGCCACTGCCTCGCGCGCACGTTCTGTAGCTGCCACGGGCGGTCAACATCCAGCGCCTCGTCGAACAACACACCGCGGCCCTGTAGCGGCGTCCAGTCGGTGAACTCTCCCACCAACGGCCCGAGGTACGGCCGCGCGATCGCAAGACACGCCTCGAAGTCGAGATCGTCCGCTTCCCAGTACCCCGCGCTCGGGCGCGCGGGCTGCATCTGCCAGCCAGCCGCGCCCTTCGAACTCCAGCGCCGACAGCATCGCGTCATCGCAAGAGTGATAGACAAACATCACTGTCGGTCGATAGCTGAAGCCGTTCACCGCTTGCGACGTGTTGCCGCGCAGCGAAAAATAATCGCCGCTCGAAAACACCTCGTCGTGGCTCATCAGCAGGCCCTGAAATACACCGAGTGATGGCAACCAACTACGCGCATAGGTGCCGCACCCGGGTCGCTTGAGGTAAATGGAGCCACAGTCCTTGCGATGCCAGTTCGCGCCCATGGGCAGCTGCCGCTCTGAACTCCCCAGCGACAGCTCAGACGGCTGCATCAATTCATCAACAAAGCCATCGATCGACCAGGTATTGACGAACTCACCGGGTCGCTTGGGTCGATCCGCCGCTTGCGCAATGACAACATGGGGTTGTCGAACACGCCGGGCCACGGCTCGATCGAGGTATCGACATACAACACGCCTTGCTCGGCACACCACTCAACGAGATCGAGACTCGACACGTCGACCGACAGGTTGAGCAGCAGGTCGCCGGCCCGCAGGTACTGGCGCAACTGGCGATCCAAGCTCGTGGGCTTCAGATGGCAATGTGATGAAGCGCGCGCCATTGGCCTGCGCGATGCCGCGACCACGTTCATCGGCCGACAGGACGATCACGCTGTCGCTGGCAGTCTGGATATGCCTGCGCAGCAGCGGCAGCACCGCCTGACCAATGCTGCCGCAACCGATCATCACGATGCGGCCCGCGTGTGCCACAGTCTCGAGGGTACTCATGCCTCAACCGTAGCAGACGTCAGCGGCGTCGCGCCGTTAAGATAGGTGAATGAGACGCTCCACGTTGCTCGCCGTTGTCGCTGGTCTTGTGTTCGCTAGCTGCATGGCTGCCGCCGCCGAGGCGCAAGCGGTGGGCCTGCCAGCCGCGGTCGGTGAAACGCCGATGCCCTCGCTAGCTCCGATGATCAAGCGCGTGTCGCCCGCGGTGGTGAACATCGCAACACGCGGCACGGTTCGCCAACGCGCGCCGCGCAATCCGCTGCTGGATGATCCGTTTTTCCGGCGATTTTTCGACGTTCCGGAGATGGGGCCCCGCGAGCGGCAGTTTCAAAGCGCGGGCTCAGGCGTGATCTTTGATGCCCGCAAGGGCCATATCGTCACCAACGCCCACGTGATCGAGAGCGCATCGGAAATCACGGTGACATTGATGGACGGCCGCGACCTGCAAGCCACGGTCGTCGGCAGCGACGAAGCGTCGGACATCGCGGTGTTGCGGGTCGAGCCGAGCACCTTGACGCAGATTGCGCTCGGCGATTCGGATCGCGTCGAAGTGGGTGACTTCGTGGTGGCCATCGGCAAATCCGTTTGGCCTGCAGCACACGGTGACGTCCGGCATCGTCAGCGGCCTCGGCCGCTCTGGCATCAATCCCGAGGGTTATGAAAATTTTATTCAAACCGACGCGTCGATCAACCCTGGTAATTCGGGCGGCGCGCTGGTGAACCTGCGTGGCGAGCTGATCGCCATCAACAGCGCGATTCTGTCACGCAGCGGGGGCAATATCGGTATCGGCTTTGCGATCCCGGTGAACATGGCGCGCAGCGTGATCGATCAGCTGATTCAATACGGTGAGGTGCGCCGCGGGCTGCTGGGCATCAACATCTACTCGCTGACGCCCGATCTTGCCAAGTCGCTGGGCCTGGAATCGACCCAGGGCGTGCTCGTGTCGCAGGTTGCCGAGGATTCCGCGGCAGACAAGGCGGGCATCCGCGCCGGCGATGTGGTCACCGCGATCAACGACAAACCGGTGCGCTCGAGTACCGATCTGCGCAATGCCATCGGCCTGCTGCGAGTCGGCGAGCGGATTGACGTGGCCATCATCCGCGACGGCCGACCGCGGCGCGTGACTGCGCTGATCCCCGATCCGACGCCCCAACAGACCACCAGCGACGCGGGCGGAGCGAACGCGGCCCCGACTGCCGGCGCTGGCGCAATCCATCCGCAACTGCGGGGCGCCGTCCTTGCCGATGCGGCCGAGGGCGGTGTACTGGTCCGCTCGATCGAGCCCCGCAGCCCGGCGGCCCTCGCGCAAGCGCTGCGCGCCGGCGACCGCATTGAGGCGGTCAACCGGCAGCGCGTACCGAACCTGGCGCGCCTGCAGGCATTGGCGCGCGGTGGCGGGCCGCTCGTGCTGACGGTACGGCGCGGCAACGCGATCGTGCTGGTGCCACTGCGAGCACCGTAGCGTGTACCCTGAATAGGGGAGTCGCAAAACTTTACAGTTCTTTATGATTTGACCGTTCGAGATAGTGCGATCGGCCGTAAACCGTTGGTTCTATTGCGGCGGCTCACAGACGGCACGCCTTTTGCTTCATGTAATTGCTCGTCTACCTATCTCTATTTGGCCTTGAAACTGGACAATTTAAAAAATGACCAACAAACCACTTTCTGTCGCGCTCGCCATTGCAGCGCTGGCTATTCCGCTCGCCGCACAGGCGGCGGTCATCACCATTCCGCAGTCGGCGCTGATCCCCTCGACCCAGCTGTACACCGATGATATCGGCGGTGGTATTGGCAGCCCAGTCGTCATGACGGGCGGCGGCAATGCCGCCAATGTGGGCCAGTCGCGCAATGACGATGGCTTCCGCGGGCCAATCGACCTCGGCTTTACACTGAATTTCTTTGGCAACGACTACACCTCGTTCTACGCCAACAACAACGGCAACATCAGCTTCGGCAACGGTATCTCGGCGTTCACGCCAACTGGCCCCCAAGGAGCGCCGCAGCCGATCATCTCGCCCTTCTTTGCCGACGTCGACACGCGCGGCACGGCCAGCGGCCTGATGAACCTGCGTGTCATGGACAATCAGCTCATCGTCACCTGGGACCGTGTCGGCTACTTCAGCGCCAATACCAACCTGCTGAACACTTTCCAGCTGGTACTGCGCGGCCCCGGCTACGCAATCCCGGCGGGTGAGGGCCAGATCGGCTTCTTCTACACCTCCATGCAGTGGGAGACGGGTGATGCCAGCGGCGGCGCCAACGGCTTCGGCGGCACACCGGCCGCGATCGGCTTTGGTGACGGCCAGTCAAACGGCTACGTCCTCGAAGGCTCCACGCAGGCCAATATCTCGGCTGCTGTCAACAATACGCGGCTGTGGTTCACGTTGACCGAGACCGGCACGCCGGAAGTCGTCCCGCCGCCGGACACGCCACCCGTCAACCCGCCGACTGGCGTGCCGGAGCCAGCCACGCTGGGTCTGTTGGGCTTGGGCCTGTTGGGTACTGCGCTGACGCGCCGTCGCCGACGCGCCTGATCGACGCCTCCGAAGGAGCCGCGGCTGGGCGAACCCCTGCCGCGGCTTTTTTTATGCTTGCAGTCGTGTGCGCGCTGTTGCGAGCAAAGCGCGCGAGTACAGCTTGTGAAAGCCGAGCAGCGCTCTGAAGCCGCCACTCAGCCGTCGCTCGCCAGTGCGGCTGTCGACCATCGGCACAATGGCGGAACCAAAGTAAAGCGTGGTCGTGCCATCCGGCCGGCCCGCGTGCTCCAGCATCAGCCAGGAACGGGTCCGCTGCTGCACATCGCATAACAGCAGTTGTGACTCCGTGCGCGCCTCGACCGTCCAAGCGGCGAACTTCGCGGCCGAGGCCATACCTAGCTCGGCTGCCTCGCGATCCGTCGACGGCAGGTGGACCGCCCAGCCGATGATCC
Organism: Pseudomonadota bacterium; assembly: GCA_016703895.1. GTDB lineage: Bacteria > Pseudomonadota > Gammaproteobacteria > Steroidobacterales > Steroidobacteraceae > CADEED01. Next base: position 255,721 of record JADJBE010000001.1, read on the forward strand.
AGCGCTCCAGCTTGAACAGCCAGGTGGTGTAGAACGCCTCGACGTACTGCGGCAAGCCGACGTCCGCCGCAAGCTCGGTGCAATAACAGTCTGTAAACGCGCCGGCACGCCGATACTCGGCTAACAGCGCATGGTCGGGTAAGGGGACTGCACGGACGACTGACACGGGAGCCTCAAGAATCCTTATGACGCGCAAGCGGCACAGCATACCGAGTACCATGTGACGATGCGTATTTGCATCCTCGGCGGCAGCGGCTTCATCGGCACAGAACTGATCGCACAACTCACAATGGCCGGGCACTCGGTGCGGGTGCTCACCCGCAAAGTCGCCGCCGCACAACATCTGCGCGTACTGCCGCGCGCCGAGATCGTGGCGACCAACGTCCACGATTCCGTCGCGCTGTCAGCCCACTTTGCCGATATGGATGTCGTCATCAATCTCGTCGGCATCTTGAACGAAACGGGTCGCAGCGGCGCCGGCTTTCGTCGTGCACATACCGAGCTCACGGCAAAGATCGTGACGGCAGCCAATTCGCGTGGCGTCACGCGCCTGCTGCAAATGAGCTCGCTCGGCGCGCGACTCAATGCACCGAGTCACTATCTGCGTAGCAAAGGCGCGGCGGAACAGCACATCGAAGAACACGCCAAGGCGCTCGACTACTGCATCTTCCAGCCGTCCGTCATCTTCGGGCCGGGAGATTCGCTGACCAATCGATTCGCCAGCCTACTGCGCCTCGGTGGCGGTTGGCTGCCGTTGGCAAAGCCCGACGCGCGGTTCGCGCCAGTGTTCGTCGGGGACGTGGTCGCGGCGTTCGCAAGCTGCTTGCATGGCGGCAGCGTGAATGGCAAGTCCGTCAGTCGGCAGCGCTTCGAGCTTGGCGGGCCGGACACCGTGACGCTCGAGGAACTCGTGCGACTGACCGCTCGCTACGCGCAGTTGCCGTGCCATTTGCTACGTCTGCCAGACTCTGTCGCGCGCCTGCAAGCCGCCGTGATGGACTTCGTGCCAGGCAAACCGTTCTCGACTGACAACTATCGATCGCTCTCTGAGGACAGCGTCTGCCGCGAGAATGGCCTTGCGCAGCTCGGCATCAAGGCGCATTCGATGGCCACGATATTGCCAACCTATCTCGGCGCCGCGTCGCGTGAAGCGCGACTCGATGCCGCACGGCGCACGGCCGGTCGATTTCGTTAGCCGCCTGAGTGGGCGCCGCTGCCTTCGCACAGGGCAACACGACGCGCCGCTGCGTCCGGCATTGTGAGCTCGCGTACGCGCACAAAGAACCGTGACAAATCGTGCTGCTCCTCGACGAGCAGCCGTTGGAAACCTGGCACGCATTCGTAGTAGGTAGCCAGTGACGCCAGCCACGCATTGTTTGGATCGCGCGCCAGCTCGTCCGCGAATGGACTCGTGACGCCAGCAGCCTGCTGCAGTGCGGCCACTTCGTTTGCAAGTTCGATAAACAACTTCGCCTTGCGTTCACGCTTGCGATCATCCGGTGCCGCCTGCTGGTAGAGATCGTCTAACAAGTCACGATAGCGCGCCACCACGGCAACGACCCGCGCCCGCAGCAGGAGGCGCTGCCGAAACTGTTGTGAGTTGTCGGCGCGTCCCTCGGCCGTCAGCCAACGGGCGAGACCCTCCTGCTCCACCGTGACCGCGAACGCCTCGTTGAACGCCGTATCGCCGGGCAAATAGACGACCTGGTGGGCGAGTTCATGGAAAACCATGCCGGTGAGTTCATCGTCACCGTAGCTCAGCATGGTATTGAGTACCGGATCCGCGAACCGTCCTAGTGTTGAATAGGCGGGCACCCCTTGCACCCGCACGTCGTTGCCCTCACGTTTGAGCCGCGCGGCAAACTCGCGCGCGCGGCGCTCGGCAAAGTACCCGCGATAGGCCACGCAACCGGCCACCGGAAAGCACCACTCGAGCGGTCCGACGGCAAACTCTGGGGTCGCGACGACGTTCCAGACCACGTAGTCGCGGCCGATATCGGCGTAGGTCGTGTAGCTCTTGTTGTCGGGCAAACCCAGCTGGCTGACAGCGAACTGCCGCGCCAGGCGGACGCGTTCGAGGCGCGCACGCAGCTCGACGGTGCTGTTGGGATCTGCCAGCACCTGCTCGATGGGGCGCCGCACCGACATCACCTGCCACTGACCGCGCGCCGCCTGCGCCACATAAAGCGCGCCGCAGCCGCTCTGCAGCAGCGCAAGCGCGACAGTGAGCCAGGTTCTGAGGTCGGTTAAGATCACGGGATGGAAGTGTATTTGGTCGGCGGTGCAGTCCGCGACAAACTCCTCAACCGACCGGTCAAAGAGCGCGACTGGGTGGTGGTGGGCGCAACGCCAGGCGAACTCGAAGCGCTTGGCTACAAGGCGGTCGGCCGCGATTTCCCCGTGTTTCTCCACCCGGACACGCACGACGAGGTCGCGCTGGCGCGGCTCGAGAAGAAAGTCGGCCCGGGCTATCGAGGTTTCATTACCGAATATTCGCCCACCGTCACGCTCGAAGACGACTTGCAGCGGCGCGATCTCACCGTGAACGCGATGGCCGAAGACGCCACAGGCCAGCTGATCGACCCGCACGGCGGCCAGCGCGACCTCGCCGCGCGGCTGTTGCGGCATGTGTCGAGCGCGTTCGTCGAAGATCCCGTGCGGATCCTGCGCGTTGCGCGGTTTGCGGCCCGCTATGCGCCGTTGAACTTCCGCGTGGCTGACGACACGCTCGCACTCATGCGCCAGATGGTCGCGGCGGGCGAAGTGGACGCGCTGGTGCCAGAGCGGGTGTGGGCTGAGACGGTGCGGGCATTGGGCGAACCGAACCCTGAGGTTTTCATCGAAGTGCTGCGCGACTGCGGCGCACTGGTGGTGATCCTGCCGGAGCTGGACGCCTTGTTTGGCGTCCCGCAACCCGAGAAGTGGCACCCGGAAATCGACACGGGTTTGCATCAATTGTTAGCGCTACAGCAGTCTGTCCGCCTGGGCGGCAACGAACGTGTGCGCTTCGCAGTGCTGATGCACGACCTTGGCAAAGGCCTCACACCGCCGGACCTCTGGCCGGCACACCGCGGCCATGAGGAAACCGGCGCCGCGCTGGTCGAATTGGTGTGCGAACGCTTGCACGTACCTAACGACTTTCGCGATCTGGCGTTGCTCGCCAGCCGCTATCACACTCATGTACACCGCGCCCTCGAGCTGCGGCCGGCGACCCTGCTCGAACTGCTGGAGCACTGCGACTCGTTTCGCCGTCCGGAACGGCTGGCAGAACTGTTAGTGGTCTGCGAAGCCGATGCGCGCGGCCGAACGGGGCTGGAAGATGCGCCGTACCCGCAGCGCGACTACGTCGCCGCCGCGCGCGACTGCGCCGCCGCCGTGACACTCGATGCCGAATCCCGCACGACGCTCACCGGCGCCGCCATCGGTGAACGCCTGCGTGCACTGCGTATCGAAGCGCTCGCCCTGCACAAGCGCGGGCAGTCGGCCGAAGCCTAGCCGCAGCTCAGACGTAGAACACGCCGAATACGATCGCGGCCAGAATGAGCCGGTAAATCGTAAAGGGCAGAAAGCCTATTCGCGGCAGATAGCGCAGAAAGAGGCTGATGCAGGCGTAGCCAACCAGGGCCGAGACCACGAGGCCGATCAGCATCTCGGTCCCCGCCACAGGTGCACCAGCGGTGATGAACTTGTAGGTTTCGTATAACCCGGCCATTGCAATGCCTGGGACAGACAGCAGAAACGCGAAGCGTGCCGCCGCCTCGCGTGACAGCCCCAGTGCGCGTCCCGCGGTCATGGTGATGCCGGACCGCGAGGTCCCGGGCACGAGCGCCAGGGCCTGTGCGCAACCGATCACCAGCGCATCGCGGATCGACAGTGAGCGTTCATCACGGTGGCTGGAAGTGAGCCGATCGACGAGATACAGCACGATACCGAACACGGCGAGCTGAAACGCCACCACACTCGGGCTGCGTAGCGCTGTTTCAATGAAGTCTTTGCCAAACAGCCCAACCAGGCCGACGGGAATGGTGCCTAGCAGCAGATTGACGGCCAGACGGCCATAGGAGTCCTGCCGATCACCGCCCACCCAGCGCACCGCGCCGGTCGCGAGCGGCACGAGATCGCGACGAAAGTAGCCAACGACGGCGAGCAGAGTGCCAACATGGACGGCAACGTCGAATGCGAGGCCCTGATCGGACCAGCCTAACAAGCGCGGCAACAACACCAAGTGCCCGGAACTCGACACCGGCAGGAACTCGGTGAGCCCCTGAATCACTGCCAACACGACCGCCTGCCACCATTCCATCCGTCTACTCCAAAATTTCCCTATAACGAGCCGCGCAGGTCCTGCCACGCGAAACCGCGCAGCGCGTGCTCGTAACCACGGCCAAGCGCCATCACCTTGAAGGCCTCACCCATTTCACCGGGCATCATCAAGCGGCGCGCTTCGCCAGCCTGCGCCAGTCGTTCGCGCTCGCTGGTTGCGGCCGCCAATACATTCTCCATGCCACAGCCAATGAGGAACGCTGCCTGCGTCACGAATCCCAACGGCTCGAGCCCTGCCGAGTCGGCAGCTTCGGCCACCGCCGTGAAGTCAACCCATGCCGTGATGTCCTGCAGACCAACATGGCGCAACGGATCACTATGAGCACGGTGACGAAAATGGCACTGCAGCGTGCCGCTGGCGCGGTCTGGATGATACAGATGTGCGCGCGGCAAACCGTAGTCGATCAGCAACGCGACTCCCTGCTCTAGACAAGCCGCGACGCCTGCCAACCAGGCCGGCAGTGGCAGGCAGATTTCGCCCTGGTAGCCAGCCGGCAGTGCCTGCGGCAAGCTGCCGACCGCTCGTTCGACAGCGGCAGCCAGCAGCGGCGGCGCTGGCCGCAGCGAGTCGATCAATTGCCCGCTCGCGGCCACCGCCACGCCTAACGACTCGAGCCGGTGCCCGGCGTCGGTGCGCAGCACGAAGCGCTCCACCGGCATCGCATCGAGCACTTCATTGGCGATAATGACCCCGTGCATAGGCTGCGCTGGCCAGCGATCGAGCCATTCGACCCGCGCACGCAGCACATCTGGCAATTCGGCAAGCCGCGCGCGTTGCCGCTGTTGCAGGTCGGCACTCACTTCCAGGATTCGGTAACTCGACGGCAAGACACCGAGCTGCGACAGTTCTGTCAGCAGCGTCATGGCCAGCGCCCCGCTGCCGGCGCCGAACTCGAGCAGATCGCCACCGGTGTGCTGCAAGACTTGCGCGCACTGGCGGGCCAGACAGCGGCCGAACAACGGCGACATCTCGGGTGCCGTGACGAAATCGCCGGCCGCGCCAAACTTCTCGCTGCCGGCGCTGTAGTAGCCCAGACCCGGTTCGTACAGTGCAAGCTGCATGAAGTCTGCGAATCCCAACCAACCGCCGGCCAAGGCAAGGCGCTCGCGCAGCCGCGCGGCAACGCGCTCGCCATGGGCCCGTTCCGCGTCATTCAGGTTCGGCAGAGTTGAGAGCGCGCGCGGGTTCGTCATACTGTGCATACCGCTATTTGTCTGACAGCAGGTTGACCATGGAAGCAGCATCCTCGCTCGATCGCCGCACAGTATTGATCACTGGTGCCGCCGTGCGCGTTGGCGCCTCGATGGCGCGCGCCTTCCATGCCGCCGGCGCCAATCTCGTGCTGCACTATCGTCACTCGGCGAGTGCGGCTCGCGCGCTGGCCAACGAGCTCGAGGCCAGCCGCGGCCAATCGACACACCTTGTCAGCGGCGACTTGCTCGACACGCGGGTGCTGCCCACGATCATCGACTCGACTATCGCAGCTTTTGGCAGGCTGGACGTGTTGATCAACAACGCCTCGTCGTTCTACCCCACGCCACTTGGCAGCATTACCGAAGCGCAGTGGCAAGATCTGATGGGCACCAATGTCAAGGCGCCGCTGTTTCTCTCGCAGGCAGCCGCACCGCATCTGCGAGTGGTTAGTGGTCAGATCATCAACATTGTCGACATCCATGGCACGCGACCCTTGCGGGATCACCCGGTGTACTGCACCGCGAAGGCGGTCCTGATCATGTTGACCCGCTCGCTGGCCCGCGAGTTGGCCCCGGCAATTCGGGTCAATGGCATCGCGCCCGGCCCAGTGCTGTGGCCTGCCAACGGTGATGCCGCCGAACTTCGAGACAAAGTCATCGACCGCACCCTGCTGAAACGGGTGGGGAGCCCCGAGGACATCGCGCGCACGGCGCTTTTCCTCGCCGCTGACGCGCCGTACATCACCGGCCAAATACTCAACGTTGACGGCGGTCGCAGCGTGGCCTGGTAGCTCGCGCCTCCACGCCAGGCACCGTGACAGCCAACGACGCTCAACCACTCGTCGTCAGACCGAGGTCGATCTGTTGCAGCGGATGCGCGTCGCGATCAAAACGCTGCCACAGTTCGCCCATGGTCAGTCCGAGTGTGGGATGGGTCACCTCAGGCGCGATCTCAGCCATCGGGCCTAACATATAAGCGCGCTTGACGAGATCAGGCCGCGGCAACTGGTACTCGCGCGTCGTTGCAACAACATCGTCAAACAGCAGCACGTCGAGATCCATGCTGCGGGGCGCCCATTTTGGCGCATGGCGCGCTCGGCCGCAGAGCGCTTCGATCGCATGCAATCGCGCCAGCACCTGGTCGATCGGCCAGTCGGTACGGAACTCCGCCACCCAGTTGATGAAGTCCGGGCCTTCGAAGCCAACGGCGGTATTGTGATACGCGCGGGAGAACTGGACGTCGGGCCAGCTGCGAGCCATCTCGCGCATGGCGATTGCCAGGTTGCGGTGCGGCTCGACGTTGCTGCCGCCCGCAACGAACACGCGCACCATCCGCGGAGACTCGATCACGCAGCGTCCAGATCGGCCTTGGTGCGTTCGACTGCGACGCCGACGTCACGCGAACCGCGAATCGCGCCGGGCTTGTTGATCGATAGCCGCACCCATGGCAGGCCAAACTCCTGCAGGATCAACAGCGCCGCCCGGTGCGCCAGCGTCTCCACCAGCTTGAACTCGGAACCGGCAACGAAAGCGATCAGGCGCTTGGAGACACGCTTGTAGTCGACGGTATCCTCGACCGCATCGCTGGCGGCAGCGCGCCGGCAATCCACCGGCAGTTCCAGATCGATCAGCACCTTCTGCTTGATACGACGTTCCCAGTCGATGAAGCCGATGATGCACTCGATCTCAAGACCACGCAGAAATACGCGGTCGCCGATACTCGCGTTGTTAGCGGCGGCAGCTGCCGTCGGTGCAGTAGGTTTGCTGGTGGTCGATGACATGGATTTTCTTGTGCTACAGTAGTTAGTAATTGGCTCTGGTCAGGACATTGGCTCGAGCTCGGTGAGCGGCCAGCGGGCACGCGCCCGGATAGCGAGCGGCTCGGTGCAGCCCGCGCGCAACCGCGCCATCCCGGCCACAGCGATCATGGCCGCATTGTCAGTGCAGAATTCGATGCGTGGATAGTAGACATCTGCGCCGTAGCGAGCCACGCTTTCATGCAAGCGCTGTCGCAACACGAGGTTCGCGCCAACGCCGCCAGCAACCACCAGCGCCGCGCGTCCCGTTTGTTCGAGCGCGCGCAGCGTCTTGCGCACTAATGTGTCGACGATTGCCGCTTGCGCACTGGCGGCAATTGCCGCGCGGCGCGCGGCATCGAGCGGCGCGGCCTGCACCGCCAAGGCAACCGCGGTCTTGAGGCCTGAGAAGCTGAACTCGAGTCCGGGCCGATCGAGCATCGGGCGCGGGAACTTGAAGCGATCGCCAGGCGCGGTAGCGGCCAGCTCGGCAAGCTGCGGCCCACCGGGATAGGGCAGCCCGAGCAGCTTGGCGCTCTTGTCGAAGGCCTCACCTGCTGCGTCATCGCGCGTGTCCCCCAACAATTGGTACGCTCCGGGGCCCGCCACATCGATTAGCATGGTGTGACCACCCGATACCAGTAGCGCCAGGTGCGGGAACGGCGGCGGCTTGGCCTCGAGCAATGGCGCGAGCAAATGCCCCTCGAGATGATGGACGGCCACCGCCGGCACGCCCCAGGCGTAGGCCAGGGATCGGCCGAGAGCGGCGCCTGTGAGCAAAGCGCCAATCAGCCCGGGCCCGGCCGTATAGGCGACCGCCGCCAGCGACTCCGGCGTGGTTGCCGCCTCGGCCAGGGTGGTCCGGACCAACGGCACGAGCTTGCGGACATGGTCGCGGGAGGCCAGCTCAGGCACAACGCCCCCGTACAGCCGATGCAGCTCGACCTGACTGAAGATGGAATGGGCCAACAGGCCGCGCGCAGCGTCGAATACCGCTACGGCGCTTTCATCGCAGGAGGATTCGACGGCCAGGATACGCATGGGATTGCTGAGAAAATGTACGGTGCTTTTGCGTTTTCGGCCGAGGCTCTCTAGAATGCGCGCCCCGGTCACTCCGGGGCAAATCCCAAGGGCAAATTTTAATCGCCCGCCTTATAAAATATTTGAGGTTTCGATGCCGAGCGTTCGCATACGTGAGAATGAATATTTCGATGCCGCCCTGCGGCGTTTCAAGCGTGCGTGCGAAAAGGCCGGTGTACTCACCGAGCTGCGGCGCCGCGAATTCTATGAAAAGCCCACGCAGGAGCGGAAGCGCAAGAAAGCAGCTGCCGTGAAGCGGCATCTGAAGCGCAATTCGCCGCGCGAGTTCACCGCGCGGCCTGCCCGTTGAAACTGGCGGGCACGAGCCTGACCGGCACGAGATCGTGGGCTTGACGCTCAAAGAGCGCATCACCGAAGACATGAAGACCGCCATGCGGTCGGGCGAGAAAGAGCGCCTCGCCGTCATTCGACTAGTCCAGGCGGCTATCAAGCAACGCGAAGTCGACGAGCGCATCACACTCGATGACGCGCAGGTACTGACCGTACTCGAAAAGATGATCAAGCAGCGCAAAGAGTCCATAGCGGCTTTTGAAGCGGGCAACCGTCCCGATCTGGTCGCTAAAGAAGCTGCTGAAATCACCATTCTGCAGCCTTACCTGCCCGCGCAGCTTGCGCCTGCCGAACTCGAGGCGCTGATTGACGCGGCACTCAAGCAAACCGGTGCCGCCTCTATCAAGGACATGGGCAAGGTCATGGGCGTTGTGAAAGCACAGGCCGCTGGCCGCGCCGACATGGCCGCGGTCGGTAGCCTGATCAAAGCCAAGCTCGGCGCGTAACGCGCTGCGGCGCCCCGCCCGACTCACCCACACGGCAGGCAACGACTATGCGCGGGCTGGCAACTGCCGCCATTCTCATCATGATTGCGCTGGTCTGCATCAGCGTCGTGCGACGCATCGAGGCGGAACGCCGCGAACTCGGTCGATTTCCGGCCCACCGCAAACGCTTGGCACTGTTTGGCGCACTGGGCGCGGTTGCCCTGGCGATCATCGTCGCGTTCGCCCTGCTGCGCTGACGTCCGGTTATTCTTGCGCGGTATGGCTGGCCGCATTCCGCAAACCTTCATCGATGATCTCGTCGCTCGCGCCGACATCGTCGAGCTCATCGGGGCTCGCGTGCCGCTCAAAAAGGCGGGTCGTGAGTTCAAGGCTTGCTGCCCCTTCCATGACGAGAAGACCGCCTCCTTCTGGGTAAGCCCGGACAAACAGTTTTACCACTGCTTCGGTTGCAGCGCACACGGCACCGCGCTCGGCTTTCTGATGAACTACGACAAGCTGTCGTTCGTCGACGCAGTGGAAGAGCTCGCCGGCCGCCTAGGGGTGGACGTGCCGCGCGAGGCTGGCGGCCCAGATACGCACGACACTGGCAGTGCATCGCTGTATGACATCAACGCGCGAGTCGCCAAATATTTTGCCGCGCGCCTGACCGAGAATCCCGTCGCCCGTAACTACGTCACCAAGCGTGGTCTTACTACTAACACCATCGAAAGTTTTTTGATCGGCTACGCACCGGACTCGTGGAGCGCAGTATTGCAGGAGTTTGGCCAGCATGACGCCGGGCGTCAGTCGCTGGCGGACGCTGGCCTCATCATCGAACGCGAGCGCGCCGGTGCGCGGGCCCAAGAACGCTATTACGACCGGTTCCGGGATCGGTTGATGTTTCCCATCCGCGATGCGCGCGGCCGGGTACTGGCGTTCGGCGGTCGCGTGCTCGGCAGCGGTGAGCCGAAGTATCTCAACTCGCCCGAGACTCTGTTGTTTCACAAGGGTCGCGAGCTCTACGGCCTGTACGAGTGCCGCCAGCACCGCACACCGCTCACGCGACTACTAGTGGTCGAGGGCTATATGGATGTCGCACGCTTGCACCAGGCCGGTATCACCTACGCCGTGGCCACACTCGGCACGGCGACTACTGCCGAGCATCTGCGGCGGCTATTCAAACTGGTTAGTGAGGTCGTGTTTTGCTTCGATGGCGACCGCGCGGGACGTGGCGCGGCCTGGCGCGCGCTCGGCAATGCGCTACCCGAAGCACGCGATGGTCGACAGATCCGCTTTCTATTTCTGCCCGACGGCCAGGATCCGGACTCGCTCGTCGGCACCGAGGGTCGCGAGGTATTCGAGAAACGTGTGGACACTGCCCTACCGTTGTCGGAGTACCTGATCAAGGCACTGGCTGAGGACGTGGACCTCTCGCATGCCGACGGGCGGGCACAACTGGCGGAACTGGCGCGCCCGTTGGTGGTGAAAGTGCCGGGCGGGGTTTTCCGGGACTTGCTGATCGAACGACTGGCAGAATCAATCGGCCTCAACAGCGCCAGATTGAGTCACTTATGGTTCAATGAAGCTCCTGGAGCGAATGGTTTGCCTGCGCCCATACGCCACGGCCTCGACCGCTTGGCGGCGGGCGGTAAACCGTCAGGCAGCCGAGTTGCCACGTCGACCGGCCGTGGCGGTGTCGTTACCCAGGCGGTCAAACTACTTGTGCATTTTCCGCCGGTGGCGCCGCGCATCAGCGAGGCCGTGTTGGCACAGCTCGATGCGGCGCGCGACTCCGGAGCGCAGTTTCTGCGCGCCATGCTGACGGAACTACGCGAGCAACCGCTGGCACACACAGGACAACTGCTCGAGCGCTGGCGTGACCGGCCCGAACACGCACGATTGCAACAACTGGCCACGCAGGAGGTGCTGATCGCCGACGAGCACGCCGCGCTCACCGAGCTCAACCAGGCAGTCGGCCGCATCGCCCTGGCGGAGTACACTCAGCGCTATGACGAATTGCTCGCGAAGAGCAGCTCGAGCGACTTGTCCCAAACTGAGCAAGCAGAGCTGCTCGACATTGCCGCCGCGATGCGCGAGCTGCGCGTGATGGCCCAACCGAGTCGAAACTGAGCCGCCGCGAATTGTGGCCCGAATATTGCTGTGCGAATAGGCACCGGGCAACGCGGAAGCCGCTGAAACTGTTGGTGTTTTGGTTTTGTCAAGGCTCGCTTTTGTGAGTACAATGCGCGGCTTTTCCCACACGCTCCCTTGATCACCGCCGTGTCACCCCCACGACGAGATCATGCGCACTGCTACACGATACGAGAACACATGAAAAAAACCGCCAAGCGAACCGTTGCTCGTGCAGCCAAGCCGGCCGCCAAGAAAGCTACCAAGGTGGCCGCCAAGACCACGCCGGCCGCCAAGGCAAAGGTTGCGGCGAAGTCGAAGCCTGCCGCCAAGAAGACCGCCGCCGCGGTAGCCAAGACGCCTGTCGCGAAGACGCCGGTTGCCAAAACCCCGGTCGCCAAGAAGCCCGTCGCGAAGGCCGCAGCCAAGACGCACGCGCCTGATGTCGCTGACGCCACTGCTGCAAACGCGACCGCTGCAAAGAAGAAGCGCGCTGGCAAGGCACCGAAGGCACCAGTTCAAGTGAAGGTCGCGGATATCAAGGCGACCATTGTTGCGGTGACCAACGCAGTAGTAGCGGCCGCCCCTGCGGACGGCGCGGCGAGCAAATCCAAACGGCGTCGCAAGGGAGCCAAAGCGGCTGCCGAGTTGATCACGCTGCCTGCGCGTCGCTCCGCGTTGCCAGAAGAACGCCAATCGCAGCTCAAGCTGCTGATCGCGCGCGGCAAGGAGCAAGGCTACCTGACCTACGCCGAGGTCAACGATCACCTGCCCTCGGAAATCGTCGATCCCGAACAGATTGAAGAGATCGTCAACACGATCAACGACATGGGCATTCCTGTCTACGAGAAAGCGCCCGATAGCGAGGCTCTGCTCGCAGCCGAACCGTCGCAGCCGACTGACGAGGAAGCCATCGAAGAGGCCGCGGCTGCGCTCGCGGCACTCGACGCCGAGCTGGGTCGGACCACTGACCCGGTGCGCATGTACATGCGCGAGATGGGCACGGTGGAGCTACTCACTCGCGAAGGCGAAATCCGCATCGCCAAACGCATCGAGGAAGGCCTCAATGCCGTGCGCCTGTCGCTCACAAAGTATCCGGATACCGCGGGCTACCTACTGAAAGCCTATGAGCCCGTCAGGCTCGGGCAATCGCGTCTCACCGACGTGATCGTGGGCTTCATCGACCCAAATGCGCCGGACGTGATCGCGCAGCCACAGAATCCGACCAAGGTCGATGCGACGGCCGACAAGGCCGAGAAGAGCGACGACGACGATTCGGACGATGCGGATGCCGAGGAAGTTGTCGATACGGGGCCTGACCCCGAAGAGGCGGCACGCCGATTCGCCTCGATCGCGAAACTGCATGGGCAGGTCATCGCTGCGCTCGAGAAGGCTGAGGACAGCAAAGATCCGAAGATCGTCAAGCTGCGCAAGAAGCTGTCTGACGAAATGATGGAGCTCAAGCTCGCACCGAAGATGTTCGAGCAGCTGATCGAGAATCTGCGTCGCCACATCAACGTGGTACGCCAGCTGGAACGCGAGATCATGGTCATTGCGGTGCGCGACGCCGGCATGCCGCGCAAAGAATTCATTGGCACCTTTCCCAAGAACGAGACATCGCCGCACTGGCTGGAGAAACAAGTCAAGGCTGGCAAGAAGTGGTCAGCGCAGCTCGAAACGATGCAGGACGAGATCACGCGTCGTCAGGGCAAGCTGCAGCAAGTCGAAAAAGCATTTTTCCTGTCGATCACCGAGATCAAAGAAATCAATCGTGAGGTGTCGATCGGGGAAGCCAAGGCACGTCGTGCCAAGAAAGAAATGGTCGAGGCCAACCTGCGCCTCGTCATTTCAATTGCCAAGAAATACACCAATCGCGGCCTGCAGTTCCTCGATCTCATCCAGGAAGGCAACATTGGTCTCATGAAGGCGGTCGACAAGTTCGAGTATCGCCGCGGCTACAAGTTCTCCACCTACGCAACGTGGTGGATCCGCCAGGCCATCACGCGTTCGATCGCTGACCAGGCCCGCACCATCCGTATTCCGGTGCACATGATCGAGACCATCAACAAGCTGAACCGTATTTCGCGGCAGATGCTGCAGGAGATGGGCCGCGAACCAACACCAGACGAGTTGGCGGTGCGCATGGAAATGCCGGAAGACAAGGTCCGCAAAGTTCTCAAGATCGCCAAAGAGCCCATTTCGATGGAGACGCCGATCGGTGATGACGAGGACTCGCACCTCGGCGATTTCATCGAAGACACCTCAGTCGCCTCGCCGATTGACCAGGCTACGTCCGAAAGCTTGCGCGAGACGACTCACTCGGTGCTGGCGCAGCTCACGCCGCGCGAAGCCAAGGTATTGCGCATGCGCTTCGGTATCGACATGAACACCGACCACACGCTCGAGGAAGTCGGCAAGCAGTTCGACGTCACCCGCGAGCGCATCCGGCAGATAGAAGCCAAGGCGCTGCGCAAGCTGCGTCATCCGTCGCGCTCGGAGCAATTGCGGAGCTTTTTGATCGAGGAGTAGGCGCGGGACTATCGCAAGTCCCGCGCGACTCTGAGTCCGAACGGCACAAACACCAGCGGCTCGGGATCGCGGCCGCGGAATGCGGGGCGCTGCCTCGGGACGCTGGTGATCCAACCGCCACCCCGAATACTGCGAAGTTTGCACTCGCCTTCTACCTGGTAACTACTGCCATCCGCCAGATCGGGCGGATAAGGCATCGCGTAGCAATCCTCAGCCCATTCCCAGACGTTACCCGTGATGTCATAGAGACCAAACGGGTTGGGCGGAAAACTCCCAACCGGGGCGGTGAAGGGATAACCGTCGTCGCAGTCGGCTGACACGTACGCAAGGTCCGATGCCCGCCTGCCTGACACATCAAACAAGTTCGCGCGCTGGCAAATATCATCAGCATTGTCGCCCCAGTAATAGCGTGTCGTGGTGCCTGCGCGAGCGACGTACTCCCACTCCGATTCGGATGGCAGACGATAGCGTTTCCCGGTCTTCTCGGATAACCAGGCAACGTAAGCCTTTGCATCGTGCCAGCTGATGCAGCCTACGGGCTCATTCGCGAGCGGCGCACGTCCATAGCCCGGATTGCGCCAGCTTGTGTTGTCGAGTGCTTCCCACTTGTCAGTGAAGACGATGCAGCGCTCGGCGGGGATATGGGTCGATTCGCGCACGAATGCTTCGAATTGCGCATTGGTTACTTCGAATTTGCCGACCGCAAAGGAGTAGTCGATCTTGACGTTATGTATCGGCCCCTCTAAACGTCCTGCCTCGCCTTCGAGTGAACCCATTTTGAATTGACCGGCAGGCACGACCACCATCACGGGGCAAGCATCGCAATCAGTGAATTCCGTGCCGGGCTCGAGCGCTTCTGCCTGACAATTGATCGCGACCATGAATAGTGCAAACGCCACGGTCGCTCGAATCGGCGCTCTTGCAAATCCATCATTCATAGCCGCACCTAAGTAAGCCGAACATCGGGGATCTTGAACATCGACTTCCAGTCATGCGCAATCAACAGATCCATCAATTCAGATGGCTTGCCGTCCTTGCGTCTTTCCATCTCGAAATGCAGCGTGATCAACGCGCTTTCGACATCCTTGCCAAACAGGCTGCGCAGATATTCTGTTGGAATCCGTGGCTCGTCCGAGAGTTCGCCGTCGGCATCATAGGTAGGCGGCAGAATGGGCGGTACGTAGAAAACGTTAGGTTCTGTGCCGTACTCCGGGTGCAACGGCAAGGCGACCTTCCATTGATACACGAGTTTGTGTATCGGCCCGTCCTCATCCTCCAGAAAGCCGACAAACCGCAACTTCCCCGGGCACTGACTGGCGCAAGCTGGAGGCTGTCCCTTTTCCAAGCGAGGAAAACAAAAAACGCACTTTTGTGATTTCCTCTTGACGAAGTTGAAATAGATTTTCTTGTAGGGACACGCCGTATTGCACAGTCGCATGGCCTGGCACTTGTCCTGATCGATCAGCACGACGCCGTCTTGTTCGCGCTTGTAGATAGCGCGAACCGGGCAAGCTTCGAGGCAAGCCGGCTTGGTGCAGTGGTTACACAGTCGGGGCAGATAGAAGTGGTAATTATTTGGGTACGCTCCGGAGCTCGAGTCCTCATCCCAGTTGGCTCCGACCGTCATCTTTTCTTTGCGTTGCAACCGCTGTTCACTGCCCTCGAAGAAAACCTCGCGATGATTCACCGAGCATTCGCTACCGTGGCTCTCCTTTGACATGAGCTGGCCAGCTTTCAATCGACCGTTTTCCCAACCGCCGCCGCTTGCCTGCCAGTTCTGCGGATACCCTGGGCCGGGCTTGGTCTCGACGTTGTTCCACAACATGTGCTCCTGACCCGGCTCATCCGTCCAAAGCGATTTGCACGCTGTGGTACAGGTCTGACAACCAATGCACTTATTCAGGTCAATGATCATTGCCACCTGTTTACCCATTGGCGGCCTTCTCGAACTCACAGGTAAAATCCTTGTAGGTCTGATTCGGTGAGAATTCGGCCGCCCGATAGCCGATATGTCCGTAACCCCCCGCCATGCTGGTGGGTTTGATCAGGCCCGCCGTGGAAATAACGGCACCGAAATTCTGGCGGTCACGAAACATCATTGGATCCCAGCCGTGATACATGAATAGCATTGAGGGCTGCATACCCGCGCTGACGTGCGCCATTGCATAAAACTCGCCTGAGTCGTTGAATACGCGAACGGTGTCCCCATCTTTCACGCCTCGGCGCGCCGCATCATCTGGGTTGATATAGATGTCCGGTTCACCGCGCTGCAAGCTCAGCAAGAAAGAATCGTCCCGCCACATGCTGTGAATTCCATGGCGCGCATGTCCCATCATCATGCGCATCGAGTAGCCCTTGTTAGCGAGCGGCTGCTTGTGCGCGGGCAATGCTTCGTCGAACTTCAGAAACCAGTCATGGTCGATATAGAAGGTCTGCCTGCCCGTCAGTGTTTGGTAAGGAACTTTGTCGCGCACGCTCGCAAAGATCTCGGCATGGTAGGTCGTGCTCTGATCATCCCAAGTGGTCTTGTCCGATCCATCGACTCGAATAGCGCCTCTCGCAGCAAGTTCCGCGAATGACACTTTCGGGATGCCGGGGGTGGTATCGATGATGTACTGACAAACATCTTTTACGCTCTTGATTCGTCCCGCCATCGTGAAAAGATCCAGGCAGCGCTTGTAGTCCCGCTGCACGCGTCTGCCATTGACGTTGTCCTCGATGACACCAATGCCCCGCTCGCTTGCCCGGCGACTGATCGCTTCGGCGAGTCGTCGATTTGCCTCCCAATCGTCCACGGATTCGCCCAACGGCGGCACTGCGGCATCCAGAACTTGCACATAAGGCGTTCGCGACTGCAGCATCATGTCGGCGCGTTCATAGTGGTGCGCGATAGGTAGTACGTAGTCCGCATAGTGCGAAGTGATGCCGGCATCCGGCACCAGCGCAACGATCGTTTCGAGCTTTTCGAACGCATGCTTGCGCCACTGCTTGCCGGACGCGCGCCAATTGGCACCGCCGTTGCCGGCAAAGAAACCCATCTTCCAGCCCTTCTGACTGTGGCTCGGGAACCAAGCCTTGCGGATGCTCTCTTGATAGTGCTGATCAATCTCAGCCGCGAGCTCGTCTCCGTAGGTCGCGCGGTTCAAGGCTTGCATATCGCCGTGATCGTAGTCCCAGGTCGTGCCGGAAATGCCGCGAAACGCAGTGCCAATGCCATCGAAAGCGAAGGCCATCGTTTTTGTCTTGGCCGAATTGCCAATCTGCAGACCGCCACCCTCCGGCCCGAGATTGCCGGTCAAAGACAGTAACAACAGCATCGAGCGCTGCAGGATGTCACCGTGCAACCACTTGCAGGCCGCGTAGCCGGAGAAGATCATTGCCGGCTCTGCGGTGGCGAACTTGCGCGCAACCTGACGTATCAGGTTCGGGTTGACGCCCGTTATCTCGGACGCTGATTCGGGCGAATGCTCGGCGGCGCGCAGTTTCACCAGCTCGAATACGGTGGTCACTTCGATGTCGCCATCGGGCCCGTCGATCCGCCAACTTCCCTCGAGCATCGGTCGCAGTGCGCCGAGTCGCAACGTTGCGGGCGGACCATCGCCAGACCCTGATCCGGGCGCGATCGCGACGGCGTTCGTCGCTTCATCCCACACAAGAAACTTGTCGCCGCTAGCAGCGGACTGATCGTGTTGCGCGAGCTCGTTAGCCCTCAGCAGCCGCTTCGTATCTTTTCGCACGAGCAACGGCAGGTCGCTCTGCTCCTTGATGTAGTCGGCCTTGTACAGACCCTCCTGCAGAATGACGTGGACCATCGCCATCGCCAATGCGGTATCCGTACCCGGTTTGGGATTGAGCCAGAGGCTCGAGTGCATCGCTGTGGGCGTGAATTCCGGTGAGATCGCGATGACTTCGGTGCCGTTGTACTTCGCGTCCCAGAAAAAATGCGCATCGGGAATGCGAGTGACGGCCGGATTGCTCATCCAGACCAGTACACAGCGCGACTTGTAGACCGCCGCCATGGTATCGCCGGTATGGACTTGTCCAAGGGTGAGGTAGACACCGCTCGGCAGATCACCGACGCCGGACAAAAACTCAGGAACGGTGACGCCGGTGATGTTCGCGAAACGAGCGAGGCTACAAAACGCGCCGCGCTTGAGCGCCATTTGTGTGCCGCTGCCGTAGGAGATGCATTCCGGTCCGTGTGCCACGACGAGATCGAGAAACTTGTCAGCGATCTCAGTAGTCGCTTGTTCCCAGCTGATCCTCTGCCACTTGCCGTTACCCCGTTCCCCAACGGACTTCATCGGGTACAGCACACGCTGGCCACCGTACATATATTTGGCGTGCCGCAGGCCTTTCTGGCAGCCGCGCGGACCATAGTCAGGCGCATCTCCCGAAGCGCCATAGATTCCCTGTTGCTCCTCGCGCCACACTATGCCGTTCTTGACGTAGACATTGAAGGCGCAATTGCCAGCACAATTGGTGCCGTGGGTACCGTGTGCGACACGATCCCATGTCCACTTGAGTCGATACAGATCTTCGAACGACCGGTAGCTTGGCGCGGCCGATGAGGATGTCGCCGCAATGCCGGCAGGTGAGTAGTGGAGAGACAACAGCGCGCCAGACGCGGCCAGCTGCTGCATGAATCGTCGGCGGCTCTGAATCGCGGTCTTCATCGCTCCACGTGAGAACTGGGCACTACACACGAATCTATAGCGCGACCATGGATTAGGCCAATTAATTGCGGTAGCCGGGACATAAGTGCGGCTTATGATATAAGGCGACTCCTTAGGAGAAAAAATTGGACCTACAACAACTCAAGCATTTCATGGCGCTGGCGGACGCGAAGAACTTCAACCGGGCTTCTGAAAACGTTGGCTTGACGCAGTCGGCCCTGACCCAGTCGATTTCAAAGCTGGAGAAGGAACTCGACTTACAGCTGTTCATACGCAGCAAGACCGGATCCGTTCTCACCAAGCACGGCCGCAGGTTGCTCGATCACGCCAAGGTAATCAGCGGGCAATTCGAAGCGGCCAATACCGAACTCAAGGCGCGCGCCAGGCACTTGCGAACCGAAGTCAGGGTGGGCGTCATCAATAGCTTGAGTGACGAAATCCTGATCCGGGCTGTCTCGATGTTCCAGTCCGCCTACCCCGACTACAACGTCAAGATAGTCAAGGACTGGTCACCGAGTCTGGCCGCTCAACTGGCGGAAGGGGAGATCGATTTTGCGTTTCTCTCCGACCATTTTCTGGCGCGCGATATGCCGGAAATAGAATGGCAGCCGCTATTCCGCGACCACGTTCGAGTGGTCGTCGGTGAAGAGCATGCGCTCTATCGACTTCGTAAACCAACGCTGCTCGATCTGGCCAATCAGCAATGGATTGCTGTCTCCACCAGCCCGGACTGGCCGGAGTTTCTGGCGCGCGTCTTCGCGTCAGCCGATATCGAGCCACCGCGGCATGTTGTCAGGACTAACTCGATGACACTGGCGACGGCAATGATCATCGGCGGGCATGGCGTCGGACTCGTTTCGCCGAAGCTGTTCCACACATCCAAGCGCGACTTGGGACGAGTGAAGTATTTTTCGGTGCCGGAGTTCGATCAGGAGCGCCAATTCAGTATCTGTCGACGAGCCCGTATGGTCGTGCGGCCGTTCCATCAACGTTTCATAGACAATCTGCAAACCGCCATATTGGCGTGGATCGAGACCAACGGATCGGAATGATCTGATCGTTATCCAGCGCTGCTTGCCTTAGCGCGGGACCACGCCTCGATAATCTCCTTGGTGTCGGGGCAGTAGGTTCGATTGAGCCAGGCGCTCATGGTGCGATCATGTCGCTCCTTGCTGGTCGAGCCAATCACGTCCTTGGCGAGGACCGTAAAGTAGTCGGCATCGCGCGCCGCACGAATGGTGCTCTCCACACAGCCTTCCGTGACCTGTCCCGCAATGATCACGGTTTCTATGGCGTTCTTTTTCAGCAGATCCTCGAGCGGGGTCCGCACGAACGCCGAACCACGCAGCTTCTTGATCACGTGGTCACCGTCCTCGACTTCCATTTTCTCATACAGTTCAGCGCCCCAGGTTCCCTCGACGGTGTAGAACCTTTCCTGTTCCAGCGACTTCAACCCCGCCTCGCGTGCAGCGCCAGCCATACGGGCGAGTCGGAGGTAAACCCTTCGCGATGAAGAACTGCGTAAAGATCACCATCACACCGTGGGGACCGCGCCGCTCGCGTCAGTTGATTGATCCGATCGTTCATACCCTGCGTCATCGATACATCGAGTTTCATCACCTCGGCGTAGTAGCCACGCGGGTGACAAAAGTCGTTCTGCTGGTCGATGACCAGAACAGCCGTATGCGCCGGATCGATAACCTCTTCCAGAGTGCTGTAAAACTCTCGGTCGCCAATTGTTTTCATGTTCGTTACTCAGTCCAGATAGGCCGACAAAATCGCATCGATCGCCTTGCGCTCTTCGGCGCGAGCGGGGAACAGCGGCGTACGAATGTTCGCGGTGGGAATAAAGCCTGCCGCATGGAGTGCATACTTGAGTCGCGACGACCAACGATAACTGGGGCGGCCGTAGATCGCGTCCGACAGCGGCATGAGATCTAGAGACGCCTGTCTGGCCGCCTTCAAGTCGTTCGCCCAGACGGCGTCCTGAAGCTTCTTGACGGGTTTGACGAAATTGGCAAGACCGATGGTGCAGCCATCAGCACCCAAGGCGTAGTTGCCGAACAGGCCACAATCGGTCGCCGCGAAGACCGTCAGGTCGGGATTAACTTGCCGTAGCGCCACCAGATCCCGCTCGTACTCGATATCGTCCTCGACTTCCTGCTTGATCCCACCGATATTGGGAAGAACCGCGATTTGCTTCAGTACATGACGCGGCATCATCAGATTCGTCTGCGGACGATACTGCATGAACCACAGCGGAATGGGTGTTAGTGCAGCAGCCTGGCGGTAATAGTCGACCACCGCCTCCGGCGCATACTGGAACGCCCCGCGTGCAAACGAGAACGGCGAGAACATCAGTATCGCGTCCGCACCGCATTCGGCAGCCGACTCACATTGCGCAGCAAACTTGCGGCCGAGTCCTTGGGTGTGAATCCCGGCCAGGATTGGCACCGCGCCGCCAACCGCAGCTCGCACTGTCTTGATCGCCTCGCGGCGTTCATCGCCAGACAACAGGCTGAGTTCGCCAGTGTGTCCGTTGACCAAGAACCCTCCCGCGCCATCCGCGACCTGTCGCTTCGCTAGATCGCCCATGACGTCGAACAGAATTTCGTTCTTGTCATCCTGGGGCGCAACGATCGCCGGAAAAACTCCTCTGAACTTCTTCATCACTAATCCTCCAAGACTAACAAGGCTTCGTAGCACCGAGATCTGCGGCAAATGGGGCCAGCGTCATCAGGCGGCGAGCGGGCCAAGCCGGCAAGACCCACCCGGTGTTCCGCAAGACGCAATCCGTGACTCGCACCGGCCCGAGCAGGTCGAGTTCTTCGTCTGGAGCTGCACCGAATTCCACTGTCGCGTCGCCCCATACTTCATCGCTGAACCAGCCGTCGCGAGTCTCGATCACCAGTAGCTCGCGAATATCCTCACCGCCATCGATGGGTGACGGGATGTGTCGAATGGTGTAGAAGCCGTTGAAGGGCTTTTTCTGCCCGGCCGGCGCGGCGCGATCAAGTTGCGCCCGGACACGCATGAGCGGGTAACCGTAGCGGTCGATATCGACGTTGAACTCGCTCGTCTCCTGACTCGGCTTTGTCCCTGCCGTGTCGCGGGTCGCAGCAGTCATTGCAATGTTCGCGATCTTCTTTGGCCAGCCGAACGCGGCCCGCGCTTTGTATAGGGCCCAGTCGTGTGAAACCCACATGAACAGATTGTAGTGACGCAGCAGCTCGCCAGGCGGAGCTGCCAACACAGCAATACAAGCTTCGTAGTACTGACTGAATGCAGGTGGGTAGGGCTCGCCATCTTCCGGCCGCCGCTTGAGCTCGTACAGTTTCAGGAACCCTTCGTGCGGATCATCGAGTTGCAACGGTGGGGGCAACCACTGCGACAGATCAGCGGCCGTCTTGAACGTGACATACAGCACGCGACCGGTGTAACGGTCGGCATGCATTTGATAGCTGAGCTTTCGTGAGATACCGAAAGGCTGATCAGCGCCAATGAGCATACTCAGGATTCTTCGGCAGCGATGACCGCGTTGATGCCGCTTGCGAGCGTGCGTGTCGCCGCTACTGCAGCCGTGATCTCCAAGGCTTGAATGAGATCGTCTCTGGAGAGACCTGCGGCAAGGGCCTTGCGACAGTGGTTAGCGATCACTGGCGGGGCCGAGCCCGCGCCGACGCAGATGCAAGCGAGCAGCATTTCCTTGTGCCCGTCTGACAAACCGCCTTTGCGATAGATCGAGTGGGTCAGAAAGCCATCGAAAGAATCGAATGTCTTCGGATCGGATTCAGCCAGCAGTTTGTGCATCGGCAGCACCTTTCTGCCAGCCGCCTCGATACGCTGCAAGATGGACGATCCGGTCGAGTCTTTCACTTTACGTTGCTCCTACCTGCCCGCTGGAGATTCCAGCACGGTGCTCAAAGTGTAGGAGACCTGGGAGATTAGTCCAATTAAAGGTACTAGCAGACGGATAAGTGAGGCTAATATCGCTGCTCAATCCAGCGGCACAGGAGCACGACCGTGGTTCGAATGTTGAATGAGCCGGGAACACAGAATAGCGAGCCACTGCTGATCGCGTCGTTGTTGCGCACGCCGCTGGCAACAGCACCCCACCAGCAGATCGTGTATCGCGATGTCGCACGTTATGACTATCTGACGCTTAAGACCCGGATCGGCAAGCTCGCCCGTGCGCTGGCGGATCTTGGAATCGCCGAAGGCGACACGGTGGCCGTCATGGATTGGGACAGCCATCGCTATCTGGAGTGCTATTTCGCGATCCCGATGATGGGCGCCGTCCTGATGACCGTGAACCTGCGGCTGGCGCCGGCACAGATCGCCTATACGCTGCAACAATCCAAGGCGCGCGTGCTGTTGGTGCATCACGATTTCGTGCCACTACTCAGAGCGCTGCGTGCGCAACTGCCCCTCGTTACGCATGCCGTGCTGCTCGAGCCTGACACAACGGACGAGTGTCCGTTTCATGGCGAGCGATTCGACTATGAAACCCTGTTGGCGGTTGCCGACGCCGACTTCGACTTCAAGGAGTTTGACGAACGCGCGGTTGCGACCACCTTCTTCACGACCGGGACCACAGGCTTGCCGAAGGCAGTTTGCTTCACACACCGCCAGATCATGATTCATACCTTAGCGGTACTAGGCGCGCTCGCCAGTCCGCAACACGGTCAGTCGTTCCGGCAGGGTGACGTCTATATGCCGATGACCCCGATGTTTCACGTGCATGCCTGGGGGCTGCCGTACGTGGCGACACTGCTCGGCGTGAAGCAAGTCTACCCGGGCCGCTACGAACCCACGCGTCTGCTAGCCCTGCGCGAACGTGAAGGTGTTAGCTACTCGCACTGCGTTCCCACCATCCTGCAAATGCTGCTGGACGCACCGGAATCCGCAACGACGGATTTGCGTGGCTGGAAAATCACTGTCGGCGGCGCGGCGCTCGGCGAATCGCTGGCACGCGCAGCACTGGCGCGCGGCATCGACGTGTTTGCAGCCTACGGTATGTCCGAGACCTGCCCGTTCCTGACAGCGACACGACTAACAGGTGATGACCAGGCTACTGACGGCGCCGCCGAGATCACGCGGCGTTGTCGCACCGGCCTGCCGGCTCCGTTGGTTGATCTGCGTATCGTTGATGCAGAGATGCAGGATGTACCGCACGATGGCGAGACGATGGGCGAACTGGTAGTGCGGGCGCCGTGGCTCACCGGCGGCTACGTGGACGATCCGATAGCAACAGCAGAGCTGTGGCAGGGCGGCTATTTGCACACGCGGGATATCGCAACCATTGACGAACAAGGCGTTGTGCAGATTCGCGATCGCCTGAAGGATGTGATCAAGACTGGCGGTGAGTGGATTTCGTCGCTGCTGCTCGAAGATCTGCTTGGCCGGCACGCAGACGTCGGCGAGGTCGCGGTCGTCGGCATCGCGGATGAACGCTGGGGAGAACGCCCAGTCGCCGTGGTCGTACCGCGCGCTGCGACCGTCAATCTCCTGGATGCTGAGACGCTGCGCCTGCATTTGGCTGCCTTTGTGCAGAGCGGTCAGATTCCGAAGTACGCGGTGCCCGAACGCATTGAGTTTGTCGAAACAATTCCCAAGACCAGCGTCGGCAAAATCGACAAGAAGCACTTACGTGTGATGCTGGGCGCTGGCGTGCCGGAGCCGCCGAACTAGTGTTGCGCAGTCGCGATTTCCGCACGCAGCCAATCACGGAATGTCGCGCCCGCCGGCGACAGCGGCGCACCGGGGTGCCAAGTGAGGTAGTACGAAAAACTGTCTTCGACTGTGATGTCGAAGAGCCGCACCAGGCGACCGCTTGAGAGGTGATCTGTTGCGAACAGACCGCGCGTGAGCGCCACGCCCTCGCCCGCGACGGCCGCTTCAAGCAACATGGCCGTGTCGGACACCGTCAGATGGCCGGTCGGCTCCTCGAGACGAACGCGCGCCGCTCGCAACCAAGGCTGCCACTGTTGCCAAGTGTGCCGCAGAAGTCGACAGCGACGCAGATCACCCGGTGTCCTGATTCGATGCGAATCACGGTACGCCGGCGCGCAGACCGGAAACAGCACTTCACCGGCAAGACGTTCGCCGATGGCATTGCCCCAAGTGCCGGCACCATAGCGAATTGCGACGTCCACGCTGGAGCTTAGAAACTCGCCGAGGTCGGCGACTGAACGAACCTCTACTGACAGGGTTGGCATCGTCCGTAAGTACGAGCCGATACGCGGCACTAGCCAGGTCGTTGCGAGCGACGGATGCACGCTCACGACGAGGCGACCGGGAGTCGTGTGAGCTACATCGGGGAATACACGCTGCAACATACCCAGCGATTCGCGCACCTGCGCGACCAGCGTCACTGCCTCGCGGGTCGGCGCCATGCGGCGCCCCGCGCGGCGAAAGAGAGTGGCGCCAAGCTGTAATTCAAGCTTGCGGATGCGGTGACTGATGGCGCCATGCGTCACGTCGAGTTCCTGCGCGGCGCCCGAGTAGCTTTCGAGGCGCGCGGCGGCTTCGAGTGCACGCAGGGTCTGCATCGAGGGGAGTAGTCTCATCAGCGTAGTGTGAATGTTTTTCACAGTTCGCGCGAATTCATATCGTTTGCACAGGTCCTGTTTCCGGCCGACCCTCGTGCGCCCGCACGGGGAGGATTGTGAGAGCAACTTGCGAACAAAACCGGGCATGAATCGTCGTAATGACTGCTAATGCCACAGCCGGACCGGGCCGTTATGCGTGGTACGTCGTCGCATTGCTGACTGCGACCCAGGTCGTCTCGTACATCGACCGCTTCCCTGCCGAGTCTGCTGCTCGAATCGATCAAGAGTGATCTGGCGCTGACCGATCTGCAGGTCGGCCTCTTGATGGGACCCGCTTTCGGGCTCTTCTATGTGTTCGTTGGCGTGCCGATTGGCTGGCTCGCCGACCGCTACAGCCGCCGCGCGATCCTCGCAACGGGCATTACAATCTGGTGCGCAATGACCGCCACCGCGGGGCTCGTGCGCAGCTTCGTGCCGCTCTTTCTGACGCGCATGGGTGTCGGGCTTGGCGAAGCGACCATGAGCCCCTGCAGCGTTTCCCTGATCAGCGACTACTTTCCGCGTGATCGCCGTTCGGCGCCCCTTAGCCTCTTCATGGCTGGCACGTTTCTCGGCGCGGGTACCGCGTTTCTCTTTGGCGGTCCGCTCGTACACCACATCACGTCGCTGCCGCCAGTGCATTTGCCGCTGTTCGGTGACCTGCGCAGTTGGCAGCTCGCATTTCTTGTCGTAGGCCTGCCAGGATTCGTGCTCGCTGCACTCATGTTCACGATCCGTGAGCCGCGACGACAGGACCAGGCAAAGCGCGAAGTGGATGCGGACGACGCGGGGCACGCGTCGCTCGGTGCGGCGTTCCGGTTCATAGGTAAGCGTTGGACTGCTTTTGGCACGCTGTTCGTCGGCTCTGCCGCGGTCGTGACGATGGGATCGCTATCGTTCTGGAACGTGGCGCTCTTCGAGCGCACCTGGGGTTGGAGCGTACGGGAAGTTGGCATCTCTACGGGCCTACTGTTCTTCATTGGCGGATCGATCGGCACGCTCGCCGGCATCGCTTTGATGAGGCGGTGGGTCGCGGCCGGGCGCCCCGACGCGACGCTGCGCGCGCTATGGACAGGGCTCGCGATTGCCGTACCCGGATTTGCGCTCTATCCGGTCATGCCAACCGCGGAACTGGCTATCGTGATGCAACTTTTCGCCTTTACCGGACAGGCGATGGCTGCGGCAGCCGGTCCCTCCTCGATCACACTCATCGCACCCGGTCAGATCAAGTCACAGGCCACCGCGATCTACTACCTCTGCATCGGCATCTTTGGCCAGCTCCTCGGACCACCGCCCGTCGGCCTCATGACAGACCTGTTCGGCGATCCGGCCAAATTGCGTTACGCAATGACGATCGAAGCCGCGACTATCGGCACGCTCGCACTCGTGCTCGTCGCTTTAGGAATGTCGCGCTACCGACGATGTGTCGTCGAGGTCGACGAACTAATCGCACCTGGGCAGGCTGCGCATGCCTGATACACGCACGGCGCCGTTTCTCGAGCGTATCCTCGAGGTGACCTACACAGTACCTGACCTCGACCTTATCGAATCTACCTACACGCGCTGGCTCGGCTATCGCGTAACGGAGCGTGGCACGATCAGCGAATCGACTGCGCGTGGCTGGGAGGCGCCCGCGCTTGTCGGTCGCCGGCAACTCGCCCTGGAGCCGGCACACGGCGAAAGCGTCGTATTGCGTTTCGTCGCCGAGCCGCTTGCTGCAGGCTGGCAAGCACTCAAGACTTTCGGCTGGAATGTCAGCGAGATCGTTGTCGAGGACGTAGATGCGCTTGCCGCCCGCCTCGCGGACTCGCCATTTCGCATCATCGGTGCACCGGCAAGCCTCGCACGCTTTCCCATGATTCGTGCGATGCAGGTTGTCGGCCCGGCCGGCGAGTGTTTATATTTCACACAGGTCGGCGCGGGCAGTGGACTCGAGCTCGCACGCGCGCAAGCGCCGGTCGGGCGCGTGTTCATCGTTGTCGCAGCGGGACCCGACGTGCATCGCTTGTTTGATATGTATGCAGCCTTTGGCAATGAGGTCGACACGCCTGTTAGTACCTGTGTACAGGTTATCTCGCGCGCGAACGATCTGCCGGCCGACACGCTCCACGCACACGGTCTGGTGAAACTGGGCAATGGTTCACTGATCGAGCTGGATGAATACCCTGCTGTCGCGACGTCGCGCATCGTGCCAAGTGGTGGCCTGCCAGTCGGGATGGCGTTGGTCGAATTCGAGACCAGAGGAATGCAGGGCTCTGTCCTGTTGCGCGGAGCGGCGAATGAGTGTATCCGTCTCGTCGGGACGAATTTGGAGGATCAATGAAGAGCATACTGATGGCGATCGTCATGCTGGCCGCGGCTGCGACGGCCGGTGCGAAAGACTATCCCGCGACGCCGTGCGATCAGCTCGCGGCGAACCCCGAGGACGAGGACGTCATTGCACCGCCCGTGCCACGTACGCGAGTCGACTTGCCGAAAGCGATCGCCGCCTGCGAAGCGGAAGTCGCATTGCATCCCGATAATGCGCGGGCGCGCTACCAACTATCCCGTGTGCTCGCCTATGCTGGCCAGAGCGAGCGCGGCACCGCCGAAATGAAGCGCGCGGCAGACGAAGGTTATCGACAAGCACAGTTCGTCTACGGCCTGTTGATCGATCGGCATCGCCCGGACGCGCCCGCCAATCCGTGCCTCGTCGAAGACTACTGGCTGCGCTCAGCGCGAGCTGGACGCCAAGCCGCCCGCGTGAGCTATGTGCGGCATGTGCTCAACGGCAAATTTGACGCCTGTCGCATACAAGCCGCACCGGCGGAGCTAAAGGGCTTCCTGGACGCGGCTTTCCCCGACACGACAGACTATTTTGATCGCCTGCTGCTTAAGGACCTGACCGCACAACTCGACGCACGTATGGGCGAGCGCTCTACTCCACCGCCCTATTCGAAGGCGTCGATCAAACGGCCGAAGGACGCGATCGTCACGGACTGCGACCGGCTTGCGTCGCATCCGGAAGACCCCGACATTGTCACGACTGGCGTGTCGGGCTCCAAGGTCGATGTGCCGAAAGCGATCGCTGTATGTACGACTGCGGTTGAGCGCGAACCTGGCAATGCGCGGCTACGCTATCAACTCGCGCGCGTTCTCGCTTACAATGGCGACAGTAAACGTGCGACCGAAGAGATGAAGCGTGCGGCAGACGATGGCCATCGGCAGGCTCAGTTCGTGTACGGGCTGTTCGTCGACCGCAAGCGCCCGGATGCGCCTAACGACATCTGCGTAGCGGAAGACTACTGGCTGAAAGCCGCGCGCGCCGGGCGCCAGGCGGCGCGCGTGATTTATGTACAGCGCCTGTTCCAGGGGCGCTTCGATGCCTGCTCCGTGCAAGCAGCCCCCCACCGAGCTCGGGGAGCTGCTCGAGTTGGCTGCGACCGAAGCACGAGATTTCTATGAACGCCTGCTGGTCGACGAATTGCGCGATCGGCATGCGGAACGTATCTTGAAATAGGAGAGAAACAAGCCATGCACCCGTCAATTATCCACCGTTTCGCGGCACTGCCACTAGCCGCCGTTGCCCTGGCGCTTGCTAGTCAACCCGCGTGGTCACAGATCGAAGAGATCCTCATCACCGCGCGCAAGCAGGAAGAACGATTGCAGGACGTGCCTATCGCCGTCGCTGCCTTCACTAACGAGCAGCTCGTGGAGCGCGGCGCGCGTGACATGTTTGATGTGACGCGCTTCACGCCTGGCTTCTCCTTCGAGAAGACCAACCGCTACGGCGTGCAGGGTGGTGTTAGCCGGCCGGTTATTCGTGGCATGTCGAATATTCTGGGCGAAGGCAATGCCCAGGTATTCGTCGACGGCATTCCCTACTCGGATTCGATTCTGTCGTTTCCGTTCGATATCGCCGAGCGCGTCGAGGTGATCAAGGGGCCGCAGGCTGCGCTGTTTGGCCGCGCGACATTCTCGGGCGCAATCAACTTGATCACCAAGAAGGGCGGCAACCAGCCCGAGCACACCGTCAGCGCACGACTCGCCGAGTATGGCGACACGGAACTGAACCTGCTGTCGCGCGGCCCGATCGTCGACGACAAGCTGTTCTACATGGTGCACGGCCGCTACTACACGATGGACGGCATGTACCGCAACAGTATCGACGGCGGCCGGGTTGGCGGCGAAGAGTCGAACAACTTCAACGCCTCGGTCGAGTGGCGGCCGCGTGACGGCATTGCGGCGATTCTGTCGGGTGGCTACACCCGCGATCGTGATGATCTCGCAGCCGTTACGCTGCAGGATCGTTTCGCCAATAACTGCTACCTGAACGTTGCTCGCCAGTACTACTGCGGCGCGGTACAGGTCGCACCCACCGCCACGCTCGATCGCGCGGGCCTGCAGGGCACCGAAGGTTTACACCGCGATTCCACCCGACTGTCGCTGCAGCTCACATTCGACCTGCCGGCCGGTCTGACCCTGGTGTCGAACTCGGGTCTATTCAGCACCGAAATGGAATATGGCTACGATTCAACCTACCAAGGCGCCACGGCGCTCGGCCAAACGACCGTGCCCGGTGCGCCGGGCTACGTCCGTCCGTTGAGCGATCCCGTGCGAAACGGCGGCGTGATGCGCAACGAAATCACCGATCGTGACGAATGGTCAACTGAACTGCGTTTGCAATCCGATCAGACCCAACGCTTCAGCTACATGGTCGGTGCTTACTACTACAAGAGTCAGCGTTCGCTGGAGGAGCAGCACTTCCTGGCAACCGCCCCGACGGTGTTCTCCGGTGAGACGCAAGTCGAGAACCTGGCGGCGTTCGCAGCCGTCGATTTCGACTTCACCGACCGTTGGAGCGCCACCGCCGAACTGCGTTACGCGGAGGACACAATCGGCAACGACAACGCGGTGGCCAGACCGACCAGTCCGCTGGTGGAAAGCACCTTCGATTCCGTATCGCCACGCGTGACGACCACCTTCAAGTTCACACCGGAGAACATGGTCTATGCGAATATTGCACAAGGCAACACGCCCGGTGTAATCAATCCGGATCCGCGCTTTCCCGAGAGCATTCGATTTGCCGATGAAGAAGAGAGCCGGAACTACGAGATCGGCACCAAGAACCGCTTTCTGAACGGCGGCCTGATGGTGAACCTCGCTCTGTACTACATCGATTGGACCAACCAACAGATCACCGCGGCTTACACGTTCCCGCCCCCGACCGGCGGCACGCAGTCCTATATCCGCAATGCCGGCGCAACAGAAATCAAGGGCGCGGAACTCGAGGTCGAGGCGGCTTTGACCGACAACTTCACCACCGGCTTCACCTATTCAATGACGGATGCGAAATTCACGTCACTGTCCGACAGTGAGGCATTGGAGTTGTTTGGCGATGCGTCGCTGAAGGGCAAGAAGTTGTTCGGCGTACCGGAGCAGCAGGCCAGCGCCTACGGCAAGTTCACCTTCGCGGCGGGCGCCGACCGAATCGGCTTCGTTCGTGGTGACGTGTCCTTCACCGACCGCAAATACGATCAGATCTTCAACCTCGCGCACACGGGCGAGCAGATCCTGAGCAACGTGAGCGCCGGCGTGGAAGGCGACCATCTGGCATTAACGTTCTTCATCAACAACTTGTTCGACGACCGTACACCGTCGTCTGTGACACGCTACGTCGACCAGCTCAACCGGAACATACCGCAATACACCAACGCCAACCCGGCACAGAACAACGTGCCGGGCTCAACCACGCTCGAGCGCTCGATCTACTATCCGCTCCCCAGCAAGCGCCAGTTCGGCATGACGCTCAAATGGAAGTTCTGATGAGGTGATTCGAAGTAGTGCGCGGAGACGCGAGCCGGACGACAGAAGCTGCCCGTCCGGCTCGCGATCTCTGCGCGCAATTCTCTGCCGAGCAATCCGCGGTGGACACCCCATCAGCGATGCGGTACGTGCGGGTGCCAGCCTAACAACAAGATCAGGACAAAGTAGCCCACGAAGTACGCCAGAATGACGTGCCAGCCGTGGCGCAGCCAGGCAGCGACGGACTTGGCTTCAGGAAACAGGTTGGCCACCGCGACGCCTGCCGATGAGCCAAACCAGAGCATCGAGCCGCCAAAGCCCACTGCATAGGCGAGTACGCCCCAGTCGTAGCCACCCTGATCGAGCGCGAGTTTAGTCAGCGGGATGTTGTCGAACACGGCTGACACCGCGCCAAGCTCGAGTGTTTCGAGCGCCGACGCCGGCGGCAAGCTCTCGACCGGCATCATCGATGCCAGCATTACCAGTGACAATAAGAAAACACTACCCTTGAGTGCGCCGGGCACCATCTTCCAATCGGGCGCTCTGAGTGGCGCCATGATGATCAGCGCCACCCACACCGCCGCGCCCAGGAACGGAAAGCTATCTGCAATCTGCGGTGCGAGTACATTGACCCCGACGTTAGTAGCTACGGCTGCCATGAGAATAACGCCCACGATAACTACCCGTGGCATGTCAAGATGTACGCGCGCACTGGGATCCTTGACGATGGGCGAATAGCGCTGCTGCTGGATCGAAGCCGGCACTGCAAATACCAGAAAGGCAGCTGCGGCAGCAACGTAAGCGTGCAACACATCTAGTGGCGACACACCTGCTATCCACATCATGGTGGTAGTCGTATCCCCCACTACGCTGCCCGAACCACCCGCATTGGACGCAGCAACAATTCCAGCCAGATAGCCGACATGGAGGCGTTCGCGAAACACGGTACTGGCAACGGTGGCACCAATAATGGCGCCAGCAATATTGTCGAGGAACGACGACAGCACGAACACCAACGCCAGCAGCACAAAGCCGCCACGCCAGTCGTCAGGGAGAAAGCGCGGCAGCAAATGCGGGATATGGCTGGCCTCGAAATGCCGCGATAGCAACGCGAACCCGACTAACAGACCGAGCAGGTTGGCGAGCAACACCCATTCGTGTTGCAGATGGTGCAGCAAGCCGACAAATCCTGCGGCACCATCGAACCCGGTGAACAGCAGCTTGTACACAGTGACCAACGCCAGACCCACCAGCGCGACCATCATCACGCGATTGTGAAACAGCGCCACGCACAAGAGCGTTGCGGCGAACAGTACGAACTCGAACGGGATACCCAGGAAGTCGATCGGGGTCATGCGCTGGCCTGCCGGAAACAACGCGACAGGATACTACTTGCCTGTCTCGAACTCGATCAGATCTGCATTGATTTGCACACTGTCTCCCACTTCATAGTGGATAGCAGCGATTCGGCCGTCGCGTGGTGCCAACACGGTGTGCTCCATTTTCATCGCTTCGACGACGATCAGTGGCGTGTCTTTGGTGACGCTAGAACCGACGGTCGTCAGTACCGCGATGACACGGCCAGGCAGCGGAGCGCGCAGATGACCGCCGCTATCTGTGTAATCATCGCTCGATATCGAGCGGCGACCCAACTCGAAGCGATGCTGCTCCGTGGCGGTGAATAAATTGAGCGTTGTCGGTGCACTGAAAACGGCAGTCGCAGCGAACGACTCCGCACCGACGCTGACCCACAAGTCACTCGCCGACCGCACACGGGCGCGCAGGATTTCGGTCTGACCATCGAGGGTTGCGCGCCAGCCGTCTGGCAGATACTCGATGGCGACCGTGCGAGTCGTTTCGCCAAGCTGCAGCTCAAGCTGTCGACCAGCCGTGCCGTTCAGTCGCCAGCCGTCGCTGCGCCACCAAGGGGAGTGTCCTTCACCCTTGCGCAGGGCCTCCAGCGAACCTTGGTCGGCCTCGCGTAGTAGTTGCGCCACGGCTGCCGCGAACCAAAGTCGAGTCGCCGGCATGCGGTTCGATGCCTTTAACGCCGCGGCTTCGCGCTCAATCAGCCGCGTATCGAGCGTCGGTTTACGGAACGACTCAGTCTCTACCAGGCGGCGCAAGAATCCCACATTGTTAGTCACACCGACTATTTGATACTGCGCAAGCGCTGCGGCTAGCCGCGATCGCGCCAGCTCCCGCGTCTCACCCCAACAGATCAGCTTGGCAATCATTGGATCGTAATACGGGGTGATCGTATCGCCGGCGGTGACACCCGTCTCGACTCTAACGCTGGCCGACTCGACTGGCGGCTGAAGATGCTGCAATCGGCCTGTGTCTGGCAGGAAGCCTGCATCCGGGTTCTCAGCGTAAATCCTGGCTTCGATCGCGTGGCCACGCAGCTTGATCGCCGTCTGTGTTAGTGGCAGAGGCTCGCCGGCGGCGACGCGGAGCTGCCATTCCACCAGATCAGTGCCAGTGACCAGCTCGGTTACCGGATGCTCCACTTGCAGCCGAGTGTTCATTTCCATGAAGTAGAATCCCGCGTCGCTCGCCGCAGACTCCACGATGAACTCAACAGTGCCCGCGCCGACGTAGTTGACGGCGCGCGCTGCGGCAATAGCGGCGGCAGCCATCGCGGCGCGGCGTTCCTCGGTCATACCGGGCGCCGGCGCTTCTTCCAGCACCTTCTGATGGCGCCGCTGGACGGAGCAGTCGCGCTCGAACAGATGGACCACATTACCGTGACTGTCGGCAAATATCTGCAGTTCGATATGCCGCGGACTCGCCAGGTACTTTTCGATCAGGACGCTGTCATCACCAAAGCTCGCCGCCGCCTCGCGACGACAGCCCGCCAGCTGCGAGCCGAAATCGGCGGCACGCTCCACCACCCGCATGCCTTTGCCACCACCACCGGCACTCGCCTTGATCAGCACGGGATAGCCAATTCGCGTTGCCGCCGCCTGCAGCACGGCATCATCCTGTTGGCTACCGTGATAGCCCGGCACGAGCGGCACTGCCGCGCGGTCCATAAGCGACTTCGCGGCGGACTTGTTACCCATGGCGCGGATAGCGGCGGCCGGAGGGCCGACGAATACGATGCCAGCGGCTACGCAGCTCGCCGCAAACTCGGCGTTCTCGGCCAGAAAGCCATAGCCGGGATGAATCGCTTGGGCACCACTGTCGAGTGCCGCCTGGAGTATTGCGTCGCCACGTAGATAGCTCTCGGTAGCCGGTGGCAGGCCAATGTATCGCGCCTCATCGCAGGATCGGACATGCAAGCTGTCACGGTCCGCAGCCGAGTAAACGGCAACTGTCGTGATCCCGAGCCGCCGCGCGGTCCGCGCAATACGGCAAGTGATCTCGCCGCGATTGGCGATCAGAATTTTCTGGAACGGGATGGCGGCGCGCATTGTTGTTCTGGCGCTCATTGCTGCGCATCATCTTGTTGCTGCGCATCGTCGCGTCGGTCGATCACCCAGGCCGGCTTACGGCGCTCGAGAAAGGATTGCACCCCTTCGCGCCCCTCGGTGGAGGCGCGTAAGGTGGCGATGCGCGCGGCGGTTTCCTGGATGGTCGTTTCGTCGAACGCCGCCTGACTCATATCACGGATCAATCGCTTGCTCTCGGTCAACGCGCCCGGCGCCCCCAATAACAACTGCCGCGCCAGCTGTTCGACCCTGCTATCAAGCTCAGCAACGGGTACGGTCTCGTGTACCAAGCCCAACCGCTTCGCCTCAGCAGAGACGATAGTTTCTGCCGTTAGAAAATAACGACTAGCGACCCGCGGTCCGACCGCCCGAATGACGTACGGCGCAATCGTGGCAGGGATCAAACCGAGGCGCACTTCCGTCAGACAAAACACGGCTGAGTCCGCAGCGACCGCGATATCACAAGCCGCTATGAGGCCTACACCGCCCGCATAACACGCACCATGGATCCTGGCGATAGTTGGCAGAGGATGCGTTGCAAGCCGCTGCAGCAGTCTTGCAAGCCGTTCCGCGTCCGCCAGATTCTGCTCGCGCGAGTAATCAGCCATGCGGCGCATCCAATTGAGGTCAGCGCCCGCCGAAAACACGTTGCCGCGTGCTCCCAGCACAAGTACCCGCACGGTCGGATCAGCCGCCAGCTCCGTGAGCGCGGTGTCGAGCTCGGCGATCAGCGTATCGTTGAACGCATTGCGAACGTCAGGACGATTCAGCCAGACCGTGGCAATAGCATCGCTGCGTGTTAGTTCGAGCGTTGTGTAGTTCATCGCGCTGGTCCTGCAACCATTACATCCGGAAGACGCCGAAACGCGTGGCCTCGATCGGCGCATTGAGTGCGGCGCTCAAACCAAGCGCCAGACAGTTACGCGTCTCTGCCGGGTCAATCACGCCATCGTCCCACAAACGCGCGGTCGCGAAGTAAGGATGACCCTGCGTCTCATATTGCTCGCGAATCGGTTGTTTGAACGCGGACTCCTCCGCCTCGCTCCAGGAACCGCCCTTGGCTTCGATCGAATCCCGCCGCACGGTTGCCAGCACGCTCGCCGCCTGCTCACCGCCCATCACGCTGATGCGCGCATTCGGCCACATCCACAGCATCCGCGGGCCGTAGGCTCGACCACACATGCCATAGTTACCGGCACCGAAACTGCCACCAACGATCACCGTGAATTTGGGCACTTTGGCGCACGCCACCGCCGTCACCATCTTGGCGCCATGCTTGGCAATTCCCTCCTGCTCGTACTGGCGGCCCACCATGAACCCGGTGATGTTCTGCAGGAACACGAGCGGAATGCGCCGCTGACAGCACAGCTCGATGAAATGCGTACCCTTGAGCGCGGATTCCGAAAACAATATGCCATTGTTAGCGACGATGCCGACCGGCATACCATGGATGTGCGCGAATCCGGTCACGAGCGTCGTACCGTAGCGAGCCTTCCACTCGTCGAACTCGCTGCCATCAACGATGCGGGCAATCACCTCGCGGATGTCATAGGGTTTGCGATGGTCAGCTGGCACTGCACCATGCAGCTCTGCAGCTGGGTAGGCTGGTTCCCGCGGCTCGCGCAACTCCAGCTCGTGCCGCTTGGTCTGGTTGAGCATCGCCACCGATCGGCGCGCCAGTTGTAACGCATGCGAGTCATCGTTTGCCAAATGGTCAACGACTCCAGACAGCCGTGTGTGCACATCGCCACCGCCCAGATCCTCACTGCTAACCACTTCGCCGGTGGCGGCTTTGACCAGGGGCGGCCCCCCCAGGAATATCGTACCCTGCTCGCGCACGATGATCGATTCATCACTCATGGCTGGCACGTAGGCGCCGCCCGCCGTACAAGAGCCCATCACGACAGCGATCTGCGCAATACCGGCAGCGGACATCTGCGCCTGGTTGTAGAAGATGCGCCCGAAGTGTTCGCGGTCCGGAAAAACTTCGTCCTGACTTGGCAAATGCGCGCCGCCGGAATCGACCAGATAGATACACGGCAGCCGGTTTTCGACCGCGATCTCCTGGGCGCGCAGGTGCTTTTTCACGGTGATGGGGTAGTAAGTGCCGCCCTTGACGGTGGGGTCGTTACACACAATGACGCATTCGCGCCCGCTCACGCGCCCGATCCCAGTGATCAGCCCACCGCCCGGACAGTCCCCGTCGTACATCCCGTAGCCGGCAAGCTGGGAGAACTCGAGCAAGGGCGCGCCGGGGTCGAGAAGCTGGTTAACACGATCATGCGGCAGCAGCTTGCCCCGGCCGACATGTCGCGCTCGCGACGCCTCGCCACCGCCCAATGCGGTTGTGCGCACCCTGTCACGCAGATCCGCGACCAACACCGCCATCGCCGCGGCATTGGCCTGGAACTCTGCGCCACGCGCGTTCAGCTTGGACTCGATCACGGCCATCGCAGACTCCGGATGCCCCGCCATCTTGCGGCAGCTCATTAATTGTCCGACAATACTACAATTATTTTCCCCGGGGCAACACGCTATGAACGGCCTGGACGGTTGCGATTTGGATTTTGGGCTCGGCGACACACTCGATGCGGTCCGCGATCAGGCGCGGCGCTTTGCCCGCGCACGGATTGCGCCGCTGGCAGAGGAAATCGACCGGAGCAACGAGTTTCCGCGCGCGCTATGGCCCGCGCTTGGCGATCTGGGACTGCTGGGCATCACCGTAGCCGAACCAGACGGCGGAGCTGGGCTGGGGTATCTCGCCCATGTTGTCGTCATGGAAGAGATCTCCCGCGCCTCCGGCTCTGTGGGTCTCTCCTACGGAGCGCACTCCAACCTTTGCGTCAACCAGCTAGCGCTCAACGGCAATGCGGTGCAGCGCGCTCACTACCTACCAGCGCTGCTGAGGGGCGACCATGTGGGCGCACTCGCCATGTCGGAACACGGCGCGGGCTCCGATGTCGTTGCCATGCAGACGCGTGCCGACAAACGCGCCGGTGGTTATTTGTTGAACGGCCGAAAAATGTGGATCACCAATGGTCCTGACGCAGACGTGTTAGTCGTGTATGCAAAAACATCGCCGGATGCCGGCGCACGTGGCATCAGCGCGTTCATCGTCGAGCGCGGTATGGCAGGCTTTTCGACCGCACAAAAACTCGACAAGCTCGGCATGCGCGGCTCGTCTACTTGTGAACTGGTATTCGATGACTGCCTGGTGCCCACCGCCAACCTGTTAGGCGAGGAGAACGACGGCGTGCGCGTTCTGATGAGCGGCCTCGACTATGAGCGTGTCGTACTCGCTGGCGGCCCGCTGGGGCTCATGGCGGCGGCACTTGATCTCGTGCTGCCCTACGTCCGCGAACGCAAGCAGTTCAGCGAACCGATCGGCCGCTTTCAGTTGATGCAGGCCAAACTAGCGGACATGTACACTCAGTTCAATGCAGCCCGTGCATACACCTACGCGGTCGCGCGCGCCTGCGACGAAGGCCGTGGCACGCGTCGCGATGCGGCGGCTGTCATCCTGTTCGCGGCCGAGCGCGCAACGCTGATGGCATTGGATGCCATCCAAGCGCTGGGCGGCAACGGCTATATCAATGAATACTCCGCCGGCCGACTGCTACGTGACGCCAAGCTATACGAGATTGGCGCCGGCACGCAGGAGATTCGCCGTATGTTGATCGGCCGCGAGTTGTTCGAGAGTGCAGCATGAACGTGGAGCTCGAACCCCTGCGGATCGAACCGGGCTACCGCAAAGTCGCCGCCGCACTCACCGAGCGGATACTGGATCGCAGCCTACCGGCAGGCGTTCACATGCCACCCGAGATCGAGCTGGCGCGGCAGTTAGGCGTACATCGCTCGACGGTGCGCGAAGCCCTGCGTGAGCTCGAGACGAACGGTCTGCTGGAGCGGCGGCGCGGCTCCAAACGCATGGTCGTGACTCGTCCAGCCAATAACGCGGTGGCTGAAGGCGTGCGCCGCGC
The DNA here is from genome assembly GCA_016703895.1 of Pseudomonadota bacterium. Classification (GTDB taxonomy): domain Bacteria; phylum Pseudomonadota; class Gammaproteobacteria; order Steroidobacterales; family Steroidobacteraceae; genus CADEED01. Next base: position 294,013 of record JADJBE010000001.1, read on the forward strand.
ACTGTCTTTGAGCGACGTCAGTTTTCAGCATGTGTGGGAAGCGATGACGATGATCGAGCCACCACTTGCCGAGGCAGCCGCTCGCCGGCACGAGCCCGCCTCGCTGACGGCGCTGGAAGACGCCGCCGCGCAGTTCCGTGCGCACAATGCCGACACTCAAGTCGTCGGTCGGTCGGAAGCGGTCCGTGAAGTCGCCGACTTTTTTCGCCGCTTGGGCGACTGTGCAGCCAACCCCGTGTTGATCCTCGCGCAGGAGCCGCTGCTGCAACTGCTGGAGCCGTCACTCGACGCGATGATCGACCAAGTGCCGCAGGCGCGGGCGCGCATTGTGACGGCCGAGCGGCGCATCGTCGAGGCGGTCAGAGCACGCGATGCCGCGTCGGCCCGCGACTGGATGGCCAAACACATCCGTGACTTCAAGCGCGGCTATGAGCTCGCGGGCATGTCCTTGTTACAACCCGTGGGTTAGGATTCACGTATACAACCGGAGATGCCCTTATGACGACCCGCCGGGATCTGCTCAACTCAATGGCGACCGTTGGCATGAGCGGTGCTGCGCTACTCGCGCTGTCTGGTACGGCAGCAGCCGCCAAGTCATCGCTGTTGCAATCCCGTTACGGCAAGGGTCCAGGCCTCCAAGGGCCGTACCTGGATCTACGCACCGGCAAAGGCAACCAGCTTGCCTATGCGCGTTTGCAGGGCAATCTCGATTTTGGCAAGCCCAAGTACTTTTGGTTCAAAGGCTACGGCATGTCAATCGAGCCTAACAAGCCCGTCAAAGACTTGATGGGAACCGCTGGCTTCGGTGTCATTCGCTTGCAGCAAGGCCCAGATGGGGCTATCCGGCGTCTGTGCCGCGAAATCATTCTCTATACGGACTTGCGCTCCGGCGAAGTGCTGGAGGAGTGGCGCAATCCCTTGACCGAGGAAACGGTCAAGGTGGTACACGTCGCCAACGACCCATTCAACTATCTCATCGAGGATCACTTTCCGGCACCGCCCTCTTTCGGCGGGCTTAACAAAGCCGCACCACCGCCACGCGCCGAGTTCCTGCTGCCTTGGCATCAGCATGGCGAATGGGCAGCGATGGAGATGCACATCCATCTGCTGTATCCAAGCGCACTGCAGCCTGACAAGTGGCCGCGTGAGTCGTCGGGCCCGATGGTCCAGGCATCGGAGTTTTTTGCGCACCACGTGAAAGTGGCGGACCTGCAGAACCCGAAGCTCAAGACGCTGGACTTCCAGGGCACGTGGAACCGGATCACACCGTGGCTGCCGTGGATGCTGATGGGCCAACGCCCAGGCATGATGCAGTACGACTGCTTTCAGGGGACGACGCGCGACCTCGAATCAGTTCTCGATCGCAGACTGCTCGACTATGCGCACAAGCACTACGCCAAGTATTTTGATGCTCCCACGGAGTGGACGGCCGATCGCAGCCTGTCGAGTCTCGAGCACTACGCACTCGAACAAACGCCGGCTGCGCCAGTAAAGGCCCAGTGATGAACGATCAGTGATTATCGACCAGTGACCTGCGAGCTGCGTTTCAGTCCTGCTGCGGAGCGAAACCAACAACCGATCGCTGCGGTTCTGCAACAGCTGTTACCGCAATCGGGCGACGTGCTCGAAATTGCATCGGGTACTGGCCAGCACGTCGTACATTTCGCCAGCCTGTTCCCCGGCATCGTCTGGCAACCTACCGACCCGGATCGCGACAGCTGCGGCGCCATTGGCGCCAGAATTGCCGCGAGTCGCCTGACCAACATTCACGCACCGATCGACCTCGACGTACATCAGGCGCCCTGGCCAGTCAGCGGCAATTTCGCGGCGCTGATCTGCTGCAACATGATTCACATCGCACCATGGTCGGCGACCAGCGCGCTGTTTGCTGGCGCGCGCCCACTATTGGCCCGCGGCAGCCCGCTCATACTTTATGGGCCGTTCAAGGAAGACGGCGAGCACAGCGCAGAATCCAACGCAGACTTTGATGAATCATTGCGCCAACGTAACCCGGACTGGGGCGTACGCGACTTGCGGGATGTCAGAGCAACCGCTGAAATGCATGGCTTTGGGCTGCAAAGCACGCCACGCCAGCTAACAACCATATCGCCGTGTTCACGCCGCGCGCCGTCGCCGCGGTTTAGTCAGCAGAAACCCACGGGATACGACCGCCAGTCGGGGACTATCAGCTCAAATGACTCGCGACGAGCTCGGTGGATTTTTCCCATAACTTGCCAGCCAGCGTCTTGTTAGTCATCTGGCCACCGGGAACCACGGCGTTGCAGTTCTCGAAGTACTGGCCGCTGGTCTTCTCGAGCGCAGGGCTGGTAGCGACATAGCATTGGGTCGACGCACCCACGCCCACCGGCTTCAGGAAGAAACCCGCGATGAGGCCGAGCACTTTGCGTTGCCAGCCCGGATAGTGACGGCTCAAATTGGTGTCGACCGGCCCTGGATTGATGGAATTGGATGTCGCGCCGCTGCCCGCAAGGCGGCTTGCCAGCTCCAGCGAAAACAGTCCGTTTGCGGTCTTCGACTGGCCATAACTCTTATTAGGCGTGTAGTCGCGCTCGCCGGATAGATTATCGAACTCGACGCCTGCCGGAGGCGCCCACTTGTAAGCCGAGCTCGAGCCGACGACCACCACCCGACCTTGCGGTGCCCGCTTCACTTGTTCCAGCAATAGATTGACGAGCAGGAAGTGACTTAGATGGTTGACAAAAAATTGCTTCTCGATCCCGCGGATCTGCTCGAGTTTGGGCAGCGCCATGATGCCGGCGTTACACAGTAGAATATCAATCGGCGCGCCCAGCTTGCGCACTACATCCGCGCAGGCACGGACCGAATCGTGGTTCTCCAGCTCAAGCTCTAGTGGCGTCGTCGCCGTGCCGACTTGTGAGCAGGCTGCGCTCACTTTCGCGAGTGTTCGCCCGGTCGCCAGAATATGCGCGCCGCGACTCGCCAGCACGCGTGCTGACTCCAGGCCGAGACCGGACGTGGCGCCAGTGATCAGCACAGTCTTGCCCGAAAGGTCTAGTTCGGCCACCACCTCGGCTGCGGTCGATTGCTTGTTGAATGCGCTCTGCCTAGTCATATTCGGCGAGTGTGCCTGTCTGCTACCAGCGCGTCACCATCTAGTGCACCACTGTCCATTTGGCGCCAATCGCGCTCACGACAGCGTCGACCGAGCGCGCGCGGCCCGCTAGAGTGGGCACCATGACATCGAAGCTGCTGCGCGGGCCTTCCGTTCCGGTCTTTCAGGCCGGTGAGATCGGCCGCCGTGCCGCCGTCCGCCAACGCGCTGGCCTAGCTACCATTGGTATGCATTTTGGACAACCCTCATGCGGTGCACCGGCCGCGGCCATCGCCGCCGCCCATCGTGCACTGGACACGGACGTGCTGGGCTACTGGGAGTCTGAAGCACTGCGCGAACGGTTGGCACGGCACTACCAAGACAGCTACCATGTTCAAGTCGACCCCAAGCGGATCTTGCTGACTGCCGGTGCGAGCGCCGCCTTGGTAGCCTGCTTTGCGGCAATGTTTCGCGCTGGCGACCGCATCGCACTCACTCGTCCCGGCTACCCCGCTTATCGCAACACACTGCGCGCGCTGGGTATCGAAGCAGTCGAGATCCCTTGCGGGCCGGAGTACCACTACCGACTCACAGCGGATATGGTCGCCAAGCTCGACCCGGCACCCGCCGGTCTGATCCTGGCGAGCCCAGCCAACCCCACCGGTGCCATGCTCGACCACGATCAACTGCAGGCTGTAATCGCCGTTTGCCACGCGCGCGGCATCCTGTTGCTATCGGATGAGATCTATCATGGCATCACATTTGGTACGCGCGCCGTCAGCGCACTCGAGATAGACCCGGACGCCGTCGTCGTCAACAGCTTCTCCAAGCTCTATCGCATGCCGGGCTGGCGGCTCGGATGGTTAGTGGTCCCCGAGAGCTGGGCCGCAGAGCTGAGCTCCTATCTGATCAACATGTTTCTGACGCCGTCCACCGTTGCACAGTACGCGGCACTGGCAGCCATGGACGTACCGGATGATCTGCAGCACTACGTCGAGCTGTACGGCCGCAACCGCACCCGCCTCGTGGCGGGTTTGGCATCGCTCGGCGTCGCCAATGTCCAGCCGCCGGACGGCGCATTCTATCTCTACGCCGACATCTCCCATATCACACAAGACAGTCTGCAGTTCTGCCGACGCGCAGTCGACGAGATCGGCGTGGCGCTGGCGCCCGGCGTCGACTTTGACGTGCGCGATGGCCAACACACGGTGCGCTTCTCGTTCGCGGTCAGCGAAACCGAAGTTGAACAAGCGCTCGCGTTGTTGGCCGAGTGGCTACCCGGCTACCGCGATCGTTAGCCCCGCCGCAGACCGCAATCCGCCTAGCGGCGCCAGCTCGGCGCTGTATCCGTCTCGAGGCCATACTGCTTGATCGCAGCGTCAACACGCGCGATCGGCACCAAGCCCGCCACTGCCAGCCGAAACAAGGCTGTAACGACTATATGATGACGATCCACCTCGAAGAAGCGCCGCAATTGCGCCCGTGTGTCGCTGCGACCGAAGCCATCGGTGCCGAGCGTCGTGTAGTCAGCACCTGCATACTCCGCGATCAACTGTGGCAAGCCACGCACATAGTCAGTGGCAGCAACAATCGGTGCGTCGCCCGGCAGACACTCCTGCAGGTAGCTGTCTCGAACTGCCTCACTAGGATGCAAGCGATTCCAACGGCCGACCTCGCGCGCATCCCGCGCCAGCTCGGTGAAGCTCGTCACGCTCCAGACTTCACTGGTAACGCCCCAGTCGGTCAGCAAGAGTTCCGACGCGGCGATGACTTCGCGCAAGATGGTGCCAGAGCCGAGCAAGCGTATCGGTGCCGCACCATCGGTCGGCCCTCGCAGACGGTACATGCCGCGCATGACACCATGCTCTGCACCCGGCGGCAGCGCAGGCTGCGGATAATTTTCATTCATGACCGTGACGTAATAGAAGACGTCTTCGTCTCGCTCCAGCATACCGCGCATGCCATGGTCGAGAATGACCGCCAGCTCACAGGCGAATGCGGGGTCGTAGGCGCGGCAGTTAGGCACCGTTGCGGCAATCAGATGGCTCGAACCATCCTGATGCTGCAAGCCTTCGCCACTCAAGGTAGTACGACCCGCCGTGGCACCCAACAGGAAGCCACGAGCGCGCTGATCCGCTGCCGCCCAGATGAGATCGCCAACGCGCTGAAAGCCAAACATCGAGTAGTAGATATAGAACGGCAGCAGCTTGATGCCATGCGCACTGTAGGCGGTAGCCGCAGCTGTCCACGAAGACAATGCACCAGCTTCGGTGATGCCTTCTTCCAGCAACTGCCCATCGCGCGCTTCGCGATAGGCGAGCAACGATGCGGCATCCTCGGGTTGGTATTTCTGGCCATGGGGTGAGTAGATGCCAATCTGACGAAACAAATTGGCCATGCCAAACGTGCGCGCTTCGTCCGCCACGATTGGTACGATCCGTGCGCCGACTGATTTGTCGCGCAGCAAACTGGTCAACATGCGGCCAAATGCCATGGTGGTCGACATGCCTTTGTCATTGGCTGCTAACGCAAAGCTTGCATACGTCTCGATCGCGGGTACGGCAATCGACTCTGCCCGCGCGTCACGCAATGGCAGCGGACCACCGAGTGCCCGGCGTCGCGCATGCAAGTAGCGCAGCTCAGCACTGTCCGCCGGTGGGCGATAGAACCGAAGCTCGGCCACCGAGCTGTCTGACATCGGCAGACGGAAGCGATTACGGAAATCCAGCAACGCTTCAACGTCGAGCTTCTTCTCCTGGTGCGAGGTCATGCGCGACTCGCCGGCGCGGCCCATGCCGTAGCCCTTTTTGGTCTTGGCGAGGATCACTGTTGGCTGCCCCGGATGGCTCCGCGCTGCTGCAAAGGCTGCGTAGACCTTGCGGATATCGTGGCCGCCGCGCTTCAGCCCGTCGATCTCAGCATGCGACAAGTGGGCCACGAGCTGCTGTAGTTGCGGGTCGAGCTGGAAAAAATGCTCGCGGTTGTACTCGCCATCATTTGCGCCGAGCGTCTGGTACTCCCCGTCGACGGTGTGCGCAAACTGTCGGATCAACGCGTGATGCGTGTCGCGTGCAACCCCCACAGGACCTTGATGACATTCCAGCCGGCACCGAGAAACAGCGACTCGAGTTCCTGGATGATCTGCCCATTGCCGCGTACCGGGCCATCCAGCCGCTGAAGATTGCAGTTGATGATAAAGGTGACATTGTCGAGCTGTTCGCGTGCTGCAAGCGTCAGCGCGGCGATGGACTCCGGCTCGTCCATCTCACCGTCACCAAAAATTCCCCACACGTGGCGCGCGGCAGTGTCCGCATGACCGCGGTGCTCCAGATAGCGCATGAAGCGCGCCTGATAAATGGCGTTGATAGGCCCGAGACCCATCGAGCCGGTGGGGAACTGCCAGAAGTCCGGCATCAGCCACGGATGGGGATAGGAACTCAGCCCCGAGCCAGCGGCCGTCTTACCTGTTAGCTCTTGCCGGTAGTGTGCGAGCTGCGCCTCAGTCAGTCGCCCTTCGAGAAACGCACGCGCATAGACGCCGGGAGCCGAGTGCGGCTGGAAAAAAACCAGATCGCCGGGACCAGCCTCGCTCTTGGCCCGAAAGAAATGATTGAAGCCAACCTCAAAAATCTCGGCGACCGAAGCGTAAGTGGCAATATGGCCGCCAAGATCGCCGTACGCCTTGTTAGCTCGCGCGACCATTGCCAGTGCATTCCAGCGCATCATGGCAGTGAGGCGTTCTTCGAGATCAACGTCGCCCGGATGCGCGGCCTGCTCCGCGAGCGGGATAGTATTGCGGTAGGCGGAGTACGGCGGCGCGCGAAACACCACGCCAAGTTCCTGTGCATGCTGCTCGAGCGCATTCAGCAGGAATCGGCCACGTTCGGCGCCAGCCGCTGCAACCACACTGGAAAGCGAGCTCAACCAATCCCGTGTTTCGGCTGGGTCCTGATCAAGCGGGTCTTGTGCGCTCGTCAGCTGCGGATCAGCTTTGCCGACTGTCATCGAAGTTGGTCCTGGTGGTCCCGGGGGCCGACCACTCTAGCGGCACACGGGCAGCAGATGCTGCGCAATCTAGCTTTCCTGAGCGGCGAATACAGCATCATATGCTTCCGTTTTGTTCTTTTACCGCGTCTAATGCCGTCTATGTCGCTTGATCCAGTCGATCTCAAAATACTCGGCGAACTTCAGGCTGACGGCCGTCTCAGCAATGTGGAACTTGCGCGGCGGGTCGGCCTGTCACCCTCCCCCTGCCTGGCGCGAGTCCGTGCACTGGAAACTAGCGGCGTGATCAGTCGCTATGTGGCGCTCGTCGACCCGCAGACCCTGGGGCTCGGTGTGAGCGTGTTCATCCACGTCAGCCTCGAGAAGCAGGTGGAGCGTGCGCTGGAGTCGTTCGAGTCCGCGGTCAAGCGCTATCCACAGGTGCTGGAGTGCTACCTGATGACCGGCGACTCGGACTACCTACTGCGCGTCGCCGTGCCGGACGTGCAAGCACTGCAGGCGTTCATCATCAACGAGCTCACACGAATTGCTGGCGTCGCCAACATTCGCTCCAGCTTCGCGCTGAAACAGGTTAAATTCGAGACCGCGTTACCTATCAGCCGCTAGCTCCTTGAGCGCGGCGACGATCTGTGCGTCTTGCTCATCCGAAGACTTGCCATGCCGCTTGAGGAATTGCTGCATAGAGTCGGCGTTGCCGGCAAGGTCATCGTCCTTGCGCAATATCGCGAGCATTTCATCCTGCGTGTGGCAACCACCGCAGTACTTCACGAACAGCATATCTTCTGCACCGGCCGATGTCGCATCCGAGGATGTCGCTAGCGCGACTTGCGCGGGACTTACGAGCCATGCAAACGCTGCGGCAACGAACAAGCAAAGCACTGCAAGCACCATGGACACCCGAGTAATAATCTTATGATGCATAGATCACCCCATATTGAATCGTTCAGTACAAATCTGTGCAGCCGGCACACCAAGCTCGAGCAATTGATCCTCAAGAATGTCCATCATCGCGGCGGGACCACACACGAAAAACTGATAGTGCTTGAAATGCTGCGGCAAATGTCGGCGTAGTAGCGCAACGCTGACTAGCCCGCGCTCGCCCTGCCACTCAGGTGGCGGCGATTCAAACACCTGAACCGTTCGCAGATTCAGCTCTTTCTCCAGTGCATCGAGCTCGTGCTGATAAACCATTCTCTCCGGACGGTCTGCTGCATAGACTAGCAAGACGGGCCGCACGTCGCCACGATCGCGCATCGTCCGCAGAATCGACAACATGGGCGTGATACCGATGCCACCCGCGATCAAGACGAAACCTTGCCCAGGAAAGCGGTCTGGTGTTAGCGCACCGTATGGTCCATCAACCCAGACACGGGTACCGACCGTTAGTTTTGGCACTACGTCCCGCGACCAGTCACCGAACGCTTTGATCGCCAATTCGATGTCGGCGGGATCTCCCGTCTCGGCCGACGATGCGATCGTGATCGGATGTTGCTGCGCAGTCAGGGCACGGCGCCCCGTCGCTAACCAAACGAATTGCCCGGGTTGAAAGTCAAGCCCTTTATGCCCGACCGGCCTGATCTGCAGACTGCGAGTATCACCACCGATAGATTCATTGCGGATCACTTTCCACGGGTGGCGGGCCAGATGCAACGGCCGGACGACTCGGTAGCGCAGCAGCAGCGCGATGAACGCAACGGTGTACACGAGCAAAGTTGTCCTGAGCACGCCATTGCTCAGATAGTGGTTGACGGCGAGCATGTGTAGCAGCGCCGCGCCGCCAACGACGACAGCTGTCAACGCGTGTAGCCACTGCCAGCTCTCGTAACGCAGCCTCAATCGTGTGCGGCTGGCCGACGTTACGCCGAGCAGGAGCAGAGCCCAGAACGCTATTGCGCCCGTTTGCGATGCAGTACCACCGCCCAGCGGGTTCAGCATTGCCAGGCCAACGCCGTGCGGCACGAGCAGCAGCACGTGCAACAACAGAAAGACCATGCCGACAACACCCATTTGGCGGTGGAACTGCATTAGCGAGTCCGTGCCAAAGGGTTCCGACGCTGAACGTAGTCGCGACACGAGTGCAAACTCGAATGCCAGGATCGCAAACGCAATCAAGCCGATCGCGACAGCAAACTCGAGCGACCAAGCGCGAGCCATGTCGATTGGATCGCGCAGCAACGCGAGACCCAGCGGTAACAACACCAGCAGGACGTAGACGCCGAACCAGACAATGCCACGAAACAACAGACCCATCAGTTCATCGCGCAACGCGCGCCTCTTGGTTACTACGGTAGCGGAACGACAACGCTATGTAGCGCAGATCATAATCGAGCGTGCGAGCTCCTTGCGTGAGGAACGTGGGTATGGAGTCGAAGGCCACGGCATCGAGTGCGAAGTCATCAGCCGCATACCGCTCGGCAACCAGTTCGGCATGGATACTCCAGCGTGCGTTGTGCTGGTAGTCGATGCGCAAACTTGCACTATCCATACGATGGCGCAGTGCTGGGAAGCCAGCGATTGGCAGCACACCCGGATCTGTTGTGATGCCACCGTCAGACTCGACATAGGAGTAGTCGAGCACGAGATCGAAACGGCCCGCAAGCTCAGCCAGCCGCAGCGCGGCACCCGCCGACCTCGTCTGATCCTCGGTCTTGACCGACCAGTCGGGTTGGGAGAAGGCCTGGCTACCCAATTGGGCGGCTGTGCGCCGCCCCCACCCAGCACGAATATCCATGGTCGTATTCGCACCGACAGACCTATGAGCCGTGAAGGTCGCATCGCGGGTCCGAGTGCCCATCAAACCGAGTGGCGAGTTCACGAACGCATGGCTCGCATAGGACGTCGTCAGACTAACTCCCCAGTCAGTTGTCGGCGCAGCACTGAGCTTGAACTCTGCTCGCTCGGTGTCACGATCCGCCAGATCGTACTGGCGTAGCAACGGATTCTGGCGCGCAATGTCGACGATATCGGACCTATAGCCACCACTCTCACGCATACCAGTGCCAAGTTCGAGCTGGGCTGTTAACCAGGGACGTGGTACGTAAGCAATACGGGCCCAGCCGCTGCGTTCGCGCGACAGACGAACTTGTCGCTGCGGGCGATCGAATGATTCGTAGCGCCAGCCGCCCGCCAAGGACAGACGCTGGGACGCGGGCAGCTTAGGCAGCAACCGACGCAAGTCGTAATCGAGCCGAACGGCCATCCGCCGCCGCTCGAAGTCATAAGGCCTATTGATCGCCGCGGCCGCGATGAAGCTATCGCTCTCGACGCGTTCGAATAGGTCAGTCGGCGTGCGATCGTTTCGGTCATCGATCTGTGCGTCTACCACTAGTCGCGCGCCGCGCCACAGCTCGCCAAAGGCGCGCAGATCCGTGTTCAAACGTAGGTCAATGTAAGTAGTACTGACTTTTCCGTCGAGCGCGTCACGCGGCAATTCTTGGCCAAGTAGCTCGACGTTCGATGTGTAGGGCAGGAACGCAGCGTTCTGGCGGGCTTCCCCGTAGGCCGCACGGACTGACCAACGAGTATGGCGGCCCACGCGTTGCGTCCACGACAGCTGAGCCTGATGAAACGAGTTGTCGGGCGCCAGTGCCAGTCGTCCGATATCTGCTCCTTCGACAACAGGTATGAACGGATTCCGCCAGTCGAGTGCGAGCGATGCGTTCGAAAAGTAGGACCCATAGTAGGCGAGTTGGCCCGCCCCGAGATCGCCCGCATAGGCCAGGGCTGCGTCGACCGAATGCGTGCGGTCATCAACAGGCTGCGGAATCTGCGCGCCTAAGTTGACGAAAGCAGCCCCAATGGCATCGCGTCCGATACGCTCATCGTGACGATAACCGAACGACGCATTCCATTGCGGCGAGATATGCCAGCGACCCTCTGCCTCAGCCGTACGTCGCTCAAACTCCCAATCACTCCGCATCGCACTATCCGCGAGACGTGTCATACCGGTCGTCGCACCGGCACGGATCCAATCATCGGGCAACTCGTTGCGGTTGCCGCTCTGCAGAAATGGCGTGCTCACCGTATCTGACAGGTAATGAGGTAGCACTCGATATCCTAGCTCCACAGATGCGTGGCCGGGCTGATCAGCGGCGAGACGCAGTTGCCGCGCTGCCAGTCCCGCGTCAACCACCGCAGCGGTCAAACCAACACCGTCTTCCGGTGACAAGCGCAGCGCGCCGTCGCCAATACCGTAAGCGCCCCGCTCTTCGAGGCCCCGATAGTCACCAAAGCGCGCAGCACTGTCGCTGACGTATGCCGCGCCGACTTCCACGACGGCTGTGACTTGCGACGGCGCGAACGGGCACAGATCGCATGTCCACTGGCTCGTGTCTGGCTTGGTGACTGGCAAGTCCGAAGCCTGCAGCACGGCGCCAGCAACGCCCACTATCAAAGTGAGTGGCAGTGCGGCGTAGCGGATCGCACCTGCGTCACGCATCAGCGTGTCAACTGCTCGCCAGACGGGTGATTGGATCCATGCACCTGCGAGTGACAGTTGATACAGCTGCCTGCCAACAAGTACGGCGACGGACCTGCACCCGCAAGTTCGTCAGGCCCGCGGGCAATGCTCGGATGGCCTGTCTGAGCATGACACTGCTGACACAGAAACGGCGCGCGTTGTGTGAGTAAGGCAGGGTGAACTCCACCATGAGCTTGGTGGCAATTTGTGCAACGTTCGACTACCGGCGGATGCTCCCAGAGAAATGGACCGCGTTTTGCCGCATGGCAACTGACACAGGTATCGTTCACTGTCAAACGCACCAAATCCCACTCGTTAGTCGTGCCATGCGCGCCATGACAATCCGTACAAGCCATCTTTCCCTGTCGCACAGGATGCGCGTGGGGCAGCGCGAATTCGTGGCGCTGCCGGGCATGGCAGCCAAGGCATACTTCTGGCTGCGTTACTCGCGCCAATACCGGGTCCGCAGAGGCGTGAACCTGGTGGCAGGACGAACAGGGTACGGCCGCGCGTTCGTGGCTACTACCAGACCATTCGTGTTGAGCCGTCGAACGATGGCAACTAACACACATTGCATTTTGCGTTTCAGGAGGCGTCGCGCTAGCAGCGCCGAAACTGACAACTGCGGGCCGCGCTTGCCCCGCCGCTGGACGGCGAGCATGAGCACCGCCGGGACCATGACAAGCCTCGCACTGCAGTTGCTGCGCCCCAAACGGGCCAGCCGAGTGTCTGCGTTGCCCATGCGTGCCCCGAAACAACAACGCGGTGCTTTCGTCCGCATGACAGGTGAGGCAGGTGTCAGCACCGAACTGACTATAGGCAGACGCCGCGACGGTTGGCTCGTCAGCCGCCGAGGTATCGCTCATTGCAAGCCCCACCGCAATCATACCGAGCCAGCAAAGCTGCGCGATGCGCCTCAAACGCAGCATTGTTCAGGGGCCGGCCGGTTGAAGGCCTGGATGGACGGTGCGCACGTCAGCGATCCGACCGGGGCCATGACACAGCATGCAAGTCTCAATAGGGCCAACGGCAGTCGAACCATCTGCATTTTTTCGAATCTCGAAACTACCGCCGTTTTGGCGCATGTGCGCCGTAGCCAGACTGCCGCTATGGCAACCAAAGCAGGCGGTTGTCGCCGGACTCACCGCTATATCGTCTGCCGCAGTACGACGATCAGGGCCCGCATCGAAACTTGTCGCCAGCCTGTTTGGGTCGTTTGCTGGGTAGTATGTATCGTCGCGATGGCAACCTAGACAGTTGTCGAGCTTACCAGGATAGCGCACAGCAGAGTAGTCGTGCGGTTCGTTCCCAAAGCCGCAGACGCTATAGTTAGCCCTAGCACCGGCGTGTAACGCGTGAATCATATACTTCAGATCAATTGGCGCATCGTCGGCCCCGAGTGCCGCCACGCAGGCCGATCCGGCCACTCGACGATTAACATCCGTTGCATTTGGATTGTGACAAGTTGCACAAAGTTCGGTGTTGTCGGTGCGGTTATTGCCATGCAACGAGAGCTTCTGATGGCAGTCATTGCAGCGCTCGAGACTGACGACATTGCGCCGCGGAACCGGCGCGGAATCAGTGATTGCGAACGCGCGCGTGACGCCTGGCACGCCAAGCGTCTCGACGCCTGGGAGCCGCAAGTCGAAATCGAGCGCTGGTCGGCCCTCCAGCGCGGCCACCCCTGAACCCGATACGCCACTCGCCGGGATCGGTACTGCGGCGGTCGCCGTGAAACTACCGTCAATGTTGCGAGTCAGCGGCAATGCGCCAGCACCCACAAATACCATGCGAATTGGCTGAGCGGGCGTGCCACTCACTGCACTCGACGCGCTGCCACTGCCATTGTTGCGGAAGTCGACTGTAGTCCAGGCGATATCGACTGTGACGGCGGCGCGGTCGACCGCGCGAAACGGCGTCTCGTTCGAGGCGAGTTCGTAACTCGCGTCATTGTTGCTTGGATCGGAGATCCTGATCGTCACGATCGGCCGCTCTCCAGGCGACGTGCTATTTACGTCCAGAATCTCAAAACGGAACCGGCGCGCGGCGGCCGCTGCCGGGATTTCGTGTGATCGCTCGATGGGTGCGACCAGCCCGGTCGGGCCATGGCATATCAGACAGTCTGCGTCGAGCGCCGCAACGCCAGTCGCGTGACCGTTACCGGTACTGAAATCGATATCATCGTGGCAAGAGCTGCATTTCTCGCTGTTAGCCACTTGCCGCCAGTTGCTGGCTTGAGGCGTTTCCAAATCGCTTTCCTGATGACAAGTCGTGCAGTTACGGACGTCCTGCGTGAACTGCAGCGTGGAGTAGTCGTACCGGACATTGTTGAAGCCATAGATTTCGTATCGACCGCCCGTCTCGACACTCGGCAGATGACTGCCGAGGTGAATCTTGTGTGTCATCACCGCCATATCCAGTGAGTTACCGCTTTGGGCGTCAACCGAATGCGGGTTGTGGCACGTGACGCAATACTGCATGTCGAAGCGTGCGCCGCCGTGAAACTCGAGTTGGTCGTGGCAGGCATTGCAACGTGCGTTGCTGACAACCTCGCGCTGCAAAGATCCAAGACTGTTGCCAGTCGAAGGCTGGAACGTAAAGACTGGATTCCGGACGGCTATCGACAAGCCCCGGATCTCAAAACCAATCCGATGTGTGAGTCTGGCATCGTAAACGATCTCGGGATCAGTCGTTAGGTTCTTGGCAAACGTGTACTGATAGGTGCCATCCCGATTATCGACGAGCCGCCCTTCGGTACCGCGTTCGGTCACCGCTTGACGCTGCGTCGTCGTACCCGGCCCTGAGGGTCCCGGCTGCTCGAGACGCGACGTGTAGGCTCGCCAGGCGTTTGACCTCCCGGCGGTTCCCGGCTCGAGTCGCGCAACGACGAAGCCGAGACTCGTGGCGGACAGACCAGACAGGCCCACGCCCTGCTCGCCCACGAGCCGAAAGCCGACTGCTAGTTCGCCGCTGGAGGACACGGCAGCATCTGTGATGGCGGCTTCGATGCGGCTGGCGGAGCTCACGTCGGGCACAAGGGCAACACCGGGCGGGCCCGACGGCCCTGGCGGACCGACCGGTCCACTCGGACCCGAATCGCCCTTCTTGCCGGAACACGCCGCAAGCACTGCGACGAGCAATGCAACGCAGGCGCGGCGACCGCATGTCCGCTGCATCGAGCCCCCAGCGCTAACGATTAACCTGTCGATAGGCTACCAGCCCGCAAGCGTGTGGCACGATCGCGGTTTGTACGCAGAACCCTGCGGCCAACCCTCAATCCGTCTATGCCACTGAAAAGCCTCGATCGCGCATCAAGGCATTGGTGTCGACATCGCGGCCGCGGAACCGCCGGAACGCTTCATCCGGCGGTATTGAATTGCCGACTCGCATAATCGACTCTTCGAGCAGCTTGCAAGCGTCGTGGTTGTACAAGCCGCCCTTTTCCATGAAGCCCTCGTAAACATCGGCCGTCATCTCGTCAGCCCAGATGTAAACGTAGTAGCCCGCTGAATAACCGTCGTCGGCAAAGATATGGCCGAACTGCGTCGGACGGTGCCGCATGACGATCTCCCGGGGGCAACCAATCTCAGCCATTGCCTTCTTCTCGAAGTCACCCGAATTGATCGCCTTGTCAGTGGTCGCGGCCAGATGGATTTTCATGTCATAGAGCGCCGACGCAAGGTACTCGACCGTGGCAAACCCCTGGTTGAAGTTCTTGGCCGCCAGTACCTTGTCGACGAGTTCCTTCGGTATCGCCTTGCCAGTCTTGTAATGCACCGCGTAGCGATTCAGTACCTCGGGCGTATCGAACCAGTATTCATTCACTTGGCTCGGAAACTCGACAAAGTCCCGCTTCACATTCGTGCCGGCGAGTGTCGGGTAGCTCACCTGCGACAAAAGTCCGTGCAAGGCATGGCCGAATTCATGGAACATCGTCGTAGCGTCGTCCCAAGAAATCAGCACTGGGTCACCCGGCTGACCTTTGACGAAGTTCGAGTTGTTAGAGACGATCGGCGTCACTGCACCTTTGAACTGCTCCTGAGCGCGATAGTCCGTCATCCACGCCGGACCGCTTGCCCCCCGCGCATAGGGGTCGAAGTACCACATGCCGACCCGCTTGCCACCACGCTGTACCTCGTACACCGTGACGTCGGGGTGAAACACCGGCAGACCCGAAACAAGCTCGAAGGTTAGGCCATAGACCTGGTTTGCCGCCCAGAACATGCCTTCGCGCAGTTTGTCGAGCTGCAGATATTCCTTTACTTCATTCTGGTCGATGGCGTACTTGGCAAGACGTACTTTCTCAGCAAAATAGCGATAGTCCCAAGGCTCGATCATGAAATCCGCCGTTTTGGTAGCTACAGCCTCTTGGTCAGCCAAGGCCTGCATGTCCGCTACTTCCTCGCGCGCGCGCGCGACGGCCGCCGGCCAAACCTTCATCATGAGAGCAAGCGCTGCGTCCGGCGTCTTCGCCATATTGTTAGCAATGATCCAGTGCGCGTGCGTTGGGTAGCCTAGCAACTTGGCACGCTCCGCGCGCAACTGCAGGATCTCGCTGATGATCGCCTTGTTGTCATGCTGATCGTCGTTGTTGCCGCGGTTGACCCACATCCGCCAGCCCTTCTCGCGCAGGTCGCGGCGGGACGAATAGCTCAGGAACGGCTCCATCGACGAACGCGTATTGGTGAACACCCACTTGCCAGCAAGCTCGCGGTCTTTGGCGGCTTGTGCTGCACCTGCCAGCAGCGAATCCGGCACTCCCGCAAGGGCCGCCTCGCTATCGATAGTTAGTATGTAACCTTCTTCATCCGCCAACTGGTTCTGGCTGAAGTTGGTGAACAAACTCGCCAAACGTTGGTTGATAGCCTTGAGCCGGATCTTCTGTGCTTCATCAAGCCCAGCACCACGGCGCTCGAAACGCCGGAAATGCGTGTCAACCAGGCGCTGTTGCTCAGGCGTCAAGTCAGCGCTCGCACTGTCCGTCTGCACCGCCTTGATACGCTGGAACAGCTTCGAGTTCTGAATGATCTCGTCATCGAAGGCCGCCAGCAGCGGTGACATTTCCGACTCGAGCGCCTGTACCTGCTTGTCATTCAAATTCGAGGTGTACACGCCGAAGACGCTCATACCGCGATTGAGCGCGCGGCCGGATCTTCAAACGCCTCGATCGTGTTCACAAGGTCGCAGCCTCACTCGAATCGGTGATCTTTTTGCATCTCGGCACGGATCAAATCCATACCTTGCAGCAGTGCCGGCGAAGGACTCGACCTTCACCAGATCAAAGCGGGGTGTGCCACCGTACGACCCAGTCCAGGGAGCCAGCAACGCGTCGAGCGCGGACGTTGGTCCAGCAGGGTCCGTCTCGACCGGCAGGGACGCGGTCTTGGAACAACCGGCAATTGCGGCAGAGACGGCAACGCCAACGACAAAATCTCTTCTTTCCATGGCAGGAAGACTCCGGAAAAACGTAATGGTGGCAATTATAGTGAGTGTCGGGCGCCACAAAGTTCGAAATTGTTAACGGACCGGACCGCACGCCAGGCCGCTGAATCGGTCGAATGGCCGATCAGCCGCTCGTCTCAGTGGCAGAACACGGTGCTAGCGACCCGTGTTGCCGCGATAGCCCGCTTGCCAAATGAAGTGCGCATCGCCGCGGTATTCCGGCGATTGAATATCACTCACAGAAAAATACAGGCGCCCGGAGGACATATGCACAGCGCGGCGCGTAGCGCGCAGCGTGGCGCAGGCGAGATCCAACTCGCTCGAATTCGCCTTGATGGCGATCACGCCCTTCAAGCTGATGTTCGTCGGTAACGGGGCTGCCCGCAACCGTCATGGCGGTCGCCTTGCTGGCGACTGAGACCTTCATCATCTCGACCGTCGACTCTTTGATCGCAAGCGACCGACGACCGCGTTCTCAATCCGTGCGTCCGCACGGTTGCTGGAGCCTCAGGCTGCGAAAGTGGCCAGTGTAGAACTGGTTAGGCTTGCTCTTGCAAACGACGTCGCCATAACTTGCCGGTGCGGGCGCGGTATCGAAGCGCGCCGCGAGCAGCGCAGCTAGCGCGGTGGCGAGCAAGGCGTTGAATGACTCGGCACTCTCCTTCATCGGCACATGGCCCACGCCTCCATGCGGCAAAATCAAACTTACTCTCGAGCTTTCTCCGCAGAATTCGGCTGAGAAAATTCACCGGCTTCTTGATCGCTGAGCCGGCACCGCGCTCGTCGACATTCAGCTCGGTGAGATATCGGACGAACACTGATTTCTGCAGGATACCCGCCGCATCGACCAACACCAGACGATCTACTCGATCCAGGTACTGGTAGGCAAAGTGCGAGGAGAGTGCGGCCCCAAGCAGTGGCCGACGACATGCGCACGGTTCACCGCTTTACGCCGCAGCGTCTCATCGAGCATCGCGGCAAGCGAGTCGAAGGTGAAAGGCGCCGCTGGCGCAGGCGACGTGCCAAAGCCCGGCAAGTCGACGGTGACAACGTGATAGCGCGAGACCAGCGCTGGTATAACGTTCCGCCAATCGCGATGCGCGATATCACCGAGCCATGTACCAGCAGCACTGTTGACGGGCCACTCGCTGGCGTTTCTCCCACCAGAGTGATTGCCCACTGTCGAGGCTGCAAACACTCGTAACTCAACTCAGGCAGGCGTGGTTGCGCGGCGTCGATTGAATCAGGCGTGCTCGCGAGCCGGTCGACACAGGCGGTAGTCTCGGTGGCGGCGGCCGGCGCAATCCACAGCGCTGCGACCACGAGCGCGCAGCACAACTCCCACTTGCCAGTTCGCTCTCGACGAGCTGTTTCAGACATGTGTTAGCAAGAGCAAATCCATCTGCTTGGCCACCTGAGTGTTCCTGAGATTGGTGGGCCCGGAAGGATTCGAACCTTCAACCAAGGGATTATGAGTCCCCTGCACTAACCATTGTGCTACAGGCCCGTGGCGCTATTTTACCAACGCGCAACGCCCCCTGCTCAACACTTGCACGAAATGTTCGTGCTATCGTTTCGACACTGAACAGGAGAGACCGAGATGGGCGCAAGTACGGGCACGGAAGAAGTTGATTTCAAAAGCACCAACGGCTATCTGGCGCTGGTCGTCGCGGCCCTGGCGCTCGCGTTTGGTATCTGGGCTTTTCTCGCGCTCAATCCGTTGCTCGGCATCGGCGCGTTCCTCGCTTTTGTATTGGTGGCGAAAGGGCTCTACATGCTACAGCCCAACCAAGCTGCACTGATGCTGTTGTTCGGCGACTACCGGGGGACGGACTACAGCACCGGTCTGCGTTGGGCGAACCCGTTCATATCGACCAAGAAAATCAGCCTGCGGCTACGCAACTTCAATAGTGAGCTGCTGAAAGTCAACGACCGGCGCGGCAACCCGATCGAGATCGCCTCCGCCGTCGTCTGGCGCGTGCACGACTCCGCGCGGGCGGTGCTGGACATCGACGACTACGAAGCTTATGTACCGATCCAAGCGGAAGCGGCAATTCGGCATCTCGCCAGCGAGTTCAGCTACGACTCACAAGACGACGAACAGGCCGAGCTGACCTTGCGGGGCGGCGGTGACATATTGATTGGCAAGCTCAAGGCGGAGCTGGCCGAACGCTTGTCAAAGGCAGGCCTGGCAGTTGAAGACGCCCGCCTGACACACCTTGCGTACGCGCCGGAGATTGCTGGTGCAATGCTGCGGCGTCAGCAGGCCGAGGCCGTGATTTCAGCCCGCAAACAGATCGTGTTAGGCGCTGTCAGCATGGTAGAAATGGCGCTCGTCGGCCTGAAGGATCGCAACATCATCGAGCTGGATCCAGAGCGGCGCGCCGCGATGATCGCCAATCTCCTCGTTGTCCTCTGTGCTGAAACCGACGTTCAACCGGTCATCAATACTGGCACGTCAAAACACTGAGCACCGACCGACGCGGACTGTTCTGACGCAGACTAGACTGCTGTTACAGCCAGGAATGGCGGACACTGATCGGCGCCAGACGTGCCACTCGTGTTGGCTTGTCTGCGACTACAGATCGTCGCGAACTGCGTACGCAGTTTTGCAACTACGGCGGCGCGTGCTGCCGTGTTGTTCCAGGTCCGGATCTCGGCATCTAACCGCTCGAGTCGGCCGCGTGTGCGACGATGCACGCTATCAGGGCCGCTCAATTCCCCCAATACTGAATTGCCTACCAGCAAGATCGCTTGCGTGTCATTTGGCCGCATACGAAGCAGGCCACTCAGGTAATTGAAGCCCCACTGAAACCGCGACGCGGGGCCTTTTGCCTGTTCATAGGCCGCCGCGTAGAGGAACAGAGCTCTATCGGAGTTGCCGAGCTTCTCCTCGACGTCCGCGAGATCACCCAGATAGTAGTGCGGATTGTTGGACGTTTCAGCCTCCGCGGCCAGCAGATCACGCGCCTTCGGCAGGTCGTCGAGTGCCAGATAGATGTTGATCGCCGAATTGACCACGCTCGCGCGCACATACGACTCGTGTTTCTCGGCCAACATGGTACCGGCGGCGTTGAGCGCAACCTGTGAAATAGCGGTTGGTACCTTGCCATCGAGCGCGAACGCCTTGGCGGCTTTGATTTTGAGTAGCTGCGCGGCAAGCTGATCAGCCGGCGCAAAACGTGCATCGGTGGCGACCGCATCGGCATTGGTCATCCAGCGCTCACGCAAGGATCCGAGTAACTGCGGCGTGCCAGCGCGAGCGGCTGCAAAGAACTCTGGCCCGAGCTGGTTCAGCGCATCGCTGTTAGCCAACGCCAGCTCCTGCTCGTCGAGCAGATCGGCAACCTTGGCGATCAACACCTTGAGCCGGGTGGTCGGCGCCGCGCCGCCCTTTAGGGCATTTTCTTCGAGCTGGGCAACGCGACCGGCTGCCAGAATCTGAAATCGCGCGCGTTCACGCGTCAGTTCCTCGGGACAGCGAAGGGCGGCGGACTCGAAGCCATTGGCTAACAATTCGGTCGAGAATATCTCGCCATCCTCGAGACCAAAGGCGTGATACGCGAGACGGCGACAATCGTCCGCACCGAGCGGCTCCTGCTGTGCAGCCGCGACGGCCAGCACATCACGTACCGGCCGCGCATCACCCAGCACGTTGTCGAGTACCGCCGCGTAGAGCGACAGATCCATACCGCCAGACAACCGTGTGATCTCGGTGCGATCGGGCCTGAATATCACCACAGTCGGATAGCCCGACACGCGGAACTCGTCGCCCCACTTCTGGGCGTTGGGCAAGTCTCCATCGAGATAAACGGCGATAAACGAGCGCGACTTCGCGACGAAATCCGGCCGTGGGAACACCGATGACTTGAGTTGCTTACAGGGTGGGCACCACTGCGCACCCCAATAGAGAAACACTGGCTTGTCGGCCTTGCGCGCTGCAGCGAACGCCGCGTCGACGTCACCCTTGAACCAATCGATGGTTGGCGCATCCGAGTGCAGTTCGACCAGATCCACTGGCTCAGCCGCGATCAGTGTCGCCGCCTCGACGCCATCGTCGGCTTGGCTCGACTCGGGCGAGCGCGAACAGGCGACTAAGACGAGGAACGCACACAGTGCCAACAGGCACAGCCGCAAAGTCCGACTTTCCGTGTCGATGGGGAATCGCTGCAACATCGGCTTACCTCGAATTCTCAAAAGCCGCGCAATGCGGCAACAAGCTTTGCGCTCAGCCCCTGAAACGTTAGCATGGAAGCTCGCACACAGGCTCTTTGGGAGTAGACCGATGTCCATGACCCTCTATTACATGCCCGGCGCCTGCTCGCTGGCGCCGCATATTGCACTGCAGGAGGCCGGACTGACGTTCGACACCCTACGTGTCGACGGCAAGAGCAAGACAACGGCCGACGGTCAGGACTACCTGCGTGTCACCGACAAAGGCTACGTGCCGGCACTGCGGCTGCCGGATGGCTCGGTGCTCACCGAATGTATCGCGGTACTGCAGTATATTGGCGATCACAGCGCAAACGCCCAGCTCAGCGCACCCGATGGTGGCGCGTCACGCTACCGGGTTAGTGAATGGCTGGCCTATATCAGTACGGAACTGCACAAAGCTTACGGGCCGATGTTCAACCCTGCCGCCAGCGATGCCGAGAAGCAGCGTGCGCTCGACGCCTTGGCAAAGAAGTTCTCCTGGGTAGAAGACGCGCTGGGCGACCGCAAGTTCATTGTGGGCGAGACGTTCACGGTCGCCGATGCCTATCTCTTTACGGTGTTGGGTTGGACCAAGTTCATCGGCCTGCATCTCGACAAATGGCCGACGCTGCAGCGTTATCATGCGGCGATCGGGGCACGCCCGAAAGTGACCGCAGCATTGAAGACTGAAGGATTGATAAAATAATGACTACCGCAACACCCCCCGCTTACCTGCTCGTGCAGGGCAAGGGTCACGGACCTCGAAGGCTTCAAGGCCTACAATGCCGCACTACCGCCTATCTACAAGAAGTTTGGTGGTCACTACCTCACGGTAACACCGGCACCGAAGGTGGAAGTCGCTGAAGGCGAGCCGCGAGGGGAGAGCATTCTGCTGGCGCGATTTCCCTCCAAAGACGCCGCGTGGGGATTCTGGAAGTCCGCAGAATACGTCGCCGCCAAACAACTGCGTGCAGGCAAAGGCACGTTCTTTGTAACGGTGCTGGACGGCCTGCCAGGAACCTGAAAGCAGCTCTAGATCAATCGGCCTTGGGCATGCCGCGCGGAAACAGCGACGCGATCACGCGCTGAATATAGGCTTTGCGCTCGGCCGCCAACTGGTCCTTGAAGTCACCGTCCGGTTCGAACTTCTCGACTTCGCTCGCGGGTATGCCGTGCTTATCGAGCAATTTCTCGAGGACCGCGAGACGATCCTTGACCACCCAGAGTTCGCCGGCCAAGGTCACAAAGCCCTGGCCAATGTCCTCGATGCGCTGGCGATTGAGAAAATCCCGATCGCTGGCTTCTTTGTCCGCCACTGACGCGGCAGCCTGCTTGAGTTTTTTGCTAGCCATGCGGCCTCGTTAGCCCGGCTTGCGGCCGCGCGTGATCCAGGGGTATTTCATCTCGCCGAGCCCATAGCTCGCAACATCAACAAAGCCCACTTCTTCCGCAGCACGCTGCAGATCGAGCGTCGCCGACTCGCGCCAGAAGGGCTCGACCTCGCGCTTAGCGGCCGAGTCTTGCAGCCAGACTGCAATCGGATCCATCTCCCAATAGCGCGTGACGTCGGACATCAGCATGTCGCCACCCGGCTCTAACAAGCGGAATGCTTCGCGGAACGTGGCCCGAATAGCATCGGCTGGCAGCTCGTGCAGCAAGATATAACTGGTGACAAAATCGAAGCTGCCGCTCTTGAAGCCGGTGTCTTCGTTCGGCACGCGATGCAGGTTCCAGGCCCAACCATTGTTGTTAGCAACCAGCTGCGCGTACTGCAGCTCCCGCAGCGAGCAGTCCGCACCCCAGATCTCGGCATTTGGGAATCGCTGCGTGAGCGCGTGCGTGTAGTGCCCGGTGGCGCAGCCCATATCGAGGATGCGCTTATAGTCCGTGCGCGGCGCCTCGGCCGCGGCCTGTGCGCGCTGTTTGAAGATCCCGCCCGGGAATGTGGCACCCACCACGCGTCGATGAATGAGCTCACCATGAATGAAGCCCATGTACTCGTGACCGTCCCAACCCCCCGTTGTATTGTGGAACCAGTTGTACCAATACTTGGGGATCTTGACGTTGGCCGGTACCGTCAGCGTGGCTGGACCACGCGGCGGTTGCGTCAGCTGGGGCTCAAGTTCCGCGCGGTTCTGTTCAAAGGCGTCGAAGGCGACGCGCGTCAGATTGCCTAAGCCCCAACGATGCAGCATGCGGTAGTTATGGTAAGCGCGTGAATCCTGCAACGCGGCCTCGATCTGTTCATCACGCGCATCGAGATCCTCGACCAGCGTGTCGGCATTGAGGCCACGTGCTTCGATGTCATGGCGTACGACGCGCTTCAGGTGCCCGCCGACCAGCCCGAGGTCGGCGACAAACGACAATTCCGCGCGACCGCGCTGCCGCAAATTGGTATTGATCGCAACTGTCATGACTGTGACCTCACGTTCTGCTTTGCCGGGTATGCACTGATGGTAGCCGCCTTGGTCGACCTCGCCTAGACAAACGGGGCCGCGCAGCGGTCCCGACGCGCTACCGTGAGCTGGCTGGTGATAGATTGTGCCCATCACGTCCCTGAAGGGTGCCCGTTTCATGTTCAAACCGCCCAGCAACCATAACTTCTCTGCATCGTTCGATGCAGTGCTCGCGGAGCGCGTCTCCCGACGCCAGCTCTTGACGAGCGCCGCCGCGGCTGGCGCAGTCGGCCTGGCGACGACCAGCTGGGGTGCCAACATGGCCGCCGGCACTACAACTCGGGCTACCGCGGCACCATTGCAGGGTATCGCGCCGCAAACCGGCGATGCGCTCGTGCTCGCGGCCGGCTATCGGCACAGCCTGCTGGCGCGCTGGGGCGATCCGCTGCAGCGCGGTGACGCAGGGCTCCGGACTGCTGCGCTACGCACTAACGACTGGTTGGATGATTCCGCAGTTGACGCACAACAGCAGCGCTTTGGCACCAACTGCGACGCACTCGCGTATTTTCCGCTACGCCGAACACGCCGCAACCAGGATATTCAGGGCTACCTATGCGTGAATCACGAGTACGTGAACGCCGAACTGGTCTTTGCCGACTACGCTGGCGGTCGGCGCAGCAGTATGAATGCCGTGGAAGCACGCCGTGCCTGGACCCTCGCCCAGCCGCATTCGGTCGCCTGGATGCAGGCTGCGCATGGCGTCACGGTCATGCAGGTCCGCCGCGGGATGCGCGGCTGGTCGACCATTCCCGGCGCGGTCGGCACGCGCCGTATTACTGCTAACACACCGTGCGACCTGTCGGGTCCGGCGCGCGGTCACCCATTACTCGCAACCGCAGCCGATCCGCGTGCCACGACAGTACTCGGCACGTTTGCCAACTGCGCCGGGGGCAAGACTCCGTGGGGCACCTATCTGACCGCCGAGGAGAATATCGACGACTACTTCGGGCGCGGCGCATCGATGCTGGCCAGCACGGCCGACGGCGCACTGGTAGAGGCCTACCGGCGCATTCCGCCACCGCAGCACAGCATCTATGGCTGGGAGTACCTCGATCCGCGCTTCGATCTGCAGCGTAATCCGCAGGAGATGCTGCGGCACGGCTGGATCGTGGAGATCGATCCGCTCAGTCCTGACGACCCACCCCGCAAGCGCACGGCACTCGGCCGGTTCAAGCACGAGGGGGCCAACACTCGGATTGCGCCGGACGGGCGCGTCGCAGCGTACATGGGCGACGATGAGATCTTTGAATACGTCTACAAGTTCGTCACTCGTGACGCCTTCGACCCTGGCGACCGAGCGCACAACCGCGATCTTCTCGACCATGGCACGCTCTACGTTGCGCGCTTCGATGCGGATGGCACGGGCGCCTGGCTGCCCCTCGTGCACGATGAGAACGGCCCGTTGAACTCCCGTGCGGGATTTCACAATCAAGGGGACGTCGTCATCAAAGCGCGCGGTGCAGCCGATCTGTTGGGCGCCACGCCGATGGACCGCCCCGAAGACATCGAACCGAGCCCACTCACAGGCCGGGTCTATATCGCCTGCACCAAGAACGCCGAACGGGAAGCCAACGAGACTCTGACGCTACTCAGCGGTCGTTATCTTGAGCTTGCCGCTAATACCGCGAATCCGCGGCCAGACAATCGCAGCGGTCAGGTGATCGAGTTGATCGAGACTGCAGATGACCCCACTGCCACAAGTTTCTCGTGGCACGTGTTTCTGCTCGCCGGCGACCCAGCGACGGGACGATTCCTGACAGACGCGGCAACGCTGGCAGCGGGCTCGCTCGCGGCCACTGACACCTATTTCGCCGGCTACGCCGAGCGCGCCGACGTGAGCCGCCTGCACTGCCCCGACAATCTGGGCTTCGACCCGTCCGGTAGACTCTGGATCGTGACGGATAGCGATGGCAAAGACTGGCCTAACAACGGTTGTTATGTGGTGCCTACGGAAGGTGCCGAGCGAGGCCGGTTGCGCCAGCTCATGAGTGCACCGACCGGCAGCGAAGTCTGCGGTTGTGAGTTCACACCGGATGGCCGTACCCTGTTTCTGTCGATTCAGCATCCGGGCGAAGGCGGCACGCTCGAACAGCCGGTCAGCGACTGGCCCGACCGCGGCGGACTGCCACCGCGCGCGGCGGTCATTGCCATCGAGCGCGACGACGGTCGGTCCGTTTGACATACGACGCGCTGACGCCGCGCGAGCTTGATTCAGCCTCGATTCACGGCGCGAGAGTAAGCTCGATGGTGGAGAGTGCAGCAGATGAATCGACTGTCACAACTTGGACTCGTATTGATTGCCATCGGTGCATTGCCGGGCTGCGCGTCCTTGTCGCAGAAAGAATGTGCGGCCGCGGACTGGTATTCGATCGGCGTGCGCGATGGGGCCAATGGCCGCGGCGAGGAGTATCTCGCGGAGCACGCCAAGGCTTGCGCCGAGCTCGATATCACGCCCGATCGCGAGCGCTGGCTCGACGGACGCGATCGTGGCCTCGAGCGGTACTGCACGACGCGCAATGGCTATCGGGTCGGGGAAGTAGGCGGCAGCTACAATGGCGTCTGCTTCGCGAACGACGAAACGTCGTTCTTGCGCGGTTACGATTTCGGCCGACAGGTACATCGCGTCAAGAGTCGCCTTGACTACGTCGAAAACGAGATCCGCAGCCTGACGCAGGCGACCAGCAAAGAAACACTGACGGCCGATGCACGCAACCGGCTCATTTATCGGTTGCGGGAGTACGAGTACGAGCGCAGCTATCTGTCGCGCGAGTACAATGATCTGGCGTGGCGTGGCCGCTCGTTCTGACCGATCGGCTGCGCCCACCCGTCATCGCGCCACCCGCGCCGGAGTCCTTTAGAATGCAATCGCTGAAGATCCGTCGATCCGTTCAATTCTACGTGCTGCTGCTCACCGTCGCAGTCACCACCGCCATGGGGAGTTCCGTCGTGTCCGCTCAACCATCCAAGTCCCCAAACCAGATTCCAGCCACTCAGCAACAGTATCGTCTGATCAAGCAGGGCGAGGGGCCCTTCAAACTCACCATGGTCGACGCACCGGTGCAACAGCCTGGCGAACACGAGGTGCTGGTCAAAGTGCACGCGGTGTCACTCAATCGTCGCGACGTCATGATCGCGAAGGGCTTCTACCCAGTCGGCCCGAAGACGAGCCTGGTGCCGCTGTCGGACGGCGCCGGTGAAGTGGTCGGCGTCGGCAGCCAAGTATCGAGGTTCAAGTCTGGCGATCGAGTCGCCGCCATTTTCTTTCAGAAATGGCTCGCAGGCCGACCCGACGCTGACGTCGGCGCGAGCGCGATGGGCGGTTCGATCGACGGCATGTTGTCGCAGTACGTGACCTTGCATGAAGACGGTCTCGTTAGTATTCCCGCGCATCTCTCCTACGAAGAAGCGGCCACGTTGCACTGTGCAGCAGTCACAGCCTGGAATGCGTTAGTGTCTCGCGGCCGCATGCAAGCCAACGACAACGTGCTCCTGCTCGGCACCGGTGGCGTGTCGATATTCGGGTTGCAATTTGCCGCTGCGGCGGGCGCCAAACCCATTATCACGAGTTCGTCCGACGCCAAGCTGGCCCGTGCCAAGTCGTTAGGCGCGGTCGCAACGGTCAACTACCGCACCACACCGGAGTGGGACAAGGCCGTGCGCGAGGCAACGGGTGGCGTCGGCGCACACCAGGCACTCGAAGTCGGTGGCCAGGGAACGCTGGCGAAGTCCATTGCCAGCATGGGCGGCGGCGGACATGTTGCGATTATTGGCGGTCTCGCCGGCTTTGGTGGCGACATACCCGCGGTTAGCTTGATGGGTCGCAGCGTCTCGGTGACTGGCATCTTCGTCGGCTCACGCGCCGACTTCGAGGCCATGAACACGTTCATCAGTGAGCACAAGCTGCAACCGGTGGTCGACAAAGTGTTCGACTTCAAAGACGCGCAAGCGGCGTACGACTACATGGACAGCGGCAGCCACTTCGGCAAGCTGGTCATTCGCCTCTGACAATTCCCCCTAACAATCGCTCCTAACGATTAGGGTATAGCCCGGTGCGGCTACCAGGGCACGCTCTCGCCACTGTAGAGCTGAATCTGCGGGTCCTGGCCCTTGAGATTGGCAATATTACGGATGACGCCAGTGGCGCTTGATACGGTGTCCAGCGCCTCGCCGGTCCAGCCACTCTGACGCAGTAACCGCGTGTCCACCACGCCGGGCGCGAGTATCCCCACCTGAATCCCCTTGGTCCGCAGATCCGCCTGCAGCGCGCGCATTGCCATGTTGGCCGCGGCCTTGCTCATCCGATAGAAGTAGAGGCTGCCGAAGTTGCGCGTATTCGTCAGCGATGACAGACCGCTCGTGATCACGATGATTTTCTTCTGTACGCTCGCTTCGATCTGCGGCAGAAACGCACGCGCCAGCGCGAGCGGCGCGTAGGCGTTAGTGTGCATCACGTTTTCGAACACCGCAATGTCCAGCTCGCTGATGCCCTGCTGCTTGGGGTCACCCAGCCAACCAGCGTTGTTCAGCAACACGTCCAGCGGCTCACGATGCTTATTGGCCAGCGCCGCAATGGCCGTATTGTCGGTCACGTCGAGCGCATCGATCGACAGCTTGGGATGTTTGGCGGCAATGGCCGCAAGATCGGTAGCCGCTGCAACGTCGCGCGCGGTGGCGATCACGCGCCAGTCAGCCGCTGCGTATTGACGAGCGAGCTCAAGACCGATACCGCGATTGGCACCTGTGATCAGAACGGTTGGCACAACTAACTCCTTAGGAATGGCGACTCGGACGGGAGCCTCAGGGTCGGGGCTTGGCACGGCGAGTGGGCTCCGCCTGCAACGGATCCTCGGGCCAGTAGTGGCGAGGATAACGCCCGCGCATGTCTTTGCGCACCTCCGCGTAGGCATTGCGCCAGAAACTGGCGAGATCGCGCGTGATCTGCAACGGACGCTGCGCCGGCGATAGCAACTTGAACGTGAGCGCGACGCGGCCGCCGCCAATGCGCGGTGTCTCGGCGAGTCCGAAGACCTCCTGCATACGCATGGACGCCGCGGGCGCATTGTCGTCGCGATAGTCTATTCGCGCCTGGGTGCCGGTGGGCAGCTCGACCGTCTCCGGCGCCAGTCTAGACAACGTCTGCTGCTGGTCGTAGCTGAGTTGCGCGCGCAGTACATCATTCAAGCGAATACGCTCGAGATGAGCACGCCGTGTGACCCCCTCGAGCCACGGCACCAGCCAGCCCAGATCAGCACTCAGCGCAGCATCGCTGACATCCGGCCAGTCCGCTGGCGCGTTGTCCAGTCCACGTACAAACGCGATTCGCGCCTGCAGATTGCGGCTGTCAGTATTCCACGGCAGCCGCTCCAGCCCGAGCTGGCGCACGCCATCCAGCATCGCCGCAGTCGTGTCGACTGATGCCGACTGGGTCAACGGCCGCGATGCGATCACCAGCTTGTCGAGCCGCGTGACTTCTTGCGCCGCTACCGCAGCCTCGCGAACATCCCATTGAACTTCGACCGTAGTCTGCAGCCGCGCGGCGAACTGCTCCAAAAGCGTTGCCCGCTCAATCGGCACCGCCAAGCGGATCAGCGCCTCGCGCTCTCGATCATCGAGATCCACGGCCACGATGAACTCGCGGCGGCCGATCGATTCAGCGTCGCGAAATGCCGCGCCTCGGCCACTCGCGAGTTGGTAGCGCGGCTTCTCCCCTTCACGGCGCCGGCCAATACGATCGGGATACGCCAGTGCTAACAGCGCCCCCGCGTCCTCATCAAGCTGGAGCGGTGGTTCACGCATCTGCTCCGCGCCGCGACTGTCGAGTTGTCGCTGGAAGGCATGGGCGTTGCGTCGCACCCGCTCGATCGTGGCGCGATCGATCTGCATGCCGGCCGTACCAACTCCCCGCAGGGCCGCCAGGCGTGAGCGGACATCGCTGTCGCGCGCGGTCGTTGATCCCGGCAACGACTCGCGCCCAGTGGGCCGCAGTATGTCGCGTTCAGACAAGAGCGCAGCCAGCCATGCAGCCTCCGGCAACCGCCGCATCGAACGCGCGACCAGCAGCAGATGCGCCAGCCGCGGGTGCGCGCCAATAGCGCTCATGGCCCGTCCGTGGCCGGTAATGCAGCCGTCCGCCTCGAGTGCTGCTAACGACCGCAGCAGGTCGCGAGCGCTGGCCAGCATTGCCGGCGGCGGCGCATCCAGCCAGCGCAGGTCCTGCTCGCGCGTGCCCCACGCTGCGAGCTCGAGCGCCAATGGCGCCAAGTCCGCCGTGACAATTTCGGGCGTGGAAAACGCTGCCAGACTGCGCTGCGCGCCCTCGCCCCATAGCCGATAGCACTGACCGGGTGCTGTTCGACCTGCGCGCCCAGCACGCTGCTCGGCCGATGCACGCGAGATGCGCTGGGTATCGAGTCGACTCATCCCCGAGGCTGGGTCAAAGCTAGCACGCCTCACGAGGCCGCTATCGATGACGACGCTGACGCCGTCTATCGTGACACTGGTCTCGGCAATATTGGTTGCTAACACGACTTTGCGTTCGTTGCGGCCCGCCGGTGCAAAGGCTCTATCCTGTTCGTCCGCCGCCAGCTCGCCAAACAGAGGCACCACGCGCAACCGAGTCGCCGTTGGCGACTCACTGGCCGGCTCCTGCGCCAACATGCCCTGTACGCGACGAATCTCGCCCGCGCCTGGCAGAAAAACCAGCAGATCGCCGCTCGTCTCAAGTAGCGCGCGCCGAATCGCACTCAACACGAGCCTCTCTGGCGACTGCTGCTCACCAGGCAAGGCGGGCATGCCTGTGCCGAGATAAGACACTGTCACTGGGTATGTACGCCCGTCCGCACGGACCAGTGGCGCGTTGTCTAACCACTGAGCCACGCGCTCGCCATCGAGGGTGGCGGACATCACTAACACGCGCAGTTGGGGCGAAAGGTTCGCTTGGGCGTCAAGTGTCAGCGCCAAGCCCAGGTCCGCCGCGAGACTACGTTCGTGGAACTCGTCGAACAGCACTGCGCCGACGCCTTCCAGTGCCGGATCACTTTGCAGCATGCGCGTCAGGATGCCTTCCGTGACGACTTCGATCCGCGTGGCGGCACTGACTCGCGTTTCGAGCCGCATGCGGTAACCGACCGTACGGCCGATTGACTCGCCGAGGGTGTGCGCCATCCGCGCGGCGACCGCGCGCGCCGCCAGCCGCCGCGGCTCCAGCATGATTAGCCGTTTGCCGCGCAGCCACGGTTCATCCAGCAAGGCCAACGGGACGACGGTGCTCTTGCCAGCCCCCGGTGGCGCCTGCAACACGACACGCGTGTGGCTGACGAGCCGCGCCCGCAACTCAGGCAGCGCTGCGTCGATCGGCAATCCGGTAGTCACACTACCAGTCGATCGCAGCACCGTCCCAGTTGCGGAAGCTGCCACCGTCGGCCAACGTCAACCCGTCGATAACACTGATCAGACCGGCGATGCTCTTTTCGATCGGCACGATATGCGGGCCAGTCGTGCCAACACCTCGCGTGTCGACCTGCCCCGGAGACAGCACCGCGACCGTCAAGCCTTGCCGCCGCGTGTCGTTAGCAAGCGTCACAAACATAAGGTTGAGTGCCGCCTTCGAGCCACCGTAGAAATAATGTCCGGGCAATTTGGGTGCTTGTGCGTCAGTGTTGTAGCTGAACGCGCCGGCTCGTGAGGTGAGCGCCAGCACTTTCTTCTGCTGGCCAGCGAGCAGATTTGGCAGCAGTGCTTCCGCCATCAGCAGGGGTCCTAGCGCATTCACACGGTAGTAAGCGTCCCAGCGCGTGAAATCGATTTGACCGAGCTGCGCATCGGCAGGATCGCCGAAATAGCCCGCGTTGTTGACCAGCACATCGATCGGTCGGCCATTGAGCCGGGCAGTCAGCGCCGCCACACTGGCAGGATCGGCAACGTCAACCTGCTCAACCGCGATCTTCTGGTACTGGTCGGCAAGCTTGTTCAGGTCATAGGACTCCTCTGGATTGCGGGAGGTTGCGATGACCTGCCAGCCTTTCGCTGCGTACTGCCGGGCAAATTCCAAGCCCAGGCCACGGTTGGCCCCGGTGACTAGAACCGTCGGCGCATCGAGCGAGCTGGGGTCACCTTCGGGGGCAGCAACGCAGGGCAGCGTCCCCGCCGACAACGCGACACCGAGGCATAGCGAGGTTAGTAATGAGCGGAATGAGAGCATTGCGGGTCCTTGCGTCGGCGGCTTAGTGGGCGATGATACCGCTCCGCGGGCGGTCTGCTACCATCGCCTGCCGAAGACGCGCGAACCAAAGCAGCAGGGAGCCAGCCATGCGGTGGCGTGATAGCAGAGCAAGTCAGAACGTCGAAGACCATCGCGGCCGGCCACCGCCACGCGGCGGCGGCGGAATGGGCATGAAGTTTGGTCTGGGCACCATCATCCTGCTCGTCATCGGCTACTTTCTCGGCATCGATCCGCGCATCGTCATGGGTTTGTCGCAGGTGGGTGGTGAACTGCAGCAGCCGACGGCGCAGGAATCCGTTCCGGCCGGTGCGCCAGTGGATGAGATGGGTCAATTTGTCGCGCGCGTACTAGGCGAGACGGAAGACACCTGGAGTGAGATCTTCCGTGCGGGCGGCCAGCAGTACCCCCCGCCGCGCTTGGTCCTGTTCAGCCAGGCGGCGCAATCGGCGTGCGGGTTCGCGAGTTCTGCCTCCGGACCTTTCTATTGCCCGGCCGACCAGAAGGTCTATATCGATCTGGCATTCTTTCGGCAATTGGAAACCGAATTCAGAGCCGGCGGCGACTTCGCGATGGCCTACGTGATGGCCCATGAAGTTGGCCATCATGTACAGACCGTGCTTGGTGTCTCCGAGAAGGTGCGCGCCACACAGCAGCGCGTCGGTCAGGAACAGGCTAACCAGTTGCAGGTGGCGATGGAGTTGCAAGCCGATTGTTTCTCAGGCGTCTGGGCCCACCATGCCAACGCCAAGCGGCAAGTCCTCGAGCCGGGCGATATTGAAGAGGCGATGCGCGCCGCTGCCGCCGTGGGTGACGATGTCATTCAAAAGCGAACCCAGGGCTACGTCGTCCCGGAGAGCTGGACCCACGGCTCTGCGCAGCAGCGGCAGCAATGGTTCGTACGCGGTTTCGAGTCAGGGTCTCTGCAGGCCTGCGATACGTTCCAAACGGGCTAACACGCGATCGATGGCCTGTTGGAGAATGCGACCATGAGAATTCTGGTTGTTTCGATGCTCGCGGCAGCTCTCGCTTTGGCGGGTTGTGCCAAGAAGGATGAATCGCAGTCGGCCGCTGCCGACACCGGCAATGCAGCGGCAACGAGTGCGGCGCCGGCCGACCTGGGCTCAGCCCCGGCCGCAGATTCCGCGCCCACAGCAGATGACTCGCCGGAGGCTGAGGAGCGCGCGCGCCGACAGGCACTACTCGACTACTCGACGATGGAAGACCGCTACATCAATGATCCACGTGGCCAGTGGGCGAGCAGCGCGACGGCGAGTTCCGCGTTCGGTATCGCCAAAGACAAGCTCCTCGATACCGATGGCAAGTTGCACGAAGTCTGGAGCGGTCTCGATGACACCCAGAAAGATCGGCGCGGTAGCCGTACCTGGTTCGTGCGGACCTTTGAAGCGACACCGTCCAAGGCCCAGGGTGTGAAAATCACGATCGCCAATGCGCTCAGCCGCGGCTACAAGACGATCGATGCCGTACAGTTAGTCGAAGCTGGTTAGTCGTAAACCAGGCTCAAGCCACTGTCTTCTTCTGAGGTGCCTTGCGCCGCGGCTTGGGTGGCGCGCAAAAGATATCGTGTAAGGTTGCGACGACTTGGGCAGCTGGCCCCTTTGCCACTGCGTAGTACACCACCTGCGCCTCGCGGCGCGTCGTCACGATGCCATTGTCGCGCAGCACCGCCAAATGCTGCGACAGCGCCGACTGGCTGAGCGGCAATTTGTCATTCAACGCACCCACCGACGTCTCGCCATCGGCGAGATTGCACAACACCATCAGGCGCTGCTCGTTGGCGAGCGCCCGCAGCAGGCCCGCGGCTGCTTCCGCGTGCGGCAGCATGGCGTTCGCCGTGCTGTCGGCTGGTGATTTCAAGGGTCGCGCGCGCACGGCTCGGTTCCCAGCCGCAGGTTGCACCTTATTAGAACGATTCATTGCAACTAAGTATAAATGACCTCTTTCTAAATTAGCAAACTCTAATATAATGGCAAGGTGAAATAACGTTGGAGACCCACCCCATGAATATCGATCGAGTCGTGATGGCATTTGCCGGCACGGTAGTCTTGGCGAGCATCGCGCTTGGCTACGCGCTGAGTCCGTATTGGCTGCTGCTGGGCGCATTTGTTGGCTTGAATCTGTTGCAAGCCGCATTCACCGGGTTTTGTCCGCTTGCGATGATCTTGCGCAAAATCGGCGTAACACCGGGCACCGCATTTCAGTGATCCAATACGCGTCGCAGCGGGCAAGCATCGCACTGGCGGTGCTGTTGGCCGTCGTTGCCTGCAACGGCAGCAAGCCGTCGGCGGTGGTGGCTCCTGCCACGGCGGCGCCCTACTCGACGTTAGCTATCACGCGTCAGTCCGTGCCAATTGAACGGCAAATCGATGGTCGCATCGAAGCCGTAAACCAGGGCACCGTCTCGGCGCAAACAGCGGGCCGCATCACTGAGATCAACTACGACGTCAACGACTTTGTTCCGGCGGGCGCCGTCATCATGCGACTGCGTGCCACTGAACAACGCGCCAATCTGCAGCAAGCACGCGCTGCGCTGGGTGAAGCCACCGCCCGTCAAACTGAGGCAAGCGCCCGGTTCAAGCGCATCAGCGAGATGCACGAACGCAAGGTTGTGCCCAAAGCGACGCTGGATGAGGCCGCCGCGAATCGCGATGCGGCTACGGCGAGGCTGACTGCGGCGCGGGCAGCGGTCGCCAGTGCAACGGAAGGAGTCGCGTACACAGAAGTCCGCGCGCCCTACGCGGGCGTTGTGACGCAACGTTTTGTCGAAGTTGGCGAGAGCGTATCGCCGGGCGCGCCACTGGTTAGTGGGCTGTCGTTGCAGTTCCTGCGCGTAACTCTCGATATCCCACAAAGCATCGTCGAGCGCGTGCGCGAGACGCGTCAAGCGGCGGTCTATCTGAACGGTCGACGCATCGAGGCAACTGACCTCACCATTTTTCCGGAAGCGGCCTCGACGTCCGCCAGCTTCCGTGCGCGGCTCGACCTGCCGGAGAATGCCGCTGATCTGTATCCCGGCATGTTCGTCAAGGTGGGGCTCGTAACGGGCGAGACCGAGCGGATCCTGATACCGGCCAGCGCGCTGGTCGAACGCAGTGAGGTCACCGGCGTCTATGTGTTCGATCCGGTAAACGGCGGGCAGACACGCTTTCGCCAAGTCCGGACGGGGCGCTTGTACGCGGACTCGGTCGAGGTGTTAGCGGGATTGGTGGCAGGCGAGCAAATCGCCAGTGAGCCACTCGTCGCCATGCGCTCGCTGCTGGAGACACGCGACGCCGCGACAGGTAGTGACTGATGGCTGAACTCGACCAGCGCGGCCTTGCGCTCGGCTTCTCCGGACGGCTTGCGCAGTTCTTTCTGCACAATACCTTGACGCCGCTATTGGCAATCGCGGCGCTATTGCTCGGCATCTTCGCAGTCCTCGTCACGCCGCGCGAGGAAGAGCCGCAGATCGATGTCACCTTTGCGAACATATTCGTGCCGTTTCCGGGCGCTTCGTCGGCGCAGCTGGAAACCCTGGTCGCATCACCGATGGAGCAGGTGTTAGGCGAAATAGAAGGCGTCAAACACATCTATTCTGTCTCCAAGCCCGGCATCGCTGTGCTAACCGTGCAATTCGAGGTGGGCGAGAAACGCAACGAGGCGATAGTAAGGCTATACAATGCCATCTATTCCAACCAGGACTGGCGCCCACCGGGCTTGGGTGTGTTGCAACCGCTCGTCAAGCCGGGCGGCATTGATGACGTGCCGATTCTCGCGCTGACCTTGTGGACCCGCGATGTAGCACGCGGCGCGTGGGAGCTCGGCAAAGTGGCTCGGTCGATAGAGACGGAGATCAAGCGCGTACCCGGCACGCGCGACGTCGAAGTGATCGGCAGTCCTGACAACGTCGTGCACGTGGAGCTCGATGCCGTGCGTCTCTCGGGTCATGGCCTGACCGTCACCGAGATAGCCGCTGCATTGAGCAGCTCGAATCTCGTCCAGCAGGCTGGCAGCTTGGTGAGCGACGGGCGCACTACGCCCGTCCAAGCGGGGACTTTCCTTGCTGGTCGTGACGCGGTGGCGGGCTTGGTCGTCGGCGTTGCTGATGGCAAACCCATCTACCTGGAAGACGTTGCGACCATTGCGGCAGCACCCGATCAGCCCGAAAGCTATGTGTCGTTCGGCGCGGGCGCCGCGTGGACCGGCCAAGGCGGGCCCATCGCGCAGTCACCAGCGGTCACCATCGCGGTCTCGAAGAAGCCTGGCGAGAACGCCAGTGACGTGGCGACCGAGGTACTGCGGCGGGCCGAGTTGCTGCGGGGCACCTATATACCGGATGGCATCGAGCTGACCGTGACTCGCAACTATGGCGAGACAGCCAATGACAAAGCGCAGAAACTGATTCAGAAACTGCTTTTTGCCACTGCATCGGTCGTCCTGCTAGTCATCCTCACGATGGGCAGCCGCGAGGCGCTGGTCGTCGGTACGGCGGTTATCGTCACGCTCGCAGCGACGCTATTCGCCTCTTGGGCGTGGGGCTTTACCATCAATCGCGTCTCGCTGTTCGCCCTCATTTTCTCGATCGGCATCCTGGTCGACGACGCGATCGTGATCGTCGAGAACATCCATCGACACAATCAACTTGGTCGCAGTACGCTGGCCGACATCATCCCGCGCGCAGTCGATGAAGTCGGCGGCCCGACCATACTCGCCACATTCACGGTGATCGCCGCACTGCTGCCGATGGCCTTCGTGAGTGGCCTGATGGGGCCCTACATGAGCCCGATTCCCATCAACTCCAGCATGGGCATGTTGATCTCGTTGGTGATCGCGCTCGTGTTCACGCCCTGGATGTGCCGCAAGTTATTAGCTCATGGGCACGCTGATCAGGCACAGAAGGGCGCGACCGATGCAACGCCATCGCGCATGACTCAACTGTTCGAGCGCACCGTCAGGCCTTTCCTCGCAGGTCCCGGTGGGCGCACGCGGCGCCACAAACTCTACTGGGCGATTCTTGCCGCGATCGCGATTGCGGTGGGTTTAGCTGTGGTCAAGCTGGTCGTGATGAAGATGCTGCCGTTTGACAACAAGTCGGAGTTCCAGATCGTACTCAATATGCCTGAGGGCACGCCCGTCGAAGCGACAGCCAGGGTGCTCGACGAACTGGCGAGCGTTATCGAAACCGTCCCGGAAGTCACTGACTACCAGGTCTACGCCGGCACCGCCGCCCCGATCAACTTCAATGGGCTGGTCCGTCAGTACTATCTGCGCCAGTCGCCCGAGTTTGGGGACATACAAGTCAACCTGCTCAACAAGCACGACCGCGACCGCCAAAGCCATGACATTGCGCTCGACGTGCGCGCGCAGTTAGCCGCAATCGGCGCGCGTTACAACGCGTCAGTGCAGGTCGTCGAAGTACCACCGGGTCCACCGGTGCAGGCGCCGATCGTCGCTGAGGTATACGGGTCGCGCTATGCGGAGCAGCAGCAGTTCGCACGCCAGCTGCGCACCGTGTTCGACACGACGGTTGACATTGTCGATGTCGACGACAGCCTCGAGTCGACGGTTCCGCGCCTCGTCGTGACGGTCGACCAGCAGAAGGCAGCGCTGTTGGGCGTGTCGCAGACCCAGGTCACGGAGGTTCTCGCGACGGCGCTGTCGGGCCGCGATGTCACGTTCATTCATTCGGGTCGCGAGCGCGAGCCGATTCCCGTGCGCCTCGAGCTACCCGTCGCCAGCAAGTCCCAGATCGAGGATCTGTTGCAGCTCAAACTGCGCGCGCAAAGTGGCGCGGCGATCCCGATCGGGGAAGTTGTCACTGTACAGGAGTCGACCTGGGATGCGGCGATCTACCATAAGGACCTGTTGCCCGTTGTCTACGTGACCGGCGATATGGCCGGGCCACTCGACAGCCCGCTCTACGGCATGTTCGACATGGTAGGCCAGCTCGATCAGCTTCCCGTGACACAACACTTCATCGCCCCGCCGGATGATCCGAACGAACTGGCCGTCAAATGGGACGGCGAGTGGCAAATCACTTACGAGACGTTTCGCGATATGGGCTTGGCGTATGCCGTCGGTCTGGTATTGATCTACCTGCTCGTGGTCGCGCAGTTCGGCTCCTATTTTGTACCGCTCATCATCATGGCGCCGATTCCGCTCACCATCATCGGCGTGATGCCAGGGCATGCACTGCTTGGCGCGCAGTTCACGGCCACCTCGATGATTGGGATGATCGCGCTCGCTGGCATCATTGTCCGTAACTCCATCCTGTTAGTCGACTTCATCAACATGGAGATCGCGGCGGGCAGTACGCTCGAGGATGCCGTCGTCAAGGCCGGTGCAGTTCGCGCCAAACCAATCGTGCTGACGGCACTCGCCGCCATGATCGGCGCGTTTTTCATCCTCGACGATCCGATCTTCAATGGTCTTGCCGTGGCTTTGATCTTCGGCATCTTCGTATCGACTTTGCTGCCGCTCATTGTCATACCTATCCTCTACTGCGCCTATCTGATTAGACGGCCACCACCCGTTGCCGCCACATAGCCACCAAGGAGAACTCTCATGGCTCACATCGCAATCGTTGGTGCCGGCATTGGCGGCGTGCCGAGTGCATATGAATTACGCAAGATGCTCGGCAAAGACCATCGGGTCACGTTGATTGGTGCAACGCCCTACTTCGAGTTCACGCCATCGAATCCATGGGTTGCCGTGGGCTGGCGTGATGTCGAGAAGACCCGCGTCGAGCTGCGCGAGCCGCTCGAGTCCAAGGGGATCGAATGGCGGGCCGGCAAAGTGACCGCGATCGATGCTCCCGGCAATACACTTACAATCGACGGTAAAGATACGCTAGCTTACGACTATCTGATCATCACCACCGGCCCGCGACTTGCTTTTGACGAAGTACCGGGCCTCGGGCCGGAGGGCGGCTACACGCAGTCAATCTGCACGCACGCACACTCGCTCACGGCCTGGAATGCCTACGAGAAGTTCCTCGAGAACCCCGGCCCGATCGTCGTCGGCGCCGTACAGGGTGCGAGCTGCTTCGGGCCCGCCTACGAATTCGCCATGATCGTCGACGCCGACCTGCGCAAACGCAAACTACGCGACCGCGTCCCCATCACCTATGTAACGAGCGAGCCTTACATTGGGCATATGGGTCTGGGTGGCGTTGGCGACAGCAAAGGGCTGATGGAATCCGAACTGCGTCAACGGCATATCAAGTGGATCACCAACGCCAAGGTCAGCAACATCGACGCAGCGGAAATGACCATCAACGAGTGTGACGATTACGGCAAGCCGAAGAAAGAACACAAACTACCGTTTCACTACGCGATGCTGCTGCCGGCGTTCAAAGGCGTCGATGCCGTTGCCGGCGTCCCGGAGCTATGCAACCCGCGCGGCTTTGTCTTGATCGATGAGCACCAGCGGTCCAAGAAATACCCTAACATTTTCTCCGCTGGTGTTTGCGTTGCCATTCCGCCCGTGGAAGCGACGCCAGTCGCCACCGGTGCACCCAAGACCGGCTACATGATCGAGTCTATGGTTAGCGCCATCTGCGAGAACATCGCGGCGGAGATTGCGGGCAAGCCAGCGACGGCGCGCGCCACCTGGAACGCGATCTGCATCGCCGACTTCGGTGACACGGGCGCGGCATTCGTCGCGCTGCCGCAGATACCGCCACGCAACGTCACCTGGGCCAAGCAAGGCAAGTGGGCGCATCTGGCCAAGATCGCCTTCGAGAAGTACTTCCTGCGCAAGGTGCGCACCGGCTCGATCGCGCCGGTTTATGAGAAGTACGTGCTCAAGGTGCTCGGTATCGTCTCGCTCAAGGAAGTTCACAAGTGACAGGACGGGCGCAGCGACCAGCCGGCATCCGGTATCTGTGGTGCGCGGCGCTGCTGACGCCGCTCGCCGCAATCGCTGCACCCGAGTCGCTCGAACAGGCGTGGGCACGCGCGATTGCTAACGACCCAGCCTTAGCCGCCGTCGTGGCTGACGCGGCGGCGGCGGCCGCGGACGAACGCGCTGCTCGCGCAGCGCGCTGGCCCAAGCTGGACACAGGGGCCACCTATACGCGCTACGCAGATGCGCCAGCCCTCGATGTCACCACGCCCACATTCAGCTTTCAGTCGCCGCGCGTCTTCGACAACGACGACACAGTGATGGCCTTTGCGCAGGTGACGCAACCCCTGTATGCCGGTGGCAGTATCACCGCGGGTATCCGCGCTGCAAGTGAGGCGGCTCGCGGTGCGACCGCCGAACAGGCGCGCGCGGTTGCCGATCTAAAGCTCGAAGTCGCCCGCAATTACATCGCGGTGCTGCGCGCCGAGCGGGGGCTGGCCGCTGCTGAGGCGAGCGCCGCAAGCCTGCGCTCCCAAGTGAATGACGTTCAGGTGATGGTCGAAGCACAGTCCGTAGCGCAGAGCGACCTATTAGCCGCAAAAGTCTCGCTGGCAAATGCTGAGCAGCAGCGGTTGCGTGCCGAGAATGGCCTGCGCCTCGCGCAGGTCGCGTACAACCGCAAGGTCGGTGCGCCGGCCGCTGAGGTGCCGACACTCGACCAGCAGCTCAATGGCAGTGTCGCGGCAAGCAGCAGCTTGGTAACCGAGCCGGTCGAGGCGCTGGTCGAGCGGGCATCGGTCACTCGCAGTGAGGTGACGGGGCTGAAGGCGCAGTCCGACGCACTCGCTGCCCGCGCGCGCGCTGCATGGGGCCGTCAGTTGCCACAGGTGGCGCTGGTTGGCGGCTACAACCATCTCGAGACCACCATCCTGGATCGCGAGGACTTCACCTCCATCGGTGTCGGCGTCAAGTGGAACCTGTTCGACGGCGGTGAGGCGCGCAACCAGGCGGCCTCGCTGCGCCGCGCGAGCCAGGCCACTTCGCATCGCCTTGATGATCTCAAGAACGGTATCGAGTATCAGGTGCGCGCCGCCTGGCTCGGCGTTCGCGAAGCCGACGCGCGCGTGACCGTGACTCGCACGGCTGTGGCTGAGAGCGAGGAGAACCTGCGCCTCAGTCGCGAACTCTATGGCGCGGGCCTGGCCAACAATACGCAAGTGCTGGAAGCCGTGGCGCTGCGCATCGCCGCGACCAACAACACGAGCGACGCCGAGCTTGATGCCGCGCTGGCGCGGCTCGAATTGCAGCGCGCTGTCGGCGAGCTTTGAGTCGGCGTACCATGCGCTCATGCCAAACAACAGCCGCCGCTTCCTCTTGATAGCCGCCGTATCGCTCGCGCTGGCAACCGCACTCGGCGCGTT
Organism: Pseudomonadota bacterium; assembly: GCA_016703895.1. Lineage (GTDB taxonomy): Bacteria > Pseudomonadota > Gammaproteobacteria > Steroidobacterales > Steroidobacteraceae > CADEED01. The sequence continues at coordinate 335,126 of JADJBE010000001.1, forward strand.
CGGTACCCATGCGCTGACGCCACGACTATCGGCCGACCGTTTGAAGTCGTTCGAGACTGCGGTCATGTACCAGTTCTTCCACTCGCTCGGCTTGTTCGGTATTGCACTGTTGCTACGGGAAGCAGCGTCCAAACTGCTGCAGAACGCGGCCTGGGTGCTGATCGTCGGCATGGTCATCTTCAGCGGCAGCATCTACCTACTGACTTTCGGCGCGCCTCGCGCGGTGATCATGCTGGCACCCGTCGGCGGCTCGCTGCTGATGCTGGCCTGGATACTGGTCGCCGTCGCGATCGCACGGCACAGGTAGCGGCTACGTCGGCGGCCGGCCGATCACCTCGAGCGGAATTTTCAGATAGACGATGCCATTGTCCGCCGCGGGCGGTAGGCGCCCGGCCGCGATATTGAGCTGCACCGCCGGAATGATTAGTTGCGGCGCGGCCAATTTCCGATCACGCGTCTGACGCAACTCGACGAACTGCTCGCGCGTGGTATTGGCTCGACAGTGAATGTTGGTCGTACGAGAAACGGCTACCGTCACGTGCTCGATGGGTTCGCTGCCCTCCGCTGGGTAGTCGTGACAAAAGTGCAGCAGCGTATCGTCCGCCAGCAGATGTAGCGCCTGGATGGAGCCATAGAGCTGCGCCGCATCGCCACCCGGGAAATCGCAACGCGCCGTGCCATAGTTAGGCGGGAACAGCGTATCGCCAATAAAGGCGTGCCGCCCAACGAGGTAGGTGAGGCTGTCGGGCGTATGGCCTGGTGTCGCTAACACCTCGCATTGCAGCTCCCCCAGCTTGAACTGCTCGCCACCATGCCATAGATGGTCGAACTGCGAACCGTCTTTGGCAAACTCCGGCGGGAGGTCGAACACTCGCGCAAATGTCTTCTGCACGTCTCGAATGCCTTCACCAATCCCAATCTTGCCGCCCAGGGCCTTTTGCAACAACGGCGCTGCCGACACATGGTCGGCATGGGCGTGTGTCTCCAGTATCCACTCCAGCGTCAGTTTCTCGTCGCGAAAGACAGCGCGCAATTGATCAGCGGACAGCGCACTGAAACGCGCCGACTTTGGCTCGTAATCCTGCACTGGATCGATGATTGCGGCGCGACGAGTGCGCGGGCAGGCAACGATATGGGTAAACGTGGAGGTCGCTGCATCGAAGAAGTGCCACAAGAGGGGTTCGGGTGCGGTGCGTTGTTTCATTTTTTCATTATATTAGCTTTTTCTAATCTAGCGACTACGTATATACTGCAAACATGAGTCTGCCCCTACTTGCCTGGCCCGGCGCGCTCGCGATCGGCTTGTCTTTAGGGCTGCTTGGCTCGGGCGGATCCATACTCACCGTACCGGTACTCGTCTACCTCGTCGGGCAGGACGAGAAGCAGGCCGTCGCCGGTTCTTTGCTGGTAGTGGGACTCATCGCGCTCGCCAGCGCGCTCGGTTATCTGCGGCGACGCGAGCTGGACGTTCGCGCGGTGCTGGCGTTTGGCATTCCCGGCATGGCGGGAACCTGGGCCGGCGCGTGGTCCAGCGCTTTCATCCCAGGGGCTGCGCAACTCGCGCTGTTCGCGCTCGTGATGGCTGCAGCGGCGACATTCATGCTGAGCAGTCGCGCGGGAAATTCGGCGGACGCCCGTGCGCAAGGCGAAGTTCGTGGCACGCTCCTCAAGCAAGTGGCTGCTGGGTTAAGCGTGGGAATTGTCACCGGCCTCGTCGGCGTCGGCGGTGGATTTCTCATCGTACCAGCGTTAGTCGGCGTCACGCGCCTGGACCTGCATCGGGCGATCGGCACTTCACTCGCGATCATCACGCTCAATTGCGCGGTCGGCTTCGCGCAGCATGTGAGCCATCTCAGCGGCCGGCTGGATTGGAGCACGCTGACAATTGTCACGCTCATCGGTGTCGTCGGCAGTCTGTTGGGACAGCACCTGGCCGACCGCTTGCCGCAAACAACTTTGCGCAAGATCTTCGCCGTCGCCTTGATTCTGCTGGCAACTGCAATTTTGATCGAATCGGCTCCGCGAGCTCTGCACGCCTGATCGAGCGCGCCGCTACAATACCCAGCATGAATATCTGGACGCTGAACGCCGGCAGTTCTTCCGTGAAGCTCGGTATCTTTGAGCCGAGCGCTGCTTCCAGCGCAGCGCAGCGCTGTGTCTTACGGAGGCGGGTGACCCTGCTACCGGCCGGTGAGGCAGCGACTCTGGCGTATTTGCGCGCCGAGCATGCCGGATACCCGCCAAATGTGATCGCGCATCGAGTCGTGCACGGCGGACATAGCTTGAGCAAACCTTGTGTCATTGATCCGGCGGCCCGCCGTGCGATCGAAGCCGCCGCGTCCTTCGCGCCGCTGCACAATCCCGTGGCGCTGCGCTGGATCGATGCCTGCCAATCTGTCTGGGGCAACGAGCTACGCCAGATAGCCGTCTTCGATACCGCGTTTTTCGCGCAGCTTCCGGAAGCCGCTTGGCGCTATGCGTTGCCGACCGCGCTGGCGGACGAGCATCATTTGCGCCGCTACGGCTTTCACGGCATCGCGCACGCCAATATGTACAAGCAGTTCTCGGCATTGCGGCCGGACCTCGAGCACGGCGGCCGCCTCGTCACGCTGCAGTTAGGCGGCGGCTGTTCGGCGGCGGCAATACTCAACGGTGTACCCCAAGATACTTCGATGGGATTCTCGCCGCTCGAAGGCCTCGTAATGGCCACCCGCGCCGGCGACATCGATGCTGGCTTGTTAGTTCACCTGCAACGCACGCTGGGCTACGACGCGGCGGCCGTGGAATCGCTACTAGTGCGCGAGTCAGGCTTGCTCGGTCTATCCGGCACCTCATCCAGCGCCGGCGACTTGCTCACCGCCGATACGCCCGCGTCACGACTCGCTCTCGACATCTATTGCCGGCGAGTCGCCAAGTATGTCGCCGCGTATGCGTCGGTACTCGGCGGGCTCGACGCCATCGGCTTCGGCGGTGGCGTCGGTGAGAACGTGCCCGCCGTCCGTAAGTCGATCCTCGAGCGACTCGCGTTTCTGGGCGTCCAGGTTGACGATGCGCGCAACCTGGCCGGCGGCAAGATCAGCAGCGACTCAAGCAGAATAGATTGCCGGGTGTTAGCGGTAGATGAGGAGTCGGAGCTGGCTGCAGCTGCGTGGAATCTGGCTGCAGGACAGTAGCTGCTTGTCCTCGGATTCTTTGGCCGCTCTGCTGAACGGACTACGGGTCGCAGCGATGAGATCGGAGCCCAGACATTCGACAAGAATTCGCGGCAAGTCCCTTAAAACGGCTGTTGACGCTGTAGGCCGCAAGCGTATAGTCTATTGTTGAATAGTTCAACAATAGAGGCCACCTGTGGCAACCGTCAATTTCAGCGTACCCGATGAAGTGAAGGCGGAATTCGACAAGGCCTTCGGTGATCAGAACAAGAGTGCGATCGTTGCTGAATTGATGCGCAGGGCCGTGCGCGAGCGCCAGCTCCAGATCAGGCGAAGCCGTGTGTTCCGCCAATTGAGTGGCGCGCGCGCGAACAGGCCATCCTTTAGTAGCGAGGAGATTCGCAAGGGCGCGCGCCGCCGACCGTCGATGATCATCGTGCTCGATGCGAGCGTAATCCTCAAATGGCTGATTGAGGATCCGCTTCGCGAGCTCGATACCGACAAGGCATCGATCCTCATGGAATCAATCGTGGAGGGCGAGCTGGAAGTCCTGCAGCCTGTTCATTGGCTAGCTGAAGTTGCAGCTGTTGCCGCGCGCCTTACCCCTTCCACGGCGGTCCAGGATGTCGAGCTGATCGCCGCGTTGGAACTTCCAGCGACCGATGATCCGCATGTGATTGCACGGGCGACTAGCATGGCGATCGAGACCAAACACCATCTGTTCGACACGCTCTATCACGCCGTAGCGCTTGAACACGAAGATGCAGTGCTGGTGACGGCAGATGACCGCTACTATGCGAAAGCTGAGCGGTACGGAAAGATTGCGCTGCTGCACGACTGGAAAGTGCCAGCTTTATAGGCGGCTGTGTGCCCAAAGCCGACTTGGGAGTTGCTCCAAAGCGGGCGTCCGAATCGATGCAAGCAGCCGTTGACTGCACGATCGCCGGGTTCTAGCACGGGGCTCGTTTGTCCGCTTGCAGCGTATACGCTCTAAGCGTATTATTCGATCATGCTCTTCGTCGAATTGCCGGCGTTTACGGCACAGCAACTGTTCGACGATGACGCATTGCTCGCAATTCAGCTACAACTATTGGCCGATCCCAGTGCGGGCGACTTGATTCCAAGGGCTCGCGGCTTGCGTAAATTGCGTGCCGCGCTGCCTGGACGAGGTAAACGGGGTGGTGCGCGAGTCATCTACTATTGCATGACAGGTGATCAGACCTGCTATCTCATCTTTGCCTACGCAAAGAACCGTCAATCTGATCTGACCCCAGCGCAGACGAAAGTGCTCGTCGAACTGATGCAAGAGGTACTACGTGATGGATAAGAAGTTGTTCGCCGGCCTACTAAGTGGCATTCGCCAGATGGATCAGCATAGGCGTGGCAAGCCGGTCGCCGGCGCTAAGGTGACAAAATTTGCGGCCATCGAAGCGCGCAAAATCCGGCGAGCATCGGGTTTGTCGCAAAGCGAGTTCGCACGACTTATCGGCGTCCCCATCAAAACCCTACAAAACTGGGAGCAACAACGAACGCAGCCAGCAGGCCCTGCTAGGGCATTGCTCAAGATCGTCGCCGCCAACCCCAAGGCGGCAATTCAGGCGCTGCACTCTGCCTGAGGCGTGAATTTTTGCTTTACGAACATTGCTCTTACCGACCCCCAGTGTGCCGCTAGAGTTGGTTGTGAACCGATAAACTTCTATGACTTTCTTCCGCAGGCATCTTTTTCTCATACTGGCATTGATGCCTTTGGGGTATTTCTTCTTTGTTGACCTTTCAAGTCTGGGGTTAACACCTATCGTGCTTGGGATTTGGCTGTTCGGCTTTGCGTGCATGTCCATTTACATTGGACAGTCGCTTTGGCGTATCTACGACCATCGCACTCGGGGAAAGCGCTAGCAACTCTCCGATGTATGTTGCCAATTGCAACTACTTCAGCCTTTGCGGTATGTGTCCGCATCGTGGTGAACAGTGTTGGTCCTTTCATGAATCTCGGGACAATTTTTGCCACGGCGGGGCTTTCCAGATAACTCAGAAGTTTCAAGAAACGTGATCGTACGACGGTTGCGCGCAGTACTCGTCTCGGGGATTGCGGTGGGATTGTATGCAGTGGTTAGTCATGAGGTACTGGCACTTCGCCTAGGATCGTACTGGGTGCTTTTCGTAGCAGTCTTGGCTCTCGTGCTATTGGTAACTGGAGTATTGTTCGAACCTCGTAGAAGTCGAACGCGCCTTACTTGGGCCATCACATCGCCAGTCATCGGATGCATATTGGCTTCGGCCGCATTGCAGTTCGTGTTCTACGTGACCAAGACGACACGCACTCCGAATGTGTCGATCGCGGATTGGCTCTTTGTTTCGACCGTGTTCGCATACACTGTAACGCAGTTATGGATTGTTTCCCTGTTGCTCTTGGCCCTGAGCCACATTAATCACCGAGTTCTTGGCCGGGGTTCGCGAGCCCCGAATGGCGGCCAAGAGTAGGCGGGGAGAATGCGGGGGTTAGTAACAATGTGACCAGCTGAGAAAGTGGCACTTACATGCGCGGTAATGAACAAAGAATATTTCCAATAACAACTTGGTGCCGCGGATCATCCGATCACGCCGACTCGACTGAAACCAGACCGAGAAGACGAGTGTCCGCTAACCGGAGAACTGGGCGCCAACCTCGAACGACCGCTCCTGGCCGAATCCAGCCAAAGAAACTAACTATCTGCCTTCCATACATGTAACTCGCAATGAGCGGTGGCCAAGCCGAAGTCGTTATCGGTAGTAAGCAACGTTAGCCCATGTCGGACACATAGCTGAGCGATCAGTGCGTCAATTGTGCCAATCTGCACCCCAGATCGTCGGCACGAATTTCGGAGATCCGCTGCGTCGATGTAATCTTGGCGGTCCGGATTGAGCAGAGGCAAAGCGGAAAAACGCTGGACGATATCGGTCCGTGCCCTCGGTCCAGTAAAGCCTTGCAAAAGTTCCTGGAGAACCAAACCGGTCGTGACGATAGGTTCGCCGTCAGCCAGTGCTTTCTGCAGCACCCTGACGTGTGGTTCGTCGCCCACTCGATCACGCCTGAAGGCCAATGACCAGACGCTGGTATCCACCAGCAAAGTCATCGCCGCGTGCGCTCAGCCTTATAGTCGAACGACGGATTCCACTCGAGCTTGCCCATCAGGTCGAGCACGTCTTTTTGCTTTCGCCGAGCAACGAATTCCTCTAGTGCGCGCGTTACCGCCGCCTTCTTGGTGGTCTCGCCGCTGACCGCCAAGGCTCGTTCGATCAGAGCCGGATCTATGGAGAGATTGGTAGCCATGTGTGACCTCTTACACATGATCTTACACAATCCTGTGTGCCTCGGCAACTTTATCTCGATGTGAATTGACCGTCACGTTGGTCATTTGTCCACCGGGCTGGGTATCCGCTTACCGGCAAACTGGATGCCGGCCTCGAATGACGGCTCCAGGCGGAGTGCGACCAATAGGCTGCCGAACAATATTAGCGACGAACCTTATCGATCACCGCTAACAAGCGATCGTAGGGATCGCTGAATTTGCGCACTCCCTCTGCCTCGAGCTGTGCGGCGACCTCCTCCAGGTCGATGTCATGCTGCGCCAAACCAGCGATGACCTGCGGCGCGGTACTAACCGACTCATCGATACGCAGCTCCGGTTTGCCATGGTCTCGATAAGCGGCGAGCGTTTCGGGCGGCATGGTATTGACAGTGTCAGCGGCAATCAGCGCTTCGACGTACTTGACGTCGCTGTACGCCGGGTTCTTGGTAGACGATGACGCCCATAACAACCGTTGCGGGCGCGCGCCGGCGCGCGCCAACTGCTGCCAGTCAGGCTTGGCAATGCGATCGCGGTACGCCTGCATCGCACTGCCGGCACTGGCAACGCCCGCCGTGCCGCGCAGCGATGCTGCGCCGGCATGTCCCGCTGCAATTCGCTGCTCGAGTCGCTCATCGACGAGCGTATCGATGCGGCTGATGAAGAAACTGGCCACTGATGCGATCTTGTTGATCGACTCGCCGGTTAGCTTGCGGTCCGCGAGCCCGGCCAAGAATGCCTCAAGCACCTCTCGATAGCGGGCCACCGAAAAAATCAGCGTAACGTTGACATTGATACCGGACGCGATTGTCTTGCGAATCGCTGGCAATCCTTCGCGCGTTCCGGGAATCTTGATCATCACGTTGGGCCGATCTACTGCACGCCACAAGCGGCTCGCAGCGGCGATCGTTCCCTCGGTGTCGAGCGCGAGGTGGGGCGATACTTCGAGACTGACATAGCCCGTCTCGGCATTGGTCTGCCGGTAAGTGCTCGCAAATGCGTCGGCGGCCGACTGGATGTCAGCTATTGCCAGTTGTTCGTAGAGCGCCTCCGTTGTCAGGGTCGGCGGCGCGGCCTTGATGTCCGTGTGATAGTCGTCAGTATCGGAGATGGCCTTGGCAAAGATCGCGGGGTTGGACGTGAGTCCGGCGAGGCCATCGTCAGCGATCAAGCGCGCGAGCTCGCCGCTCTTGAATAACCCGCGCCGGATATCATCGAGCCAGACCTGCTGGCCGAGCTGCCGCAGGCGCTGCAGCGGGTTGTCACTCACGGCGACTTCCTCCTGGTACGCCCGGCTTGAGTCTGTCCAGCACGCTTGGCCGCACTCGGAACCGCGGGTGTATCGGGCAAGCCAGTGTGTTGCGTTCGAAACGGCCGGGCACCGCTCTTCCCATGGGTGGGCCGAGCATCTGCCCCCGTACCAGCGGGCTGCCACGCCGGAATCAACTGCTGTTTGCCGCTGCCGATGAGGTCTGCGCGGCCCATGCGACGCAGCGCTTCACGCAGCTCAGGCCAGTTGTTAGCATCATGATAGCGCAAGAACGCCTTGTGCAAGCGACGCACCTTCAGGCCCTTGGGGATCTTGACCTCTTCGCTCGTGCGCGTGACTTTACGCAACGGATTCTTGTGTGAGTGGTACATCGCCGTGGCCGTCGCCATCGGCCCCGGCAGGAACGCCTGCACCTGATCGGCACGAAAGCCGTTCTTTTTCAACCAGAGCGCAAGCTCCAGCATGTCCTCGTCAGTGGTACCCGGATGCGCCGCAATGAAATACGGGATCAAGTACTGCTCTTTCCCAGCCTCTTTGGAGTAGCGATCGAACAGCTCCTTGAAGCGGTAGTAAGCCCCCACCCCCGGCTTCATCATTTTCGACAGCGGTCCGTCGCCGATCGCCTCCGGCGCGATCTTGAGATAACCACCCACGTGGTGCTGCGCCAGTTCCTTCACATACTCGGGGCTCTCGATCGCCAGGTCGTACCGGACGCCCGATGCGACCAGCACTTTCTTGATGCCCGGCAGTTCGCGCGCCTTGCGGTAAAGCTCGATCAGCGGCGTGTGGTTAGTGTCAAGATTAGGACAAATACCCGGGAAAACACACGAGGGGCGCCGGCATGCCGACTCGATCTCGCGGCTCTTGCAGGCCAGTCGATACATGTTGGCAGTGGGTCCACCAAGGTCTGATATGACGCCTGTGAACCCCGGCACGTTGTCGCGTACCTCGGCGATCTCACGCAGGATCGAACCCTCAGAGCGATTCTGGATGATGCGACCCTCGTGTTCGGTGATCGAACAAAAGGTGCAGCCGCCAAAGCAACCACGCTGGATTGCGATCGAAAAGCGAATCATCTTGTAGGCGGGGATATTCGCCTCGCCGTAGAAAGGATGCGGTTTGCGTTGGTAGGGTTGTTCGTAAACCCAGTCCATCTCCTCGGTCGTCAGCGGGATGGGCGGCGGATTGAGCCACACGTCAACGTCCCCATGCCGTTGCACGAGTGCCCGCGCATTACCGGGATTCGATTCCAGATGGAGGATGCGTGAAGCGTGCGCATAGAGGACGGCATCCTCAGCGACCGCCTCATGGGACGGCAGCCGGATCACGCTGCGCTCGCGATCGGCATTTTTGACGCGGCGGACGAATTTGACGACGCGTTCACCCCGCGCGTCATCAGCGGCCGCTGCGGCCTTGTCCGCCGCCACGTCGGGCAGACGCGACTGCGTCGCACTCGGCTCCATCGCATACGGGTCAATGGGCGGATTGAGCGGCCCAGGCGTGTCGAGATGGGTCGAGTCAATCTCAATCCAGCCCGCCGGCTGTGCGGTACGTGTAAACACGGTGCCGCGCAGATCGGTGATCTCGTCGATCGCTTCGCCGCCCGCCAGACGATGGGCGATGTCGACGATCTGCCGTTCAGCATTACCGAACACCAGCATGTCCGCTTTGGCGTCTAACAACGCGGACCGGCGCACCTTCTCGGACCAGTAGTCATAGTGGGCAATACGCCGCAGGCTACCCTCGATCCCGCCCACCACAATAGTGGCATCGCGATACGCCTCGCGGCGCGCTGCGCGTAGACAATCAACGCCCGATCGGGTCGCCTACCGCCCTCACCGCCCGGCGTATACGCGTCATCGCTGCGCACGCGACGCTCAGAGGTATAACGATTGACCATCGAGTCCATGTTCCCGGCCGTGATGCCGAAGAACAGGTTAGGTCGGCCGAGTGCTTTGAAGGCATCGCTGCTGCGCCAATCAGGCTGCGCGATGATGCCGACGCGAAAGCCCTGCGCCTCGAGCACGCGGCCGATGATCGCCATCCCGAAGCTGGGATGGTCCACATAGGCATCGCCCGTGACGATGATGATGTCGCAGGAGTCCCAGCCCAGCGCGTCCATTTCGGCACGTGACATCGGCAGGAACGGCGCCGTGCCGAAGCGCGCGGCCCAAAACTTCCGATGGGACCGGATGTCGCGTGCGGTTTCCATGACTGAGTGCCGGCTGCCCACTTACTTCTTGCTGCCGAGCGCCTGCTCGAGACCTGGCACATAACTCGCACCATCCAGTACCTCGAGGCTCGCGCCTTCAAAGTCGTCGCCGACCGGCTCGTAACGGCCGCCGAGACACTGTGACAGGAAGCCTTCAGTAATCGCATAGAACGACGTGCGATTCTGCGGTCGCGCGAAACCGTGGCCTTCATCCGGATACAGCACATACGTCACGGGCAGGTTCTTGGCTTTCATTGCTGCCGCGATCTGATCCGCCTCGGCCTTCTTGACACGCGGGTCGTTAGCGCCTTGGGCGATAAGCAGCGGCTTGTTGATCGCTTCGACGCGCGTGAGTGGCGAGCGCTCTGCTAACAGCTTCCGGCCCTCTTCAGTGCGCGGATCACCGACGCGAGTGGCGAACTCCTCAAAGAACGACTTCCAGTACGGCGGAATTGTCGCCAGCAAGGTATTGAGATTGGACGGGCCCACAATATCGACGCCGCAGGCGAACGTATCCGGCGTGAACGTCAGACCGACGAGCGTGGCGTAGCCGCCATACGAGCCACCGTAAATCGCCACCTTGTCCGCCAGCGCAATCTTCTCCTTGATGGCCCACTGCACGGCATCGATCAGATCATCGTGCATCTTGCCGGCCCACTCGCGATTGCTGGCATTGATGAAGCTCTTGCCGAAGCCCGTGCTGCCGCGAAAATTGACCGACAGCACGGCATAGCCTCGATTGGCAAGCCACTGGTGCTCTGGATCAAAGCCGTAGGTGTCACGCGCCCAGGGGCCACCATGTACGTTGAGCACCAGTGGCAGCGGCACATCCGGACGACCGTCGCCATTTTTGTCGGCGCCGGGCGGCAGCGAGAGATAGGACACGAGGGCGAGCCCGTCGCGCGACTTGATCTCCATGGCGTGCATCGGTACCAGTGGCGCACCCGACAGCTGCGGTCGCATTTCAAACAGCTTGTCCAGCTGCGTGGTCTTGCGATCATAGAGATAGCTCACCGCCGGCGCCTGCGGCTCATCTGTGACGACGATCCAGCGATCGTCGGCGAGTGTGCGGCTACCGATATCAAACGAATCGCCCAACTTGGAAGTCAGAAACGCTATGTCATCTTTGACTGCGTCGCCCAGCGGCTTGATCTCAGGCTTCAAGTACTCGATCCCGTATGCCTGCGGACGATAGGTCTTGGGCTCCAGCCACACACGGCCGATATCGGCGCGCTCGCTCGCAGCGATCTGCTCCTGCTTGCCGCTGGCCAGATCGATCCGCATCAACGCCGACTTGTCGCGATCGATTGATGACAGAAGCAACGCCGACTTGCCGTCACCTTCAATCGTGAGCAAGTTGGTGGTTAGCGAATCGTCGCGCCCGTAGCTGATCAGCGGCAGCCAGCCCTGGTCGGTGCGGCGCAGGACGTCGTTGCTGTCCGCGCCGGTTTTAAGCGCGAGCCGCGGCACGAGGTCACTATCCACCTCGTAACCCGCAAACTCTTGCTCGTTGCGCTCGATCAATTTGCGCTCGCCGGTGGCGAGATCGATCTCATAGAGGTCATGCCACTCGGGTACGCGATCATTGATACCCACTAGCACCACGCCCGGCCGTTTCCAGGACAAGCCAACGACCTGCGCCGTGATGCCCTTGAAGGGCGTGAGGTCCCGCTGCTCGCCAGACACGACATCAACGGCATACAGATGCCAATTCTCGTCGCCGCCTTCATCCTGAATGAAGAGCACATGCCGATTGGTGTACGCCCAGAAATGCTGCCGAATGCCGCGCTTCTGGTCGTTAGTAATCGGCTTTGCCTCACCGCTCTTGCCGACCGGCGCGAGGAAGACGTTCAACACGCCATCGCGCGGTGCAATGAACGAGTTGAACTTGCCATCCGGCGAAAGGCGCGCTTGCGCTTTGTCCGGGTTGCCGAACAGCGCGTCTCGTGCGATCAACTTGGTGGTCATCGTGTCGGCGCCGCCGCTCTGAGCGGCCCAGGTGGGCATGGACCAGAATGGCATGACATGAGTCCGGCGACTGCGGCCGGTGCGATGAATCTGTTCATCTAGTTGATCCTTCTGCAATGGGGGTGGCGGCCAGCGTGGCTGGCTGCGATCTGGACCTATTATAACCCTTGCGGGTTCCACCTTCTGGCAACGTGGGGGCCGCGAGCCCCAGGCGACGTGAGCGACGGCTTGTGCGGCTAGACCCCGTCGATCCAGAACTGCGCTCCGCAGCCCTGGTCGCGCCGCTTGACGCTTGGACAGGCGAGCAAAGTGGCTGGCGCGCCAGCCGCGCCGTCATTGTCGATGCATTGCCGGATCTCGTAGAGATACGGCCGCCCGCGCTTGGCCGGGTCGCTACTTTTGACGTTGCGGCAATGGAAGGTGAGCGTATCGCCGTACCCGGGCCGAAAGGCATTGGCCGCCGCACGCAACTCGGCGCCTGAGATGCGCCGCTCGGCATTGGCGCGCAGTACGGCTCCCACTGCCGCGTTGACGTCTTTAACGAGATCAATGGACAGCCGGAAATACAGCGGCGCGTCGAGACCCGAGCAAGTGCCGTGCTTGCGCCATTCGTGTGAATGCAAGCCGCTGGCGGTGCCGGGCATCCACTGATCCAACTCGATCCGCAACTCGCGTGGCATATCGAGCCTGGGCCCGGCGCAGTCGCGCGGATAACTCCCCGGACGATCATTCTCGGGCCAGAGACCGTGGATCACGATCGGCCGGCGCGCGTTGTCAGCTGCGGTCCAGGCGGTGCAGTCCTTGCGGCGCGCATTACCATCCTCACAGAACGCGGGGTGAAGCGAGTACGCCATCAAATAGAAGTCGAACGACTCGCTGCTGCGCCGCCCTTTACTGACGCTCTGAGCCGCGTCCGAAGTCGGCGATTCGGCCTGACGACTGCTTTGCCATTGATAAAACAGCGCAGACAATACTGCCGCGATCAGTGCTGCAACAGATGTATTACGTCGCCGCCGGCTACTTTTCCGGGTTGTCATGCGTCTCCCGGAGGAACAAGCCGCCGATGATCACCGTCAGGGTTGCTACCACGACGGGATACCACAGCCCATTGTAGATATTGCCGGTCGCCGCGACGATCGCGAACGACGTCACCGGCAGGAAACCGCCAAACCAGCCATTGCCGATATGGTATGGCAGAGACATCGACGAATAGCGGATGCGCGCGGGAAACAAATCTACCAACCACGCCGCGATCGGACCGTACACCATGGTCACGTACAACACGAGTATCGTGCAGATCAAGATGACCATCGGATAATTGACGGCGCTCATATCCGCTTTGGCGGGATAGCCGGCGGTCGCGAGCGTGGCCAATGTGGTAGCCCCAAACTTCTCGCTTGCGGCTTTGAACGTCGCATCGTCGAGTGTGGCGCCAGCAAACGATGGAATAATCGTCGCGTTGGCACCGCTACCAATGCGCACGGCGGCCACGGTGGCCGGCATTGCAGCCTCGTTCGTATACGGCACGCCACGCTTGGCGAGCAGCCCCTTGATGACATCACAGGAGGTACGAAACGACTTGCGCCCCACCGGATCGAATTGGAAGCTGCAATCGTCGGGGTCTGCTACCACCGTCACCGGCGCCGTCGCGACCGCACGCTCAAAGGCGGGATTTGCATAGTGTGTTAGACCTTGGAATAGCGGGAAATACGTCAGCGCCGCCAGCGCGCAACCCGTGAGGATGATCTTCTTGCGACCGATACGATCCGACAACGCGCCAAACAGAATGAAGGCCGGGGTGCCGATCAAGAGCGCGGCGGCAATGATCAGATTGGCAGCCTTCGCCTCGACCTGCAGAATCTTCTCCAGAAAGAACAACGCGTAGAACTGGCCCGCGTACCAGACGACCGCCTGCCCCGCCGTCGCACCGACCAGCGCCAGCAAGACGATCTTGAGATTGTCCCAGCGGCCAAAAGCCTCGGTGAGTGGCGCCTTGGAGAGCTTGCCTTCGCTCTTGATCTCCTCGAACACGGGCGACTCGCTGAGCTGCAGGCGAATATAGACCGACACGGCTAACAAGATGATCGACAATAGAAACGGGATGCGCCAGCCCCAGTCGTTGAAGGCTGCCTCACTCATCGATACACGGCACAGCAGAATGACCGCCAGCGACAGGAACAGGCCCAGGGTCGCCGTGGTCTGAATCCAGCTCGTGTAAAGCCCACGTCGGCCGGGTGGCGCATGTTCGGCCACATAGGTGGCAGCGCCGCCGTACTCGCCGCCCAAGGCAAGACCCTGCAACAGACGCAACACGATCAGAATGATCGGCGCTGCCACACCGATCGTGGCGTAGTTGGGCAGCATACCCACGAGCGCGGTCGACACGCCCATGATCACGATAGTCACGAGAAACGTGTACTTGCGACCAACCAGGTCCCCCAGCCGGCCGAAAACGAGTGCGCCAAACGGGCGCACGAAGAACCCGGCAGCGAAAGCCAGCAGCGCAAAAATGAAGCCGGTGGTTTCGTTGACGCCGGAGAAGAACTGCCGCGAGATCACCGCCGACAGCGCGCCATACAGATAGAAGTCATACCACTCGAACACAGTGCCGAGTGAGGAGGCAAAGATGACGCGGCGGTGTTTCGCGTCGATGCCCTTCGTCGGCGCAACGACAGCCCCGCTGCCAGTGTTGTTGTTGTCCTGCACGTCGCACCCTCGTACGAGCCCCCCGAGGAACGCTACAATACCCGATTGCCTTCGAGCCAACCGGTCCCACTGTAAGAGTCCTATGCCCAAACGTCCGCCTGCTACTGAAGCGATCGTCGTGCACGGTGCGCGCCAGAACAATCTCAAGAATCTGAACCTTGAGATCCCGCTCGGCGAACTCGTGGTGGTCACCGGAGTGTCGGGCTCCGGCAAGTCCTCTTTAGTGTTCGACACGCTCTATGCCGAGGGTCAGCGTCGTTACGTCGAGACCTTCTCGCCCTACGCGCGCCAGTTCCTCGATCGGATGGACAAGCCAGCGGTTGATCGCATCGACGGTATTCCACCGGCGATTGCCATCGATCAGACCAATCCGGTGCGCACATCGCGCTCGACGGTCGGCACGATGACCGAGCTCAACGACCATCTGAAACTGCTGTTTGCGCGCGCGGGTGTGCTCTATTGCCGCGGCTGCGGTCAGCCAGTGCGCCGCGATAGCTCCAGCAGCATCTACGCGGATATCAACCGGCGCGCCGCAGCAGCCGGCGATCCGCGTCTGCAGATATGTTTTCCGGTACCTATCCCCAAGAACTTCAAGGTGACCGAGATCCGCAAGCTGCTGGAAGCACAGGGCTACTCGCGCATCCAGACGCTTGGAAAAAAGACCCTGGAAGTGGTACAGGACCGCTTGCGCCTGGGCTCCGCCGAGCGCAGCCGCGTGATGGAATCGCTCGAAGCGGCGCTGCGCGTGGGCCGTGGGCGCGTGCACGTCCATGTTGTCGACCAAGCAACTGCAGGTGATGAGAAGCCGCCGCGCATACTCGATACCTGGCGTTACTCGAGTGAACTACATTGCGCGCAATGTGACATCGCCTATCGGGAAGCCACGCCGAGCGCCTTCTCGTTCAACTCGCCGCTGGGTGCCTGCGAGACCTGCCGTGGCTTCGGCCGCACGATCGGCATCGATTACGGCCTGGTCGTGCCCGATGAAAACAAGACTCTAGCGGGCGGCGCTATCCGGCCGTGGCAGACCAACGCCTACAAAGAATGCCAGGATGATCTGCTCAGCTTTGCTAACAAGCGTGATATCCGCACTGACACTCCCTGGAACCAGTTGACCGCCGCCGAGCACAAGTGGGTGCTCGAGGGGGAAGGCCCGTGGAACAAGAAGGTCTGGTACGGTGCGCGCCGCTTCTTTGATTGGCTCGAAACCAAGTCCTACAAGATGCACGTACGCGTGATGCTGTCGCGCTATCGAGCCTACACACCTTGCACCGCCTGTGACGGTGCGCGCTTGAAGCCCGAATCGTTACATTGGCGCGTTGGCTCCAACGAGCTCGCCAGCGAAGCGCTGGGCGATCGCCCGCGCTATCGTCCTACCGATGCCAGCTACTCGGTCGACACGCTGGCCGCGTTACCGGGACTTTCTATTCACGACGTGATGCTGCTGCCGCTGGAACGCTGCCGCCGGTTCTTCGATGCGTTGCAGCTGCCCAAGCCGCTCGACGAGGCGGCCGATCTGTTGTTAGGTGAGATTCGTGGCCGGTACGGCTTTCTCACCGACGTGGGTCTCGGCTACCTGACGCTCGATCGTCAGTCGCGGACGCTCTCCGGCGGTGAGGTGCAGCGTATCAATCTGACCACTGCGCTAGGTACGTCGCTCGTCAACACACTATTCGTGCTCGATGAGCCCTCGATCGGCCTGCACCCCCGCGACATGCTGCGGGTGATCGAGGTCATGCACCGCCTGCGCGACGCCGGCAACTCACTGGTTGTCGTCGAACACGACCCGCAGATCATGCTGCAGGCGGACCGGCTGCTGGACCTCGGGCCTGGCGCCGGCGAGCACGGCGGCGAGATCGTCGCGTACGGCACACCAGCGGCCGTGTGCGCTAACGAAAAATCGCTCACCGGGCAGTATCTGAGCGGTCGGAAGCAGATTCCGCTGCCTGAATTGCCGCCCAAGCTCAGCGACGACAAGACGCGCGCAACCATGGTGCCGGCGCTGCGACACCTCGAACTCAGGGGCGTACGCGAGCACAACCTCAAGAATGTCACGCTGCGCTTGCCGCTCAAACGCCTGGTATGCATCACCGGCGTGTCAGGTTCGGGCAAGTCCACGCTGGTGGAAGACGTGTTGCACCCGGCGCTGCTGAAAGCAACCGGCAAACCGACCGAGGCACCGGGTGAGTTCGACCAGTTAGTCGGTGCCGAGCTGATCGACGATGTGGTGATGGTCGATCAGAAGCCGATCGGCCGGACGACGCGGTCCAATCCCGCAAGCTACGTCGGTGCATTCGATGCCATCCGTGAGCTGTATGCTGCGGAGCCCGCCGCACGTGCGCGTAGTTACACTGCTGGCACCTTCAGTTTCAATTCCGGCACCGGTCGTTGCACTGCCTGCAATGGCAACGGTTTTGAGCATGTCGAAATGCAGTTTCTCTCCGACGTCTATCTGCGTTGCGGCGAGTGCGACGGCCGACGCTACCGGGCCGAGACGCTCGAGATCAAGCGCGAAGGCGCGAACGGCCGGCGCGCGAGCATTGCCGACGCGCTCGATTTGACGGTGACGGAGGCGCTCGCGTTCTTCAAGGATGTCCCGGCGATCACGCTGCGGCTACAACCGCTCGCCGACGTCGGCCTCGAGTATGTGAAGCTGGGCCAGCCCGTACCCACCTTGTCAGGTGGCGAGGCGCAGCGGCTGAAGCTGGCTGGCCATCTCGCCACCGCCGCGGCGGACGACAAACCCTCGCTGCGCGGCAAATTGTTTTTGTTTGACGAGCCGACCACCGGTCTGCATTTCGAAGACGTCGCGAAACTGTTGCGCTCGTTTCGCAAGCTGCAGAAGGCCGGCCATTCGTTGCTGGTGATCGAACACAATCTCGACGTCATCCGGGTGGCGGACTGGATCGTCGACCTGGGGCCGGAGGGTGGCGACGCCGGCGGCACGGTGATCTGCGAGGGTACGCCGGCGCAATTGCGGCAGCACGCCACGTCGCATACTGGACGCGCGCTCGTCGAGTACGACGCGGCCCTGAAGGCGCATGCCGCACCGGCCGTACCGCTCGCTACTGCGGTCAGCGATTCCGCTGCTCCCTACCACGCCAAGCGGCGCGACACGAAATCAATCGTCGTACACCGTGCGCGCGAACACAACCTCAAGAATATTGATGTCAGCGTGCCGCGCGAAGCGTTCACCGTCATTACGGGTGTGTCGGGATCAGGCAAGTCCACCCTCGCCTTTGACATCCTGTTCAACGAGGGGCAGCGGCGCTATCTGGAATCGCTCAATGCCTACGCACGCCAGTTCGTGCAACCGGCTTCGCGCCCCGATGTCGACGCAATCTACGGCATTCCGCCCACCGTGGCGATCGAGCAACGCACCAGCCGTGGCGGTCGCAAGAGCACGGTCGCGACACTCACTGAGGTGTATCACTTCCTGCGGTTGTTATACGTCAAACTCGGTACACAACACTGCCCCGACTGCGATGTGGCGATCGAACCGCAGAGCGCCGCATCGATCGCCGCGCGCATCCAGCATGAGCACGATGGCACCCGAATCATGCTACTCGCGCCGCTGATTCTGGCTCGTAAGGGGTACTACACCGACCTTGCCAAGTGGGCGGCGGGCCGCGGCTTCAAGCACCTGCGCGTCGATGGTGAACTACTACCGACCAAACCATGGCCGCGCCTCAACCGTTTCAAGGAACACACCATCGAGTTGCCGGTGGCGCAGATTGCCGTCCAGTTACCCAACGACGGCAGTCTGCAGCGCAACCTCGAACGCGCGCTCGATTTCGGCAAGGGCATCGTGCACGTGGTGGCACTGGACGGCGCGAAAAAGCGCGCGCAGGTCTTTTCAACCAAGCGGTCTTGCCCATCCTGCGGCACCAGTTTTGCGGAACTTGACCCGCGGCTGTTCTCCTTCAATTCCAAACATGGCTGGTGCGAGAGTTGCTTTGGGACTGGCGCAACGCTGGCGGACTTCGATGCCGAACAGACGGGCGAGGAAGCGAGCTGGCGCGACGCCGACTCCGATACCGCGTTAGTGTGTGAGAGCTGCGACGGCGAGCGTCTCAACCCGATCGCCCGCAAAGTGCGCTTCCGCGATTTGCCGATAGCGGAGCTAACCGCTCAGTCGGTGGACGCCGCTAACGGGTTCTTTGCCAAACTGAAGACCACCGGCCGCGAAGCGGCGATCGGCCGGGATCTCTTGAGTGAAATTCGTTCCCGCCTCAGCTTCCTGCAACGTGTCGGTCTCGGCTACCTGTCGCTCGACCGAGGCGCACCCACGCTCTCGGGCGGCGAGGCGCAGCGGATCCGGCTGGCGGCGCAGTTAGGATCGAACCTGCAAGGCGTCTGCTACGTGCTCGATGAGCCGACGATCGGCCTGCATCCGCGCGACAACCGCATTCTGCTCGACGCGCTGAGTGAGCTTGCCAAACACCGCAACACACTGATCGTCGTCGAACACGACGAAGACACGATTCGGCGTGCCGACCACGTCATTGATATGGGTCCCGGCGCCGGCGTACGCGGCGGCGAGATTGTGGGCTACGGCACGATGGCGGACTTGATGGCCAACCCCGCCTCGATCACCGGCCAGTTGTTAGCCAAGCCGCTGACTCACCCGCGGCAGCCGCGCCGCGCGACCAATACCAAGTCACCCGCGCTCGCTTTGAAGGGTATCAGCCTGCACAACATCGGCAACCTCAACGTCAAGGTTCCACTTGGCCGGCTGGTCGTCGTCACCGGCGTGTCCGGCTCGGGCAAATCGACGCTCGCGCGCGACGTGCTGTTCACCAATCTAACAGCGCTGGTCGCCGACGCGGCACCGCGCCGCCGCAAGTCTCGTCCGCCGCTGATTGGCGCAACCGAGATCACGGGCGCTGACGTGATCGACCGTGTGCTGGAAGTGGATCAATCGCCGATCGGCAAGACGCCGCGGTCCTCTCCGGCCACTTACATCGGCTTCTGGGATGACATCCGTCGCATCTATGCCGGCTCCACCGAGTCAAAGATCCGCGGCTATACAGCCAGCCGCTTCTCGTTCAACACCGCGGACGGTCGCTGCGAGTCTTGCGGCGGTCAGGGCGTGCAGACGATCGAGATGAGTTTTCTACCCGACGTGAAAGTGCTGTGTGATACCTGCGGAGGCAGACGCTTCGACAGCGAAACACTCACCGTACTGTGGCGTGGCCAGAGTATCGGCGACCTGCTTGCCATGAGTGTCGACGATGCCGTGGAGTTCTTTGCAGCGCACGCCACGGTGCTGCATCCACTCAAGTTGTTACAGGACGTGGGCCTGGGTTACCTGACACTCGGCCAGCCGAGTCCGACGCTCTCGGGCGGTGAGGCACAGCGCATTAAACTCGTGACCGAGCTCGCCAAGGTCCGTAACGACGCCCGCGGCTCACTGCGACAAAAGCCTAAGCAAACGCTCTATGTGCTGGACGAACCCACCGTCGGCCTGCATATGGCGGACGTTGAAAAACTGATCCACGTGTTGCATCGCCTGGTGGATGCCGGCAATTCAGTTATCGTCGTCGAGCACAATCTCGATGTGATGGCCGAAGCGGACTGGATCATCGATATGGGGCCAGAGGCCGGTGCCGGTGGCTGCAAGGTCGTGGCAGCAGGCACGCCAGCGGCGGTCGCGAAGCGCGCCGCCAGCTCGCATACTGGCCTTGTTCTGGCGGAATTCCTGCGCGAGCGAACAACGGAGGCTTGACCATGGCGCACGGACTCACTTGCTGGCAGTGCGGTGCCTCGCTCGAGGCCTACTCACTACCGTTGCGGCGTCTGGAAGAGTGCAAAGCTTGCCGTGCCGAACTGCACGTCTGCCGCCTTTGCGTGGAGTACGACACGACTGTCGCCAAGCATTGTCGCGAGCCCACGGCCGACGAAGTGCGCGACAAGACCCACGCGAATTTCTGCGATCACTTCAAGCCGCAGGCAGGTGCCTACATACCGCCGGATACTGCCGCGATCGACAAGTCTCGCGCCGCGCTGGACGATCTTTTTGGCAAGCAGTAGTTAGCTATCCCCGGCCGAGCTTCTGCGCGATCCGATCGAGCAAGGACGTGAACTTCGAGCTGCGACGATCGACGTGCACACGCAGATGGCGCACACCTGAATCAGAGATCAGCTCGCCTCGACCCTTGTCGAAGTCCAGTTGGTCAGCGCCCAGAATCTCAAGTGTCTCATCGAGACGTCCAGCGCTCGACTTCGCCTTGGCGGACTGCCGCGACAGTCGCGCAGACTTCGATGCGCGGGGTCGAGCCGATTCGACCGCTGTTTTCACCGAGTTGCGACTGACGACTGGTGGCGGCGACTTCTTGGCCACCGCACGCGGCGACGATTCGCCAACCACATCCAGCTCGATCGGCGGCGGCGTGTCGTCATCTAACAAACGGAAGACATCCTGCTCGATCTTCTGCACTTCGGTAGCTGCCACGAGTGGCATTGCAGCGTCGCCCACCTTGGGTCGTGTTGCCTTCTCTTTCTCTTCCGCCGCGACGGGCACCACCGCTACCGACCCGAAATCCGAACGGATGTAGTAAGCCACTTGTTTGGCCGAAATGGCATCGCTAAAGAAGCCCAGGCGCAGGCCATACCACCGGCGTCCCTGACGATTGGCCTCAGTGGTGTACAACGTGTAGGCATTGAAGATCGCGAGGGGCGGCACCTTGCTAGCATCGATCGGCGTCACAGACCATTCGAGCTGCACAGCGAATGACACCGGTGCCTGGCGCTGTACGTCGGCCTTGATGGCACGCATGGTGAGCGTGTCGTCCGGGCGGACCAAGGGGATGGCTTCATCGTAGGTCGCCTTGGCGCCTGACTTGTCAGGCGCGTTGCGGCCCTCGAGTACACGCAAGGTCTGCGTATCAGTCAGTTCATCGAGCTCGGCCAACACTTCGCGAATATTGGACTCGGGCGCGGCCACTTTCGACCGCACTCCCGGGGCGCTCGCCGACTTAAGCGCCGCTTTGGCTGCGACCGCTGCGGGCGACAGCGGCGACGGCGGCGACAGCGCGGGCTCGCTAACAGCTGGCTTTGTTGGTGCCGGCTTCGGCGCAGCCGGTTGCGGGAGCGTGGTACTGCGCTCCGCCGGGGCGCGCTGAATGACTGTCGCGTCGTCTATTTCGGGCTGGGCTTTTGCGGCGGTCGGCGGCGTGGAGGACCGCGCGACTGGCGCAGCATGGACCGTTGGAACGGCTGTTGCTGGCGGTATCAGGGTGGCTGTCGGCGGCGCTGGCGCTGCCGGAGTCGCTTTCGGCGCCGCCGGCGGAGCCGGGGCGGCTGCTGATGCCGGCGCCGCTGGCGCTGCCGGGGTGGCTACAGGCGCCGCAGCACTGCGGGCCGCAAGCTTGCGGCCCGGCGCGTCGCCTGCCCAAGCGCCCGGGTACACCTCCCGCACGACGGCGAGCCACTCTTCCGCAACTACCATGGATGGGAAATAGCCCATGTGCAGGCGGAAGCGCTCGCGCCCGTCTTCAAGGCGCCGGCTGACGAAAAACGTAAACCGGGCGAGCGCTGGGTCTTTGGGCTTCGCCAAGGCCATCGGCGTCGTTGACGAGCAGAGATTGATGACGAAATCGCCCACAGCAGGCGCAACCGTAGCGGACGGCACACGCGTCGCTCCCGGCTGCACTGCCGAGACTGCTTTTGGATTTAGGCTCATTGAATTCCCCGCTGGACACCGATCGACGCTAACAAAAGCGACGCAGTAACCGACCGGTTGCTTGAGGCACTCGTTAGTGCCGCAGCAATTGAGCTGCCTACCAGGCAACCCCGCTGTCCACGCGCAGCGCGTGGACCGGTGGCTTTGCGTCCCCGCCTCACGACGGGTTTGCCTTTATCTAAGGATGGCGAGTGTGCGAAACAAAGCACAGTTACGTCAATGACCATGAGTGTGGCCGCTGTCGCAGAACAGCGACCACCGACAGATTCTGCTCCGCTGCAATGAACATAACGCCACAGGCGAGCGGTGACAGCGTTGCTCGCGGTTTTCACGGCGCAATCGAGGCTTGCCAAAACCGCCGTGCCCCGGCGAAACGCGACATGTAGTAGTCGTCCTGCAGAGAATCGTAATCGACGCTCCGGCCAGTACGCGGGGCGTGAATGAATCGACCTTTACCCGCGTAAATTCCGACGTGATCGACCCGACGACCATTCAGCTGAAAGAACACCAGGTCCCCGGGCCGCAATTCACGAATATCAACCATGGGTGCAGCCTCGAATTGCGCCCGCGCTGTGCGCGGCACACTCAAGCCCAGCTCGCGATGCGTATAAAAGACGAGACCACTACAATCAAAGCCACTCGGCGTGGCGCCACCATACCGATACGGTTTACCGCGCATCGACTCGGCCAGCTGCAAGATTGCGCCACCCGTCGAAGGCTCATTCGCAGCAACTTGAGTGGCGGCAATCGTTGTATCGCGAGTTGGGCCGCCGACGCAGCCAGCCATCGCCAGACAAAGCAACACGGCCCCGAACAACCCCGTCGCGCGTGACAGCGCTGCTAAAAGTGTCTCAACCGGTCTCGCGAGCGTCCTCATCGTGAGTGTGCATTCTGCGCGCTTCGAGTTGCTCTGTCATGGCCGCGACCGACATCGGCCGCGCCAAGAAATAGCCCTGCGCATACGTGCAGCGATGCTGACGCAAGAACTCGAGTTGTTCCATGGTTTCCACGCCTTCTGCTACGACATTCTTGCGTAAAGACAGCGCCATGGTCAGCACTGACTCGGCAACTGCGGCAGCCGCAGGATCGGCCGGTATATCCTTGAGAAAAGATGCATCGAGCTTCACTGTCTGGATTGGATGGTGACGCAGATAATTCAGTGACGAAAAGCCTATGCCGAAGTCATCGATCGCGAGCCCCACACCGAGATCCGCCAGATCCTTGAGTGCCGCCGCTACCTGCGGATCGATCAACGCAGATTCGGTCAGTTCGAGTTCGAGAAAACTGGGTGAAAGACGGTACTGGCCAAGCAGGCGCTCGACTCGTTCGGCGAAAGCATGATCGACGAGTTGCTGCGCCGAGACGTTGACAGCAAGCCGCAGGTCAGGCAACCCGCGGCGCTGCCACTCCGCCAGCTGCGCGCAAGCAGTCTCGAGTACCCAGCTACCGATGTCGACAATCAGTCCCGACTGCTCCGCCGAGGGGATGAACTCGTTAGGCATTTTGATGCCGTCATAGCGGGTCTGCCAGCGCAGCAGCGCCTCCGCACCAGCTAACTGCGCGTCGGCCACATGGAACTGCGGCTGGTAGAACAGTGACAACTCGCGACGCTTCAGGGCGCGATACAAGCCGCTATCAGAATGACGAAGCGCGCGCACGCTCATATTGCGCTCGAAAAAGGCCGACTGCCCGCGGCCGAGTTCCTTGCCCCGATACATCGCAAGATCCGCGTTACGCATCAGATCTTCAACGGTCGCGCCATCGTCGGGAAACAACGCAATGCCCACGCTGGCGAGTACATGGTGGTCTCGACCAGCCAAATTGACGGGCAGGCGCAGCGAATAGATGATCCGTTCGGCAACGGCCCGTGCTGCATCCGGATCGAGCACATGGCGCAGGACGATCGTAAATTCATCGCCCCCAGACGTGCGACGGTATCGCCCTCTTTCACACAAGACTTGAGTCGCTGCGCGACGTTGACGAGCAACTGGTCGCCCGCCTCGTGCCCCAAAGGTATCGTTGATTCGTTTGAAGTGATCCAGATCGACAAACAACAAAGCGCCGCGAACCAGGCCTGACGAGGCCGCTGCAAGCTCCTGCGACAGGCGATCCTGGAACAATGACCGATTGGGCAATTGGGTCAGCGGATCAAAGTGTGCCTGCCGGTACAGCGCCTCGTCACGCGCACTCTGCGATAGCGCAAGCCGTAGTCGCTGCGCGAACGTCGCACCGTGGCGGGCGCCCTCCGCCGCACTAACCGGTTCTTGCTCGAAGCCAATGACCAGCACCGCGAGCAGCTTGTCGTTGCGCAACACGGGCCACAGCCAGAAGAACCCGGCGCCGAGCTGTGCAAACGGCGCAAGAAACGCGTGGCGCGCCTTTTCGACCCGCGCGATCGTCATGCCCTCCGGTGCGGCCGTCACGGCGAGCAGCATTTCCGGGTCCAGCATTACGCGTTCGACCGGCAGCGACTCTTCCTTGTCGGCCGCGAGCAGCAAGCGACCGTGCGAGCTCGTAACCTCATCGATCAAAATAACGCCGGCCGCACGACTCAGGGTCATCGTCACAAGCTTCGGCAGCGCCGTCTCGATGCCCTGATCTACCTCCATCGTACCGAGCAGGGCGCAGTCCACTTCCGATTGCGCGGCATGCGCCGCGAGTCGGCGCGATGTGGCGGCTGCGGTGGCGCGTAATTGCGTGGCAATCTTCGCGACCTCATCAACGCCCTGCGTTGCGACCGCCACCTGTCGTCCATCCGCGAGCGAGCGCAACGCGCTTTGCAGCGCTCGCAATGCAGGCACATAGCAGCGCATTAGATATAGCGCCGCCACCAGTGCCGTCACGATACCAAGCACTAACAGCCAGGCAGTGCGCGGCGCGGCCGCAAGTGCGGCATCTCGCCAGTCCGGAACGGGCTCATAAACAGCCAAATAGCTTGACGCAGTGCCTGCATCCTTCGGCTGCGAAACACCCCTGATCACACCCCGCCATTCGGCTGAGTCACCAAACCAGCTGAGCTCACGACTAACTGTTGACGCACGCTGCAACTCGCTCGATTCCTGCCTGAAAAAGGCAACGAATTCATCCGACACCTTGGCGGTTGTGGCAATGATGCGTCCGTCGCGATCCATCAGAACTGCGTAGCGACCGGGGATTAGCGCCGCCAAGTTCTCTGACGGCGAGTCCGGTTGAACCATCGCCTGTTCATGCGCGATCGTCGCGAGCGCCGCACGCGCGAGCGCCGCTTGCTGGTCGAGACGCTCGCGAAATTCGAGCACCAATACGAACAGGAGCGGCAACAGAACAGCGGCCGCCACCACGGCGAGCACCCGTCGTCCAAAAGCACTCTCGGACACCGCAGATTCTGCTGTTTGCTTCATTCAGGCCGAGACTAAAAAGACAACGCGAACTTTAGAATGTGAGTCGGTGGCGGAATGCGCGGTACGTCACGTTTGCGCCGCAACAGGCATAATCGCTGTATGGGAGTTTCGAGGACTGGGACGTCGCACGCCAGCAGCGGCATTGCATGGCTGCTCGCGCTGACCATTGCCGCGATAGTGTATGGGTCGTTTTATCCGTTCGATTGGAGCTGGCAGCGCTTCGCGACGGCACAAAATGGCGCAATGCCGACCCGCCTGCCTTGGGGTCCCGCACTACGCAGCGACGTGGTTGCCAATCTGCTTTTTTATATTCCATTGGGCGCATTGCTTGCCGCACTCGGCCGTCGCGACACTCGCGGCTGGCAACACCTTGTCCGCGCCGTTGCGCTGGGTACGGCGCTAAGTGTCTGCGTCGAGTTCCTGCAATACGGCGCCCCGACTCGCACCCCCAGCCTGACCGATACGGCGCTCAATGCGATTAGTACACTCGTCGGTGCGCTCGGCGCCTTGGTAGTACAGCGGCTGGTCGGTATACCTCGACTGCGGCGACGGGCATTCGACCCCGCCATTATTCTGATGCTGGCGGCCTGGGCAGGCTTTCACATCGCGCCGTTCATGCCCAACCTGCGCTTCGCACAGCTGCGAGAGTCGCTGGATACGGTGCTGACATTGCAGTGGACGCTAAGTGGCGCGGCTCGATTCATGGCCGGCTACCTGATCCTCTCGATGCTCCTCAGGACGCTCGTCAAGCGCGAACATTTCTGGCTCAGCTGGCTATTGTTTGTCGCGGTGACGCTGTTCGCGCGCGCTATTGTCGTCGGGCAGTCACTGCCGTTCGACGAACTGCTGGGGCTGCTTGCGGCACTACCCCTGATAGGCTTGTTTCGCGGCGTCCCACAACAGAAGGCAAGCCTACCGGTGCTGCTGCTCGTCATCGTCGGTTGGTTCATCTATGGCCTCGCGCCATTCGACTTCGTCAACCGCGCGGCGACTTTTCATTGGCTGCCACTGCAGGGCTTTCTCGACAACGAGGTGCAGCGAGGCTATCTACAGTTCCTGGAGAAATTGTTCTTATTTACCGGCGTCGTCTGGCTTACCGTCAAAGCTGGCGGGTCAGTGTGGTTCGCGGCGAGCCTGGGCTTTGTGCTGGCCGCCTGCATCGAATTCGCCCAGCGCTACTTACCCGGTCGAATCGCCGAAGTCACCGACCCGCTGCTCGTACTCGTCGCAGCGCTCGTCGTCAGTATCGGTGTTGCAATCGATAAGGTGGCTGCGCCGACTCGCAGTGGCAAAAGTCGCCGCTAACCGTTGCGAAATTCTGGTTTCGGCGGGATTTGTGCGAGTTGCTGTATGCCCTGATAAGTGTAGCGGTACGTGCCGCGCCGGCCGGTTCTAGTCGCTCCCAGCATCGCACGCGCAACCGTCTTGGCGGCGATGCCGCGATAAACTTCCCGCTTGCCAATCAATGCCAGATTGCCAATGGGCATGAACACACTCAATGCCAAGTCCTTGGGCCGCATCTCGCGCCGCCAGCCGATCAAGGGCCCAGGCTGGATGATGTCGAGCGACTGAAATCCGATCGCTGGCAACGCTGCCTCCAGCTCACCCTTGGTCCGCAGGTAAAAATTCTTGGCTGCCGCGTCGGCACCCACCGAGGTCACGACGACGAAACGCGCAACCTTGGCGGCGTGGGCAACGCGCGCGAACGCCAGCACGAGATCGACATCAACGCGACGAAATTCGGTCTGCGACCCCGCCTTGGCAATGGTCGTACCCAGACAGCAGAAAGCATCGTCGGCCGCGAGGCCCTTGAGCTCCACAGCCAACTGCTCGAAGCGGACTACCCGATTCGCCAGGCGCGGGTGCTCACGATGCAACGGACGCCTGGACAAGGCATAAACCCGTGAGTACTCCGGCGTCGCCAGCAACTCATCGAGGAGCAAACTGCCGACCAACCCCGAGGCACCAGCGAGCAACGCGATTTTTGGAGTAGCCATTGCCGCGGAGCTTACGACCGGAAAGACTGCGCGACAAGCGAACGGCACCGACAATCAGCCTATGAATCCGTCGGCGCAATGCATCCAAACGCTGGACCGGTCCGAATAGCGAGCATAGGCTTTAGAATCCAGTAGCCAGCCACCACCCCAACACCTTATGAACAAACGTCCCCTGCAGCTTTTTTTCAGCTTCATCGCGCTATCGCTATTCGCCTATACGGTTTGGGCGAGTTCGCAGCAGTCACTGGCCGAATGGGGTGGCCTGGTCAACGCTCCCGATAAGTGGTGGACGATCGCCACGCTGATCGACGCCTACTATGCCTTTCTGACGTTCTACGTGTGGGTGCTGTGGAAAGAGCCGCGTTGGACGGCCCGCATCGGCTGGTTCGTCGGCATTATGCTACTCGGCAACATGGCGATGGCAGCGTACGTGCTGCTGCAGCTCAGCCGCTTGCGAGCCGGCGAAGGGATGCCCGAGCTGCTGGCACGCCGCAACAGCAGCGCCTGATCCGCCTGTCATCGAGCGTGACCTCCGGGAACTGGTTTCGTCGGCGGCTGATCGAGCCGTTCCTCGGCCTGCTCAAACAAGGCGTCGCCCCGGACAAACTCGCTTTGTCGCTCGCTCTCGGTGTGGCCATCGGGCTCATCCCGATTCTGGGCCTGTCGACCGGCCTGTGTGCGTTAACGGCGTTGCTCCTGCGCCTCAACATGCCCGCGATTCAGTTAGTGAACTACGCTTTGTCGCCTTTGCAGCTTCTGCTGATCATCCCGGCCGTACGGTTTGGTGAATACCTGACTGGCGCGCCGGCTTTTCCGATCACGATCGCCGCGGGCATGGAGATCATTGCGCAAGGCCCGCTGCACGCGATCGAGACACTGTGGGATGCGATCTTGCATGCCGCTCTCGCCTGGATCGTACTTGCGCCACCGGTCACACTCGTGGTGTTCTTAGGTTTAAGGCCCCTACTGACTCGCTATCAGCGCCGAGACTCATCCAGATGACCGCCAAGACCACAACTACGGAAACCCCTTCATTCTCCATGCGGCTACTGGAGCGCGACCTTGTGCCGGACAAGCTCATCCGCTCGCGAATCCGCGCGCTGCTCGCCGCCCGCCTCCAGGAAGAAGACCAGGGCGACCCTGCACGGCAACAACAGCGTTTGATGGACCTCGTGCGCCAATTGCGCGCCAGTCCGATCGCAATCAATACTGCTGCGGCCAACGAACAACACTACGAAGTACCCACCGAGTTCTACCTGCACGCGCTCGGCAAGCATCTCAAGTATTCCAGTTGTTATTACGAGCGCCAGGACGAGGATCCGGCCGCCGGGCTCGACGCCGCTGAAGCACGCATGCTGGCCCTCACCTGTGAGCGAGCCCGTCTCCGCGATGGCGAGCGCATACTCGAGCTCGGTTGCGGCTGGGGTTCATTGTCACTGTGGATGGCGGAGCGCTATCCGGCGGCAAGGATTACGGCTGTCTCGAATTCGCGCAGCCAAAAGGCCTTCATCGATGCACGCGCAGCCGAGCGCGGCCTTAGCAATCTTACGATCGTGACCAGCGATATCAACGCGCTCGCATTCCCGCCTGACACCCGCTTCGACCGTGTGGTGTCGGTCGAAATGTTCGAGCACATGCGAAATTACGAAGAACTGCTACGTCGGGTGGCGTCGTGGATGCGGCCCGGTGCGACGCTGTTCGTGCATATCTTCACACACAACCGCTACGCCTATCCGTTCGAGGTGCGTGACGAAACAGACTGGATGGCGCGGTTCTTTTTCACCGGCGGCATCATGCCGAGCGACGATCTGCTGCACTACTTCCAGCGCAACGTGACGCTCATTGATCACTGGCAGGTGCCGGGCTGGCACTACCAGCTCACGAGCGAAGCCTGGCTCGCGAACCAGGACCGGCATCGTGCCGCACTCATGCCGATCCTGGCCGCCACTTATGGAGCCGACGAGGCGACCAAATGGTGGGTCTATTGGCGGGTGTTTTTCATGTCCTGCGCCGAGCTGTTTGGCTACAACCAGGGCCGCGAATGGCTTGTGTCCCACTATCTGTTTGAAAAGCAGTAGCATTGCGGGCCATGCAGACTATTCTTCGTTGTCTGTCATTGCTCGCGCTGGGCCCCTTGGCGGTATCCCAAGCCCAGCCTGTCACAGACGAAACTGCGACAGACGAGACACGTATTGCCGTCTATCGCGAGTTTCGCCAGCGGTTCGATGCGGGTGATTACCAGGCAGCGCTGCCGATCGCCGAGAATCTAGTCTCGTTGACGCAAAAGCAATTTGGCGACGCCGACCGGGCGCTCGTCAATCCGCTCGCGAACGTCGGTACCACGCAGCTCAAATTGGCTAATCACGCCGCCGCCGAAGCCAGCTACCTGCGAGCAGTTGAGCTGCTGGAGCGGTCCGCCAGCAACACCGACCGCTTGTTCATCGCGCCGCTACATGGCCTGGGTGCCACCTACCTGGCGGCGAAGCGTCCTGGCAATGCCGTGACGCCACTCAAACGAGCGGTCGATCTGAGCCGCAATCTGGACGGCCTCTATAACGACAGGCAACTGCCGATCGTGCGGCAATTGATCGACGCCTACGTCGCAACCGGCAACCTTGCGGATGCCGAGAAAGAACACAACTACGCCTACGCCGTCGCGGAGACGTCTTTCGGGAATAACGACCCACGCATGCTCGACGCTCATGAGCGCCTGGCAGGCTGGTACGATTTCGTGGGGCGCTACAGCTCGGCGCGTTCGCTGTACGAGCGTTCACTGGCTCTGATCGATAGGCTTGGCAAGCGTACGGATCTGCGGAAAGTGGCGCCGTTACGCGGTATCGCCCGCACCTACCAACTCGAGTTCCTGTATGGCGCCGAGAAGACCGAAGAAGCGCTAGATGCGTTTGGCGGCCGGTCACCCCATTCGCGAACCTGCAGGCTGGGCGTATGCAGGATCGTGGCGAGCGCGCGCTCGAGTTCGCGCTGCAGATCATCACGACCAACGAGCCCGTCGACCATCGTCTGCATGGTGAAACGCTGGCCGACCTGGGCGACTGGCGCCTGGTCAGTGGTGCGACGGATGCGGCCAAACTACAGTACGGCAAGGCTTGGGAGGCCCTCACGCTCGCCGGCGACACCACTCTATTGCAAGCGCCGCGACAACTTGCCTACCGACCGTCGCCCTTGACCGTTGGTCGCTCGCGGCTCGACCCTGCGGAAGCCACCGAGCAGCCGCTCGAGTTGCGCTTCTCGGTCACGAGCGAGGGCCGTGTGCGCGGCGTGACGGCGACACCCACCGAGCTCTCTGACAGTATCGTCCGCAGTGTGAGCACAGCACTTGGACGGGCACGGTACGCACCGCGGATTGAAAACGGCGTGGCGGTCGATACGGACAATGTCGCGTTGATTGAACGCGTACTGGTTCGCAATCCGCCGCCGCAGGCCGACCAGTCGGCCTCCCAGCAAGACTAACTAGCGCTGGCTGATTTCCAGGTAGATACCGTTAGGATCGAACAGGGATATCGACCGCAAGTTCACCGTCTTGCCATCGTGGCCCGGCACCGTCCAGTCGAACGGCTTGGTGACGATGGTCGCGCCCGCTTGCAGCGCGCGCTGATAGACGCCATCGATGTCATCGGTATTCATCACCAAAATCGGCTCGCCCATCCGCACCATGGTGCGCTTCTGCAGCACGCCCACATCGAGCGGCGGCTCCAGATAGCTCATCATGCCGAGCTTGCCGAGATTGGGATCGGCCGATTCCAGCATGATCAGCCGCACTTTGGCGCCGTCTGGGGCGCCTGAGGGCGGCATGCGATAGTCGGCCGCAACGTGATTGTCGTACCACACCTTCCAGCCAAAGACCGTCTGGTAGAACTGCGCCGCTTTCTCAGCGTCTGGCACCAAGAACGTGGTGCGTCTAAGTAAGGTCGAACTCACAGTTGCTCCTCATCAGTTGATCGGGACTGCTTCGATGATATCCGCGGCGGACGTCGACGCAGCCAGACTCTGGGCAGTTGCCGCAGCCGTCAGCTTACGGCCCTCGCGCAGAACTTTGGCAACAGCCACTTCGGGAAACTGCACCAGAAACTTCGCCGCCGCGTCACGCATGGCGGCAAAACTTGCCGCGGCGAGCGGCTTCTCACCACTCATCCCGCCAGCCGGTGCACTGCCATAGCCAGACACCGTGAGCGAGTCGACTTGATCACCCGCCGGCGCATAGACATTCAGTCGGTAGCTGATCGTCACCGCGTAGTAGTCACCACCGGTGTCTCGGGCGGTGGCAAACGAATACTGCTCGATGCGCGGCTCGAACACCGCCGCGAGGTCGCCAGCAGCCTTGGCGTCATCCAGCGCCGAGAACATCACAACTTCACGGAATGACGCAGCGAACAACTGCTCCGCATACTTGGTATGCCCCGGACCCAGTTCCGCGGTCCAACTAACACCACCCCGCGTCTCGTCGTGCTTGTAAGCGCGCATCTCCGGCGTCACGAGTACGCCAACCTTGGCATCGATCTTGGGGATCAATGCCTGCGGCAACGTGCCCTCCGGCTTGACGTTGACGCCACCACAGGCGGCGAGCGCCACCTCCAGCGTAGCCAGGCAAGCGCCGCGCACGCTATTCGATACCGCGACGAACACCGAACACCTCGATCACGGCCTTACACTGTTTGCCACGGGTTAGGCCGACAAACGTCCCTTCGTTCTGATCGCACATGGAACGCATTAAGGCGGAGAAGCGTGCGTTTGTAAATGATGAAGTCCCCCCGGGAGCCGGAAAACCGATGCCGTGAATCCGGACGCGCGTCCGACCGCGCCAATCAGCCTTGTTGATGCCGCTTACGGCATCGAGCGCGTACTGAATCGAGTCGCCGGTGAACTCGTCGCCAAGCACATAGACGCTGATTCGTTTGTCGGCCGCCCACCAGCCACGGACTGCCGCTTCGATACCCTCGACGGGACTTGAATTGCTATAGGACCGCCAACTGCCCATACGCTCGACGATCTGCTGACGCTGCGCTGTCGAATCGTCCAGCCACTTGCCAAAGCTGCCACCAAACATCGGCTTGCCCTCGTCATCCAGCACCTGAATGCCGCGGACTCGCGGATAGATGTCGAGGATCTCGGCCATCACTTCTTTGGCGGTATCCCAATGGCTCCCAGCATACTGCCGGATGTATCAATCACAAAAAGGGATACCACCGACCGCTTCAGTGGGTGCGCGCTTAGGCCGATTGCGCATCAGCCGTGCCATCTCAAGAGTGAGTGTCTGATAGGCCGCGACAAGTTCGTTTTCAACGATCCCAGCTACAGTCGCATCAGATTTGCTGGCGCTGAATTGACCCTGAACCCTGGTGATATCGCCGGAGAGATTGGCGAGCTTGCGCCTCTCGAGCGTCAGTAAATCGACGCGTCCTTTCAGTTCACGCTCGAGTACGTCTGTTTCACCACGAATTGTATTTAGCTCCTCCTGCAACTTCAGCACTTGACCGTCGAGATTGTTGCGGCTCTTTTCGATGACGAGCGGCTGACCAAACTCGGACAACACCAGCAGCAGGATAATCGCGCCGAAGCCACAGCAAATGCAGTCGAGAAACGACAGACTGAAAATCTCGGCGTCACGGCGCTT
Organism: Pseudomonadota bacterium; assembly: GCA_016703895.1. Taxonomy (GTDB): domain Bacteria; phylum Pseudomonadota; class Gammaproteobacteria; order Steroidobacterales; family Steroidobacteraceae; genus CADEED01. The sequence continues at coordinate 368,453 of JADJBE010000001.1, forward strand.
GAGTTTCATGTAATCAGTCCGCTAGTCGGCTACTGACAAGCTCATGGCCAGTCGCGCGACGGCACCAGGTAAGAGCCGCCGGTCGACAAGGCGAGTTGCCAAAAGCGATGAGCGGCGGGGTTGTCGCCCTTCATCGGAAACAACACGACGTCCACCGGGATGCGATTTGGCACGCGCTTGAGCGCCTCTTCGAACAGCCGTTCGCGCCCGCGAACACCAATGTATTTGTCTACCGCTGGGCTGGCAACGCCCTGGGTGGGCAGACCATCCGTGATCAGAATGATCTGATCCGGTGCTGGCGTCATCGAGCCGATCACGCCAAACGCGTTGATAAGGCTCGTACCATCTTCCGGCACCGACTCACGGACGCCCTTGAGAACTGCGGCAATAGTCTTCGCGTCCGAGGCGGCAAGCCACTGCCCGCCTGTTTCGGCCGCCGCCGGCCAAGCACGTGTATTAAATCCATACACTTGGAATCGCCCGCTGTCAGGAAGCTGTGCAACTAACCACTCCACCGTATCGAGCGCTCGATTCCACTTGCGCGCACGACGCCGGGCTGCCGCCGGTTCATTGCGCAACTTGATGACCTCGACGATATCATCGCTCATCATGCTGGCCGACATATCGACTAGCACCAGTATGCGCTTGCCGCGCAAATTGATACCCGTGATGTAACGGCGATCCCCTTTGCCTCGGAACGCCTTGATACGCTCGCCTTGAGGCGCCTCATCGAGAGCTGCGCCCTGCAATCGCTGCGCACCCTCCTCAAGCTGACGAATATCTGCTTTCAACTTCTCGACGCTGGCTCGGCGTGCGAGGCTGTCCTGATCGTAGATCGATGCCTGATCGCGCCGTTGCGCCAGTTCCTCGACGATGCGCGTCGCGCGGCGCGACGCGGATACCGTCTCACTCTCGGTTTTCTCAAGTGTGTTACGCAGAACGACCAGGTTCTTGGTTCCTTGCAGAACCAGCTCTTCGAGCTTGTTCACTTCGCCAGTCAGGTCATCGACTTTGCGGATACGCTCGACGCCGCTCTGCGCGCTGATAATGGTATAAAACAACACGACGGCACCGAAACCACAGCAAATCACGTCGAGAAACGACATGCTGAAGACCTGAGCATTGCGCTTACGGCGCGCCATCTTTCACCAGTGCGACCTGCCACTCCGAATTCGATAATTTAGGCACGCGCCAGGTCGCATGCGCCGCAGGGAAGTGCCCGACCAAAGAACAAGCCACCTTCGCTAACAATCCGTCGGGTATGCCGACCACGCGAGCGTCGATCGCTTTCGAGAGCCGAGCCATGAACCCCGGCCAGTGCAATGTTGCCTGCGGCACGACACAGAGCAGGTCTTTCGCTTCGCCTCGTGCAGCAAGCAAGGCGTCGATGATCGCCGCGTAATCGGTCGCTGCCACCTCCTCAAAGTGCTGTGAGGATAGCGTCACGGCAAACTCACTCCCCGAAGATGTAACGACGATGCGCGTCTGCCCATCGCCCGTGGCTTCCTCCAGCGCTCGCGGTAGCTGCGAAAACAATGATCGCTCGCCGCCGCGATCGTGGAGTGGGTCAAAGCGCGTTTGCTTCACCATTGCCGCCGCAATGCTCTCGACCCATCGATCGTGAAGTCTCGCCAGTGACATGCTTGCATGCAACCAGGTCTTCTCACGGACGCATTGCTCACCACCGCGCACGCGACCGACAATGAAGTCCCGCCACCCGAGCTGCAGCATCAAGGCGACCTCGGCGTGCTGCTCGACAGCCATGGTAAGCGCCGCTGCGTCAACAAAGGCAACGTCGTCAAGCCCGGCTACCTGACAGATGCGCGCCAGTCGCGAGACGATCGGAACATCAAAATCACCCGGCACTGCGAACACTGCACTCGCGCCCGCCGCAGGAGCTGGCAGCAATCGCTGCCGCAGTTCATCGAGCAAATGCTGCGCTCCAAACACGCCCGGATCGACGGCATCTCGCTGCTTCGCTTTGAGGATCGGCTGCACTGAAATCTGCCCACCGCGGAATATTGCGAGCGAGTGGCGATCTAGATGCAGGCCGATAGCGTCGGTCACGTCGCCTACCGTACCTGCATGTTGCGGATTAGCCGTTGATCAAGGTAAGTCTCGGTATCGAGCACCAGGCGCTCCTGGGAGCGCTGCAGCGCATGTAGTAAAAACATCAGCAGAATAGAGAGCAGCAATGCGATCAAGGTGGAATTGAATGCGACGCCAAGTCCCTCGGTCACGCCGGAAATGTCGCCGCCCACGGCCTTGTGCGCCTGCGCGAGCGCATCACCGATACCTCGCACCGTGCCGATGAAGCCGATCGCCGGTATTGCCCACGCGATGTAGCGCAGCATCGACAACTCTGAATCGAGTCGCTCCGCCTCCGTTTGGCAGACATTGTGCGCCACGGTCGATACGTCCTGTACATGCCGCGTTGCACCGAAACGTCCAAGCGACGCCAACAGTGCACGTGGTACCAACAGATTGCGTTGTTCGATCGGCAAACTCTCCAGCTGCCGCGAGTACTCGCGCGTGTCCTCCGGCAAGATTCGCATCCCATCCGGTAACTTGAGTATGTCGGCGTCGAGCGCGCGTCGCTCGACGCGCTGTTGCCGAGCCTTGTACCCAATTATGCCAATCGCCCAAAGCATCAGAATCAAAACGACTTCCTGCTCGTAGTCCTTTATCAGGACATAGAAAGAACGCTCGCTGACGAATGCCGGGTCCCCGAATTTGGGCGACACGGTCGCGCTCGAGTATCGCCTGCGCCGTGGGTCGAATGTGTAGTACATAGGCGCTATGTACCACCAGAATGGCAACGACGAGTACGAACAGCGTAAAGAAGAGTTCATTGGGCGCACGACGTGTCATTTAGATGTCCACCGGAAAGCTGATATTCGAATCCGCCGACAACTTGAGATCCGGCGGCAGGTCCTCCGGCAAATCGAGCGGCGGCGGTTCAACACCCGCGGGTTCCGCCGCAGCGGGCGCGGGTGCTTCGCCGCCGACAGTCGCCGCATCGGCTGACATCTCTGCGTCGGCGGGATTGTTTGCAGGTGACTGTTGAGCTGCAGCGCGCAAGGTCGCTAAGGTACTGGCCATGACGAGCAAAGCCATGAATACCGTCGCCATGATCATGCGCCAGGTGTTGCTCATCGGATAGCCCATTTAAACGTTCTCCTAGGGCGCGACATATCGCGCCACCCGAAACCCAATGGTATCGCTCGCTGCCGCCGCGCCGTCGCGCCACGCCAACCGTAACTGAGACACGCTATTGGTCCGCCAGTTCGCGCCACGAATGACGAACATGGCCCCCTCCGCTGGCCCCAAAGGGTCAAGCACCGTCGCGCCGTCAACAAAGGACGAATAGCGGTCGTTGATCCACTCGGACACGTTTCCGGTCATGTCGTACAGACCGAGCGCATTAGCCGAAAATTGCCGTGGTTTCGCGACCGCTAGTTCGCCGTCGCGATACGATCCCAACACCACGGCCGCGATCTCGCTTGCCTCTGCGCCCGCCAGATTGGCAAACGCTGGCGGAGGCGGCAGCTTATCGCCCCATGCATAGCGCTGAAACCGATTTGCACCGACAAACCGGGCTGCGAACTCCCATTCCGCTTCCGTCGGCAGACGGTAGCCATTGCCAACAGGCGTCTTTAGCACCCAATTCGCGCCAGATCTTTCGTAAGCCAAGAGCAAGCCCTCTTGCTCCGACAGCCAGTTACAGAACTCGACTGCGTCGTTCCAACTTACGTTCGTCGCCGGGTAGGCTTCGAGATCGAGCGAAGTGCGAGCAACGAATCCCGAATCATGCGCGGGGCGGAACTGTCGAAACTGACCGTTGGTCACTTCAGTGGCACCAAGATAGTAGGGTCGCTGCAGGCTCACTTGGCGCCTACCCTCATTGGGCCGCCGGCCTTGCTCACGTCGACCGCTTCCCATCTCAAATACCCCCCCCGCCACGAGCTGCAGCGTGATGCCGCCTTTCGTGACAATACTCGGCGCTGCGTTCCCAGCAATGTCGCGTGGATCGACCAACGTATATCTGACCGTACGATCAAGGCCAGGAGCCAGCACCAACTCGGTTGCGAAGATGTCAAAGCCATCCTTGCGCACCTCGACGCGGTGACGCGCGGCAGGCAGCTCGAGTTCGAGCGGCGCGATACCTCGCTGCTCGCCATCGACTAACACCTCAGCATCAGCAGGCTCACCTTCGACGCGCACCTTGACTAGTCGGGCCACGAGTTTGGCTGTCATGGTTGTGCTCGCGCCAGGCTCCGCAAAGACACGGCGCTGAAAACTGTCATAGCCCGCACGCGTCAACAAAATATCGTGCTCGACGCCGGGCGCCAGACTCGCCGTGAGCGGTGTCTTGCCCTGCAATGCCCCACCCACCAACACTTCCGCACCCGTCGGAATCGAGCGTATCGACACCTTGGCATCGGCCGCACCCAACTCGATCGGCCCGAGCGATGTCGTCTGACCCGCTGTCACGACAATACTGGTCTGCCAATTCCGCAAGCCCGGCGCTTCCAGTCGGACACGGCGAACACCGGCTGTCAGCTCCAATGCCGCGGGCGTCGAGCCCACTGCTTTGTCGTCGGCGAAGACACTCGCGCCGGACGGCGTGCTTGTCAGATTCAGCAAACCGAAAGATGGTCGCATCCTGACCGCGACTGATTGCTGCTCGCCCAAACCGACCACGTCAACACGCACAACCTCATCCAGATAGCGTTCGGCACGCAGTGTCAGCGTACGCGCGCCAGACTCAATCTCGATCATGCCGGGCACCTGCCCCGCCGCTTTGCCGTCGATACTCAGGGCAGCGACAACGCCGCCGGAGTCGATCACCACGCGCCCCGGCAACTTTGCGAGCCGCAGTTCGGCGTTCCCGGGAACACCACGCACGACCCTAACGCTGGCTTCCGCCGCACGATATCCCTTGCGCTCAGCGACTAGGAGATACTCGCCCGGAAAAAGGAAAATCGTTTTGCCAGAGTGCCATGCGAACCAGGCTCCCGGCGCACGTACATGCGCGCCATCCGGGGTTAGGGAGAGCGCGACGCGCTCAACGAGGGCGAAACCAAGCAGGGTCGTCGCTAACAACAATACCGCAGCAATCGCGGCAATCTGCCATCGCGACTTGCGTGACGGTGGTGCCACTGGCGCGACTGCAGCAGTATCCAGAACAAGCGTCGCATCGGGCACAATAGCGCTGTCGGCTGGTGTCTCCAACTCGACAGGCGCCGGCACAATTTCGGACGTCTGAACTGAAATGCGGGCAACACGGTCGTCGACCTGCTCCACCACCATCGTAACCGCTTCGCATTCGATGCTATCGCCTGAGTTGAGTGCAAGCGCGGCCTCTGCCAGCTCACCATTGACTCGCAAAGCATAGCCCGCAGCAGGATGCACTTGGAGCGTGTCCCCAGACCAGGCGATACTGCACAGCCGCAGGCTGCCAGATAGCTTCTCTGCTACGTCCACCGCCTGCACATGGCCATCAACCGTTACTACGAGCGCATCATGCACGGTCTCCACATCGCCATTGACGCGCACCACGATGCGCGGCGAGGACAACTCGGGTTCATCAGCGGATGTTCGCATCACTCGCTGCTAACAAATTTTCAGATGGGTTCGACACAACGAACGACGATGGTCTGCGGCTCAATACCAGGCGCGAGCGTGAATTCTCGCCGCACGTCACGATACCCCTGCCGCCGACCGATGATCGTGTATTGCCCAGGTTTAAGCTCGAGCTCACGCCGCTCAAAGGCACCGAAATATCCCACACGCTGAATCGCGACTTCAGTCGCGTTGTCCGATTCAAGTGCGAGGGTGACTGGGCGGTCGAAGTCAGGCAAGAGCATTTCCAGGCGTGAGATCTGCGAACGAATGACGGGCCCCTGATCCGACAGGCCGCGAGCCCGCTCAAGCAAAGCATCAGTTTCAGCACGCACCGCTGCGGAGGCCAGTCGTTCCGGTCGTTCGATGACGTTCTGCAGTCGCCGCGACAAATCCGCGCGCGGCAACGCTCGGGCCTTGCCTCGCTGCGCGAAGGCCAGCGAAGGATCATTGGCTAGCGCCTGTTCGTACAGTGCCAATGCCTCCGTCCAGCGCTCTTCGGCCACTAGCCGCGCGGCCGTTACTTCGAGATTCGCATCCGCGACACCACGGGAAGTCGCAGCCACTTGTGTTAACGCCTCGCTTACCTCAGCTGCTTCTGGCCGCAACTGTTGCGCTCGCAGAAAACTCGCTCGCGCCGAATTTGCACGACCGGCCGCGAGGGCCGCAAGTCCGTCGCCCATCGCCTTCGCAAACGCCGAATCGCTCGCCTTGGTACGCAGTGCCTCGAGACCGGCTGTCGCTGCCGAGTTTTCCGCTTGCTCCTCAAGCACCCGTCGATACATACGTTCTGCCGAGACAAGGTCTCCAGCGTCTGCCGCAGCCTCGGCCTGCGCCAAAAGCGGGGCAACTTCCAACAACTTGGTCAGGTGGGCAAGGCCCGCGCTGGCCCGAGAATTCCCAGGATCAATCTTTCCCGCCGTCTCATAGGCCTGCCGCGCAATCGCAGCGTCCGCGGTTGCCAGCGCCCGATCGCCAGCTGCGAGTTGCGCCTCGAGCGCTGCTGGCGCCTCGGCCTCAATCGCCGCGATCGCCTTCCGAAGCACCGCTGTCAATTCGTTAGCCGTGCCCAGATCGTCCCGCTCGAGGGCAGCCACAAGCTCTGCGGCACTTGCCTTAGCGCGCGCGAACCCGTCGCCGCTCCAGAGCACGGCACCGCGTTGATCCAGCGCGGTGATTTGCGCGCCCAATTCGTCGCTCTCGGCGCGTCGCTCAGCCAGCTGCCTGGCCATGTCCCGGCGCTCCTCGGCCGTCGGCCCCACGGAATCCGCCACGGGGATAGCAGCAGGCGCAGGTACAGTTTGGACGGCCACACGGGGCAGCCAGACAAAAATAGCTACCACAGCAGCAGCTAGCGCGGCTGCGGCAAGCCAAACACCGGTACGCCGAACCCGTGGACGCGCGGCACCCGAGCGAAACACGTCTTCTATCCGTGGCACTGGGGAGCGCGCTAAGTCCGTCAGCTCCTTGAGGTCGACAAGCGGCAAATCGCCATGTCTTGTCCCGCCAGCCGCCATGACACCCACCTCAATCGAATCGTCGAGCGCCGCATCAGCGCGTCGATCCTCCACTCTTCGCTCCGCCGGGGAAGGTCCCGTGGTACGTGGTGCTGCGCCCCTAATCTCGGCAGGCCGCTGCCGCTCATTCGGAAGGGTGCGGCTCCCGGCAAACTCGCGAAATATCGGCACAAACTCAGCCGGCTCATCTAGCCCCGCAATTCTGGCGTCGTCTTCCTCAAAATCTGCTGCTGGCAACGGCAACGCTTGGGTGATATTCAGCGCATCGAGCGTCGAGTTCTCGTTGGGACCCGGATAAGACTTGGGATCCCGGCGCAGGGACTGCAGCATCTCCTCTGGTGCCGCCAGCGTGTCGTGCAATATCGAATTCAACTCCGAGGCCACATCGTGCATGGTTGCGGGGCGAGCAGCGGGACGTTTCGCCAGCATTCGCATAACGAGTTGCTCGAGCCGCGGCGGGATCGGATAGGCCGGGCTTAGTGCCGGCGCGGGCTCCTTGCACACACGCTCCACGTCGAAGTTTGGATAGAAGGGTGGCGCGCCTGACAGTAGTTCGTAGGCGAGCGCACCGAGCCCGTAGATATCATCCGCCGCGGTCGGCGGCTCACCGGACAACTGTTGTGGGCTGGCCGTAAAAGGCGAGCCGGGCAGAGAGTTATCAGCATCGCCCTCAGCTGCAGCCGAACCAAAGTCTGCAAGCAGCACGCGCCGACCCACATCGAGCAGTACGTTGCCCGACTTGAGATCGCGATGCACTATGCCGCGCGAGTGCGCATGCTCCAGGGCCCGTGCTACCTCGATCAGGAGCGGTACGATGCGGGTATAGCGCTGCCCGCGCAGACTCCGGAGATCGCCCCCGGGCGCGAAAGTCATAGGCAGCACCGCTTGCCGTTCGTCTCGAAGTGGCTCGTACACTCGCAACACGCCAGGATGATTCAACCGCGAAGAGAGCGTGAACTCACGCTCGAGCACCCGCCAGGCAGCCGAGGATTGCGTGAGTTGCGGATACAGGATCTTGAGTGCAACGTCGAGTTCGCGCACTTCATCGTATGCACGCCAGACTTCGCCGAAACCACCAGCTCCGATCTTCTCGCGCAATACGAAGCGGCCGCACACGCGTGCGTTGGCTTCATTCATAATCTTGTTACCGGACTTCTTGGACTATCAATGAGTTATTCAACTCGACGGCGGTGCTTCCGTACCAACGGGCACCGCGGGCGCTGAGCCGGCTACGCCACCCGATTCTTCCAGGTAGATCTGCCGCAGGAGTTTGCGCCATTCACGGTACTGTTCCTCAGCGCTGCCGGTGAGTCGCAGTGTACGACCCTCCACCTCGACTAGCTGCGGCGCTACCTCGGCCTCGAAACTCTCGCTCAGTTCTTTGAGTGATTCGGCGTGGACTCGAGCATCAGAAAACTTCTTGATTCCTGACAAAACCGCTGCAATTCCGCCGACAGTGCCAGCCGTCCGCGCTGCCGATTGCACGTTCCGGCACGTGTAGGCATCGCCTGCACATTGATTGGGCACTAGGATCGACGCCAGCACCGCCGCAGCACCAAGTCCTGCTCGCAAACGCGCCGACGAACGTGCCCGGTCCTCTTTCTCAATCTCCTCATAACTAGTCTGTCGCCAGCTACCATAGGACTCGCTCATACCAGCCGCGAAACCTGCGTAATAGCCATTGACAGTATCGATCATTGTGTCATCGCGCTCGCGGATGCGCTCAACTCTTTCGACAAACGGGTCGTTAGTGGCAGGCAACCGCACAACTCGCAGCACACCGGCTTTGTCCGGCGATGCAAAGCCGCTCATGGTCTCAGGCGCGAGATCACGAGCGAATTTGAGCCCCGTCAAGCGCCGCAAATCCTGTCTGTCCTGCGCAGTCAACTTCTGGCGCACTGCCAGCAGGTCGTTAGCGATTTCCGCGTAGACATTTTGAAACGGGTCACGGGCCTTGAGCGCCTGAGGTGTCTTGTACGAACCCAAGTCGGCGGCACTACCGTAGCGCTTGGCATCTAGCCAGACGCGACCCGCCGAATCAGTAGCCGAAACCGCCAACGCCAACTCACGCCCGGTTGAGTACAGAATCTTGCCGGTCACGAGCAAGTCGACAGAGTCGGCGTTCTCAGGCACAACGCGCACTGCACCCCACTGCGACGTTGACTCAAGAGTCTGACGCAGTAACGTAGGCAGATAATGTGCTTCTGCCTTGCGTAAATCGGGATAAATTCGTAGTTTTGCCAAAGCTTCGAGATCATCCGCCTTGTCAGCCGGGATCCCGGGATCGAAGACGCGAATGCCGACATCGAGCAATTCGTCCTGCGGGATCTCGGCGGTTGACTGCACGGCGGCAATCTTTGGCAGTGGCTTGGTTTCCTGCACCACGCAACCGCTGAGAGCGAGTGCGCCGGCCAGCAATAAACTCGCAGCAGCAATGCGCTGAATGGCAGCCAGGTGCCTCACGAGGTACTGCGCTTGTACTGTTCGTACTCTTTCCACAGCTTTTCCTTCAGCTCCGGGTCAGTTTCGTTTTCTGCCGCTCGCCGCAATCGCCGCGCAACGATATCGTCATCGACACCAGCCGGCCTATTTGCGGCATTTGCACCGCCACCACCGGTGCCGCCGGATACCGTATCCGCAGGTTTGTTGCCACTCTTGTTTGCAGATTTCGTTTCCACGTCCGACTGCAGCTCGCCAGGTCGGTTGCCAGCATCTGCCGTTAAGGCACCAGTATCGCCGTCACCTTCGCTCTCTGTGCGACGCGCATCTCGAGCGGCACCCTCAGCGGCTCGCGCATCGCGCTCGCTGGCCACGCGCTCCTGTTCTTTGCGCAACGTCTCGTCGAATTCGCCTAACGAGTCGTCCAATCGCTTGTCCAATTTTCCACGGCGCTCAGCAGCAGTTTGCGCACCATCCCCGGACGATCCGTCCGGCAACTTGGCCGCAGCCTCGCCCGCCTCACCGCCAGACTGACCGGCGGAGTCAGGCAACTTCGGTGCACTTGGCGCACTTGGCGCACTTGGCGCACTTGGCGCACCGCCTATTCCGGCGGCGCAGCTTGCGACGAGCAGCAAACACACAGGTACTACGAGCCAACGAATCAACGCAGAACTGCGACCAGCGACGCGCATCAATTCGTTCCCACCTGCGACGTCACCGCACTACCGGCGGACTGACCACCCGTGAAAAACGACCGCAGCTGCTCTGACAATCGATTGCAGGCCGTGCCTTCGACACGCGCAATGAAGGGTATCGGCACCACGGCGCCGACAATGGCCGATGTGCCGGTGACGTTGGTACCCACCGTACCGGCCGACTTGGCCTGCTGCAGGTCCCAAATCGTGGCCTCGTAGTCGGATTCCTTCTCCCACCAGCCAAAACCGATGCAACCCGCCGCGCCAGGCGCCGCGCCGCAGGCCAGACTGCCGCCGCCGTCCGTCTTGCGCGTTGCACCGTCCAGCCAAACGACATAACGCACGCCGGTTTCGGCGATGCGCTCGGTGACTCCGGGCCGCTCCAACAACGCGGTCACGGCCTCAGCTTTGTTGGGCGCCGTACCGGGTTCGAACCAGGGGAACATCTTGTCGACAAAGGCGTCGTTGCCATGGACCTTGATGCCCGTGGCGCCGCGTGCCAGATTTTTGGCTAAGCAATCCATGAATCGATCCTCTGACGCCGCACCTTCCACCTGGGGTTTTGCCAGCACCACCACCGCTTCGTCGCCCGCAATCTGCGTTGCCAATTGCCGTGATTCCTCAGTCCGGGCGTGCATACATCCGCTTAGTATCAGTGCGCCAGAAACCGCGACGGTCGCGGGCAAAAATGCAGCAAAACGAGTGCTTGGCGCCATGGCTGGTCTCCCATCGACGGTGAGAGGGAACTACGTGCTGGACGACGCGCAGGCAGTCGCCAAGACACCGACCCAGTATGCCACGGACACCCCCTCTCCCAAGCTATGACCGCCGCCGCCCGCTACGGTTCCGGCACGGCACCATCTTGCAGCAGCAGAATCTTGAGCCGACGAGCCTGAATCGGCCGTGAATGCGGTCAGCCGGGGGCCGCGCGCGCCAAGTCAGGAGGGTCGTCGCGCGCCGGCGGCGGGAACCGATCGAGGTGGGCGAGCTGCGGAAACAGCCGGCGATAGGCGACCACGACCAACAAGGTGCCGCAGCCGCCGACGACGACGGCTGGCACTACACCCCACCAACTCGCCGTTACGCCCGATTCAAACTCGCCCAGCTCATTGGACGCGCCGATAAACATGGAACTGACCGCACTGACACGGCCGCGGATCGAATCGGGTGTTTCGAGCTGCACCAACAGCTGGCGGACAAACACACTCACCATGTCGCCCGCGCCGAGGAACACCAACGCGACCATCGACAGGACGAAATTCGTGGAGAGCGCAAACACCAGGGTGGCCACGCCAAACAGGGCGACACCGCCAAACATCCAGTTGCCCGCGTATCGCTCGACCGGCCGCAGACCCAACCACACGGCCATGATCGCCGCGCCTACGCCAGGAGCTGCGCGCAGCGCGCCGAAGCCCGCCGGACCCACTTGCAACACCTCGGTAGCGAATATCGGTCGCAAGGCGGTAGCGCCACCTAACAAGACTGCGAACAAATCGAGCCAGATGGCGCCAAACAACGGCTGCTTGCGCCAGACAAAACGCAGGCCATCGAGCACGTCGCGCAAACGCCAATCGACTGCCGCCATTCGCGCGCGCACCTGACCGACGCTGGCCATCAATATCGTTGCCACCACCAACAGACCAGCCGCGACGGCATAGGCCCATTCGACTCCCGCTATCACGAGTAAGCCGCCCAGCGACGGCCCGGCGATCACGCCCACCTGAAACAGCATCGCGTTCACGGACAAAGCGCCCGGGAAAGCGGCGGCCGGCACCAGGTTGGGCGTCATCGCCTGACTGGCCGGCATCCAGAACGATCGCGCGATACCGACCAGCGCGACCGCCAAAAATACCATCCAGACCGCCCGGCTGTGCGTCAGCGTAAATGCCAGCAACATCACCGCGGCTACCAACTCGAGCACAGGCCGCAACCATAACGCTACGGCGATCCAGCCGATCAGCGACTTGCCCCGCTGGCAGGATCAGCAGAAAGAACGGCAGAAACTGGGCGAGGCCCACGACGCCGAGATCAAGCGGATCGCCGGTGAGATGCCACAATTGATAACCCACGCCGATGGCGATCATCTGCCACGCCAGCGTGGCGCACAGGCGCCCGATCGCAAAGCGCGCGAACGGGCGATGCGACAGCGCAACGAGCGCCGGCGAGCGGCGCTCGCCCGAGGATGGCGACGATTTCAGAGTAACCATAGGATGCGAGCGCGCATGTTAGCTGGTAACGTTGTCGAGTGGAGCTTCGCGGTTGGCGCGGCCCACGATTTTTGGCAGTACGGCGGCCTTTGCCGCAGGCGCTATCCACGATGAGGTTTACCATGGCAGCAGCATTGAAGATCAGCCGGCACTTCGCCTCAATTCTCGACGGGCGCTGGGGCGACCGGCAGGTTCACTATCGGCGTTGCGGCAGTGGCCCGCTAGTGATTCTGCTGCATCAGTCGCCCTTGTCGTCGCGGGATATGGTCTCGACCATGCAACGCTGGGGCCAGCACTTCACCTGTATCGCACCCGATACGCCAGGGTTCGGGCTCTCCGACCCACTCGGTGTCGACCGCGCCGAAGTCGCGGACATCGCGCAGGCACAGATCGAATTCTTCGACGCCCTCGGTGTCGGCAAGGCCGCCGTCTACGGCTTTCACACCGGTGCGATGGTCGCTGCCGGCCTCGCGCAGCATTTTCCGGAACGCGTGATCTGCGCGGTGGCCAACGGCTACGTACTTCTCACCGAGCAGGATCGGGCGGACATTCTGGCTAACTACTTGCCGTCGCTCGAACCGAAGTGGGACGGCTCGCACCTGACCTGGCTCTGGAGCCGGATGCGCGAGCAGACGATCTTCTTTCCGTGGTACCGCAAGGGTCTGGCGGACCGCCTCGACTTCGACGTGCCGGCGCCGGAGATGCTGCAGGCCGCCGCGCTCGACATGCTGCGCTCCGGCGACCACTATCGAGTTGGCTATCGTGCTGCCTTCACGATGCGCAGCGACCAGGCGCTGCGCGAGATGCGCGTGCCGGTGCTCGTCACCGCCGCCAAGACCGACGTACTTGCTCAGCACCTGCCGCGCATTCGCGCCAAGGCGGCGAGCGTCAGCGGCGAAGCCGGCGGCACGGTCGAACAGACGCTGGATCTGGTGGCAGCGTGGCTGCGCAAACACAAGTTATCCGCTGCGCCGAAGCTGCAGGCCACCGCACCGATCAAGGGCCGGATGTGGCAGCAGATGCTGGATGTGCCCGGCGGGCAGTTGCGCATCCGTCGCAACACAGATGCCGAGGGACGCGTGGTCGTGGTGCAACACGACGCCGCCGGCTCGAGCGACATCGTCAAACCCTTGGCCGAGTCCTTCATCGGACTGCGTCCGGTCGTCGCGATCGACCTGCCCGGTCACGGCGAGTCAGACAATACTTTGCCTGCCGGCAAGATTACCGTCACCACCTATGCCAAGGCACTGCTCAAAGCACTGGATGCGCTCGGTATCAAGGAGTGCGACTTCATCGGCACTTGGGGTGGCGGGTTGGTAGGACTCGAGCTGGCGTTGATCGCGCCAAAACGAATCTCGCATTTGGCAATGGCCGATCTGTTGTATTTCCCGACGGCCCTCACCGCAGAGCTGAAGAAAACTATACGCCGGAAATCAAACCCGACTGGTACGGTGGCCATCTGCTCCATGCCTGGATGCTGATGCGCGATCAAGGCTTATTCTGGCCATGGTACCGCCGCACTCGCGAGGGCATCATCTGGAAGCCGCCGTACATCGATCCGGCCATGGTGCATGCGCGTGTCATGGAGATATTTAAAGCACCCGAGATGTGGCGCGCTGCTTATCAGGCGCATTTCGCCTATCCGACCAAGAGCAAGCTAAAACAACTCAAGACGCCGGCAGTGCTGGTCGCACCGCGCTGGGATCCGAATATCGATCACACGCGCCAGGCCGCAGCGGACTTCCCGCAGTTCCCTTTCGGCCAGATGCCGGATGAAATGACCCGCTGGGGTGAAGAACTGGTGCCGTTTTTCAATAGTTAGCAGGAGTAGAGGCTATGCGCATCCACGCACTTTGCTCACTACTAGCAGTACTTGTCGCCGTTACGGCGCGTGCAGCCGATAGCTCGGCGCCAACCGCGCTCAAAGCGCCCGTGCTCGGCCACGAGGTGACCCAAGTTGGCCCCGACTACTACACGTTTCGCTACACCGGTACGCGGAGCGTGTTTCTGGTCACCGACGCGGGCGTCATCGTCACCGACCCGATCGAGGCGGCCGCAGCGCGTGTTGCGCGATGAGATCCGCAAGATCACGCCGCTACCGGTCAAGTACGTGGTGTACAGCCATGAGCACTGGGACCACGTCAGTGGCGGCCAGCTCTTCAAGGATGAGGGGGCTGTATTCATCAGTCATGAGAATTGTGTGGCGCATTTCAAGGATTTGCCGAATCCGGATATCGTGCTGCCAGACCAGACCTACAGCGGCGAGCACTACGACCTGACACTGGGCAATCGCACCCTGCAGCTGCGCTACTATGGTCACAATCACGGCGATTGCCTCAGCGTCATGACGCCCGCGCACGTCAACGTGCCCTTCATTGTCGACCTTGGCACCGCTGGCGGCATGCCGCTGCCGTTCATCCCGGACTACTCACTCCACCATTGGGTGCGGACGCTGCGTGAACTGGAAGCCGAGCCGTTCGATAGTTATGTGGGTGGCCATGGCATACCGGTGGCACCGAAATCACGGCTCACGGAACGGCGGCAGTATCTCGAAGCACTGATGAGCGAGACGAAGCGAGAGCTTGATGCTGGTACTGGGCTGGAGGACATCCCGGATATCGTGGCAACCCGGCTAACGGCGCGTTTCAAACATCTGCGCAACTTCGAACTCTGGGTACGGGACAACGTGCGGCGTACGATTACCTATTACGGCATGGGCTGGTGAGCGGCACGCGACGGCGAAATTAACGGCCAGTCAGCGCAAGCCCGACGAGTCGGCGGCGAACATCGTCAGCGCAAGCAACGCGCAAACGGCCAGCGACAGTGTGCGCCGCAGATTGAGATAGGCCGGCGGCAATAGGTCGCCACAACGGCGGGATTCATACAGCCAGAAGAGTCCGAACGAAACGGTGAGCAATGCAATTCCGCGCTGCCCACCTAACAATATTGCAGCGACTCCAGCGAGTGATGGCAGGGTGGCGGCAAGCGTGACAGCAAAGGTGCCGGGCAAGCGCCGCGCGATCACCAGACCGAAATGCACGGCGCCGACGAAGGTAAGAATCGCGGCCCCGTATGCAATGCCGAGACGCAGCGCGAATTCCCGCAACTCGAGAGACGGTGCCGCCGCAACGCCGAGCAACGCGGCGGCGAACGGCAGCACGCCGAGATAGCCCGTCCACTGCGAGCGTGGCGACACTGGCGCTACCCGCCAACTCTGCGGCGCCCGACTATAGTCGGTCACGGTCAGTCACGGCTGGTCAGAATTCGGCGGAACGCTGCTGTCCGCGCGGCGCCCGTTGCGAGTGCGGACGGCATTCGCCACCTGCATCCCTTTCTCTTTGACCCGTGCGAGCCAGAGCCGCGCCCACGCGAACTCGAGCCCCAGAATGCCGAGCCCGACCGGGATGACGACGAATGCGGGCCCCGGCAACACGATCATCGCGAAACCAATCAACAAAACGGTGCCACCGACGAGCGCGATTGCAATGCGCTTGGCGTAGCGATAGGGCAGATGCAATGGATGCTTAGGGTGAAACACGGCGCCTCGTCGGACGAGCGCGGCAGTGTACAACAGCGGCAAGTCGGTCAACGGGCGCGATCAAAAAACTCGCGCGCGATCTTGGCGAACTCGGCGGTGTGCAGGTCCAGAAACCCGTGCCCCCAATCTGCCCGCTCGAGGATCACGCCGTTCTGCAGCAGCGGTAGCGCGCGCCGCGTGTACTCCTGCAGGTCATCGTTGTTGTTCAGGACCAGCACGGGTTGGTTGATTTGCGGCAAAGCCGCAGCCGTCGAATACTGGAAAGCGGCGCGATGACCAAAATGGCGGCGCTCGCCGCCGCTGACGTGAATCCCAAAATAGCGCATCAAGTCCTCGGGTGTTTGACCCGGCCCGCGCCAGCGCATCAGTTCCTGCCAGTAGTCCGTGAGATGCCTGCCATCGGCGCGAACTACCATCGGCGCGAACTCGACGCGCATCTGCTGCAACTCCTCCGCCGTGTAGATAGGTGTCGAAATCAACAGCAGATGGCGCACGCTCGCAGGCCGTTGCAAGGCAAGCTCGAGAGCGATCTTGGAGCCGGTGTGAAAGCCGATGCAATCGATCTCGTCGATTGCCAGCGACTCCAGCATCTCGCCCATGGTGGCAGCGTAGTCTTCGATTGACGGCGGCTGGGCGGGGCTATCGCTCGCGCCATAACCGGGAGTATCGGGCGCGAGCGCGACCCGATCGCTGCCAAGCTCGCCCAGTAGATTCTCATAGATGGCGCCGGATACCGGGCTCAAATGGAAACAGACCACCGGTCGGCGCTTGCTGGCGAGCACCGGCCTCGCGATACGCAGGTGCAGTTGCCCAAAACGACTATCCAGATATTGTCGTAGCACTGTCATGGGCTTGCCGGTAGATATTCATCGATCAATGTTGCCATGCGCGGCACGGCAGTCAGAAACAGGTCGATGTTGCAGTCCGGCAAATCGAGGTAGATAGCCTGCGGCGGCAATAGCGCTCGAGAGCGGACCGACATCTCATACACATCGTCGTGCGGCACGAATGCCACCAGACGGTGCGCAAGACTGGTTAGGCGGGGTGCTGCGTCATAGTTGAAGACGCCGACGTACGCCTGACCAGGGTACGGTGCGAGCAGATAATCGACCATACGGCGTGCAACGTCCTCGAGATGCCAAGGCGGCTGCCGATACTGAAAGCGTGCGCGCCAGGCGGCAACGAGATGCGAACCATCCTCGACCGGCACCACTTTGAGCTGCGCGAAGGTCTGCAAGCCATGCTCACGCTCAGCCGCCGTGAAAACCGGAATGGCTACGATGCCGACGTTACGCACTCGGTGCGGGCACAGATGGGTCAGCTCGATCGCTTCGAGTGCGCCCGTATGCATTCCAAGAATATCGAAACGCTCGCCGACGTTAAGCGCGTCGAGCGCCTGCATCGCCGCTTGTGCGTATTCGACCATCGTGAGAGCACGCGGTGGGGCGTCCGAAAAGCCATAGCCGAGCCGGTCGAGGGCGATCGTGCGACGCGCCAGCGCTGGCTGCAGATGGGTCCACATCTGACTCGAGCGCGGCGACAAATGCAGCAACACGAGCGGAACGTCACCATCACCCTGCAGACGGGCATGCATCTGACCAAAATCTGTCGTCACGATCTGGCGCTGTTCTGTCATGCCTGCTCCGACTGAAAGTGGACGATGGTGGCTGCGACCGCCGCTGGGTCCTCATGATGCAGCATATGACCGACGCCGGGCAGCGTCGTGAGCGTCAGCCGCTGATAGATTTGGCGAAACCTGGCCGCCGTGCCATCGGCACCCAGGTGCGGCAGATACTCCGACTGTTCGCCCAGCAGCAACAACATCGGGCAAGTCATACGTTGCCAACACGCCTCGGCCTCATCGCGTCGATAGATCACCGGGTTGAGCAAGCGATGCATGGGGTCGGTCGCCAATTCATAGCCGCCGGCAACTGGCCGCGTCCAAGCTTCGGCGATGAACTGCGCTCGCGCCAGCGTCAATCGAGGATTGCGACGCGCTAGTACTGTGGCAAGCTGTTGGGGTGATACAAAATGCCGCTCGGTGCGCTTGGACCGCAGTTGATCGAGCCACTCACCGTAGCGCGCCGGTGCCGCAGCGGCGGTCAAACTGCGCAAGCCAAACCCCTCGAGGTTCACGAGCCAGCGCAGCCGGTCCGGTCGAATGCCCGCATACAGCGAGGCGATGTTACCGCCCATACTGTGACCGATGACGCATGCCGGCGCCGCGGATGTTAGCCGATCGAGCGGCACCTCGAGATAAGCCAAATGGTCAGGAAAACAGTAGCTCGTGCCAGTCGACTCGGTGCCGCCAAAACCGCGCCAATCCGGCGCCGCAAAGCTCCAGTCGGCGGGCAACTGATCGACCAAGAACTGGAATGTGAGGCTGCAGTCCATGAAACCATGCAACAGCACGATGGGTGTTGCGGATTCGGGGCCCCAGAGCGCTACACGGTGCCGCAGCCCGCGGATGTCGATAAACTCAAATCTGGCCGGCCGCAGCGGCTGGTACGCCTGCTCACCCATGCGATGAGTTCTGGCTACCGTACACCCGACCATGGTCCGAGCCGTGATTGCGATAGTGGAACATCGTGATATTCCAACGCGCGCCAACCGACTGCAGAAACTTCAGCAGTGCGCCAGGGCGCTCGGGAAACTCAAAGCGATACAACAACTCATCCGCGAGACCCCGGGCGTGACCGCCCACCATGTAGCGGATATGCAGTTTGGCGATTTCGTTGTCGGTCATATCCGTCACGGGATAGCCGGCGCCCTGTAAACCTGCGATCAAGGCATCGCGCTCAGCCCGCCCGCCCGACACGGCAAGGCCGACGAAGATCTGCGCGCGGTGTTCGCTCTCATAGCGATAGTTGAACTCGGTGACACTGCGTCGACCGAGCTCGCCGCAAAACCGCAGAAAACTGCCACGTTCCTCAGGAATCTCGACCGCCAACAGGACTTCCCGCTGGGCGCCCAGATCGGCGCGCTCCGCGATGTGGCGCAGGCGATCGAAATTCATATTGGCACCGCAATTGATGGCAACCAGACGCTTGTCACGCCAGCTATTGTTAGCCACGTACTGCTTGATGCCGGCCACGGCAAGCGCGCCGGCCGGCTCGACGATTGAGCGCGTGTCCTCGAAAATATCCTGGATGGCGGCACATATCTCGTCGGTGTTCACCAACACCATCTCGTCGACATACTCGCGTGCCAGCCGGAATGTTTCCTCGCCGACTCGCTTGACCGCCACACCGTCGGCGAACAGCCCGACACGCTCGAGCGTCACGGGTTCGCCAGCCTTGGGCGCCGGATGCATGATCGTTGCACTAGCCGGTTCGACGCCGATGATCTTGACGCGCGGATACAAGTATTTGATATAGACGGCAATACCGGCAATCAAGCCGCCGCCGCCGACCGGCACGAAGATCGCATCGATGGCACCGCCGGTCTGGCGCAATAGTTCCACCGCGATTGTCCCCTGACCCGCGATCACATCCGGATCGTCGAAGGGATGCACAAATACCAGCTGGCGTTCGCGCGCCAGCAGCAGCGCGTGCTCGTAGGCGCTGTCGTAGTCGTCGCCGTGTAGCACGACCTCGCCGCCCAGATCCCGCACCGCCTGCACCTTGATCTCGGGCGTTGTCACCGGCATCACGATCACCGCGGGAATTCCGCGACGTTGCGCGGCGAGCGCGACTCCCTGTGCGTGGTTGCCAGCCGACGCGCAAATGACGCCACGTCTTGCAACCGACTCGGAAAGATGCGCTATCTTGTTATAGGCGCCGCGCAGCTTGAACGAAAAGACGGGCTGCAGATCTTCACGTTTCAGCAACACTTGGTTGCCGAGACGGCGCGACAAACGGCGCGCGGGATCGAGTGGCGACTCGATCGCGACGTCATAGACTTGTGCCTTGAGGATACGTTCGATATACGCGTCGGGCATTCCGTTCAGGCCTCGTCCAGCCCGGGAGTCGCATTGACGCGCGGCCGCGCAAACGCGCCATAGAGACGGTCGATAAACGCCTGTCGCTCAGCGGCCGACCGGCCCACCTCAGCTTCGCTGGCAATACACTGTTGGATCGCGTCGGCAGTAACGACGCCGCGCTCCGCCAACAACTGCTCGACGATCCGACTACGTTCGCGTTGCACCCAGAGCTCGGAACCCAGCTCGAGCACGATCTCGATCAGATTGTCGACGGCGGCGTTCTCGAAGAAGGCCGGCTGCGGCGCAGGTACCGGCGCCGATCGGTGTTTGGCTTCGGGCATACAGAAACACTCGCCGCAGACTAAGACCAAGCACAGCTTAGCAAACCGCCGCCTTCTCGGGCGCTGCCTCGGGCTCCGGCATCAACGGCTAACTGAGGAGCGCACCGCGTAGCGGAAATGCATACGGCCGATGGTCACGCGATCGCCGTCTTTGAGCGTTTGCCGCGCGATACGCTTGCCGTTGACGAACACACCGTTGGTACTATCAAGATCCTCGAGCGTGGTATGGACGGGGCCCGCCATGATCACCGCGTGCGTCCGACTGATGTACTGGGCGTCGATCTGCAGCTCGCTCTCCGGCCCACGTCCGATACGCGTTCGGCGCGCCAGCTGGTGCACAAACTCGGTGTTGCCGTCGGTGCGAATCAACATGCGTTGCGGCCCCTCGACGGCCGCGTCGACGTGATCTTCGGCGACCGGGTCGAGCCGCTCGATACTCCGCTGAATCTTGCCGAAGGCCGTAGCCGTGGACGCGATTTCCGATTCGAGCTGCCGGATCCGTTGATCACGTTCAGAGAGCGCTTGTTGCGCCTCAACTATGGTACTGCGCCAATCGTCATTCGAACTGGCCAGCTCCTCGAGTTTCACATTCTTGTTGCTCAGCTCGTGCTCGAGTCGCTGCAAGGCTTCTTCGGCCGCGCTCAGATCGTGATCCCGCTCCGCCAACCGCGCGTTGTATTCGTTCTCGCGCGCAGTCGCCTGTAGTTCCAGCTCGTCGTAGCGCGTCGACATCTCAGCTTCCAGCTCACGAATACGCCGACCGGCGGCTTCATGGTCACTGGCTAACTGCTCGAGCTCGCTTTCCAGCTCCGTCGACCGCGTCACCAATACCTGTATGCGTGCGTCGCTCTGCTCGCGCTGCAGCACAAGGTCACAGTTGACCCGGATCAGGGCGGCTTCGCGCTCCGCTTCCACCTGTACCAGGGTTGCTGCCAGTTCTGTCACACGTGCGTCGCGCTCGGCCAGCACCCGCTCCAATCGCGACCGATCCTGATCAGCGGTCTCGAGCGACGCGCGCAGCGACGCCTGCTGTTCTGCCGAACCCTCACTCTGCGCAATCGCCGCAATATGATCCGCGCGCACCGCGGCAAGCTCGCGCTCCAGCGCGACCAGACGCTCACCCTTTTGACGCAAGCGGTCTTCAACAGCACGCAAGGTTGCCGACAGGCCAGTCAGATCAACCGCTGCAGGCGTGCGCGCGGCCGGATCCAGCGCGCCACGACGCGCGGTCGCTGCAGTATCGTCTACTGGCTGGTCGTCCACTGGCTGGAAACCGAGACTGCTCTGCGGCGCAACCCAGGTGTCGGTGTGGGCTATGTGGTCTTCTTCGAGACTCGCTTCGTAGGCCTCGACGTCGAGTACCGGTAGTTCGGCGGTACTTTCATTGTCCCCGGAGACTGGCTCGTTGGGTTGCATCGGCACAGACACTAGGCTAGCTCCATCTTCGCGCGGCATTCCCGATCGACGCCAGAGCGAATTATTGCAGAATTGCCACGTCAGCAATTTAACGGTTTCGGCCAACCGGCGCGCTTTTACGAGATCCCGGTCTCATTTCAGGCTGCAATCTGTAGAATCGCGGCAATGCGAAACGTGTGGATCCTGGCGCTTGCACAGGTATTTTCAGCGTGCGGGACGATCATGCTGGTCACGTTCGGCGGCATCGTTGGCACCCACATCACGCCCGTCCCGGCCCTCGCCACGTTGCCACTCTCGATGTCGATCCTGGGACTCGCGCTCAGCTCGATTCCCGCCGCCGCCATGATGCGGCGGATCGGACGCAAGCGCGGCTTCATCGGCAGCGCCTTGGTAGCAACCTGCGCGGCACTACTCGCTGCCACCAGCATTGCCAATGAGTCCTTCGTGGGCCTGTGTGTCTCCGGCTTTTTGTTGGGTTCGAACATGGCTTTCGTTCACCAGTATCGTTTCGCGGCAACCGAATACGTCGCCGAGATCGATGCCGGCAAAGCCGTGTCCACCGTGATGCTCGGGACCCTGGTGGCGGCGTGGCTCGGCCCGGAATTGGGCGATCAACTACGGTTGTTAGGGGGTTGGGCGGAATTCAGTGGCTCATTTGTGGGCCTGTCGGTTTTGTGTCTGCTCGCCGCCATCGTGCTGCTCGCGCTCGGTCCGCCGTCGCAGCGAGCAACCGTCGAGCAGGCGCCACCACGCCCGCTGCGCGTGATCGCAGCACAGCCGCGATTTATCGTCGCGCTGCTGGCCGGGCTGTCGTCCTACGTGGTGATGAGCTTCATCATGACGGCCACGCCAATCAGCATGCACGTCGTCGACGGCATGAGCGTGGCGGAGACCAAACGAGTCATTTCCACTCACCTGCTCGCCATGTATCTACCGTCACTGGCGAGCGGCTGGCTGATTCGAGTGCTGGGTATACGACTGATGATGTATCTCGGCGTCGCTTTGATGGGCGTCTGCGTGCTCATCAGCAGCGTCGTCGGGCATCACTTCGTGCACTACCTAACCGGCCTGGCGCTACTTGGAGTGGGCTGGAATTTTCTGTTTGTGGCTGGCACCACTCTCCTGACGACCGCCTATCGGCCTGCGGAGCGATTTTCAGCGCAGGGGCTCAACGACTTCACCGTGTTTGGCTCGCAAGCCATCGCCTCACTCGCCGCCGGGCCGGCAATCACCCTGCTTGGCTGGGAGCAGCTGAATCTACTTGCGATTCCCGTACTGCTCGGCATGTTGTTAGCAGTGTGGCGGCTTGGCCATCACACCACTCATCCAGACAAGAACGTCGCCACCGGGGTGGCGACCACCTCGGGCGCTACTTCGAATAACCCGTGACCGTAGTCCGGTAGGTCGATGCAGCGCGCGCCGCGCAGCAGTTGCTGCGCGCGCGCCGTGGCGTCCCACAGGTCGTCCTTCGGACGCAGTACCAGCGTTGGCTGCTTGATGAGCGGCAAGCGCTCGTCTGCCGACCAATTCATCACGGCATTTGCGCCCCACCATGCCGCCTCGCCGTTGTAGAGTTTCTCGGCGAACGACTGCGCCAGCAGCTCGAGCGTCACGCCTGGCCCACGCCATTGCACACTGCGTTGCCACTCAGTCGCGAGGTGACTACCGTCCTCCTTCGGTTGCACCGGCCACGGCGACTGCTTAAACGCTTCACGCGCCGCAGTCGTTAAGGCAGGCACGGCGACCAGCACCAGCCGTCGCACTACCTTCGGCCGCGCGAGCGCCAGCTCGGTCGCAATGGCGGTTCCGGTGTGATAGCCGAGGATGTCGACCTGCCGCAGGCGCATCGTATCGAGGAAATCACCGATTGCAGCGGCGTAGTCGGCGATGGAGGGCAGATCGGGTGGTGCATCCGACTCGCCAAAGCCAGGCGTGTCGGGACAGTAGACCGACCGTGTTCCGCCCATGAGGCGCGTGAACTGCTTGAAAACACGGCCCGACGCTGGGCTTTGATGGAGGCACAGCAACGGAGCGCCCTCATCGAAGCCGCCACCGGGCGGCATCGTGTTGTGCACGTGCAGTTGGCCATATCGACACTCGAAGTAGGCGCGCCCCTGGCGGGGCTGCTGGCGCACGGTGCGGGCAACGTTCGACTCAGTCGGCATGTTCACTCTCCAGTGCAGCGATGCTGCACTTATTGACTCGCGAATCGGAAGGCTCGCATAGTGGCGCACCGCCGCGCGCCTGAACAGCACCCGCGGCACAACCATCCAAAGGAACCGGCTCATGAAGTTATACGGATCGCCTGCGTCACCCTATGTCGTGCGGGTCGCCATCGCTGCGAAAGCCAAGGGGCTCGACCTACCCTACTCCGACGCACCCGGCGGCGGCATCAAGTCGCTCGAGTACCTAGCGATCAATCCGCTCGGCAAGATGCCGGGGTTGACGGACGACAACGGTCGCCACCTGGCCGAGTCCTCAGTGATTTGCGAATATCTCGACGAGACGGTGAAAGGCCCCGCATTGCTGCCTAGCGACCCCTACGACCGCGCCCGCGTGCGGCTGCTGTGCCGGCTGATCGATCTATACACCATGAAAGAAATCGGGCCGTTCTTCCGCAACATGGACCCGAGCAAGCGCAACCAAGCCGAGGTGGACGCCGCGAAAGAGGCGTACATGGCAAGCCTCAAGCACATCGAGCACTACCTGGGCGGCGGCGACTATGCCTGTGGTGATCAGCTATCGCTCGCCGACTGCGTCCTGTATCCGTCGTTCATCACCGCGGGCGCCGTGCTGCCGGCCTTCGGTATTACTAACCAGTTCGAGGGATTGCCCAAACTGACCCGCTGGTGGCAGGCGATGTCCAAGCATGCCGTAACCGGCCCGCTCGGCAAGCAGCATTCGGAGGCCTTCCTGGCCTTCATGAAGGCACCACGCGCCTGACATGATGCACGGCTGGTTGGTCAAAGAGTTCGGCGGTCCGGAGAATATGCTCTGGACCGCTCTTCCGGAGCTGGTCCCCGGTCCGCATCAGTTGTTAGTCCGAGTGCACGGCTCGGGTATCAATTTCGCAGAAACGCGAATGCGTGCGGGCACTTACTCCGGTCAGACACTGCCGTTTGTCATGGGGATGGAATCCTCTGGCAGCGTCGAGGCGGTTGGCGCAAAGGTCCGGGGGTTCGCGCTGGGCGATCGTGTGTTCGGCCGGGCGCGCGGCTCGCATGCCGAGATGGTGCTGTTTGATGCGGAGCACACGCTGCCCGTGCCGGATGGTCTCGACATGACGGCGGCAGCGGCGATTCCCGTCGGCTGGCTAACCGCGTGGCATGCGCTCATCACCGTTGCCGACGTACAACCCGGTGCACGCGTCTTGATCGAGGCGATCGGCTCGAGCGTCGGTAGTGCGGCGCTGCAGATCGCGAAGTGGCGCGGTGCTTGGGTGGCCGGTACGGCAAGCCGCGACGACAAGGCGGCGCGTGGCGTCGCCGCCGGGGCAGACGCAGGCTATAACTACAAAACCGAAGACGTCGCCGCAGCAGCACACCGCGATACAGACGGTCATGGAATAGACATTGGTCTGATGACCATCGGCGAAGAGACCGCCACTTCGCTGTTCGACTCGATGGCCGCCGAGGGCCGCATCATCATGTACGGCAGCACCGGCGGCCGGCAGGTCTGCTTTAACCTCAACATCGGCACACGCAATCTGTCGCTGCAGGCCACGAGCATTTCCACCAGCGTACGGTTCCTGCCGGAGACGATGCGTACCTTTCGCGACGTGGCGCTGCCGCTGTTCAAGCGGGGTGTGTTCAAAGCGCCGGTCGATGCGACGCTGCCAATGCGGGACTTGGTGCAAGCACACGCGATGGTCGATGCCCGCACGCATTTCGGCAAGATCGTCCTGCTCAACGGTTGAGCGATGGAGTTGATCGCGCGTCAATGGCTTGACGCCGCGTCGCCTCATCGCGCAAGCTGCGTGGGTCGAAGGTGCCCGCAAGGGCTCAATAGGGAATTCGGTGCAAGGGTTTGCCCCCTGATGCCGAAGCTGCCCCCGCAACTGTAAGCGGTAGTCGTGTTCACATAGCCACTGGATGGTCCGGCTGGACAATCTGGGAAGGCGAACATGGCGACCCCGCCAGCCAGGAGACCTGCCCGCGACACGTTGTTGCAGTAGTCACGGGCGGGGTGCACCGGAGGCGGCTCGAAGTCCGGCACGCTTGCACTCGTCTTTGCAACCCGCCGCCTAACGACCGTCGCCGAAACCTCCCGCTCTCGTTAGCGCGGAGGGCGCAACATGTCGATCAATTTTATTCCTTCTGGCGTGGGGTCACTCATCGCCGGTTTCCTCTTCAGCAGCGCCATATCGCCGGCGAGCGCCGCCGCGCGGCTCGATGAGGTGGTCATCAGCGCAAGCCGCATCGAATTGCCGCGTGAGCAGGTGGGCAGTTCCGTCACTGTCTTTGACGCCCGCGATATCGATCGCCGCGCGCCGTCGCTGGTTGCGGACCTGCTCCGCTCGGTTGCCAGCGCTGCGGTAAACCGCAGCGGCCCGATCGGTAGCGTCACGCAGGTACGACTGCGCGGCGCGGAAGGCAACCATACGCTCGTCATGCTCGACGGGATTGAAGTGAACGACCCTGCCTATGGGTCCGAGTTTGATTTTGCCACCTTGCTGCCGCTCGACATCGAGCGACTCGAGGTCCTGCGCGGTTCGCAGAGCGCGCTGTGGGGCAGCGACGCGATCGGCGGCGTGATCAATGTCGTCACGCGGCGCGGACCAACTGCGGAGCGCGCCGGACTGGTGGAACTGCAGAGCGGATCGTTCAATACCCAGACCGGCCGGGTCAGCTGGCAGGGTGGCAGCGAGCGCCTCGCAGCGGGCTTCGGCGCGCAGTATTTTGCCACCGACGGCATTAGTGCTGCACCGAGCGGCGCCGAACGAGACGGGTATCGGAACTTCACGACACGCGGCAGCGTTGCTTGGCGCGCAACCGATGCGTTAACGATCGACACGGCACTGTTGCGCATTGACGGCACAGCCGACGGTGACCAGCAGGACTTTCGCTTTCCGTCGACCGCGACACAGGGGCTGGTGATCGACAGTCTCAACCGTGCGGAGCGCATCCAGACTTACGGCCGGGTAGGCTTGCGCTACGCACCGGCCGGCAGCCGCGTCGAGCAGCGCGCCAATATCGGCATCACTCGAAGCCGCAGCCAATTCTACGATAGCGTTGGCATCTACTCCAATAGCAATGAAGGGCGGCGTGACAAATATGACTACCAGGCAACGCTACGCTTCGGCGACGCAGCGAGCGTTAGTCATGCGCTAACGGGCGCAATGGAATACGAACGCACAGGCTTTGCCAGCAGTAACGCCGATCCGCTGTCGTTAGCGAATCAAGACCGCAGCATCGACCAGACAAGCGGTGTGCTCGAGTATCGCGGCACCTACCAGGACCGCTTGTTCGTGTCGGCGGCTGTGCGCCACGATGACAACGCGCGTTTCCAATCCGCCACCACTTGGCGCGGCACCGCTGCATTTGTCTTGCCATCGACTAACACGCGGTTGCACGCGAGCGTCGGCACCGGCATTGCCAACCCGGGCTTGTTCGAGTTGTTTGGCTTCATTCCCAGCACGTTCATCGGCAACCCCGATCTGACACCGGAGCAGTCAACGAGCTGGGACATTGGCATCGAGCGACGGTTCATGGACGACCGCTGGATTGCAGACCTGACCTATTTTCACGCCGACCTGACGGACGAGATCCAGACCGTGTTCCTGCCCCCGGATTTCAATGCGACCGTCGTCAACGCGAC
This sequence comes from Pseudomonadota bacterium, assembly GCA_016703895.1. Lineage (GTDB taxonomy): Bacteria > Pseudomonadota > Gammaproteobacteria > Steroidobacterales > Steroidobacteraceae > CADEED01. Next base: position 395,970 of record JADJBE010000001.1, read on the forward strand.
TCGTGACAGCAAGCGCAAAGGCGTCGAGCTCGACCTGCGTGCCGCGCTGGGTGTGCAGTGGGACTTGCGCGCCAGTTACACCTACACCGATGCCGAAGAACCCAAGGGCGACGCTAACTACGCGCGCGAGCTGCGGCGTCCACGCCAGCTTGCCAGTCTCAACGTGAACTACGCGTTTGCCGCCGAGCGCGGCAACCTAAACATAGGTTTTGATCACAATGGTCGTCACGAGGATTCCGAGTTCATTACCGCGACGCCAGCGACGACCGCTAGCCTCGACGCCTACACCCTGGTCAACGCCGCGGCACAATGGCGATTCACGGCACAGGTGGCGGGCTTGCTGCGGCTCGAGAATGCGCTCGGTACGCGGTACCAGGACACTTTTGGTTTCGCCCAGCCTGGCTTTGGCGCTTATGCGGCCGTGCGGATTTCTTTCTAGCGTGCCGCAGCGACTCAGGAGCCGGCTGGTCTGCTCGGCGCTGACCATGCTAACCATGGTCAGCGCGGCGTCGGCAGTCAGCATTGCCGGCGACCGCCTGCCGAGGGTCGTGTCGTTGAACTTGTGCACGGACCTGCAACTGCTGTTGCTGGCGGATCCCGAGCAGATCGTCTCACTGACCTGGCTGGCCCGTGATCCGCGCAGCTCGCCGTTGGCTGGCGCAGCACAGCGGTTCGCCTTCAATCGTGGTCAAGCTGAGGACGTGCTGCCGTTCGCGCCTGACGTCGTGCTGGCAGGCACCTACAGCACCCGCTTCACGGTGGATTTGCTGCGGCGTCAGGGCGTGCGAGTAGTCGAATTCGCACCCGTCACGTCACTCGACGATGTGGCGCAGACAACCTTGCGCATGGGGGCCATTATCGGCCAGGAGGCGCGAGCGCAGCGGTTGGTCGCCGAGTTTCACGAGTCACTAAACCAGACAGCCGGTGTCTGGGCGAAGCACTCTGGCGACCGCGGGCCACGCAATCGCGCTGTGCTCCTGGGTGCCGGTGGATTCACGGGCGGCGCGGATTCCCTCGCCGGCAACGTCCTCACCCATCTTGGCCTCGTCGATGCGGCCCGTCGCTACGGCGCTAAGAGTTGGGGCCGAGTTGGTCTCGAAGAGTTGTTGCGGCTCCATCCCGACATATTGGTCATCACGACGGGTAGTGATGCGTCGCGAGAACCCTCGATGGCCATCGAGATCCTCAACCATCCTGCGCTACACGACCGCGCACTTGGTATGCGTCGAATTCTCGCGCCGACTACCTACTGGAGCTGCGGTACGCCGCTGGTCGCACTCGCTGCGGCAAAACTCGCAGCGGCTGCACCAGCCGCAGCAAGCATCGCACCGTGACAGTCACGCGATGAAGCCAGGTGCACGACCACGCCTCGTTTGGGTGGCGCTATTGGTGCTTGGCCTTGCGCTGACTCTCGTCTCGCTGCTGCTAGGCCGAGGCGGCCAATGGTTGAGTCTCGCCGGCGCTGCCAGCCTAGAGCCAGCGGTTTTCCAGACCATCCTGCTCGAGATCCGTCTGCCGCGCACGCTGCTAGCGCTGTTAGTGGGCGCGTCGCTCGGCATGGCTGGTGCCGCACTGCAGGGCCTATTGCGCAATCCCTTGGCCGATCCCGGCGTCATCGGCGTGTCGGCCGGGGCGGCATTCGGTGCGGTCCTAGCGTTCTATTTCGGTCTGTCGCAGTCCTTTTCGCTGGCATTGCCGCTGGCTGGCATGGCTGGCGCCGGAGCTGCTTTGAGCCTGCTTTTTCTGTTAGCCGGTCGAGGCGCTTCGACATTGGGCCTGGTACTGGCTGGCGTGGCGGTCAGCGCGTTCGCGGCTGCACTCACCTCGCTGGCTCTGAACCTGGCGCCCAGTCCGTTCGCAGCACTCGAAATCATCTTCTGGATGATGGGCTCACTGGTTGATCGATCGATGCAGCATGTGGGGCTTGCGGTCGTACCTATCGTGGTCGGACTCGGCTTGCTAATGACACAAGCGCGCGCGCTCGATGCCATGACGCTAGGTGAAGACGTCGCAGCCACCTTGGGCTTTCGCACCGCAGCGGTGCGAGCCGTGGTGCTGATCGGCTGCGCCGCTGCGGTGGGCGCCAGCGTCTCAGTGGCCGGCAGCATCGGCTTCGTCGGCCTGGTCGTGCCGCATCTGCTGCGTCCATTGGTGGGGCATCAGCCGGGGCGGCTATTACCGCTGTCCGCCGCGGGGGGGGGCGTGATGCTGCTCGGCGCAGACATCCTGACCCGCCTCACCGACACCGGTCCGGAGTTGCGACTTGGTGTGGTGACGGCACTGCTGGGCGCGCCGTTTTTTCTGTTGCTACTGATGCGTCTGCGCCGGGAGGCTGCGTGAGCGCTGCGCTGCGCTTGAGCCAGGTTTCGGTGGTAAGTGCCAGCGGTATACGCCAACTCGATCAGGTTTCGTTGCTACTCAATCCCGGCGACTTGTTAGGTATCGTTGGGCCGAACGGTGCCGGCAAGACCACACTGTTGCGCGCCGCGCTCGATCTCGTACCACACGCATCTGGTCGGATCGAATGGCAGGGCCGGGAACTCCAGACTCTGCGGCCGCGCGAACTGGCCAAAATCGCGGCCTATGTGCCGCAAGGTCAAATCGCACACTGGCCGCTCACGGTGCGCAAGACCGTGGAACTCGGCCGCTTGCCCCATTCCACAGCCTGGGGCAACGTAGCTGATGCCGCTACTGTTGATGCCGCACTCGCGGCGGTCGACGCCACAGCAATCGCGGATCGTCCGCTTGACCAGCTTTCCGGCGGCGAGCGTGCCCGCGTGCTGCTGGCGCGCGCATTGGCCGTTGAGGCGCCGGTATTGTTAGCCGATGAGCCGGTTGCGGCCCTCGATGCCTATCATCAGCTCGACATGATGGAGCGGTTCCGCTGTCTCGCCCGTGACGGGCGTGCCGTCGCGGTCGTGCTGCACGATCTGACGCATGCAGCGCGTTTCTGCACGCGCATTGCGATGCTGTCGGCCGGTCGCGTTGTAATCGACGGACCGACCGACGAAGTGCTCAACGAGAGCAACTTGCGCTCGGTCTACCAAGTCGAGTCATTGATCGGGACTCACGCAGGCGAACGCTATGTCCTGCCCTGGCGGCGACACCGCTAGACGGTCCGCTGCAGCAGCGTCCACAGCGCCGCGACATGCTGTTGCATTGTCGTATGTGTGCCAAAAGACACGCGCGCCATCCAGCGGCCGTCGAGCTGGGCCGGCGTGAGGTATGCCTCACCCGACCGGTTCACCCGGTTGACCCACGCAAGCGTATGACGGTCGAGCGCTTCACCGAAGAGTCCCGCGGGTTCGTGACGTACGCAAACTGTCTGCAGCGGCACCGGCGCTAACCGTCGCCACTCAGGCGCGGCATCGACGGCGGCCGCAAACCACTGCGCATAGCCTAGATCGCGGCGAATCCTCGTCTGCAGGCCCGCAACGCCTTGCTCGCGGATCACGAACCACAGCTTCAGGCTGCGCATTCGCCGACCAAGTGGCACGCCCCAGTCTCGGTAGTTAGGTTCGGTGCCATCGGCGGTAGTCTGCAGATAGCTGGGATTGGAAGACATGACGCGCACCAGATGCTCAACATCCCCCACATAGTAGGTCGAACAATCGAACGCTACGCCCAGCCACTTGTGCGGATTGACGACCAACGAGTCCGCTGCCTCGATACCTTCCCAGAGCTTGCGGCACTCCGGCACAACCATCGCCGAGCCGGCAAGTGCCGCATCGACGTGCAGCCAGCACTGGTACTTGGCGGCGAGCTGCGCAAGCGAGTCGATCGGGTCGAGGGCGGTAGTCGCAGTAGTCCCGCAAGTCGCGACGATCGCGCACGGCTGGCGTCCGGCGGCACGATCAGCCACCAGCAGCTGTTCGAGCGCCGCGGGGCTCATCGCATAGTGCTCGTCTACCGGCACGACACGTAGTTGCAGACGCCCGAAGCCAGCTAACAATGCCGCCTTCTCAACTGAACTGTGACTCTGCGACGAGACATAGACGACCAGCTCAGTGGTCGCGCCTTGCAGGCCCGTACGTGTCGCGCCGTAGTCAGTGGCACGCTCCCGCGCGCAAACCAATGCGACGAAGGTGGCCGTAGAAGCCGTGTCCTGGATGACACCCCGCCAGCGATCACCGAGACCCACCATCTGACGTAACCAGTCGGTGGTAACTTCTTCGAGCTCGGTTAACGCGGGGCTCGCCTGCCAATTGAGCCCCAACTGCGCCAACCCGGTGCTCGCCAGATCACCGAGCACCGCCGCGGGCAGACTGTTAGATGGGAAATAGCCAAAGAAGCGAGGATCCTGCCAATGGGTACACGCCGGCACGATTAGCTCGTCGAGATCACGCAGCAGTCGGTCGACCGGCTCGGCCTGCACCGGCGGCGACCTCGGTAGTGCAGCGCGCAGTGCGCCCGGCTGCCGTTGCGCGAGCACCGGAAACTCGCCGCGACTCGCGCGCTCGCGGTAATCAGCAATGAAATCGATCAGCTCATGACCGAACTGACGGAACTCCTCGGGAGTCATGCGGTGAGAGTTTGTTCCGGCGTCTTCGGTTTGACGAACCAGGCAGCCAGCGCCGGAATCAGCAGCACCGCGCCTAACATGTTGACGAAGAACATGAAAGTCAGCATGACGCCTATATCTGCCTGGAACTTGAGTGGCGAGAAGACCCAAGTGACGACACCGATCGCGAGCGTGATCCCGGTGAAAATAATACTGGCACCGGTGACGCGCATCGTCTTCTCGAACGAGTCGTGCACCGACAAGCCCTGCGCCAGATACTCCCGCATCCGGCTCCACAGATAGATGCCGTAGTCGACACCGATGCCGGCACCGAGCGCCACCATCGGCAAGGTGTTCATCTTGAGGCCAATGCCGAGCATCGCCATGACGGCATAGACAAGTATCGACACCAACGCGAGCGGCACGACGACCAGCAGAGCGCCGATAACCGAGCGGAACATGAGCAGGCACATGAGAATGACGGCCGCGAACACGCCAGCGAGTATCGGAAACTCCTTGGCCTTCACCTCTTCATTGGTCGCCGCCATCACGCCGACGTTGCCGGTAGCCAGCTTAAAGGCTGCGCCCTGCACCGGGTTGTCAGCGCGCCACCGTTTGACGGCCGCCACGGCGCGCTCGATCGTCTCGGCGCGGTGGTCCACCAGGAACATCATGACAGGCACGACGTCACAGCGGGCGTTCAACAGACCCGTACTGGTTTCGATATAGCGCGTCGACTGCGTGAGCTGGTTGGGCTCGCGCGGAATCGTGCGCCACTTGAGGTTGCCTTCGTTCCAACCGGCAATCGCCACACGCGCGACCAGCGGCAGCGACACCACCTCCTGCACACCTGCAACATTCATCATGTGCCAGGAGAAATTGTCGACCGCCATCATCAGTGCATGGCTGGTGCACAGCGGCTGCTCGGTCTCGACGATGACCGTCAAGACATCCACACCGATCGAAAACTTCGAGGTGATCAGGTTACTGTCCAAGTTGTAGCGTGAATCGGCGCGCAACTCCGGAACACCCGCCTGCGTATCGCCGATCGGTGTTTCGCGCCCCTTCCACCAGCCGACCATTCCAAGCAGCACGGCCAGCACGATGATGGCGAGCGCCGGGCCGCGCCGGGTGATGCCCGCAAGCCAGTGCCACCAACGCCCGAGCATTTCCTGCCGCGCGGCGACGCGCGTCCGATAGCGCTGATCCCAGCTCACATAGGAAATCAATACGGGTAGCAGGATCAGATCCGTGAGGATGACGACCGCCACACCAATGCTGGCGGTGATCGCCATCTCCTGCACGACCTGCACTGGAATCAACAGGATCGTGACGAAGCCGATCAGATCGGCGAGCAATGCGATCACGGCTGGTACTAACAATTGCCGAAACGTGCGTCGTGCGGACTCCATACTATCGAGTCCTTCGATGGCCGCCTCCTTGACGGCACTGATCTTCTGCACGCCATGGCTGACGCCGATGGCAAACACCAGGAACGGGACCAGCAAACCGAGCGGGTCCACGCCGAAGCCGAGGCCCACGAGCACACCCAACTGCCAGACTACAGCCATGACCGAGCAGACAACAGGCACCAGCGCAACGCGCAGCGACATCACATAGAGCCACACGGCGAGCAGCGTCAAGGCGATGGTGATCAGCGCAAAGATGACTACCTGTTGTGCGCCTGCGGCAATGTCGCCCATGACCTTGGCAAAGCCAATCATGTGTACGTCGATGGCGGAGCTCTCGATCTGTTGCCGCACGCGCTCCTCGAGCTTGCGGGCTATCTCGATCGGGTCGACCGGTGTGCCCGCCGCGTCTTGTTCCAGCACGATCGCCGACACGAGTGCGCCGGAGAAATCATTAGCGACGAGTCGGCCCACGATACCGGCCTTCAGGATGTTCTCGCGTACCAACGCCAGGCTTGCCGCGGTCGGCTGAAAGTCGGCCGGCACCACGTTACCGGCCTGAATACCGTCCTCGACGACCTCGAGGTAGCGCACGTTCGGCGTGAACAACGACTGGACGCGACCACGATCGATGCCGTCCATCACAATGATTTCGTCGGTCGCCTGCTTGAGCGCGTCGAAGAACTCCGGCGTAAACATGTTGCCGTCGCGCGCGATCAAGGCGATCAAGACGCGATTGGCGCCGCCAAACTCGGTCCGATGTTCGACAAACGTCTGCATGTACTCGTGTTTGAGTGGCAGTTGCTTGGTGAATGCAGCGTCGATGCTCAAGCCGCGCCAGACGAGCACCAGCATCACGACTGTGATCAGAGCAAACAGCAGCATGATCAGGCCGCGGTGACCGAAGATCAGGCGCTCCAGCCAGGCTGCGAATCCGTCGCTACGCATGTTAGGCGGCGCAGGAGTTGTCATGGTGCAGCCACCGCGACGCGCTGGACGCCCGCCTCGCCCACGGCGATGACCATGGCCGGCCCGCCAGGAACCATTGCTGCGATCGCCTTGCGATTCGGCTGCTGCTGTAGCTGCCAGGAAGCGCCACCATCAGGACTAACTAGCAGTACGCCTGAAAGCCCTGCGATCACTACCGCGCCATCCGTTAGCCGCAAGCCATCGGTGAGCATCGCCGTGGTGTCGGTCGGAATCGCGATCCAACTGGCACCTGCGTCGTTGCTGCGCCACAGATTGCCCCGCAGTCCGAAGGCCAGCAGCGCACCGTCCTCGAGCGGCAGCACACCATAGAACGACCCCTCATAGGGCGACGGCAGCGTCTGCCAATTCATGCCGCCATCGTCGGAGCGATACAGGTGACCCGCCTCAGCCGCGATGTACAGTTTGTCGCCAGCCGCAACAATGCGATTGAGGTGATAGTCCGGCGCAAACTCATCGTCCGACGGCTCACTGCTAACCACACTCGACACGGGCAAGGCCGCGAACTTGCGGCTAACCCAGGTCGTACCACCGTCGGCGGTGGTCAGATAGGCGCCATACGCGCCCACCGCAATGCCGCGCTGCCGATCAGCGAACCAGACATCGAACAGGGCCTGCTGGGTATCCGGCGCAAAATAGACACGCTGCCAGTTCTCGCCGCCATCGGTTGTCTTGAGAACGGTCTCGTCGTGCCCCACGGCCCAACCGTACTCGGCGTCGCTGAAGAAGACGCCCGTCAACATGTTGCGGGTCGGCACAAAACTGGCTTGCCGCCAAGTCGCGCCGCGATCATCCGAGAGCAGCACGTGACCACGCCAGCCCACCGCAACCAGGCGAGCACCGGCCTCCGTCACATCGAGCAGCAATGTGTCGTCTGCCAGCGGCAGGGTCTCAGCTGGCTTGTTAGCCTCGTCGGCAGCATCGAGCGCCGACTGCGCGACCGCCAACGGCGCGACCGCGGCTGTGAATGCCAGAGCCAGGCCGCAAAAGAAAGCGGGCCGGCTGATCACTCAATCGGCCCGTGTTGCGGTGCTGACTTTGAACGCTGCCGTCAACGGACGCCGCGACGCGTCAGCGCGCTCGGCTGGAAGTTGGCGGTCGAGAACTTGGCCGAGAAATCGTAAGTCTGCGGCTCCTCGTTGTCGAGGCCGAGCGCGAGGTAGCGTCCGTTCGACAAATCGAAGGTGGTCTCAAGGGTCGTCCAGACCGTCGGCAGATCGTAATAGTTGATCACGTGCCCTTCCTGCACGCGGTACAACTGACCACGACGGTCATAGCAATCGACCGCGAGGATCTGCCAGCTATCCTCGTCGACATACAGCGTGCGGCGACTATAGAGATGACTCATGCCCTGCTTGAGCGTCGACTCCACCACCCACACCCGGTGCAGCTCATAGCGCGCCAGATCCTGGTTGATGTGGTTCTTCTTGAGAATGTCGGCGTACTTGACCTTGTCGCTATGCAGTTTGTAGGCGTTGTAGGGCACCAGGATTTCCTTCTTGCCGACCAGCTTCCAGTCATAGCGCTCCGGGCTACCGTTGTAGATGTCCAGCTGGTCGGAGGTGCGCAGATTATCCGAGTTGGTGCCCGGATTATCGAACGCTACGTTGGGCGCCCGCCGCACCCGACGCTGACCGGGGTTATAAATCCAGGCCTTACGATTCTCCACCGATTGATCGAGCGTCTCGTGGACTAACAAGATTTCGCCAGCCAGACGTGCTGGGGCGAGCGTCTCCTGAATGAAGTAGACGATCGTGTTGTTCAAGTTCTCCGTCTTGGCGCCCGGCGCGCTGTAGGGAACGTAGAAATCCTCTTTCAAACGCACCATCGTGTAGGCGCCGCCGGCGGTCACGGGTGCCTGGCCATAGATACGGATGGCCGAATCGACGCGGTAGCGCAGAATGTGATTCCAGAAGACCTGCACGCCTTCTTTCGGGATGGCGAACGGGATGCCTTCACCGGCATTCAGCACGCCATTGCCACCCGGCGCCAGTTTGGCGGTGGTCGCAATCCGTTTCGTTGCTGCGTAGATACGCTCTGGCACCGCGGCGCTGCGGCGAGTCGGATAGACAACCATCTTGTAGCTGTCGCGATAGGTCTGCAGCAGCTTCTTGTGCCCCTCGGTCAGTTGCCCCGCGTACTGACCCATGTTCGCCGCCGTGACCGTGTACAGCGGTTTGTCACTGGCATAGGGGTCCGGATGGAACTGCCCTGGCTTGAAGTTGGGAAAGCCCGCCTTGGCAGGCGAGGTGATACCACCATCCCACGCCGGGATCGTACCCGCAGCGTTGCCAGCCTTCTCGCCACCCAGCGGCGTCAGATCAGCACCTAGTCTGGCCGCTTCAGCGGCGGTCGCTTGCGACAACGCCGGCAGCGCAATCAAGCTTGCGGCGACGGCGAACAGCGCGCCGATGACAGTCTGAGTCGTGTTGCTACGCATATCGTGTTCCTCGATCGGTTCTGCTCAGAAAGAGTACTTGATTGTGGCGGCGACGAAGTCGCGATCGTTCGTATCGTTCCAACGGCCCGCGCCACCAAATTTCGTCCACGCCATATCCAGTTCCCACTTGGCCTGTAAATTGGCCGACACGCCGAGTGTCAAGCCGTACCGACCCTCGACGAAATTACCGCCCGGGCCAGGCGTGGTGCCGTCAACGTCGTGCTGCCAGGAGAATCGCGGCAGCACGTTCCAAGGCCCCATCAAGCCCGGGTATTCCAGCCGACCTGCTAGCCGATAACCCCACGAGGTGGAATCAGCAAAGCGGTTCTGCGGCTCGACGAGATTAAGCGCCAAACACTGCGCAGGCGGCAGCGCCGGGCAATGACGGCTGGCCAGTTCAGCGTTGCCGCTGACCGACGTACCCGGACCATTGTAGCGCAAGCCGCGGCCGTTCGGGCCACCGTTCAACTTGTTAGGCAGGTCCTGTACCTGGGTGATGCCGACTTCGGCCACCATCACCATCTGCGCTGCCTTCAGCACGTTCACAAATGTCTTGGTGGCGGTCGCCTGCGCCTGCCAGACATCGTGGAGTGCAAAGCCTGAAATCTCCTGATTGAGGCCAAAGGCACCGAGCTGACCGCAGCGCGAAATCGTTGCGGCTGCCGGGACGCCCGGCGGGCAAACCGGTGGCAGCGGTGTATTGCGCAGCGTCGCGAGTCCCTGCTCGAACGGCGTAAGCGCTGCGAACAGCAGCTCGACGTCGTCGTACTGTAGCGGCGCGTCCTTGCGATAGGAGACCTCGCCCTGCAACGCAATGCCGCTGGACTGCAATTGCGTATTGAACGACAGACCGATGAGCTGAATGTCTTCGGGATACTCGATGAAATAGCCGGCGGTGATCGCGTACTCGTGCGTGGCGATGTTAGTAGCCTGACTGGTGACGTCACCGCCACCGAGCTGCGTATTGGCGCCAACGGCCGCATACGAACGCGCGTTGGCCAGTGACAAATTGCCGCCTTGCGAGGCGGCGCGCGCAACGCCAAGCTGCGCCGCGGTTTCGATGGCGGCCGCGATCGGCAGGCCTGCTGCGAGGCCCTGCGCAGCCGCACCAACTGTATTGAGCGCACCCCAAGCATTGCCGAGACCCGTCTGTGTGCCCGTGCGACCCGAGATGAGCGGCAAGCGGCTGTGATAATTGAGGAAGAACAGACCGAACTCAGTGCCGTTGTTGAAGTTCGGCGCGTACAGCTTGACGTTGAAGCCATACTGGCCGGAGTCCGACGGCGCGCGGTCGGGCAGACGTTTAACGTTCTGGAAGTCGCTGATCAAGGTGCCGCCGAGCGGCCGGAAATCGACGCCGGCGTCCGAGAAACCGCCAAAGCCGAGGATCACCCGGTCGCCGCCAGTCACGGCAAAGTCGTTAGCACTGAAATAAGAACCCGCCGGTTCGGGCACGGTCGCGTTCCAGTCTGTAATCAGGATCGCTTGCGCCGAGAGGTTGTCGGTCACCTGGACACTGAAGTTGGCCATCTCCTGCGGCAAAAAGCCTTCTTTCAGTTCCGAACCAGGAACCCGCAGCGCTGACACGTCGAAATGGTTGATGACGTTGATGCCGTTCTGGATGAAGGTGCTCTCGCCCCAGCTAACAGCCTGGCGACCTAGCCGCAGTTCCGCGGGGCGACCGCCGATGTCGAAGCGGCCTATAGACGAACGCGTCCAGCAGACGCGTGTAGCTGCTGACCAAGTCCTGGATCGACTGCCGAGTGGCGTTCGATCGGTTTCGTCAGCGTGCATGTCGTACAGCGCCGAGCCGCGTACAAAGGCGCCGAATTTCTCATAGCGTAGCGACAGTTCGCTGACCGCCTTGAATGCGCTCGAGTAGAGGCCGGTGTCGTAATTTAGATTGCCGTCGTCAATGTTGGGTGAGCGGCCACAACCACCGTCAGCAATCGCCACCAGATTGCAGTCGCGGCTCTCGATACGCCACGCCTGACCATAGCTGATGGTCGTGTCGAGACTGCCGGTGAACTTGCCGGACTCACTGCCAAAATCGATGGCGTGCGTTAGCGGCGCCACCAGAACGGCGGCAAGGCTGAGGCAAGCCACCGAGAGTAGACGCTGTGTGTTGCTCATATTTGGATCCCCAAAAAACGTTCGACTACGAACCGAGAGCACCTGTTGTCACCGCGCGTCATGGCCTGCCCCGAGGGGCCCCTGCAACGCAGCGTTATGCAATGCAGTATAGCAGCGCACTTTGCGTCATTAGAAAGCCCGGCGCGATCACGCTGCATCGCAACATGCGCTAGTCATGCGTAACTTGCAAGATGCTGTGGCGAATTTGCTCCGAGAGCACGATCTGGGCGTCCTGGGCAACCTGCTCGAGCACCTCGTCGAAGTCCAGTTTGCCGCCCTCGCCGACGCGAATGGCGCGCCGGTCGCGCAACAGGTCGATGAAGTTCTCGAACAACGCTCGGTCGAAGAACTCAGGCGAATTGAAGCCATAAAGCAGGGTCATGCGCTGCGCCATGAGCTGGCAGCGCTCGGCGAGCGCCCGCTGTGTGATCTGACCCGGTCCAGCCTCGATCAGCAGTGCGATCGCAAGGTAGTAACGCTCGATAAACTGCAGGGTGAGCTGTGCCAGCAGGGAGAGTTGCATTGCGCCTGCTGACGCCGGCGGCGGCCGCCGCCAAACAGTCTGCTCCGCATTGCACTGCAGTACGCCGTGCTCGCGCAGTACAGCAAGCGTTTGAATGACGACCCGCGGCAGCTCTGTCTCGCGCCACTTGAGGAACAGCTCTGCCGCAATGTAGGGATAGATCCGCCAGGCGAGGCGCTGGATATCCTCGGTACGCATTTCAGCATTGGCTATGAAAGCACATGCAATCAGCGAGGGCATCGCAAATAGATGCAGCACATTGTTGCGGTAGTAAGTTGTCAGCACGGCGTTAGCGTCGGTCATGCGAATGACGTCACCGAGCTTGTGCGGGTTACGCGTCACGATCCCCAGGGACTCGGCGTAGGCCAGAATCTCTGGCGCGCTGAGGCGGGTCACGGTGACCCGATCACCGTAGGGCATGGTCTCGAGATAGCCGCGGTAAAGCTGCAACTGACGCAACAAGTCCTGCTCGACCAGCGCGCTGCGCTGCGTAGCCAACAGACACAGCGCTAACAGATTTATCGGGTTAACGGCTGCTGCCGCATTGATCCGCTGCATGATGGCGACCGCCAGTTCATTGACAACCGCATTGATACCAGGATGGCGAGTATCGTCATTGAAAGCCTGGGTCCGCCATTCGGGCAAGTGCTTGTCGAGCAAGGCGTCGAGGTGCAATGGTTCACCCAGATTGACATTCACAGCGCCGAATCGCTCACGTAGCACCCGCACCGCCCGCAACAGATCGAGGAAACCCTCCTTCTGCTTCGGCTTGCCGGAGAGCTCATCGACGTAGGTTGCTGCCTCGACGATACGCTCGTAGCCGAAATTCACCGGCATGAAGACGACCGGGCGCACCGGATCGCGCAGGTAGCTGCGCACGGTGATGGTCAACATGCCGGTCTTGGGCTGCAGCAAGCGACCCGTGCGCGAACGCCCGCCTTCGATGAAATACTCGATCGAATGGCCGCGCGCCATGATCGCCGCCAGGTACTTCATGAAAACCACGGTGTAGAGCGCATTGCCGCCAAAGCTGCGGCGGATGAAGAAGGCGCCAGCCTTGCGTATCAGGCGCCCGACAATCGGAATATTGAGATTGATGCCCGCCGCAATATGCGGGATAGCATAGCCCTGCGTGTAGATCGCATACGACAGCAGCAAGTAGTCCATGTGGCTACGATGGCACGGCACATAGACAATCTCATTACCTTGCGCAACTTGCGGTAGCGAATCCGCGTGCGACAAGATCACGCCGTCATAGACGCGGTTCCAGACGCGCGTAAAGATGATCGCCATGAACCGCACGAACGAATGGGAGTAGTTAGCGGCAATCTCTTCGCCGTAACCACGGGCGCGCAGCAAGGCCTGGCGACGCGAGATCTTTTTCTCGCGCGCCTCCGCAGCCGCCACCTGCCGCACGGCTCGTGCGCGCAGCACGCGCGCCAGAATCGTCCGGCGGTGCGACATGTCTGGCCCTATCCGCGTCGCGCGCTGGCGCCGCAGCACGCCACGCAACACGCGTGTCACGCGTCTGGCCTGGGCCGACTGCGGCTCCTCTTCCAGCAGGCTGCGCAGCGAGATCGGCTCACCGAACTCCAGCATCGTGTCGCGGCCGTTGATGAGCACCGCGAAGAACTTTCTCAGCCGTGACGTCAGCGTCCAGGACTCGGCAAACAAGAGCCGAAACCATGAGCCTTCTTTCTGGGGTGCGCGCCCCCAGTAAACCGAAGTTGGTATCAGCAACACGTCGAAATTCGGATCGGCGCGCGCCGCACGGACCAGTGCCAGAAGCGCGCGCGGTGGACGCAATTGTGGCGCAGCATCCCAGAAGCCGCGGCGGCGGCCGACATCGAAGACTGCTCGTTCAGCGCCCTTGCCACTCGTTAGTCGCCGCTCGAGCGTCGGCAATTCATGCCGCTTGATGGCATTGGCGAGCACTGCGAGGTCCGATGCGCTTTGCCGCTCGAGCACGTAGCACTTGCATGCATGACCCGCACGAAAATGCACCGCACTGTCCTCGGGACGCAAACTTGTGCGTACCCAGAGACCCAGCAAACGACGCATGAACCAGTCCATCGAGTTAGGCAGTGCCGAGAAAGTGATCGAATAAACAGCAGAGGGTTGGCATGCAGTCGCTCAAGCGATGGTCGCTATTCAAAACGTGCAGGCTGTAGCGATGCCGCGCCGCGAATTGCACGGTCTGCTCATACCTAACCACGTCGTCGCGCCAACCTTGCACCAGCGTCACCGGGCAATCGAGCGCCGTATCCAGCAACGACGGTAAGCCCGGCAGCAGCAATGCAGGAGCGAGGAGAAACACGGCCCGTGCGCGTAAGTCCGCCGCCGCGGCAACCGTGACGTAAGCTCCCATACTGGAGCCACACAGGATCGGCGCGTTCGGCAACGTGGCACAGTCGGCATGCAATTTGGCGACCCGCGCACGCGCGTCATCGATGCCACGATAGTCGACCGAGTGAGTTGCGAAACCTTTGGCCCCAGCGACCGCGGCCAACGCGGTTATCTTGGTCCCCCACGGTCCGCTCTCCTGGCCGTGCGAAAAAACGACATGACGAGTTTCCACCCACGAATTGTAACGCCCTGCTGCAATGCGATTGCGGATATCAGCCCTTGGGCACCCATAGCAGTCGGTCCATCTCGTCTACTGAGCCACGCGACACGACGACGCGGCCGTTTTTGACGTCCCAGCCCTCCCGCTGCAAGCGCCGGACCTGTTCGTGAAAGGGTGCGCTGCCCGCCGCAAAGGCGATGCGCCCCTGGGCGGCCGTGACACGGTGCCAGGGTACTCGCTGATCGGCCACCTTGCGTAGCGTGCTGCCGACCAGTCGAGCTCTACCAGGCAAACCGGCGCGGCGCGCAATTTCACCGTAACTCGCCAGCTTGCCACGTGGCAACGCTCGGATCGCTCGCAGTATCGCGGTCTCGCGACCCGCCACAGTGGTTAGTGTCGCGGTGGCGACCATGGCTGACTAGCCAGCGCCGCCAGCTCAGCCGGCAGCTCAGGCTGGTAGTCGGGCTCGAACGAGAATGGCAGCGCTTGCTGCGACCAGGTGTTCTGATGATGGCCGTCGACGAACCGCACCAGCGACAGGGAACCGCGCCGCGAGCCAAACGGACCATGCCACTTGCCCGGTGGCCGCCAGAAGTAGGCGCCTTCGTACATGACGCCACGCTCGCCGGTTATCTCGCCGCCTAACAAGTACATTTCCTCGACACAGTCGTGCTGCAATTGCGCCTCGCGGAAATCCCGCGGATGGGTCTGTGCGCCAGTCGCGAGCAGGATGGTCTTGGCACCCGTCGCGGGAACGTACCGCAACACTTTGTGGCTCAGACGCAGAAACTGCACGGCCGGATCGATATCTGCCGTGGTCCACGGCATCGCGTAGGTGTCGATACGTTCGATCAACCCGTTGGGCTCGCTGGCACTCGCGCTGGCACTCGCGCTCGCCCACGGCTTGCGCGCAGGGCCGACATTGAAGAACGCCAACACCACGGCCCCGGCGCGACTAGTGAGCGACTGGTAGCGATAACCCGCCGGCAGAAACGCATAGCCATCCAGCCCGTACTCGCGGGAGTTGATCTCGATGCCACCCTCGAGCACGAACAATTCGAAATCAGCGGCTAACACGAACTCGCGGTCGGTAAACCCGGGCGCAAACTGCAGCAATGCGGTCATGCCACCGTTGTCAGTGTCGGCACTCAGCGTCTTGCAGGCGAGCGGTCGCCAAGCCCAGCCCTGCAAGCCAGACTCCACCCAGGGAAGCTGCGGGGCATGGATGAATTCGACGTGAGGGCGGGCCACCGCTACGCCCCCTCCAGCGCTTCAGCGGCTATGCCACGCAAAATCGCTGTTTCGATTTCTTCGGTCACCTGACCTTGAGAAGTGGTCATGCGATTGACGCTGACCGGTTTGACTCTGCTCGTGCCACCACGGTGTGTCACCAGGCAGGCATGAAACTCCCCCGGGCGTGACGCGGCAAAACCGAATAGCAAACTGACACTCCCGGCCGCAGCTTGCACGGCGTCGTTGACGCGCTGATCGCAGATGACAAAAAAACTGTCCTCCGCCGCGCGGCCGACGAAAGCGCCATCGTGAAATAGCGCGGTCAGAAACGCGTCGACTTGGCCGCGTGCGCGCCGCCACAAATCCGGGCCGTTCGTTTCAAACATCATCCAGCGAGTGCCGCTCGCGATCGACGCCATGATGAACAGCGCGAGTCGCCGACTCGACAGGTAGCGCCAATCCGTAGTCGCCACCGCACCCGCGGCGAGCGTGCGCGGGCTCGCCGACAAACGCGGCGGCAATCTCACGGTGGAGAGGACATTGATCCCGAGCTGCGCGAGACGCACGCGATCCACGTCCGGCACGACCCCTGACAACTTGAGACCGGGACGCAATGCGGCATCATCACCCTCAGCCGCGGCCCAAACCGGCCAGTTGTCGTCCCAACGCGAGATCAACCCTGCGGCCGCACCTGAAGACGCGAAGGTCTCGACCCGGCCACGCAGCCGGTCATAGGCGGCGATGCGCGGGTAGAACATCGCCGCGTTCTCGCTGCGGAATGGCCACTTGGGGAACTGCTCCAGCGCACTCTTCGGGTCCCGCCAACTGGCCGGCGGGTCCACGATGAGAATCGCATGGTGATCGCGACAGAAACGTGCCGCCACCAGCAAACTCGACAGGCCCACGTCTTGCGTGCGCGTTAGCGGCGGTATGCATAGCAGATTGAAGGGTGGTGCCGACTTGAGCGCAAAGATGCCGCTCTCTTTGATGCTGCTGCCGATGATGTCGTAGTCGCTGAGGGCGGCACCGTCATCGCCATCGGGATTCGAGCCTACATAACCGACCACGGCCCCGGACGCCTGGGGTGGCGTGCGGTCCGGGCGTTGCGCCGGCAACGTGCCATGCAGTCTCACCAGACGCGACTCGGTCAGCGCATCGGCAACGAAACGCGTTGCATCTGGCAGAATCGACAGACTGCGCAGAATCTCCTGGTCTTCAATTTGTTCGGAACCAGCCGCCCGGACACGTTGCAGCACGAGATTGAACCGGTCGACATCTGTCGCCGCAATGCCGTCGTAATCAACTGACGCTCGCAGATACTCGCGCGATCCGGGCGCCAGCGCGCGCAACGTCAAGAACGAATCGCCGGCGGGTAAGGTGACCGTCGGTGGCCGTGCACCATTGACTACCCTAACAACGAGCGCGACGCGGCCGCCATTTTCGAAGAACTGCTCAACGGCATAGGAGACCGTGGAAGGCTGCCACAGAGCACCGAAAATCTGCGCATATTCGGCGAAACTGCGAATACTGACCGGTTGATTCACCGGCCCCTTCAGCGTGCGTCCGATGAACGCAGCGACGTTGGAGGCCACGCGCGCAATGGCGTGGTGAGCGCCGCTTTCCTCCGCGACACTGAACCCGGAGACACTACTCTCAGCCAACGGTCATCCTCGAGAAACCGGTAGGCAATGTAGCATAACCACGCTGCAGTGCATCACCTGCCCGCGCGCCACAGTGGCACGCTGCGGTATTTGAAAAACGGAATCAACACCATGCCGGCAATGAACCCGCCGATATGTGCTCCCCACGCAACCCCACCCTTGGCTTCACCAGCGGTAGTCACAGCATTGGCGCTGAAGACACCCATCACCAATTGCAGCAAGAACCACAACGCCAACACCCACACCGCCGGGAAGCGTCCGAGTTGGACGATGAAAAAGCCGATCGGCAGGCCAAGCAACACCCGCGCTCGCGGATAGAGCAGCATATAGGCGCCCAGCACGCCCGAGATTGCGCCGCTCGCGCCAACCATCGGCAGTACCGACGCAGGATCGAGGAAGGCTTGCACGAGCGCGGCAGCAATGCCGCACACCAGGTAAAACAGGACGAAGCGCGCATGCCCCATCGAGTCCTCGATGTTGTTACCGAACACCCACAAGAACAGCATGTTGCCTGCCAGATGCAGGAAGCCGCCGTGCAAGAACATGGAGGTCAGCAGCGTCGCGGCGGGCGGCACCCAGACGAGATCCGTGGGCAACTGCTCCCCTCCGAACAACACAGCAGGTATGAGTCCGAGCGCGTAGGCAATCCGTTGCACCCCGGTTGGGCCCGCGAGAAAGTACTGCCACACGAACACCAGTACGCAGGCGACCATGATCGCGACGGTAACAATGGGTTTGGTGTTCGACGGATTGTCGTCGTGTAGCGGCAATACCAAGGTCAGCGACCGTAAACTATTGGATCGAGCGTGGTGGCGGCAATCGGATGGTAGTTGCCGCGCGCCTTGGCATAGATCGCAGCGGCCCGCGCGGCACCCGCCGGCGTTTTCATCAAGTCCTCATAGAGCGGCTTGATGAGTTTGCGCCGTCCGATGGTCTCTAGATAGTTAGCGAGGCGCTCGTAAGCAGGCTCATAATTGTTACGAATCGCGATCCGCAACCAGCTATGCGCAATTTCATTGTTGCCGATCGCGGTCAGACCGAAAGCCTGGTCCAGCTCGGTCAATTTCACAGCTGGCGTTCGTGCCGGAAACTTGTTGAGAAAATGCAGCCACTCGTGTGTCGTCCAGTCTTTGCCTCGCAAAGACTCCACCGTGCGCTTACCGGCGAGCCAATCGCTGCGCGCGCCGTCGATCGCAACGAACGCGGGTGACTGCGGCAGTACCGCGAACTTCGGCAGGCCAGGCTGATAGATCCATTCGTCAATCTCGGCATCCGTGACCAGACCGGGCTGTTTGGCAGTCAGATTGTCGGTGAGCCAGACTCGAAACTGCTCGGTCGAGATACTCTGAAACGCGAAGTGATCGAAGTAGCCGCGCAGAAACTCATCGAACTGCGCTCGCCCAAAACGTGACTCCAACCAACCGAGAAACAAGCGGCCTTTGTCGTAGGGTACGTTCGAAAAAACATCGTCGGGATCGCGACCTCGCAAGTCGATCGCGAGCCGCGTGTCGGCCGGCGGCAAGTCGGCCATGTCATCGCGCAGATCCTGCAGACCGAGCGTGTCTTCCATGTCATGGCGCCGCTCGCCGTACAGCGCCTGCACGATGCGCCGCTCGAGAAACACCGTGAAGCCTTCGTTGAGCCACAGATCGCGCCAGGTAGCGTTGGTGACGAGATTGCCTGACCAGGAGTGCGCCAGTTCGTGCGCGATCAGCGAGACGAGACTGCGGTCACCCGCCAGTACTGTCGGCGTGATGAAAGACAGCCGTGGATTCTCCATGCCGCCGAACGGAAACGACGGCGGCAGAATCAATAGATCATAGCGACCCCAGCGGTACGGCCCAAACAACTGCTCCGAGGTCTCGAGCATCTTTTCAACGTCAGCAAACTCGGCGGCGGCTGCCGCCAGCACCGGCGGCTCAGCGAACACGCCAGTACGTGGCCCGATGGCTTGGAACTCGAGCTTGCCGACGCCCAGCGCCAGTAGGTAGGACGGGATCGCCTGCGGCATCGCGAACTGGTAAACACCGTCGGGCGCAAGATCGAGTGCGTTCGACGCGCTCATCACCGCGCGCAGGCCCGCCGGCACACGGATCACCGCGTTGTAAGTGAACCTCACCTGTGGCGAGTCCTGCAACGGCACCCAACTGCGGGCATTGATCGCCTGCGACTGGGTGTAGAGATACGGGTCGGTCTTGCCAGCCGTCTGCGCCGCGGGCACCCACTGCAGGCCAGACGCCTCGGGGCGAGTCTGATAAGAAATCCGCAACTTGAACTCGGCGGCGTCGAGCTCGGCGGGCAATTCGATTAGCAGTGGCGTGCCCAGGGCGCGATCATATTCGCCCTTCAGAAACCCTAGCGGCAGCACTTCGCCGCTGTCTGCCAACCACCAGACGTTGCGGATCGTTAGGTCGCGCGTATCCAGGCGCAGCTCACGCTTACCTGCCACGAGTCGCTCGACTGACAACTCGGCAACGCCGCTCAGGATCTGTTGCTCGAACAATACTTGCAGTTCGAGATCGAGGTGTCGAACGCGAAACTCTTCGATGTTGGCGAGCGTGTGGTAGTCGCGACCCGGTTCTATCGGTGACTCCGCGTCAGCCGCGAACGCTAAGCCAGATGGCGCAAACAACAAACAAAGGACCAGCAGCCCAGCGAGTCCGGACGAGCAGATGCCGCGGAGGCGGCGCACAACTAGGATATTCATGCGGGCACTGTAGCGCGCCCGGCGATGATTCGCTCGTGTCGATCTGGCAGTGCAACGGCACTTAGGGAGTGGCTGGCTTGCGCGCGCTGGGTCCGGGGGACTGGGGATCACGGTCGGACAGCAATTCGCGGAACTCGGCTTCATCGACCGGCAGGTCCGACGCGCCATCCCAAGTGGCACCGGCGGGCACTTCGTTGCGCACGCGCGGCGCTGCCGCGACCAACTGTTCGAGTGACGCCTCGCCGGCCACTATCGCAACCGGTATGCCATGCGGTTCATGGGCGATCTTGGAGATGACTTCCCAGTCGACGGTTTCACCGCGCTCTTTGAGTTTTTTCTCGATACGATCCGCCAACGCACGGCTCAGCAACTTGCGGCGCGCCTTCTGCCAGTCGCGTGGGTCGTCCTCGAGCACGTCGTAGGCTTGCAGGTGCAGTTCGCCCGCATGCCAGCCGAACACGAATGGCTGGTTTACGACCCGTACGGCAGCACCGTTTGGCACCTGCTCAAACAAGGCAGCGATATCCTCCGGAAACAGCCGGATACAACCGTGGCTGGATCGCAGTCCGACACCAGCCGGCTTGTTAGTGCCGTGCACCAGGTAGCTAGGCCAGCCAAGATAGAGCGCGTGGCGCCCGAGAGGATTGTCCGGACCCGGGCCGACGACCGCCGGCAGATCCTCGCCGTTCTTGCGATGCTCGCGACGCACCGAGACTGGTGGCGTCCAGGTCGGGTCCTTCTTGCGCCGCGTGACCTTGGTGACGCCCTCGGGCGTCGCCCAACCGACTTTGCCAATGCCGATCGGGTAGGTGTAGACCACTTGCGGCTGGTTCTTCTCGCGCGGCTCGAAATAGAACAGCCGCATCGCCGCCACGTTGATCACAACACCGGTGCGCGGTGCATTCGGCAGAATGTAACGCGTGGGGACAATGACCTCGCGGCCTTCACCGGGCACCCAGGGATCGACATCTGGGTTGGCGCGTACGATCTCCTCGTAGCCCACATTGAAGCGACGCGCGATGTCCGTCAGGGTGTCTTCCTTGGAGGCCTTGGTGACCTGCACAACACCCACGATGTCTTCATCGTCGCTGGCCAGCTCGAAGCGCTGCGTCGCGACGGGCGCGGGGTCGGCTGCTGGTGGCGGCGGCGGCGCAACGACTACCGCGCGCTTCTTGCTCCAAGGTGATGAATCCATCAAGGAGCAACCCGCCAGCAGTAAAGCAGCGATTATCAATAGAGCGGACGTGCCGGCGGAGCGGCCAAGAGTTGCACGGGAAGTCATCGTCGGATTATGGCATTGCGCCCTGCCGGGACCGACTGTCTGCGATTGGCTACAGGCGGCTACAGCAGCACCGGTTGGTTGGGTAGCTCGTCCCGATCACCGCCCGAATGCGGAAAATGCCGCGCGAGGAGTGCGCCAATCCGCTGCACACCGATCACCGCGCCCGCCGCGAAATCGCCGCTGCGGAACTGCGCCTCCATCTCCTTGCAGACCACCTGCCAGTCCGCATCGGGGACGCGCGCCGCGATGCCACGATCGGCAACGATCTCGACGTCGGTATCGGCCATCAGGACGTAAATCAGCACGCCGGCATTGAGTTCCGTATCCCACACGCCGAGGTGGCCAAACACCTGCAACGCCCGCTGGCGAGGCGACACCTCGTGCCAGAGTTCCGGCAGATCGAACGCGGTCTCCACTGCAAAGCGGATCTCCCCGGCGTGGCGTGACTCGACATCGCGAATAGCTGCCTCGATCTGCTCGAGCACGGCCGGGGTAAACCGTCGGCGTGTGCCCCAGCTGGTGGCAAACAAATGCCGCAGCGTGCGCATCAATTGCATGGCATCACCTCCACTACCAACCGCCCGAGGCGCCACCGCCACCGAAACCACCGCCACCGCCGCCGAAGCCGCCGCCACCAAACCCTCCGCCACCGAAGCCGCCGCCGCCCCAGCCGCCACCACGCCAGCCGCCACGATGGGGACTGCTCGACCAGCGGCCGCCGCCGAGGGAACTCATCACTAGCGAAAAGAACAGGGCCAGCAAACCGGCGGCAACGGCAATGCCCAAGATCGAACTAACGAGCCAGACCAGCATGCCCGTGGCACCGCCAGTGAAGATCGAACCCAGCGCGCGGCCAAAGATAGATCGCAAGATGACCGAGCCGATCAGCACCGCAAAAACAGGAACGGCAGTAACTCAAGAATCGAGCTCGAACCATCCCAGCTCGGATCGGGCGGTGGCAAGGGCTCGCCGTCGACGACGCGCATCATCCGGTCGAGTCCGGCGTCGATGCCACCGTAGTAGTCGTTCTGCTTGAATAGCGGCGTAACGGTCTGGTCGATGATGCGCTTGGCAATGGCGTCCGGCAGCGCGCCTTCCAGTCCGTAACCCACCTCGATACGCATTCGACGGTCGTCTTTGGCGACGATCAGGATCGCGCCATCGTCGACTTGCTTGCGACCCGGCTTCCAGGCGTCGGCCAAACGAATGCCGAACTGCGCAATGTCCTCGGGCTGGGTCGTCGGCAGCATCAGCACCGCGATCTGCGAGCCTTTGCGCGCCTCGAACTCCGCCAGCTTTGACTCGAGCGCACTCTGCTCGTTGGCCGTCAACGTACCGGTGAGATCAATGACCCGGGCCTCATAAGCGGGAATCGCTACGAGACCTTGTGCCAGCAGCCCGGGCGCGATGAGCAGCGTCAGCAAGGCGCTGACCAAGGTCAGCGCCGTTCGACGCGCAGTCCGGCCTTGCACCACGGGTGCAGTCAAGTGATTAGCTGGTCGGCGCAGGTACTGGCGGCGGGGTGGGCGCGGGTGTCGACGGCGAACCAAAGTCGACAGTTGGCGGTGCGGCGATCTCCGCCTCGTTTTCCACCGCGAAGTTTGGCTTGACCGCGAACTTGAACAGCATGGCGGTCAGATTGGACGGAAACTGGCGCACGGTTGTGTTGAAAGCCTGTACGGATTCAATATAACGATTGCGGGCGACCGCAATCCGATTCTCGGTGCCTTCCAACTGCGCCTGCAACTCGCGGAAATTTGCGTCCGACTTGAGATCCGGATAGCGCTCGACGACCAGCAACAGACTCTTCAGCGCGCTGCCGAGCTGGCCCTGCGCCTCCTGAAATTTCTGGAACGCTGCCGGGTCGTTCAGCATCTCGGGCGACACCTGCATCGAAGTGGCCTTGGCGCGCGCTTCGGTAACGCCCACCAGCACCTTTTCTTCCTGGGCCGCAAAACCCTTCACGGTTGCGACCAGCTGCGGGATCAGATCAGCCCGCCGCTTGTATTGGTTGACCACCTCGGCCCACGAAGCTTTCACGCCTTCGTCCTGCTGCTGCAAGGTGTTATAGCCGCAGCCCGTCAGGCTGAGGCCAACGGCGACGACAGCGACAGCCCTGATCAATCGACGCATGCTCTTCTCCTAAGGCTCGCGCTCAAACTCACCAGATTTTGACACGGTCGGCGCGCGCGCGATACAGCCGATCGCCGGGCTGTAAGTCGAACGCCTCCTGGCACGCGTCCAGATTGCTGGCCGTGCCGTTGGCGCGGAACTCACTGGGACTATGCGGATCCGTCAGCACACGACGCAGTAATTCTTCGTCGCGGTACTGGCGACGCCAGACCTGCGCCCAGCCCAGGAAGAACCGCTGTGGCCCGGTGAAACCATCGATTACCGGTGCCGGCGCGCCGCCGAGCGACAGTTGATACGCCTTGAACGCGACCGCGAGCCCCGACAGGTCGCCGATGTTCTCTCCCAGCGTCAGCTCGCCGTTGAGCTTTTGTCCGTCGAGCACGGTAAACGCGCCGTACTGCGCCACTAACTGGCTAGCGCGCTGCTTGAAGCGCACCCCGTCATCGAATGTCCACCAATCCCGCAGATTGCCGTCGCCGTCGTACTGCCGGCCCTGATCATCGAACGCGTGGCTGATCTCGTGGCCAATCACCGCGCCGATGCCGCCAAAATTTACTGCGTCATCGGCCGGCGCATCGAAGAACGGCGGCTGCAGGATGGCGGCCGGAAAAACAATCTCATTGAGACTCGGACTGTAGTAGGCGTTGACGGTCTGCGGCGTCATGAACCACTCGGTACGATCCACTGGCCGCCCGATCCGATTCAACTGGCGATTGATCTCGAACTCCGACGCACGACGCAAATTGCCGATGAGATCACTTCCCGACACGACCAACGCTGAGAAATCCCGCCACACGTCTGGATAGCCGATCTTGACGGAGATCTTGGCGAGCTTGGCCTTGGCTGCGGCTCGAGTCTCTGGCCCCATCCACTCGAGTTGTTCGATCGACGAGCCGAAAGCCGCCAGTAGATTGCCCACCAGCGCCTGCACGCGCGCCTTGTCAGCGGCGCTGAATTCGCGCTCCACGTATTTCTGGCCTAACAATTCACCCATGACACCGCCCATGGTCTGAACGGCACGCTGCCAACGCGGCGGCTGCGCGGTCGTGCCTTGCAGCGTGCGCTTATGAAAGGCGAAATGTAGCGTGTCGAATCTTGCGGCGAGATACGGCGTGTACTCATCCAGCAGGCGGAACTTGAAATACAGCCGCCAGTCGGCAACCGGCACGCTGCGCACTAGTTTGCCAAGCCCGGCAACGAAGCTCGGCTGCCGCACATTGATTGCACTCGGGGTCGCGCCCAAGCCCTCCAGCATGGCCGACCAATCGATCGCCGGTGCAAGCTTGCGCAGCTCCGCCAGCGTCAACTTGTTGTAGCTCTTGATCGGATCGCGATTCTGCACCTTGGTCCAGTGGTACTCCGCGATGCGTGTCTCGAGCGCGGCAACACGCCGCGCGGCATCGGCCGCGTCGGCCTCGCCCGCAGCGGTGAGTAGTTCCTCGACGTAGCGTGTAAAGGCACCGCGGAAGGCCACGTACTTGGCGTCCGGATCAAGGTAGTAGTCACGATCCGGCATAGTCAGGCCATTCTGGTAGAGCGCCGCGATATAGCGCGATGACTCGCGCGCATCCGGCGTCACATAGAAGGCGATCGGATGTGCAACACCGAGACGCTGCGCCGCGCCCATGTAACGAACGACGTCGCGAGTCGTCTGCATCACCGCGATACGCGACAACGGTGCCACCAGCGGCTGCAGGCCGACGCTTTCAATCTGCTCGACGTCCATGTAAGCGCTGTAGAAGTTGCCGATCTTCTGGTCGGTAGATCCCATCGGTAGATCCGGACGCTGCGCTAGCGCCTCGATCAGATCGCGGATCGTGGCCTCGGCATCATCTGCCAGCCGTGTGAAAGTGCCATAGTTAGACTTGTCAGCGGGGATGGGCGTCGCCTTCAACCAGGCACCCCCGCCAAAGCGATAGAGGTCGTCCTGTGGACGCACGCTGCGATCGAAGCCCGCGAGATCGAGACCGGACGGCGCGGTCGCCTCGACTACCGGCGCAGGCGCGACTTGCGGCGCGGGCAATGGCGCCGGCGATACGCACGCCGCAAGAGCCACGACACTGGTCGCAAGCAACAGTTTGCTCAGCATTGTTTGATCCCCAAAAAAATAGCCAAGAATCTGGCTGGAATGTCGCGAGTATAAAAAAAGCCCCAAGCTCTGTGGGAGCTTGGGGCTAGGAAAGCGGACTTTCGATGAAGGGAAAGAAGTCCGCTAGGGGATTCAGTGAACGCGGGCGAGCTGCAAGATCCTGATATCCTCGGCATCGAGCTCGAAATTGCCTGCCAGCAGTCGCCGTAACTCCGCAGAGCTGCGCGCTTGCGCCAACGGGTAAGACAGCTCCACGACGCCACTCCACTCGTGCGCGTGCCGGGCCTCGTTGGACTCGGTGACGAAGTGCGTGTAGTAACGTGCGCTCATGGCAGAAGATGCTACGGGGGCCGCACCGGTTGGGCTGTGAGGAGCCGCACACAACCGCACCACTCTGGGTACCCTCGCCTGAGACTCGGTTCACGAAATAGCAGGGTTTGACCGCAATGACGCGTTACCGCCCCCGACAGCAGCTGGCTCCCAGTTCATTACACCCAGCGGCGCCGGCCGACTAAAGGCCGAGCTCGACACGTTATGGCGAATCGAGCGCCCCGCGGTGACGCAAGCGGTCAGTGAAGCCGCCGCGCAGGGTGACCGTTCCGAGAACGCTGAATACACCTATGGCAAACGCCGATTGCGCGAGATCGATCGACGCGTTCGATTCCTGCGCAAACGACTGGACGGCATGGTCGTCGTCGACCAGCCGCCGAGCGATCGCCAGCGAGTATTCTTTGGCGCCTGGCTCACGCTGGAAGACGAATCCGGCCACACGGTGCGCCATCGAATCGTGGGACCAGACGAGTTCGACATGGCCGCTGACTACATCAGCGTCGACGCACCACTGGCCCGTGCATTGTTAGGCAAGCGGCTCGACGACGAAGTGCGCGTAACGCTACCCTGCGGCGAGCGCGCCTATGTCATCGTCGCGATCGACTACTCATGACTGCCCATACGGCTAACCGACGACGCGCACATTCTTGAACTGCCAAGGGTCAGACTTGTCGAGATCCTCGGGGAACAAGCGCTCCCGATCGTGCAACGGTGTCCAGTCGGTGTACTTGCCCACCACTGGCCCCAGGTAGGGCTTGCAGATCTCGAGGTTGCGCCCAAAATCGAGATCCTCGGGCTCGAGCAAGCCGCGGTGCGGATTCTCCATGGCCGAGACCATGCCGGACAGACACGCCGCGGTAACCTGCAAACTGGTGGCATTGTTGAATGGTGCCAGCTTGCGTGCCTCGTCGATCGACAGCTGCGAACCGTACCAGTAAGCGTTGCGCTTGTGTCCGGCTAACAACACACCCAGCTCGTCGATCCCGTCGAGGATCTCGTCCATCAGGATGCGCTGCTTGCTCTGCAGATGGTAGTTCTTGCCGACGAACTCATGCAGCGAGACCACCGCCGAGTCGCAAGGATGGTAGGAGTAGTGGCAGGTCGGCCGATAGGCAACCTTATTCTGGTCCATTACGGTGTAAAAATCCGCCGTCGAGATGGCCTCGGAATGCGTGATCAGAAAGCCGTGGATGTGCCCGGCCTTCGGGGTCCAGGTGCGTACCCGTGTCGCAGCGCCGGGTTGCATCAGAAAGATCCCGGCGCCAGACCCGAAATCATGCCGCCGACCGTCAACAGGAAAGTTGCGCTCGTTCGTGCCCCAGCCGAGTTCGGCCGGTTGCATGCCTTCGCTGACAAAGCCGTCTACCGACCAGGTGTTGACGAATTCGTCGACCATTTTCGGCTTCACGGCATTCTGCGTGTCGCGCTCAGCAATATGAATAGTCTTGATACCGAGTGATTGCGCGAGCACGGCCCAGCCGGCGCGCGTGCCGGGTATCTGCGTCTGTACGCCGAGATCGGCGGCGATGTTTACCAGCGCCTGCTTGATGAAATGCGATACCAACCCAGGATTGGCGCCATGCGTGATGATAGTGGTGGGCGTCTTGTCGTTGGCTTCCTTGCGCAACGCCATCGCGGCCTCGCGCAACGCGTAGTTGGTGCGGCGCGAATGCGGAATGCTGGGGTCCGTGTAACCACCGGGCCATGGCTCGATACAGGTATCAAGATACATCGCGCCGCGCTCCCAACAGAAGCGGATCAAAGCGATGCTGGAGACATCAACCGAAACATTCAGCAAAAAGTCGCCGCGACCCAGCAACGGCTCGAGCACACTGCGGTGGTTGTCGGGCGTCAGAGCCTGCTTGATGAATTTGACGCCGACCGAATCCGCCGCCACGCGGCCGCGCTCATCAGCCGCGATTATATTAATGCGCTCCTTGGCGATACCGATGTGCCGCAAGATAAGCGGCAGCACGCCCTGCCCGATGCTGCCGCAACCCACCATCACGATGCGGCCGGGAAATTCGACGTGAATCTTCTCAGTCGTTTTTGGTGCTGTCATGGTGAGCCGCTCCGTTTGCAAGGCCAAAACAACAAGGTTAGCAACGCGAGCCGGTCCGCGCCACCCTAGCAATCGTCAAGCGGTATTTGCTAAACGGACTCGCGCCAGTGCGGCGGATAGGTGCGATCGAAGCCTGGCAACGAGTGCATGCGTTCGAGCCAACGGCCCAACGCTGGGTAGTTGACATGGATCGGCAGAAAGCGCGCTGACAACTCTCGCGCGACCGGTTGCGCCAAGGCGCGCAGCAGCAGCTCGATGCTCGGATAGA
Source organism: Pseudomonadota bacterium (assembly GCA_016703895.1). Taxonomy (GTDB): domain Bacteria; phylum Pseudomonadota; class Gammaproteobacteria; order Steroidobacterales; family Steroidobacteraceae; genus CADEED01. The sequence goes on from JADJBE010000001.1 coordinate 424,294, forward strand.
TCATCAGGTCGGCAGCGGAGACGGCCTCACCGACGATCCAATCACCTTTGGTCGACAGCCGCGCCTCGATCGTGCGTGCTTCACTCGCCACCACGTGCATCGCGTCCGTAATCTCCTCCGGGAGAGCCGCGCCGCGGGCACGAAACACTGACTCCACGATATTCATCAAGTGTTCTTCGGCGTAAGCCTGATACTCCTCGATCACTCGCATGATGACGCCGGCCTCTTCCGGTGAGCGGCCGAAGAGCGGCGGATCAGGGTACTTGAGATCGAGGTAGTAAAGTATCGCGAGCGACTCGAACACGACGTAGTCGTCGTGCTTGACGACTGGCAAACGGCCACGCGGCGTCATAACGAGCATCTGCGGTGACTTATGCTCTTGTTTGGAGAGCTGCAGTTGATGACTGACGTACGACAAGCCTTTGAACTCGAGCGCCAGAAGCGCTCGCCATGAGTAAGGACTGCCGCTGGCCCAGTAAACGTGTATTGCCATTGCGAGGCGAATTGTAGCGACAGCCGCTAGAATAGCCACGCATGAAGCACTTTCAGACGCTGATGACCGTGGCCGAGCTCGCCGGCCGGGCGGCGCATCCGCACATTGCGATCCTCGACTGCCGCTTTGATCTTGCGCGTCCAGACTGGGGCGCAGCCGAGTATGCCGCGGGACACATCCCGGGCGCCCAATACGTGCATCTCGATCACGATCTAGCTGGGCCCGTGACCAGCTCAACCGGCCGCCATCCGCTGCCCGATCCCGAGCAACTGGCCAGACGCTTAGGGGAGCTTGGCGTCGGCAACGATTCGCAGGTCGTCACCTACGACCAAGGAAATGGCATGTACGCGTCACGCGCCTGGTTCCTGCTACGCTGGCTAGGACACACGCGCGTCGCCGTACTCGACGGCGGCTGGGCCGCCTGGCTAACGAGCGGCCGACAGGTCGAGAGTCGCGCGATTCAGCCGTTGGCGCAGCAATTTGTCGGCCGCGTCGCCGTCGGCGCGATCGCGACGTCGGCAGATGTCGAGATCGCGCGCGCCGGCGAACTCGAGCTGGTAGTCGACGCACGCGGGGCCGACCGTTTTGCCGGCCAGAACGAGACCATCGATACGGCGGCCGGCCATGTGCCCGGTGCCGTCAACCATCCCTTCACCCGCAACCTGAACACCGCCGGCGGCTTGCTTGATCGCGACACGCTACGCAGTCACTGGCTAACAACTTTGGGGAAGCGCTCGCCGTCACAGATGATCGCCATGTGTGGCTCGGGCGTCTCCGCCTGTCACAATCTGCTGGCGCTGGAGCATGCCGGTCTGCTCGGCGCGCGGCTCTACGCCGGCTCCTGGAGCGAGTGGATTCGCGATCCCGCCCGGCCGATCGCGACTGACTGCCAGAACTGACTGAGCGTGGCGCTGATCAATCCGGCCGCCCAGCCAGCCGCCTAGTCAGACGCGTGGGCTGGCACGCCCGAGCCAGGAAACCAACAGCTTTCATGTCAACACAGCCCGGCTTTTGGTATCGTTCGCACTCGGATTTTTCACATGGCTGGCGTGCTTGCGCGCTGGCCATTTGCATTTAGGGCAGGCGAACGCGTGGCAGCAACAAGCAGAAACGGCAGTGCAAATGGTTGGTCGGTGGACGACTCGATCGACCTCTACCAGGTAGGTGCATGGGGCAAGGGCTATTTTTCGGTCAATGCGGCGGGTCACGTCGTCGTGCGTCCCGGCATGGACGCGGCACGCGAGATTGATCTTTATGAAGTAGTGCAGGGACTTAAAGAGCGCGAGTTCACCGCGCCACTCGTGGTGCGCTTCTCCGACATCCTCGCGCATCGCCTGCAGCACTTGCGTAACGCGTTCGATCGGGCGATCGCGGAAAACGAGTATCAGAATAGTTACGCGGCGGTGTTTCCGATCAAGGTCAATCAACAGCGCCTGGTCGTCGAGGAAGTCTATCGCTACGGCGCACCACACGGCTTCGGCCTCGAGGTAGGCAGCAAGCCCGAGTTATTGGCCGTCATGGCAATGACGGCTGGATCGACCGACCGACTGATCATCTGCAATGGTTTCAAGGACGACAGCTACATCGAGGCCGTGACGATCGCGAACAAGCTCGGCCGGCCGATCATACCGGTGGTGGAGAACTTCACGGAGTTACCACTGATCCTCAAGCACGCCGACAATTACAACGTCCGCCCAAAGATCGGCGTGCGCGTCAAACTGGCGAGCGAAGGCTCCGGCAAATGGCGCGACTCGGCGGGCGACAAGTCCAAGTTCGGCCTGTTCACCACCGAAATTCTCGAGTTGGTGAGCATCCTGCGCGAACGCGACATGCTCGACTGCCTGCAGCTCGTGCATTGCCATCCCGGCAGTCAGCTGCAGGACATCCGGCGCGTCAAAGATGCGATTAACGAACTGGCGCACGTGTACGCCGAGCTCAAGCTGATGGGCGCCGGCCTGCAGTACATCGACGTCGGCGGTGGCCTCGGCGTGGATTACGACGGTAGCGGTACCAACTTCATGTCGTCGATGAACTACACGCTGAACGAGTACGCCAGCGACGTCGTCTACCGAATTGCGAGCGTGTGCAATCAGCGCGGCATCCCTCACCCGATGATCGTCAGCGAATCGGGACGCGCGGTCGCGGCACATCACAGCGTGCTGATTTTCAATACGCTGGGCTCGACCATGCTCGATCAATTCAAGGTGAGCGGTCGCGAGGACGAGGCTTTCAAGGACGGCGAGTTGGCGCAGCCGATACGCGATCTACTCGACGCGTATCGCACGGTCACGGAGCGGCGCGTGGTGGAGTGCTATCACGATGCCATCGTAGCCCGCGATCAGGCGTTGCAGATGTTCAGCCTGGGCTTGTTGTCACTCGAGATGCGCGGCCTGACGGAGCGGTTGTATTGGGCCACCTGCGCCAAAATCCGCGACCTCACCCGCAAACTCGATCAGGTGCCGGAAGAGCTCGAGACGCTCGAGACGATTCTGTCAGACATCTACTTTTGCAATTTCTCGGTGTTCCAGTCGTTGCCGGATAGTTGGGCGATCGATCAGCTCTTCCCGATCATGCCGATCCACCGGCTCGCCGAAAAGCCGACGCGCAAGGGTGTGCTCGCCGATATCACCTGCGACTCCGACGGCAAGATTGATCGCTTCGTCAGCCCGCGCGAAACCAAGCGCACGCTCGAGCTGCATCCCATCACGCGCGACGACGAGTACTACCTGGCGGCGTTCCTCGTCGGTGCCTACCAGGAAACACTCGGCGATTTGCACAATCTGTTTGGCGATACACACGTCGTCCACGTCCGGTTCCACGACGATGGCGACTGGTGGATCGAGGAAGTGGTCAATGGCGACACCGCCAACAAGGTGCTCGAGTACATGGAATACGACGTCGCGGACCTGCTGCCAGCCGTGAACCGCGACTGCGAACGTGCGGTGCGGGAAAACCGAATGTCAGTCGCAGAAGCTCAAGGCATCAAGCGCTTCTACCAAGGCGAGCTCGATGGGTACGCCTACCTTGAGTAGTGCCTGTAAGTAGCCGCAGCCCTGCATGGACCTTAAGAGCTTTGCCTTGGTGTTCGGCACCGTGTTCCTGGCGGAACTCGGCGACAAGACACAACTTGCTACTCTGCTATTCGCCGCGCGCGGCACCATGACACCGATGGGCGTGTTCCTGGCTGCAGCGAGCGCGTTGATCGTCGCGTCAGCGGTTGGTGTGCTGGCGGGCGTTTGGGTCGCAAAGTACGTCGACACGCGCTATCTCACGATCGTCGCGGGTGTCGGATTCATTGTCATCGGTTGTTGGACCCTCTGGTCGGCATTGCGGCCAGCAGCGTAGTCCAACGAGCGCAGTCAATCGCGCGCTATCAACCACTGCTGCGCGCCACTGCCGGGGGCGCGGACTACGAAGCCGCGGCGCAGCCCGAAGCCGGGTATATGCAGTTGCGTGGGCGCAGTCAGACCCTCGGCCGCCAACTCGCGGCACGCCCAATAGGCCGCGCTCACGTCCGCGACCTCGAATATCTGCGCCAGATAACCTTGGTTGGGAGCGTGGGCGCGCGGCGCGAGTTCGTCGCACTCTTGCAGATAGTTTAGCGGCTGAGACAACGCCAGCTTGCCGAACATGTGATTGCCCTGCATGAAAGTGACATGCGTGCGCGCGGCGGGTGGCAACCGCAGGAACGCGTTGGACTCCGGGGCGTGCAACTCGACGTCGATCAACGGCCGCATGCCAAGCGCCCGCTCATAAAAGTTACGGGCCGCGGACATCGAACGCACGACATGCGACGTCGTCACCACGGGTGTGAAACCGCACCGGTTGCGGCCATGCCGCTCAACATAGGCCCGCATCTGGCCGATGCGCGTCGACGGGTCGTTACTGGCTAGCTCCACAAAATTGATCACGACACCGTCGGGACCATCGAACAATACTTCGATCGGCTTGCCCACCGCGTCGCTCATGTTGTGTACGGTTGGGTCCGTCCAGAATTCGCAGCCGAACCCACGGAACTCGGCGATTGCGGCGCGCATATCAGCGGCGTAGAAATTCAGGTTGGCCAGCCCCACCGCGCGCGAGTTCGACGCACGCTGAACGCGGTCACCGGGCACGCCGTGCCCAGCTGCGTCGACGAACTGCAGCAGCAGTATGCGGCCCACGATGTCCCCGCCCGATGACAACAGGCACGCACGGGCCGCGGTGTCGGGCGGTCCGCCCGTGAGCACCGCTAGCACGGGGTCGCGCCAAATGCTGACGGGGCCCGCATCGAAACCAAGCCGGTCGCAATAAAACTGTAGCGCACCGTCGAGGTCCGCCGTGGACAGCACGGCTGCTGCCAGCGGACTGCCCGCCGGGGCGACGATTTCGTGAGGGTCCTGCATCGGCTGAATTTGGCACCTTGGGGTGCCATGTGGCAACCTCCTCCCATGAACGCCGTACTCAGCGAACCACCCCGGACGCCAACGCTCGAAGTCCAGGAAAGCCGCGACTTCAAGAGCTATCACGCGTTTCTGCGCGCCGCACGCAACTACATGGAAGGTCCGCTAGTCGCCGCGATGTATAGCCAGTACGAAGCCGCAGCCGGCCCGCCAGCCGCTGCGCGCGACCGCCAGACGGCGGAGAACACCATGGACGGGCTGCTGACGTTCCAGCTTTATTCGTGGGCCTTTCGCAATTTGCAGCGCTTCAAGTATCACCGGCCGGATCTGGGGATATTCGCGGCAGTCCAGGCGCAGCGCGATCGCTTGCTGACGCAGCTCGACGAAACGGCAGCGAGCGCGCCTGCTGCGGAACTGCGGCTCAATCCCGCGCTCGAGGTGCCCGCCTACTTTCAGTACGTGCCTTTTCACCAGCACACTGGCGGCGTGACGCACGATGAGCTAGATGGCATCTGTTACGAGATCGGCCGGCGCACCACCGTGCCTTCGCATATGGACCCGAATGGCATCTACCACCTGTTGTTCAACACGCTACCGACTAATAAGACCTACCACAGAGTACTCGACTGGGGTACCGGCCACGGTGGCGCGCTGATCACGTGGCAGCGACTGCATCCCGAGTCCGAGTGTCATGGCGTCGATCTGTCAGCGCCCTGCCTCAAGCTCGCCCATCAGCGTGCCCGCGAACAAGGTCTACACATATATCTCTCGCAGCAAGACCTCGAGCATCTCGATTACGCTGATAACAGTTTCGATTTGATCTTCTTCAACTTCATGCTGCATGAACTACCGCCAGCTAACACCCCTGCACTGCTGCGCGAGGCATACCGCGTACTGAAGCCGGGCGGCCTGTTTGCCGGACACGAATTCAACCTGCGTCCCGGCGACGCATTTCAGAACGTGCTGCAACGCTCACATGCCTGGCTGAACAACGAAACTTACTCAGTGCCTTGGTACGAAACGCCCCTGGGCGAGATCGCTCGTGAGACCGGCTTCAAGCAGGTCCGTATCGAGCCGTTCGAGCGGCTCAACCGCTCGGTGTTGCGTCCGGGTAAGGCGGACGTCAATGCCAACTATTGGGATCTCTACCAGCTCGAGAAGTAGCCAATGACGCAGCCATCCAGTCCCCGCAATGCATTGCTCGAGGGTCCCGTTCTCGGCGAAGAGCCGTTGTTTCTCGACCAGATACCTAACGACAACCTGGTCGGTGCCATCGTCGCCTTGACAGCCGAGGTCTATATGCTGCGCGAGCGGCTGCAGACGCTGGAAGCGGAGCTCGAGACGCGCAAGGTACTGCCGCCCGGGGCGGTCGAGACCCGCAGCGGCAATGCCGCCGAAAGTGCTGCCCGCAATACGGATCTGACGGCATTCACCACTCGAATCCTGTCCGAACTCGGCCGTGACCGTACGCCGGTATCGAGCATCGATCCGCGGGTCAAGGATCTACTGCAAACCCATCAACAGCTCAACGTCAAATAGCGCCGGAGAATTCTATGCTGACAACTTCACTGAAGACTGTAGCTAACACCTTGGCCATCGCCGTGGCACTGGGCGCCGCGGCGGCGGCCACGGCTGGCAAGCTCGACCTCGCCACCCCTGAGGGCGTCACGCTCGCCATGCGCAAGGTCCAGTGCTCTCTCAAGGACAACGTGCCCGTGACTTACTACTGGCACGGTGGTGCGTACTCGCGCGTGCCGGGCGAACCCGATCGTCGCCTGTTCAATGTCGAAGGTATGAATATTCGCCAGTGCGTGACCGTCACGGACCCGGTGCGCGGCACAGGCTGGAAGATGGTCTCGAAAGAGCTGCTGATCTATCTCGATCCCAAGACCAACGAAGTCCTGAAGACCTGGGCAAACCCTTGGACCGGCAAGACCTTGCAGGTCATGCAGACAGCCAATGATCCCGTCAATCAGCCGGCGTCGTTTCCAAAGCGCCGCGACGGCTCGCTGGCCGAATGGAATGGCACAATCAATGACGGCATGTGGTGGATGACAGCCACGATCCCGCTGTTCTACGACAACCCGCTGCAAGGCAAGTACCAAAAGTATGTCGGCGGTACCTACCACGCCACCGAGATGTTCAACTTCATGGGCGACGTCGCGGACTTGGTTGACGACCGCAAGGACACGGCCAGCACGCGGGTCGGCTGGGTACGCGTGTCCAGCTGGCTCCCCTGGATGGAAATGGGCGACCGCGCCGGCTCGATGTATTTCCATACAGCGGGCCGCAAGCTGGCCAAATTCGACGATATGTCTGCTGTATTGAAGGGCGTGATCGCCAGCGACTACCCCGCCTGGCGCGAACCGCCGCCGAGCGACGACACCCGTCCTAACCAGACCAGCTGGACAGTATTCCGGGATGCCATGGAAGCGCGCGAAGGCGAGTCCAAAGGCGCGGCCGAGCGCCGGGAGTAGCCGGCGAGCCTGTTTACATCGAAATGCCAGCGGGAGTAGCATCGGGCTGGGTACAAAATCTTCCACAAGCGCGACATGCAGTCGTGCGCGACTGCCGCTGTCCGTGTTTTGAGTGAGACGTTTTGATGACGACGATCTATGTAGGCAATCTGCCCTTCAATGCCACCGATGAGGACATCAAAGTCCTGTTCGAGCGTCACGGCGCAGTGCAATCAGTCAAGCTCGTCAGCGATCGTGAAACCGGCCGACCACGCGGTTTCGGATTCGTCGATATGGGTACGGCCGAGGCACAAGCTGCGATACAGGCACTGAATGGCTATCAGATGAATGGCCGACCACTCAGGGTCAACGAGGCGCAGGAACGTGCGCCTCGCGGACCGCGCCAAGGTGGCGGCGGCGACAACTTCCGACGCTAAGCTGGTGACTCACCAGCACTAACAAGACCCCGCCTCGTGCGGGGTCTTTAACTATATACTGCGTGCCGCAAGCGCCCGGTATGTTGCAAGCGGATCTCCATGAATCAACAAATTCGACTCACCGCCACGACGACGATAGTCACCCTGCTGCTGTCCGCCTGCGCCGCAACGACGGATGCCAGCAGAACCGCACCGGCTGCGTCGAACGTCGCCAAGCAATTGGATCAGGTGCTCGCTGGCGCACACCGCTCGACCGAGAGCCGCGCGCGGGACAAGTATCGTCACCCGAAAGAAACCCTGCTGTTCTTTGGCCTCGAGCCGACGATGCGCGTGGCCGAGATTTGGCCAGGTGCAAATGGTTGGTACGCCGAAGTGGTCGCGCCACTCGTGGCGGGCAAGGGCCAGTACTACGCTGTGCAGTGGGAAGCGAATCCGCAGGCGGAGTTCATCGCCAAGGGGATCGCGGCCTTCAATGCCAAGGTCGCCGCAAGTCCGGCAGCCTATGGCAACATGGTAAGCACCGAGCTTGGGCCAAACCGTCTGACCATCGCGCCGGCAGGTTCGCTCGATATGGTGCTCACCTTTCGCAACATCCACAATTGGATGTCACGCGACTTCCAGGCGGTGGCGCCCAAAGCGATGTTCGACGCGCTGAAGCCAGGCGGCATCCTCGGGGTCGTCGAGCATCGGGGCAACGCAGCGATTGAGCAGGACCCGAAAGCCAAGAACGGCTACGTCAATGAGGACTACGCAATCAAGCTGTTCACCGACGCGGGCTTTGAGTTGCTGGCCAAATCGGAGATCAACGCCAATCCGCAAGACACCAAGGACTACGAACAGGGTGTCTGGACGCTGCCGCCTACCTACCGACTGGGTGAAACTGACCGGGATAAATACGCGGCCATCGGTGAGAGCGATCGGTTCACGCTCAAGTTCCGCAAACCAAAGAAGTAGCCGCCGAACCAGCGCTCACCACATCTGCTTGAGGCGAGACTTCACGTCGACGGCGAGCGGCTCTGCGGCCTCGAGCGCAATCTCGCTGAGATGCGAGCCCTGGAACGCAGACTCGTCGAACGCCTTGAGGACTTTCTCGGTGAGAAAGCGACTGCGGCCGCCGTAAACATGCGCATCCGACGTACGTGGTTGGCTCGTGATCTGGAAACGCAGCGGCGCGATCAAGGACAAATCGTTCTTGGCGCGCGTCATACCGACATACAGCAAGCGGCGCTCTTCTTCGATCAGATCGGCGCGGCCAGTCGAAAACTCATTCGGAAAACTGCCATCGACGACGTTGAGAATATACACGTTGTCCCATTCCATGCCCTTGGCGGAGTGGATCGTCGAGAGCACCAGGTAGTCCTCGTCCATCAGCGGCTTGCCGGCGAGATCACTCGTGGACTGCGGCGGGTCCAGGGTCAATTCGCTCAGGAACCGCTCGCGCGACGTATACTGCCCGGCTAACAACTCGAGCTGGTCGATGTCACCGATGCGCGTATGCACATGCTCGAAGATCCGCTCCATATGCGGCTTGTACCAATCGCGGGCCAGGCGCACCTGGCCCGCCCAGGGACGCTGCGGATCGCCAAGCGCCTGATACAGCTCGGCAAACTTGCGCCACGCCAGCTTGGCATCGCCCGGCGGCTCGTAAGGCACGAGGGCAGCCCAGGCATTGGCCTTGGAGTTCAGATGCTCGATGACGAGTTTGGCGTTTACCGGCCCCATACCCGGCAGGAGCTGCAGCGTACGGAACGCCGCCAGCGCATTGCGGGGGTTCTCCGCCCAACGCAGGATGCCTAACAGATCCTTGATGTGGGCCGCTTCGAGGAACTTGAGGCCACCGTACTTCTGGAACGGAATCCGCCGCTTGGCCAGCTCCACTTCGAGCATGTCGCTATGGCTGCCGCTTCTGAACAACACGACTTGCCGCCGCAGCGGCACGCCTGCCTCGCGGGCCTGCAGGATCTTGTTACAGACATACTCCACTTGTGAGGGTAGGTCGTCGACCGACACGAGCCGTGGCTTCACACCCTGCCCGCGCATCGACAACAGATGCTTGCGATGCTGGCGAGGTGCCTCGCTCATCAACGCGTTGGCGGCATCGAGCACGCCCTGCGTCGAGCGAAAGTTCTGCGCCAGCGTAACCACTTCGGCCTTGGGTTCAAACTGATCGGGAAAGCCAAGAATGTTCTCGACCGCAGCCGCCCGGAAGGAGTAGATCGACTGTGCATCGTCACCTACGACGGTAACGCCAGCGCCGTCCGGCTTCAAGGCAAGCACGATCTCGCCCTGCAATTTGTTAGTGTCCTGGTACTCGTCGATGAGCACATGATCAAAATGCGCACCAACGTGTTTGGCGAGGCGCGGCTCCGACATCATCATGTGCCAGTAGAGCAAGAGATCATCGTAGTCGAGCAGGTTGAGCTGCTGCTTACGCTCGACATAAGCGCGATACAATTTGGTGAGGTCCTCTTCCCACTGCGCGCACCAAGGATACTGCTGCTCGAGAACTTCCTTGAGCGACTTCTGGGTGTTGATGCGATAAGAGTAGATCGCAAGACAAGTGTCTTTGCGTGGAAAGCGCTGCTCTTTGCTCGCAAAACCCAGTTCCTGACGCACCGAATCCATCAAGTCGGCGGAGTCACCGCGGTCGACAACCGAAAAATTCGGCTCTAACGACAAGTGTTTGGCGTAATGCCGTAACAGACGATTGCCGATGGAATGAAATGTGCCAGCCCAGCCGAGCCGTTGTAGTACTGCCTGCGCGCGTCCGCCGAGCTTGTCGTCGAGCGCCTCTTTGACGATCTCCTGCACACGACGGCGCATCTCCTGCGCCGCGCGGCGTGTGAAGGTCAGCATGAGAATGCGCCCGGGATCGACGTCATGCAGCGCCAGATGTGCCACACGATGGGCGAGCGTCGTGGTCTTGCCGGTACCCGCGCCAGCGACAATCAGCAGCGGGCCAGCGCGGAACCCTTTGTCACCCGCGTCGTTGGCCAGCGATTCGCCGTAAGTCACGCCTTTGCGTTGCGCAGCATTGAGCTTGCTGAGGTGAGCTGCGGTAGTCATCCTGCCGACTATACTTAACGCGGCCACTGCCGTCAGGGAACGCGCTCACACCCGGGCCAACTTGGCGTGAACTGGGTCACGCGGCGAAGAGTCTCCTGCCAAGGGCAGCCGCACCACAACCCGCGTACCGCCGCCGGGCGTGGTCCCGATCTCGAGTTCTGCCGCAAGCGCCGCAGCGCGGCGACGCATGTTCGCGAGCCCGCGGCCCGCCGGCCGGCCCGGCTGCATGCCGCGGCCATCATCCTCGATTTCAATCGCAACAGCAGGTTCGCCCAAAGTGAGCTGCGCGGTCGCCGTTCGAACGGTGATGGTGCGCGCGCCGGCGTGCTTCAGCACGTTGGCGAAGGCCTCCTGCACGATGCGCATCAGTTGCAGGACCTGCTCGGGGCCAAAACCGGCAATGGGTGGCACGTCCGTCACTTCCCAGTGAAATTCGATCCCGGCGGCGGCGAATCGATTGGTCACCCGCATGCGCAGCATGCCTAACGCAGTCAACAGATCCGCCTCGGTCGCCTCCAGTGAGTCGATCATCATGCGCAGATCGTCCAGCGCCTCATGCAAGAGTCCGTCCAGCTCGCGCGCAGCACTGGGTCGCGTCGCGAGCGCGATCGCCGCGACCAGTTGCCCGCCGATGCCGTCGTGCATGTCGCGCATGATGCGGCTACGCTCTCCCGCCAGCGCTTGATTGCGCTCAAACACACGAATGCGCGCATAGTTAGCTTCGAGTTCAGCTGCTTTCTGTTCGACGCGCGCCTCGAGTTCGCGATTCAGCACCTCCGTCTCGCGCAGCGCGCGGGCAAAGCGGAACATGATCAGACTACCGAACAGGAGCAACACGAAACTGACGGTATAAGGCAGATAGGTCGTGTGCGGGCCGTCGCCCGGATCGGCGACATGCACCAGAAAATCTCGTACCCCCGTGACCCAGACGATCAGCGCGCACAGCAGCATCAGGCGACGCTCGATGGTAGCGTTGGCGATCGCTGCGCGCGCCAGCTGCCACACCGATCGACCACTCAACACCAACAGTATTGGCACACCGACCAACAGATTGAACACGCGGAGTGGCTCACCCTCGAGAAATGTGGCCGCGGCGAGCGCCGCGAGCAGATAGGCCATGGCACCCGCCACTAACAAGCGCTCGGCGCGGCGCGGACGTCTACCCAGAAAGCGATGCACCGTCATGATCGAGCAGATGACGAACGCTGCCAGCATGAACTCGCCCAGCACAAGCCACTGCGCTTCGGTGCCGATCCAACGTTCCGGCCCGATCAAAAAGCAGACGTGCAGCGACCAGACCAGAATCGTGATGCCGTACGCGGCGAACACCGTGTCCCGTCGTCGCAAGACATAAATGATGCCGAACAGCGCGGCAAACAACAGCATCGCCGCCAGGGTCGCCTGTTTGGCCGTCACGTCGAGCAGCAGATGCCGATCGTGCGCCGCGGCGAGCACCTCATACGGACCAATATAGGTCTGATCCAGGCGACTCGCGGGTGGCTCGGACGCGCTGCGTATCAAGACGTCGTTGCGCCCCGCTCGCAGTAGAGAGTTCGGTATCGGCACCAGCCGCGGCGCCCAGTCGTGCGTGTACGGTCGCCGCGCCTGGGCGGGAGACGTGAGCTGGACTCCGTTGACGAACATGGCCAGATTGGTGCGCGGCCGACGCTCGTAGATCGCCCAGAGATCGGCGGGCCGCTCGGGCAAGTCGACCGCGAACCGATACCAACTCACGTCGATCGATTTGCCTACTACGTCGACTCGATGGGGCAGCGCGACCGTCGACCAGGCAACGCTAGCCAACTCGTCCGGTGAATCGGCGGCAACTGGCGCGAAGTCGGCGGTGGCATAGCCCCATGCAGCGAGGCCGGGCGGCGGCGCATCGACGTAGCGCATGCCGACCAAAAACGCGAGCGGCAAAACCGCCGCGAGCAGCCAGAACGCCGGACTCGGCGCTTTGCGCTTAGGTATCCCGCCGGACTTCGTCGATGAGGCCGAGTCTCGAAGCCTCATATACTGCCTCGCTCCGTGAGTGTACGGCGAGTTTACCGTAGATTTTCTTGGTATAACTACTCACCGTCGCGCCAGAGATTCCCAGCATCCGCGCGATCTCGCCGTAGCTGAATCCTTTTGCTGCAAGCTGCAACACTTCCAGCTCGCGAGTGGTCAGTCCGACAGCCGAGTCCACCTGCGGTGGCGGCGTCTGCTCAGGCATTTCGGTGGGCCGAAACACGCGGATCAGATAGCGCGCAATCGCGGGGCTGATCGGCGAACCGCCCTGCAGCAATTGCGAAATCGCCGCGCCAATCTCGGAGCTGGGATCGTCCTTCAGCAGATAGCCGGTGGCACCAGCCTTCAACGCTGTTACCACCCGCTGCTCATCGCCGAATACTGAAATGACCATGACCTCGATGTCCGGATGCAGATCGCGCGCCACGCGGATCACCTCGACCCCGTTGCCATCCGGCAACTGCAAATCACACAACAGTACGTCGGGCCGGCCAGCGCGCACCGCGGTGAGCATTTCGGTGCAAGTGCCAACGGAGACAGGCACCTTGATACCCTCAACCGCCACCAACCGCTCCTCGAGATTGTGGCGTGTGACGGCATCGTCCTCCAGCAGATAAACGATGGTCATGAGCTCATATGGCATGGGAGCCGCGCCGTTGTCCAGCCCTCGCGTGACTTATGGTTCAATTGGCACCCTACTGCTGGTTTACCGAGGCACCTCCGATGGCAAAACGTCCGCGCTATCCTTCGCAGCGCAACCATGTTACCGCATTGAAGTTGCCGCTGCCGAAGCGCAATGCGCTCGACCCGGACATGCGCAAGTACTTTGCGGTCTGCGATGACAAGATTGGCTTCCTGCCAAACGTGCTCGCCGCGTACAGCTTCGAGCAAACCAAACTGCGCGCCTTCATCAACTTCTACAACGATCTGATGATGGGCGAATCGCGTCTGTCAAAACTCGAGCGGGAAATGATTGCGGTCGTGGTCTCGAGCGTCAATCGCTGCTACTACTGTCTGACAGCGCATGGGCAGGCGGTGCGCGAGATGTCAGGGGATCCCGCACTGGGTGAATTGCTAATCATGAACTACCGCGCTGCCACGCTCACAACTCGCCAGCGGGCGATACTGGATTTCGCCCACAAGCTGACGGCAACCCCTGCCGAGGTGAGCGACGTGGAGCGACGCGCACTGAAGCGCGCCGGTTGCAACGATCGCGAGATCTGGGACATTGCCTCGGTCACCGCGTTTTTCAACATGACCAATCGCCTCGCGACGGCCGTCGACATGATGCCGAACGAGGAATACCACGCGCGGTCGCGGTGAGCCTACGATGCTGATCGATCGACGTACGGTGTTTTCTGGGCGCGTCATCAATCTCACGGTTGATTCAGTCGAGCTACCCAACGGTGTGCGAACCTCGCTCGAAGTGATTCACCATCCTGGTGGCGCTGCGATTGCGGCGGTCGACGCAGCCGACCGCGTGTGCCTGTTACGCCAGTATCGATATGCGGCGGGCGGCTACATCTGGGAATTGCCCGCAGGCAAGCTCGAACCCAACGAGCCGCCCCTCAAGACCGCGCAACGTGAGCTCGCTGAAGAAGCGGCGACCAGTGCTGCAACCTGGCGCTCGCTGGGCGACTACGTCAGTTCACCCGGCGTCTTCACCGAAGTGGTGCATCTGTTTCTCGCCACTGATATCTCCGCTGCGCCCAGTGCCCCCGAAGAATCGGAGGTGTTCGAAGTACACTGGTGGCCGCTCGAGCTGGCACGAGAGCGCGCACTCAACAACGAGTTGCGCGACGGCAAGACAGCGCCTCGGCATCCTGCGGGCCTGTGCATTACTCGGAAAATTGTGAGCCTGGTCACGGTGTCAGTGCATTGTTAGCGATGCGTTGCGCCTTGTGTGACATGGCTCGAGCCCGCGCTGGCACGGCTCTGGTATCAATCGAGAATGACCGACTCGACCAGACGGCCGCCCGCGCCGGCACCGAAGCAGACGCAGAAGGCCGCGGACAAGCTCGCTGGCAAGAAGCCGTTGCAGATGGCTATCGAGCGCCCAAAGCCCGCCGGCTTCGATCCCTATGCTCGGGTTGGCATGGGCGCGCAATCCAACAACGAGACCGGCGCGACCTCGCGACGTGATCTAGGCAAGTTGAGTGAGTGGATCAAAATGAAGCGTGATCTGGAAGAGCGTCGCGCGCGCGGCGAATTCGACGCTAGCGAAGACTAGGCCGAACGTTCGATGTGCGCGAGCTTGTGCATCAGGCTCAACCGGTAGAAGCGTCGCAAGTCGGACCAGATACCCGCCCCGACCGCCATCGCGTCTCCACGGAAGCGCTGCGCGACTTTGCGGCAGTAGCAAGACGCATAGCGTGACGCGGCCCGATACATGCCCGCGCGATTCCCAGCCAACGCGTCATCTACGCGTGTACGGTTGAACAGCACGTGGTGCAGTTCACGCGGATAGCGACCTTCTGCCTGACGGCTGAGCAGCCATGCCGACGAGACAAACTTATCGATCTCACCCTGCAACTCCAGCTCGAGCAGTGAGACTGGCTTGTCGAAAGTCGCGTTCCAGGCCAGACACACGAAGTGACTGACACCCTCGACCGCAGTGAGATAGTCAGCCAGGTTGGCATGATTGAGACTCACCATGGGATTCGCGCCTGCCAGCCGCTGCAACACCGCTGCATCGAGATATAGCGATACACCGACTTCGTCGCCCACCTGGGCGACAAACAACTGCTCATCACTTTGAGTCCCACCTAACGCGCTCGCGTAAGCACGGTCCGTAACCAGAAAGTCACGCACATCGTGCTGCGCCGGCACGTCGTAGAATGACCCCAATAACTGCTGCAGTTCGACGAGCAGCATGGTCTGCTGTCAGTGCGCGAGGCGCGCTTGCGCAAGGTGGGCAGGCTCGACGCCGAGTCGCCGCAGTATGCTGCGAGATCGCTCGCTGCCGGTCTTGAGCCATAACTCATAGAGCCTGAGCAAATCATCGTGAGAGTGCTGGTGGGCGGTTTCGCTGATTTCGTTCAGCGCATCGACCATCGGCTGAAATTTCTGTGCCAGCTCGGCGAAGATCTGCCCAAGTGGGCGACGCCGGCCACTCTGCATAGTTAACGCCAGCGTACCGTAGGCTTGCCCGCCCATCGCGATGTGATAGTCGATATCGATCAGCTTGCGCGCGAAACCTTGCGCAAAAAAACCTGCGACGAACAACGAGACATCACCGAGTCGTTGCAGGCCGCGGCAGCGCGCTTCGAGACTAGGCGCTTCGACCGCCTGCGATAACATCACTGCCAGCGGCGTGAGACGCGCACCGCTGGGTGTCTGCTCAAACAATTGATCAGCGCGGGCGAAGATCGTCAACAAATTGACGACGTAGTGCTCGGTCTGATCCTCGACCGTCACATGCTGGTGATTCAGCGCAGCGTGCAAGGCATCGCGAAAGTACTCGCGCAGATCCGCGACCGCTTGCACACGGACATCGGTAGCCATGGCTCGAGTTCAACGTGTATGCATGCACCGTGCCGTGATCAGCGTCACCATATGGCGCATTGGTTGCGCAGCTTGCCGTTGGCAGCCGTCGCGCTAGACTGCTAACACTGTACTGAGCTGCTACTGAAGTGAGACCTCTGTCATGCATCATCGATTCCGTGGATTGACTGCAGTGGTGACCGGCGCAGGTCGAGGTCTCGGGCTCGGCTGTGCTCGGGCGTTGGCCCTCGAGGGTGCGGAAGTTGTGCTGGTCAGTCGCACACAACCGGAGCTGGATGCTGCCGTCGCTGCCATCCAGCAGGCCGGCGGCCAGGCGCGGGCCTTTGCCTGCGACGTGACGGACCCGGTAGCGGTCATCAAGTTGTTCGACGGACTGACGCGCTGCGACGTGCTGATCAACAACGCCGGCGGCAACACGCCACAGCCCTTTCTCGATGTCGACGTGGCGACGCTTGATCGCCTGCTCACGCTGAATGTACGCTCGATGTTTCTAGTCGCGCAGGCGGCAGCGCGCGTGATGGCACGTACGGGCGGCGGCGCGATCGTCCATATGTCGTCACAAATGGGTCACGTCGGCGGTCCGCAACGCAGCGTCTACTGCATGACCAAGCATGCCATCGAAGGACTCACCAAGGCGATGGCGATCGACCTGGCGCCGCTCGGGATCCGCGTCAATGCGGTCGCCCCTACTTATATCGAGACACCGATGACGAAGCCGTTTCTCGAAGACCCTGCTTTTCGTGCGGATACCGTGCAGCGTATCCCGTTAGGCCGCATCGGCACGATCGAGGAAGTGGTTGCGGCGACGTTGTTTCTCGCGGCCCACGAGGCCAGCCTGATCACCGGTACAAGCTTGTTAGTCGACGGCGGCTACACGGCGCAGTAGTCAGGTCAGCGGAATCTCAAGCGCGCCGCGGCGCGTTCAACCCACGCTGCACGGCCGGCCGGCCATTGAGCAATGCTCGCCAGCGGACCACCTGCGGCCAGGGATCGAACGAGCGGACCGTTGGAATCCGTTCCGCCGAGTTGGTCCACGGAAACA
Organism: Pseudomonadota bacterium; assembly: GCA_016703895.1. GTDB lineage: Bacteria > Pseudomonadota > Gammaproteobacteria > Steroidobacterales > Steroidobacteraceae > CADEED01. The sequence continues at coordinate 441,684 of JADJBE010000001.1, forward strand.
CCGCAATGTCGGCAATCGTGTACTGCTCGCCAGCCAGATAGGTCGATTCCCCGAGACGCTTGTCCATCACGCCTAACAAACGCTTCGCCTCGTTGCTGTAGCGCTCGATGCCATAGGGCACCTGCTGCTTGGCATACAGCGTGAAATGCCCGGCCTGGCCGAACATCGGGCCTACCCCCGCCATCTGGAACATCAACCATTGCAAGGTGGTGTATCGCGCTCGTGCTTCGGTCGGTAGCAACTCACTGCGGGCTTTCTCCGCGAGGTAGATCAGGATCGCGCCCGATTCCCACAGTGTGAACGGCTGGCCGTCGGGGCCCTCCGTATCGACAATCGCCGGAATCTTGTTGTTGGGATTGATCGCCAGGAACGCCGGTGTCAGCTGCTCTGCTTGCAGCAGATCAATCAGATGCAGCCGGTATGGCAGGCCAAGTTCTTCGAGCAGGATCGACACCTTGTGTCCGTTGGGAGTCGCGTGCGTGTAGAGTTCGATCATCGAAGTACCTCCGAGGGAGCACGTCATGATAAGCGCAATGCGTAGCGTCACGATCGGTGTCAGCAATATGGACGCCGCGTTGCAGATATTTCACGACGTCATGGGGCTTGCGATCGAGCAGCGATTCCAGCTGACGGCCGCACGGCGTGCCGCGTGGGGTTTGTCACCGGAAACGCGCGGCGATCTCGTCGAGCTGTCATGCCAGGGCTATCCAATCGGGCGCATCCGCTTGCTGGCACTCGATCCCAGACCGCGGGAATACGTGCGACTCGACCCTTTGATGGGCGGCACCGATGGCCCACTCGACATTGGTGTCAAAGCCGTCGACTTCTATGTTGCAGCGCCGATCGACCGACCGCTGGCCGAGCTCACCGCTGCGGGATGCGTAGCGCGTTCCCAGCCCGTGCGCCACATGATCGGCGACACCGAAAGTGAAGAAGTTGTGCTGTTCGGCCCGGACCATGTGCCGCTGCTGATCATGATCGGCCATCGTCACAGCCCGCGCAGCATGCGTGCGGGCTCGCCACACGGCAAATACAGCGAGGTGCCTACTATCTCGGTGGTTGCCGGCGACCCGGCTGTCAGCCGGCGATTCTATGGCGAGGCGCTGGGGTTGACTGCTGTGGTTGATGACGAGACGCCGGAGCCCTACCGCGACCTGGTCTGTACGCTGACAGGCGCACCGCGCGGTACTCGAATTCATTGGTTACTCTATCAGGATCCAGACGAGCCGTCCGGCAAAATCTTGTTAGTGCATTTCATCGGTCGCGAAGGCAAGCGGCTGGTGGGCAGAATGCATCCGTCGCGCCTGGGTGTTGGCTTGTTCCAGCATAGCTGCCCGGATGTGCGCGGCCTGCATACCAGCTTGGTCAGCGCCGGCGCGCGCATCGAAATGCCACCGACGGAAGTTGACGGGCAACTGTTGTTACTGGTACGCGGACCGAATGAGGAACTGTTTGAGATCACGTCGCAGTAAGCAGTCGTGCGAGCTCACGGCAGTCCGCCACGGTGATGTCAGCAGGTTCCAATTCGTCGGGCCACGGCGCAGCGCTACGATTCATCCAGACTGTGCGCAGGCCGGCAGCCCGCGCACCGGCAACATCGAGATGCGGATCGTCGCCGACGTACACGACCTCCGCAGCGCGCAAGTCGAGCGCGCGCGCAATGTGGCCTCAAACGCTTGCGCGTGCGGTTTGGCGGCCCCTACGTCCGCGGCGGTCAACGAAACTGCAAACCAGTCACGGATACCCACGCGCGCGAGGTCCGCGTTGCCATTGGTGAGACTTGCCAGTCGAAAGCGCTGACCGAGCTCCGCCAATGCAGGCTGCACATCGACAAACAACTGCAGCTCGTTACGCGCGGCCAGAAACACCTCGAATGCCGCCGCCGCCACCGCAGGTGTGTAGCCCACCTGAACGGCATGACGAGCCAGACACTCGCGCCGGATGTAGGAAAGATCATGCGCACGCGTGGGCTCGGCTTGCATCAGCGCCAAACGGTCCAAGCGCATGGCTTCGGTCGAAAATGCCTGCGGCAACCGCGGATAGTGGGTCTCCAGCCAGGCTTGCAGGCGTTGCTCGGCGCGGCCGATGACAACAGCTGAATCCCACAGTGTATTATCGAGATCGAAACAAATTGCCTGGATTGCAGTCAACATCGCGCCCATCTTAGCGACTTGCGTCGCTTGCGGAGAGTTATGCAGCCACTCGTGCTCGTTATCGGCAACCAGAACTATTCCTCATGGTCGTTGCGTCCGTGGATGTTGCTGCGCCATCTTGGCCTCGAGTTCGAGGAACACACGCTGACGCTCGACAGCCCCGAATTCAGGCGCGATATTGCGAACCTCAGTCCCACGCTCAAGGTGCCGGCGCTACACCATGGTGCAACTGTCATCTGGGATTCCTTGGCGATCTGCGAGTACGTCTGCGAACTGGCCGGGCGCGGTTTGCCGCGCGATACCGCGGCACGTGCCGTAGCGCGCGCGGTCGCCGCCGAAATGCATGCTGGATTCAGTGCGCTGCGCGATCAATGGCCCATGAATGCGCGCGCCGAGCGTCGCCGCGTCGCCACCACACCTGAGCTGAGCCGGGACGTCGCCCGCATCGAGTCGATCTGGCAAGACTGCCGGCAGCGCTTTGGCGCGGGCGGCCCGTGGTTGTTTGGCGACTACTCACTGGCAGACGCCATGTATGCACCAGTGATACTGCGCTTTCGTACATATGGCGACGGTTTCGCGCCAGCGACACGCGACTACATGGCCACTGCACTCGCGGACCCGCATTTGCAAGCCTGGATAAAGGCAGCGCGTGCCGAGCCTTGGATCATCGCCGCGGCTGAGCTCGGCGCTGCGCAAGCCACGCTACCAGGGTAACAAGCTGCCGTCGTAGAGCCGGAACTGTCCGGACATGCTCGCGTCAAGTTCTGCGATTCGGGCGCGGATGCCCGCCACGCTGTTAGCCACGGGCACAGGTGCATCGGGGCCGCCCATGCGCGTGCGCGTCCAACCAGGGCATAGCGCCAAGGTGTGAATTCCGCGCGGCGCGAGGTCTTTGGCGAGGCTGGCCATGACCATGTTCACGGCCGCCTTGCTGGATCGGTAGGCATACAAGCCACCTTCGGTGTTGGCGATCGACGCGATGCCGCTCGAGATGGTGACCACCTTGCGCTGCTCGCCGGCCGCAACATTGTCGATCAGCGCTTCGGTCAGACGCAGCGGGCCAACCGCATTGGTGCGCCAAACCTCATCGAGCACGTCATAGCGGATGCTGCCGAACATCTGCCCGAAGTCCTGCTCCGCGCCGGGCTTGGGACCGAACAAGCCGGCGTTGTTGATCAACACGTCGATGGCAGCGCCCACCAGGACATCATGCAGCGCGCCGATCGAGGCACCGCTCGCGACATCGAGCGCCATTACCTGCACGTCTGCTTGGTCCGCCAACTGGTGCAACTCGGTCGCGGCGTCAGGCGCCCGGCATGCCGCGATGACACGCCAGCCTGCCGCTGCGTATTGCCGCGAGAGTTCGAGGCCGATACCACGGTTGGCCCCGGTAATGAGTACAGTCGGCATGTTCGGCTCCTGTCGCTAATCCTGACGTGTGTAGCCTGCCAGCTTACAATGCTGGCCTACATTACAAAATTTGTTGGAGACGCCGCATGCACCGTCGCAGGAATTTCAGCCGTCTAGTCGCCGCCAGCACGACGTTTGTTGCGCTGCTGGCAACGCTCGTGGCGACCGCTGACACGAAAACGCCGTTCACAGCCCGCGATCTCGTCACGCTGCAGCGGGTCAGCGATCCGCAAACTTCGCCGGATGGCCGTTACGTTGCCTTCACGGTCCGTGCGACGGATCTCGAGGCGAACCGCGGCCGAACCGACATTTGGTTGCTCGATCTCACCGACCGCGATGCAACGCCGCGGCAACTCAGCCGCGATGCCGCTAACGACTCGGACCCGCGCTGGGCACCCGATAGCCGCAACATCTGGTTTCTCTCGACGCGCTCCGGTTCCAGTCAGGTCTGGCGGCTGTCACTCGACGGTGGCGAGGCCGTACAAATCACCGACCTGCCGCTTGATGTTGGTTCGTTCAAGCCAGCGCCAGACGGCGCCAGCCTCGCCTTCAGTCTCGAGGTGTTTGGCGACTGTGCCGATTTGCCATGCTCTAGCGACCGCCTCGACGCGGCAAAAAAGAACCAGGCAACCGGTCTACTGTACGACCAATTGCTCGTGCGGCACTGGGACACCTGGCGCGATGGCACTCGTTCGAATCTATTTACGGCGCGACTCGGAGCGGACGGCCGCGCCGCACCGCCAGTCAACGGGTCCGGCAAGCTGCAGGCGAACGTGCCCTCCAAGCCCTTCGGCGGCGACGGCGAATACAGCTGGACCCCCGACAGCCAACGGCTAATTTTCAGCGCGCGGTTGGCAGATGCCAAAGAAGCCTGGTCGACCAATTTCGATCTTTACGAAGTCGCCGCGACCGGACTCAGCGCGCCAATCAACCTGACCACTGACAACCTGGCGTGGGATACCCAGCCGGTCTTCCTCGCCAACGGTGATCTGGCGTGGCTCGCCATGCAGCGTCCTGGCTTTGAAGCGGACCGGTTCCACGTGATGTTGCGCGACAGTCGCACCGGCACTAGCCGTGCGCTGACGGACAAGTGGGATCGATCGATCGCCCAGCTCGGCGTGTCTGCCGACGGCCGCAGTCTGCTCGCAACCACCGACGACATTGGTCAACTCACGCTGTTTCGCATCGACCCAAAAACCGGCGTACCGACAAGGCTGGTGAAAGACGGCCAGGTGACGGGGTTCTCACCCGGCAAGCGCGGTGTCGTGATCAACTGGGCCAGCCTCGGTGCGCCCAGCGACTTGTTCCTGGTGAGTAGCGCAGCTGCGCCGCAAAGGCTCACGAGCATCAATGCAGCACTACTTGCCGCGCGCTCCATGGGCAGCTACGAGCAGTTCAGCTTTGCCGGCTGGAACGACGAAACCGTGCACGGCTATGTGATGAAGCCCAGCGGCTTCAAGCCAGGCGAGAAGTATCCCATCGCCTTCATCGTGCATGGCGGCCCACAGTCGAGCTATGCCAACGGCTGGAGCTGGCGCTGGAATCCGCAGGTCTATGCGGGCCACGGCTATGGTGTCGTCTTCATCGACTTTCACGGCTCACCGGGTTACGGCCAGGGGTTCACCGATTCGATCAGTGGCGACTGGGGCGGCAAACCGTTCGAAGACTTGCAGAAGGGTCTGGCCGCGGCACTCGCTAAATACGACTGGTTAGACGGCGAGCGCGCCTGCTCCCTGGGCGCCTCGTACGGCGGCTACATGCAAAACTGGATTGCCGGCCGATGGCCCGACCGCTTCAAGTGCATCGTCAATCACGACGGCATCTTTGACAATCGCATGATGTACTACGCCACCGAGGAACTGTGGTTCCCCGAGTGGGAGCATGGCGGACCGCATTTCGACCAGCCTGCGGCTTACGAAAAGCACAACCCTGTAAATCACGTGCTGCAGTGGCGAACGCCGATGCTCGTCATTCACGGCGCGCGGGACTACCGCGTACCCGACACACAAAGTCTCGCCACGTTCACGGCGCTGCAACGGCGTGGCATCGACAGCAAACTGCTGTACTTTCCTGACGAGAACCATTGGGTGCTGAAGCCGGCCAACAGCATTCAGTGGCACGACACCGTGCTCGACTGGCTCGACCGTTACCTCAAGAACTGAGTCGGCACGGCAATAAAAAAGGCCGCTGCACCGAAGTGCAGCGGCCTTTGACTCACTGCAGACAGCCAATCAGCCGGCTGACATATTCAACATCTGCATGACCTCGGCACCCTTATCCTTGATCATCTTCGCCTTGGCGACTGCGTCCATGACGTTGCCGCTGGCGGCAGCGGTGGTAGCTTCGCTCCAGGTCGATTGCATCATTTCAAAGCCGGACTTGGCCGAATCGAACGACGCTTGATCGATGTTCTTCGGCAGCTTCTTCGACTTCGACAAGGTGCCGATACGGCTACCGATCGCCTCGACCATCTTGGGCAGATCACCCGACATGTTTGACCATTCGGCACTCGCTGCGGCAACCGCAGCTTCCATCGCGCTCTTGCCGGCAGCCGCCGAGTCCTTCAGTGCGGCGATGCCCGACGTGAGACCACCGACACCAGCCAGCACGGCCTTGTAGTCGCCTTTCGCCAAATTGTCCTTCAGGCCCGCGAGCGTGCTCTCGACGCCAGCAAGGTTGTCAGGGGCAAACTGCGCGGCATCAGCGCGTACTTCCGCGAGCGCGGCTTCGGCTTTCTGAATGGCCTGCGTGGCCGGTTCTTTTTGCCCTGCACAGGCCGCCAACATGGCAGCGGCGGCAAGGGTCACAATCCAATGAGTAGTTTTTCGCATGAGCTGAGCTCCTTTTATATCCAGCAAAACGGTAAGTTAAAATTCTTGGGCGACGATCGCATACAGACGACTTGGCAGCCGTCTCAGGGGATCCGCAACTTCTGGCCAACTTTGATCTTGTTAGGATCTTTGAGCTGGTCGCGGTTGGCCTCGAAGATCTGCGGGTACAGCATCTTGTCCCCGTAGAACTCCTCGGCAATCTTCGACAGCGTGTCGCCCTTCTTGACGGTGTAGTACTGCGCGTACGGGTTGTCATCCCCAGCCGCGGGTTTCTCATCAACTGCCATGTAATACTCCTCGATGAAACGCCAATTGCTGGTCAGTATGTTAGCACTTGCGCCGGCCGCATACCTACCACTTGAGCATGCGCTGACCCAGCAGCCGACCCATCGTCAGCGCCGGCTGCAAGCCCATCCCGCCCACAAAGGCATCGCCATTGGCGCGCCCGAAACCCAGCAACTCGCCCACCGCGAACAGATTGGGGATGGGTTTACGCACAGCGTCCAGCACCCGCAGTTCCTCGTCCGAATCAAGTCCGGCCCAGCCGGTCACCGACAGTCCGTGGTGCAACACCGCATAGTAGGGTGCGCTAGCCACTGCCTGCGGCAGATGCTCACGACCGAATGCAGCGTCCTTTCCAGCTGCCACGGCCGCGTTATAGTCGCGCAGCGTTGCTGCGAGTGGCTCCGACTCGAGACCACATGCGGCTGCCAGTCCGGCCAAAGTATCGGCCCGTTTGAACGACGGGTGTACGTTCCAGGCAGCTGCGAGTTGATCGGCGCTGAGCCCGAAAAAAAACGGCACCGGCGCCGCGTCGACGATACCTTGATCGTAGACCGCCCAGAACGACATTTCCGGCAGTGGCAACAGCGCACGCTCGCGCGCGTCCACGCTGGGGTGGTCTTCGCGCATGAAGCGCTTGCCCTCGAGCGTGACATACACTTCCCACGGTGCTCGCATTTGCGGCGTCAGCACCGTCAACACGTTGACCTGCGCTGGATCCAGAGGATTGCGAATGCCGGCAAAGGTACACAAGTACTTTTGCCCGTGTTCGAGCATACCACCAGCATCCATACCGATCTGATGACCATCGCCGCGCGCGTGTTCATAGCCCCAGCTATAGAGTGGGTAGCCATGCGTCCAGGTCTTGAAGCGCTCCGGGTGGCGTGCATAACCACCGAGCGCGAGCACCGTGTTTTTGCTGCTCGATGCATAGGTGATGCCAGCAGCATCAGCATAACGCAAGCCATGCACCGCGCCGTCCCGATCCTGGATGACGCCCGTCACGGTGGTATTGAGCAGCGTCTTGATCCTGCCGGCACGCTCCTGCGTCTGATACAGCGGCAACATCGCATCGAGTATGCCGAGTGCCTTGCGTGGACCGAAATAGGTCCGCGGCTCGTTGTAGGGCTCGTGCGCAAGATAGATGATCGGATGATCTGGCATCACCTCATAGCCATTGTCGAGCAACCAGTGCAGCGTGTCGGCCGCGTTGTCGATGACTTTGCGCAAATACTGCGCGTCCGCGCGCCGGTGCGAGATGCGCATCGCGTCTTCGAAGTGCTTTTGTGGTGTGTCGTTGATGGCGCGCGCGGCCTGCAAACGGGTGCCGGCCGCTGACAACTGGCCAGATGACATATGCAGCGTGCCGCCGAGCTTGTCGTTACGCTCCAGCACGAGCACACGCGCACCGCGTTGCGCCGCAAAAATGGCGAGTGGTATACCGGCGGTGCCGCCGCCGGCAACGATCACATCAAACTCAGCTCCTGCGGTCACTCCCGAATCTCCTCATACTCAAGCAACTCGTAGTATGCGTCGAGGTGCGCCCACTCCATGCGGACCAATTGTACGTCCGGACCCATGACCCAAAAGTGCAATCGAGGAAAGTTAACAAATAGAATCTCGAAGTGCGCGGTCATGAATTCGCCAGCCGCAACGCGCAGTGACTCAAGTCCGATACGCTTCAAAGTACTGTCTCCGACCACGATCATCGGCCCAGTAGCGCCGTTGGCGGCATGCGATGAGGCCGGCTGATGGGCAATCGTCTGTACAGCGGGCCCGTTAGCCTGCCAAAGCGCGGCATGCCAGCCATCCGTAAGCAGCGAATGGGTGCCAAATCGCACGGCTGGAGCCGGTAGCTCGACGCGTTGCGAGACACGGCCTTCAAGCGCGGTGTAACCCTCGCACTCGACACGCCGATCGGCGAATCGAAACCAGGAACTGCCGACGAACCGATCGTGACGCGCAAGGCGGATGAAACAATCGAGCGGTCGCCAGGCGGCATCCACCGTGTAGGTGACGTCACGCAGCACGCTGTCGTCGTCCATTTCACACTGCGCGCGCAGTGTGCGGCCACCATCGGGCGCCACCGTAACAGTGAACCACTCGCGACCCGTCTCGCCGTGCTGATTGTGAAAGTAACCCAGCTTGCCGCGTAGCGTTCGATGATTCATCGTCCAGCCATCTTGGGGTCAGCCCGGCTTCTCGACCAACGGATCCGGCATCGCGCGCAACTTCGATTCTGTTAGTCGGTACGCAAACAGGAAGGGCAGACTGAGTGCGAAGTACAGCGCCGGCAGGAGGGCAGCGGCATGGCGAATGCCATCCACGGCCTCGCCGGTCTGCACTGCAGCTTTGGAATCGAAGCCGAAGTACGCCAACGCGATACCAAGGATTGCCGGCGAAATCGCAAACGCCGCCTTCTCGACGATGCTGTACAAGCCCGAGTAGATTCCCTCGCGCCGCAGCCCCGTACTGCGGTAATCATACTCGATGGTATCGGGCAGCATCGACTGTCCCATCAGCAACAGACCGCCCGCCGCCAGCCCCTTGATCGCGGCTCGCAACAGGAAGAACCACAGCGGTTCGGCGGGATTCGCCAACAACCATGACAGCGACGCCAGGATGAACAGCACGCTGGAAAATATGTAGGTCCGTCGCTTCTCGAACAGCTTCGTGACCCGCAGCCACAGCGGAATCGAAAGAATCTGCATCAGCATGCTGGCGATGCCAAACCACAATAGCCAGACGCCTGGGTTCTCCTTTTCCATCACGAAGCGGATGACAAAAACCGCCGTTGCCGTGTTGCTGGCAAGTCCAAACAACTGGGTGAACTTGCAGCCGAGCAGCATAGAGAACGGTCGATTGGCTAGTCCTAGTCGCAGCTGTTCTGAGAACGGATAGCGAACCTTGCTACGCAACGTGAAGCGCGCGCCAGCCGTGCCGAAGAACGTCGCCGCCATGAACAGAAAGATCCCTGCCCCGACTGCCATACCCATGAAGGCGTAACCCTCGGCACCGCCACCCGCCAACTCCACGATTCGCTGTCCCGCGGCACCACCAACCAGCGTGCCAATGCCGATGAAAAACACGCGATACGACATCAGCTTGGTGCGCTCATGGTAATCGTCGAGCATCTCGGAGGGCATGGCCATATACGGCACATTGAAGATCGTGTAGCCGGTGCCGAGTGCGATCAACAAGAGCGTGATCACCGGCAGTGAGTTGCTGAACGACGTAGTGCCCAAAGAATAGAGGCCAGCAAATGCCAGCCCTGAAACCACCGCCCCCACCAGCAGGAACGGTCGACGGCGACCCCATCGCGTCTCGGTGCGATCGCTGACCATGCCCATGAGCGGGTTGGTGAAAACATCCCACACCTTGCTAACACCGATCAGCGTTCCAGCCAGCGCGGCACCAAGGCCAAGCACCGTCGTGAGATAGTAGAGCGCCAGGAACGAAAAACCATTCAGCAGCAGTGACGCACCCAGCGTGCCGATTCCCCAGCCGATGAAGAGCTTGAAATTGCTCGTCGCCGGCAATGCGGCAGCTTCAGTCGCCATATGATTCATCCCCCAATGAAAATCTCAATCCGATCGTAACCCAATACGCCGCAACGTGCTTAATTCAGGTCTCTAACAACCCGGAAGCCGAATATGTCACTCTTGCGCGTCTCGGGATCACGTCCCCGCCAAGCGGGCCGCTGACGAAACATGTGGCTGCGCCAACTGCCGCCGCGGACCGCACGCAATTCACACTGACCCTGCACCTCGTAGGCGCTACCGTCGACCGGTTCGGCGGCATAGGGCCCCTGATAGCAGTCCTGCGTCCATTCCCAGACATTGCCGATCACGTCGTACAAGCCGAAAGCATTCGGCGGATATTGGCCAACCGGCGCGACGGTCGAATGCTTGTCGGTGCACTTGGCGGCTGGGAACTTCTTGGTCGGATCGGCGCTCGAGGCGTCGTAGACATTGGCGTACTGACAACCCTGCTCCTCGTCGTCACCCCACGGAAAATCGGTCGTTGATGCCGCGCGCGCGACATACTCCCACTCGGCTTCGGTGGCGAGTCGGTAGCGCTGCCCGGTGAGCTCGCTCAGCCAGGCGACATAGGCCTTGGCATCCAGCCAGCTGACACAGACCACCGGCTCGTCGGCAGCGGTGACCACAGCAGCCGCGGGGTTACGCCAATTAAAGTCTGGCAGCATTTCGAAGTTATGTTTGGCGGCACTCCAGCCGGCGCATCCTGGCCCGGAGTCGTGCTGCGTCGCCTCGACAAACGCCGCATATTGCGCGTGCGTTACTTCAAACCGACCGACCGCAAAAGCGCGGGGAATAGTTACTGCGCGGCGCGGCCCCTCTGGGCGGCCCGCCTCACCGCCATCGGCACCCATTGTGAATTGGCCAGACGGCACGATCACTAGCGCCGGGCAATCCGCACATTCCTGCACGATACTACCAACAGATAACTTTGCCATGACAGTTGGTCGTGGATCCGCGCTGGCCAGGTTCGACAACAGCGTGGCACTGAGCATTATTAGCGTCGTGCGGACTAGCAATTGAGACACTTGCATCAACTTCCCCTCGCGGATCAGTTCAATCTCACGCCTGAGTCTGCTTGGCGGCAGCAGCGCCCGCCAGCCTGCCAAACGTCGTGGCCGTCAGCAGGCCGTTGCCAGCCATGTAACCCCAGCTCGACGGTCCCGAGATGCCGCGCGCTGCGCCGCCGCCGGCGTACAGGTTGGGCAAAGCGGTGCCATCGTCTCGTAGCACCCGTCCCACGGCATCGACCGCCAAACCGCCCTGCGTATGAAACAGCGCACCCGTGACCTTGACGGCACAGTAGGGCGCTGTTAGCACGGGTTTAGCCGTGAAATCCCGTCCGAACGGACACGCGCGCTCGCCACGTACCATCGCCTCGACTTCGCGCAGTGTCTGCGTCAAGGCTGCCAGCGGCATTTGCGTGGCCGCTGCCAACTCGGCCACGGTCGCGGCGCTAACGATCGCGCGCGCCTCGATCGCGTCGCGATAGTCATCGAATTCGGTCATCAACTGGTGCAGTCGCTGATCGTAGATATCCCAGGCGACGTGGCCGGGTTGCGCGACTACTTCGACTGCCTGCTCCGAATACCCCTTCGATTCATTGGAAAAACGCTGCCCCGCTTGGTTCACCTGGAAACCGCCCTCCATGATGAGCGGCCATAAAATCGGAATGCCGCGTCCGGCAGCGAGCCCGCCATGACCTTGATAGGAATGGATGTCGCGCACTGCTGCGCCGAGCGCCAGGCCCCAGCGGATGGCATCGCCCTTGTTGCCCGGATGACCGAAAAACGTAGCACCAACGATCTCTGGAATGTACTGCGCCACCATCTCTGCATTGCCCGCGAAGCCGCAGCACGCCAGCACCACCGCCTTGCACGCCAGATCCTCATCCGTACCATCGGGGCGCCGCAACCGTACACCCCGAATCACGGCATCCGCATCAGCGAACAAATGGGTAACGAGCGCTTCAGTTAGCACGTCGATCCCGCGCCGCTCCACCGCGGCGGTGAGCGAGCCCATCAGCTCGGCTCCGGTGCGATTCGGCGAACCGTGCATGCGTTTGACGGAATGGCCTGGGTAGAGAAAGCTGTCGACCAGCGTCAACGGTACGCGGTGCGTATCGACTAACCACTCGACCGTACTGGCCGACTCACTAGCCAGCGCGACTGCAATGTCAGGGTCGGTCGCGCCGCGGGCTTTGCCCATGATATCGCGCGCAAACAATTCCGGCGTGTCTGCTATGCCCCGCTCGCGCTGCATCCGTGTGCCCGCCGCCGGGATCAAACCGGTCGACATCGCCGTGGTGCCCAGCGCTGATGCGTCGCGCTCCAGTACTAACACCTCGGCACCGGCCTCGCTGGCCGCCAACGCCGCTGTCAAGCCGCAGCCACCACCACCCACCACCAGCACAGCAACCGCAGCGCTGAAGTGTGCTAGATCGGGTGGGAGTATGCCGGTATCGGTGGTCATCGCGTGCAGATCCTCTGCCGAGCCTCAAATCACAAACAAGCGCCAGAGCGTGAACACCGCCATGCCTACGGCAATGCAGCCGACGATACTGTGTTTCCACAACAGGAACAGGCCAGCGGCAACCGCGGCCGGCAGGCGGGGATTCTCCCAATGGAGCGCCAGGACGTCCTGTCGGAACACCAACTCCGGCACCACCAGGGCTGCCAGCGCGCAGACCGGTGCGTACCGAAGGGCGGCGTCCACGCGCGGCGCGAACCGCCACCGCTCGCCGATCACGAGCAAGGTTGAACGCGTGATGAAGGTCGACGCCATCACACCGACGACAATGAGCAGCATCTGCAGGATGGTGTAGCGCTCGCTCACGAGGTGAGCTCCGTGGCGACCGCGCGTTTGCGCAGGTGACCGTCCAGCAGGGTCGCCACGACGATGCCGGCGATGACACCGACCACCATACCAAGACGTAGCGGCCAACCATGACCCAACACGGCCACCAGAGACGCCACGACGACGCCAGCCAACGCTGGACGCTGGCGACACATCGGCACGACCAGCGCCAGTAGCGCGAGCACGCCGGCGAATTCCAGACCCCAGTGCGTGGGGATATACGCGGCGGCGGCGATGCCAATGATCGACGCGACGTTCCACACGACCCAATTGGCGACGCTCATGCCAAAGAAATAAGCATCACGATGCACGAATGCCCCTTCGGTGGCGACGCGGTTGAGAAAGGTCACCATGACGAAATCGCCCGTTAGGTAGCCAAGCCACAAGCGACGCTGACGTCGGTAATCCGTGAACCACCCGCGCAACGCCGCGCTGTAGATCACGAAACGCAGGTTGGTGATCAAGGCCGTGATGGCGATCAACCAGACCGGCGAGGCATCCGCCAGCAACGGCAACACGGCGAGCTGCGCTGAGCCCGCATAGGCCGTGAGGCTCATGGCTAGCGCCCAGTGCACGGCAAGCCCACTCTTGACCATCGCAACGCCCGTGACCACGCCCCAGGCGGCGGCACCCGGCATCGCAGGCAATATGTCTTTGGCACCCCGCGCAAACTCCTGTCGGCGCAAGGCGGTCACGTCTGAAAGCGGCATTGGCTCACGGTAGCGAACCGCCAGAGTTTCCGAAAGCCCCTTTGGGTTAGGATCGCGGCACATGCATGCAGATATCGACTGCGCGGTCATAGGCGCGGGTGTCGTCGGGCTCGCTGTGGCACGCGCCTGCGCTCAACTTGGCCTCAGCACGGTCGTGATCGAGCGGCATGGTCGCGTGGGTGAGGAGACCTCCTCCCGCAACTCCGAGGTGGTGCACTCGGGCATCTACTACCCGGCCGATTCGCTCAAGGCAAAGTTCTGCGTCGCGGGGCGGGACGCGTTGTATGACTACTGCGCGGCGCGCGCCATTGCCACCAAGCGCTGCGGCAAGTTGATCGTCGCCACGAGCGCTGCCGAGGAACACGCGCTGCACAAGCTGCAACAGCGGGCCGTGCAGAACAGCGTTGGTCCGACTCACTGGCTGAACGCACTGCAGGCGCAGGCAATGGAACCGGCGGTAGTTTGCACGGCCGCTTTGTGGATACCCATTACCGGCATTGTCGACAGCCACGACTTGATGACGCATTTCGTGGCCGATCTCGAAGCCAGCGGTGGCTTGTTAGCACTGCATACGCGGGTGACGCGCATTGTGCCGGAATCAAACGCACTGGCGATCTTTACGGCAGACGGGGCCGACCCACTGCGCAGCCGCACAGTCATCAATGCGGCGGGCTTGTCCGGCACGTCGGTCGCGCGTCTGGTGGAGGGTATTGAGCCGACGCGAGTACCTGCGACGCACTATGCACGCGGCTGCTACTTCGACTACGTCGGCAAAGCACCATTCACGCATCTGGTCTACCCGATGCCGGTCGATGGCGGACTGGGCGTCCACGCGACGCTTGATCTCAGTGGCCGCGTACGCTTTGGTCCCGACGTCGAGTGGATTGACACGCTCGGCTATGACGTTGAACCCACGCGCGGCGACTCATTTTACGCCGCGATTCGGCGCTACTGGCCCGGGCTGGCGGATCACACCCTGCGGCCAGCCTACGCCGGTATTCGCCCAAAGCTGTCGCTAGCCGGGGAGCCAGCCGCCGACTTTCTGATCCAGGATACCGCCTCACACGGTGTCGCGGGGCTGATCAACTTGTTAGGCATCGAGAGCCCAGGGCTCACTTCGTCGATGGCGATCGGTGACTATGTTGCCGCCGGAATCGCGGCGCGTCTCCGTTGAGACTCGAGCGGTCTAAAACACGAGTGGCATGATCAGATACGCGCCGAGTGTGATGACCACGAGCGCGATCAGGTCCATGCGAATGCCAGCGCGCACAAACTCCCCGATCGGCACACGGCCGCTGGCATAGACGGCCGTGTTCGCCGGCGTGCCGATGGGCAATGCATAACCGCAAGCCGCAGCAAGGGCCGCTGGCAGCAATAGCAACGCGGGGGCAACACCCGCGGCTGCCGCCACAGCGATCAACGCCGGCGCCACGGTTGCCGCTGCACTCGCGTTGGTCGCCACTTCCGTCCACGCGATCATGATCGCGACGATCGCCAGCACCAGGAATGGATAGGGTAAGCCGACCAAAGCCTGCAAGCCACTGACGATGTAGCTCGCCAAGCCACTGCTCTCCATAGCACCGGAGAGTGCAAGACTGGCGCCCAGCAACAGCAGTACCTCCCATGGCGCGTGCCGCAAATCCGTTGCGCCCAGAATTGCACCGCGCTCAGTGCCGCCGGTAGGAATGATGAACAGCGCCACTGCCGCGACAATCGCAAGCCCGGCGTCAGTCAGACTCGCAAGCGGCGGCCAGGCACGCCAGATCGGCCCCAAGGTCCACGCGCCGGCCAGCAACACAAAGACTGTCGCAACGCGCTGCTCGGCCGCAGTCATCGCGCCAGCCGGACGCATCTCGCTCAACATCGCCTCACGCAAGCGCGGGTCGGCACCCAACTCGAAGCGGAACACGCCGCGCGTCAGTAACAACCAACCAGCCGGCACCAGCACCAGCGCCATTGGGATGCCAAAGCTGATCCATGCGGCAAACGTCACCGGCGTCGCGGTACGTTGCGCGATGATGCCGGCCACTAGAACGTTACTTGGCGTGCCCACCAAGGTTGCCATTCCGCCGATCGTAGCCGCGTACCCAACACCAAGGATGAGTGCGTAGGTGAAATGTCGGACATCGCGCGGGTCGGCCTCGGGCCGATCCGCGCAGGCTGCAAGCCCCAAGGCCACCGGCAGCATCATCAGGGCGGTGGCGAGATTCGACACCCACATGCTGATGAAGGCCGACGCGACCATGATGCCCAACACGATGCGCCGCGGCTCGCCGCCGGCCGCAGCCAGCACGTGATAAGCGATCCGCCGATGTAAAGCCGATCGCTCCACCCCCAATGCCACCAGGCTCGCGCCGAGCAACAGAAACAGCATCGGGCTTGCATACTCGCGAGTCACCGGATCGAGCTTGCCAAGGTCCAACAAGGGCAGCAGGACGATCGGCAGTAGTGACGTCGCGCCGAGTGGCAACGCCTCGGTCGCCCACCAGATCACCATCAATGCAGTGAGCGCACCGCAACGCCAGGCAGAGATCGACACGCCATCGGGCGGACCGATCAGTAGCATCAAGACGAATATGGCCGCGCCAGCCACCAGCCCCAGCGACTGGACGCGAGTGCGGGGCGCCGGTCTTGCGATGCTCAATGCATCAAGCCATCTGCAAGACGGGCTTGATCACCCTGCGCGTGATGTGCGTCATCGAGAGCGTGAGCGATATCAGTAAACGCGTAATTAGTTGTGAGTCTATCGAGCGGCAACTGCCCGGCCAGATAGAAGTCCGCAAGCTGTGGAATAAACAGGTCCGGCACACTGTCGCCCTCGAGTACGCTTAGCAACGACTTGCCGCCTACCAACAGCGGCAACAGTGTCTGCGCGTAGGGCTCGCCCATCTTGGGAACGGTGGCGATCGCACAAACGCCCTTGCGGCGCAGACACTCGATCGCGGCGCTGATGGACTCGACCTGCCCGGCCGCCTCGAAGGCGTACATCGCGCCGCCACCGGTCAACGCACGAATTCGCCCGACGACGTCGTCCGCGCGGGCATCGATGGCAGCCGTCGCACCCAGCGATCGCGCCAGCTCGAGCCGCTCGAGATTCACGTCCACCGCAATGATGACATTCGCACCGACGATGCGCGCCGCCATGACTGCCGCCAGACCTACGCTACCAGCACCGAAGATCACAATACTGGCACCGGCACGTACGCGCAGATTATTGATGACCGCTCCCGCGCCCGTTTGAATCCCGCAGCCCAACGGCGCCGCCGCCTCGAACGGCATGGCAGCGGGAATCTTGACCACGCTGCGCTCGGTTGCAAGTGAGTAGGTTGCGAAAGATGACTGCTGAAAAAAGGATCCGGTGATGGCCTCGCTGCCCTGTCGCAAGGTCTTGCTGCCGTCGTCGCGTGAGCCACCAAACTGCAGGTGATGGCCGTGCTCGCAGTAAGCGGGCGACCCCTGCAGACAGAGTGCACAACCACCGCAGGAGCCGAAGGTCATCACAACACGGTCGCCCGCTCGCACCTTGCTGACCCCGCTGCCGACACGCTCAACAATACCTGCACCCTCATGGCCGAGAACGGCGGGCAACGGATACATCAACGGCGCGAACAGGTCCGTATGACAAATGCCGCTGGCGACCACTCGTACCACGACTTCGTGAGCACGTGGGTCGTCGAGCTCGAGCGTCTCGAGGACAGGTGGCCGCGCCGCGGACCGAGTCACGGCAGCAGAAATCTGCACGCCTACCAACTACCTGTATTGGCCATCGACGCCCATGGCTCAGCAGGAGTCAGCGCTGAACCAGCCTGCAGCAGTTCGACCGAGATACCGTCGGGCGAGCGCACAAAGGCCATACGCCCGTCGCGCGGCGGCCGATTGATGACGACGCCGTGCTGCTGCAGGCGTTCACACGCTGCGTAGATGTTATCGACCGCGTAGGCCAAGTGGCCAAAATTGCGGCCGCCGGTATAGCTCTCGGGGTCCCAGTTGTGAGTCAGCTCGACCTGCGCTTCGTGGTCACCGGGCGCGGCCAGAAAGATCAGTGTGAAACGACCCGGTGGAAAGTCCCTGCGTGACAGCAAGTCGAGGCCGAGCGCGTCGCGATAAAAACGCAATGACGCCTCGACATCGGTGACACGCACCATGGTATGCAGATACTTCACGCGAGCACGTCAGAACATGCCGGACGCGTCGGGTGGACGGTCGTCCTGCGGCGATGGGTGGGCGGCTGACTTGCGTGCCACGATGTGGTCGCCGGTAATCATGGCCGCATAGCTCTGGCCAGGCCCCACCATCGGGTAGACGCCCGCGTCGGGATCGATCAGCACTTCGAGGAAGGCCGGTCCCGGGAAATTAATGAACTCCTCAACAACGCGCGGCACATCGTCCTTGCGATCGAGGCGGACGGCGAACTGAAAGCCGTCGGCCTCCGCTGCCTTGACGAAGTCCTTCTTATACAAAGATTTATCCGAGGCCGACAAACGTCCCTTGAAGAACAGCTTCTGCCACTGCTTGACCATGCCATCGCCAAAGTTGTTGAGCACGACAACCTTGATCGGCAAGTCGTAAGTCGTCACCGTCTCGAGTTCACCGATGTTCATCCGCACACTCGCATCACCATCGATATCGATCACCAGTTTGCCCGGATTGGCGAACTGCGCGCCGATCGCGGCAGGTAACCCAAATCCCATCGTGCCCATGCTGCCGGACGTGAGCCACAGGCGCGGCGCGCGAAAGTCGAAATACTGCGCCGCAAACATCTGGTGCTGGCCGACGCCAGTGGTGATGATCGCCTCACCCCGAGTATGCCGGTTGAGGTCCTCGATCACGTAGTAGGGTTGGATCAGCTCGCTGTCGCGGTCATAGTTCATGGCGTGCGTGCGCCGGAGGCCGTCGAGCGCTTCGAGCCAGCCGGTCAGATTGCGTTTGAACTCATGCCGCTGACCGAATGCCGTCAGCGCCTGCAAACCCTCCGCCAGCATACCAATGTGCTGCCAATGGACGTGTTTGACCTTGTTGATCTCAGCGGGATCGACATCCAGTTGCGCAATGCGCCGCGCGCCGCGGGCAAAGTTTTCCGGATCGCCGGCGACCCGATCATCGAACCGGGCGCCGACGGTGATCAGGAAGTCGCAATCGTCGACCGCGTAGTTAGCAAACGCTGCGCCGTGCATGCCGAGCATGCGCATCGATAGCGGATGGGTTGTGTCGACAGCGCCAATTCCCATCAGCGTCGTGACCACCGGAATATCAAAGGCTGTCGCAAACTCACGCAGCGCGTCGGACGCACCTGCGTTGATCGCGCCACCGCCCACATACAGCAATGGACGCTGCGACCCACCTAACATTTCAAAAAACTGCGCTGCTTCGTGATCGTCGATGGTGTTCGTCGCAATCACGTCGAGCCGCTTGCGATAGCCGGGCAGCGGCAGCACGCCCTCGCCGGCGAACTCGCCCTGCCAGTTCTGTACATCCTTCGGCAGATCGATGACGACGGGCCCAGGGCGGCCGGTGCGCGCAATCTCGAACGCCGAGCGCACCGTGGCCTCCAGCTTGGTCGCATCGGTCACCAGAAAGATATGTTTGGCGATCGAGCCCATCAGCGCCGAGACCGGCGCTTCCTGAAAGGCGTCACTGCCAATCGCCGCCGTTGGCACTTGCCCGCAGATGACCACGATTGGCACCGAATCGGCCATACAGTCGCGCACCGGTGTCACGGTGTTGGTAGCACCTGGCCCCGAGGTGACCAGACAAACGCCCACGCGGCCGCTGGCGCGCGCGTAGCCGGCGGCCATAAAGCCAGCGCCCTGCTCGTTAGCCGGCACGACCAGCGGCATCGGTGGCCGACCCATGCGCGTCTGCTCCTCGTTGTAACGGAACACCGCGTCGTAGGTCGGCAGGATCGCGCCACCGCTGTAGCCGAAGATCGTGCCGACGCCCTCGTCCGCCAGAACCTGGACGACGATCTCCGCACCGGACATTTGCTTGCCGGCGAGCGGATGGGGACTGCTCCTGGCAGTCTTGTTGGCAGGCTTTTTCGTGCCTTGGGCAGGTTTGGTCATGACAACGGAAGACTAGCAGCACTGTCGTCCGACACAAACTGTTGAGTTATTCTGCTTGAGCTATTCTGGCAAGCCGACCCGCAGTATCGACCCCAACCATGCGTCATATCATTGCCATTCACCTGCAAAACGAAGCTGGCGCGCTGACCCGCGTTACCGGCCTGTTCTCCACCAGGGGTTACAACATCGAGTCGCTCTCGGTGGCGGCGACCAATGACCCCACCGTGTCGCGGGTGACCCTGGTGACCAAGGGCTCCGATGCGGTTATCCAACAGATCGTCAATCAGCTCTTTGAAGCTCGTGGACGTGGTCGGGGTCGAAGACATGACGCGCGGCGAGCACATCGAGCGCGAGCTGGTGCTGCTGAAGCTGAAGCTCGATCCAAGGTGACGGACGCCGTGCGCGGCTATGTCGTCCGCTCGGGCGGTCGGGTGCTGGATCCCCGCACCGAGGCTTTCGTGGTGGAACTGACGGCCAGCGAGATCGAAGTTAGCAAGTTCGTCGAAGATCTGGGCGAGAGTTGCGAGATCCTCGATGTGGTCCGCAGCGGGGCGCTCGGCGTTGCCCGCTATGCAAGGAACCTGCAGGTCGTTCGTTAACGTTTCATATAAGAAATATTAAACGTCTATTAAAGATCTAAAGTTTCTTTAGCGGCTCTATAGCCCGCCGGATCACGTCGGGCACTGCAACGGTCCGGCGCGTTTCAGAGTCGACGTAAACGTGTACGAACCGCCCCGCCGCCGCGGCCTCCGCATGGCCCGGCCACAAATACCGCCAGTCGATAGGTCACGCTCGAGTGACCCAGCCGCTCCAGCGCCAGCCCCACTTCAAGCTGATCGGGGAACGAGATCGGCGCGAAATACTGGCAGCCCGTTTCCACCACCAGGCCAATGGCCGGCAGCGCCCGGATGTCGGTAGCGGCGGTATCGCTCAGATAGCCGTTCACCGCAGTATCGAAATACGAGTAATAGACCACGTTGTTGACGTGGCCGTAGTGGTCGTTGTCCAGCCAGCGCGTCGCGATCGGGCGGAACACCGGGAAATCCCCGCGCGGCGGGGCGGTGGTCCGAGCCGCGATCATAGCGTCACCTCACCGGACCGCAGCGTCGCGATGATCGCGCGCTGCAGAGCCGCTGCTTCGAGCCAGTCCTGCGGGTCATCGGCACGGTCCCAGTTCGCCGTCTGCACGATCACGACTCGATCGTCAAAATCGACGGTAATACCCTGACCATGAACGCCGCGAGCCATGACCGCGTTGTCTACCGCGGGCCAGAGCCACCAGTAGTGCTGGTAGCCAAACTCGGGCTTGCCTTCGAGCTTGCCGGGCTGCAGAAAGGCCCGCGACGGATCCGGATGGGTCATCTCACGGACCCATTTCTCGGGCACCAACTGTTGCCCGCCAGCGCGCCCGCCGTTCAGGACCATCAGTCCGAAGCGGCCATAGTCGCGCAAGCTGGCATTGATGCAGCAGCTGCCAATCTCGAGCCCGCCCGGACGATCGAGCGCCCAGCTGGCATCGTGCTCGGCACCGATCTTCGACCAGATCTTGTTCGACAGATAATCGGCGAGGTTCTCCCCAGTACTGCGCTGCAGGATCCAGCCCATCGCTACCGGCTCCATACTCGAGTAATAGAAGCGCCTGCCAGGCGGGTGAATGCGTTCTTTGAACCAGGCGATGGTATCGGCGTAGCGCACGCTGCGCGTGATATTGCCCTCGACCCAAGCGCGCGCCTCCAGACTACTCGCAGCCGCATAGTCCTCAATGAACTTCACGCCGGACGACATTTGCAGGAGATCACGCAGGCTATTGGCACCGTAGCCCGACTCGCCGAGTTCCGGCACGTAGCGCGTGGTCCGATCGTCAATGCTGTCGATCTTGCCGTCGGCGATTGCGATGCCCGTCAAGGTGCCGACCACCGACTTAGCCATCGACCACGACACAAACGGCGTCGAGTCGCGCGTACCGTATCGATACGTCTCGTAGACGATCGCCCCGTCCTTGATCACCAGATACGCCATGATCTTGTTACGTTCGAGATGCTGGCCGAGCGTCACCTGCTCGCCGCCCCACTGATAGCTGACACCCGACAAGTCCTGCGGCGAGCGCGGTAGCTCCGCCACCGGACCCCCGCGCGCGATCGGGCGCGCAGGCATGATCTGGGCAAAATGCGTAAATGATCCGAGCCGATAAGGTGCCTGCAGGACTTCCAGCGGACCACCGAGCGGCGCGTCCGCCAACGTTTGCGTAACGCCCTCCTCGGCTTGCACGGCCGCAGCCAGCAATAACGAGCCGACCGCGCAGATTACTGACCAATACCGCATCGCAAATCCTTCACAATAGTTGGCTACATGCAGCTTGACTGCACGCGGGCGAACTCGCGACGTTAGCCGCTTCTCACCGCGGTTGCGAGCACCCACAGCGCCACGGATACTGTGGGGCATGAAAACACGCGCCGCCATTCTGGCTCAGATGGGTGCCGCCGCGCCCTACGCAACATCGAAACCGCTGGAAATTGCCGAGATCGAGCTAGCACCGCCTGGCCCAGGCGAAGTGCTGGTGCGAATGCGCGCTGCCGGCCTGTGCCACTCGGATCTGTCGGTGATCGACGGCAACCGGCCACGGCCAATGCCGATGGTGTTGGGGCACGAAGGCGCGGGCGTCGTGGAAGAGCTGGGCAAAGGCGTACAAGGCTTCGCGGTGGGCGACCATGTGGTGACGGCATTCGTACCGAGTTGCGGGCACTGCGCACCGTGCGCGGGTGGTCGGCCGGCGTTGTGCGAACCGGGTGCCGCGAGCAACACCGCTGGCACGTTGTTGTCCGGCGCTCGGCGACTCACGCGCAGCTCGGGCGAAGTGCTCAACCATCATCTGGGCGTCTCGGCCTTTGCGGAATACGCCACGGTCGCGAGTCAGTCGTTAGTCAAGGTCGATCGCAGCTTGCCCTTCGATGAAGCGGCCGTGTTCGGTTGCGCCGTGATGACAGGCGTTGGTGCCGTGATCAACACCGCGGCATTGCCACTTGAGCGCAGCGTCGCCGTGGTGGGCTTGGGCGGTGTCGGCCTGGCGGCACTGCTGGGCGCACGCGTACAGCAGGCTCGCACCCTGGTCGCGATCGATCTCTCCGACGCCAAACTCGCACTCGCCCGCGAACTTGGCGCGACCCACACCTTCAATGCCAGCGATCCCGACTGCGCCGCCGCCGTGCGCGAAGCGACCCAGGGCGGCGTGGAGTTCGCCTTCGAGATGGCCGGCAGCGTCAAGGCAATGCAGCTCGCCTACCAGATCACGCGCCGCGGCGGCACTACTGTCACCGCCGGGTTGTCACATCCGACCGCGCAGTTCTCGATTCCGCACGTTGGCATCGTCGCTGAGGAGCGCACCATCAAAGGCAGCTACCTCGGCAGCGCCGTGCCGCAGCGCGACATCCCCCGTTATATCGATTGGTATCTAGCCGACCGCCTGCCGGTTAAACGACTCTTGTCCGAACATTTGCCCCTGGCTGACATCAACGCGGCCTTTGATCGGCTCGCACGCGGCGAATCCGTGCGGCAGACCGTGCAATTTGACTGACAGCCGCCCGTATGTCGCGCAGGCGCAACGCTTAAGGGTCGCCTAAGGGTAGTGATTTCCAGCAGTCATTCGACGCAGGATCTGCTAAATTCGCCCGCACGCGACGGCTAGCGTCGCGAATTTGTTACACCAGCCCGTAGATTGTTCCGGGGGGAGATTCTTCAATGTCGAGTAATCGTTTATTGCGTGTTGCCGTCGCTCTGGCACTGGCGCCCGCCGCAGCCTTTGCCCAAGACGCTGAGCCTCAGCAGAGCGGCCTGCAGGAAATTGTCGTCACGGCCGAGCGTCGCGAAGCGTCGCTGCAGAGTGTGCCTATCCCAGTGACCGCACTTAATGAAGAAGCGCTGATCGACAGGCAGGTGCTGGAATCGCGCGACCTTGAGCGCTTTACACCGAGCCTGAAGATGTTGAGCAACATCACCTCGCCGACCAACCTGTCACCTTCCATGCGCGGCCCGCTGCAGCAGGATGCCTCGTTGATCGTGGCCGACCCACCCTTCGGCATCTACGTGGACGATGTCTACCTCGCGCGCCTGAACGGTAACAACATCACGTTGGCTGACATCGAGCGCGTTGAAGTGCTGCGTGGTCCGCAGGGCACGCTGTATGGCCGTAACACCCTAGTAGGCGCGATCAAATTTGTGTCGCGCACACCCGGCAAGGACTCCTGGCTGAAGGGCAGCATCGGCGTCGGCAACTTCGACCAATACCGCGGCAGCTTCAGCGCAGGTGGACCACTCGGGGACACCAACTGGGCCGGGTCATTCTCGGCGTTACTCACGCACAAGGACGGCACCTTCCAGAACGTCAATCCCGCAGCGTCGCGCGAACTCGGCATGGAACGTAACTGGGCCACACGCGCCAAGCTGCGCTACATGGGCTTCGAAAAATTGGACGTCACGTTTTCGATGTCGTATGCCAACTCGAAGAACGACTCGCAGCAACTGACGCCTGGCATCACGCCCGGCGTACCTGCCAATCAGCGCTTCACGTCAGACGATATCGTCACCGGCGTGTTCACTGTTCCAATGAATCCGGCATCGTTCTTGCCGCTCGGCACGTTTGAGGTCTACACACCAGTCATACCGGGAGGCGGTCCAGGCCCGATCGAGAGTTTGCCGCGCGGCGAAACGAAGCAGTTGATCTCCTCGATCAACATCTCCTATGACATGGGATGGGGAACTCTGAAGTCCATCACTGGTTACGTGCAGACGAAGGACTTCTTCAGCACGGACTTCAGTGGCAGCGGTGGCATTCAGGGTGCCAACCGTTTGAGCGTGGACCAGATCTCAGAGGAATTGCAGTTGGTCGGGACCGCGTTCGATGATCGCCTGTCCTATATCGCCGGCCTGTATTTCTTTAACGAGGAAGGCGATCAGAGCTTCGGCTGGCGGGCGGGTCCCCTGCCCTTTTCAACCAATCGTATCGATTCGAAGTCGACCTCTTACTCCGCGTTCACGCAGCTCGACTACGATCTGACCGAAGCGCTGAAAGTCACAGCAGGCGTGCGCTATACACGCGACAAGAAGGACTTCGACTTCACGTTCAACGGCCTGTTCCCGCCGGTCACCCCGGCATTCGGCGTCGTCGATCTGACTAACACCTACACCCAGACCACTCCCAAGGTGGGTATCGACTGGACGGTGCCGGTCAGTGGCTCCGTCGATAGCCTGCTGTTGTATGCGACCGCGGCACAGGGCTTCAAGTCAGGCGGCTACAACGGCATCGCGATTGCTAGCTTCAATGATGCGCGGACACCCTATGGCCCGGAAACCAACTGGACCTACGAAGTGGGTATCAAGACCGATCTGCCGGACAACCGGCTGCGCGTCAATGCCAACTACTTTATTCGCGAGCCAAGGATCTTGACGCTGAACGCCACTGTCGAGGTGGCGCCAGGCCTTTTCACGTTCCCGGTGCAGAACGCCGGCGACGCGACGATCCAGGGGCTCGAGTTCGAAGTTACCGCCGTACCGGTTGATAATCTGACCCTGTTCGCGAATGGTGCCTTCATCACTGGCAAGTACGACCGACTGGACCCGACGTCAGCGCCTGCCCAGGCCGTCACGCTTTTCAACATCGACAAGCCGACGCCGCCGCAGACTCCTGACTACACGGTGACCGTCGGCTTCGACTACGGCATCGACACCGCCGTGGGCCGCGTCAAACTGGGCGCAGACTGGTTCTTCCAGGACGCATACATCACTGGCGCAACTAACGACTTCCAGGTACAGCCTTACAATCTTGGCAACGCGTTTGCAGCAGTGTCGTTTGGCGACAACTGGACGGCGCGAGCGACCGTCAAGAATCTCCAAAACCGGGAGATCTTCGCCACGGGCAGCCGCGGCTTGGGTGGCTTCATTCCAATGCCACGTCGCACTTGGTTGCTGTCGCTCGAGTATTCGCTGGACTAGATCTGACGACGGACACCTCGTGTGTCGGTTGTCACCAGGCGGGCCTTTTGGCCCGCCTTTTTTTTAGGCTGGTTTTGCTGCTGGCAACCAGCATTCGGCGTGCAACTGTGGCGTATTTCGCAGCACAGCTTCAGCCGGCAGCCGCAGAATTGCTGCGAGCGGCCAATGCGAATCGCTCGCCGCGCATTCAAGTGTCACGCAGGGAAGCTGGACATGCATTGCAACATGGGGATCGAAACTGGGGGCCGTTCGGACGCGTTGGTGCGTTGGCTCCTCATCGGCGGAGTGAGTGTACTGTCGCTGCTGGCGATCACGGTGCTGGCAACGCCGATGACGCCTGGACCAACAGTCGTTCGCGCAAGAATTGCAGATGATCGGGCAGTGTCGCCGCCCGCGGGGATGATCTACGAGTGCAGGCGCGCTGGCCAGCGGGTGCTATCGGATCAGCCCTGCGGAGCGGATGCCACACTGCGGCCCATCGAAACGGACCGTTACAGTAGTTACTCTCCGCCGCCAGCCAGTGCGCCGGTCAACGCGTCAGCAGGCGCCGCCACTCGCAAGCAGTCTGTCGCGGTTACGCGCCGCGCCACGGCGCCCGACCAGCGTATCGAAAAGAAGCTCCAATGCGAATTGCTCGAAGCTCAGATCGCACGGCTCGATTCCATCATGCGAGCCGGTTACTCGGTGCGAGCAGGCGAGCGCCTGCGAAGCAAGCGCGCCGTGCTGAAACAGCAGTACTACGACACGCGCTGCGGTCGTTAGGGCAGCAACACCGTCGCGCCGGTGGTCTTGCGCGCCTCGAGGTCCCGATGGGCTTTGGCAGCGTCCGCCAGCGCATAGCGTTGATTGATCTGCAGCTTGAATCGCTTCGCCTTGAGGGCTGCAAAGGTCTCGCGCGCCGCCGCGTCCAGATCCTTGCGTGCAGCGATGTACGCGAAGAGTGACGGCCGCGTCAGGAACAGCGAGCCACGCTTGGTGAGTTCCATGACTGACATGGATGGTACGGGACCAGAGGCATTGCCGTAGGTCACCATCAGACCGCGCGGGCGCAGACAATCGAGCGACGTCAGGAAAGTGTCTTTGCCGATCGAATCGTAGACCACATCGACGCCGACGCCCTTGGTCAGTTTCTTCACGGCCGCCGCGAGGTCCTTGCGATCCTGTAACAAGACATGCTGACAGCCGGCCTTCTTGGCGAGCGCGGCCTTGGCGTTGCTACCAACCACACCGATGACACGCGCGCCCAGCGACCGCGCCCACTGCGTCAGGATCAAGCCGACACCGCCCGCGGCCGCGTAAACAAGAATCGTGTCGCCTTGCTTGACGCGATGCGTGCGGCGAATCAAATAGTGCGCTGTCAGCCCTTTCAGCATCAGCACGGCCGCTTGTTCGTTGCTCACACCCTTCGGCAACTTGACCAGCCGGTCCGCCGGCACATTGCGCACTTCGCAGTAGGCGCCGGTGCCGTTCAGCACATAGGCAACGCGATCGCCCGGCTTGAAGCCGCGGACCTTGGGCCCGACCGCCAGCACAAACCCCGCCGCCTCACGTCCGACGCCACCCGGCATCGGCATCGGATAGAGCCCAGTGCGGTCGTAAACGTCGATGTAATTGAGACCAATGGCGGTCTGCTTGATCAGCACCTGGCCCGCGCGTGGCTTGCCCGGGTCGACGGACTCGAACCGCATGACGTCGGGCCCGCCGGTGGAATGAAGACGAATCGCGTTTGGCATTTAAGAGTCCTTGCGGGTCAATACGACGGCGCTAACAGGGGCGCGGTCGCGAAACGAAGCTCTTCGACCGGCACACCGCCGATCAAGTGCTGTTGAATGATGCGTTCGAGGTTGGCGGGCGTACAGTGCCGGTACCAGATGCCTTCGGGGTAGACGAGCGCAATCGGCCCCTCGATGCACACGCGCAGACAGTCGGCCTTGGTGCGGTAGACGTTCGGCGTCGCATCGTGCAAACCGAGCTCGCGCAGCCGGTCCTTGAGGTAGAGCCACGACGCCTGTTGCGCTTCGTGCGGCGCGCATTTGCCGCCGGTGCACAGAAAAATGTGGCGGCTGGACTGGCCAATATGGTGTTTGGCAACCGAGCGCTCGAGCGCATCGTTCATGGATTGCGACTCTACAGCGCGGAGTCGTCAGTCTCCCCGGTGCGGATGCGCACGACGCGCTCAATCTCGGTGATGAAAATCTTGCCGTCGCCAACCTTGCCAGTCTTGGCGGCCTTCAGGATGGCCTCGATTACCTGGTCGACGAGGCCACTCTGCACGGCCACTTCGATACGTGTCTTGGGGACGAAATCGACCACGTACTCGGCGCCACGGTACAACTCCGTGTGGCCGCGCTGCCGGCCAAACCCCTTGACCTCGGTCACTGTCATGCCGGACACACCGATTTCGGACAGTCCAGCCCGCACGTCATCGAGCTTGAATGGTTTGATGATGGCAGTGACTAGTTTCATCGAGGATCTCCTGTCTTTATCTTTGGTCGCGAGCCTGTCGTCGCGTTGCAGCTTGCATGCCAGTATCGACGAGTCGACCGAACGAGGCAATTGGCGAATTCCTTAGCGTTTGCCGCGGCCACCGCACCATCATGGCACAGCGACGTTCGTCTCTAGCGCGCACTTGGTGCATCCGGCACAGGCCCGCTATGCTGGCGAGATGGGGAGCACACACAAAATGCCAGAGCGGATCGTCATCGTGGGCGCAGGTCAGGCAGCGTCGCAAGCGGTGGATACACTGCGCAAACAAGGCTTCGGTGGCTCGCTGACCTTGGTCGGTGACGAGCCCGTTGCGCCCTATCAGCGGCCGCCATTGTCAAAGAAGTATCTGGCCGGTTTACTGGCGGCCGACAGACTGACGATCCGCCACGATGCCTTCTATGCGGACCACCAGGTCGATACGCGTTGGGGCCGCGCTGCGGTCAAACTGGATCCAGCACGCCAACTTGTTGAGCTCGACGAGGGCGAGGCCTTGCCGTACGACGCCCTGCTGCTGACAACCGGCAGCCGACCGCGGCGGCTCAGTTTGCCCGGCGCGGAGCTCGACGGGATCCACTATGTACGCAACGTGGCCGACGTCGATCGGATCCGCGCGGAACTAGCGGCTACCCGCCGCGCCGTGGTGATCGGCGGTGGCTATATCGGACTCGAGGTGACGGCGACACTGCGCGATCTTGGCATCGATGTCACCGTGCTTGAGATGGCCGACCGGGTGATGAATCGCGTCGTCTGTGAAACCGTATCGCGCTTCTACGAACAGCAGCATCGCAAGCGCGGGGTCGAGTTGTTACTAGGTACAGGGCTGGCAGAGCTACTGGGTGATGGCGACAAGCTACGGGCAGTCCGTTGCGTCGACGGCCGCGAAATCGAATGCGACCTGGTGATCGTCGGCATCGGCGTCCTGCCAAATGACGAGTTAGCCAGTGCCGCCGGACTCAAGTGCAACAACGGCATCCTGATCGATGAATTTTGTCGCACCTCGGAGCCTGCCATCTTTGCCGCGGGCGATTGCACGCAGCAGGTCAACCGACACTTCGGCGTGAGTGTGCGTCTCGAGTCGGTGGACAACGCTTTCGAACAGGCCAACACGGCGGCGCTCAACATGGTCGGCGTCATGACCGTGCATGACAAGGTCCCCTGGTTCTGGTCCGATCAATACGATCTCAAAATGATCATTGTTGGCCTCTCACAAGGTCACGATGAACTGGTGTTGCGCGGCACACCTGACAATCACAGCTTCAGCGTCTGTTACCTGAAGGAAGGCGAGTTGATCGCAATCGAAACCGTCAACCAGGCCAAGGATCAGATGGCGGCGCGCAAGCTGATCGCCGCCCACGCCCGGCCAAACCGTGCCAAGCTCGCCGATCTCAACGTCGCGCTGCGCGATACTGTTTAAACGACGTTCCGCTACCGGAGAATCCGCTATGACAACCCTCATCATTGGCTTGCTGGTTTTCCTCGGCATCCATTCGTTTTCGATATTCGCAGCCACGGGCCGCAATGCAATGGTAGCGCGCATGGGTGCGCTTCCCTGGAAGGCGCTCTATGCACTGGTCGCGATCATCGGCTTTGTCTTGATCGTCAAAGGCTATGCCGCGGCACGGCTCGAACCGGTACTGCTGTATGTGCCACCCGTTTGGACCCGGCATCTGGCGGCGCTCCTGATGCTGCCGGCGTTCATATTGTTGTTCGCAGCCTACTTACCGGGCCGCATCAAGACCGCGATGAAGCATCCCATGCTGGTTGCGGTCAAATTATGGGCGGTGGCGCATCTGCTCGCCAACGGCATGCTCGCCGACGTGGTGTTGTTTGGCGCCCTGCTAGTCTGGGCCGTCGTGGACCGGATCTCGCTGAAAAGCCGCGCACCCAATTCGGCCCCACCGCCCAGTGCACCACCCTCAAAGTTCAACGACTTGATAGCCGTCGTAGGCGGACTCGTGCTGTACGGGGTGTTCGCGTTCTACCTACACGCGCGCTGGATCGGCGTCGCGCCTTTCGGGTAACGGCCAGACAGCACCCGACGGGCGGTGGCCGCGGCTTGACATAACGTTAGATCAAAGCAGGTTGCCGCGCGCCGCCGCCTGGTGCACTAATTGGCCATTCAGAGGCCAAATAGCGGTTGAAATACTAAATCTGATGCGTGATGCTTGATGTCATTGGAGACGAAGCAATGCGCACTACCTTGGTAATCGACGACGATGTATTGGCTGCTGCCAAGGGTTTGGCAGTACGCGAGCAAAAGACCATCGGTGCAGTGATCTCGAAACTTGCCCGGGAAGGACTACGACCCAGCGTAGCCGCCGCAACACCGGCCATTCGAAACGGCATCCCGTTATTGCCATTGCGCCCAGATGCCACACCCGTGACGCCGGAGATCGTTGCACAGCTCAACGATGAACTGGCGTGACATTCCTGCTCGACATTAACGTGCTGATCGCCTTGTTAGATCCCGCCCACGTGCAACACGACTCGGCACACGCCTGGTTCGCGACCCAGGGGCAAAGCGCATGGGCCACCTGTCCACTGACCGAGAACGGTGTATTGCGAATCGTGGGCAATCCTCGCTATCCAAATTCCCCCGGCACGCCAGCCGCTGTCATGCCGCTGCTGCAAGGCTTGTGTGCGCTTAGCGGGCATGTCTTTTGGCCAGATGACATCAGCATGGTCGACGGCGATCAGTTTGATGCCGCCAAGCTACTGAGCTCCGGCCAGATAACAGATAGCTATCTGCTAGCGCTGTCGAACACGCGTACCGGTCAGCTCGCGACCTTCGATCGTCGCTTGGTCAAGGAAGCCGTCAAGGCCGGTGGTCGTTCCGTTCACTTGATCGCGCCCGGCAACTGCGGATAAGCGCCCAGCCGCGCGATCATCACGGCCGAGAGCGCAAATAGCCCGACGTACACCCAGAGAATCAGGGTGTGTGAACCGGTGGCGTCGTAAACACGCGAGGTGACCACCGGCGCGGTGCCCGAGCCCAACGTCCAGGCCGCGTAAAGAAAACCGTAGATCCGCGCGTAGGACACTGTGCCGAAATAACGCGCCACCAGGTAGGCGATCACATCGAGCTCGGCACCAGCCGCCAAGCCGAGAAACGCGGCGCCGACCAGTGCACTCGTGCCGACTGCACCGCTGGCAAGCAGCGCGACGCCCACGATCGGAAATATCAAAATGATCGCTGCAACATAGGGCGCAAAGTAGCGATCCATCAGAAAGCCCGCGAACGCGCGGCCGATGATCAGGGCGAGGCCTAACACGGCCGGGAACGCGGCCGCTTGCGCACCCGACACACCCCGCGCCAGCATGATGGGCACGAGCTGCAACATTACGCCGCCAATCGCGACCGCCAACAACATAAAGGCCGCGATCATCGCCCAGAACCGACCGAGCCGAAATACCTCGGCCATCGAATAGCCGTACGGCGCACTGACCACTCTGGCATGAGTGGTACCGATCACCTCACCGTCCACGCCGAGGCCCTTCTCCTCCGGACTGTCGCGCAGGAATATCAGCAACAACGGTAGCGTGACGAGTAACAACAGCAGACCTAGGCCGAGATAAGCGCCACGCCAGCCGACGGTCTGGATGAGTCCCTGGGTCAACGCCGACAGCACCGCGCCGCCAATGCCGATGCCCGCGAGCGCTGCGCCCAACGCCTGACCACGTCGGGCGTCGAACCAACGCGCGACGACGCGCGCATAGGCGACTGACGAAGTGCCGGCCCCGATCAGCGGAATCAGCGCGAACACCCCGTAGAAGTGCCACAGGTTGGGCGTGAGAAAATACAGCGAGATCAGCGCCAGCCCAAACAAGACCGTTGAGCCGATGGCAAACGGCCTGACACCGCGCTTGTCGAACAGCCAACCGATCAGCGGCGAGCTGATTACCGTGATGATGGTGCCGACCAGAATGACAACCGTATATTGCGTTTGCGACCAGCCGAACTCAGCCGTGACCGGCGCCTGGAAGATCTGGATCGCAAACAGATTCACGGACGCGATGCCGGTGGCGAGGCCGATCATCACCGCGAAGACGAGTCCACGGGTCCCGCGCGGCAAAGGCGCCAGCACGAACGTGGCGATCGCGAGCGCGATGAAGGCATTGCGAACCATGCCGCTGTAGCCCAGCACGATATTGCCGCCGATCGCCAGGACCAGCAGCACTACCGACAGCACCACGAAGCGCCGATCGAATTGGAGCTCCTTCATTCGAGCACGACCAGCAGGTCTTTGGCGTCCACCTGTAAACCCGGCTTCACTAACACCTCTTTGACGGTCGCATCGATATCGGCGCGGATACTGGTTTCCATTTTCATCGCTTCGAGTGTCAGCAAGGTATGCCCTTTGCTTATCTTCTGACCGGCGGTCACCGCGACCGTGGCAACCGTGCCTGGCATTGGCGCGCCGACATGATGCTCGTTGTCGGCCTCGGCCTTGCGCTGCGGTGGCCGCAGCGCGACGTGCGAGCGATCCGCGACCACGACTGACCGCGGCTGGCCATTCAGTTCAAAGAACACCGTGCGGGTGCCGTCGTCATGCGTCTCGCTCAGCGCGACGAACGAGACGATCAGCGTCTTGCCGCGCTCCAGATCGATGCTGATCTCCTGCCCCGGTTCCAAACCATAGAAGAACACCGGCGTCGGCAGGATGCTGAGGTCCCCAAACGCGGCGCGCGCCTCGGCGTACTCGGCGTAAACCTTGGGATACATCAGATACGACGCGACATCGTTGTCGCTCACCGGACGTACCGACTCCGCCTGCAGCTTGGCGCGCACCGCATCGATATCTGCGGGCTTGAGCGATGCGCCGGGGCGTGTCGTCAACGGCTTGGCACCTTTGAGCACTTTCGTCTGCAGCGACTTTGGCCAGCCGCCCAGTGGCTGGCCCAGATCACCGCGCAACATCTGGACTAACGACTCGGGGAAGGCTATTTCAGTGGCCGGATCCTCGACCTGCGCGCGCGTCAAGCCACTGGTGACCATCATCAGCGCCATGTCCCCCACGACTTTGGAGGATGGCGTGACCTTAACGATGTCACCGACCATCTGGTTGACGTCGGCATAGGCCTGCGCCACCTCGGGCCAACGCGAATCATCCAGACCCAAGGCGCGCGCCTGCTCCTTGAGGTTGGTGTATTGACCGCCCGGCATGCCGTGCACATAGACCTCGGATGCCCCGGCACGCATATCACTCTCGAACGATGCATAGTTGCGCCGCACCTGCTCCCAGTAGGCCGACAACATACGCAGCGCCGCCGGATCGACACCTGGGTCGCGCGGACCGTGCCGCAGCGCCTCGGCGATCGAACCCAGGTTCGGCTGTGAGGTGAGACCGCTCATGGCATCGATCGCGCCATCGACCGCATCGGCACCTGCTTCGACTGCCGCCAGCACACTCGCGGCCGCGATGCCACTCGTGTCATGGGTATGAAAATGCACTGGCAAACCAATTTCTTTCTTCAGCGCGGTGACCAGCTTGCGCGCAGCATCTGGCTGACAAAGGCCGGCCATGTCCTTCACGCCGAGAATATGCGTACCCGCCGCCTTGAGCTGCGTGGCCATCTCCAGGTAGTAGTCGAGGGTGTATTTCTTTTCCTGTGGATCGGAAAGATTACCGGTGTAGCAGATCGCCGCCTCGCACAGACGCCCGCTCGCCAACACCGCGTCGATCGCCACGCGCATGTTCTCCACCCAGTTGAGCGAATCAAAGACGCGAAACACGTCGACGCCACTGGCGGCGGCACGCTTGACGAAGAACTGCACGACGTTGTCGGGGTAATTCGTGTAGCCGACGGCATTCGAGGAGCGCAGCAGCATCTGCAGCAGAACATTGGGCATCGCCTCGCGAAACTCCGCCAACCGCGCCCACGGGTCTTCTTTCAAAAAGCGCATGGCGACGTCGAAGGTGGCGCCGCCCCAGCACTCCATCGAGAACAGGTTCGGCACCAGACGCGCGTAGTAAGGCGCAATCGCTACCATGTCGAGACTGCGCATGCGCGTCGCGAGCAACGACTGGTGAGCGTCACGCATCGTCGTATCTGTCAGCAGTACCTGCTTCTGCTCGAGCATCCACGCGGCAAACTTCACCGGTCCCAGTTCATCCAGCAGCTGCTTGGTGCCCGCCGGTGGGTCTTCCGCAAGCGACAGCTTCGGCAAGCGCGCAAGCACCGTGCGCTCCGGCTTGCGACGCCCGGCAACCTCAGGGTTACCGTTGACGATCACGTCGCCAATGAAACTCAGGATGCGCGTCGCCCGATCGCGTCGCCGTGGCCAATCGAACAACTCGGGCGTGTTGTCGATGAAGCGCGTGGTGTATTCACCCACAAGCGAACTGCGGATGCGTGATCACCTGGTCGAGAAAACGCAAGTTTGTGACGACGCCGCGAATGCGGAATTCCCACAGTGCGCGGTGCATGCGCGCGATGGCCTCCGCCGCGGTTGGCGCCCAGGCGGTCACCTTCACTAGTAGCGAGTCGTAGGAACGCGTGATGATTGCGCCGGCGTAAGCGGTGCCAGCGTCGAGACGCACCCCGAAGCCCGCCGGGCTGCGGTACGCCGTGACCTTGCCGTAGTCGGGAATAAATTTATTCTCCGGATCCTCGGTGGTGACGCGGCATTGCAAGGCGTGCGCCGTCACGCGAATCTCAGCCTGCGGCGGCACGCCACTCTCCGGCGTGCCGATCACGGCGCCATCGGCGATGCGCAGCTGTGCCTTGACGAGGTCGATGCCGAGCACGGCCTCGGTCACGGTGTGCTCCACCTGAATGCGCGGATTCACTTCGATGAAGTACAGCTCGCCGCTGTCGGCGTCTTGCAAGAACTCGACTGTGCCCGCATTGCGGTAGGTGACCGCCCGGCCAATCTTGAGTGCCGATTCTGTCAGCACGGTGCGCTGCTCGTCGGTGAGATACACGGCAGGCGCGCGTTCGACCACTTTCTGGTTGCGTCGCTGCACTGTGCAGTCGCGCTCATACGCATGCACCAGATTGCCGTGATTATCACCTAACAACTGTACTTCGACGTGGCGGGCGCGGCGCACCAGCTTCTCGAGGTACACCTCGTCATTACCGAAGGCCGCTTTTGCCTCGCGGCGCGCCATCGGCAACATCTCGGCAAGCTGCTCATCGCTCTCGACGACCCGCATACCGCGACCGCCGCCGCCCCAGCTCGCCTTGAGCATTACCGGGTAGCCAATCACCTTGGCCGCCTGCTGACAGGCTTGCAGGTCGAGCGCCAGTGGTTTGGTCGCCGGCATCACCTGCACGCCAGCGGACTCGGCCAGATTTCGCGCCGACACTTTGTTGCCGAGCGTGCGCATGATCTTCGGCGTAGGGCCGACAAAGATGATGCCAGCCGCTTCGCATGCCTCAGCAAATTCAGGGTTCTCTGAGAGAAAGCCGTAGCCTGGATGGATCGCGTCGACTTTCGCTTCGCGCGCAACCCGCAGAATGTCCTCGATATCGAGGTAGGCATCGATAGGGCCCTTGCCTTGGCCGACCAAGTAGGCCTCATCGGCCTTGGTACGATGGAGCGAGAAACGGTCTTCCTGCGAATACACGGCCACCGTGCGTATCGCGAGCTCATTGGCGGCGCGCATCACACGAATGGCGATTTCCCCGCGGTTGGCGACCAGGAGGCGACGAATCTTCTTGAGCATAGTTGTCCGGGACCTGTCGAAGACTTGCGTTAAGATCGTAGCGATCGTGCAGAGCCTCAAGGATAGCCGCATGCGCACCTCGATGTCCGCCCGTCGCACTCGCTGTCTATTGACCGTGCTGGTCTGTGGTGGCGCGCTGCTGGCAACCGCAGCGCCCACTCCCGCCCAGGAGCCCAACTTGATATCGATAGCAATCCACGGCGGTGCTGGCACGCTGCCGCGCAGCGAGATGACAGCAGAAAAAGAAGCGCTGTATCGCGCCGGACTCGAGGCCGCGCTCGACGCGGGCTACGCGGTGCTGGAGCGCGGCGGTAGCAGTCTCGACGCGGTCACGGCCGCGGTACAGTTGTTGGAAGAGAATCCTCTATTCAATGCTGGCAAGGGCGCGGTGCTCAATCACCAGGGCATCGCGGAACTCGACGCATCGATCATGGAAGGCAAAGACCGGCGAGCCGGCGCGGTGGCGGGGTTGCGCCATGTAAGGAGTCCGATCGAGCTGGCCCGCAAGGTGATGGAGAATTCGCCACATGTCATGCTGGTCGGCGACGGGGCGGAGGAATTCGCACTCGCGCAAGGCTTGGCGCTGGTGCCAAACGAGTATTTCCTCACCGACGCGCGACGCGAGCAGTTGCAGCGCAAGCTGAGCCGCACAACAGCCAGCTCGCAGCAACGCCGCGAAGCTAACGACCTATCAGCGTTCGGCACGGTGGGTGCTGTCGCACGTGACCGCAACGGCAATCTTGCAGCGGCCACATCCACAGGCGGCATGACCGGCAAGCGCTGGGGCCGGATCGGCGACTCACCCATCATTGGTGCCGGCACCTACGCCGACAACGCGAGTTGCGCCGTATCCGCCACCGGTCACGGCGAGTATTTCATCCGCTCGGTCGTGGCCTACGACATCTGCGCGCAGATGGCCTATGGAAAAATGTCGTTGGCACAGTCGGCGGATGTGGTCATCAATCACAAACTGCGCCAGATGGGCGGCGACGGCGGCATCATTGCAGTCGATGGCGACGGCAACCTGGTGCTCGAGTTCAATAGCGAAGGGATGTTCCGCGGTGCACGCAGCTCTGCTGGGCGGCGTGAGGTGGCAATTTATCGTTAGATCACGAGTTGCTGGTGCGGCTGCGCCCCAGACTCGCACCGCACTTGATTAGCAGTGTTAGCCCGCCGCGCGCGCGGTGGATCAACGAATGGTTGGCTTGCCGCGCTCGTCTCGAGGTGCCTTGACGCGCGTGCGCCAGACTTCGAACGGATCCCAACCTATGACGCGTGTACGCTCGACGCCGAGCAGCGATTGTTCGCGCAACGCCTGCGGTGCGAAGGCTTCCTCGTTCGCCGCAATTATCGCCACCAACTCGAGCGCCCTGTGCTCGGAAGGATGCTTTGGAATCATGGCCTTATATCCCCATCTCAATAATTGACGTCATGACTTCACTGCTGACGTTTTGATCAGGGATTGTAGTGCCGGAATTATGAAATGGGGATTAAATCCAACAGTAAATTTGTAAACTTGCGACACAGTGCAGCATATGTCAAATGAAGCACTTGTCGCGACGCGTTAATCTTGGAAATAGGCTGCCAAATACTCGTCGAAACCGATTTTGTCGCCGGCTTCGATGGCCTGCTGCGCTGCAAGCGACTCGGCCGCACCTGCCTTGAACTCCGCCAGTCGCTCCGTATTGGGCGGATACAAAGCCAGAAAATAGTCCTTGTGCAACCGCGACATGCGCAGTGAAACCTCAAAAAAGGACTCTCCGGATGAGCGCATCTCTGCCAGCAAGCGCGCCGAGGGCGTCAGTGCCACGTCATCCAGCTTCGCTTTTTGTATCGCCAGCGCCGTTGCATATGGCCTGGCGTCATCACCACGGTCGAGAATCTCCGCTACACCCTGCATCGAGTCGATGATCTCGTGGCCCCAGTCCCGCAAGGCAACCTTGCGGCCCGCGCGGCCCAGCAGCAACCCGGGTTCGCGACCACGATGCGCAACGGTCAAGTGGTTAGCATCAAGAGCGTCCTGCTCCGCCGCATCGATAAACGGACTGTCGCGTAGCACGCAGAACGCCATAAACACTTCGAGAAATCGCAGCTTGTTCTGATTGACACCCACCGGGTCGTAGGCGCTGACATCGAGTGCTCGCACTTCAACATATTCGACGCCTGCTCGCTGCAACGCGACCGTGGGTCGCTCGCCCGTGCGCGCCACCCGCTTGGGCCGGATAAAGCTGTAGTACTCATTCTCGATCTGCAGCACATTGGCGTTGAGCTGCCGGTAGTCACCATTCACTTTTACCCCGAGCTGCTGATAGTCAGGGTGCGGTGTCGATATCGCACGGGTCAGATCGCGCACATACTCGTCGAGACTATTGACCGAAACCTTCAGCCCGGCCTGATTGCGATTGCGGTAACCCATCCGTGCCGCCGGTAGTTACGCAGCAAGCGGAAATAGTTGTCTGAAATGAAATCCTGATCATTGGCGCGGCTACCACGGATGTCGCGCCACGCTTCCCAGAACCGATCCGGGAACGAGTAATTATAATGCACACCAGAAATCGCCTGCATGATTCGGCCGTAACGAATACCGAGTCCGTGCCGATACACCGTCTTCATGCGACCGATATTGGAGCTGCCGTACTCGGCGATCGGGATACTCTCGTCACCCTGCAGTTTGCACGGCATCGACGTCGCCCATAACAGCTCATCATCCAGATGCTGATAAGCGAACTGGTGCACGTCGCGCAGATACTGCAGCAACTCCCAGCTGGAGCGGAACGTTGGCGTCACAAACTCCAGTAGTGCTTCGGAATAGTCTGTCGTTATATTGCTGGAGGTGAGTGCGGAGCCGAGTGCGCGCGGATGTGCGGTCGTCGCAATATCGCCTTGCGGAGTAATGCGCAGCGATTCTTTCTCGACGCCCTTCTTGCCGCCCTGCAACACTTCAGGCTCGCCACTATTGATAAGCGCTGCCAAACCCCGCTCAAACTCGCGGTCGATTGCCGGTCCCTGCTTGCTCATGACGCGCTGCGGCTGAGTCAGCTTTTCTGCATGGCGGCAAGGAACGCCCGCACACGCGCGGCATCTGCGCCGCGTCGCCCAAACCAACGCGCGACTTGGAGCGAATGTCGATGCGGCTACCACCGCCTCACTACGCACCCGCACGACAACGTCGTCTTTGAACCCAAAGAATGTGGTCGTGGCAGTTGCCTCAAGACGCCCTTCGGCGGCCGCTGACTCCTGGATCTCCCAGCCCAAATCACGCGCAACGGTTTCGGCGCGCGCAAAAGCGTCGGCAGCGGACAAGTCGAGCGTCAACGGCTGAATGTCCGGGTAGGACTTGCGTTGCGCGTCCGGCACGTTGAGCGTGCCGCCGTCGCTACCGGAACGCTGCTCCACAACATAGTCAACGGGATTGACGTCGGGGACCGCAGCACGGAGCGAACGGATCTTGACGAACGCCGGCGGGTCGGCCAAGTCGGTGCTGATCTCGTGGATAGGTGGCACACCCGTTGCGCGGACGAACTGGCTCAACAGGTAGCCAAACAGCGCCAAGGCCACGATCAGCGCGATCGCAACACTGCCGGCGCGGATCGGTACATTCTTGCGAGCCGAACCAATCCAGCCGATTGCCCCGGTGAGGATCCCAATAGCGAGCAAAGCGCCACCGGCCGCGAGTGTCAACAGTCCAGGCCCGAACTTGACCAAGCCCATCCGCGTCAGTGGGCCAGACAGGATGACTAGCAGTACGCCGACGCCAATGATCCAGAGCGACGCGCTGGCAAGACGCACGGGCCAGACTGCCCGCCCCGTCAACTGTGGGAAACTCGATGTACTCATGGGCCGTTCCTCGGTAATGCCGCTACTCTAACCCCGGACAGGCCGATCTGCGGAGTTTCTAAGTGGCGCGGTTCAACGGGCGGTAGGCCAGGTGTGCCAGCTACCGCGTGCGACCTAGCCACCACCGCAGCAAACCGGCAGCGCGGGGCGTCAGACGAGTCCGGTTCCAGGCGTCGGCCAGGCGCCGCAGATACTCGGACCGGGTCGGATACGGCAGCACCAACGTTCCTAACGACCCCAGCCCGATCCGCTGATTCATGGCAAGTGCAATCGGCGCAAGTTGCTCGCCCGCATCTTTGCCAACGATAGTGCCGCCCAATATCTGCCCCGACTTCGGGTCCACCAACAGCTCCGCGTAGCCGTCTAGCGCGGGCACATCCTGTGCATCGAGCACCGCGTCCGTCTTGCCTCGATCGAGGTCGGCGAAATCAAAACGCAAAGCCTTGCACGGTGTGCTGGCTGCATCGAGGTCACGTCTGACGGCGCCAACATGCGCCACTTCAGGCTTGGTATAGGTGCACCACGGCACCAGCGAGTTGATCGACGCGAGCACGCCCCATGAACAGCGCGTTTGCGCACCACGATGCGCGCGTGCATCCGCCATGTGTGAACTGGTAGCGCGAGCAGACATCTCCCGCGGCAAAGATGTGGCGCATGGAAGTTCGCAACCGTGAATCAACCTCGATGCCACTGCGACGGTCGAAGCGCACGCCTGCCGCCTCGAGGCCGAGGCCATCGACATTGCGTTGCCGCCCCACCGCCGCGAGTACGACATCCACATCCAGCGAAGCCGTTGCACCACCATCAACTGGCGCGTATTGCAAGCGCTTGCCGACACCCGCGGCCTCTACCGCAGTGACTTTAGTGTCCAGATGCAGCTGCACGCCGTCCACGAGCAGCGCGCTCTGAACTGCCGGCGACGCCGCTTCATCCTCGATAGGTAGTACACGTGATTGCATCTCGATCAGATGCACTTCAGTCCCCAGCCGTGCAAACGCCTGCGCGAGCTCACAACCGATCGGACCGCCGCCCAGCACAGCGAGACGCTGTGGCTGCTTGCGCAACTCAAAAATACTTTCATTGCTCAACGCGTGCTCTGCCAAACCCGGCACGGGTGGCACGAACGCTCGGGCACCCGTTGCGATCACGAATTTTTTGGCCGTCAGAGTCTGCGCGCCGACTTGAACGCGGCTCGCATCGAGGAATTTCGCGGCACCCAGGAAGACGTCTACCCCGGCGTCGCGATAACGCTGCACGGAATCGTGCTGCGATATTGCCGCACGCACAGCACGCATACGCGCCATGGTGCGCTCGAAGCCAATACCGTCAGTCGCGCCAGCCAACAGAGTCTTGGAAGGCACGCAACCGACATTGAGGCAATCGCCACCCATATGGTGCTTCTCGATCAAGGCGACCTTGGCGCCGAGGCCAGCCGCTGCGATCGCAGTAATGAGCCCCGCCGGCCCGGCACCAATCACGACCAGATTGTAGCGATCTGCAGGCGTTGGATTCTGATAGCCAGCGGGAAACACCAACGACCGCCAGACAACGTCGGCATCTGCACCCGGGTATTCTGCGGCTTGCGAATTCATGCTTGTCCCGCTGCGTCGACTTCGCGCTCGAGATAGCCGCGCGCGACGCGCGTGACGACCACTGTCACCGCGACTGTCGCCAGCAGCCCCACGACTAACAACACATTGCCTGCCGCGCCGGTCTTGACGTCACCGGCCAGCACCTGCGCGAGATTGGCTGCCACCGAGCCAGCGTAGACATATAACAACGTGCCGGGAAGCATGCCAATCCAGGACCCGAGCACATACTGCCGCGGCTTCACTGCGGTTACCCCGTAAGCGTAGTTCAACAGATTGAAGGGAAAGAGCGGCGACAGACGTGTCAGCAAGACAATTAGAAAACCGCGCTCGCCCAGCGCGCTGTCGAGCGCGCGAAACTTCGGCCAGGCAGAAATTTGCTGACTGACCCACCGGCGTGCCACCGTTCGGCCCACAAAGAATGCCGCGGTAGCGCCGAGCACGCTGGCTAGCGATACGAGTGCAACACCGGCCGCCAAACCAAACAAGGCACCTGCGGCGATCGTCAACAGCAACCCTGGCAGCAACGCAACCGTGGCGACAACATAGATCCCCACGAATGCGACCGCCGCGATCCGCGGATTGGCCGCCGTCCA
Organism: Pseudomonadota bacterium; assembly: GCA_016703895.1. Lineage (GTDB taxonomy): Bacteria > Pseudomonadota > Gammaproteobacteria > Steroidobacterales > Steroidobacteraceae > CADEED01. The sequence continues at coordinate 483,691 of JADJBE010000001.1, forward strand.
TTGCAGTGCGGCGCCGAGCCATTCACGGACTGGCAGTAGCCAGATCAGCAGCGCGATAGCGACCGCGAGTCCGCCGAATCGGAGCAAGTTAAGGGAGTTCTTCGTCACGAGCGGACCTGCATGCTGAGCTGTGCCTAAGGGACCGTATGACACGGCCGGATATTACGCCGCTGGCGTCGTCGTTCATTATACGTTCAACGGACAGTCTCTAAGGTAACCGCATGGTCAAAGCCTTGGCACTCATCGTCATTGCGCTGCTTGCAGCGTCACCGGCACAGGCATTTCGCTGCGGTACGAAGCTTGTACACGAAGGCGACACGCGCGCCGAAGTGGTGGCCAAGTGCGGCGAACCGGCCGACATCTCACGCCGATCCGTGTGGCGCCAGCCGATCATCTGGCATCGTGGGCGACCGTTCTACGTCGGCGACGGGCTGATTGAAATCCCGATTGAAACCTGGGTATATAATCTCGGACCCCGCAAATTCATGCGCCGCGTGCGCTTCGAGGATGGCCTCGTCGCCGAGATCGAGACGCTGGGTTACGGCTATCGATAAGCAAAGCCGCGTCAGCGCTGCGCCGCAAGCCAGCGATCGATCTTGGCGTCGAGCACATCGAGCGGTACGGCGCCGTCGCGCAAAATCTGACTATGAAACGCCTTGATATCGAAACGTGTGCCAAGCGCCGCCTCGGCCCTGGCGCGCATCGCGCTGATTCGTAGTTGACCGATCTTGTAGCCGAGCGCCTGACCCGGCGTCACGATATAACGCTCCACCTCGGCGATCACGTCGCTCTCCGCCATGCTCGAGTTATCCAGCATGTATTGAATGGCTCGCTCTCGAGTCCAGCCCTTTGCATGCAGGCCCGTGTCGACTACCAACCGCATCGCACGCAACATCTCATCCGACAGCCTGCCGTAGTACTGGTAGGGATCCGTGAAGACACCTAGTTCCTTGCCGATCGACTCACAGTACAGCGCCCAGCCTTCCGCATACGCAACGTAGTTGTTGAAGCGCCGGAAGCGCGGCAAGTCGGTGAGCTCCTGCTGGATCGCAATCTGAAAGTGATGCCCAGGCGCCGCCTCGTGCAGCGACAGCGTTTCCATACCGAACTTCGGCTGCGCCTTGAGATTGTAGCCATTGACATAGAACACGCCTGGTCGTTTGCCGTCCGCCGAGGGTGGTTGGTAGAACGCGCCGGCGGCGGATGCTGCGCGGAACGGCTCGACGAGACGCACCTCGTAGTCCGCTTTGGGGAAGTCGGCAAACAGTTTAGGCAGCAGCGCATCGATTTGCGTCTTGGTAGCGCGATAACCAGCTAGCAACTGATTGCTGTCGGTAAAATAGAACTGGGGGTCCGTTTCGAGAAACCGGAAGAACGATTCGAGATCGCCATCGACGCGCACCTGCCGTTGCACGTCCTGCATCGAAGCCCGAATCCGCGCCACTTCGCCGACACCAATAGCATGAATCTCATCTGCCGACAGCCGGGTGGTTGTCGCCGCACGAATCCGCAGCCGATACCAGGCTTGGCCGTTGGGCAGCTCGGACCAGCCTACCGTGGTGCGAGCTCGCGGCGCATACTCGGTGGCGATGAAGCCTGCAAGACGCTGGTAGGCCGGTGTTAGTTGGTCGAGAATCAGCCGGCGATACTCCCGATTCAGTCGCTCACGGTCTGCGGGCGCCACGTCCGCAGGCAGACTGCTGATCGGCCGCCAGAACACGCTCTGCTCGAGATCTGTCGTCGCGAGCTGCTGCAGCTGCGGCAGCACTTTCTCGATCGCCGGTTGCGGCACGGTGATGCCGGCTGCCAGCCCGGTGCGCATCGCGACGATCGCCTCGTCGACCCAACGTGGGAACGCTCCAGCACGGGTGAGAAATTTGTCGTAATCAGCAACCGTACGAAAAGGTTGCGGCCCCGCCCCAGAGCCAAACACGGCCAGCGTGGTCGCCATACTACCCATCTGATCCACTGGCATCAGGTACTCGCGAAACGCGAGTTGTTCGAGCGCCAGTTCGCGCTCGCCCACAAAGATGTCGTAGGTCACGCGCGCGGCCGGCGCCAACTGCGTGACGTCGAGCGCGCGAGCCTGCGCCAGATAGTCCCGCTCCGTTGCTGCGACCTGCTGCCAGAACGCGGGGCTCGCGCTCGCTTCCAGACGGTCGTTGTAGCGTTCATCGCCAATGTAAGTGGCGAGCGTCGGAAACTGCTCGAGCTGCCGTTCAAAATACGCCTCGACCAGCGTGTTCAACAGGACGGCTGCAGACGGCTTGTCAGCGGCAGGCGGCGTAGGGGTTGAAGCGGCGCAACCGGCTGCCAGTATCGCAATCAGACCCAGCATCGTGATGCCATACCAATGAGCAGTCGCAACTCGCCAGTTGGGTCGCTTACCCTCTAACGACTCGGATCGAACTGTCACTGGCTCTACCATGCGGACTCCACTCACGTCGTGTACTGCGTGTCGAGACGTGGCATTCTACTCCCGTACCGATAGCCGAAGGAGAGCTCATGCTGGTTGGCAACACACCGCGACGCGTTGCGGTCATCGCGGGTAGTCGTATTCCGTTCGCGCGTGGCAATGGCGCCTACGCAACACTGAGCAACGCGGACATGCTGAGCGCCGCAATCACCGGGCTGGTCGACCGGTGTCGACTGCGGGGACAACGGCTGGGCGACGTGATCGGCGGCGCGGTGCTGAAACACTCGCGCGATTTCAATCTGGTGCGTGAATGCGTGCTGTCGAGTGGCCTGGATCCACACACACCGGGTCTGGATGTGCAGCGGGCCTGTGGCACCAGCCTCGAGGCCGCGATCCTGGTTGCCAACAAGATTGCGCTCGGACAGATGGATGTCGGCATTGCCTGCGGCGTCGACACCGTCAGTGATCCGCCCGTCGTCTTCGGCAAGCCGTTCCGTGATCTGCTGATGCGCGCGCATCGGGCTCGCAGCGCCGGCCAGCGGATCGGCGCTTTTCTCGGCTTCAGGCCCAGTCATTTCAAACCCGTGTTTCCGGGTGTGAATGAGCCGCGCACCGGACTCTCGATGGGTGAGAGCTGTGAGCTGATGGCGAAGCAGTGGCAGGTGTCGCGCGCTGAGCAGGATCAACTCGCCTACCAGAGCCACATGAACGCGGCCGCCGCCTGGCAAGCAGGCTTTTACGATGATCTGGTGATCCAGCACCAGGGGTTGACGCGCGACAACAACATCCGCGCCGATACGTCACTGGAAAAGCTGGGCAAGCTCAAGCCCAGCTTCGACTCCAGCAGTGGACAAGGCACACTCACTGCCGGTAACTCGACACCACTCACCGACGGCGCATCGGCCGTGTTGTTAGCTACAGCAGAATGGGCGACGGCGCATCAGCTACCAGTCCTCGCTTACCTCAGTTACGGCAAGCAGTGGGCCGTGGATTTCGCCACTGGCCACGAAGGCTTATTGATGGCACCGGCTTATGCGGTCGCGGCAATGCTGCAAGATGCGGCGCTTGGGTTGCAGGATTTCGACTACTACGAGATTCACGAAGCGTTCGCTGCACAAGTGCTGTGTACACTGAAAGCGTGGGAGTCCGCCGAGTACTGCCGCGAGCGGCTCGGTCGCGATGAGGCGCTGGGCAGCATCGATCGCAGCAAACTCAATCTGAAGGGCAGCAGTCTCGCAATCGGCCATCCGTTTGCGGCCACCGGCACTCGGATTGTCGCCACACTTGCCAAACAACTGGCCGAATCGGCTACGGCAAAACGCGGCCTGATCTCGGTTTGTACGGCGGGGGGCATGGGGGTCACCGCGATTCTTGAGAAGGCGTGAGTGGGAGTTGAGTAGGTTTGTTCAGCTGTGGGATGGCTGTCGGAGCACGTGGAACGTGCGCGCCGCTGCGCGGCGTCCCCTTGCCAGGATTGCGCGCGCATCTTCCTCCGGCGAAGAGGTCATGCTGTTAGGGGAGCAGGAGCGCGCGCAACCCTGACTGCGGCGCACTCCACACGTGCCCCGACAGCCATCCCACAGCTGAACGGCTCAGCTCGACTCGTGCTCGGCCCTCTCCAGCATGGTGCGCGTGAACAGTAGCTTGAGATGCGTAGCGCCAACCCGATACTGCATCTGGCGCCACGCGCGTGGCCGTTGCGCGAGGCCACGGTGGCGGTGCGTGTTGAGGGTGCCGCCGCTCGTGCAGGGCGCGCTCCTGTTCTCCTAACAGCATGACCTCTTCGCCGGGGAAAAATGCGCGCCCTGCTCGAGCAAGGGCACGCAACGCCGCGCAGCGGCGGCGCGCACCCGATCACGCACCGCCGACCGTGGCCTCGCGTGACAGCCATGCGCGTGGAACCATCACAACGACCTTGAGATCACCTCTTTCATGATCTCGTTAGTGCCACCATAGATCCGCTGCACACGCGAGTCGGTGAACATGCGGCAGACCAGATACTCGTTCATGTAACCGTAACCACCGTGCAACTGCACGCACTCATCGATCACCTGCTGCTGCATATCGGTGACCCACCACTTGGCCATCGATGCGGTCTCGGTGTCGAGCGTCCCGTCGGCAACTTGCTGGATGCACCGATCGACAAACACCCGCGCGACGCGCGTGATGGTCGCGACCTCGGCTAACTGAAACGTGAGTTCTGAAACTCACCAATGGCCTTGCCAAACGCTTTGCGCTCCTTGATGTAGCGTGCGGTTTCCGCCACGGCACCCTCCATCGCCGCCACCCCGCACACGGCAATCGTCGCGCGCTCGTACGGCAGGTCGCCCATCATCTGATACATCCCGCGGCCTTCTTCACCGCCCAACAGACAGTCGGCCGGGACGCGCACGTTCTCGAAGAACAACTCCGCGGTGTCCTGCGCCGGCATGCCCATCTTGTCGAGCACGCGCCCGACACGATAGCCCTCGAGGCCTTGTGTTTCGACCATCAGTATCGACAAGCCCTTTTTGCGATCGTCTGGATTTGTGCGCACGACCAACATCAACAGATCAGCGCTGCCGCCGTTGGTGATGAATATCTTGGAACCGTTGATGACGTAGTGGTCGCCCTCGCGTACGGCTCGCGTGCGAATGCCTTGCAGGTCAGAACCGGCGCCGGGCTCCGTCATCGCGATGGCGCCAATCAGATCGCCACTGGCCATGCGCGGGAGCCAACGCTGCTTATGCGCCTCCGTGCCGTAATTGAGCACGTAATGGGCGCAGATGCTGTGCACGCCCTGCCCAAAGCCTGAAAGCGCACGGCGCGCAAGCTCTTGATATAGGACGCATTCATGGCGGAAATCCCCGCCGCCACCGCCATACTCGGTTGGCACGTCGAGGAGCAGGAGCCCGGTGGCACCCGCGAGGCGCCAGACTTCCCGATCGACATGATGTTGCGCGCGCCAGCGTGCGTCATGCGGCAGCATTTCCTTCTCGACGAAGCGCGCCGCCGTATCGCGAAATGCGCGCAACTCGTCGTCCATCCACGGAGATTCATAGTCTTGCAACACACTAACCTCAGGTTTGCCTGCCGCCATCATACCGGCCTTGTGAATGGTTTCATTTGAAACTAAATTAGAGCGATGCGTCGCTATTTCCAATTTCCCAAGGTCGAGGGCGAGGCGTCACGCCAGGCACACGCGGACCTGCCGGGCGGAACCTACGAACGCGAGATCGGCAAGGAGGGGTTCTTTGGTCCGGCGTCGCATCTCTACCATCGCCACCCGCCGACCGGCTGGACTGCCTTCGAGGGTCCGCTACAGCCGCATGCGTTCGATCTGACGCGCGCGACGGCGACGCACCGCTCGCCTTGGGAGTCCCCCGTGCTGCTGCACAACGCGGCGGTGCAAATACGATATTGGCGGCTCAATGACAACATGCCGATGCTCATGCGCAACGGCGACGGCGATCAACTCCTGTTCCTGCATGCCGGTGGCGGCGAGTTCTATTGTGACTTCGGGCATCTCAGCCTAACCACCGGGGACTACGTCGTGATCCCTCGCGGTACCATGTGGCGCATCGAAACCAATAGTCCGATGGAGCTGCTGATGGTCGAGGCCAGCAACTCGAGCTACACGCTCCCTGACAAAGGACTGCTGGGACCCCATGCGATCTTCGATCCGGCGATGCTCGACACACCGCGGATCAATGCTCGATTCAGCGCGCAGCAGAGCGACACGACGCCGTGGCAGGTCGAGGTCAAGCGCCGCGATGCAGTATCGCGCATCAGCTACCCTTTCAATCCACTCGACGCGGTGGGCTGGCACGGCGATCTCTCGGTCGTGCGCATCAATGTTCGCGACATCCGGCCGCTGATGAGCCATCGCTACCACCTGCCGCCCTCGGCCCACACCACTTTTGTGGCTGGACGTTTCGTCGTCTGTACCTTTGTGCCGCGGCCGTTCGAGACCGACTCCGGCGCGCTTAAAGTGCCTTTCTTCCACAACAACGATGACTATGACGAAGTCATTTTCTATCACGCCGGCAACTTTTTCAGCCGCGACAACATCCATCCCGGCATGGCTACGCTGCATCCGGCCGGATTCACCCACGGTCCACATCCCAAGGCACTCGGCAAAGCGCTAAAGCAAGACAAGCTGGCAACCGACGAGTACGCAGTGATGATCGACACGCGCGATCCGCTCGAAATCGGTGCCCCGGCACGCGCGCTTGAATGGGCCGGTTACGTGGATAGCTGGAAAGGCGGTTGAGCAGATGAAGCTTTCGACCTTGCGACGCGGCGGACGGGACGGCACATTGGTAGTTGTCAGCCGGGACTTGGCACGCTGCTGCGAGGTCGGCGATATAGCGGCAACGCTGCAACACGCGCTGGACCGCTGGGACCAGCTTGAACCGCAGTTGCGCGCCGTATCTGACCAACTCAATGAGTCGTCAGCCGGCGGCGGCAACCTGACTGGCGTGACGCCGTTCGACCCGGAGCACTGCGCCGCACCTATGCCGCGTGCCTATCAATGGGTAGATGGTAGTGCCTATGTCAACCATGTCGAGCTGGTGCGCAAAGCGCGCGGCGCCACCATGCCTGAGTCGTTCTGGACCGATCCGCTGGTTTATCAGGGTGGCTCGGACAACCTGCTGGGACCACGGGACGACGTGCCCTTTCCGAGCGAAGAGTTCGGCATCGATCTCGAGGCGGAGGTGGCAATCATCACCGGCGACACGCCGATGGGCACCGCCAGCGTCGCGGCAGACCGCTACATCCGTCTGCTTACCATCGTCAACGACTGGTCGCTGAGAAATCTGATACCCGGGGAGCTCGCCAAGGGCTTTGGCTTCTACCAGTCGAAGCCGGCAACATCGTTTGCACCAGTCGTCGTGACACCCGACGAGCTGGGTGCGCAGTGGCGCGACTTCCGCATCCACCGACCCTTGGTGAGTCACATAAACAATCGATTGTTAGGCCAGCCGAACGCGGGTGTCGACATGACGTTTGGCTTCGACCGCCTGCTCGAGCACATCGCCCGAACGCGCAAACTGGGTGCCGGCACAATCGTCGGCTCGGGCACGGTCTCCAATTACGACCGCAGCCAGGGGTCGAGCTGTCTGGCCGAAGTGCGCACGCTCGAGCAGATCGAGCACGGTGCAGCGCAAACAGCTTTCCTCCGCTTTGGCGATCACGTCAGAATCGAAATGCTGGACGACAGCGGGCGCAGCATTTTCGGCGCGCTCGATAACCGCGTGGTGTGCAGCACTTGAGCCGGCTGGCCGCGCGGGTACAGTAGCCGCATGCGCAATAGCTATCGTGATGGCCGCTTACCTGCAATGGTCGCGACGCGCTATCCTTAGGACCTCTACCGACAGATAGGGAGCGCAAACACCATGGGCGACTTTCTGACGCTGATGGCACGGGATGGCCACGAGTTCAGCGCCTACATGGCCAAGCCGACGGGTGCCGCCAAGGGTGCGGTCGTCGTTCTACAGGAGATCTTTGGCGTGAACAGCCACATCCGCGCAGTCGTAGACGGCTACGCGAAGGCCGGGTACCTCACCATCGCGCCGGCTCTGTTCGACCGCGTACGGCGTGGTATCGAGCTGGGGTACTCGGACGCCGAGATTCAAACCGGCCGTGGCTACATGATGCAAGTCAAGCCGGCGCAGTTCCAGGCCGACGTTGCAGCGGCATTGGCAGTTGTCAAACACAGCGGACGCGTGGGTGTGCTGGGTTTTTGCTGGGGTGGCACCGTGGCATACGTCGCGGCGTGCGAGCTACCAATAAGTTGCGCGGTTGCCTACTACGGTGGCGGTATCGTCAATTTTCTGGAGCGCTCGCCGCGAGTGCCGGTGCTGTATCACTTCGGCGAACGCGACGCGCATATTCCGCGCGACAATATCGACAAGATCCAGGCCGCGGATCCCAACGGAATAGTCCATCTATATTCCGCTGGTCACGGCTTCAATTGCACCGATCGCGCGGACTATGACGCCGAGAGTGCATCACTCGCGCTAACTCGCAGTTTGGCTTTTTTCGCGCGGCACCTTGACCCGAAGCACTAAGCAACCACCTAGTCAGGACATCTCCCATTATGAAGCTGGAAGACCCATCACTACTGCGCACGGCATGCCTGATCGACGGCCAGTGGGTTGGCGCGAACTCGCTCAAGACGACCGAGGTCCTCAACCCGGCGACGGGTGTTAGCCTCGGCACAGTACCGATGGCGGGTGCGCCGGAGACGCGGCGCGCAATCGAAGCGGCACACCGCGCATTGCCCGCTTGGGCGAAGAAAACCGCCAAGGAGCGCGCTAACATTCTGCGCCGCTGGTATGAACTGATGTTGCTGAATCAGAGCGACCTGGCGACATTGATGACCGCCGAGCAGGGTAAACCACTGGCCGAGTCGAAAGGCGAAATTCTGTACGCTGCGTCGTTCATCGAATGGTTTGCCGAAGAAGCCAAGCGCGTTTATGGCGATGTGATCCCAGGTCATCAGGCCGACAAGCGCTTGTTAGTTCTGCGGCAACCGATCGGCGTCGTTGCGTCGATAACTCCGTGGAATTTCCCGGCGGCGATGATCACCCGCAAGGCCGGGCCAGCGCTGGCGGCGGGCTGCACGTTCGTTTGCAAGCCAGCGCTGCAGACGCCCTACTCCGCACTTGCGCTCGGTGAGCTGGCGCTGCGGGCCGGAGTTCCCGCGGGTGTGTTCAATGTCTTGACGGGCGAAGCCACCGCAATCGGCGGCGAGATGACCGCCTCCAAACTCGTGCGCAAACTGTCCTTCACCGGATCCACCAAGATCGGCAAGCTGCTGATGGCCCAGTGTGCGGAGACGGTCAAGAAGGTCTCCCTCGAGTTGGGCGGCAACGCACCGTTCATCGTGTTCGACGATGCCGATATCGACGCGGCCGTACAAGGCGCTATCGCGAGCAAGTATCGCAACACCGGCCAAACCTGTGTCTGCGCCAATCGCTTGCTGATCCAGGATGGTATCTACGACGAGTTCGCGAAGCGGCTGGCTGTAGCGGTCAACAAGCTGCGAGTCGGTGACGGGCTGCTAGGGGAAACCGAGCAGGGGCCGCTGATCGATCAGGCGGCAGTCGAGAAAGTGGAACGACACATCGCTGATGCAACGGCGGCCGGCGCAAAAATTGCTGTCGGCGGCAAACGCCATGCGCTGGGCGGCACATTCTTCCAGCCGACCATTTTGTTAGACGTCACACCGGCGATGGCGATCGCCCGGGAAGAAACCTTTGGCCCGGTGGCGCCTCTTTTTCGCTTCCGTGATGAGAGCGCAGCGATACAGATGGCTAACGACACGGAGTTTGGTCTCGCCGCCTATCTCTACACGCGGGACCTCGCACGATCCTGGCGCGTCTCGGAGGCGCTGGAGTACGGCATCGTCGGCCTCAACACGGGCATCATCTCGACCGAGGTCGCCCCGTTCGGTGGCATGAAGGAATCAGGCATCGGGCGCGAAGGCTCCAAGTACGGCATATTCGAATTCACCGAAATGAAATACGTCTGCGTCGGCGGCATCGATTGAGCACACAAGACGCGCGGTATCGCGGCCTGATCCCACTGCTAGCTGCCTGCAGCGCAGCGGGCGTCATCGGCAATTTTCTGCTGCTCCCCGCGCTGCCGGATATTGCGCTTACTTACGGCGTACCGACCCCGCAGGCGCAGCTTACCGTCACGATTTACCTGGTCGCATTTGCCATTGGTGTCCTTTTCTCGGGCCCGTTGGCTGACCGTTACGGCCGCAAGCCGTTGCTGGCTGGCGGTATGTTGGTAGCTGCTGCAGCGTCAGCGATCGCGCTGGTCGCGCCGGATTTCTCGTGGTTTATCGTCGCGCGCTTCGTACAAGGGCTGGGCGCGGCAACCGGTGTCACGGTGTCCCGCGCCACCGTCGGTGATCTGTTCGCCGGCTCTGAAATGGCGCGCAAGATTGCGACGCTCACCATGGCGATGGTGGCCGGCACTGCTATGTCTCCCTACCTAGGTGGGCTGATCGCCGAGAATCTAGGCTGGCGCAACGGCTTCTGGTTCCTGTTTGCTGGATCGTCGATCATCGGTATTGCAATCCTCCGCTACCTACCCGAGACACGCAGTCAGGGCGGCGCGGACAACAGCTTCGGTAAACTCTGGCGGGAATCACTCGCGGTGATCTCGCGGCCCGTCTTCCTTGCCTATGTGATTCAGGCGGGGATGGTGTACGCGCTGTTTCTGGTCTTTATCTCGGTAGCGCCGTTCGTCATGGCAACCTCTCTCGGTCGACCACCGTCGGACTTTGGCATCTACTATCTGTTCTTGTCGGTCGGTTATTTTCTGGGCAACATGTATGTGTCCAAGTCGCGCGGTAGGTTGTCGGCTACGACCATGATGACTCGCGGCCTCGGACTGCAGTTCGTGTTCGCGGTCATCGCACTGGTCCTGGCACTGATGGGCTACGTCGATCCAATCTATGTCTTCGCGGCGCAGTTCCCGCTGTGTATTGGCCAGGGTCTGGCGCTGCCCAACATTATGGCTCGTGGCGTCGGCTTGGCACCCGGCTACACCGGAGTCGCCTCCAGCGTCATGGGATTTGGCCAGATCGCACTGTCAGCGTTGTGCCTGCAATTGATGAGTTTTGCGCCGGTAGATAGCTGGATTCCGATCCTTGTATTCTGCGTTGTGGTGGCTGCCATTGCCTGGGTGGCAGCGCTACTCTTGCAACGTGCCACTGAACCCCAAGCCCAAATCAGCTGAGCGCTTGTCAGCTGAGCAACTTGCCAGCCGAACAACCCGCAAACGTGAACCGGTTCACGCTACGGTGCTGCGCTAGCTGCTGATCCGGCAACTGCCTGCCGTTGGCTGCGACAAACCTCGCAGTTCCTGCTCCCGAATCTATCGTGTTGTGTGCCGCGGCCGATACTGTCGCCGGGAGTCTGCGCGTCGCGTGACAGACAGGAGCGCCGCGCGCGTAGCTGCAGTGAATAAAGCTAAATCTGAACCGCTCGTACTACTCGCGGACGATGATCCGACAGTGCGATTGCTCGCGACGCGCGCCTTGAGTGCGGCGGGATTTCGCGTGCACGCGGTCGGCGATGGCGCACTGGCAATCACGGCGTTCGATCAACTGCAGCCGGACTGCGTCATCGTCGATGTGCAGATGCCCGAGATCGATGGGCTGGCGGTCTGTCGGCATGTTCGCCAAAGCGATCGACCGAACGTGCCGATCCTTGTCCTAACTGGTCAAGAAGATGTCGAATCGCTGCATCGCGCGTATGACGCGGGCGCCACTGACTTCGTCAACAAGCCGATGCGCTGGCCGGTTCTGCCCTACCGATTGCAGTACCTGCTGCGCTCAGCCGCACTCACCGACGAGCTTCGGATCAGCCGGCACCGCACCCAGACCCTGCTCGATGGCATGCCGGACCAGATGTTCGTACTCGACAGCCGAGGCATGTTGATCGAAGAAGTGAATCGTTCCGAGACTGGCGGTTCCGCCACCTTCTTGCTGGGTTCCGGACGATGCATCGAGGACATCTTGCCGCCAGATGTGGCACGTGTCGCGCGCGAGAACTTGCACGTAGTGTTAGCCACCGGACAGCCGCAGACCTTCGAGTTTCAAACAGAGTCTGGTCGGCGGTCATCAGAGGTACGCTTCCTCGCACAGCCCAGCGGCAAAGTCCTCACGATCGTTCGCGACGTGAGTCAGCGATATCACGCCGAGGAGCGTATCCGTCACCTCGCCTATTTCGACGGCGTGACCGGGCTGCCAAATCGGCAGTTGTTCGTACGCGAGTTGCGTCGCGCGATGCGCCAAGGCAAGCGCCAAGGCCGACTGGTAGCAGTATTGTATGTCGATCTGGATCGCTTCAAGCGGATCAACGACACCCTCGGACACAGCGTTGGCGACGCATTGCTGAAGTCCGTCGCCAACCGGCTCGCCGAGGGTGTACGGCCCACTGACTACGTCGCCAAAGCGGGCGACGCAGACAACATGGCGGTGCAGCTGGCGCGACTAGGCGGTGACGAGTTTGTCGCACTGCTAACAGATATTGGGTCGCACGATCAGATCGGCGTCGTCGTCGATCGAATCAGAACATCTCTCACGGCGCCTTTCAGCTATGAAGGCCGCCAGTTCGTGATCACGCCGAGCATTGGCGTGGCGGTCTACCCCGCCGACGGCAACGATGTCGAAACACTGTTGATGCACGCGGATACTGCGATGTATCAGGCCAAGGACGCCGGCCGCAACACCGTACGTTTCTACGAGAAGGCGATGAACGCTCGCGCTCTCGATCGACTGGATCTCGAGGACGCGCTACGCATTGCTATCGAGAAGCAGGAACTGCGCCTGTTCTACCAACCAAAGTTTTCGCTCGAAACTGAAATGGTCACTGGCGCCGAGGCTTTGCTCCGCTGGCAGCATCCAGAGCGCGGCTGGATCTCTCCCGCCCAGTTCATTCCGTTGGCAGAAGAGACCGGACTGATCGTGCCGCTCGGCGCATGGGTCATCGAAGAAGCCTGCCGAACGCTGCGTAGCTGGCAGAACGGGCCGCTCGCCGACCTGAAGGTCGCCATCAATCTGTCCGCCGAGCAAGTGGCGCGCACCAACGTGGCTGAGCTGGTGTTGCAATCGCTGTGGCGCAACGGCTTGCGGCCGCAACAACTAGAGCTCGAGATTACCGAGAGCCTCCTGATGCGCGATATCGACACCGCCAAGGCGATGTTGTGCACCTTGAAGGATGCCGGCGTCAGCCTGGCGATCGACGACTTCGGCACCGGCTACTCCTCACTAAGCTACCTGCGGCAGTTTCCGCTCGACTCCCTGAAAATCGATCGAAGCTTCGTACTCAATCTGCACAACGATCCCGATGATGCGGCCATCTGCGCAGCGATCATCGCCATGGCCAAGAAGCTCGGCCTGAAAACCGTTGCCGAAGGTATCGAACTCGAACAACAACGGCAGTTCCTGCGCGCGGCCGGCTGCGATGAGGGTCAAGGCTATCTCTTTGCGCGGCCGATGGCGGCAAACGATCTGCAGGAGCTATTACAAATGCCGCGACTGCGGCGAGGTACCCACGATGAATAAGCGAGCGACTATCCTGGCGCTATTCGCGAGCGCCTTCGCCATCCTGGCACCAACGAGTGCCAGCAGCAGCGAACCCAAAGTGCTGCGCCTGCTCACCTGGGAGGAATACATCAGCCCGGCTGTCCTCGCGCAGTTCACCCGCTCGACCGGCGTCAAAATTGAGCCCTACTATTTCAACAGCGACGGCGAGCGAGATGCCTTGTTAGTGGGGCAGGACGATGCCAACTACGACCTGATCTTGGTAAACGGTCTCGCGATCGACAGCTACCGACGCCGCGGCTGGATCAGAACACTCGATCTGCAACGCATACCGAACGTCAAGAACGTAGACACCAAATGGCGCCAGTCGTTTGCTGGTGCGGATACGCATGCGGCACCTATCTTCTGGGGCACGCTGGGCATCGCTTACCGGGCCGATCTCGTCAAGACGCCCATTACTTCTTGGGCGCAACTGCTCCAGCCGAGCAAGGAGTTGTGCGGGCGAATCAATATGGGTGGCGACGCGCGCGATGTGGTCGGCTCGGTACTCAAGGCGGTCGGCGCGTCATTGCGCGCCCCGACGCTGCAGGACTATCGCAAGGTCGAGTCATTGTTGCGCAGCCAGAAGCCCTGCGTCGCCGACTACGAATTCGTGGGCGTCAGCGAGGACGACCCGTTGGTGATCGGCAGCGTCGTCGCCGCCATGACCTACAACGGTGACGCGCAAAGAATGCGAGAGATGGCGCCGGGCATCCGCTTTGTGATGCCAAAAGAAGGCGGCATCATCTGGACCGACTTTCTGGCCATCAGCAGCAAGTCTCGCGCGCCACAGTACGCAGCCGACCTGCTCAGCTATCTGCTGGCCGAGGAACAACTGCTCAAGATGGCGACCTACGCCCAGTATGCATCCGCGAGTGAGCGCGTCACGCGCCGGCTACCAGCAGAGCTGCGTGGCAACCACGACATTGTTCCGACCGCGGCGCAGCTCTTGAACTTCGAAATGGACACCGACACCGACATTCAGAGCGCGCGTCAGCGCAACCGGATTTTCGTGGCGATCAGCCGCTGAGCTCCGCAACCCATGCGACTACAGTCCAAACTCAGTCTGCTGATCATTCCGGCGTGCGTGTTGCCGCTGTTAGCCTTGGGCATCGCAGCGTACTCGCAGCTCCAACAGGTCGCTGTCACGAACCGACTGGCGGACGTACGGACCGTGCTTGGCCCACTAAGTGAACGCCTATCGAGCGAACTTCGCACCACCGAAACCAACGCGCGACTGTTTGCTACATCACCGTTCGTCTCGCGCTACCTACTCGCTCAGGACGCTGACATCAAGTATTCGATGATGGAACCAAGCTTGCTTGAATTCTTCGACACCTATCGCCGCGGCTTTACCAACTACGAGTCGATCGAGCTGCGCAATCTCGATGGCACCGTCGATACACGCACTTCGGACACAATGGCCGAGCTACCGACGGACCGGGTGGCGGCCGAACTAGCGCGGTCGTTTGCCGACTCATCTGCGGCGACACGCTCCCGAATCGTTCGCACCGAAGCGCAGTCGCCACGCTTGATCGTCGGTGTGCCGGTCGATCTCAAGGACGCGCGAGTCAGTCTAGCGGCCGGCGCCAAACGCCAAGGCGTACTACTGATTGTCGTCGACCTGAGCTTTGTTGCGCCGATTCTAAATAAAATCTCAATCGGTCCGGGAGGCGGCGTCACCGTGGTGGACCGAAACGGCGACCCATGGTTTGCAGACCGCGGCATTCTCTCGCAACGACTCGACGATCAATTACGCGAGCGTCTCACGCACGGCGGCGGCATGGGGATTGAAGCTGAACTGGCCGACGGCCGTCGTTACCTTAATTCGCTGCCATTGTTGGACGATTCGCTACTGGTTGCCAGCGTGCCGCATGCACAAGTCGCCACGATACGCCGCGAGATCGAGACAACCGTGTTTGCCGTGACGCTGACTGGCGCGATCGCGATTTACTGGTTGCTGTACTGGCTATTGCGCCGCTTCGTATTACTCCCCGTTCAGGCCTTGCAGAAGTCCGCGCAGTTGATTGGTGCCGGCCAGTACACCGTGCGCGTACCTATCGATAGTCGGGACGAACTGGGTGATCTGGCCGGCACGCTCAACCATCTGGGTACGGATCTCGGCGGGATGCTGAGTGACCTGCGCACTGCGAAAGACCGTGCTGAGTCTGCCAGCGTCGCCAAGAGCGAGTTCCTTGCCCGCATGAGTCATGAGATTCGCACGCCGCTGAACGGCGTCCTGGGTATGGCCGAGCTGCTCATCGGCTCACGCGGTCTCGATGATCGGCAAACACGCTACGCCGATGGCATTCGGCATTCGGCCGAGTCGCTGATGTCCGTCATCAATGACATTCTGGACTTCTCCAAGATCGAAGCTGGGCAGCTCGAACTCGACCGTGCGCCCTTCAATTTACGCGAGATAGTTGAGGATGCGATCGAACTACTGTCCCAAAGAAGCGCCGCCAAAGGGCTGGAACTCGTTTGCGACATACCGCTGCAGATCTATGCTCACCGCACAGGCGATGGCAATCGTCTGCGACAGGTCCTGATCAACTTGCTGGGCAATGCGGTCAAGTTCACCGAGCACGGCGAAGTCGTTGCGAGCGTCAGCGAAGTCAAGGAGGACGGCCATTCCAAACTACGCTTCGAAGTTCGAGACACGGGTGTCGGCATTCGCGCCGAAAATCAGACCCGAATCTTTGAGTCGTTCTCGCAGGAAGACGGTTCGATCACGCGCCGCTATGGTGGCACTGGCCTGGGTCTGGCGATCAGCCGCCGGCTGATCGGACTGATGGGCGGTGACATCAGCGTCAAAAGCACGGTCGGCGTGGGCTCGCGCTTCTTTTTCACGATTGACTTGCCGCGAGCGCTTGATAGCGTCACTGACTTACAGCCGGCTGGCCTCGCCGGAAGTCGTGTCTTGATCGTCGACGACAACGCGACTAACCGCGAGATCGTTCGGCGCCAGTTGCAGGGCTGGGGCGTCGACGCGACCGAGGCAGCAAGCGGCAGCGATGCGCTCGAGGCCATTCGCAGAGCAAACGACGATCCGTTTGATGTCGTGCTGCTGGATCTGCATATGCCGGTACTTGACGGCCTAGCCACCGCGCGCGGCATCCGGGCACTGCCGGCAGGCGTGGACGTCGCCATCGTGATCTTGAGCTCGATGACCGGCGACGCAACTCGCGATGACTGGGACAAAGTGAGCATCTCCGCAAGCTTGACTAAACCTGTTCGACAACGGGACCTGTACGAGTGCCTGGATGTCCTGTTGCGCGGTACCGGTGCGCTGCGTGCACTGAAGAACGATTCGGCCGACGAAAGCCCGGTGATCAACGCCGCGCAGCCGCATCGAGTACTGCTGGTCGAGGACAATGCGGTCAACCTCGCGGTAGCCCAAAGCATGCTGGACAAGATCAACTGCCACGTGATGTCGGCGGGTAACGGACGAGAGGCGCTCGAACTGATAGCGGCTAACGAATTCGACTTGGTCCTGATGGACTGCCAGATGCCCGAGATGGATGGCTTGACGGCTACTCGTCTAGTGCGGGAACGCGAGGCTGCAACGACCGGCTTGCACCTGCCGATTGTCGCACTCACTGCGAATGCGCTGCAAGGTGATCGTGAGAAATGTCTGGACGCTGGGATGGATGACTATCTGACCAAGCCCTTTTCCACCGCGCAGTTGCGTGTAGCAGTTGAGAAATGGTCGCGCTTGGCGCAATTGGAGGACGTACCTATGTCTTTGATTCGCAATACTAACAATAAGACGGGTGATGTAACGCCGGTCGACGTGCTCGATCGCGCCGCTCTCGATCAAATCCGGCAGCTACAGGGTGCAGATCAGCCGGACCTGCTACGTCAGGTTATCGAGATCTACCTCGACTCGTCAGCCCAGCTCGTACGGCAAATCGATACCGCACTAGCCGCCGCCGACGCCGACGCCGCCGGTCGCGCTGCGCATGCCCTGAAGTCCAGCAGCGGCAATGTGGGCGCAGCGGCAGTCACGCAACTGGCGGCGGAAATCGAGGCGGCCGCGCGTGCCAACGCTTTAGACCGGATTGCCGAACTGCACGCCGAGTTACACGCCGCTTTTGGCAAGGTGCAGCAGGCCTTGGCGGCAGAACTTCAGGCAGCATGACGCCGAGCGATAACAAGGATAGGCCGCTTGCTCTATTGGCGGACGACGACCCAGTACAGTGCACGCTGATGACGCGCGCGCTGCTGGCGGCAGACTATCGCGTGCTGGCCGTCGACAACGGCCGCTCGGCGGTAGCTGGCGTGCTGTCCCAGGCACCGGCGATCGTCTTTCTTGACGTGCAGATGCCAGAGCTCAATGGTATCGAGGCTTGTCGTGCGATTCGCAATCGCTTGGGCGACCGTGCGCCACCCATTGTCGTTGTAACGAGTCTGGACCGCGACGAAGATATCGCGGACGGTTTCGCCGCTGGCGCCATTGACTACTTAATCAAGCCGGTCAATTGGACCGTTTTCAGGCATCGGGTAAATGGCTGGCTAACGACACATCGTTTGGACCAGGAGGCAGTCAGCACTGCGCCGCGCACGCTGATGGTGAGACGTGATGGCTTGATTCTGAGCGACTCCGCCAATCGTGCGGCGACAACCCTGGAACTGACGCTCGACGCGTTGCTCGAGCCTGGTCTGGCGGAACAGTTGCAACTGTGCGTGCGCAAGGTTTTGAAGTCGCGGGTGCCGGCAAGCTGCAGCTTCGGACACTGGAGTGCGACGGTGCAGGCTGCAGGCCTGGACCGTGTACAGATACAAGTCCGCTCGGAGCAGCAACATGCTGCAGCCTCAAACGATCTGGTGAGACTGGCGTACCTGGAACCGCGTACTGAGCTTCCCAATCGTCATCTGTTCACGAAGACAGCGACAGAGGCTCTGATCGAAGCGCAACTGCGAGGCCGGCGGCTGACGTTGTTGTGTATTGCCCCCGAATACCTCAAGACCGCAGGCAGTCCACGAACCGACGTAGCCGTGCGCGACTCGCTGGCACGACTGGTCGAAGGCTTGCGACCCTTTGATGGACTCGTTCAGCACGCAACAACCGAGCAACGTGCCAGTCCCCTCGCCTGTATTGATGGAGCGTACCTGGTCGTACTCGTGCAAGATCCAGCGAGCGCAGCGGCGAAGACGAGCCTGGTCGCCAACATCGTGGCGGCTCTAGAGGCTGGAGTTCCAACTGTCGCGCACCACGACAAAGATCAGACAATCGGTCAGGCTTGCTTTCCGCGTGACGGCAATACGATCGAATCGCTACTACAGTCGGCTATCTTGGCAACACTCGAGGTCACAACCGTAGCCAAGACAGACGCTAAGTTGGCAGACGATCTGCGTGACGACCTGGGCGCGGAGCTGTCCGATGCGCTTGATCGAGACCAGATCTGTCTGTACTACCAGCCACGCGTTTGCATCCGCACGCAGCAGGTGCTGGGTGCCGAGGCGTTGTTACGGTGGCAACACCCCCTGCGCGGGCCGCTGGTGGCACGGGAACTGCTGCGCATCGCCGAGCTGACCGGCTTGACGGCTCGCGTCACCGGTTGGGCATTGCGTGCCGCGGTGGCACAGGCGGCAGCCTGGTCGTCACTGCGGGAGACGCGCATCCCTGTTTCAGTAAACATAAGCGCAACTCAGTTAGCACGGCCAGATTTTGCCAATGAGCTGATCGCGCTACTGGCCGAGGCAGGTCTTGATCCAGCGTTGCTCGAGATCGAGGTTGGCGAAGTGTATCTCGACGTCAACGACGCAATCAGCGCGCAGCTACTTGAACTGCGCGCCGCCGGTGTCGGCTTGATCGTGGACGATTTCGGGCATGGTCGAATCGCGTTGTCCGCGTTGCGTCGGCTGCGTATCGATGGCTTCAAGGTCAATCATGCGACGCTGCGAGAACTGCAAGTCGAGGGTGACTCCGGCATCTATGATCTAGCCGCGTCGATTGCGCGCGTGCGGCACGCCGTGCTGATTGGTAAGGGGATCGAAAACGCCGCCGAGCTGGCACTGGCCGCCTCCAAGGGCTGTGATCAGGCGCAGGGATTTCACATCTGTCAGCCACTGCCGGCGAGCGATTTCGCGCGCTTTGCCAGAGCAGCGATCCCAACAGCCGCAGCGGGCTGACCCGCATCGATTTGACCGACACGTTATTTGAAGCCCATCACACTTGCCGGGGCCGTCAGGTCAGGTAGTGCGACGCAGTCTGCAGTTCAGTGCGCTGAAATACCGTCATCGAATCCTGACACGAGCGATGACCATGAATACACTGAGCCTGCGAACAAGTGCAATCCTGTGCGGCATACTGATTAGCCTCGGGCTTGCTAGCGCCACGCCCAACGCGTCCGAGATCGCCCCCTCCGTCGACAGTCTGCCGTCGCAATACATTGTGCAGAGCCGGAGCGGCGCAAACGTGGCCGCAATGGTGCTGGACGCTGGCGGCCGGGTGATCGCTCGGTTGGCCGTGATCGACGCCGTCGGTGCGGAGTTGTCGCCACAACAGTTGGCGACTCTTCGCCGCCATGCCGGACTCTCGATCTTTCTCGACCAGCAGGTCGAAATCAGTGGCAAGAAAAGCAACACTCTGCTTGCTACCAACTCGACCACTAGTGTCACGGCCGGAGATTTTACGCGCACCTCTGCCGCCAATGGCACGCTGGAAAAAGATGAATTGACGCGAATGCTGTTCGACCGGGCCGAGTACTACCATCCGCTGCTCGTCAACGCGCCGGACCTGCATCGCGCCGGTACGACCGGCAAGGGCGTGACGGTCGCGGTCGTCGACACGGGCCTGTGGTGGGAATCGGATACGGTGCTGAGCAAGACACCCAAGTTCCGCCTAGACACAACCAGCAAGCCGCTTGACGATGACCCTAATGGTCACGGCACACACGTCAGCAGCACCATTGCTAGCAGCTCGCTCGCAACCAACTGGATTGCCGAAGGTATCGCACCGATGGCCGACATCGGCGCCGTGCGGGCATTTGGCGCCGACGGCAGCGGCTCCTACATCGATGTGATCGAAGCCATTGACTACATCGTGAAGAACAAGGCCAAGCACAACATCCGCGTACTGAATCTCTCCTTCAGCGCAACACCCCGCTCGTACTATTGGGAAGATCCGCTCAACCAGGCCGTGATGAAAGCCTGGCAGGCGGGCATTGTCGTAGTCGCGGCGGCCGGCAACTCGGGCCCAGACCCGATGACGATCGGCGTGCCGGGAAATGTTCCGTACGTCATCACCGTCGGCGCGATGACTGATAACTACTCACCGATCGACAGCACAGACGACAAGCTCGCCACGTTCTCCTCCACCGGGCCGACCTACGAAGGCTTCGTCAAGCCTGAGGTAGTCGCGCCTGGCGGCCACATTGTGAGTTCCCTGCCATTTGACGGGTATATCGCGTCGCTGTATCCCGGTTCGATGGTCGGCGCCGATCGACAGTTCAAGATGTCGGGTACGTCACAGGCAACCGCGATCGTTAGCGGCATTGTGGCGCTTATGCTGCAGAAGGACCCTTCGCTGACACCGGACCAGGTCAAGTGCCGACTGATGGCCTCAGCACGTGCTGCCGTCAACGCCAAGGGCAAGGCGGCCTACAGCGTCTTTCAACAAGGTGCTGGGCTCGTCAATGCGCTGGCGGCCGTCAACAGCGGCGAAAGCACTTGCGCCAACCGTGGCCTCGATATCGCTCGTGATCTTGCCGGAACCGCGCACTACCAGGGACCTGCCAATATCGATGCTGACGGCACGTTCTATCTGGTCGACGAACAGGGTAAACGCGTCGCCGACAACGGCCTTACGTGGAGTGGCAAATACGGTAGCGCCGATGGCTACCTATTCAGCGATGGCAAGCTGTGGAGCCGTACCGATATCTGGTCGAGCGGTCGTCTCTGGAGTCGCAGCCAGGCCTGGAGCGACAGCACTCCCTGGACCCAAGGCAAGTTGTTCAGCCGTAGTCTGGCTGAAACGATGTCAGTCAATCGTTGGGTTGAACACGAGTAGAGCGCAGCGTCATGCTGAGAAATGTTCCGTCCGCGCTCATCGTGTCGCTGCTCACCCTGGGAGTGATGCCCGGAGTAGCGCACGCGGAGTCGACGCCGATGGTGTTCACGCACCTCGGCGTCGAGGACGGACTATCGCAGGCGTCGGTACTCGACGTGCTGCAGGACTCGGCCGGCTTCGTCTGGTTAGCAACCGAGAGCGGGCTAAATCGTTATGACGGCTATGACGTTCGAGTCTACGCCCGCGATCGTCGCACGCCGGATGGGCTTGCCAACGATTTGATCTGGGCGATCGAAGAAGACGCCAGCAGCAATCTATGGCTGGCGACCGAAGGCGGCGGTGTCGCCGTCTGGGACCGCGGCTCGGACTCGTTTCGAAAATTCCGTCACGAGCCGGGCAATCCTGCATCGCTCTCGAGCGACTCGATCCGCAATCTGCTGATTGATGGCAACGGTATTGTTTGGGTTGCGACGAGTCACGACGGACTCAACCGCCTCGATCCGAACACGGGCGTGGTCACTCGGTATAGACATGACCCGCTCAAGTCCGAATCACTAGCCGACGACACGCTGTATGCGCTGCTGCAAGACCGGTCCGGTGCGTTGTGGATCGGCACCGGCGCAGGCTTCGATCGCTATGATCCGCTGCGGCAAACGTTTGAGCACTTTGATCTGCCGGGCGCCGCCGGCGAAGCGCGCGCCGCGCTGTCTTTGTTGCAGGACAGTCGCGGCGACATCTGGATTGGATCATTTGGCGCCGGCCTCTATCGACTAGATTTGGTCACGCGTCGCATGACACGGTTTCAGCACGACGACCGTAACCCTAGCTCCCTGAGTAGTGATGACGTCCGCGCCGTGTACGAAGATGAGCAAAAGCGTTTATGGATCGGGACTGCTGCTGGCCTCAATCTATTTGACCGCGCTGGCGTTCGATTCGAGCGCTATCAGCACGACCGTGGCAATCGACACAGTCTCGCTGACGATGCAGTCATGTCCATCAATCAGGACAGCAACGGTCTACTATGGGTCGGAACCCGTAGTGGCGGCGCTAGTCGCTGGAATCCGCGCAGTTGGTCGTTAGGTGCCAAGCGGCCCGAGTGGAATGCGAATGGCGCACCCATAACATCGTTCGCCGATGAGGCAAACGGCAGCTTGTGGATCGGCACAATGGGTGCGGGGCTGTGGCGCGTGCCAACCGACGGCGGCGTCGCCACACCGGTCGGTCGCATTACGCGCAATCGAGCCGCTATCCCCGGTGGCGAACAGGTGATGGCGTTACGACATGATAGCGCTAACACTTTGTGGGTCGGCACACTCACGGGTGGCGTGACGCGGCTGGCGCCGAATGGCACATTGCTAACCTTCCGGGCCGGCGCCGATCCAGCGCGTCATCTCGGCGCTGATGGCATCATGAGTCTTTACGAAGACCACTCTGGTCGCATGTGGATCGGCACCTTCGAGGGCGGCGTGAGCATTTATGATCCGCAAACAGCCACTCTCACTCGACTCGAAGACCCGTCCGGAGCCAACCCCTGGCTTAGCAGCGTTCGTGCCGCCGCGATAGTCGAAGACTTGAACGGCTACGTCTGGATCGGTACCGACGGCCAGGGTCTGCTATTGGTCGATCCGACGAGTGGTCTGCTGCGACGGTATCTGGAAGACGCACAGTCAGCAGACAGCCTCAGTTCCAATGCCATCTACGATCTGCTCGTGGATGCGAATGGCAGCCTTTGGATCGGCACCGGCGGTGGTGGTCTGGATCGGTTGGTAGGCTCATCGCTGAAACCAGCAGCCGTGCAGTTTCGCAATCTGGGGACACGCGATGGTCTGCCCAATGCCGTGGTCTACGGCATTGAACAGGACCGCAGCGGTAACCTCTGGGTCAGCAGCAACAGCGGTCTCAGCCGGCTGAATCCAGCGAACAATGAAATCAAGACTTTCCATACGCCGCATGGTGCACAAGGCGAGGAATACAATTTCGGCGCACATCACCAGTCGCGCGATGGTCGGCTATTGTTTGGGGGCACGGATGGTTACAACGATTTCGACCCACGCCTGCTGCAACTCAACGAGCGTCAACCTGGCCTGATACTCACGAATCTTGCGATCCTCAATCAGGACCGGCTGACTGGAAAATCAGCGCATCTGCCCCCAATGGTCGAGCTCGGATATCGCGAGAATCTGTTGTCGATCGGCTTCGCTGCTACCGACTTTACCGACCCGCTAAAGAACTCCTATATGTATCAGCTGGTGGGGTTTGACGATCGCTGGGTATCACTCGGTCGGCGGCGACAGATCGATTTCACTAACTTGTCACCCGGTAGTTACACACTGAATGTGCGTGCCGCGTCGTCCGATTCGGTCTGGAGCGACCAGGGCTTGAGTCTGCCGATCGTAGTACGGCCCGCACCATGGGCGAGCACGGGCGCCTACGTCGCATACTGCCTCGCTGCGATGCTGCTAGTCGCAGGATTCTTTCTGCGACATGCACGACGCCAGCGACTGCAGCAGGAGTATGCACGGCGTCTGGAACGAGAGGTAGCTGATCAAACTCGTGAGCTCGGCGTCCGCAATGAGGAGCTTGCTGAGGCCAGTGCTGCGAAGAGCAGCTTTCTTGCGCGCATGAGTCACGAGATCCGCACACCGATGAACGGCATCATCGGTATGTCGGAACTGCTGAACATGTCCGATCTGAGCCAGCAGCAGCGACACTACACACAGACCATTGCACGGTCGGGCCAGAGCCTGTTGCAGATCATCAACGATATTCTCGATCTTTCCAAGATCGAAGCCGGGCGCCTCGAGCTGGAGCAGATCCAATTCGACCTGGAAGATATCGCCGATGACTGCATGGGTCTGTTAGCACCACTCGCCAGCAAAAGAACCTGGAGCTGGTCACGGCAATCTCACCCCAGCTGCCGCCGACGCTACTGGGTGATCCGCTACGACTGCGTCAGATCTGCATGAACCTACTGGGCAACGCCCTGAAGTTCACCCATGAAGGTGAGATCGTCCTGCGGGCTCGCCCTGTCGAGACCACTGCTACACACCTCGTAGTCCGGTTGGAAGTGAGCGACACGGGCATCGGCATGGAGCCGGCAGTACTGGAACGCATCTTCGAAGCGTTCAGCCAGGCCGACGAATCCACCACACGCCGCTTCGGTGGCACGGGGCTCGGGCTGTCGATTTGTCGTCATCTCGTCGATCTGATGGATGGCAAGCTTGGTGTCGACAGCCAGCCAGGCCTGGGAACGACATTCTGGTGCGAACTACCGTTTGCGATTGCCGCGTCGGCCAGGGTCGCTGGCCTTGGCATCGAGGGTCTCAAAATTGCGGTCGCGACACCGGTGCGTTCGCTACAAGACACGTGCATCGAACGAATCAATGCTGCAGGCGGCACCGCGATCCGCTGCCAGTCGAGCTTTGAGCTGCAGTCCTTGCTCGCCATGCCGGGTAGCTGCGATGTGGTCTTGCTCGATGCGGATCGACTCAACCGCATTGGCTCTACTACCCGCGAGCTGGCGCGCAATACGGGTGTCAGATGGATTCATATCAGTCGTGATGTCACACCTATCACGGCGGATGAAGCAGCCGACCGTGTCGCGCAAATCTCGAAGCCTGTTGCGTTCCGCGCGCTATGCAGCGCGATACGCGAGCTACAGCAGGATGCCGCGGCAGCGACGCAATCGCCCGCAGAGCCCAAGCTGGCGGGTCCACTCTGTAACAAGCGTGTACTGGTGGTCGAAGACAACCCCGTCAATCAGTTAGTCGTTGAACGCATGCTGCAATTGCTCGGCTGCGCCGTCACGATTGTCGGTGACGGCCAGACCGCCGTAACGCGCGTTGCCACGGAGTACTTCGATATCGTACTGATGGACGCGCAAATACCCGTAATGGATGGCATGACCGCAACGCGAACCATACGTCAGTCGCATGCGAGGAATGCCCACGTGCCTATCGTTGGTCTGACGGCCCACGCGTCCGATGAGGCCAGGGACCAATGTCTGCAAGCCGGCATGAATGACTTCCTGAGCAAGCCGTTCTCGATCGAGCAACTGCGCACGGTCATGCGGCGCTGCACGGATGACTCCGCACCCATCGATGCTGCGAGCGCTGGCTAGTATCTGCGCGGGCCCTTAGGTATCTTCTATCGCCGTGATTGGACGATTCCACGAAATCAGCATCCGCACCGACGACATACGTCAGTCGGTGGAGTTCTATGAGCAACTCGGGTTCAGCCAATGCGTGGCCGGTGACACCTGGTCGCATCCCTATGGCGTACTGACAGACGGTGCGATCACGCTCGGGCTCCATCAGTATCGCTTTCCCTCGCCGTCGATCACTTGCGTGCAGGAGAACATACCCGAGCACCTACTGGCGCTGGAAGCACTGGGTCTCGAAATCGGGTGGCGTCGGGTGGGTGATGAAGTCTTCAACGAGTTTGGTTTCGTCGACCCCGCCGGCCAGATGGTGACCCTGCTGGAGGCGCGCACTTGCTCGCCGGGTACGCGCCGGCGTAGCGAAGGTTCATGGTTAAGCGAGTTCATGGGATTCAGTATTCCAACCA
Organism: Pseudomonadota bacterium; assembly: GCA_016703895.1. Lineage (GTDB taxonomy): Bacteria > Pseudomonadota > Gammaproteobacteria > Steroidobacterales > Steroidobacteraceae > CADEED01. Next base: position 509,776 of record JADJBE010000001.1, read on the forward strand.
ATGACTTTGCGGCAATGCGTGCCTTCTGGGAGCGGCTCGGCTTCGTCGCACATGCAGAGGAGGAAGTCCCCTATCTGCGCATGAGCATGACAAGCGATCGCCTGAATATCGGTGCCCATCGGCCACGCACGCTCGATGCACCTATGTTGGTCTTCGCAGCCGCTGACATGCCGGCACGGATCGAGCGACTGCACCAAATGCAGGTCGATTTTTCGGCCGAACTGCCGCGCGGCCTCGCGCGCGGCGCTAACGCATTGCTGACAGCCCCGGAGGGCACGCAGCTACTGCTGCTTCACGAGCTCGCCTGAAGACGACGCCGCCTGCTCCTTGCGCCCCAACAAGCGCCGCACGCGTGCGGTGACGCTCGCCATGGCGGCATACGCCGCTGGCACCACGACCAACGAGAGTAAGGTGGAACTCGCCAGTCCACCAATGATCGAGACCGCGAGCGGCTGGCGGAAAGCGGCGTCAGCGCCCAAGCCAAGTGCGATCGGTGTCATGCCGGCGGACATCGCGACGCTGGTCATGACGACGGGTCGCGCGCGCTTGCGACAAGCATCGATAAGCGCCTCATGCATCGGTAGTCCATGGTCGCGTTGCGCAATTACCGCATAGTCGATCAGCAAAATCGAGTTCTTGGTCGCGATGCCGATCAAGCTGATGAGACCAATGAGTGCCGGCATCGATAGGTCGAGGCCAGTGAGCAGCAGAGCACCGAATGCGCCGCCAGCACAGAGCGGCACCGCCGAGAGAATCGTGATCGGCTGCGTCGGACTGTTCAGCAACAGTAACAACACCGCGTAAACGCACAGAATGCCGATACCCATCGCGATCGCAAAGCCTGTGAACAGATCGATGAACACCTCGCTGTCGCCGGAGGGCACAACGCGCACGCCCGCTGGCAGGGACTGCATGATGGGCAACGCGTTGGTGGCTCGCATCGCATCACCCAGCGGCGTGCCGTTTAGCTCGGCGTTCAACTCGATGTTGCGCTCGCGCTGATAACGGTCGATCTGTGCGGGCCCGCTGCTCAACTGCACATCGGCCACCACACCCAAGGGCACCGGACCGCCGCGAGCCGGCAAGCGTAGCTCGCGCAGCGTCGCAGGATCATTCAATGCCTCGGGTTGCAACTGCACCCGGATCGGAATCTGCCGCTCCGGCAGGTTGAGCTTGGCGAGGCGCTGACGATAGTCACCGCTGGTCGCAACGCGAGCCGCGTCCGCAATGTCTGTCGTCGAAACACCCAGATCGGCGGCACGCGCCGGGTTGGGTACGACCACAATTTCTGGCCGCAGCAGCGCCGCACTGGAGGTGACATTCCCCAGGCCCGGAATAGTCTTCAAGCCCCGCTCAACCTCGCGCGCGGCCTCCGCAAGCGCCTGCGGGTTGTTACCCGCGAGCTTCATCTGCAATATTCCGCCAGGGCCACCGGACGTGAACGACAGGCGTACACCCGGCATAGTCGAGAGCCGCTCGCGCACGTCCGCATCCAACTCCTGCTGCGTACGACTGCGCTCGCCCAGCGGCGCCCAAGTTACGATCATGCTGGCGCGCCGCACCTCGGGCACAATATCGCCACCACCGTGCCCGCCGGCGCTGCCACCGACGGTCGTAAACACATTGCGTATCTCAGGCATGTCGGACAAGCGCTGCCGCGCTATCTCGGTCGCACGGATTGTTGCCTCGAGCGGCGTACCCGGCGCCAATTCGATGTTCACGTTGGTACGACCGAAGTCCTCTTCTGGCAGGAACGTCGCGGGTAACAACGGCACCAAGGCTAACGACAACACAAAGAACAGAGTCGCAATGCCCAAGGTGATCCGCTTGTGGCGGATTGCCTTGTCGACCCAACCGAGATACCAGGTAATCCAGCGCGGCTCGGGGTGCGGCTTGTCGTCGCCCTTGAGAAAGTAGGCCGCCATCATCGGTGTCAGCATGCGCGCCACCAACAGCGAGAACATCACGGCGATCGCGGCTGTCCAGCCGAACTCGCGGAAAAACTTGCCCGGTATGCCCGGCATGAATGCCACCGGCAAGAACACTGCTGCCAAGGTTACGGAAGTGGCCACCACGGCGACGCCGATCTCATCGGCGGCCTCGCGCGCTGCCTGCATTGATGTCTTGCCCATGCGTCGGTGACGCACGATGTTCTCCACTTCGACGATCGCGTCGTCTACCAACACGCCCACGACGACCGCGAGCGCCAGCAACACAATGAAATTGAGCGAGAACCCCAACAAATGAATGACCGCGAACGTCGGGATGATCGACAACGGCAACGCCGCAGCCGATATCCAGGTGGCGCGCCAGTCACGCAGAAACAAGAACACAACCATGACCGCCAGCAAGCCGCCTTCGAACAACATGGTCATCGATGACTCGTAGGAGGCTTCGGTCTCCTCAAGACTGGACGCCACCTCCGTGAACTTGATACGCGGATGCTCGGCGGCCAGTTTCTGCATGGCAACGCGGACTTTCTGGCCCACTTCCAGTTCGTCGACGCCGCGCGAACGGAAGATCGCGAAGCCAATGGCGGTCTCGCCATTGAGCAACGCCGCCTGGCGGGGATCCGCATTGCCGTCGCGGACATTGGCAATCGCCGACAGCCGGACCGTACGACCATCCGGCAGTGAAATCGGGAAGTCAGCCAAGTCGGCCGCGGTACTGACCGTACCCAGGGTACGAATCGACTGTTCCTGACCGCCCTGCGTGGCGCGGCCGCCGGGTCGTTCGAGTTGCAGGCGCGCGAGCTGCTGCGACACCGTGTTAGCCGGAACACCGTAAGCCTGTAACGCACGCGGATCGAGATCGACACGGACTTCGCGCTCGACACCGCCCGTACGCGAGAAACTGCCGATGCCACGAATACTGTAGACCGTCTTCTTGACGGTGTCGTCGATGAACCAGGACAGCTCATCGGGCGCGAGCGCATCCGACTGCACGGCGTACGTCAGCATCGCGCCGCCAACCACGTTGATACGCTGGATAACGGGCTCTTCGATTTCAACCGGCATATCGGCACGCACCCGCGTCACCGCATCGCGCACTTCGTCAGTGGCCTGATCGAGTTCATGACCTAACTCGAACACGATATTCGTCGTGGACACGCCTTCATTGACGCGCGAAATGATCTGGCGAATGTTAGCAATGCTCGATACCGCGTCTTCCACTCGTCGCGTAACGTCGGTCTCAAGCTGAGACGCTGTCGCGCCCGGCAAGTTGACCGTAACCGTAACGGTCGGAAACTGGATATCCGGAAACTTCGCCACTGGAATGGCGTTGAAGCCCAACAGGCCCGCGATACACAGGCCGACAAATATCATTGCTGCCGGTAGCGGCCGATCGATTGCCCAACGGGAAACGTTCATACGCCCTCCTTCGCGATAGCGACCAGGTCGCCGTCGGTCAGAAACCCAGCACCTTGAACCACGATAGCCTGCTCGGCATCGAGACCACTGCGTAATGCCACCTCTTTACCGAGGGACGCGCCGGTTTCGACGCGCTGTTGTTTGACGCGGGCTTTGTGGCCCTGCCGTTCATTGACTGCGAATACGTAAGAGATACCATCGCGTACCACGACCGACTGCCGCGCGATGATGAGAGCCGGCGCGTCACCCAAGACCACCTCGCCTTCGACGAACATCCCGGCGCGTAACTCGCCTGAATCCTTTATATCCGCGTAGATGAGGCCGGTCCGCGAGCGCGGATCCAGCGACGGCGCGACACTGCGCACTTTTGCAAGCACCAGCGTACCGGCCGGATCGCGCAAACGCACATCGGCGCCAGCCTTGACCCGCGCGAGATCCGACCCTGACAGCTCGCCACGCCACTCGAGCCGACCCTCGCGGATCATCTTCAGCAACTCGTTGTTAGGCGAGACGATCTGGCCGGGATCGACGGAGCGTGCTGAGATCACGCCGTCATCGGGTGCGCGCAGGGATGCGAACCCGAGCCGCAGCCGGGCCGACTCGAGCTGCGCCAGCGCCGACTGACGCTGCGCCTCAGCGCGCGCTTCGCCCGCAATCAGCTCGTCGGCATTGCCAGCGGAAATCAACTGCTGTTCCTTGAGACGCCGTCCGCGCTCGCCGTTGGCGCGCGCCAACACCAAGGCTGCGTCGGCCTCGGCGAGCCGGGCGCGCGCCGAGTTGAGATCCACCTGCAAGGTACGGGCGTCCATTTCAATGAGTGGCTGCCCTTTTTTGACCTGCTGACCAACATCCACTAACACCCGCGCGACGCGCACGCTCGACAGCTCCACGCCGAGGCTGATCTCCTGCCACGGTGCGACCGAGCCCGACGCCGTGATGGTACGCGGCAGCGGCCGCGTCGCGGGTACGGCTACGGTAACCGTCATCGCCGGTGTGTCATTGACTACCGCGGCGGCCTTGTCCTTGCCACCACAGGCGGTCAGCGCGACTGTCAAAGCAGCGAGCGACGTGAAAACAATATGTGAACTAAATCGCGAGGAAATCATACGGAAGATCCGATCCAAAGAGCCAAGTGGCAGCTGTATCAGTGCCCTGATATTATATCAGCGTACTGATATTGTTCGCTCACGGGATTTTGGATGGCGACCATGGCGCGGCAACGGCCAACCGGACGTCTAGCTGAGATGCTGGAGCGGCCCGAAGACAGTCTGGGCTTCCTGCTGAAGCAAGTCCACCACCTGATGCGCCTTGGCATGGAGTCACGTATGCGGGCTGCGCGCACGCACATGACCCACGCACATGCGGTCACGCTGCACTCTTTGCTGGCATCCCCCGGCGCGTCGGGTGCGGAGCTGGCCCGCGCCGCGACAGTGACACCACAAACCATGAACAGCATCCTGGTCACGCTGGAACAACAGGGAATGATCACGCGGGAGCCCAACTCGCGCCACGGCCGCATTCTCGCTACCTATGTGACCGAAAAAGGTCAGCGCCAGTTTGACGCGGGCGTCGGCGCAGCTGAAGGCTTTATCGAGGAGATGGAAGCATCGCTGACCAATGCGGAGCGCAGGCAGCTACGCCGCCTGCTGCAGCGCTGTTTAGCGAGTCTGAGTGCGATAACCGGTGTGGAGGTCGAACGACCCATACCAGTGCCGACGCGGCCCGTACTGGACAAACAAGCTAGTCGACGCCCAAAGCTCGACGCAGCAACTAAGCGCGCGGCGCGCGGCGCAACAGCCAAACGCCGAACAACATGATGCAAAAACTGACGCCGGCCATCAGATAGAACGGCCCACCCTTGCTGATCTGATCATACAGCCAGCCGCCAGTTCCATTGGTGAAGAGGATGCCCGCCGATGCGGCAATCCCGGCGATGCCGAACACCGCGCCGCGGCATGCTATGGGCGCTTCCTGCCCCAGCATCGTCTGACTCGCAATGATCGCCGATATCTGTCCTAGCCCTAACAACAGGCAGACGGGCGCGACGATAGCCATGGCAGTTGGATCATCAATAAAGGCGCCGGCAAAATAAGCGACGCTACCGAGTGCCATGGCGAATATTCCGGTCTTTAGCCGGTCCAGCCGATCCAGCATGACGCCAAATACGACTGCGCCAATCAGTGCCGACAGTGCTACCAAGCCCACGATGCGGCTGGCCGAGCTCGTTGCGGCGGACATCGTCATGCCCTTTTCGAGTGCCGCCTGCTGCAGCCGCAGCGACAAAAACGTACCAATCACGATGCGATCGCCAAACGACACAAACTGCAGCAGGTATGCAAACCAGATGCGCGGATTGGACCGAGCCGCCGCCAAACCTTCACGCAAGATCGTCATGAAGGGGGTCGCGAAGGCGTCGCGGCGCGGCGTCCCTTTCTTCAGCCCGATGAAGACCACGAGCGCCGACAGGGCACACAGGCCCGCGGCAATCCAGAACGTGGCCTGACCAGCACGCTGGTCATCCATGCCACCGTTAGCCAGTATTTCCGGTAGTCTGCCAAGGCCGAATATGGCAGAGACAGCACCCAGCCCCTGAAAGAAGCCGGTCATCCCGACAAACCGGCCGCGCGACCCTTCTTCCGGCGTGTCTGCCAGCACGGTCGCGAGCATTGTGCCCACCGCCGCCACACCAACCGAGAAGAACAGGGCACAGCCCAGCAACTGCGGCAAGGTGCGTGCTTCGGGGTATAACAAGAACCCGATCGCCAGCCAGGCGAAACCGAAGGTATAGACCAAACGCCGGCCAATCTTGTCCGCCAGCGCTCCGAACGGCGCCACTAACAATAGCGCCACGATTTCGTTGGCAATCCCCAAGGTCGCAACCGTGCGCCCCTGCATCTCCTCGGGCAGCTTCAGATTGACGTTGAGTAGATAGGCTTGAATGAAGCTGATGAAAGCCAGCAAGCCGATCGTGATGAACGCGGCGTACAGAAACGTCACACCATTGACGCGCGAATAGCCCGGCGCGAGGGCAATCGGCCCGAGCCGACTGCTGGGAGCTGCTGACATAGTTATACCAACTGGTGGAGACCTGCCGCGAGCATAGCCAGCAGCCAGCCGGTTTACGAGCTAAATACCCAAGGATTCTTCGTGATCGCCACGCTGTAGATATAGCCGATCACCAGCATGGCCGACAGCCAAGCCACCAGTCGGCTGCGGTTGCTGCGGACACGCCGTACGGCGACATGACCAATCAGGATATAGAGCAACAGCGCGACGAGCTTGGCGCCAAGCCACGATGCTCCGCTCGGCGAGACCCCGAGCAGCACTGCCATGGTCACGCCAGCGCCAAACAAGACGGTATCCACGGTATGCGGTAACCAGCGCAGCAGGCCGACTGCCGGATCTTGGCCCCGAGCTGCCCGCACGACCCGCGCGGTGAACAGCCACGGGGTCACAAGTGCACAGAGAATATGGAGCAACAGGATTGGCAGATACGCGGTCATCGGCGAGCGCCCGTTCATGTGGCGCCACCGGGCGCCGGCAATCATAATGGTAACTTCTTGAACGCCGACTGCAGTCGTTCGTCGGCATTCGACTGCCATTGTGGAGCATTGTCATGCAAAAGATCTTTCTGGCCATCGCGTGTGGCGCACTGTCGGTTCTGGCCAGTCTGCCTGCCAGCGCCGACGAAGGCATGTGGACCTACCACGACTTCCCTAGCCAGGCGGTAGCAGAGAAGTTTGGTGTGCGAATCGATCAGACTTGGCTCGACCGAGTCCGCCTCGGTACCGTCCGGCTAGCCGGCTGCACGGCGTCGTTTGTCTCCCCCAATGGCCTGATTCTGACCAACCACCATTGCATCGAAAGCTGTCTTGCGGAGCTATCGACTCAAACCGACGATCTGATTGCCGCGGGCTTCCTCGCGAGCGACCGCGGCAAGGAGCGACGCTGCGAAACACAGATCGCGGACGTGCTGGTCGGCATGGTGAACATCACCTCCCAGGTGGACGCCGCGGTGACAGGCAAGTCCAGTCAGGACGCGAACGACGCGCGCAAACAGACCTTGACGCAGATCGAGCAGTCCTGTGAAACCAATAGCCAGAAGGACCGCAAGACAGGTCCGCTCAAGTGCCAGACCGTGAACCTGTACAACGGCGGGCAGTACTGGCTGTACCAATACAAGCGCTATACCGATATTCGCCTGGTGTTTGCGCCGGAACGCGACATCGCTGCGTTTGGCGGTGACCCCGATAACTTCCAGTTCCCCCGCTGGTGCCTCGACATGGGCGTGTTGCGCGCCTACGAGAATGGCAAGCCTGCAAAGACGCCTAACCACCTGAGCATCAATTTCGATGGTCCGGCAGCGAACGAGCTAGTGTTCGTGTCAGGCCATCCAGGGTCTACCGACCGACTGCTGACCGTCGCGCAGCTCGAAACGCAACGCGACGTGGAGCTGCCGCGTTGGTTGCTGCGCGCGGCAGAGCTGCGTGGCCGCTACGTGCAATACGGCAAAGGCAACGCCGAGGCGGCGCGCACCGTGGAAGACCAGCTCAATGGTCTGGAAAACAGCATCAAAGTCCGGCGTCGGCAGTTGGACGCACTGCTCGATGACGAGCTTCTGGCCAGCAAACGCGCTGCCGAGCAGGCGCTGCGGGACGCGGTCGCTGCTGACCCGCAACTGAGCCAATCAATCGGCGATCCATGGGCCGAGATCGAGACAGCGCAGAGCGCCTATCGAGCCATGCACTTGCCGCTCACCTTCATCGAGAACGGTGCGGGCTGGGGCGGTCGTCTCGCCGGTATTGCGCGGCTGTTAGTCCGCGCGGCCGACGAGCGCGCCAAGCCCAACACGGAACGCTTGCGGGAATACACCGACGCGGCTCTGCCGCGCATCGAGCAACAGCTGGCTGCGGCACTGCCCGTTTACCCGGAAATCGAAATCATCCGTCTGACGTTTGGGCTCGAGCGGATGCGAGAGTGGTTAGGCCCCGATCATGAGATCGTGCGCAAGTTATTGTCGAAGGAATCGCCTGATGAGCTGGCGCAGCGCTTGGTAAATGGCACCAAGCTTGGCGATCCAGAGACAAGACTTGCCCTCTGGAACGGTGGCAAAGCGGCGATCACGAGCGCTGATGACCCGCTGATCGAGTTCGCGCGCGCCGTCGAACCTGCCGCCCGTGCACTGCGCCAACGCTACGAGGACGAAGTCGAAGCGCCGGTCGAGGCGGCGTCGGAGAAGATCGCGCGGGCGCGCTTCGCGTCGCTCGGCACGAGCGTCTATCCAGACGCCACCTTCACGCTGCGGCTCAACTACGGCACTGTCCAGGGCTGGAGCGAGAACGGCGTCGCGGTCGAGCCTTTCACGCAGTTGTCACGGTTGTTTGAGCGCGCGACAGGTGCCGAGCCCTTCAAAGTACCGGCGAGCTGGGAGCGCGCCAAAGCCACGCTCGACATGAGCACGCGTTTCAATCTAGCCACCAACAACGACATTGTTGGCGGCAACTCCGGCAGCGCGCTGATCAACGCCAAGGGTGAAGTGGTTGGACTCATATTCGACGGCAATATCAATTCGATCTCGGGCGCCTACTGGTTCGATACTGAGTTGAACCGTGCGGTAGCGGTCGACACAACGATCATCCGCGAAGCCCTGCGCAAGGTGTATGACGCCAAAGCGTTAGCCACGGAAATGGGACTTCGTTAGGGGGCCGTCAACGCCGAGCTCAGCTGCTGGCGTTGCGCCACCAAACTGAATTTGACTCGCAGCTCATCCTGCACGGTCAACGCGCCCAGCATCACGCTGAATGGCGTGAGTCCGAGTTCGCTTTGCTTGAGCGCAAATTCCCGCTGGCGCTTAGCTGCGCCGGCGTCTGTGACACTTGCAACGGCACGCGAACGCTGTGCCGCTGGGATTTGATCGTGACCTCGATTTCGGCGTCGTAGCGGTCGGCGACCCGGGTCAGAGACAGCAGGCCCAAGCCAATTCCCGGATGGCGGTCGGCATCGAGCAACGCAGGCCCGAGCATATTCTTGCGGGTACCGGCGCGCGCGCTGTCGGGCACCTCGGTCGAGAAGTCCTCGCCCGCGGCGGCGCGCAACGCTGGCTCATCAACGGTCAACAACGCGACCGGTATCGTCACGTCGAGGCGCGTCAAGAGCGGATCGCTGGGCACCATGACGGTCCCCTGCAGATTGCGCGCGGCGATCACATGGTTGTGACCCAGACGCGATAGGCTACCGCCGCGGTAGGCGTAGATCTGCAGCAGTGATTCTGCGGCGATGACGCGATACACCGGCGCGTCGCCCTGCAGTGGCGCTGACCGCGGGCCGGGCGCGACGGTTGCCGTAGGCGTGCTGTCCGGCGAGGTGCCGCGACACCCGGCCAACAACACAACCGTACAAACTGCCACGAGCGCCACAACCGCTCGTGGCGCCAGCCAGTCATTTTGCGCTATACCGTGCATCGATTAAGCTTAACCGCATGGGGATTCGCAACACCACTAGCCGCTGGGGCGCGCTTGCACAGTTGCTGCACTGGACGGTCGTGGCCCTGATTCTCGTGCAAGTGGCACTCATCAACTATGCCGATAGCCTGCCGCTGGGCATGGCCAAGCTCGCGGCGATCGCCCGCCACAAGTCGGTCGGGATCACCATCCTGGTACTGGCCCTCATCCGGGTGGTCTGGCGCTGGACTAATCAGACACCCGCCCTACCCACTACCATGCCGTCATGGCAACGTCGGCTCGCGCGCAGCTCGCATGCGCTGCTGTATGGTTGTCTGTTCGCCCTGCCATTGACCGGCTGGATGATGTCTTCAGCAAAGAACTATTCCGTCAGCTGGTTCAACCTGGTGCAGCTGCCGAATCTGGTTGCGCCTGACGAATCCACCTACGACTTCATGCGCGACGCGCATGAACTATTGGTCTGGGTATTGGCGGCCACCGCGCTCGTTCATGTCGCCGGCGCACTCAAGCATCACTGGATCGATCGGGACGACATTCTGCGCCGCATGTTGCCGGGGAAGACCAAACCATGATTGCGAGACTAACCACTGCCGCCGCTCTATTGGCGCTCACGGCAGTAGCCGTCGCGACCACCGGTACTGGAGCCCCGTCAGCCTATCGCGGCGATCCGGCGCGCAGCTCCCTCGTTTTCATCTTCAAGCAGGCGGGGGCCGATAACCGGGGCAACTTCACCAAACTACGCACCGAACTGCGTTTCGACGCTGCGCTGCCAGCCGCAGGCGGACTCAATGTCGTGGTCGACACGGGCTCGCTTGACACCGGCGACAAGGACCGTGACACGGCGCTGCGCGGCCCGGACCTATTCGACACCGCAAGATTCCCGCAGGCTACGTTCGTGGCTCAGTCGTTAGCCAAGTTGCCCGACGGCAGTTACGCCGCGGCCGGCAAACTGACCATACGCGACATCAGCCGCGATCTGACCATTCCGCTGCGCATCGAAACGGACCAAGTCAGCGGCAAGACCGCTATCGCGCTACGCGGGACGACCACGATCAATCGCCTGGACTTTGGCGTCGGCCAGGGCGAGTGGCGCTCGACCGAATGGGTCGCCAACGCAGTAACAATCGAGTACAGCGTGCCGCTCAGACAACCGTAATGGCCATCCCAGGCGCACAAGCCCCGGTCAGCGGTGTCGGCCGAACGATGCGTGGTATTTGGGTCGCGATATTTGGCGTTTGCTTTGCGATCAGTGGCTATCTGGCCATAGCGGGCCGCGGCAACCCCTGGCTCCCGCTGGTGTTCGGCGCACTGACCGCCCTGTTCGTCCTGGAGCCCTATCTGCTGGCGTGGCAGTTGCGCCGACGTCAAGAAGACCTGCAGATCACCGACTGGGGCGTACGGCGCATCCTGCCGGCGGGCAAGAGCGAGGCAATCGCTTGGAGCGACTTGCGCGAGGTGTGGATTCTAACGACTGACGCGGGCCCACTGGGTGACGACCTATACTTCGCCCTGGTCGCCGGCGCCGGCACCGGGGTCGCAGTACCTAACGAACTGGCTGTTCGCACTGATCTGCTGGCGCACTTGCAGAAGCCGCAGGGCTTCGACAATCAACGTGTCGTGGAAGCAATGGGCGCGACAACCCACGCACGCTACTTGCTCTGGCAAGCCAACGCACAGTCGATTCGTTAGTTTGATGAGTCAGGAGACTGAGCTGCTAGATGACGTGGGCGACTGCGTCGACGCCATACTGCAACGCGTCGGCGCACGCGTCGTGCTCGCCTTGCCACTCGGCATTGGCAAGCCCAATCACCTTGCCAACGAGTTCGTCCGACGCGCCATGGCAAACCCTTCGATTGACCTCACGATCGTGACTGCGCTGTCGCTCGCGACACCGACTGCGTCGTCTGCGCTGGAGCAGCGGCTGCTCCAGCCGATCTTCGAACGAGTCTTTGGCGCCTATCCGCCACTCGAATATCAACGCCTGGCGCGGTCACGGCAATTGCCGAAAAACATCCAGGTGATCGAGTTCTTTTTGGAACCAGGCAAGTGGCTCAACAACACTGACGTGCAGACCCACTATCTTGCCGCGAACTATACGCACGTGGCGCGTGAACTCATGGCTCGTGGCGTCAACGTCATCGCGCAGCTGGTCGCCCGCCGCGTGGTTGACGGCAAGACAGAGTACAGCCTCGGCTCGAACCCGGACGTCACACTCGACCTGCTGCCGTATGTTGCCACAAGACGCGCTCGTAACCAGCCGATCGTGGTCGCAGGCGCGGTGCACGAGGAAATGCCGTTCATGTTGGGCGCAGCGGCGCTCCCCGCCGCGCAGTTCGATCTCGTGCTGGCGGACCAGCGATATAACTACCCATTGTTTGCACCGTCGAATCCGGAGCTCGCTCTGGTTGTCCATGCGATTGGCTTGCACGCCAGCTCGCTGGTACGCGACGGTGGCACCCTGCAAATTGGCATCGGCGAACTCGGTGACGCTCTATGCTACGCCCTGCTGTTGCGCCACCAACAGAACGCGGCGTATCGGGAGGCGCTGCACGCGGTCGGTAGTGAGCACGGCGCCCCACTGATCGACGCGGCGGGCGGCCGGGGGGCTTTCGAGATCGGTTTGTTCGGCTCGACCGAAATGTTCGTTGATCAGATGCTCGACCTGTACCGCGCCGGCGTCTTGCGGCGTCGAGTCTACGACTGGTTGCCCCTGCAGCACGCCGTCGCACGACGAGGCTCGAAACGAACGATTGAACGGATCGATACTCGACGACCTGATCGCCGCTGGCCTGAATCCCCTGCTGTCCGCTAACGACTTCGAGCGCCTGCGGCACTTCGGCGTGTTGCGCAGCGATACGCAGTACTTGGCCGGGCGCATTCGAGTGGCTGATGGCGACTGGCTGACGGCCGACCTCGCCGACCACAGCCTGCGTGAGCGCCTGCACAGCGAATTTCTCGGCGGCGAACTGCGCCATGGCAGGCTGCTACACGCCGGTTTTCTGTTAGGACCACGCGGCTTTTATGCCGCGTTGCGCGGTCTGCCCGAGGCTGAGCGCGCACTGTTTGATATGCGCAGTGTCGGCTATATCAACCAGTTGTATGGTGACGACTATGCCTTGCGCGTAGCGCAGCGTGCCGACGCGCGCCATATCAATACCACCATGATGGTGACGATCCTCGGCGCCGCTGTGTCCGACAGCCTGGCTGACGGTCGGGTCGTCAGCGGCGTCGGCGGACAGTACAACTTCGTGGCCATGGCGCACGCTCTGCCGGGCGCGCGGTCGATACTGTGCGTGCGTGCGACACGCGATAAAGACGGCGTCCTGCGCTCCAATATCGTCAGCGATTACGGCAGTTCGACTATTCCGCGTCATCTGCGCGACATTGTCATTACTGAATATGGCATCGCGGATCTGCGTGGCCGCACCGACGGTGAGTGTGCCGCCGCGCTCATTGGCATCGCGGACTCTCGCTTTCAGTCCGAGCTGGTGCGCGCCGCGCAGCAGACCGGCAAACTGTCAGCCGACTTTCAGATCCCTGAGCACCGGCGCGACAACACGCCGCAGGGGCTGGCCCGCGCGTTTCGGGACCAACGTGCAGCGGGGCCTTCTTCTGACTTCCCGTTCGGCACCGATTTGACGACAGAGGAAATACGACTGAGCACAGCCCTGCGCTGGCTGGCGCGGCATGCGCGGACGCCCGGCCAGAAGGCCCGCACCCTGGCGAGTGCGCTGCTCCACCGGAGCAACACAGCGTACAATTGCGAACTCGCGCGCTTGCAACTCGCCTCGCCGCGCACGCTGCGCGAGCGAGTCATGGCGCGTCTTGTCCTGTACGCCCTGAACGTCACGGCCTGAGCGCCACGGAGAGCCGCAACAGATGACATATCTGCTACTGGCAGTCGGATTGGTCGCGCTGGTTGCGGGCGCGGAGGCGCTCGTTCGCGGTGCATCGAAGCTGGCGCTCTCGTTTGGAATTTCGCCGCTGGTGGTCGGACTGACGATTGTCGCGATGGGCACCAGCGCCCCGGAAGTCGCCGTTTCAGTAGGCGCCGCCACAAGGGACGCCACCGATCTTGCCATCGGCAATGTCGTCGGCAGCAATATTCTGAATATTCTGTTCGTGCTCGGCGCGTCCGCGATCGTGACACCGCTGCTGGTGGCGCAACAACTCATCCGGCAAGAAGTGCCGCTGATGATCGGCGCTTCAATACTGCTGTTCGTACTAGCTCTTGATCAGGGCATCAGTACGGCCGATGGCGTGCTGCTGGTCGTGCTGCTGGTCGCCTACACGGTGTTTCTGATCTGGCAGAGCCGCCGTGCCAACGCGGCTTTCCAGGCAGAAGCCGGCGCCGAGATCGCAGCGATGACCCGCGGCGGCTGGGACAACAAACTGCCGGCGCAGATCTTGTTAGTACTGGGCGGGCTGGGCCTCTTACTGCTGGGGGCAGACTGGTTCGTCAAGGGTGCGGTGCGCATCGCCGTCTCGTTCGGCGTGTCGGAGCTGGTGATTGGCCTGACGGTCGTAGCGCTCGGCACGTCGCTACCTGAAATCGTCACATCACTCATGGCCGCCGCACGCGGCGAACGCGACATGGCCGTGGGCAACGTCATTGGCAGCAACATATTCAACATTCTGGGGTGTCTGGGCTTGACCGCTATTGTGGCGCCAAACGGCATTCCCGTGACTGCGGCCATGCTGAGCTTTGATCTGCCAGTCATGATCGTGGTCGCGGTGGCTTGCCTGCCGATCTTTTTCTCGGGCAATCTGATCTCGCGCTGGGAGGGCGTGGTCTTCGTCGCCTATTATTTTGCCTACACCGCCTATCTGATTCTGGCAGCACAACGGCATGCCGCAATCGAGACGTTTGAGTTCGTGATCCTCTGGGTTGCCCTGCCGCTGACGTTGCTGACGCTGGCGGTCATCGTGTATCGCCAGCTGCAGGTTCGTACGACATGACGCTTGCGCTGATCGTCATACTGCCGTTCGTCGCCGGCGCAGTCTTGCTGGCAACCGCAAACGCGGCCCGGCTGCTGTCCGCGACGATTGCGTTGCTGTTCACCATAGCGGCAGGCGCATTGCTCGCGCTACAAATTCCCGCAGTCGCATCAGGTGCAGTCCTGGCTGCCGGTTGGGACTGGTTGCCGCTGCCCGGCGCGCGCTTCGGCTTCCGACTCGACGGCCTTGCAGCGATGTTCGCCGGCATGGTGCTCGTACTGGGCGCATTGATCATCATGTACGCGCGCTACTACCTGTCGGCGCGAGATCCGATCGCGCGCTTCTATGCTTTTTTCATGTTGTTCATGGGCTCGATGCTCGGCGTCGTGCTCGCCGACAACCTGATCCTGCTAGCAGTGTTTTGGGAGCTCACGAGCCTCAGTTCGTTCCTGTTGATCGGCTATTGGCAATACCGCAGTGACGCACGCCAGGGCGCCCGGCTGGCGCTCACGATCACCGGTCTCGGCGGGCTGGCGCTGCTGGGCGGTGTGCTGATCATTGGCCACATCGTTGGCGACTATTCGCTCGATTCAGTCCTTGCTGCCGGTGATCAGATCCGCGCCAGCTCACTGTACCTCCCGGCGCTGATCTTGGTGCTGTTAGGGGTGTTCACTAAGTCCGCGCAGTTTCCGTTTCATTTCTGGCTGCCGCACGCCATGGCGGCGCCCACACCGGTCTCTGCCTACCTACATTCCGCCACCATGGTCAAAGCAGGCGTGTTCCTGCTCGCGCGCCTCTATCCAGCACTGTCGGGCACCGAAGCCTGGTTCTTCATCGTCAGCGGCGCCGGACTGCTGACACTGCTGATCGGCGCCTACACAGCCGTTTTCCAGCATGACCTGAAGGGTTTGTTGGCGTATTCCACTATCAGCCATCTGGGACTGATCACGCTGTTGTTTGGCCTCAACTCCCCCATGGCGGCCGTAGCCGGCATCTTCCACATTCTCAATCACGCTACGTTCAAGGCGTCCCTGTTCATGGCGGCAGGCATCATCGACCACGAATCCGGTTCGCGCGACATGCGCAAACTGAACGGGCTGTGGCGACTGATGCCAATGACCGCAGTGCTCGCCATCGTCGCATCCGCAGCGATGGCCGGTGTGCCGTTGCTGAATGGTTTTTTGTCGAAGGAACTGTTCTTCGGGGAAACTCTGGCGTTCGAAGGACATAGAGCACTCGAGTTCGGTGTGCCGCTACTCGCCACGCTCGCAGCAGCGTTCAGCGTCACCTACTCGATGCGGTTTATCCATGACGTTTTCTGGAACGGCGAGCCGCAAGGCCTGCCGCGGCAACCGCATGATCCGCCCAAGTGGATGCTCGTACCCGTGGCGGTACTGGTCTGCCTCTGTCTGTTGGTCGGCATACTGCCGAACACAACGATCGAACCCATTCTCCAGTTCAGCGCCGGCGCGGTCCTCGGCGGACCACCGCCGGAGTTCACGATCAAGATCTGGCATGGCATCAACTGGCCACTCGCCATGAGCGTGGCCGCGATGGTCGCGGGCGCGATTTTCTATCTGCTGTTGCAGCGTCTGTTCTCGCTGCACGACATCGTGCATTTGCCGCGCGGCGGCAAAGAGCTCTTCGACGCACTGATCAATCGGTCGCTGGCGATGGCTCGCAGCCTGACAGGACGTTTGCAGAGCGGGCATTTGCAGCATTCCCTCGCGATCATTTTCCTGATTGCCACGGTCGCTGCCGCCTTGCCTCTCGCACCCGGACTTTCATACGGCCACACACCGCTCACGCCGGTCTCGTTGCCTGCGGTGATCCTCTGGGCAGTGGGTTGCGTGGCAACTCTGTCGATTGCATTCCTGTATGCCAGGCGGTTGGTTGCGCTGGTTGCCATCGGCGTCGTCGGCCTGATCGTCAGTCTGGCCTTTGCCGTCTTTTCGGCGCCAGACCTCGCGCTGACGCAGTTGCTGGTCGAGGTTGTCACCGTCATTCTGATGCTGCTGGCGCTGTACTACCTGCCATTCGAATCACCGCCGGAACGCAATTCACCACCGCGTTGGCGAGACGCGATGCTAGCCGGGCTGATCGGCACCGGCATCACCGCCATTACCTATGCAATCCTGACTCGCCCGACAGCGTCCATTGCGGACTATTTTCTGCAGAAGTCGTTACCCGAGGGCTTTGGCACCAACGTCGTGAACGTGATCCTGGTGGACTTCCGCGCGCTGGACACCTTGGGTGAAGTCACCGTCGTCGCGATCGCAGCCTTGATCGTGGCGGGTGTACTCAGAATGATCGTCCCTCGCGTCGTACCCGAACAGCCCGAGGCCGGCACCTACGCACCAGTGTCGTTGTTCCTGGAATTCATCGCACGGGTGCTCCTGCCGCTGGCAATTCTGGTGTCGCTATACATGTTTTTGCGTGGCCACAACGAACCGGGCGGCGGCTTCATCGCCGGGCTCGTGATAGCCGTTGCACTGCTGGTGCCCTATTTGGCGAGTGGCGCCAAGACCGTCGAAGCGCGGCTACCGCTCAACTACGAGGCTATCCTTGGCGCTGGTCTGATCATCGCGGCGCTGACCGGGGCGGGCAGTATGCTGTTTGGACATCCGATACTCACCAGTAGTTACTGGTCACCCGAGTTACCCGTGCTTGGCAAGATCCCGTTTGCCACCGCCATGCTGTTCGACCTGGGCGTCTATCTCACCGTGCTCGGCGGCGTGATGTTGGCGCTGGTGCGTCTTGGCAAGGTGCATGCGCCCACTAGGGAGGGCAACTGATGGAACTGCTACTCGCCAGCGGCATTGGCCTGCTCGCGGCGGTCGGCATCTTCCTGATGCTGCGTGCCCGCACGTTCGACGTCGTCTTGGGCCTCACACTGCTCTCTTACGCGGTCAACCTGTTCATCTTCGCGACCGGTCGCCTGAGTATCGGCAAGGCGCCACTCATCGCGCCTGGCGTCGAGCCGTCGCTCAGCAACTATGCCGACCCGCTACCCCAAGCCTTGGTGTTGACAGCCATCGTGATCGGCTTTGCCATGACCGCTGTCTTGCTGGTGCTGGCGGTCCGCGGCTACGCCGACCACGGCACTGATCAAGTCGACGCGCGGGAGCCGCGCGCATGATGCATTTGCCCGCACTGCCGATCTTGATTCCACTGCTCACCGGTGGTTTGCTGATCGTCCTCGGCAAGTTGCCGCTGGCCGTGCATCGGCTCGTCGCCGGCCTGACAGTACTTGCGGTACTGGTCGTGGTGTTAGCGCTGGCGAGCGCCACCGTGGACGGCACCGTGCTGGCGTACGTCGCTGGCAACTGGCTGTCACCATTCGGCATTGTGCTTGCCGTGGACCGGCTGACCGTTGTGATGTTGCTGGTCGCGACACTGGCTGTGCTCGCTTGTCTGTCAAGCGCCACGGATGGCGAGGACACACGTGCGCCCCATTTCCATGCGCTGTTGTGCTTGCAGCTTGCGGGGCTGAGCGGCGCGTTTCTGACAGTTGACCTGTTCAATCTTTTTGTGTTTTTCGAGTTGCTGCTGATTTCGTCGTATGCGTTGCTGCTGCATGCCGGCGGCGGCGACCGTGTGACCGCTACCACTCACTATCTAGTCGTCAATCTGGTGGGCTCGGCGCTGTTTCTGATTGCCGTTGCGATGTTATATGGCGTCACTGGTACGCTCAATCTGGCCGATCTCGCGCGACGCTTGCCGCAGCTCGCCGCCACCGATCTGCCGCTGGCCGAGAGCGGGCTGCTGCTGCTGTTGGTCGTGTTCGGTATCAAGGCTGCCATGGCGCCGCTGTATTTCTGGCTGCCTGGTACATATCACGCAGCGTCGACACCCGTGGCAGCACTGTTCGCGGTGTTCACGAAAGTGGGCATATACTGCATCGTGCGCGTCTTCAATACCCTGAGCGATACGCCCGAGGTGCTGACTGTAGTCGCTCGCTACCTACTGCCACTGGGATTGATCACACTGGTATTGGGTGCGATCGGCGTACTCGCCGCACGCGATCTGCGAGCCATGGCGGCATCCCTGATCATCGTCTCGAGCGGAACGATGCTTGCATCGCTCGGTTTTTTTGCCAGCGAAACAACCGCTGCTGCCCTCTACTACCTCGTGCATAGCACGTTCGCTGGCGCCACATTCTTTCTGGTCGCGGGACTAGTGCGCCTCGCCCGTGGTGAGCATGAGGACGCGCTTAACATTGGCACGCCGCTGTTGCGCGCCGGTTTTCTTGGGGCAATGTTCTTTGCCAGCGCGATGACATCAGCCGGTCTGCCGCCCACCTCCGGATTCATCGCCAAGCTCGGACTGCTCGCCAGCAGCGCGGACCTGGCCGCCGGATTCTGGCTCTGGGCGGTCGTACTCGCCGGTAGCCTGGTGGCGCTAGTAGCCATCGCGCGCGCCGGCAGCTTGATCTTTTGGCGCCCATTGACAGCCGACCATCTACAGCTCGCCTCACTCACGCCGCCGTTGCGAAACACAACGCCGATTGCGACGCTGCGAGCGTCTCGTGGCACCACGACGGCCGCCGTGTTTCTGCTCGTGTGTGGCGCCACTTTGACGATCATGGCGGCACCCGTGCAACGCTACCTGACTGCGGCGGCGACCGCACTGGCATCGCCTGGGGCATATATTGACGCGGTTCTATCAGCCCCGCGTGTGGAGCGCCGGCCATGAAGCGACTTTTGCCGACACCTTACATGAGCCTCGTGATTTTTGTGTTCTGGCTATTGCTGAACAGCACAGTCGACCCGGCCCACATACTGTTAGCAGCGATACTCGCCGTCGTGCTGCCACTGACGTTGCGGTCATTCTGGCCACCCGCGGGTCGCATCGGCAGCGCTCTGACGATCGTGCGATTGGCACGCCGTGTGCTGCTCGATATTGCGATTGCCAGCTTCGATGTCGCGCGGCGCATCCTCGGGCCAGAGCGCGAACTCACACCGCGATTCATCTGGGTGCCGATCGAACTCGACAACCAACTTGCGATCGAAGCGCTCGCCGGGATCATTTCACTCACACCGGGAACCATCACCGCGGACGTGACCGAGGACCGACGCTATTTGCTGGTCCATGCGCTGGATGTGGAAGATGAAGCGGCGCTGGTGCAGCAGATCCGGACACGCTATGAGTTACCCTTGAGGCAGATTTTTCCGCCAAACACGGAGCGTCAGGCATGATCGTGGTCGCCGCCAACATCGCACTGGTACTACTGGCGATCGCGATGCTGCTGTGCTGCTTCCGTCTGTTGCGCGGCCCCGATGTCGCTGATCGGATTCTGGCGCTCGACACGCTCTATGTGAATGCGCTCGCCATGCTGATCGTGCTGGGCATTCGTCTCGACAATCCAATTTATTTCGAAACGGCCCTGGTCATCGGCATGCTGGGATTCGTCGGCACCGTCGTGCTGTCGAAGTACCTCATTCGCGGCGATATCGGACTCGCCAAGCTCAGCGATTTCTATCTGCGCCTGCACGGCCCAGCCAAGGCCACCACCATGGGCGTGGGCAGCGCGCTGGTCGCTTCCAGCCTTTATTTCTCGGTGTTTGGCGAATCCATCAGCGTCCACGAGGTGCTGGTGGCCGCGTTCCTGTTCATGTCGGCCCCGGTGAGCGCACACATGGTGATCAAGGCGGTGCTCAAGAACGAGAGCGATCGTCACCGAATGCCCCCATCGCGGCCCGACTCCGTCAGTGAATCGCGCCCCGTCAGTCGCTAGAGCCGGCAGGCCGCGCGGTACCCGCCGCCGTGCCTAACAACTTGTTCAATTCGATGTAGTTCCCATCCGCGTCCCACACCGCGCTGAAGAGCACCGGAATCTTGCCAGCGCCCCCGGGTGCCGGGTACTCGATGAGCGTCGGTCGCGTCTCGACTTTGACGTTGGCGGTTGACTCGATCGTGGCAAAACGTCGGTCGAGGTCGGCCACGTTCATGACGATGATCAGCTGTCCCGGCATCGCTTTGGCGAACTGTGGCTCCGGCTGGGGCGGAATGTTCAAACGCTGCATCAGCCCCAGCACACCAATGAACGTATCGTTAGCCCGCAGGAGCACCAGCCGCACGGTCGGGCTCTTGGCCTTGCCATCCGCATCGGTCCCACCACCGATCAGCTCGTCGTAAATGACATTCAGGCCCAGCGCGTCGCGGTAAAGCGGCAAAGACTTGTCGATATCGCGCACCACCAGCGTTGTCCGCCGGATATCCACCGGGATGCGGCTGGCCTCTGGGACCGGCGCTGCGATAGCAGTCGCCATGACGACCCAAACAAACGCCATGGCACAAACAAGCAGAGGCAGCCTTGCGTGACGCATTGGCTTACTCATCGCGTTAGTTGAGTATTTCATGGCGCAAGCGTATCACCATGTAGCCTCCAAGGCAGCGACCGCCCGCCTAGCGGCGCAATGCTGCTTTACCGCGACTGCCAGCAGTCGCACCTTCAATGCACGAACCAACCGGAGCCCGCCATGCCCCACGACGAATCGTTGTTTCACGTTTCCCGCCGCGGATTCCTCGCCAGCAGCGGTGCCGCTGGCGCGCTTGCTGCCGCCGATGCGGCTTTGGCCCGCGCACAGGCGGAGGGCCAGCTTGCCGCAACCCCACCCGCCACGCGCCGCGACAAACCGGCAGTCGAAGGCTGGACCGTCGGACGCTTCGATTCCATGCGCGACTAAGTTCGCGAGCTGGACCGCCGCGGGCTGCTGCTGAAACTACGCAACATCGATCTCGACGCCTACCAAGGCACCGCGCTCATGTATCGACTGGTCGACCACTTCGGCGTGTACGAAGCACCCACGCTGTACATGGAAAACGTCAAGATCGACGGCAAGTGGATGAAGGGGCCCGTCATTAGCAACCACTATGGGCATTGGGACACCAAGTGCCTGGTGTTTGGCATGAACCCGGTGGCGGGCGATCACTACGCCACTTATTACAAGACGATGGCCCGCGTCGAGCAGATACTCGAGAAAGGTGTTTTTCCGGAACAACCCTACGCGGAAGTCACCGCTGCGCGCGCACCCGTGAAGGAAGTAATTCTGCGCGGCGATCAGATCGATCTCGGCAGTTTTCCCTTTCTCTGGTCTAACCCTGGCGACTCGGGTCGTTACGTCAATTCCGGATCGGTCCACACCGAAGATGTCGAGCTCGGCAAGAATTTCGGCACCTATCGTTGCGAGATAAAAGGACCGCGCATGCTGGGTATCAGCCCCGAGCCGAATCAGAGCGGCTGGAAGATGTTCATGAAAAAGAAGGAGCGCGGCGACCAGGTCGCGCAGGTCGCCATCGTGTTAGGACAAGACCCGATCATGTGGGTGGTGTCTTCTTCCAAACTGGCGCGCGGCAAGACCGATGAGTATCGAATGGTGAGCGCGATCAGGGGCAAGCCAATCGAACTCGTCAAATGCGAGACGCTCGACATGCTGATCCCGGCGCATGCGGAGATGGTGATCGAAGGCGAGGTACCGCTCGATCAGGCCATGAAACCCGAAGGGCCCTTCGGAGAAAGGTACGGTTATATGGGTCAGAAGAAGGACGAAAACTTCTGGATGAACGTCAACTGCGTCACTCATCGACGCAACCCCTGGATCGTCAACATCTACGCCGGCGTGACGCGCGGCTTCCCGACCGCACCACTGGAGCAACTGTCGCTCAGCACGATGCAGCGCTTCGTACCGAACGCGCGCATGATCCATTCACCCGTGGAGGCGACCGGGCTCACCATCGTCAGTTTCAAGAAGTAGAAGGCCGGCGAAGCGCTCGAGATCGGCTCACGCTGGCAGCCGCAGCCCGCCAGCGCCATCATTCCGGAATCCCGCGGCATGCCGCTCGATCCCTCACTGACCAACAAGCCCATGACTAGCAAGATCGTGATCGACGCCACCCGTCAGTGGCCCGAAGAAGGCGGACCGGAGCACTACCAGTCGCTCAACCGTGCGATGCTCGAGGAACTGGCACCGGATTCGTTTAACGAGGTTGAGGCAAACTGGAAGAAATGGGTCGGCAACTGGCGACCGCCGGGTCGTTAGTCCGATGCGCGTGTTGCTGCGGACAGCTCTGTCTATCGTTGCAGTGCTCGCTGCCAGCGCCGTTATTCCTGTGGCGTCTGCCGCTGATGCCGTGCGGCCGCCAACCGTGTTAGTGATCGGCGCGACCGGCGAGACCGGCCTCGAGACGATGGCAGCCGCGCAAGCAGCGGGTTTGCAAACCCGAGGTCTGACCCGTGATCGAGCACTGGCCGTCGCCACTCACCCTGGTCTCGACTGGTTCGAGGTGGATGTGCGTGATCCGCGCGCCTGGCAGATGCCTTGCGGGACGTGCGTATGTGATCGCCACGATTGGCGCGCCGGCCGCCACGGGAGCTGACTCACCGCAGTTCATCGACTACCTCGGCGTGGTCAACGCGATCGACGCTGCTGTGGATGCCGACGTGCAGCATTTCGTCCTGATTTCATCCGGTGCCGCCGGCCCACATCGCGAACCCCCGCCTGACACCTCGACTGGGCTTCGTGCTGCTGTGGAAAACACTGGCCGA
Organism: Pseudomonadota bacterium; assembly: GCA_016703895.1. Taxonomy (GTDB): domain Bacteria; phylum Pseudomonadota; class Gammaproteobacteria; order Steroidobacterales; family Steroidobacteraceae; genus CADEED01. Next base: position 533,094 of record JADJBE010000001.1, read on the forward strand.
AAACCACCTCAAGGCCAGCGGTCTCGACTACACCATCATCGGGCCGGGCGGACTTTACGGCACGCCGGCACGGACCGCCGGCCTGGTGCTGATGCCGCGCAGTGAGTATCGCGCTGCCAATGTGTCGCGCGGCGATGTGGCGCGGGTCGCAGTCGATGCGCTCCGCAATGACGCTGCCGTTGGCAAGAGCTTCGCGCTGATCAATAGCGACGCAGCGACCACCGAGACTTAACGCGACCAGCTCGCAGCGCTACCGCTCGACGCCAGCGACACCACAGCGATCGAGAGCCTCGCGTGGCTTGCCGGACATTGGACACGCGCCGGTCAAGGTGCAACGCTCGAAGAACTCTGGCTGCCGGCCAACGCCGGCATCATGCTCGGCGTCAATCGCAGCGTCACTGCCGATGGCAAGCGCGCGTTCGAACAGCTGCAGATCGAAGAGCGTGCCGATGGGGTCTACTACCTGGCCGCACCTGGCGGCGGCACCGCAACCGAGTTCAAGCTCGTTGTCAGCGAGCCGCGACGGGCGGTGTTCGAGAACGCCGCATGATTTTCCGCAGCGCATCGAGTATCAACGCGCCAACGATTCACTGACCGCTCGCGTCTCCGGCATGGTCGATGGCAAAGCAGCGGCGCTGAGCTGGACCTGGCGTTTGCAGCAGCGTCTGCGTGCACCCTATCTCGCCCCTGAACAATAACTTCAGGGTTTGTTGGCAAGACACGCGGCGCGCGCGGCAACCGCCTGGTCGGGATGGTCTGCAAACAGTCCCGTCACGCCAGCCTGCAGCAGCGCGCAGATCTCGGACTCCATATCGCCTGACATGCCAGGCTCACTACCACGCCAAAGGTCGCGTGGTAGAAACTCGTTCTCAGCCCGCAGTGTCCAGACGTGCACACCCAACCCCGCCGCGCGAGCCCGCTCCGCAAGCCCCGTACTCGCGCCTCGTGAGCCATCCGCCTGGCGTGCCACGATCATTTCCTTGTAGGGCCCGATAGCATTGGCATAATCAGCAATTTCCTTCAGACCCGTTGGCGACAACAGATCGACGTAGCGACGCGGATCCTGGGCGATCGTAAAGTCGTAGGGCTGGCCACTGGGCGCCATCAACTGCACCAGTCGCAGCTTCGTTCGGCGTCGCAGCGCCTTGAGATTGCTCACTTCGAACGATTGGATATAGGCAGGATCGGCGGCAGACTTGAAGCCGTGACGGCGCAGTGCACTGAGCAGTGCAGCATCGAACGTCAGGCCGAGACTCGCGAAGTAGCTCGGATGTTTGGTTTCCGGATACACACCGATGCGAGCCGGTGCTGGTACGCCGCGCTCGCGGGCGGCCGTCGCGCGCTGGTGGTCGGCCGCGCGCACCAGTTCTAACACCTCATCGAAGGTCGGAAGCACGAACATCCCATCGAAGCGCGTATTGGCCACACGCAACAGCGGCAAACGCTCGCGGGCGCGCAGAGTCTTGAGCTCCGCCAACGTGAAGTCTTCAGTAAACCAACCCGTCTTCGACTCGCCATCGATAGTCTTGGTCGTACGTCGGTTCGCAAACGCCGGGCGCTGTGCGACATCGGTCGTATCGCCGATCTCATTCTCGTGGCGGGCGATCAACACCCCGTCTTTACTGATGACCAGATCCGGTTCGATGTAGTCGGCGCCTTGGTGTATCGCCACAAAATAGGCCGGCAGCGTGTGTTCCGGCAGGTAGCCACTCGCCCCACGGTGCGCGATCACGATGGCTGTGTCAGCGCCGAGTGCGGTCTTCTGTGTCAACATGAGACCTGTGCACGCCAACAAAATGGCACTGCAGCGCCAGAATGTGGCTTGTCCGATTCGGCCCATGAACCTGTTGTAACAGACAAATATGAGTAGCGCATGACGACTGAACTGACTTTGCCACGACAGCTTACGGTCTGGCGCAACGGTTGTCTCGGTATGCTCGCAGCCTTGCTGACCGGATGTGGTGGCACACTGCCAGTCGCACCCGGCGAGTCCTTGGCCATCCCCTCACTGGCAAACTTTTGCGCCGAACGGCAAGGCGCACTCACGAGCACGAGGCTGGCAGTCGCCAATGTCGTTCATGCGGACCGCGAGGCGTTCGTCCTGTCCAAACCTGGCGTGCGGCCACTTGAAACTCAACAGTACATTAGCTATAGCGACACTGCCGGCAAGCAACCGCAGATGGTCTCGTGCAAATTCAAGACAGCCGATCATATTCGCGCCGAGTACGGCGCTACAGCCGCCGGTGAACCCACCTCCTGCGCCTACCTGAATCGACGGCTGCTCGACGCCGTCCTCGCAGGCTTCACGCCGCGCGAGCGCCAGAAGCTCCGCTTTCGTGGCGGAACGGCGGTTCTCATCGAAGCCGACCAGATGGTCAGCGGCGGACCCGCGTGGCTGGAACCATTCGAGATGGTCAGCACGGATCTAGCCGGCACGTTGCGTATTCGCTCCAAGAGTATGCGCAACGATTGGAATGATCCCAAGCTAACCAACACTCCGCCGCAATTCAAAGGCACTCTCTACTGCCATTTGATCGCGCCTGACCACCTGCGCCGTCTGTTGCTCGGCACGGCCACACCAGGACAGCCGCCAGCGGCCGCGCGTTAGAAACGAAACGTGTAGTTGAACTTCAGCGTTGTCTCGGCGAAGACCGGCTTGAAGCCACCATCGAAGTCCTCGCGCCAGTCGTAGTTGAATACCAGATAGGCCGCTTGTCCCAACGCCGGCAACCAGCGCAAACGACTGTTGACGCCAAGCCGGCCGCTGAAGTTGTCGTACTGCGCCACGTTCAACCAGGCCCAATTCACGTTGAAGGCGACATTGGCACTCAGTGAATAGATGCGCGCGGTGTAGCGACCGCTCGGCACATCCAGGGCGTTGGTCTGATACTGCGCATTGAGAAACAAGTGCTCGTTAGGCCGATACTGCAATCCGAGCCGCGTGTCGAATCGGCTGCCACCGAGGAAGTCGCCGCCTTCAAATTCCACACTCGGCGCCAGACGCCGAAAGCCCGCGCCCACGTACTTCACTCGCCAGCGCTCGTAGGAATAGTCGCCGGGTGCGACCACCAGACCACCGGGCAATAAGAAGTCCCGTGTTAGCGACTCCCGCTCGTGCACTGCCTCGAGGGTCAGCAGATCACCGCTGCGCGACTCAAGCGTCAACGGGGTCAGTGTGACGTATCTCGATTGCAGTTGGTTGTTGCGGTCGGTGACTTCGCGGGCGTCGACACCGGCGAGCCAGCTACGCCACCGAGTCGAATCGAATCGATGCCGATGTTTCAGTAGCAAATCATACTGACGAATACCGGTACGATTGACGAAGCCCAGTGCCGGCCGGAAATTCTCCTGAATTTCCTGCGCTCCGACCAGGCCGTTCCAGCGGTCGTTAGGATAGCCCAGCAGCACACCAAAGGCGGCGTCATCGCCATCCAGCCCGGTGCTATGGGACTGTTGCGCCCAGCCGATCGCCTCGACGATCGGACCACCGCTCCGCAAGCGATCTCGCAGGGTGAAATCCACACCTACGACGGTGTTGTCGCGGTTCGACTGCGGATCGCCCGAGGTTACGATGGCGCCGACAGTCGACTGCTCAAAAACATTGGCGTAGCCGCGTGCCACCAGCAGATCCTTTGCCTCGATATCGGCGTATGCTTCTTGTCGCACGGCCAACGCACCGACGGCATACCGACCAACACGACCCGTTAACTTGGCGCCCACGTCGAGATCGATCGGCTGGCCAGCCGCCGACAAACCGATATTGCGCGAGAAGAACGGTCGCCCGTTCTGCGCTAAGCCCGCAAACTCGAACACCTCCGCGTCGTCCAGAAAGAAGTCGCGCTTCTCCGGGAAGAACTGTGAGAAACGTGTCAGATTGACTTGTCGGTCGTCGACTTCGGTGGCCGAAAAATCGGTATTGATGGTGACCGCGGCGCGCAACGCAGGTGTGATGCGCCAGAACGCATCGAGAGACGGTTTGGACACGGTCGTCGTGTCATCCTCAACTAATCGCGAGCGCGTCGTTAGTGCATAGGATGGTACGACATCGATACCTCGACCTTGACGCATGCCGGTCAAGCCCGTGATCTCGCCCGCCAGATCGAAGGTGATCTGGCGATCTCGGTGTGACCACGCGATCTCCTCGTTCTTGCGCCGAATCGAGCGCAGCAGGTTGATGCCCCAGGTGTCCGTGTCGCGGTTGAAGGAGATAGTCTTGAACGGCAACACAACCTCGGCCGTCCAGCCGTCGGCATCGACCTGCGCAGCACCGTCCCAGATGCCATCCCAATCCATGTTGAAGGCCAGCCCCCCGAGCCCCAGACCGTCACGCTGCACGCCGTTGGCGTTCACGTAGAAAATGTAGCCGGTGCGTTTGTTGTTAAAACTGTCGAGCAAAATCTCGAAATAGTCATCGTTGATGACTGACTGCCCTTGCACCAGCTGCGATCGCTTGATGGCGGACGGCTCCCGGTCCGCGAATTTCGCCGCGATGTACAAAGCATCGTCGTCGTACATCAACCAGAATTCAGTCTGCTCACTAGGCGGTGTACTGTCTTGCGGCAAGTACTGCGTCGCGTCGGTGAGCCGCAACGCGGCTTGCCAGGCAGCAGCGTCGAGTCTGCCGTCGACAACAACCGGGCCACTGGTGCGCGGAATGGTCACAGACTTGCGTGGCGAATCGACGCGCGGCTCGTCAGCGTTCGCAAACGCCCCGACGACCAGCGTCAGCATAGTCGCGAGTACCACTCGCCAGCGCGCATCACACATCAGTCGCTTAGCCCTAGCGATCGCGCGGAAACAGCAACTCGAAGCGCTGGAAAATGACCGGCATAGTCTCGCTGGGCTCACGGCCTTGGGCACGCAAGATCGCACCCCAGTAGTCCCAGTGGATCTTGCGCCAGACCGCCACTGTTCGCGCCGCCGGACCTTCAACCTGCACGTGTTCATCGTTGATGCCGGTAAACTGAACCTGTTCGATTGCTGTCACTCGATAGAGCAAGGCAGGCTCGCCATCGAAGTTGGTGATGACATAGTAATCGCCAACCTGCGGTATCGCGTCAGGCTGGCCGTCGAACTCCGCGGCCAGAGAGAACGTGCCCGTCTTCTCACCACTCAGGATCAGCCCGATGATCGCGTCGCCGACCGCGCGGGAGCTACTGTACGTGCGGATCTTGTAGCGGCCAATGTTCTCTTGCGGCAGTGCTGCGCGGGCATGTGCCACAAACGCCTCGACCACCGGCGTACTCGCGCTCACCGGGACCTTCGCGGGTTAGACTCGATCGCAGCCTCACCGCGCAACTGCTCGATGATCGCCGGATTCTCCAAGGTCGACAGATCCTGGGTGATCGGCTCATTGCGGGCGATACTGCGCAACAGCCTGCGCATGATCTTGCCCGAACGCGTCTTGGGCAGGTTGTCGGCAAAGCGGATCGTATCCGGCTTGGCAATCGCGCCGAGTTGCTCCGCCACCCAACGCCGCAGCTCGTCCGACAGCGCCGTTGCATCGGCGCCAGCTGGCCGTGCGCCATTCAGCACCACATAGGCGAACACCGACTCGCCTTTGATCTCATGCTGCTGACCAACCACCGCTGCCTCGGCCACTTTTGGATGCGCAACCAGCGCGGACTCGATCTCCATCGTGCCTAAGCGATGACCGGCCACGTTCAGCACGTCATCGATCCGGCCCATGATCCAATAATAACCGTCAGCATCGCGATGGGCGCTATCGCCCGCCACGTAGTAGCGCCCCTGGAACTTCTCCCAATAGGTACTCAGGTAGCGGTCGTTGTCACCCCAGATCGTGCGCAGCATCGACGGCCAGGGTTTCTTGATAACAAGATAACCACCGGCATCGGGTGCGGTCACTGCGACACCGTTGTCATCGACGATATCCACGTTTATGCCTGGCAATGGCTGTGTACAAGAGCCTGGCTTGGTAGCTGTTATCCCGGGGAGCGGCGAGATCATGATCGCGCCCGTCTCGGTCTGCCACCAGGTATCGACAATCGGACACTGTTCGCGACCAATCACACGGTGGTACCAGACCCATGCCTCGGGATTGATCGGCTCACCCACCGTGCCTAACAACCGAATCTTGCTGAGATCGTACGCCTGCGGAATCGCGTCACCCAGCTTCATCAGCGCCCGGATGGCAGTCGGCGCCGTGTAGAAAATCGTCACCCCATGCGCCTGGCAGGTCTGCCAGAACCGGCCGCCGTCCGGGAACATCGGCGCACCTTCGTACATCACCAGCGTTGCGCCCGCCGCCAAGGGTCCGTAGGCGACGTAGCTGTGGCCCGTCACCCAGCCGACATCCGCCGTACACCAGAAGACGTCGTCGTCACGCAGGTCGAACACCCATTCGCTCGTCAGCTTCGCACCAAGCAGATAGCCTGCGCTAGCGTGCTGGATGCCCTTGGGGCTGCCCGTCGAGCCGGATGTATACAGAAGGAACAGCGGATGCTCAGCGCCGACTGGAGTAGGCTTGCAGACCGGCGACTGGCTCGGCACCAACTCATGCCACCACAAATCGCGACCCGGCTGCATCGGGATCTCTTGGCCGGTGCGCCGCAGCACGACCGAATGCTCGATTGTCGGGCAACCTAGCGAGAGCGCTTTGTCCGCCGCGCTCTTCAGCTCCACGATCTGACCGCCGCGCCACCCGCCGTCGGCCGTGATGAGCAGCCGCGCGCCAGCGTCTTCGATGCGGTCCTTGAGCGAGATTGCCGAGAAGCCACCAAATACAACCGAATGCACCGCGCCAATCCGTGCGCAGGCGTGCATTGCCACAATCGCCTCCGGCACGAGAGGCATATAAATGACGACCCGATCACCCGCTTGCAGACCAAGCGACCGCAGCGCGTTCGCCAGCCGGCTCACCTCGGCGAGCAATTCACGATAGGACAGGCTGCGGGTATCTCCCGGCTCACCCTCAAAGACAATGGCGGGTTTGTCGGCGCGCTCCGCCAGATGCCGATCAAGACAATTCGCCGACACGTTCAGTTCGCCGTCCGCAAACCACCGGTAGTTCGGCGCATTGGCTTGATCAAGCGTCTGCGTGAACGGCTTGAGCCAGGCAAGGTGCTGCCGTGCGAGGTCTGCCCAGAAGCCCTCGTAGTCCGACGCGGCCCGCTGCTGCAACGCCTCTCGTTCCGACTGCTTCAGCCGGGCGCGAGCTGCGAACGTTGGCGGCGGCGAAAACACCCGCTTTTCGATGAGAACTGACTCGATATTCTGTCTTGTAGCCACGGTATTCCGCTGGTGGTTTCTTGAGAGAATACCCGACAACGGCCCGCATCTGAACAGGCCGCGGGAATTAAGTAAGGCGACAGGACCACCCCGCCGGCTGCGCCGCGCAGCCGCGCAGCCGCGCCAGCCAAGTCTCGTGCCTACCCGAATCGTTTCTAATCAATGATAACTACTGACTACTAACACTAGCACCAGTGCGATTGGGTACTCTGGCGTCGGGGAAAACGCAAGATCTAAATGACGGCCAAACGCGAAAATCCTTGCAGGCCTGAGCTACATCAACCGGGTTTGGACAAAGCCTGGACAGGCCGCCTTGGCGCAAAATCCCAGGAGTCATTTCTATTATGTGTCAGAGAGAACATCGTTCTCTCACCCCGAATGCAACGCAAAACCTCACAAAGCCTGCAGACTGCCAGTTAACGCCGTCACGCGCTTTCCCTGATTGCGGTGTTGCACTACGCCTGCAACTATGTCGCATCTTCTTAGTGCAAAGCCGAACTTTGGCCAGACAGCGACTCGATCCGAACCACAGTGTCTCGACATCACAATCTCTTGATTCGCGCGCGCCATGGAGCGGCCCTCGCGGGCTGCGGGTTGCTTGTGCTCGTGTCTGCGTGCAGCCGTTCGGCGCGTGAGGTTGAAATAATTCTGCCCGAGACCCGGTTTGAGATCACTGCAGGCACGCCGGCGGTGATTGAACGCGCACTAGCGGCAGGCGCCTACTCGTTGACGGTTACTGAAGACTTGCTTGATGTCGAAACGTCCTTAACCGTCGGCGACCAGACAACCACAGTTCACGATCCCATCGAGCGCCACGGGAAGCAGATCGTTTACTTGAACTTGCCAGCGCCTGCGACGATCAGACTTGAAGTGTCGAGTACCGATCACCGCAGCAAAGTTGGCGTTGCACAGATCGAATTCGCGCGCTGGTCGCGCACGGCTGATGCGGCTCAATCACAGTCAGAACAAGGCGATAGCCGTTACAGCGCTGCGCTTGTCGCGCAGAGTCAAGAACACGACGCACTTTCCAGCGCTGCCGCTCTTGCGCTCCATGAAGCGGCTGACCACTACCGACGCGCGGGCGATCGCCATGCCGAGCGCCTGGTGAATTACATTCGCGGCAGGTATGCCTATCTCGTTAGCAGCGATTGGCAAGCGGCGGAGAAATTCGCGCGTGCGGCAAAGGATCTGGCGAACCAGAGCAATGATGCTGTGGCTGCGGCACGTGCTGACGTCCTGACAGCCTCGGCACGTATCGAGCGCGCGAATGAACTGGCCGGGCCTGACGTCAAGGCTGAGCGGGCCAAGTTACTCGACTCGTCCAATTCGCTGCTCGTCGCCAGCACCAAGATATTTGCTGACGCTCGTCTGCCGATCGACCAAGTCGCCGCACTGACTTTTCAAGGGGTCGGTCAGTGGGCTGCCCAGAACGCGGACGAAGCTCGCGCCACCTTCGTCGCTGCAGTTGCAATCGCACGCGCAAGCAACGACGCGTTCTCGGAGGCGCGAGCGCTTGGCAACCTCGCCTGGCTCGACTATGAGCGCGCTGACATTCGCTCAGCCGCAGACGAATACAGTCGGCTACTGGACCTGATCGAAAAGGAGCGCCAGCCAGACCTATACGCCTCGACACTGGGGAACTATGCCAATTGCCTGACGATGCTCGGGGACTTTGATCGACCACTTCAGCTTCACACCGAAGCGCTAAGGTTGTTCGTGTCCCGCGGCGATGATGCGCTACGTGCCAAAGCGCTTCTCTCGATCGGTGACTTGCTTCTTCGAATGGGAAGTACAAGACGAGCGCTAGAGACACTGGAAACAAGTCTGCCAATACTGCGTGTATTGAAAGACCAGACTGGCATCGATTCTGCGCTCGCCTCTGCGGGTCGCGCCGCCGGTGCGTTGGGTGATCACGAACGTGCCTTGAGTTTTCATCAGGAGTTGCTGGACAGAAATCGCGGTCCGAGAATGAACGCGCTCGCGCGAGTACTAATGGCTGGCGACCTGCGAGAGCTAAAGAAATATGGCCGGGCCGCAAGTGAGCTAAAACTTGCTCTTGCCGGCGCGACCGAACTCACACGCGCGAACGCTTTGGTTGAGTCCGGCAAGTTGGGCTTGGCACGTCGAGAATTGCGCGCGGCAGCAGATGATCTGTTAGCGGCAGATAGACTCTACGCGGATCTCGGTTTGGACTTTCCACGGATCGCTGCAAACACGGCGCTTGCGCGTGTGCGTCTTACGGCCGGCGACCGAAACGAGACGTTAGCGGCTGCCGACAAGGCAATAGAGTTAATCAGATTGGTGCGTATGCAATCAGCGAGTGCTGAGCTACGAGCGAATTTTATCGCTGATCAGTACGCCCCCTATGAAATCAAGATTCAAGCGCAACTCAGCGAATCTACTGCGGTCGGTAGCTGGAACGCACTGCTGACTGCGGAATCAGTCCGAGCGCGCCTATTGAAAGAGTGGACAACGCGCCCTGTCGCAGCTCAACAAGCCGAGTATTCCGAGACTGAGCGGCTGCTGGATCAGTTGAGCGCGCAGCAAGTCCGGCTCGAGTCGCAATTGCAAACGGTTCGAGCGACCGATTCGCAATCATTGCGCTTACGCAGAGACATTGTGGAAACCCGCGCGCGTTTTGACGCGCTGTCACAGCGTCCGGACGACAGCGCGAAATTGCTCGCTGGCGGGGTTGAACCGAAATTTTCACTAGCTGACATTCAGGCCCAGCTAGACGCGCGGGCAGCGATCCTCTACTTCTTCGTGGGCGAGGAATCATCCATCGCCTGGCGCATCACAGCCCACGACCTACGGCAGTTCAAACTGCCTGGCAGGGCTGTGCTGGCTGCGGCGACCGAGCATCTAGCTGACTCACTCGAGCGGCCGAGTGCTGCCGCGGGACAGAAGAAGTCATTTGGAGCAGACAACGCCGCGATTCGACAGTTAGGGCTGCTGGCCGAGGACCTCGAGCCAGGGCGGCTATTTGTATTTCCGGACGGGCCACTCAACTCCCTGCCGTTCGTTGCCCTGAGTACCAAGCCAAGTTCGCGTGATACGGCGCTTTGGCTGGATCGTTTTACGGTTAGCTACGCGCCATCACTGGCGTTGGCTATGCAGTCCCGTCGTAGCACCAAGGCTACTACTCACCAACTCGTGGCAGTGGTTGCCGACCCCATCTATGCGGCCGACGATAGTCGGCTAGCAACTTCCCTCGCAAACAATGCAAGTTCAGGCGCCAGTTTGCGCGGCTCGACTGCCGAGCGATTCGTTCGACTACCCTACTCGGCTATCGAGGCCGCTGCTGTGGCGAGTGCGTTTCAATCGAGTCAAGTAATCAGCCTCACTGGATTTGACGCAGATGTCGCGCGCGTAAGCAGACTGCCATTCGACCAGCTTGCTGTGTTACACGTCGCCACGCATGCGATCGCACGGCCGGACTCGCCAGGATTATCGGCCCTCTATTTGAGCAAGTATCTGCCCGACGGATCTGGCACTCCGAAAAACTCGATTTCGAGCGACGAGATCGTTCGCATGGGCATGCGCGGGGATCTGGTTGTGCTCAGCGCTTGCTCGACTGGGGATGGCAGCAAGCTAAGCGGCGAAGGCGTCCTCGGACTCACCCACAGCCTGCTCTCGAACGGCTCCGGCGAAGTGGTGGCCTCGCTCTGGCCCGTCCAGGACTCGCTGACTGCACAGCTAATGAGTCAATTCTACCAGTCATTTGGCGAAAGCAACGACGCCGCCGCGGCGCTGCAAAACGCGCAACGACAGGTACGTGACTCAATCGGTTTATCAAGCGCCCCAGTTTGGGCGAGCTTCATTGTTAGAGCCAATAGATTGAAATGAATTTTTGAAGGAGGAGAGACCATGAAATCAAGATTGAATTGGGCTGTGATGGTGATCACAGCGTTTACGCTATCAACCATAGGCATAGGTTCGTCATTTGCGGGCGGCGTCGACAAGGAAGCAACGGCCTGGCTGGGGTCCGAGGCAACCATTGAGTCGTCCGGAGCAGATCGACCACGTTCCGCAGGGCGGCAAGCTGACGCTGATCTACGATTCTGAAGACGATGTTTATCGCGCATGTGCGCGTGCTAGCAGCAAGCAGCGCGGATCCTGGAAGGCAGACTGGGCAGCACCCTGTGCTGTGACACTGAACTTCGTACGCGGCTCCCGCTATTGCACGCTAAGCGATGTGAAAGCTGGCAACGCTGAAGTTTTGTCGGGCTGCCATCGACTGCGGAGCCGCGAGGTGGCGATGCACGCCTCGACTGTCAAGGGCGGCATGGAGTTGCACGACATGATCGTGTTTCTGATAGAGGCCACAACCAAGGACCGCAAAGCCGAGCTAGCCATCTTGCTGGACTCGCCATCCCGAGTGACACACAACGGCATCATCCACGGCACCATCTTTCCTTGAGCACCGTCTTTAGCTCATGAAGTCGGATGCAACCACTATGGTGTTGCATTGCCATCGCGGGTGTCCTGACTACCAGCGCCATGGCCGCCGATCGGCCCGCTCCGTGCGGGTCGATCGGCTCTCTTGCAGCGGCGGAGGTAGTCACCCCAGCCGAGGTCGGCGAGTACCTGACTTCACTCGCCGGCTCTGCGCATTTCGACCTGCGCAAGGCCTGCGCCCGCTGGGCAGCACTGGACCCGCCGGACTCCGTGCGACGGCGCGGCACCCAAGCGGCTACGCCGGCTCCAGCGCCACGCTTCATTTTGTTCCCAAGAACTGGACTCACCACTAGTGCACTGGTCACGCAGCTGGAACGCGACCGGCGAGTGCGCAAACTGTCGCAGTCCCGCGCTTTCGTTGCGGTAGAGTTCGACGCACGCCTGACAACCACTGAATTACGGCAGCGCCTCGCCGAGCCGACAATCGGCTACTTCGAACCGGATTGTGACGGACCCGATTTTGTCACCACGTCGGCGGCGCCTGCACTCCAGGCGAGCGCGATCGCGCCCGCGGCGCGCTGCTGGCAGCGCGGTGCTCGTGCTAACTTCCCGGACGACCCCTGCATGGACGAGCTCTGGGGACATGCCTACATCGGCTGGGATCCGACCGTGGCGGCTAACTCACGTCCGAGGCTCGTGGCTGTTCTGGACTCTGGCGTGGACATGGGCCACGAAGATCTGGCGGGCAGCCTTTGGCTGGACGATCGCCAAGCGTTCGCCGCGCTGCAACTACCTTGCGCTTCAACGGCTGGCTGCTATCCGCACGGCACGCAGATGGCAGGCACGATAGCGGGCCGCATGAACAACGGCGTTGGCGTGGCGGGCGTGGCCCCCAATAGCCGGCTGATGCCTGTGGTGATCAGCCGAGTGGAGCACGGCAACCTGGTGCGCTTGTCTGCGATCGCCAGCGCCATCGAGTCAGCTGGCGCTAACAAGGCGAACATCATCAATATCAGCGCCAAGTGGCCGGTGGACAGTCGTGCTGTACGCGAAGCCATCGCCACCGCAACCGGGGGCCCGCAACCGGTACGATTGCTGGTCACAGGCTACACAGCGAGTTTCGCGTGGGACGAAAGCCTGCGTGAGACCTATCCGTCGCGCTACCGTTGTCTGCCAGGCGTCATCGCCGCCGTGCCCGGCGATGCGCGCGGCGAGGACTTGCAAGTCGCTCGAGCAGCGCACGCCGATCCGACTGACAGTCGCCTCCGTGCACCGGGCGTAGACATCGTGGTGACGACGACTCACAATGAAGATGGGAGTTACGCGCTCGCGCAAGCGGCTGGTGCGTCGAGCGCAGCAGCGTATCTCACCGGTGCGGCCGCCCTCGCGTGGGGTACCGCACCGCTCGATAAGTGCGACGCGCGCCAAATCAAGGCGATTTTGTTTTGCCGGAGTAAACGAACTGAAAGCTCGCCTTATCCATGGGTCCATGTCGAGTTCCTGCGCCAAGTGTCGGCCTTGGGCGCTGACGCGTCCTGTGGCGCCGCACTTGCGGCCCTGGATTGCCCGCCCTGATCGCGCGAACTTTTCGAGTGGACGGCTGTGAGCGACCTACCTGGCCTCGCGTCTCAAGCCCTCGACGGCGACCGTGCTGCGGAAGCGGCGGTCGTGGCAGCACTGCGGCCTGGCTTGGTAGCGTTGCTGCGCTATGGCCGCTTCAGTCGTTACATCGATGTCGAGGATCTGGTCCAGGATACCCTGCGAGTGGTCATCGAGGCGCTGCGGGGGCGTACGATCAACGAGCCGGACAAGATCGTGGCCTATGCGGCGCAGACCGCGCGGATGTTGCAGCTCAATTTCCTGCGCAAGTCCTTCCGGCAGAAGACTATCGTGGACTCGGATCTGGTTGCGGAACGCGCGCTCGAAGAAGGCCTGGAATCACCCGAGCCAGACGACGAACAGTTCGCGCGCGCAATTGTGAGCTTGCTGGAAGAGCTGCCCCACGAGCGGGATCGAATCATCCTGATGCGGCACTACATCGACGGCGCCGACAAACCGACCGTTTGTCGCGAACTGGGGCTCACGCACATGCACTTCGATCGCGTGCTGTTCCGGGCCCGTAACCGGTTCAAACTGCTGGTTGAACGCGACGGACCGCGATTAGGCTTGCTGCCCGGGGTCCATGGGTTGGTCCTGCCAGGGTTGCTGCTGCCCTGGTTTCTGAGAGGTCTCGGCGGCTGACGACACAGATACACTATGTGCCTCTCCCCTAAGGACAACCCTGCGAAAATGGCCGCCGCCGATCTAGAATCCAGGATGGATCGCTACCAGAGCGGCATTATGTCTGATGACGAACGGGCCGAGTTTGAAGCTTGGATCGTCGGCAACCCCGAGGCGGCGGCAAACCTGGACACAGATCGCAAGATGCGTCGCGGCATGTTGCTGGCGGAACAGCGCGGCTGGCTGACAACTGCGGCCCGTGCGCCGGACCCAAGGCCGAAGCGCGCGACTGGCATGACCTTGGCAGCATCGCTCGCCGCGATGGCAATGGTTGGCAGTCTGGCTTGGTGGGCTGGTGAGCAGGAGGGGCTCAAGCATTCAGCGCAGGAGACGCAGCTGAGCACGACCACACAGGTTGTGAGTTTGGCTCGCTATCGCGGCAGCAATACGCCTGACATCGAGCTGGCATTGAACGACATCCCTGACCATCTAGTCTTGCAGCCAGACGTCGTCACTCTCACCTGCGATGACGGCAGCCTTGCGCTGGCCTGCACCGACGGTCTCGCGCCCGCCACACCACAGTACTTAGAGTATGAGCTCGAGATCGTGCGGCGTGTTGGCGAACAGCCTATCTGGCATTCCGACTTGCAGTCGCCGTCACCCCCAAACCCGCTTACCTTTGTCTTGCGCGCCCGTGAACTCGAGGCCGGTGACTACGATCTGTTAGTACGTGGCGTGTCGCCAGCGCATCGCGAAGTCGTCGGCCGCTATTGGCTCAAGATCCAGCCGGGCCTACGGTAAACAACCCTATCCTGCGGCCAGCCGCTCCGCCTGCCGCCGCAGCATCGGCCCAAACTTGCGCCGGTCGAAGAACGCAGCGAGCGCCGTAGCGTCGATCGCACCGCGCGTCAGCTCGGCATGGGCAACGTCCAACGGCATGTCGCAGGCAATCTCGGTCAGGCGACGCGCGAGGAACGCGGCGTCACGATGCTCCGCAAGCCGAGCAGCCAAGGTGCGCGCGCCGCGGATCGGCAGTGCTGCGACGCTGTCGAGATTGTCATACAGCTCCTCTAACGACGCGAACTCCTTCATCAGCGGGCCTGCGGTCTTGGGTCCAACCCCCGGAACGCCTTTAATGTTGTCGACGCTGTCGCCCGTGAGTGCCAGATAGTCAGGAATCCGCTCAGGCACGACGCCGAACCGCGCTTCGATCTCGTGATAGCGGTACTGCGTATTGCCGGCATAATCCCAGAATACGTCGCCCTCGCGAATGATCTGTGCGAGATCCTTGTCGCGGGTCACAACAGTGCTGCGCACCCCCAGTTTTCGCGCCCGCGTCGCGAGCGTCCCGATGATGTCGTCCGCTTCGTACTCCGTACTGCCAAACTCACGCACGCCTAACAACCGACAAAACTCGCGGCAGCAGGCGAACTGTAGTTTGAGATCCTCGGGTGCAGGGTCGCGATTGGCTTTGTAGTCTCGGTAGATGGCGTTGCGGAAGGACGAAGCGAGACTCTCGTCGAATGCCACCGCAATGAACTGCGGCTTGGCACGCTCCAGCAAATCGCACAGGAAGCGCGCGAAGCCAAACGTGGCATGCGCCGCGTTGCCATCGACGTCCGTCATATCCGGCGGCATTGAGTAGTAAGCCCGAAAGATGTAGACCGACGCGTCAATTAGATAGAGCAAGCTGCCCCCAAGAAAAAACAATGCGCGCGCCTACGCCAACGCGGCTGATTCAACGAGCCCCTTGCAACGAGAAAGGGCAGCCGCTAAGGCCAGCTCGAGAGCTGCGGCATCGACCCGCGCACCCTCAGAGTACAACGCCTCGACGCGGCTGTCGCGCCGCCAAGCGGACTCCGCGACCGTGAGATCGTCACCGGCCAACTGAACTAACAACCATGTCTCCGGACCAGTGCGAAACACGCCTTTGAGCCGCTCGACGCCGCCCAAGCTCTGCAGCACCCGGCGCAGCCGCGTACGGGCAAACACCGCTTCGCGCGCAATAGTCCAAGCGAGCGCCTCACGCCCAACATGACGACGCTGACTGCGTAGCGCTGCAAACGCGCCAATTTGGATAGCCGTGTCGGCGGTCTTGGCAGTGTGGTCCGCGTGATCAGCCGGCTCGACGTGTACGCCCGTACGCGGCTGGCTGCTGCGCGCACGGCCGCTGTGATTCGCTAGCGCCGGTTCGGGCAGGTCCCCGTGACGCATCTCGCCGGCCCATTTTTTGGGTGGAAAGAAAGCCGGCAATGCGCGAAAAATCGGCTCGCTGTTGGTCCGTCGCAAGGTCAGCCTTGGCCAGCACGAGCGCATCAGCGACCTCCGCTTGCGCACGCTCAACCGATTCCTCCTCCAGCAGCTGGGCCACCCGGCGTGGATCGACCACACAGACAATGCTCTCAACGAGCAGCGTCCCGTGCGCCTGGTGCTGCAACAGTTCCTCGGTGATTGCGGCCGGGTGCCCGATCCCGGACGGCTCGATAATGATACGGTCGGGTCGCGTGGTCCGCGTCAGCTCACGCAGCTGGCGGGCAAAATCCAGCTCTCCCGCGCAACACAGGCAGCCACCGGGGATCAGACGCACGTCGTAGGCGCCCCGCGCGGTACCGGCAACCGTCAGCGCATCGATGCCGGACTCGGTGAATTCATTGAGAATCACGATCCAGTTCTGCGCGGGCGGCTTGCGCGCCATCAGGCGTGCAATGGTGGTGGTTTTACCCGCACCCAAGGCGCCGGTGATGACCCACACCGGAATAGCCGCGACCGAATCCATTGACGAGAACCCTAGCTCAGCCAGTGCTTGATGCGGGCATGCAACGGCGAGGTACGCGGGAAATGCGCCAGCAAATACTCCATCTGATCGGCCAGCACCCGGCGCCCCTTGAGGAACACGTACTCCGCATAGGTCGGCGTGAACGGCACCGCAATCAACTGCATCTTGGCCTGCTCCGGCGTGCGCGAGGCCTTCAAGTTGTTGCAGCGACGGCAAGCCGTGACCACATTGGTCCACAGGTCGGCACCACCCTGGCTGAACGGCCGCACGTGATCACGCGACAGGTCGCGCAGCGAAAACCGCTGGCTGCAGTACATGCACAGATAACCATCGCGACGAAACAGCGTCTGGTTGTTGAGCGGTGGCACATAGTCACGCCGGGTGTTCCCTGGGTTACCCGTGTGACCGACCGTGGCCACAATCGAGTTCACCTCCAGCACCGTGCGCTGACCGGACAACGCGTTCACGCCGCCAAACAACTTGAAGATCGGGCTGCCACAGGTGTAGGCCACCTGCTCCTGGTGGTAGAGCCGCGCCGCTTCCTTGTAGTCGATCCACTCCAGCGGCATGCCGGACACGTCCGTGCGCAGCACGAGCTGAGACAATGAACAGCCGTCAGCCTGCACCACCCGCAGATCGTCGTCGAAGCTGATGGCGCCCCAGTCAGACACCCCAAGTTGTGGAACCGTGGTGTTCATGTGGCCTGTAAGATACGGCAGCCGTGTGCGAGAATTCAACGGCGCAACGCGTTCATTGCAGAGGGGAAACCGTATTTCGTGGCCATAGAGCCACGGGGCGTCCCCGCAGGGAGACAGCTAGCTCATGTCCATGGTCATAGTAGGGGCGCTCCGGGAACGAGCTCCCGGCGAAACTCGTGTCAGTATCGTACCGGAAGTAGCCGACAAGCTCATTGCTGCGGGCGTCCGGGTGTTGATCGAGCGTGGCGCGGGCATAGCTGCCCAGTTCCCAGACGCGCTCTACAAGCAAAGCGACTGGGCCGATTCCGCCGCCGAGATCCTTTCGACCGCGGATGTATTGCTCACCGTGGCACCACTCACTGTCGAGCAGATCGGCCAGCTGAAACCCGGCGCGGTGGTGATCGGGTTCATGCAGGCGCACTCCCGGCATGCGGAAGTGAAGGCGCTGCGTGACCGCAAGATCACCAGTTTCGCGGTCGAGTTCATCCCGCGCATCTCGCGCGCCCAATCGATGGACGCGCTGTCCTCACAAGCTGCGATCGCGGGCTACAAGGCGGTGCTGCTGGCCGCCAACTCACTCAGTAAATTCATGCCGATGCTAACGACCGCCGCTGGCACCATCCGCCCCTCGCAGGCGCTCGTGATTGGCGCTGGCGTTGCGGGTCTGCAGGCGATCGCTACCGCACGACGCCTCGGCGCCGTGGTGGAAGCGTATGACGTACGTAGTGCCACCAAAGAACAAGTCAAATCGCTCGGCGCCAAGTTTGTCGAAACCGGCGTGTCAGCCGACGGTGTCGGCGGTTACGCCCGCGAGCTAACAGCAGAGGAGCGCGCCAAACAGCAAGACGCGCTCGACGCCCGCATTGCCGTGGCGGACGCGGTGATCACGACCGCGTCCGTGCCAGGCCGCAAGGCGCCGGTGATCGTCACGCGCGCAGCGGTCGAGCGGATGAAGGCCGGCGCCGTGATCGTGGATATTGCGGCCGAACAAGGCGGCAACTGCGAGCTCACCAAAGCCGGCGAAACGGTGCTGCACAACGGCGTCAAGATCATCGGGCCAATCAACCTGCCGGGCCAGTTGGCGTACAACGCCAGCGAGATGTACGCCCGCAATCTGCTGAATTTCCTGCGTCCGGCGATCGGCAAGGAGGGGCAGCTCGCGATCGACTGGGACGACGAGGTGTTCCGCGACGCCTGCCTCACACACGCTGGGGCGATCAAGCATAAAGCGACTGAAGGTTCCCTAACATGACTGGCATCGTTGCACTCTATATCTTCATGCTCGCGGCCTTCACCGGCTACGAGATCATCGCCAAAGTGCCGGTCATCCTGCACACGCCGCTGATGTCAGGTTCCAACTTCGTCCACGGTATTGTGCTGGTTGGCGCAATGGTGGCGCTCGGCAATGCTGACACCACGCTCGAGAAGGTCATCGGTTTTGCCGGCGTCTTGTTAGGCGCAGGCAACGCGGTCGGCGGTTATGTCGTCACCGAGCGGATGCTCGAGATGTTCAAGGCGAGCGGCGCCAAGGCCAAACAGAAAGGGTCGCACTGATGCCCACCGGGTTCGACGCCAGTTTCATCGTGCAGGCGAGTTATTTCGTCACGGCCGCGCTGTTCATCATGGGGCTCAAGCGCATGAGCTCGCCGGTGACCGCGCGCAGCGGCATCCTGTGGGCCGGCGCGGGCATGGTGGTCGCCACGCTCGTCACTTTCCTGTATCCGGGAATGGCGAATTACGAATTGATCATCGCCGCCATTGTGATCGGCTCGCTGTTAGCTTGGTGGAGTGGCAAGCGCGTCGCGATGACCGACATGCCGCAGATGATCGCGCTTTACAACGGCATGGGTGGTGGTGCAGCGGCGGCCATCGCCGCGGTCGAACTTTACAAGCACTCACAGGGCGAGGCGCACGCGCTGACGATTTCGATCCTCGCCGTGATCGGCGGGATCATCGGCGCCGTGTCCTTCAGCGGTAGCTTGATCGCCTGGGCCAAGCTCGACGGCAAGATCAACAAGACGCTGCGGTTCGGCGGCCAGAAACTGCTCAACATGGCGCTGCTGGTCGGCGCGCTGGTGATCGGCGGTATGGTAGCGCTGCATCTCAACGCCTCGCCGCTGTTCGTCACGCTGATTTTCGTGCTCGCGCTGCTGCTGGGTATCTCGATGACCCTGCCTATCGGCGGGGCCGACATGCCAGTCGTCATCTCGCTCTACAACGCCCTGACCGGCCTCGCCGTGGCGTTCGAGGGTTTCGTGCTGAACAACGCCGCGATGATCATTGCGGGTACGGTGGTGGGTTCAGCCGGCACGCTCCTGACGCAGCTCATGGCCAAGGCCATGAACCGCTCGATCGCCAACGTGCTGTTCAGCAATTTCGGCGAATCCGGCGGCGCTGCCAGCGGCCCGGTCACCGGCTCGATGAAGTCAATCGAGGCGACCGATGTGGGCGTCATGATGGCCTTCGCCGAGAAGGTGATCGTGGTTCCCGGCTATGGCATGGCTGTGGCACAGGCACAGCACAAAGTGTGGGAGATGTGTCAGCTGCTGATCGAGCGCGGCGTCAACGTCAAGTTCGCCATCCACCCGGTCGCCGGCCGCATGCCCGGCCACATGAACGTGTTGTTAGCCGAGGCTGGCGTGCCGTACGATCTGATCGCCGATCTCGATGAAATCAACGCTGAGTTTGAGACCGCCGACGTGGCGCTGATCATCGGCGCGAACGACGTCGTCAATCCGGTCGCCCGCACAGACAAGTCGAGCCCGATCTACGGCATGCCCATTTTGAATGCCGACAAGGCCAAGAACGTCATTGTCATCAAGCGCGGCCAAGGCGCGGGCTTCTCGGGCATCGAGAACGCGCTGTTCTTCCTCGACAACACGCGCATGTTGTACGGCGATGGCCAGAAGGCGGCAGCGGAGCTGATCGCTGCCGTCAAGGCCGTCGACTAAACGCGCTAGTTGTTCGGCGAGCGTTGTTGCTGCTGCAGCCGACGCTGCTCTAGCCGTTGTCGCCGTTGCTCCAGCATGCGCTGCCGCTCTGCCTGCGTAGCGCGTTGCCAGCGCTCGCGCAGCTTGCGCCGCTGCTCGGGCGGCAACTGTTGAAACTTACGAAAACTCTCGCGCACCCGCGCGCGCTCCTCGGGCGGCAGGTCCTGAAATTGACGCAGCCGTTCGCGCGCGAGGCGTCGCTGTTCCGGCGGCAGGTCTTGCCAACGCTCGAAACGCTCGCGCGCCGCGGTGCGCCGTTCCGGGTCCATCGCGAGCCAGCGATCAGCGCCGCGAACCAGCCGATTCTGTCGCTGCGCTGGCAAGCTATCCCACTCGCCTTCGAACCGCGCCAGCGCGGTGCGTTGTTCGGCAGACAGACGCGCCCACGGTAGAGGCTGCACGGCGGTGCTGTCCGCGGCCCTGTCAGCCGCCGTCGCCGGAGCATCTCCGATTGTGGCGCTCTGCGCCTGCACACCGCCGGCCGCGCCTAGACTCAGCAGTCCGACCAGCAGACTGCACACCAGCAGATTGTTAGTCATCATCCGATTCCTTCTGCGACGTCTTAGTCGCACTCTCAGCAGGCGGTGTCCGTCGCTTGACGATTGGGTCAAGATCCGTCGCGGCCAAAAACTCCAAAAAGCCCTCATCGGCGACCCCATCGGCGTCGGCCAGAAACTCAAGCAGTTCGCCATCAGGTGCGCTGACAGCCGCCTGCGGGGGTTCGGCTGCGCTAACAAACGACGGTGCACAGAGCGCGGTAGCTAGCACCACGCCCACCAGCGGTCGTCGCCGGTCGCGGCTCACGTACCCACCGTGGCACCATCGCCGGCCGCCTCAAACGCGGCCCATTCGTAAAATTCGAGTTCATCGCCCGCTTCGGCCAGCTCCAGCACTTCGTTATCCACTAACAACTCGAACTCGCTGTTGCCACCAACAGGCAGCGTGCCGGGTGTCTGCAAGTCAGGCCGGGCGGCGAACAACACAATGCCGATGACGAGCGCGGCAGCCAGCGCACCCGCTGGCGCATAGGCGCGCCAGCGCGCGATGAATGCGGGTTCACTGCGCTTGGCGAGTGCGGCATAGCGCGCCTGCGTGAGCCGCGACTGCGTGCGGCCATCGAGGCGCGACGCACTCGCCTCGAGTACCTCGCGACTGCGTGTCTCGAATCGCTGCTGCTCGTCTGCTGGGCTGGTCACCACACGTCTCCCAAGCGCGCGCGCAAAGTCTCCAGCGCGCGAAAATAATGCGTCTTCACACTGCCTTCGGAGCAGCCCATCGCTGCTGCCGTGGCAGCGGTATCGAGCGCTTCGAAGTTGCGCAGCAGGAAGGCTTGGCGCTGGCGCGCCGGCAGCGCCGCGATCGCCTGTTCGAGCACGTCGATCGCCTCGTTCATTTCGAGTTGTCGTGGCGGCTGCGGCTGCGGGCTCTCCGCCATGGCCATTGGATCGGGCAACTCATCATCTTCGTCGCCCAGCTTGGCTGGCAGCCACGCCATCACGCGCCCGCGCACCGTGCGCCGACGCTGCATGTCACGGATCACGTTTTCCAGGATTCGGTAGAACAGGGGCGGCCACTCGGCCGCAGGCCGCGCAGCTAGGACTGCACCAGCTTCATCATGGCATCCTGCACCGCATCGAGCGCATCCGCCTCGTTGCGCAGGCCGAGCTGCGCGATGCGAAACGCCTTGCGTTCCACGCCCGCGAGAAACACGTCTAGCGCGCGGTTGGTGGCATCTGCGCTGCTCAGCTGATCGCTCCGGCTCCGCCTCACAGTGGGCGTGCTATAAACCGCAGCGAGCGTAACAAAGGCCGTCATGCTGGGTACAACGCACTGCAACCGTTGCGGTTGACTACCAAGTGTCCGGGCTATGCGACGTAGAGAATCAGCCACTTACGAACAATGCCGCACAACAGGTGTCATGAATGTGTCATAAGGCGCCCGCCCGATCAGACTGCCAATAGGTAAGCTATTGATTTTTATGATTTTCATGCCATTTGGTCACGATTCGATCAGACCCACTTGTAGTTGCAAAATCACCGCGGTTTTGTCGCTGGACACAGCAGTTCTCCACAGTGTTATCCACAGCCGCTGTGGACAAGGCGAGCTGCCGCGTCCATGAGTGCAGAGCAGATCCTGCAAGTCGCCCTGGATGCGCCGCTGCGGCGTCTGTTCGACTATCGCACGCCCGAACCTGCCGGTCGTTGCGCGCCGCAACCCGGCAAACGCGTTCGCGTACCCTTTGGACGCCGGCAGCTGGTCGGTGTGGTCGTGGCACTCACGGATCACACCGACATCCCGCCAGACAAGCTGCGTGCGGCGCTCGAGGTGCTGGATGAAGCACCGGTGTTCGACGCACGCTTGCAGCACCTGCTCGCCTTTGCGGCGCAGTACTACCACCACCCCATAGGCGAGGTGGTCGCGGCAGCACTGCCCAAGCTGGCGCGCGACGGAGCGACTGCGGTCGAAGTCATCGCTTGCTGGGTCAGCACGGCGGCCGGCCGGGATGCGCTCGCAACTGGCGCGGTGAGTCGGGCGCCAAAGCAGTGCGAGGTACTGGCATTCATCGAGCAACAGGCTGTGGAGCGAACCCAGCTCGGCACGCCAGCCCGCGGTAGCACCGCGGACGAACTCGGCAACGCGTTTCCGACCTGGCGCGAGGCGGTGCGGGCGCTGGTCGCGCGCGGCTGGCTAACTGCCACGGAATACGAGCGGCACGGACCATCGACCACAACCCCCAGCGCATTGCTACGCGGCGAGCCCTTACACGCGACCGACGAGCAGCTCGCTGCCATCACGGCGATCGAAGCAGCGCTGGACCGCTATGCACCCTTCTTGCTGCACGGCATCACCGGCAGCGGCAAGACCGAGGTGTATCTGCGCGTAATCGAAACTGTGTTGCGCCAGGGGCGCAATGCATTGGTGTTAGTACCAGAGATCGGCCTGACACCGCAATTGGTAGCCCGGTTTACGGCGCGTTTCCACGTGCCGCTCGCGGTGTTGCATTCCGGCCTCACGGATACCGAACGGCTTGCCGCCTGGCGCAGCAGTCTGGCTGGCAACGCGCGCATCGTGATCGGCACCCGCTCGGCGGTGTTTGCACCGGTCAACAATCTCGGCATTGTGATCGTCGACGAGGAACACGACGCGTCGTTCAAGCAACAGGACACCGCGTTTCGCTACTCGGCGCGTGATCTCGCGATGGTGCGCGCGCAGCAGTCCGGTATCCCGATTGTGCTCGGCTCTGCCACGCCGTCGATCGAGACGCTGCACAATGCCGCGCTCGCTCGTTATACGACGCTGTCGCTGCCGCGACGTACCGGGCAATCGATGCCGCCGCGTGCCGCCACGATCGACCTGCGCCAGCACGCGGTGCGCCAGGGCCTGTCGACACCAGCGGTCGAGGCGATGCGGCGGCACCTGGGCGCCGACGGGCAGGTGCTGGTGTTTATCAATCGTCGCGGTTATGCGCCGTCATTGGTGTGCACCGCCTGCGGCTGGATGGCGCCTTGTGGAGAATGCGACGCGCGCCTGACCGTCCATCTCGGGGCCGCGCAGTTGCGCTGTCACCATTGCGGCGCGCAGGCGCCCTTGCCAGAGCATTGCCCGCAATGCGGCTATGCCGTGCGTCCCGTGGGCCAGGGCACCGAACGCGTTGAAGAAACCCTGACCGAGTGGTTTCCCGACGTGCCCATCGCGCGCCTGGATCGCGATATCGCGCGCCGACGCGGCGATGCCGAGGACGTGATGACGCGTGTCGCGTCGGGCGATGCGCGCATCTTGGTGGGCACGCAGATGGTGACCAAGGGGCATGACTTTCCGAACGTCACGCTGGTCGTCGTGCTGAATGCGGATCAGGGGCTATTCAGCACCGACTTTCGGGCGCCGGAACGACTGGCGCAGACCATCATCCAGGTGGCTGGGCGCGCTGGCCGCGGCGACAAACCGGGCGAAGTGCTGATCCAGTCGGAATACCCCGAGCACCCACTGTTGCAGCATCTGCTGCATGAGGGCTATGACGGGTTTGCCCGCGAAGCGCTCAAGGAACGGGAGGCGTCAGCCTGGCCGCCCTACTCTCGGCTGGCGGCCATCCGCGCGTCAGCGCTAACGCTGGCAGCCGCGGTCGAGTTCCTGCGCACAGCGCGCGGCGCGGCAGTGGTGCCCCGCGGCCTGAAGGTGCTGGGTCCCGTGCCCGCAGCCATGGCGAAACGCGCCAGCCGCTATCACGCACAATTGTTAGTCGAATGCGCCGATCGCGCGACGCTGCATCGGTTTATCGATACGTGGTTACCCCGCATCGAGTCACTGACGGCGCCGCGCGACCTGCGCTGGTCACTCGATATCGACCCGCTGGAACTCAGCTAGACAAATTTCAGCTGGCCGGACGCTCTTTGGAACGCTGCTGGTGACGCTGCTTGGCGCCGGCCCGCATTTCTTCGCGCGTCAGATAACCGTTCTTGTCGGCATCGAGCTCGTTGAACCGCTCTGCCAGCCGCGGCATCTTGGCCTGCACCTCGTCGAGCGAGAACTGGCCATCACCGTTGATATCCGCGTCCTTGAAGCGCTGCTCCATCTCCGCCTTGCGGTCGGCCCGGCGATTCTGGCGTGCGGCCTGCGCTTCTGCTTGGGTCACGTAGCCGTCCTTGTCAGCGTCCATCGCCTCGAACCGCTGCTGTGCCCGCTCACTCGACGGCAGCTCGGTGCGTGCCAGACGGCCATCGCCATCCTGGTCCATTTTTTTGAACATGTCGCCCCGTTGTGGGCGGGCGTTATCCGCCGCACTGACGACGGGCGACGTTGCGACGAGGGCAACGGCCAGCAGCGTGGCGGGCACCAAGGTGAAACTTTTCATGCAATGCTCCTGGCAATAGTCAAAACGCCTTGCGGCTCTGCATCTGACCAAACGGCGGAGTCCCAGTTCGGTTGACAGGCTACAATGACGCGCTTTAGCTGAAGCTCCGCCCTTGAAGACCGAACTCGAGCATCTACTGCGCCAGGCCGTCGCGAGCCTGGCACCCGCTGTGCTGACATCGCAGCCCGATCCGGCCAGTATTGTCGTGGAACGTACCCGCGATCCCGTACACGGCGATTTTGCGACCAATGTCGCCTTGCGCCTGGCGAAGGGTGCGGGGCGCAAACCGCGCGAGCTGGCCGAGGCCATTGTGGCGGCGCTACCGGCCAACGAGCTGATCACGAGCGCCGAGATCGCGGGCGCCGGCTTCATCAACTTTCGGCTCGCGCGCACGACGTTCGCCGCCACGCTGCGCCGAATTCATACCGAAGGTGAGCGGTTCGGCCGCGGCACTGTCGGTGCTGGCACCAAGGTCTTGCTTGAGTTTGTCTCGGCCAATCCCACCGGGCCAATGCACGTGGGCCATGGTCGTCAGGCGGCCTATGGCGCAACGCTCGGCAATATGCTCGAGGCAGCGGGCTTCGACGTGCAGCGCGAGTTCTATATAAATGATGCCGGCCGCCAGATCGAGATCCTCGCGGTCAGCGTCTATCTGCGCTACCTCGAGGCCTGCGGCGAGTCACTCACGTTTCCGTCCAATGGTTATCGGGCCGAGTACATCCAGCCGGTCGCCGCCGCACTGCGCGCCAAGCTTGGCGATTCGCTGCGCCAGCCGAGTGCCGCCGTATTCGCAGCTGCGCCGCCCGACGCGCCCGTTGGCGACAAGGACAAACATATCGACGCGCTGATCGGCAACGCGCGTCGCCTGTTAGGCAACGAGCGCTTCGATGAGGTCATCACCTTTGCACGCGATCGGCTGCTGGCGGAGATCCGCGACGACCTCGACGGCTTTGGCGTGACGTTCGACCGCTGGTATTCCGAGCGCGAGCTGGAGACGAGCGGTGCGATCGAGCGGGCACTCACTAAACTGCGCGCTGCCAACCGCGTCTATCGCAAAGACGGCGCTGAGTGGTTTCGGGCCACCGAATTCGGCGATGACGAGGACCGTGTCGTGGTGCGCGAGAATGGCCTCAAGACCTATTTCGCGTCCGACATTGCTTACCACTACGACAAGCGGCAGCGCGGCTTTACCAAGCTGATCGACGTGTTAGGCGCTGATCACCACGGTTACGTTGCGCGCGTTCGTGGCGGCCTGGTAGCACTCGGCGAGCCCGCCGACTGTCTCGAGGTGTGCTTGATACAGCTCGTCAGCCTGTTTCGCAATGGCGAGAAGCTCTCGATGGGCAAGCGTGAGGGTAACTTCGTAACCCTGCGCCAGTTGCGCGACGAAGTCGGCAACGACGCCTGCCGGTTCTTCTATCTGATGCGCAGCAACGATCAGCATCTCGATTTCGATCTCGAGCTCGCCAAGTCGCGCTCAAACGAGAACCCGGTCTACTACATCCAGTACGCGCACGCGCGGGTAGCGAGCGTGCTCAAGCAGCTGGAGTCGCGCAGCCTGCACTTCGACCGTGAGCAGGGTCTGGCACAGGCAGAACGGCTCAACGGTCCGCATGAAGAAGCCGTGCTCACCGCGCTGTCCCGCTACCCCGAAGTCGTCGAACACGCCGCGCTCGCGCGCGCACCACACGCACTCGTGCACTATCTACGCGAGCTCGCCAATGCATTTCACACTTACTACAACGCCGAGCAGTTCATCGTCGAAAATGCCGAATTGCGCAATGCGCGACTGGCGCTGGTGTTAGGCGTGCAGCAAGTCATTCGCAATGGCCTGACGATTCTCGGTGTGTCCGCACCGTTGACCATGTAATGCGAGGCTGACGACGTGGCGGTTAGCCGAACGAAGATTACATCGCGCGACTACAAGCATGCGCGCGCCGGTGGCTTCAGCTTTGAGCAGATTCGCTGGCCGGAGTTCGCGGTAGGACTCACGCTTGGTCTGGCCTGCGCGCTGGCGGTGCACTTGTATTACCGCGGCGCCGAGGCGCGTGCGCTGGACAGTCGCCGCGCCGAAGTCGCTCGGCCGGAGCCGCGGCGCGCCGACGCATCCCCCGATGCAACTACCGATGCGGCCACCGATGGCGAGGACGCAGCCAAGAACCTCGACTTCTACGACATGTTGCCGAAGTTCGAGGTCGTCGTACCAGAGAAGGACAAGGAAGTTCGCGGTGAACGCGGCAACACGCTCGGGCCGATCGAGCGACCGGGCGTCTATGTGCTGCAAGCGGGCTCTTATCGGGATTTAGTGGAAGCACAACGTGTTAGCACGCAACTGCGCATGCAAGGCATCGAGGCGCAGGTGCAGCGTGTCGCTGTGGATGAAGATGTGTGGCACCGCGTGCGCATTGGGCCGATTACGGACCTCGCCGAGTTGAACCGACTGCGCGCCAAGTTGCGCACACGCGAACTCGACACACTTGTTATTCGAGTGGGTGAGTGATTAACGGAGGTTTTGCAGTGTCAAACGTAGTATCCATCGACGGCCCGGTGATCGTCACACGCGAGTTGCCGCGGCAACTGCAGCTGTTCGAGCAAGTTCTGGGCATGCAGCGTATTTACGACGAGCAGCTGGATGCCGAACAAACTGCGGCATGGTTCGGCGTGGCACAGCAAACCGCGCGCATTCTGTTACTCGAAACTCCCGGTACGGGCATCGGCGTACAGCTGGTTGAGTTCTCGCCGGGATCGGACACCGTCATTCGCGTAGGCGGGGTCGGGATCGCGAGCGACGCACTCAAAATGATCGATTTTTTTACCAGCGATCTGGCTGCGGCGAAGCAAGCCTTTCGGCGCCATGACTTTGAGCTGGTGACTGAAGGCGCCCAGATGCAGCTGCCAGACGGCAACCGGTTCATCGAGGCACATATCAAGGGGCCGGACGGCGTCATGATCGCGGCTATCCTGTCTCAGACGGCGCCGGCGGCAAACTTTGTCAGCGTCACAGATCGCTTGTTTAGCGAAGTACAGAGCAGTTCCGGCCCGGTCAGCGACTTCGAGCCTGTGCGGCACTTCTATGAAGATGTGTTAGGCATAGCGATGGGGCTCAGCTACGAGTTCGAGAGCAAGGCCTTCTCAGATATGATCGGCGCCGGTAAGACTACAAAGATTCGTGCTAACAATTACGGGCGTGTCGTGGAAGACGTGATGCTTGGCATCATTCACTATGGGCTACCACCTGGTAGCTTTGAATCATTGCGTGAGCGTGCCCGGCCGCCGCATCGCGGTGTTGTCGGCGTGCGGTTGACGGTGCGTGATCTCAGCGCGGTCCTGGAATGCTGCGCACAACATGATATTGAAGTCGCGGTGCCAGCCGCCTCACTGCAGGTCGCTGGGCGAGAGTTTCGCAGTGCGGTCGTGCGCGGGCCGCATGGTGTGTGGCATTTCTTGCGCGAAGCGCCAAAGACAGCCGTCGACTAGCGCTTTAGCGAAGATCCGAGATCACACCGCGAACTAGTCGCTCACGCCGCTCACGGCGTCGCGCCTCGATCTCGGGCGTCGCCACAAACGACTCCACGGCATCGGCGGCGATGCCATGTTGCTCGGCAAGCGCTTCGTGAATATCCAGCCGATCACGAATAACGCTGACTTCCATTGACAGCCGCAGCAGTGCATCGACCACTTTGTCCATGTCAACATTGCGAATGAACTGCGGTCTTGCGCGTTTCGGATCATGCATCATTGACACGATGCTAGCGCGCTCTTCACTGTCAAATTTGCTCATGACTATTTTTGGCCGCCGAACAGAAAGAATTCGCGGCCGCCGCCGATCGCTTGATAGGTAGCGAAGACACCTGCTGGATCAAAGCCGGCTTGCAGCATTTCCTTTTGCACGGCTGTCTCGGAGAAGCCGACCCAGAATGGCTCGCCGTTGTTAGTGACCTGCCAATTGTTGAGTACTTGTTCAGGGATCCCGATGCGATCAGGCTGATACGGCGTGTCGATATTGAAGAACACACCGCCAGGCCGTAACAGCCGGTGCGCCTCGCGCATGATCGCGGGGAGCTTGTCGTGCCAAGTCTCGTGAAACAGGATCTGCGACACGATTACATCAAAATGGCCGTCTGGATAGCCGCTATTGGCAGCATCCGCCTGACGCATATGCAACTCGAGACCCAAATCGTTCGCCCAAAGATGCGCAAAACGAACGAATGGCGCCGATAAATCGAGACCATGTACTTCGGCCTGCGGCCAGGCCTGCTTCAGACCCATCGCCATCGCGCCAACCCCGCAGCCCATATCGAGCACTCGCTGCGGCGCCAGTTCAGGGTATTTCCCGGACAACATCTGGGCCAGACTCCGGCCCGAACTGGTGTCACAGGGATCGCCAATCTGGCCAAAGCCTTTGGCAGTGCGATAAATTTCGACCGACCCCATGTACAAGAGAGCTGCGGATAAGTCCGCTTGAGACTGCCGATAAAAATAGCCCCCCGGCTGCCGGTGAATTTCCGTACTGCCGATTGGCTGGGGCAGCTCGAGCTTTGGGTCAAGCTGCAAGGTACCCAGGCGTTTCGGATTCGCTTCGATGTCAGCGGCGCGCTGATCGAATTGCGGCAAGAGCCGATCGACGGTTTCCCCAGTCGTTTCCCAAAGCAGATCCTGCGATGAATACACAGTGGAGCACCACAGCTGGAAATCGGGGTCTGGCTCCAATACCGGAATCGCCTCGTATCGATTGGTCGCATCATGACCATGCTTGGCATTAAATGCCGGTGCCAATTCGTCGTGATAGCGTCTCACAACGTCACGCTCCAGCTCGCCGTTCACATACTTCTTTAGTGCACCGACAAAGCCTTGGCGCGCGTGCTCTTCCTGGGTTGGGCGGTAGAGTTTATTCATCGGTACAGTCATGGATAATCCTCGAATTAACTGATCAGTGGTCGCGACGCATTTCACCAAACGTACTGTGTCTTCGACCATACTGTAAACCAGACGTTCCAGAAGTATCACTTTACAAGGCGAAAACCATGCAACTAAACCACTATCGCCTGCTGGGGAACAGCGGCTTACGCGTCTCGCCGATCTCGCTTGGCGCGATGACCTTTGGCGATGGCACCGGACGCAACGCGAGCCGCGCCGATAGCTTGGCGATGCTGGAACATTACGCGACGCAGGGTGGCAACTTCATAGACACTGCCAACATCTACAACTTTGGCGAGTCGGAGCAAATCGTTGGCGAGTTCATCCAGCGTGACCGCAGCCGCTTTGTCGTAGCCAGCAAGTACACGATGGGCATGGTGGAGGGTCAGCCGAACGCCAGCGGCAACCATCGCAAGAACATGCGCGAATCGGTGGATGCCAGCCTCAAGCGGCTCGACACCGACTACATCGATCTTTACTGGCTACACATGTGGGAATTCCGCACGCCGGTTGCGGAGGTCATGCGAGCGCTGGATGATCTGGTGCGCGCCGGCAAAGTGCTGTACGTCGCGGTATCTGACACGCCGGCTTGGAAGATCGCGGAAGCTAACACGCTGGCGGAGTGCCGCGGCTGGACGCCGTTCATCGCGATGCAGGCCGAGTATCATCTGATCGACCGAACCGCTGAGCGTGAGCTGGTACCCATGTGTCGCGATCAGAACATCACGGTGATGCCGTGGTCGCCGCTCGCCAGCGGCCTGCTCAGCGGTAAGTACAGTCGGGCCGATATAGGCGCACCCGCATCTGCCGACCAGCGCGCTGGCCGCAAGACCGGTCTGCAGCTGAGTGGGGCGATCAACGACCGCAACCTGGCTATTGTCGATGTGGTTAGGAAGATCGCAACTAGTATCGATGCGACTCCAAGCCAGGTGGCACTGGCGTGGTTGCTGGCACAGCCGGGGCGGCCCCTGCCGATCATCGGTGCACGCACGATGGCACAGCTCACCGACAACCTCGGCTCGCTGCAGGTTACGCTGGATACCGCGCAACTAGCGGAGTTAAACGAGATCAGTCAATTCCAACCGGGCTTTCCTAACAAGCTGTACCGCAACAAGCGACTACGTAACATGCTCGTCGATCGAGATGCTGCGATCGAGAGTGGCTTCCAGGAACTTTACGACTAGACTCGAGGGAGAACTCCATGTTCCGACCGACCAGTAAGATCATTGTTGCGCTCATCGCAAGTTGCGTTGTCGCCCTCCCCGTTGCACACAGTGCCGAGACGGAAAAGAGCGCACAGAAAACCGTCTTGATCACCGGCGCGAATCGCGGCATCGGCTTGGGGTTCGCGCAGGTCTATGCCAAGCGGGGCTGGCGCGTCATCGCGACCACTCGCGATCCCGCTCAAGCCACGGAGCTTGCACAGCTAGCAGCCAGCAATGCTGACTTCTCAGTCGCCCGACTCGACGTCGCTAGCGCTCAGGATGTCGCGGTACTGGCCGCAGCGCTGCGCGGCCAGCCGATCGATCTGTTGATCAACAACGCGGGAATCTCCGGCAATATCCGCAGCCAGTCACCCGGCAAGATGGATCTGGAGAGTTTTGGCACTGTCTTGGCCGTCAACACAATCGGCCCATTACGAGTGGCCGAGGCGCTGCTGCCTAACGTCGTTGCAAGCCAAGACAAGAAAATAGTCAACATCAGCACTAGCGAGGCGTCTTTCGGCATGGACGGCGGACCAGGGCGTATTCCGTTTTATCGTGCCAGCAAATCGGCGCTCAACATGTTGATGCTCAACTACGCCAAGATGGTCACCGACCGCGGTGTGACCGTGCTGCTCGTAAACCCGGGTCCGGTCGACACGGACATGATGAAGGGTGCGCGCATGAAGCTCGAGAGCGTCGAGAGTGCCGTTGGGCAGATGATCACGGTGATCGACAAGGCCTCACCGGCCGACAACGGCAAGTTCTTCAACCTCGACGGGCAAGTCCTGCCTTGGTAGCGCACGCGACATTCATGAATTCACATGCGCGCAAGGATCGCCGCTTTCTTGCGAGCGTATTCGGCGTCGCTCAACGCACCTCTGTTCCTGCGATCGAGCAAGTCGTGCAGCTGCAACATAACCGCTTCAGTATTGCTGCCGGCGGGCACTTCCGGCGCACTGAACCTCGCGCCGACAATTGATGCAAACGGTGTTGTAATCTCGGACGCAGCCGCTGCGTTGCACGGCGTAGAGCAATTGCTGCCGCATGCGGCGCGGCCAGACATAGCGACAAGCCACCGCGACCGGCAGCACGGCGAAAGCACACGCGATAGTGATCAGGCCGGCCGACGCCGGAACCCACGACACGAGCAAAGCCAACAACAGTCCGAATGTCAAAAGAACGATGCCGATCTGTATGACGACTGACTTGGTAGCCAGACGCGTCGTTACCTGCACTGAGAGTGTGCGAGTATCGGTGACCCGCGGCTCGCCACTGAACACCATCGGCAGGCCAAGTAAATGGCGCAGCGAGCGATTCGCATAGCGATAGTCGACATTGTCACTGTAGGTCTCGGCGATGACTTCGCCACCGGCTGTAACCACGACTGCACGGCGGCGACCACGTCGTCGATGCGGCTGGTGGGGTGGGTCCTGACGATGTACAGGGGGCGAGATTGCATATCTCCCTGAGGTAATCTGGCCGCCTACCTACAGACGACCAGCAATCTCGCGGTTGGCCAGATTCTGGCCAATGGCGTCGTACAACAGAGCAATGTGGGCGAGGTCCAGATTTATGGCCTCGAGGTCGAGGCCACGTGGGCGCCGATCGAAAGATTTGCCGGTCGGCTGGCCTTCACACTGCAGGACGCCGAATGGAAGGATGTTGGCAATCAGCCGCCCACCGGGATCCTGCTCAACGAAGCGGTTGCCGGCGTATCGGACTACGTGGTCACCGTCGGAGCTGACTACACCGTACCAGTAAGGTCCTGGGGCAACCTGACCCTGACCGCTGATGTCCGCTCACAGAGCGAGTACTACAACACCAGCGGCCATCGCGACAATCCGGTCAATCTTACCGATGCACATACGGTAACCAACGCCCGCGCCGTTTTGAGGAGTGCGGATGGCAAACATCAGTTCGCACTCAGCGGCAGCAACATCCTCGACGAGGAAGCGCACTACATCACTATCAACTTCGCGCTGAACAACACCGCCGTGCGCTATCCGATCAACCCGCTGGCGGTCGATCTCAGCTACACCTACCGGTTCTAATCGAGCTGCGAATGGAACGACAAGTGATGACTTGTCAGGGTTGAGAAAGGCTCGCAAGGTCGGCCCGCGCGCGATGCGCTGCGAGCCAGAGCACCCTCCAGTTGTTCACGCGCGTCGAACAGCGCGCGCTCGGCACTGAGGCGCTCGAGCGAGGAGAGCCGGCCCGCGTCGTAGCCTAGGCCCGAGAGTCGCGCGGCGGACTCGGCTGCAGGCAACGCATCTGCAAGGGCCTGCACTTCAAGCGTCGCCGCGCCAAGCTCAGCGACGGCGAACTCATACTGGGCCGCAAGATCACGCCCGGTCTGCTCGAGCTCGAGCTCCATGCGCATGAGCTCGGCTCGCGCGCTGGCGATCCCGGCCCGATTTCGGTCCCACAACGGCAGTGGCACGGAGACGCCCAAGACAAACGCTTGATTGCTGTCGCTGGGGAGATCCTTGAAACGACGCGTGCCGAGCGTTGCCTCGACCGCCGATAAGCGCTGCGCCCGGGCGGCGTCGAGTTCCGCCTGCGCGCGCGCCGTAGCTAACTGCAACTGTTGAACGCGCGGATGCGTACGGTCCAAACCGCGAGCAACAGCCGCGCGACCGCTAGTCGCGCCACTGCTCGCATCAAACCAGACGTCATCGAGCGGCTCGACAACGGTATCGGTGCGCCAATACTGGGCCAACCGGCGTCTTGCCGCCAATGCGCCCGCCGCGGCACGCTGGGCCGCCGCCTGCAAACCGCTCGTCTCGACCGCGATCCGCGAGTTCTGCAGTTCAGACTCGAGACCGGCAGCGTAGCGCTGCTCAACCGCACGACGTGTCTCGGCGGCAATGCTGGCGCGGCTGCGCGCGATCTTCGCCAGCCGATCCGCTGCGATCGCCTCGGCATAGGCGATCGTGACATCGCGTCGAACCGAGAGCTGTGCCACTTGCAATCCGGCGGACGCCGACGCCTGCGAGGCGCGCGCTGCGCGCCGCAGCGCACCGCGGTGACCACCGATCGGCAGCTCCTGGGCTAACGAGACGGTCGTCTCGGCTGCATCGAAGTCAGCATTGCTGCCCTTGCCCAGCACATTCTCGAGCTCGACATGCAGCGTCGGATTGGCCCAGGCACTGGCGGACTGCAGCTGCGCGTCGGCCACCTGCTGCTCCGCCATTGCTGTCACAACGGTCGCGCTGCGGTCCATTGCTCGCGTAATCGCTGCATCGAGCGTCAATGTCGTCGTCGCCGGCTGTGCCAGTGCAACACCGGCAAAACCGTACGCCACGAGCGCAAACCCTGCCAATCGCATGACGCTACTTCGTCTTGCTCGCTGGGGTCTTGCTAGCGGGGGTCGTGCTCGCCGGTCCTTTCGCATGGTCGTGATCGTCCTTACCGTGCTCGTGGTCATCATGGTCTTCATCCTGATTGCCTGGCTTCATCTTCGAGGAGAAGCGCAACTGCGCCGGCTTGTTGCCTGGCAGGTTGATACTGAGTAGCAGCGTCCAATCGCCACTCAGCTGTTGCGTGCCAGCGAGGATCCCCTTCTGGCGCACCGATAGTGGCACCGCGCGCAGTTTGCCCGCGTCGAGCATCTGCACTGTCACCTTACCCGTGGTGGTATCAACGGCGGAATGATCCTTCGCGCTATGGATATGCACATCGAAGCCAGTGTCCATACTCATCAAATGCACGTGATAGGCACCGGCATGGCTGTCCCACTGCTTGGCCACTGCCACATTACAGACGAGTGCGGCGGCACAGACCGCTGCCAACACCCAAGCCCGACCGATTCGCGTCATAATTCGCTCTTGCATCTAACTATCTCCTGATCAAAAACTACAAGATTCTTGCAATCAATACGCTTCTTGGGCACCCACTGCATCCGCCCGCGCAGCCCGCAGCCGCTCAATCGCCGGTGCGCCGAACCGCTCCAGCAATGTCGGTGTCACCACCGCATCGAGCAGTGTGGCGGTCAACAGACCCCCAAAGATCGTCACCGCCACAGGGTGCAGGATCTCCTTGCCCGGCTGGTCGCCGCCGATCATCAGCGGCACGAGTGCGATGCCAGCTGAGACAGCCGTCATCAGCACCGGCGTCATCCGTTCGAGGCAGGCGCGGCGAATGGTTGCACGGTCGAACGGCAGCCCATCGCGCAACACGAGATTGAGCGTATGACTGATCTTCAAGATGCCGTTACGAGCCGTGATGCCCGTCAAGGTGATAAAGCCGACCATGGCGGCAATGGAAAGATCCAGCCCGGTGAGCCACAGCGCAATGACCGACCCCACCAACGCAAGCGGCACGTTGCCCATGACAATGAGAGCGAGTGCGGCAGACCGATAGCGCGTGTAGAGCACTAGAAAGATAAGCGTCAGCGACACTAGCGACAGCCCGGCGATGCGCTGTGCAGCCTCTTGCTGGGCGCGGAACTGCCCCTCGATCCGCAGTCCATAGCCAGTCGGTAGTGGTAAGGCCGCGAGCCGGCGCTCCATCTCGGCCACGACTCGGTCTGCACCGGCGCCTTCGATGTTGCCCGAGATGACAATACGACGGCGACCGTCTTCGCGCTGGATGGTGTTGGGCCCATCCGCTTCCGCCACGCTCGCCAGATTGCCGAGCGGCACCGAGCCACGCGGCGTATCAACAGGAATATCGCGCAACCCGGCGAGCGACCGCGTTTCCTCGGGCAGGCGGATCGTCACTGCGTAGCGACGCAGTCCGTCGATCACCTCAGCGACTTGTTCGCCGCCCGATAACAGATCAACGCGCTCGGCAACTCGCGCCGGCGTGATGCCATAGAACCGCGCGGCGTCCTCATCGACACGGACGTGAATCTCCGGCGCGCGCACCTGCCGTTCGACCCGCAGATCCACCAGACCCGGCGTCCCGGCTAACAATTGTTCCGCCTGGGCAGCGAGCGATCGCAGGTTGTCGAGATCGACGCCGGAGATCTTCACGACCAACTGCGCTTGCACGCCCGACAGCAGATGGTCTAAACGGTGACTGATCGGCTGACCAAAAGACACCGAACCGGGCAATGGCGCCAGGCGACCGCGAATGTCCGCCAACACAACGTCTCGTTCACGCGCGGCCATCTTGAGGTTGACGTCGATCTCGTTCATATGGACGCCTTCGGCATGCTCATCCAGTTCCGCCCGTCCGGTGCGGCGACTGACCGAGACGACTTCCGGCACCTGACTGATAAGCTGCTCGGCAACGGCACCCAAGCGTTCGGAGTCTGCCATCGCAATGCCCGGGGTAAACGCGAGCGACAATACCAATGTACCTTCGTTGAACGCCGGCAGAAAAGCTCTTCGGCAGCCGCCACGCGCTCGAGCGCCGCCAAGGTCACGGCGACCATGGCAACAGTCAACACCAGCGTGCGCCGCGGCAACGCAACGTCCAGAATGCTCGAATACCAGGCTTGCAGCCAACGCACGGCCGCGCTGTCCGGCTCGTCGAGCCGTTTCAAGGACGGCAGCAGGTAGTAGCACAGCACGGGCGTCAGGGTGACTGAGACGACCAGACTCGCGAGTATCGAGACGACGTAGGCGAGACCCAGCGGCACGAACAACTGCCCTTCGATGCAACTCAGTGCGAACAGCGGCACGAACACCAGTACGATGATGATCGTGGCGTAGAAGATGCCCGACCGGACTTCCTGGCTCGCCTCGGCGACCAGGCTCAACATAGGCTGCGGATTGCCGCGCGCACGGTTCTCACGCATGCGGCGGAAAATATTCTCGACACCGACCACCGCGTCATCCACCAACTCACCGATAGCGATCGCGACACCGCCCAGCGTCATGGTGTTGATCGACAGGTCGAACAACCGGAAGACAATGGCTGTTACCAGCACCGACATCGGGATCGCGAGCAGCGAGATGAGCGTCGTGCGAGTGTTCATCAAGAACAGAAACAGCACCACGCCGACGATCAGCAGTGCCTCGACGAGCACGCGGTTGACGTTGCTGATTGAGTTCTCGATGAACGTTGCCTGGCGAAACTGGACCTGCAGCGTAGCCACATCGGCCGGCAACGTGGCGCGCGCAGCCTCCAACGACGACTCGATCGCACGGGTCAAACGCACCGTATCGACACCCGGTTGCTTCTGCACGCCGAGCACCACCGCAGGTTTTCCGTCGAAGCCCGCGCTGCCGCGCCGCGGCCGTGCTGCGTAGCCCACGTCGGCAACCGACTGCAGCAGGATGGGCGCGCCGTCGCGGGTCGCGACGACGAGACCCGCCAACGCGGCCGGATCGCGCTCGCGGCCCAAGGTGCGAATGACAAACTCCTGGGCGCGCTCATCGAGAAAGCCACCGCCGGCATTGGACGAAAAGCCGCGCACGGCCGCCTCGATCTCCTCGAGCGACACGTTCAACTGCCGCATCCGGGCGGCATCCGGCGCCACCCGATACTCGCGTACCAGCCCACCGATCGGGATCACCTGCGCAACGCCGGGTATCGCTAACAACCGTGGTCGCAGATCGAACTCGGCCACTTCACGCAGCGTCATCGGGTCGGCGCGCTCACCAGCCACAGCGATCAGCATGATCTCGCCCATGATCGAGGTGATCGGGCCAATCGACGGCCGGATCTCCTCTGGCAACTGACTCGTCGCGGCACTCAACCGTTCAGCCACCTGTTGGCGTGCACGGTAGATCTCAGCGCCCCACTCGAACTCCACGTAGATGAATGACAGGCCCAGACTGGAGGTCGAGCGGACCCGCACGACACCTGGCAAGCCCTGCATCGCCGTTTCGATCGGCAGCGTGACGAGCTGCTCGACTTCCTCCGGCGCGAGGCCATGCGATTCGGTCTGAATCGTCACGGTCGGGCGATTGAGATCCGGCAAGACGTCGATCGGCAGCCGGGGTACTGTCCAAAGTCCCACGAGAATGAGCAGCACGGCTGCCGCGAGCACGAACACGCGGTAGCGCAGGCTGGCTGTGACGATCTGGTTGAACATGGTCGTGCGCTCAGCGGATCTGGCTGAGCAACGCCGCGCCGCTCGTCACGATACGCACGTCGCTCGCCAGGCCATCGAGCACGGCGACGCGATCCGCACTGATCGGCCGGACGCGCACTGTGCGTGGCATAAAGCGCTCGGCGGAGACCTTCTCGAACACGACTCGGTCGCCCTGCGCCGTCCGGACTAACGACTCAAGTGGCAACGAGACGCCCTCGCGTTGCTCCGCGAGTTCCAGGAAGACGACCACGGGCGTGCCGACATTGATCCCTGCTGCGATCTCGGCAAGATTCAAGCGGACCGGAATCGCGCCGCCCTGTAGTTGCATGCCAACACCCACCACGCGCGCGGCGACGGTCTTGCCAGTGGGTAGCGCGACCGTCGCGCTCACGATATCTGCACTAACCAAAGACTGAAATGCCAGCGCCTCGATCGACAGACGCGCCGGATCTATAATCGTCAATAAGGTCTCGCCGGGCGAGGCAACCACACCAGGCGAGGTGGCAATCGAGGCGACAACCCCGTCGAGTGGCGCGGCAATGACTTCGCCACCGCGCGCCGTGCCCGTGAGCGCGGCGCGTTGTGCCACGAGACTACGCACGTTGGCGCGAGCAGCGTCGACTTCGGCACGCGAGACGATTCCTGGCAAACCTTCCAAGCGCGCAAGCTCGACGCGTGCCTGTGCCAGTTCAGCCGTGACGCGCGCCGCATCCGCGGCTGTGGCCGCGCGCTCGCCACCAGAACCACTGGGTGTTAGTCGCAGTAGTGGCTGGCCACGTTTGACGCGCGCGCCGAGTA
Source organism: Pseudomonadota bacterium (assembly GCA_016703895.1). Taxonomy (GTDB): domain Bacteria; phylum Pseudomonadota; class Gammaproteobacteria; order Steroidobacterales; family Steroidobacteraceae; genus CADEED01. The sequence continues at coordinate 572,181 of JADJBE010000001.1, forward strand.
CCGGCCACGCGTCGCCGATACCGGCGACACGGCCACCCTGGAGCGTCTGCAACGAGGCACTGGCGCGCGGATCACCGACGATCTCACCGGCGAGACGCATGGCAACTGACGTGGCGCCGTTGCTCGCGCGCTGCGTGCGCAGCGCCAGAATCCGCTGCGTTGCTTTTGGCACGAACAGGCTGCCGTCCGCGAGACGCGCCGGCCGGCTGGAATCACCCACCGCGACCGCCGGTGCGGCCTCCTCGGCGTGATCATGTCCCTCGTGCGCAGCGCTGGGGGGTGCGACCAGCGCCGCAAGACTGGCCGCCACGCCAGCTAACAACATACTGCTCACTCGGCCGCTGATGCTGGCTGCATAACCATCAGTGCCGCGAGCCGCTCGCGCGCGGACCGCGCGCCACGCTAGCCAAACAAGCAGCGCCCCACCCAGCAACGCAACAATCAATAGCCAGGGAACTGACGCCATCGAGCCGTCGCCAGAGTCATCGGCCGTGGGTATCTCGAGCGTACCGCCCAGAAGATCCTCCCCCGCCGGTGCACTGACAATCAGCGTCAGCGCAACCACAGCACCCGCGGCTACCGGCTCGATGTCGATGCGGTACTGACCGGGTGATTCCTCCACTGACGCCGCCGCCTCGCGCTCGTCGACGCTCAGTGTCAGGGTCGCACCGACCACAGGCTCATTGGTATCGAAGCGATCCAGATAGATATCCAGATGGTCGCCGTGCGATTGAATCAGGGCTTCGTAGAGCTCCGAAGTGAGCTCCGCAACGGCGCGCGTGCTATTGCCGGGCGGCAGCACTGCCGTGGCTGGCTCTTCTTCATGGTCATGACCTTCATGGGCAGCGGCAATGCCACCAACCACTAGCAACGCAGCGCTCATTGCAAGCACAGCGAACCAGCGGCGCAACACCGGCTGGGAAGACAATCGAAACGAATGATGGACTAAGTCTGACATGACGACCTCGCACGCGACGGCTCAACGCTGCGTTTGCATGCAAACGCAGGACGGACGGCGTACGGGTCGTTAAATCAGCAGGCGGGACGAATAGCCGGGCAGTGCGCCCGATATGCGGGGTCTAGGGTCGGCAGAAAGCGTGCCGGTGACACGCAGGCGATGCTGCTCGGTCACCCCGGGCACCGCCCCGGCAATCGACCAGTCGAGCGGCAAATAGCCAAGCAGTTCCAGCGCAGGCCAGAAATCGAGTGGCGTGGCCCACTGCGACGAGGCATCGGCCGCAGCGGCGACCATCAAACCAGGGCTTGATTCAGCGGGCACACTGTCGCAATGGTTGGCAGCGTCGTTGGATGCGACGAGCGGCGTCTCGAGGTGGCTGGGATGCTGCTCGACCATGGCACCCGACGCGCCAGCGTGGTCACAAGGCACCGCGGCATTCTCGACATGCGCCGCCACACCTTCATGTAGACACCAATCGAGCGTGCGGGCGTGGCCTTGCGCAGCCATAGCCGACAGTGCTAGCAACAGGCAGAGCTGTGGGTGCCGCAACAGGCTATGACGGATTCGAGCTAGCATTCGCGCAGATCCTAGAGGACTTCGAGCCTCAAGTCATCCCGGCGTCGCCAGCTTGCGATCCGCGGCGCGAAAAATGCCGGCGGCAGGACTACGGCTGCCTTGCGGCGGCGCGGCGTTGCTGGCTGGCACCCGTCGTGGCGGGCCGACGCGCGAGCGACGCTCAGCGGCGACAAGACACCGCGGATTCACATAACTACGTCTTGAGATCGCGACGCTAGTGTTCACAGTTCTCGAATTCGAAAATGTGCGTTCGCCGACACTTGCACCGACCTTGGCAATGCGCCTAAAGTCTTTCCCAACCAGGGCATACCCGTCGAAAGGCGGGGACGCAAAGCCACCGGTCTACCAGCGCGCAAAACGCGTGCTCAGGATAGCGGGGCTGCCGGACCAAAGGTCCGTGATTCGTTGGCCACGCACTAGTTGTTAGCGCAGCCACACGATTGCCGTCCGCTCGCGCGAGCGCGCTGCCCTGACCGACTGGAACGGGGCGACATGCGGCGAACAAATCGGCTATTGCGTACCAGTGCAGCGCTACTCGCGCCGCTCATCCTGACTACCGCCTGCGGGTGGGATGAAACCAAGTCGAGTATCGGCAATATCAGCGACAGCATCGCGATCCGCGAGAGCAGCAATGTCGCGACCATCACTAACAAGCCGCCGATCGTAGCTGGCACACCGTCTGGCTACGCACCGGTCGACGAAGCCTACGATTTCGTCCCCGCCGCCAAAGATCCGGACGGCCACGCGGTCGAGTTCTCGATCAACAACAAACCGCGCTGGGCGTCATTCGACAAACAAACCGGTCGACTCTCAGGCACGCCACGCAGCACTGACACCGGCTTGTACAAGGATATCATCGTCGCTGCCAGCGATGGTCGCAGCAGCACCACGCTGGAGCCGTTCGCGATCGGTGTCGGCAAACAATTCGAAATTATGGGCGGAATCGGCCACGCGGAACTCAGTTGGGCGCCGCCAACCCAAAACACTGACGGCTCGCCAGTCGCAGATCTCGCCGGCTACAAAATCTACTTTGGGAAGAATCCCAACACATTGACGAACACCGCGATGGTCACCAGTCCCTTGAAGACCAGCTACCAAGTCACGGGGCTCGGCGCGGGTACTTGGTACTTTGCCGTCGCCACGCTAACCGACGCCGGCATCGAAAGCGAGCTGTCGGAAATTGGCTCGAAGTCGATCAGCTAGTCGTCTGAGATATTGCGGAAGTCGACGCCGAGCGAGCGTAGCTTCCGATAAAGATGGGTGCGCTCCATACCAACCCGCTTGGCGAGCTGACCGACCTTGCCATTGCAAAGTAACAACTGCTGCTGCAAGTACGCCCGCTCGAAATGCTCGCGCGCCTCGCGCAGCGGCAACGCCAACAGATCCTGTTTGACGAGCGGCTCATCCTGCGGTGTCTGCAAGGATAGTTCCCGCTCGATCTCCTCGAGCCGGATCTCCTCTTGGCCACCCTGCACCAGTAGGCGCTGCACGAGATTCTTCAGCTCGCGCACATTGTCAGGCCATGGGTAATTGCGCAGACGGTTCTGCGCCGCGATGCCGAAGCGCCTGAAAGTCAAACCATCAGCGTCGACTAGACGATCGACATAGTGGCGCAACAGCTCTGGCACATCCTCCGAATAGTCGCGCAACGGCGGGATGCGTACGATCAGGGTGTTGAGGTGTGACAATAGATCGCGCCGGAAGGATTCGCCGATCACTTCAATGCCCGGCCGCGCTGCTGACAAAAAGCGCGCGCGCAGGGGCAGCCGCGTGCTACCCCCGACGCGACTGAAGTGACCGGTCTCGAGCATGCCGACCAGCAGTCGCTGCACGCTCGTCGGCAGGTCTTCCAGCTCGCTCAAGAAAAGCGTGCCATCGGCCGCCTGTTCGATCAGCCCCGGCGTGACTGAACCGTCGCGCTCGACACCAAATAGCAGAGTCTCGGCCGTGTCGTCCCGCAGCGTGCTCGCTATCATGGGCACGAACGGTTGCGCGGCGCGCGGGCTGGCCTCGTGCAGATAACGGGCAAACGCCTCGCGGCCCGTGCCGGCCTCGCCGACCAGCAGCACTGGTGAATCGTTCGACGCAAGCTGGGTCAGTTCGGCACGTAGCTGTTGCATCAGCTTGCTACGCCCGATCGGGATGCTCGCCGACGATGCTAACAACTTGCCCGTGTGGCGACGGCGCTTGCCAGCGTCGAGTGCGCGCTCGACCGTACGCAGCAGCTTTTGCAGCGACAGCGGCTTCTCGACAAAATCGAACGCACCGAGGCGCGTCGCCTCGACGGCAGTATCGACAGTACCGTGACCGGACATCATCACGACCGGACAGGTGCCACCCGTACCGGTGGTAGACCATTCGCGCAACAGCGTGATGCCGTCGGTATCGGGCATCCAGATGTCGAGCAGAACGAGATCGGGGTTCTGACGGGCACGCGACGCACGCGCCTGACTGGCGTCAGCGGCGACGTCGACTTGGTAACCTTCCTCGGAGAGAATCTCCTTGAGGAGTCCGCGGATATCAGCCTCGTCATCGACTACCAGAATATGCGCTGCCGTCATGCCCGTTCCCTCCAAAGCTCGACTCTACGCTCGCGTAGCGATTGCGTCCGACTACGATCCACTAGCGGCAACATGACCCGCACTCGAGCACCGCCGTCGGCGCCGTTGTCCGCATCGATACGGCCGCCGTGTTCCTCGATGATTTTCTTGACAATCGCCAACCCAAGTCCAGTGCCGCGCGGCTTGCTCGTGACATAAGGATCGAAAATCCGGCCCAGCATCTCCGGCTTGAACCCGGGACCGTTGTCCGACACCGTGAGCGTAGCGTATTCGCTTTCGCCTGACTGCTCACGACGCGTCGCAATCTGGATACGGCCCGCCGCGACACCGTCGAGTGCTTCCCGGGCATTGGTAATGAGGTTGTTGAGTATCTGCCGGACGCGCCCGCGGTCGGCCTCGATGGCATCGACTGCGGGGTCGAGCTCGAGCGCAATCTCCGGACCGTTCTCCTGCGACCGGTACAGCTCAGCTGCTTCGCCAACCAGCTGGTTCAAGTTGAATGTCGTCACACGCATGTCGGGCGCACGCGCATATTCGCTGAACGCATTGACCATGGCCTTCATCGCCTCGACCTGCTGCACGATCGTGTGGGTCGCGCGATCGAGCACCTCGGCATCCTCGCCTTCCATTTTCGCCAAGTACCGACGGCGCAGGCGTTCAGCCGACAGCTGGATCGGCGTCAACGGGTTCTTGATCTCGTGCGCCAGGCGCCGCGCGACCTCACCCCAGGCCGCATCGCGCTGCGCCTGCAACAGCGTCGTGATGTCGTCGAACACAAGCACGAAACCGCGGTCATCCTGCTCATCCGCCGGCACAGGCGTGCAGGCACATACGAGCACGCGCCCATTCGCCTCTGGGCCCAGCTCGAGTTGTTCGCGCCACTCCGAGCGCCCCGCGGTCAGCCGCTCGGTCAGCGCCTTGACGAACTGCTCGAGCCGCGGACTCGTCGGCGTGAGCGCGGCCAACGGCTGGCCGACGGCGCTCGACAGGTCGGCACCCAATATAGTGCTCGCTGCGTCGTTCGCGCTCCGCACCTTGAGGTCCGCGTCGAGCGCGATCACGCCGTTAGACAGCCGCGCGAGAATGATCGACAAGCGCTCACGCTCATGCTCGACCGCCTGTTTGCTGCGCTCGGTCTCCTGCCGCGCACGCCGCAACCGTTTGGTCATGTCGTTGAAGGAATGCACCAGAAATCCCATCTCGTCGCGCGACGGCAGCGGCAAACGGGTGCCGAAATCGCCCTTGCCCACGGCGCGCGTACCGGCGATCAAGTCCTGGACTGGCCGGGTCAGGCGCTGCGCAAAGAACAAGGCGCCATAGATCGCCGTCAGCATGGCAAGTAGCAGGACCAGTGTCAGGGTCAACCGAAAACTGTACTTGAGCGGCTCGCGCAAGGCCGCGAGATCGCCGTACTGGGAGTACGAACGTTGCACCGCCTCGGTGAGCTGCGCCACCTGTTGCGGCACCGAGTAGGTAGCCACCACGTAGCGTCCGACCGCACGGCCCAGCACCGCGTCGACGGGGGCCGCCGTACGAATGACATACGAGCCATCGGCCAGCAGATCGAGAATCGCAAACGGCCGCCCTTCGGCGACTTCGCGGAGTAGATCAGGGGGCGGCTGCGCGGGCAATACTTCGCCCGAAGACGAACTGCTGGCTGCCACGATCTGGCCGAGTGGACCAAACACCACAATCTCGTAGGCGCCACCGGTACGTTGCTCGGCGTCGATGATCCGCACTACCTCGGCGCGTGACTTGCCGGTCAATTGGCCGGCGAGCTGCTCTGTGCGGCGGCCATACTCGCGAGTGCGCACTTGCAGCGCCGACTTGGACAGCTCGAGCGCGTCGGCCAGGCCTTGCTTGATCTCGACGCGAAACCAGCTATCGATGCCGCGATTGAGAAACTCGAGTGAAAACAAGTAGACGATCAATAGCGGTGCGATCACCAGTGCGCCGAAAGTCACGACGGTGCGGGCGGTCATACGCGAGCCGGGCACGTGCGCCCGGTAGTCGCGAACGAGCTGCGTGATCTTACGCGCCAACAACACCGATACGACGGCAACCGCCGCGATATTGACCAGCAGAATCCACGGCCGCATACGCCCGAACTGCGCCGAGTTCTGTACCGTCAGCGCTAACAACACCAGAATCCCGACGACCAGGCTCGCCCAGAGGACGATCAGGCCGACGGTACCGACCCGTCTTACTGCGGCAACGACCATGAGTACCACGCGCTCTCACGGTGCCAGTCGTCGCTCCAGAACAGCACCGCACTGAGTGCGTCCGCCAGCCGACCGCGGCGGACGCCCGCACGCACACACTGATGCGGTAGCGCGCATCGTCGGCCAACTGCGAGCGGATTACGATCGGCCACGCTTCCACTTTACCCAATGCCGCCAGGGCAGCATCCAAAGTGGCATGGCTTTGTTGCTCGCCATTTGGCGCGTCGCGCACCAGATAGCGATCACTCACCGTGTGAAACTGTAGCTCGCGTCGCAGTGTCATCGACGCGACATCGCTGTCGAGCCAATAGCGACGCTCGCGCGAGACGACAACATCTAGATCGAAACTGAGCGTCAGGCCATCCCGTAACGCGTCGGCGATTGCATCGTTAGCCGGATAGACCACGCGAGCAAACAACTCATACACGCCGTCATCGACATTGATGTAGGCGGAACGCACATCGAGTGCGCCAGCCAGTGCGTCAGCACGCGACGCGTCGACCATACCCGCCGCCAGCACCGCGAACAGCAGCGCCGCCGCTCGTCCTGATCGCATCCTGGCTGAAAAGTTACGCATGGTTTGGCTGCTCTGGACTATCGAGATTCGGCGGGCCGTCAGCCTTCAAGTGGCTACGCCCAGACAAGCATAATAGAAGCCATCGCCGCCGGCGTCCTGCCCCGGCAGCAGTTGCCAGCCGACCGGTCGAATCAACAGACCTGGCGGCATCGGCAGCGCATCCGGCCACGGCAACGCGTGCGCACGGCTGTCTGCTGCGAGCACCTCACCCACCAACAGCTCATTCTCGGCCGGCAGGATCGAGCAGGTGCAATAGACCAAGCGGCCGCCCGGTCGCAACAGTTTCAAACCGGCGCTGAGCAGCGCGCGTTGCTTGGCGCGAAATTGTTCGATATCCGTAGGCCGCCGCAGCAGTTTGATGTCGGGATGGCGGCGGATGACGCCCGTACCGGAGCACGGAGCATCCACCAGGACCCTCTCGAAGGACTGCGGTTGGAGCAGCGCAGAGGACTCTGCCGTCGGCTGCGTCAAATCCAGACACAAGCGCTCCACACTAACAAGTTGGGCGGCGGCATTGGCGCGCGCGAAATTATCTTCCACCAGCCGCAGGCGCGCCGCATCGATATCGACCGCAACCAATTGTTTCAGCCCTGGTGTCAGCTGCGCAATGTGCAGCGTCTTGCCCCCAGGGGCGGCGCAGGCGTCGAGCACACGCATCCCCGCGTCTGCCTGTAGCAGCGGCGCCGCTAACTGTGCGGCCGCATCCTGCACCGAGACTCGACCCGTATCGAACCCGGGAATGACACTGATGGGGGCTGGCCGTGCGAGCGTGATCGCGCCCGGACGCCAGGCAACGACTGCCGCCTCACGACCGAGCGCGCGCCATTGCGTCATGAAATCGTCACTGCTCAACTGCGCCAGATCCACCCGCAACGTCATCGGTGGATGCTCATTATTTGCAGCAAGTATCGCTAGATAGTGTTCCGGCCAGGCGGCGCGCAACTGTCGTACTAACCACAGCGGATGGGCGCTGGACCTCGCCGACGATTCGTCAGCAGGCGTCGCCATGTCTGGCGTCGATGCCACAGCCAACAGCTCGGCCCGTTCGGCGACAAAACGCCGCAGCACCGCATTGACCAGACCACTGGCACGGGCGGCGCCGACCAGACGACTCGCCTCGACGGCGAGATGCACGGAAGTTTGCGGCGGGGCGCGCGAATACTCGACCTGGTGAGCGCCGGTCACCAGCAACGCCGCAAGATTGGGCGGCAGGCCCGCAATCGGCCGATCAAGCAACGCGCCGACCGCAGGCAGTAGTTGCAAGTACCAGCGCAGCGTACCGAGCGCGATTGCCTGGATAGCGGAGCGGTCGATACGCTCGGCCGTATCCAGCAACACTTCGTCCGCGGCACGACCGCCACTGACAACCGCAGCGACCGCTTCGCTCGCTGCCGCGAGCGTCGCCGCGCCAGGCGCTGGCTTATTAGCAAGCACATCGCGCGCGCGGCCATGACGGGATGATGGACGCTTCATGTGCCCAGCCGCAGGCCGTCGACCGGCTTGGCGTTGACGAAATCGCGCGTGCCGCGACCGGGCGCTTGCCCGCGCGCTGCACGACTTCCAGCGCCAGATAGCCCGTGCCACAGGCCACTAGCAGGGCATCCTGCTGCATGCCTAACAACTGACCCGGTATTGACCTGGCAGCAGGCCCCTCAGGTTCAGGCGCAGTGGCAAGCCGCGCGCGATGTATGCGCAACGACTCGCCGCCGAGCGTCGTCTCGGCAATGGGCTGCGGATTGAAGGCGCGCACCTGTCGGTCGATCACCTCGGCATCGGCATGCCAATCGATTCTGGCCTCGGCTTTGTCAATCTTGCGCGCGTATGTGACCCCAGCCGCCGGCTGCGCACGCGGCTGCATCGTCCCGGCAACCAGACCGTCGATCGCCTCGAGCAAGGCCGTCGCGCCGTGCTGCGACAACTCGTCGTGCAAGTCGCCGGCCGTCGCGTGCGGCCCGATGGGTATACGTCTCTCGAGATACACGGGGCCAGTATCGAGTCCAAGTTCTAATTGCATGATCGACACACCAGTCTCCGTATCACCCGCCAGAATGGCGCGTTGTATTGGCGCCGCACCGCGCCAGCGGGGTAACAACGAGCCGTGGATATTCAGGCAGCCGAATCGAGGCACCGCCAGCGCCTCGGCCGGCAATATCAACCCGTAGGCGACCACGACTAACAAATCAGGGCGCCACGCCACGAACTCCGCCCGACCTGCCGTGGTCTTGAGCGTCACGGGCTGCGCCACCGGCACACCCGCCGCGACCGCTTCTGCCTTGACCGCCGAGGCACGCAACTCGCGCCCGCGTCCGGCCGGACGGTCCGGCTGCGTCAGTACGCCGATCAGCTCATGCCGCGACGCAATCAACGCACGCAACGCCGGCACGGCAAACTGCGGGGTTCCGGCAAAAGCGATACGAATCTTCAGAGCGCTGGCGCGTCCGTCGTGGCGCGTTCAGCCGCCGGCCTGCTGGCACGGTCCTTGCGATCGCGCTCGAGCTTCTTGCGGATCCGCTGGCGCTTCAGATCGGACAGGTAGTCGACAAATAACTTGCCGTCGAGGTGATCCATCTCATGCTGCAGACAGACCGCCAGCATCCCTTCCAGCTCCATCTCGAACGGCACACCGGTGCGATCCTGGGCGCGCGCACGGATCCGCGCGGCGCGCTCGACGTCGTCGAATATACCTGGCACGGACAGACATCCCTCTTCGTAGGTCGCCACGCCGTCCCGGCTGAGAATCTCGGGATTACAGAAAACCAGTGGCTGATCTTTGGTGTCCGACACATCCATCACGATCAGCTGCTGATGAAAGTCGACCTGGGATGAAGCCAGGCCGATGCCGGGTGCTGCGTACATGGTTTCGAACATGTCGTCGATCAATCGCGACAGCCGCGCGTCGAATTCGCGCACGGCTACAGCCCGAGTTCTCAATCGGGGGTCTGGATATTCAAGAATTTGCAGTCGCGCCATACTGTTCCACGAGATTGCTGCTAATGTTTAGACATTCGAACGGCCCCAAGGTCTCGCCCTGGAAAAACCTCGTGAACCAGTACACAGACTGGACATTAGGTCGTATGCCTGGATGCTGTCTCGGATTATAACAGGGGGGTCGCATGCCCCACCTAGGCCGGAGGAGCGGTGGATGTCATTGAACTATGAATTTAGCAGTCTCAGCTTGACGCGGACTGCCGGTGTTGTCGTGTTGGCTACCGCCCTGGCGGGCTGCAGCCTGTTTGGCGGGCGCCAGCAGACCAGTGAGTCTGTCCCGATGGCAGCTGCCACCGAAGCAGCGGCCCCGCGGGTCGTGGAACCAGACCTGACGGCGACGGAAGCCGCCATTGCCGGGCTGAACGACTCGGCCCAGCCGGTCGCGGGCGACGATTCGCCCATCCGTCCGGGCGCGCCCATGAATTACACCGTGAAGCGCGGTGATACCCTGTGGGATATCTCTTCTTTGTTCCTGCGCGACCCGTGGCTGTGGCCCGAGATCTGGCAGATCAACCAGCAGGTTGAGAACCCGCATCTCATTTATCCCGGCGACGTGCTGTCACTGGCCTACGGTGCCGACGGCCGACCCATGATCCGCCTGTCGCAAGCCGGTGCAGCCCGCGTGTCACCGCGACTGCGCAGCTCGGATCTCGACGGCCCGATCGCGACCATCCCGTACAGTGCCATCGCTTCTTTTCTGGCCCGGCCCTCGGTGATTTCGGCCGAGCAGCTGAAGACGGCACCGCATGTCCTCGCGTTTCGCGACGGCCATATGGTCGGCGGCTCAGACCACGAAATCTATGTGCGTGACCTCGTTGGCCAGGAACGCACCAGCTATAACGTCGTCCACGTAGGCGACCCGCTGCGCGACCCGGAGAACGGCGATGTCGTCGGCTACATGGGCACCTACGCGGCCACCGCCGTGATCACCAGGGCCGGCAACCCGGCCAAGGCGATGCTCACCAGCACGGCGCGGGAAACGCTGCAAGGCGACCGGCTGATCGCCAACGACCTCACCCCGCCGATGAACTTCTCGCCGCGATCGCCCGATCGGCCAGTCAAAGGGCAGATCATCGCGGTCGTCGATGGCGTCGAGCTCATCGGCCAGTACCAGATCGTGGTGATCAACCGCGGTGCCCGCAATGGCATCGAGATGGGCCATGTCCTGGCGGTCGACCAAGCGGGCGAAGTCGTACGGGACACCTTTGGCCAACGAAGCTTTCTCGGCGTCAAGCCGGGCTCGGCTTTCGCACCTAAGGTTCAGCTGCCCAATGAGCGGTCTGGCACGATGCTCGTGTTCCGGGTCTACGACCGCGTCAGCTACGGCCTGATTGTGTCGGCCGAGAATGCCATCCGGGTAGCGGACCACGTTCGCAACCCCTGATACCGCCCTTTTCTGCTGGGTACATTAGAAACAGCCGGCCGCAACGCCGGCTGTTTCGTTTTATGCTGCGACTATGTCCGCAGACACCGCGCTCTGGGCGCGCGTAGCGCGCACCCCCAGCCTACACGCCGAGCACATTCAAGCCGTCCTGGCTCAAGACGGCGATCTGCACGCGCTCGAACGGCAGCGGTCCAGCGCGTTGCAGGCGGCCGGCTGGCCGGCGCGTCTAAGCAATGCTTTCTGCAGCGTCAAGAGCGACATAATCGACGGAGATGTCCGCTTAATCGAACGTAATCACTGCTTTTTAGTCCCATGCACCAGCCCGGACTACCCGTCGCAGTTGCTCGAATTGCCGGCCGCTCCGGCGGTCCTGTTCGTACGCGGCGATGTCACCGCCTTACGCCACCCGCAGCTCGCCATGGTCGGCAGTCGCAACCCCACGGCCGGCGGACGCTCGACCGCCCGGGATTTCGCCCGCTACTTTGCCCAAGCCGGCCTGGCGATCACTAGTGGGCTGGCGCTTGGCATCGATGCTGCCTGCCATGAAGGCGCATTGGCTGCGGACGGCCTGACGCTAGCGGTTTGCGCGCATGGACTGGATCAAGTCTATCCGCGCGAGCACGCCGCGCTGGCCGAGCAAATAGCGGCGCAGGGAGCCTTGGTGTCAGAGTTCTCGCCGGGAGTGGCGCCGTTGCGGGCGCACTTCCCGCAGCGCAATCGAATCATTGCAGGGCTCGCGCTCGGCACCCTGGTCGTGGAAGCCGCGCGAGAGTCGGGCTCTTTGATCACTGCGCGGCTGGCGGGGGATGCGGGCCGGGAGGTGTTTGCCATCCCGGGCTCCATCCACAATCCCCTCACCAAGGGCTGCCACCAGCTGATCCGCCAAGGCGCCAAACTGGTCGAGACGGCGGCAGACGTGCTGTCCGAATTGCCATTTCAACTTAAAAAACAATTACTTGCAGCAAGCGAAGGGGTGACGGCCGCCGCCCCCGTCGCCGGCACCTCGTTGGACAACGACTATAAAATCCTGTTAGATGCGCTCGCCTTCGAGCCCGTGACGGTCGATACGCTGGTCGAGCGCACGGAATTCCCGAGCGAATCTGTTGCCTCCATGCTGCTGATCCTCGAGCTCGAGGGTCGGGTACAGCCACATCCAGGCGGTCGTTACAGCTCCAGGCAACCGAGACCATGAACGGAAGCGTCGTAGACATACTCATCTATGTGTTCGATCAGTACATGCTGACCGATCACGAAGAAGTGCCGGAGCGAGACACGCTGGCGGAGGATCTTGAGCGCGCCGGTTTTGGCCGCGCCGACGTCGAGCGGGCGCTCGACTGGCTTGCGGACCTGGCGGGCGAGCGACATCGGGCGGCGGTCAGTGAGCTGGACCCGTCCGACGCGACGGCGCAGGCACCGTCGATACGGATCTACGTGCCGCATGAACTAGACCGGATCAGCACCGAGTCGCGCGGCTACCTGCTGGCGCTCGAGGAGCAGGGGATCCTGTCGCCGACGCAGCGCGAAATCGTCATCGATAGGCTGATGGCATTGGATGTGGACGACGTCGATATCGAGCGGCTCAAATGGCTGGTGCTGATGGTGCTCTCGAGCCAGCCGGGCCAAGAACAGGCCTACGCACTGATGGAAAACCTGGTGTTCGAGGATGACGAGCAGGTGCCGCATTGAGCGCGTTCTTGCGCCCAGTGACCGGCCGAAGAGGCCAGTTGAAGAGGAATGAACAACACAATGACCAACGAGCACCGTGGCTGACAACTTAGTCATCGTGGAATCGCCCGCCAAGGCGAAAACCATCAAGAAATATCTGGGTAAGGACTTTGAGGTGCTGGCCTCATATGGTCACGTGCGCGATTTGATCGCCAAAGAAGGCGCGGTCGACCCGGACGCCCACTTTGCCATGAAGTACCGGCTGATCGAGCGCAACGAGAAGCACGTCGAGGCGATTGCGCGCGCGCTGAAAAAGAGCAAAGCGCTCTACCTGGCGACCGACCCGGACCGCGAGGGCGAAGCGATCTCCTGGCATCTGCACGAGTTACTCAAGGAACGCGGCGCGCTCGAGGGCAAGACCGTCCAGCGGGTGGTGTTCTACGAAATCACCAAAGGTGAAGTACAGCGCGCCATCGCCGAGCCGCGCGGCTTGTCTACCGATCTTGTGGACGCTCAGCAAGCGCGGCGCGCGCTCGACCACCTGGTCGGCTTCAATTTGTCGCCGTTGCTATGGAAGAAGGTTCGACCCGGCCTCTCCGCTGGCCGCGTGCAGAGCCCTGCGTTGCGCATGATCTGCGAACGCGAGGCCGAAGTGCTCGCGTTCATACCACGGGAATACTGGACGCTCGATGCCGAAGGCGAGCACAGTCAGCAGACTTTCCAGCTCAAACTAACCGAGTACGCCGGCGACAAAGTCGAGCAATTCAGCTTCACCGACGCGACCGCGGCCAACGCGGTGGAAGCTGCCGTTCGCGACGCGGCGAATGGCAAGCTAACAGTCGTCGCGATCGACAAGAAGCAACGTCGACGCAACCCAGCGCCACCTTTCACCACCTCGACGCTGCAACAGGAAGCGGCGCGCAAACTCGGCTTCTCGGCGCAGCGAACCATGCGCCTCGCACAACAGCTATACGAAGGCGTGGATTTTGGCGAGGGCAGCATCGGTCTGATTACCTATATGCGCACCGACTCGGTGAACCTGGCTGCGGATGCGGTGCGCGAAATGCGCGACGTGATTGCGCAGCAGTACGGCAAACCCGCCGTGGCGGATGAACCGCGGGTGTACAAGACCAAATCGCGCAACGCACAGGAAGCGCACGAAGCCATCCGCCCGACGTCGGCGGCGATCATACCGGCGCGCGTCGAGGGCAAGATCGACAACGATCAGTTCCGCCTCTACGCGTTAGTCTGGAAGCGCGCCGTCGCCTCGCAGATGGCGCATGCGTTGTTCGACACCGTCGCCGTGGATCTGGCGCCGAGCTCGCAGGTGCAAGGTACCGCTCCTGATCTAACAACCTCTGCTCGCCGCCACATGCTGCGCGCCAACGGCTCGACAATGGTGATGCCAGGGTTCATGGCGGTGTATCAGGAAGACGTCGACGACTCCAAACCACAGGACGACTCGGACCGGATCCTGCCGGCGATGAATGCAGGCGATGCGGTGCGGCTGGTGGACATCAAAGGCACGCAGCATTTCACCGAGCCACCACCGCGCTATTCAGAGGCGTCGCTCGTCAAGGCGCTCGAAGAGCACGGCATCGGCCGGCCGTCGACCTACGCGACCATCATTTCGACGCTGAAAGACCGCGGCTACGTTGAAATGGATGCGCGTCGCTTCATCCCCACCGACATCGGCAAGATCGTCAACGGCTTCTTGTCCAAACACTTCACCAAGTACGTCGAGTACGGCTTTACCGCCGCGCTGGAAGACGAGCTGGACGCGGTGTCGCGCGGCGAGGAGAACTGGACCCAGCCGCTGCAGCGGTTTTGGAAGCCGTTCATCGAGCTGGTAGAGCACACCGAGAAGAATGTCTCGCGCGACGAAGTGGCGATGGCGCGAGAACTCGGCAAAGACCCGGCGAGCGGCAAGCCCGTCAGCGTGCGCATGGGGCGGTTCGGCCCGTTTGTCCAGATCGGCACGCGCGATGATGCCGACAAACCGAAGTTCGCCGGCCTCCGTCCCGGCCAGAAGATGGACAAGATCACCTACGCCGAGGCGATGGAGCTGTTCAAGTTGCCGCGCAGTCTCGGCGAGACGCCTGAGGGCGAGACCGTGCAGGCGAGCGTCGGACGGTTTGGGCCGTACATCAAGTACGGTGCCAAGTATGTCTCGCTGAAAGACGACGATCCGTACACGGTCGAGTTGCCGCGCGCACTCGAAGTTATCCGCGCCAAACAAGAAGCCGACGCAAATCGACTCATCCAGGATTTTGGTGTCGATGAGATTCAGGTGCTAAACGGACGCTACGGGCCGTACATCACCGACAAGGCGCGCAATGCCAAGATCCCAAAGGATCGCGATCCGAAGACGCTGACCTTGGATGAATGTCGTGAGCTGTTGGCAGCGGCTCCGCCGCGTGGTTCGCGTTTCAAGGGCAAGAAGAAAGCCGCTGGCAAGACCAAGCCTGAACCGGCGACCGCAGACACAGCAGCGTCAGCCAAAGACAATCCGCCGGCGGCAAAAAAATCGGCGCGGGCCAAACCCGCGGCGAAGAAGCGGGTGACGGCCAAGAAAAAATCCCCGGCGAAGAAGAAAAAGGCGAAGAGCGCGAGTGCCGACTGACGCCTGATTTAGAACCGAACGCGACTCGCCGCCCCTTACTCGGTAGCGGTGGCGGAGTCTGGCGCGGTTTGGAGTGCTGGCGCGACGCCCATTTCGCGCAACAACATCGCGTGGTCGTAGTACTCACGCCATTCCTGCACCTTGCCGTTTTCGATCCGCAACACACCGACGACCGGGACGCGGCCATGGTGGCCCTGATAAACGAAATCATCGACACGCTCGGCGTACACGAGCCCGTTGATGACACCCAGGTTGACGATCTCGAGTGTGATGCGCGAAATACCGGCGCCGAGTTTGGCGATGCGCGCGCGCAGCATGTCCTGACCCACGATCGGCTCCAGCATCATGCTGTGCAGGACACCGTCCGCAGCGAATAAGTCGATCACCTGGTCCCAATCGCGATCGTGCCAGGCATCGAACATGGTCGTCGCAACTGCCAGCTTCTCAGCATCTGTATCAGCGCGAGCTTGGCGGCCCACACACAACAGTGCCAAACAGGCCAGCAGCGCGTATCCAAATGGACGTGTGAACATGCCTAAATCCTTGGTCGTTATCTGTAGCAAGCATACCGAGCACCAACCGTGTGCGGTAATCGCGCGGGTCCGAAGCGCAGTTGCGCACAGCTGGCGAACCAAACTTATGTTCAATCGCGCGCAATTAGGGGAATCCAGCACGATTGAATAATCCGTCTGCTGGGAGTAGCGTCGGCCCGGGTCCTGGGGATACGGCGTGAGCCTTGCGGCTTGCGTTGCGTGCGCGGTCAACAAACAGAACCACCGCGGCGCAGGCGCTGAGCGTCATGTATTTCCCTGGAATAACAGGTTCGTTAGGGGATAAACACATGACTAGACGGAGCGAAAAACGTGGCGTGCCGCTCGGCTGGGTGCTCGCAAGCGCCTTGGCCACGGCCAGCACACTTGCTGCGGCAGGCGCGGACAGACTCACCATGCCGAACAGTGAGCGATTCAGTCAACTCGCACTGCCGGAAGCGATCCTGGATACCAATCCAAGCGCAACGACACTGCACCCATCGCTACGCGATGCCACTGGTAGGCAGACTGTGCTCGTGCGGCTAACAACTGCGCCGGTTGCGGCGGGTGGCAGCTCACGCGGCCAGATCGAGGCCGAGCAAGCGGCGTTCATCAACCGCGCGATGGGCCTGGCGCCAAGCGCGTCCGTAGTCGCTTCAGTGCAGCTAGCGCTGAATGCGGTGGTCCTGGAAGTCGACGGTAGCGATCTGGCTGCCCTGGCTAACGACACCATGGTGACACGCGTCGTCGCTGTGGGCGACTACCGACTCGATCTGTCCGAAACAGTGCCATACATCGGTGCCCAGACCGCCCAGTTCGCCGGCGCGAATGGTCATGGGGTGCGCGTGGCCGTCATCGACAGCGGTATCGACTATACCCACCGCGATCTGGGCGGGCCCGGCACGCAGGCGGCCTACGAGGCAGCCTGGGCGCCAATCCCCACTGATCCGGCGGCCAATCCCATCCCGACCGTGGCTCCTGGCACCGGCTACCTCGCGATCGACGATCCGGGGACAACGGCCGACGATGGTCTGTTCCCGAGCGCCAAGGTGGTAGGCGGCTATGACTTCGTCGGTGAAGAGTGGCCTAACAATCCGGCGCTGGCGCCAGATCCGGATCCGATTCCGGCACCCGACGCCAGCACCTTTGGCGGCCACGGCACGCACGTGGCGGACATCATCGGCGGGCGTCTCGGCGTCGCACCGGGCGTGCAGTTGTACGCACTGAAGTCCTGTTCGTCACCGACGTCCTCGTGTAGCGGTGTCGCGTTGCTGCAAGGTATCGAGTTCTCGCTCGATCCCAACGGTGACGGCGATCTCTCCGACCACGTCGACATCATGAACATGTCGTTAGGTGCGACCTACGGTCAGGCATTCGACGACGACCTGTCAGCGGCGGTCGACAATGCGACCCAAGCGGGCGTCCTAACCGTTGCGTCGGCCGGTAACAGCGCCGACAAGCAGTTCATCACGGGTACCCCGGGCGCCACGGCGACGGCCCTGTCGGTGGCGCAGACCTCGGTGCCATCCGGCAACATCACGTTGATGAGAATCCTGTCACCCGTTGCCCGCGATGCGGGTGCGGTGTTTCAGGCGTGGGCGGTACCGCTCACGAGCACCATCGAAGGCCCGGTGTTCTATCCGGCCACGGCTGCCAAGCGGCTGGCGTGCCCTAATGCAGCGGGTGCGAGTCCCTTCGCACCGGGTGAACTTGCAGGACAGATCGTGCTGATCGATCGCGGCGCCTGCTCTGGCAGTCTCAAGATGGCAATCGTGTCCGACGCGGGCGCGGCACTCGGTATCATCGGCCTGGTCGATGGCAGTGCGCCGTTCTCGTTCTCCTACGGTGGCGGCGTCATCAACATACCGGCCTTCATGATCAATCTGGCGGATGCCAACGCGATCCGCGCGGGCGGTGTGGTGCGCTTCTCACCAGAGAACGTGCTGTCACTGGCGGGTACAGTCGTCTCGTCCTCGTCACGTGGACCGACGATGAATGCCAACCTCGGTAAGCCGGAGATCGGCGCGCCCGGTGCGTCAATCTCGGCATCCTCGGGTTCGTTCACTGGCACGTCCGCCTTCGGTGGCACGTCGGGTGCGGCGCCAATGGTCGCCGGTGCGGCCGCCATCATCCGCGGTGCAAGGCCCAACCTGGCACCGCTCGAGATCAAGCAACTCCTCGTGAATACGGCGGATCCGAACGTCGCGCAGCCGTCGGTTGCCGGTTCGGTATTCCCGGACCAGGTGGCGCCAATCTCGCGTATCGGCGGCGGCGAAGTCCGTGTCGATCGCGCGCTGTTCTCGCCAACCTTCGTGACGGACGTGACGGGCGATCTGGGCTCATCGGCCGCCGGCGTATCTAGCGGTGGCTATATCGACGTGAGTCTGCCGGTGCAGGCGGTGGTGCGGACGTTACGCATCAAAAACATCTCGCACTACGCGGAAACCTATCGGGTGCTGCCGAACTTCCGCTATCAAGACGACGCCGATACACGCGCCGTTTCGGTGTTTGCGATACCGTCGGTGGTACGCGTTGCGCCGGGCCGTTCGGCAACTGTCAGGCTGCTGACCTTCATCGACGGCAAGAAGCTGCGTAACAACCTGATGAATGCGGGTTCACTCGGCAATGCGATCGGACCGTTGACTGCCAACGAGTACGACGGCTACGTCACGTTCCAAGCCCAGACTCACGCGATCAACATGCCGGCGCATATGCTGCCGCGCAAGGCGGCACGCGTGGTGGCCCTGAACGGGTCGGCAGCTGGGCAGAAAACGCTGTTTAACCTCGGCGTCGGCACGGCACAGTTGCAGACGTTCTCGTTGTTAGGATTGAGTCCGAATGCGCCGCAAGGCGGCCGTGGTGAGCAGATGCCGAATCCGGATCTGCGTGCTGTGGGTGTCAATTCGGTGCTCGATCCGGGCATCTGCGGCGCACCAGGCAGCAACTTCATCTGGGAGTTCGCGTTCAACACCTGGGAGCGAGTCTCGACACCGGTCGGGCAGTTCCTCGAGGTCGATCTCGATACCAACGGCGACGGTGTATTCGACTACATCATCCTCAACCGGGACCTGTCTGGTCTGACAACGCTGTCTGACGGCAGGCAGGTGTCGGCGGTGTTGCGACTCTCACCAACCGGTGCGATCGCGGCCACCAGCATCCGCTTCTTCGCGGAGAACGCCACCAACACGGGCAACACGGTCCTGCGCGCTTGCGGCAACGACCTGGGCTTGGGGCTGGCTGATGCGGGGACTCGGCTGGTAACTGCTGAGTTCTACGCCTCCAGTTGGTACTTTGGCGGCGACGCGGACTTCCTGGGTCCGTACGTGATCACGCCGGGCGGTGAGCAGAACGTCACCACATTGGCGGCTGACACGATCGACTTCTTCAGCTCGACCACGGCGACGGTGCAGGAATTCTCACCGATCCCAGGTACGAGCGAAGAACTCGGCGTGATGCTGATCACCAATTCCGACTTCGGCGCAGAGAACCGCGGCGGTGCCACCCAGGCAACCGAGACGGTATTGATCCCGAAGAGCGGCACGGCGATCGGTTCGGAGTTCCAGATTCCGGGCCTGTAACCAGCTGAGCGACACTAACGACCCCCGCGAGCAATCGCGGGGGTCTTTTTTTGGGTCGTAACGTTTTTAGCCGTAACGACTGAGCCAGGCCAGCGCGCGCCCGATCCACGCGCCGACCGGCGTGTCTTCCCAGTCATAGTGGAACCGCACGCGCACCGGCAGCCCATGTATGTGCATCTCGGGCGGCCACTCACTGGTACCCACCAAATTCAGCAGCACGGTCATCGGCCGCATTTCGCCGCGCTCGACCATCTCAACCGGTAGCCGCTTGGTGAGCGTACCGGCCTCCGCCACGACTGCAACGCCGCGCGTGCCGTCGGGGAATCGCACCGTCGCCACCGAGCCAACCTCGAGGCGCGTCGCGAATTTGGGTTCGACGTAGACCTGAATTTGCGGCGTCGTGGCATCGCCCAGCAGCACCAGCGGTGCACCCACCGCGACGAACTCGCCTTGAGTCGCAAACAAGTCGATCACGCGGCCAGTATGCGCGGCACGTGACGCCAGCTTGTCGCGCTTTTGTTCCAGGGCTGCGACGTCGGCGAGTACACGTCGCTGCTCGCGACTGGAGTCCGCCGCGCTCGCGAAGCCTGGCCGCATCGCATCGCGTAGCTGCAAAACGGCAGCCTCGGCCTGCTGCGCCGCCGCGGTCACTTCGTTGACCTCGGCAGCGGTGGCCGCGCCGGCGCGCCGCAGTTCGCGCAGGGTCGCGAGTCGCCCGCGCTGGTGCGCCAGCGCCTGCTCGAGCAAGGCCAGTTCGGCCCGTCGGTCACGCGACGTGCGCACGCCTAGTGCGCCGTCGGCGGCGCCTTTTTGCAGCAGCGTCAACTCAGTACGCAGCCGCGCCAGATTCGCCTCGAGCTCCGGGTCTTGCAACCGCACAACCACGCTGCCCTCGCCCACGTTGCTCTGCAACGCGACGTTCACTTGCTGGACGTAGCCCGATGCCGCCGCGCGTAGCTCATAGCGCTGCAGGGCGATGCTGCCGTCTGCCGTGATGCTGATCGAGCGCCCGATGAGGCCGGCGACCAGAATGATCAAGGGCGCCGAAACACCCGTCAGGATCAAGTACCAACGTAGTTTTGGTGTCGCGCGCTTGGCAGGCGCGTAGGGCACTTTCATGCCGCCGACTTCCTCCTTGCTGCGTCGCGCGTCGCGATGGAACTGGATCCTCATGGTTTGAGCGTCATTCCCCGGCCGCCGCCAGCAGAACGGTCGACGCCAACCAAGGGTCGGTAGCCTGCACTGCCAGGCCGCGGAAATTCGGTGCTGCCAGACGCTGCTCGATCAATGCCATGCGCCGTGCGCGCTCGTCACTCGCGAGGTGATACAGACTCTCTTCGCGGTCGAGTGTGTGTTCTATGCTCACCGCAACACGAAGCGCGAGCGTTGGGTAGCGAGCGAGCAGCGGCTGCGCAATCTCGACTACGCGGTTGGCGTTGGCAACGTAGATCATCAGGGCAACCTCAGCGTTCAGCGCGGCAAACTGCTCACCGAGCGGCTTGCCATCGACGCTGCTATCGAGGTAGCGGGGATGCAGGCTGATGCCCAGCGGCAACGGGGTCGCCGCGCGGACCGCACGGACCGTGCGCAGGAAGTCCGGCAGCAGTGCGGCCGCGCCGGCCGGCGTGCTGGCGAGCATATCGGGCTCGATATCGAGATGGATTGCCGCAAATGGCGCGCCACGCAGCTGCTCGACGATAGTCAGTAGTTTGGCGCGGTGTTCCGGCCGCAGCCATTCAGACTCGCCCAATAACAACTCCACCCGCATGCCGCGCTCGGCGGCAAGACTGGCAAACCTTCTGAGTGGCGCAGCGTCGGTGGCATAGCGCGCGATCTGTGCGCCGTCCAACGACACCATCAGCGTGCCGATAGCCTGCGACTCGAGCGCGCGCAGACCATCACGCACCGAGTCTGCCGTGCTGGCGAGCCAGGGCTCGCTGGTCCAGAGGTAGAGGCTTCGAGCGCCAGCGCGACTTGTCTGCGTACTAAGAATCTTTACCGGCACTGGTGCCTGTGGGCTCATCGGTACTACTGGCGTTGGCTCGACCATAGGCGCGTCGCTCGCTGTGCCTGGACAGGTATCGGTGTCGAAGCGCGCCCAGTCAGCGAACCACAACCATTGCATCCGCTCGGCATCGATCAGGCTCTTGGCGACCTGATACGCCGACAAATGGCTGGCCTGCAGTTGTTCCTGCACATCGCCAGCGATCCGCGTCGCGCGCAGCGCGCGCTCGCGCACCGCTTCTGCAGCCGCACGCTGCCGGACTTTGGCGAATTGCAACGACTGCTGCAGTTCCACCTCGCGCGCCAACAAGCCTTGCAGCTCGTTGTTGAGCTCCACACGCCGCAAGTCACGCTCGAGCGTTGCGTGAGCGGCGTCCGCAGACGCCAGCGCCGACTGCATGCGACGCGTGCTGTACAAATCGAGCGGCACGTCGAACGTCCAGGCGACGATCGCCGCATTGCCGCTCCTCGCAGTAGTCGTCTCGTTAGCAAGTTGATAGCCCACACGCAGCTCGGAGTTGATACCGCTCCAACGACTCGACAGCGGCGACCCATCGAACGCCGCGATTTGATCGTTCAGGAACGCGATCTCGGGATCGCTGTCGAGCCAGGCCGCAGCAGCAAACCGGCTGCGGCAAGGTTGCCCCGTGAACGACTGTGGTTGCTGACGACTGGTCGACAATGCGCTGCCCAGATCGCCATCGACCAGCGCCCCCAGCGTGTCGTGAGACTGTCGTATGGTTAGCTCCGCACGGGCGGCATCGCGACGCACCAGCTCAAAGCCAGACAGAAACTCTAACCGGTCTGAGTCGAGCAATAGACCCGCGTGAGCGCGCAGACGCAGCATCTCGGTCACTTGCAGCTCGTTCTGCAGGTAGGCCTGGCTAAGCGCCAATACGCGCTGCGCCGCCCACTGCTCAGCGTAGGCGATACGCAGGCGGCGGATGAGATCGCGTTTCGCGAGCTCTGTTTCCACCGCGCGACGTTGCAACGCGATTTCAGTGCGTAGCTGGCTGGCCCGAATGTCCGTGCGGCTACCCAGCACCGGCACGCGCAATCCCACCTCAGAGCTCATCTTGCCGAAGCTGCGGTTACGCGTCTCATCGACGATCTCGTCGCTATTGGCGTAGCCAGCTGCGCCATACAACCGCGGCCCGGTGCCGACACGATTCAGGCGCGCGCGGCGCGTCTCGGCTTCCAGCGCCGCGTCCAGCGTGCGCATCGCAAGCGACGCGCGTGCGCGTTGCTCGAGCTCCGCCAGCGGCGGCAGCGTTGCACGGGACTGGCCGGCCATCAGGCCAAGCGCGCAAACTAACAATGTCAGCAAGGATTTCATATCAGAACTTGGTCTTCTTCAACACCCACCACGGTGCCATCGACGAATCGAGATGTTGCTTCATGAAGATCTCGGTGAGCGTGGCGACAGCACACCAAACACGGGTGGCGAACGTGAAACCGGGAAACAAGAGGATCACCCAGGCGAATGACAAGTCGTAGCGGCGACGCTCGGACAGCAG
The DNA here is from genome assembly GCA_016703895.1 of Pseudomonadota bacterium. Classification (GTDB taxonomy): domain Bacteria; phylum Pseudomonadota; class Gammaproteobacteria; order Steroidobacterales; family Steroidobacteraceae; genus CADEED01. The sequence continues at coordinate 595,364 of JADJBE010000001.1, forward strand.
CCACCAGTACTCGATGTACATCACCAGCGTCAGCAAAAGATAAAACAGATAGACAAATCCCATGACGCCCAGGACGTAGCTGAACGGATACGCGAACAGCATGTACGTCATGTAGATGATTACCATGAAGGGCAGGATCAGCTGCAGGCACAGGCCAGACCAGACGAGTGCCAGAAAGTTGGGCCAACCCATCAGATCGGGACGGAAGCCCTGCCAGTGCTTGCGAACGTACAGGTAGTAGAGGTCGCCGTCCCAGCGCAGACGCTGCATCAGAAACCCCCAGAAGGTATCCGGCGCATCGGTATGCCCGACGGCGTCGGGCGCAAATTCGATCCGCAGATTGGGGTGACGTGCGAAATACTTCTTGATGCGCAGCGTCAGATCGAGATCTTCGGCAGTGCCACTATCCCAGCCACCCACTTTAAGCAGCATCTTGCGGCGAAAACAGCCGAAGGCGCCGGACACGTTGTTGATGATGTTGAACTGCGCCAGCCCAGTGCGGCTCAAGTGAATCGACAACATGTACTCGAGTGCCTGCAGCCTGGTCGTTAGCGACTGCTTGGCATTTCGAACGCGCAGATTGCCGGAGACTGCAGCCACATTGGGGTCGGCAAAACGGACGGCGACAGCGCGCACCATGTCGTTGTCGAACGAAGTATCGCCGTCGAGAGCCAGGACGATCTCGCCGGTCGCAATCGCCAAGCCCTGATTGAGGCTCGACACGCGACCACCGCGCTGCTTCTTCGGGACGACGATCAGCTTGCGGTCGCTGCGCCCATTGACGTAGGGAAGCAATTTCTTCAGGACATCGTAGGTCTCTGCGTTCTGCTGCGAGCCGTCGAGAATTGCCAGCAACTCGATGTGGCCGCTATAGAGTTGTTCGGTAAGTGAACGCACGGTTTGTACGACCGCCTCACCTTCCGAGTAGCAGAGAATGATGCAGGACACAGTCGGCGCATAGGGGACCTGGTTGGCGCGCGGATCCCGCGTCAGGTGATGCCGTAACGCACCTAACATCACGGTGGCCTGCACCGGCAGTTCGAACAAGGCGACAAATGGGAAGAACTTCATCGCAACTGCAAACCAGTCTGCGCTGAAGACACCGGACAACAGCCCCTGCAGCGTGAACCAGGCACCTTCGAGAACGTTCATTCGCCCGCCCTGCCCTGCAGCTCTGCAAGCAGCACGCGCGCACCGATGCCGAGATCCTTGAGCTCTTCGGCGGCGATATCGCAGCACGCAATTTCGAGTCGCTGTCCGTCGGCCTGCTCAGTCGCCGCCGTCAGCGACTCGAGCAAACGCCGCAGGTTGACCAACCCTGCGCGGTCAGTTTGCGGCGAGAGAATGAACCATTCGCCCTCAGCGGCGCGCATCACCAGATCCGTAGTGCGGATCACCTCGTGCAGTCGCCTGCCGAATGAGTCGACCAACTGCTGCGCCCGAACATGCGACAGCGACTTGCTAAGCGTCGCGGCATTCCTCACATGGACCGCCAAGACACCGAATTGCACTTCGTTGTGCCGCTGTCGCAGTTGCAGCAACCAACTCAAGGTTTGCTCGAAGTAAGCCGAGTTCAGATTGAGCTGCGTATCGTGCGTCGCGGGAGCCTGGCGGCGCGAGCCACTGCGTGCCGCCAAGCGGCCCTCGTCAGTGAGTCGGAACGTATAGATGCGCCGCTCCGGCAGTTCGGTGGTCGCCGAGGCGGTCTGACAATGCAGACAATGTGCCTCGACATTGGGTTCGATGAAACGGGCGGAACATGCATTGCAACTGAAGCTCTCCAACGCGCGGTCGTAGTCCACGCCAATGTGCTTGAGCTTGACGTCGCATTTGGCGCAACTGAGACCGGAGCGGCCGACGAACTGCTCCTGCGGCGCAACGTAGCCGCAGGTGTAGCAGTGCAAGAAGATGTTCTCACCGATGTCGATGCTCTTGCATTCGGTGCAGATGTCGACGTAGTTCAGGTGCGAACTGGTGCAGCTGGAGCACTGCCGTAGACGATCGACGAGCTTCACTGGCTCCAGCAAGCGCGCCCGCCGCATCCCATCCGACCACGCGAGACCGTCATGCCCTGAGGGGGAGAACGCGTCCAGCAGTGGGTAGCGGTAGTAGCCCTGATCGCGCGTATCAATGACCGGCTGCACATGAATATCAGGCCGCAGATAAAGAAAGGCCAGCAGGCGCTCCTCTTCATTGACGAACTGGTCCACTTGCAACGAGGCGCAACGCGAGTTGAATGCCTCGATGTCGGCCCGCAACCGCGTTGGTGGCGGTGCGAGACCATCACCCAGTGCGGCGACCTCTGGCCCCAGATCCTGCGTTAGATAGACAAGCCGGTGGCCGAAATCCGGGTGCGCCCGCAGTTCGCGCAGCCAATCGATCGCCTGGTCGGGATTGTTAGTATCGATAATGACAGCGCTGAAGCGCTGCTGTTCATCGAGCATCTCGCGGACACGGTCGAACGACGCCGCCTCGCTCTGGCTTTGATACCAGGCGCTGGCAGGCGAGTTCGCAGGTCCGGTCAGCCGGTCGCGCAAACGCGCGACCGCCGGGAGCCGGCAATCAGTTGCCGCCGATCGTTGTTCCATCAGATAGATACCCTCTCGCGGGCTCTATCTTATGTTTGGTGGAAAGCGTCAGATTGATGACGGCCGGAGATCGTGAGAGAGCTCTCAGGCACACCGAGAGAAGCGTGAACTGGTACCGTTCGAGGTCAGGTAGCGGGCGTTTTCGGGCGTGTTATGGGGTCACTCGGTCGCGGCGGTGCAGCAGACGGATTGGCCTGCTCGCGTTGCGCGCGCGGCGACAACGCCTGGTCACAGCGAATAAAGGCGCGCTTGGTATCGGTGTGGTAGTGGACCTCATCGCCGTCATCACTAACCACCAGTAGGTAGCCCGGTACTAGCGCCTGGGTATAGAACATACCGGGCTGCGGACAGCCCATCGAACCATCGCTCCAGGTTACTTTGCGCGCCGACTGGATATACGGCAGACATCGCTTGCCTGCGACACAGACGCGCGCGTCGGCCAACACGGCCGCCTGCAAAGCCTTGGGAATACGCGCGATGGCCACCGATTCGCCGGGCAACATCGGCTTCGCGGGTGGTGTTTCCGGCACACGCTGCAACGGCTTGATCGGTTTGGTCGCCGGTGGCTCGTCGTTGGCACCCAGCGCAACGCAGCTCATCGCGAGCGCGGTGGCAGTACACAGCAAAACCCAGCGCAGGAACGCGACCATCATGCCTCCAAGTACAACACGCGTGGCAGTACACACTATGCGTTCAACGTCGGCGCACGGCAATCGGGGTTATCGTCAATAATGGCGAGGTCTTTCGATCGGACCCGAAGCCATGAGTATCAGCAACGCGCGGCGCGAGTTTCTCGCCATAGCACTAGCCTCACTCGCTGTGCCAGCAATAGGACAAACTGCCAGCGTGGCGATATTGCGGCGCACGGTCGCAAGCGAGGTCACGTCGCTGGATCCGCAGCGCCCCACCGGCACGCTGACCCGCGAAATGGCGGCTGAAATGTTCTGCGGGCTCATCACCGTCGACGCACTCAGTCGGCTGGCACCGGGCGGCGCGCAAAGCTGGAACACGGCCAAGGACGGGTTGTCGTGGACGTTCACAGTCCGATCCGGCATGCGCTGGTCCGACGGCGCGCCCCTCACCGCACAGGACTATGCGTATTCGCTGCACCGCTACCTCGAGCCTTCGACTGGCGCACCGGAGGCCGACCGTCTCGACGCGATCATTGGGGCCAAGGACTTCCGCTTCGGTCGTACAACAGACGTCCCGCTCGGCATTGAAATGAACTCGCCGACCCAGCTGACGTTGCGGTTGACGCGGCCGGACATCGACTTGCCGCTCGCATTGAATTCGGTGTCCTGCGTACCCCGGCACGTCATCGAACAGCACGGCCGGCAATGGGCCAAACCAGAGACACTGGTGACGAACGGCGCGTACACGCTCGCTGATTGGAAAGCGGGCGCTCGGGTGATCAAATTGAAGAGCAACCCGTTTTTCCACGCGGCCCGAACCGTGCTGGCGCCGGAGGTGCATTGGCTCACTGGCTACGACGACGCGACGCGCTACCGACTGTACCAACGCCAAGAAGCCGACATTGCCACGATCGAGGACTCGGGCACGTTGTCGCGGGCACGCAAGGAGTTTGGTGCGCAGGTCTCGTCCGAGACCAAATGCGCCTTGGGCGCCATCGGCATCAATCTGCTACGTAAACCGCTCGACGATCCGCGCATCCGGCGCGCTTTGGTGTTAGCCGCCGATCGGCGGATCCTGAGCGACAAGGTGCGCGGTCTGACTGAGCAGCCGTGGGATGGATTCCTGCCGCCCGGCATTCCAGGCTATGAAAAGCCGCTGTTGCCAGACTATGCCGATTGGCCAATGGCCAAACGGCGTGCTGAGGCGCAAGCACTGGTCGCACAAGCCCGCGCGGGCGCAGCCGAACCGTTGTCGATCGGCGTCGGCTTCCCTGCGAGTGCCACCGGCGAGCGGGTCTTCCTGGCGTTACGGCAGATGTGGCGCGCGATCGGTGTCCGGCTCGAACTGCAGCCGCTCGAAGGACGCGCTTACCTCGCCGCGCTGACCGCCCGCAAGTTCGATCTGTTCAGTCATAACTCGTTTGCAACCGTACCGTCCGCGACGCCCTTCCTGGAGCGTTACGTATCGGATGCGTCGCTCAATTGCACCGGCTATCGCAACCGCAACTTCGACCGCAACTTCCTGCTCGCGCAAAGCGAGCTGACCCTCGAGGCGCGCGCTAACGACTACGCCGCACTCGAGCGTGATTTGCTGCGCGACTTGCCGATGATTCCGCTGTTCATTGGCGCGACACACCGACTCCTGTCACCGCGCGTGCGAGGTTGGACCGGCCATACGGGCGTGCTACAACCTTCGCAGTTCCTGTCACTCACGACGTGACTGGAAGCAACCGTGAAATATCGTCACAGCTACCATGCCGGCAATTTCGCCGATGTTCACAAACATGTGACCCTGGTGGCACTGCTGGACGCCTTGCTGCGCAAAGACGCCGGCTTCCTTTATCTCGACACGCACGCGGGGCGCGGCAGCTATCCGCTCGAGGCTGGGCGCGACACCTCGCAAGCGGAGTGGCGCGACGGTGTCGGCAAACTACTTGGGACAACGCCGCGCGCCGCTGAGCTGACACGCTGGCTGGCACTAGCCGGCGCCGAGGCGGGAACCTATCCTGGCTCGCCACTACTCGCTGCGATGCTACTGCGGCCCGCAGACCGAGCTGCGCTGTTCGAGTTGCAGTCGGACGAATGTGCCGCGCTGCATGACTCACTAACAAGCGCGGCGCGCATTCGCGTGGCATGCGGCGACGGCTATCACGCCCTCAAGGCGCTATTGCCACCGGCGGAACGCCGCGGCTTGATTTTCATCGATCCGCCGTATGAGGAACCTGCGGATTTCGACCGGGTGATCGACGCCCTGGCTAACGGCCTGCAACGCTTCGCAACCGGCGTGTTCTGCGTCTGGGCGCCAGTGAAACATGCGACTGACCTGACGCGCTGGGTCGGCAAACTTGCGCGCCGGGCGGCGCGCCCGATTCTGCTGTCGCAACTGTGGCGCGCACCGCGCGACGCACGGGCAGGCCTCGCCGGCTCGGCGCTCGTCATCGTCAATCCGCCGTGGCAGATCGAGGCTCGCATGCGCGAGTGGCTGCCGGAATTGCAGCAGCTAATGGCTAACCATTCAGGCGCTGGATATGAGGTTAGGTCTATCCCGCCGCCGGCGCCTTGAGAGCTGCGAGCACGCTGTCGAGTACGGCATCGAGGTCACCACCCTGCCCGCGCGTCAGTACGGCGACCGAGCCACCGTCGATCGGGGCGATCACGCCTGAGTACGGCACCTCGTTGAAGCGCTCACGTGTAGCGACTTGCTCACCCGGCAAGATCATGACGGTGACCGGCCCGCTGGCGGACTGCACCACAAGATGCGGCACGAATTGACCGCGGAACCAGCAGCTGTGCGCGTAGGTCACGACCGCACCGGGCGCCAAGGCGACACCGGACTTGCGCAGCACTAGCGCGAGCGCGGACTCTGGCACCGCGGCAGTGCGATCCCAACTTGCCGTCTCGCCCGCCATGTGCGCGACCAGATCCGCCGCCAGTGCATCATTCGGTCTGGCTGCCCAAAGCAGAAAGCCAATCGTGACAGCGAGCACCAGCGAAGCCGCGAGTGCCCAGCGCGCCAGCGGTGTGCGCGACTGCTGGCCTGGCGACGCCGGCAGCGCGACCACGTTATCGCTGGCACTGCCGCCTGCCAACCGTTGCGCCTTACTAACACCTGACGGCGCGGCAACCGGCACAGCGAGCGCGCGTTCAATCGCGTGCTCGAGCTTGAGTGTTTCCCGCTGGTACTCGCTGCACGGCGCGCAACCACGTAAATGCTCCGCCAGTGCAGCGGGCACCACGCGCGGCTCGGCGCCGATCTGCAAGCGCGCCTGCTCACAATCGTCGCCGTGCTCACCCGAGTTGTTGGTGATTGATTGATTCATTCGGTCGCTATGTCGCCGGACGCCAAGTAGACATCCCGTAGTTGATTGCGCGCGCGGAACAGCCGCGTCAGCACTGCCTGCTGTGTGAGTCCCAGTTGGCTCGCGATCTCCTGCGTCGTGAAGCCACCGAGCACCTGCAGCACGAGTGGTTCGCGATACTCCTCGGTCAAGCCCAGAATCGCACGCCGCAAATCGTGCCAATCGCCGTCGGGCTGCTGCGCCAATTCGGTCGATTCGGCTACCACCAGTTCGTCTAACTCCACGGTCGGCAAGCGCTTGCGTTCGTATAGTCGCGCGTGTTCGCGACGCGCGATCGTGAACAGCCAGGATTTGGCGGCGGCGCGATCCTTGAGAGCTGCCTGGGCGCGCCAGGCGCGGATCAACGTCTCCTGCACCACGTCCTCGGCCACTGCACGGTCCCTCGCCAGCCAATACGCAAAACGCAGCAGATCCGGCCGCAGCTCCTCCAAGAGTTGATTGAACCCCTCGTTGGCGCGCTTTCCGGCGTCCGCTTCGATCATGTATAAAGACCTGCCATCGAGGGCGAATATTACGAGGGACGGTTCATTGGATCAGTACGGCGTCGTCGGCCACCCGGTCAGCCAAAGCTGGTCACCGTTCATCCACGGCCTGTTTGCGCGCCAGACGGACCAGGCACTCACGTATCGGCTATACGATATCGCGCCGGCGCAGTTTCGCGGCGAAGTGCTTGAGTTTTTCGCGCATGGCGGCCGGGGCCTGAACGTGACGGTACCACACAAGGAAGCCGCCGCAGACCTGGCCAACGAGCTCAGCGCGCGCGCCGAACGCGCCGGTGCGGTGAACACCCTGATGCTGCAAGGCGACCATCACCTGATCGGCGACAACACGGACGGCGCCGGACTGGTGCGTGACCTGGAGCGGAACCTGCGAGTGCCGGTCGCTGATCGGCGCATCTTGATTCTGGGCGCCGGCGGTGCGGCACGCGGTGTACTGGGTCCGTTGCTCGACCTGCAACCAGCCGAACTCGTGCTGGCCAATCGGGGCGCTGACCGCGCGATCAATCTCGCCACCTTGTTTGCAGATCTCGGCGCGGTGCGCGGCTGTGGCTTCGCGGATCTATCGGGCGAGCCGTTCGATCTCGTGATCAACGCGACCTCTGCCGCTCTCACCGGCGGCGTGCCCGATGTGTCGCCGTCGATCGTCGGTCGCGATACCGTCTGCTACGACATGACTTACGGCAAGGCCGACACGCCGTTCGTGACCTGGGCGCAACAGCGAGGCTGCGAACACGCCTACAAGGGCTGGGGAATGCTAGTCGAACAGGCGGCCGAGTCTTTTTATCTTTGGCGGGGCGTGCGGCCAGAGACCGCCCCCGTCCTGGCCGTACTGGGGTAGATATCGATGACCAACGCCCTGTTGCGCGGCGACCTGCTGCCGCCATTCGATGCGATCACGCCCGCAGAAATCGAACCTGCGATACGCGAGCTGCTGCAGACCAACCGCAGCAGCGTCGCAGCGCTGGAAGCGATTGCGCAGCCCAGCTTCGCCACACTGGTCGAACCACTCGAACAACTGCAGCATCGGCTGGCCAAGGTCTGGTCACCGGTTGGCCTGCTGAACAGCGCGCAGAATAGCGACGCGTTACGCGCCAGCTACAACGCCTGTCTGCCTCTACTGACTAACTACTACACTGAACTTGGACAGAGCGAGTCACTGAACCGTGCCTACCAATTCATCCAGCGACAAGAAGGCGCCGGACTCAGCGGTGAGCAGCGCCAAGTGCTTGAACACCAATTGCGCGATTTCCGGCTTGGGGGTATCGGCTTGCCAGCGGACCGCAAAGAGCGCTTCCGGGTCGTGTCAGAGGAGCTGTCTCGTTTGCAGTCGAAGTTCGACGAGAACGTGCTCGATTCGACCAACGCCTGGAGTCGCACGGTCACCGATCCACGCGAACTCGACGGGTTGCCGGCGGCCGTCATCGAGCAAGCGCGCGTACTGGCAACCGAGCGCGGTGTCGCGGGCTGGGTGCTCGCGCTGCAACAGCCAACTTACGTCGCGGTCATGTCGGAGGCTGACTCCGAAGCGCTGCGCCGCGATTTCTACGAGGCCTGGTGCACCCGGGCCTCCGATCGCGGTCCGACCGCCGGGCGCTACGACAATACACCGGTGATGCAGGCAATCATAGCGCTGCGACACGAGCAGGCCAACTTGGTCGGCTTTCGGAACTACGCCGAATATGCGCTCGCAACGCGGATGGCTAAATCACCGCAGGACGTGCTGGAATTCCTCCATGCCATGGTCAAGGCAGCCCGCCCCTACGCGCAAGCGGAGTTGGCCGAACTAGAGCAGTTCGCCAACCGGAAGCTGGCGGCTTGGGACGTGGGCTACTTTGCCGAGAAGCTGCAGCGTGAACGCTATGCCGTGTCGCAAGAGGCGCTGCGGCCCTACTTCCCGTTGCCGCGCGTGCTGGCCGGCTTGTTTGGCGTCATCGGGCGGTTGTTTGGCGTCGAGATCATCGAGCGGCAAGGCGTCGCCGTCTGGCATCCCGACGTCCGCTTCTTCGACATCCACCAGCACGCCAACGTCATCGGCAGCTTCTATCTCGACCCCTATGCGCGCACCAACAAACGCTCCGGCGCGTGGATGGATGACTGCGTAGGTCGCCATGCGTTAGGTGGTGAGCTCACATTGCCGGTGGCCTACCTCGTGTGCAACTTTCTGCCACCTGCAACCGATCAGCCGGCACTACTGACCCATGACGACGTGGTCACCTTGTTTCACGAGTTCGGCCATGGCTTGCACCATCTGCTGACACGCGTCAGCTACCCGAGCATCGCGGGCATCAACGGCGTGTCATGGGATGCCGTTGAGCTACCGAGTCAATTCATGGAGAACTTTGCCTGGCACCCCGAGGTGCTGACCGCAATGAGTCGACACGTCGAGACTGGCGAAACGTTGCCGAGCGGCACACGCGACAAGCTACTTGCCACACGCGTCTTTCACGCCGGACTCGCGACGCTGCGGCAACTGGAATTTGCGTTGTTCGATTTTCGACTGCACGCGGAGTTCAGCCCGACCGCGGGTGCCCGGATACTGCCACTGCTCGAGGAAGTGCGGAACGAGGTCGCCGTCATCGAACCGCCCGCGTGGAACCGCTTTGCGCACAACTTCGGCCACGTATTCGCCGGCGGCTATGCCGCAGGCTACTACAGCTATAAGTGGGCCGAGGTGCTCGCGGCCGACGCCTATGCCGCATTCGAGGAACAGGGCGTTTTCGATCGGGCCGTGGCACAGCGCTTTCTTGATGCCATCCTGGCGCGCGGCGGTAGCGTCGAGGCAGTCGACGCATTTATCGAATTCCGCGGGCGGAAGCCCGAGATCGCACCACTACTCAAACAACTTGGCCTCGCGGCATGAGCTTCTCGATTGCCACCTGGAACGTCAATTCGCTGCGTGTACGCTTACCGCATCTTGCCGACTGGCTGGGTGCCAATTCGATCGATATCGTTGCGCTGCAGGAAACCAAGCTACCGGACGACGGCTTCCCCCACGACGAGATCAGTGCCATGGGCTACCAGGCTGTCGTGAGTGGTCAGAAGACCTACAACGGTGTCGCGCTGCTGACTCGCACCGCCGTGACCGATGTCATCACAGACATACCCGGCTTCGAGGACCCGCAGCGGCGCGTACTCGCCGCGACAGTAGGCGCCACCCGCGTGGTCAATCTCTATGTGCCCAACGGACAGGCAGTGGGCGCAGAAAAATTCGTCTACAAGCTGCGCTGGCTGGCGGCGCTGCATGCGTGGCTAGCTGCCGAAGTGCAACGCTATCCGTCGCTGGTGGTGCTCGGCGACTTCAATATCGCGCCCGCCGATGCCGACGTCCACGACCCGGCTGCCTGGGAGGGACAGAACCTCGTCAGCGAACCCGAGCGTGCCGCCTTGCAATCACTGCTGGCGCTCGGTCTAGTGGACGTCTTCCGCCGCTTCGAACAACCGCCGCAGTTGTTCAGCTGGTGGGACTACCGACAAGCCGGTTTCCGCCGCAATCGAGGTCTGCGCATCGATTTGATCATTGCTAGCGAGGCACTGGCTGCACGGTGTCGATCTTGCAGCATCGATGTAGAACCGCGGCGTGCGGAACGACCCTCGGATCACACGCCAGTGATCGCCCATTTCGACTGACAACCCGAACCAACGTCAGGAACAAACGTGACGTACGTCACGTCCTATTGGCAGCCGGGCTAGCTTTGCTGGTTTTTGACAATCGCGCTGCCTAGACTCGTCCATCCTGTTCACCCGTACATCCGATGCAGCAGCGACGTAGCGATCACGACGTCACCGGTACCGTGCAAGTCAGTTCGGCGCCAGCCGTGCGGCACGCCATTGAGGAACTGTTTGCCAGCGTCTGGCCCGGCCAGCCGTTTGCGGTTTTCGGGCCCGTGTTCCAGGATTTCGAGCGGATGTTCACCGGTCATATGCCGGGCTACTTCGGCGTCGACACGGTTTACCACGATCAACAGCACACGCTCGATATCACGCTCGCCACCGCGCGACTGATCTGCGGCTACGAGTTGCAAGCCGAATCCGGCGCGCGTTTCGGGGGCCGAGCGCGCCACCGTGGGCATCATCATCGCGTTGTTCCATGACGTCGGCTATCTGCGCAAATCCAGCGAAAGTGAACGGGCCAATGGTGCCGAGTTCACCAGCGTGCACGTCTCTCGCGGTGCAGCGTTTCTCGAGGACTACCTGCCGAAGATTGGTCTGGCGCGTTGGGTACCGATTGCAACGGAGGTCATTCACTACACGGGCTATGAGCGAGCTTTCGATGCGATCTCAGCACCCGATCCGCGCGATCACAAACTGGGTCACCTGGTCGGTACGGCTGATCTGCTCGCCCAGATGGCGGATCGTTGCTACCTGGAAAAGTGCCGCGACCGTTTGTACGCCGAATTCGTGCTTGGTGGTGTCGCACTACCGATGTCCACGACCGGTGCTGTCAACGTAAAGTATGCGTCGGGTCTCGATCTGTTGCGGCAGACGCCTCAGTTCATGGCCGCGATGCGCTCCAGTCGGCTGGAAGCGGGATTCGACCACGCCTATCGTTATCTCGACATCTTGTACGACGGCCGCAACCCCTATATCGAAGCGATCGATCGCAACGTCCAATATCTGCAGCAGATTCTGCGCAGCGAGAACTGGCGCCTGTTACGGCGTCAACCGCCCGTGTTCGCGGCGCTCGCCGACCCGATGGCAAACACGCGCACGCTGATGGTAGGTGCGATCAAGAAAGCCTGGGGCTGAGCAACGCACTCTCGTCGGGCGCGTCAATCGCCACCACATAGCGACCAAACAACTCGTCCAGCCGTGCCAGGACCTGCGCGCCACCCGCGAGGTCGCTCTGCTCGAGCGCCCGACTCAGCATGGCTGGCCTGAACTGGCGCAGTGCCCGATCAGCCACCGGCGCATAGGACAGGTGCCACGGCTCGGGCTGCACGCCTTGCCGGAACGTCGTGTAGGGACGAAAGAAACCGAAAGTCCCCAGATTCTCAGCCAACCAGCCGCTAAGCCGCGCGTAGACACCTTCCGCTGCGTATTCGCTGGGAGTCAGGCGCGGTTGGTAGTCTGCCGGCGTAGCCGCAGCATCGATCACATCAAAATCGGTCCCCCAGTGATGGCGGCTCGCGCCGGGCAGCGCAGACCAGGCAAGAATGGCCTCGATACGCTCTCGATCATCCAGCAACGCAGCGTCGAGGGGTGTGCCGTCCAGCGCGATGAGTGGTCGTTCACCACTGAACTTGCCGTTCCAGATGGTTAGCTGCCGGTCGAAATCGCGAAAGCTTGAGATCGGGACGAGATCAATACCGGCCGCTCGAGCCGCACCGCGCAGTGCCAGAAACGGCGCAACAACTTCCACGTGCAGCGTACAGCGCGGCGCAGTCAGCTCCTGCAAATGCGTGCGGGCGCGGCCCGTCAGTTCTAACTCGTCGAATGGCCGAGTCATGTCTCGGCCGCACCCGCTGCAACGGCGAGCTGGTCAAAAACCTCGAGGAATGCGCTTGGCTCCTGAGCACCCGAAAAGGCATATCGACCGCCAAAGATGAACGTTGGCACGCCGCTGATACCAGCCTTTTGCGCCGCGCTCTCCAGGCTCACGACCTCAGCGAGCAGGTCTGGGTCGTCGATCGTTGCGCGAGCCAGCGCGGCATCGTAGCCGACTTCCGTTGCGGCACGAATCAAGCAGTCCGGGTCACTGAGATTCTCGCCGTGCGTGAAATGCCCCGCCATCAACCGTTCCTGCAATCGACTTTGCAGTTCAAGCGCAGCTTGCGACCCATCACCCGCGACCCGTTGCAACAAGCTGTGTGCGCGGCGAGTATTTGGCGTCCACGACGCAGCACTAAAACAAAACTCGATCGACAACCCGCGCCCGATCTCGGTGAGCTGCTGCTGCGCGGCCGCAAAGCGGTTTTCATCCCCAAACCGTTGCCGCATGTACTCAGCGCGCGCCATCCCTGCCACGGGTAGCGCCGGATTGAGTTCGAACGGCAACCAGCGGATCGCGAACCGCTGGGAGGGTCGCAGCGAAATCGCTGCCTCGAGACGCCGCTTACCCACATAGCACCATGGGCATACCAGGTCCGAAAAGACGTCGATCGGGATAATTTCCAAATTCATACCCCACATTCTAGGGATGCGCGGGACATAAGGCATGCGTCACTGTCGCGCTTGACCGACAGAAGACACAAACCACGGCCCGCAAGCGTAGCCGCAACCGCAGACGCACAGTTAAGATGGCCGATAGTCACGTCATTGAACGCAGGGGTATGGGCACCAGTCTAAGAACGAAGTATCTCGTGGTCGCGACACTGTGTGCTCTGCTGAGCCTCGCGGCCGTTGCAGGTATCGTCGTATATCAGAACTGGTCGACGTATGCGGGCATCGGTCGTGTCCTCGACGACAGCACCAATCAACGCGTCGGCGAAGAACTGCGTCTACGCGCCGCTGCGGTCGCCGAACAACTTGCGGCTGCGGTCGCGGCACCGACCCTCGCGCTGGATCAAGCCGCAGTCGAGCGACTCGGCAATGAGTTCGTGACTGAAGCGACGATTGTCAGACTCAGTGTCCGTGATCTTGCGGGCCAGGAGCTGTTCGCGTTCAAGCGCGACGACGAACCAGTCGATCAACTGACCCGCTCCGCGTTGCGGCCGGTGCGCGTGCAGGCAAGCAGCTTGCTTGGCGGCGGACCGCAGAGTGTCGGTGAGGTCGAGGTGACGGTGCGAGCGGCACAGCCGCTGGACGGCGCGCGGCGCGCCGACCTGCAGCTCGCCAGCCTGCGGCGCGACCAGCTCATGCGCGGGTTGTTGGCGGCTGGCGGTCTTGGCCTCGCGGCGCTGCTGGCAGGCCTTACGCTGGCTTGGTGGGCCGGCCGTCGCTTGCAGCTACCGCTATCGCAGCTGGTCAAGGGTGCGGAACGAATTTCCCAAGGTGACTACTCGCGGCCACTGGACGTGGGTCGCAGCGATGAGATCGGCGAGCTGCAGTCAGCACTCGAGCGGATGCGGCACAAGCTGCGTCAGAACACGGTCAGCAAGAACTACATTACGCACGTACTCGGCAGCATGACCGACGCAGTATTCGTCACGTCGCCAGCTGGTGTGATCCGTATGGCGAACCACGCCGCCTGCCAGCTCATGAGCTTCGGCGAAGAAGAATTGATCGGCCGTGCCATCGCCTCGATTCTAGCGACTGAGCAACGCGAAGGCTTTGACCTGCTGCAGGCGGCCCATGAGACTCGCGAGACGGTGGTGACTACACGCCAGGGCCAGTCCATTCCCGTACTGCTGTCAGGCTCCGTGATCTCCTCGGACGATCCGCAGTATCAGGGCACGATATTCGTCGCCCGCGACATCACGGATCGCAAGCGGGCCGAGCGGCGCATCCGCTACCTCGCCCGTTACGACGCGCTCACCAAAGTGCCGAATCGCATGCAGTTCCAACACTTGCTGCAGCAGGCTATCGCCCGCGCTTTGCGCAGCAAGCACGCGCTGGCGATGTTGTATATCGACATGGATCACTTTAAGGAAATCAACGACACGTTCGGCCATGCGGCCGGCGATCGTGCGCTCGAGATCCTGGCAGAACGCCTCCAACAGACGGTCCCGAAAGACACGGTCATTGGACGCCTTGCAGGTGACGAGTTCGCGCTGTTCATCGAAGGCCTGCCGGTCGACGAGGACAATCGCGGCACGGTCGCGCAGTTTGCGCGCAAACTGCTGGCGGATATCGGCCGCGCCTTTCAGGTTGCGAATCAAGAGGTGTATCTAACCGGCAGTGTCGGCATCGCCATTTGCCCGCGTGATGCCACCAACGTGATCGACATCATCCGCAATGCTGACGCCGCGATGTATCACGCCAAGCAGAATGGCGGTAACTCGTTCTCCTTCTACTCACCTGAGATGAATGCGGCAGCGGTCGAACGACTGATGCTGAAGAGCAAGCTACGCCGCGCGCTGGAACGTGACGAGTTCCTGGTTCGCTACCAACCCAAAGTCGATTTGCGGGATGGAAGAATCGTGGGGGCTGAAGCGCTGCTGCGCTGGCGCCTGCCGGGACACGGCGACATTCCGCCCGGCCAGTTCATTCCGCTGGCGGAGGAGACCAACCTCATCCTCGAAGTGGGCGAGTGGGTCCTGAACCGTGTATGCATCGACTACCGGGAGTTGCAGGCTGCGGTCGATACGCCGGGACGGATTTCACTCAATCTATCGCTTAAGCAGCTACGCCAAGCCAGTTTCATCCTGCGTTTCCGCTCGGTATTCCGTAAGCATGGCGTAGCGCCATCGTGCTTCGAACTGGAAATCACCGAAACGACTCTGATGGCCGACGCCAAACGCACAGTACGGCTACTCGATGAGCTCTACGCCATGGGCCTGCACTTGTCGATCGACGACTTTGGCACCGGCTATTCGTCGTTGTCTGCATTGCAACAGTTCCCCATCGGTACGCTCAAGGTCGATCAGTCGTTCGTCCGTGACATCGGCGAGGACGAGAGCGACGCCACGATCGTCCGCACGGTCATCGAGATGGGCCGCAGCCTCGGTATGGATGTCGTCGCCGAGGGCGTTGAATCGACCACGCACCTCGGGTTCCTGCGTGCGCACAACTGCCCATTCGGGCAGGGCCGCCTGTTCGGCGAGCCCTGCACCCTCGAGGAGTTGCGGTTGTTACTAGAACGGCAGCGTCTCAGCGGTCCCGCATTCGGGCATCTGATTGAGCGGCCCGCGCTGGAAATGGGCTCGTCGAGCCAGGCTTCCTAACGCGGCCGAACTCGCGGCGGCGGCGGTGCGAAGGATAGCTTTTCATCACCCCACAGCCGGTTGGCAGGCGCGCAAGTCAGCAGGCCACGCCGGCACAGCGTCTCGCGCCACTCGTACTTGATCAGGACACGCGCCTGCTCGCGCGACTGCGCACGGAACTGCACCTGGACGGCACCCTCTTCCCGACGCTCACCGTAACCAGTGCCTGGCTCGGCCTCTGCAGCCTGGTCCGCCGCTTGACCTGCTGCAGGCGCACTGGCGCGTGCAGTTCGTTCGTGCGTCGCTGCCGCTGCCGACTCGTGTGCGGCGAGTGGCGCTCGCCTATGGTGTGGCTGCCGCACGTGGTGCTGTTCGCGAAACGCGGCAACGGCAATCACACCGCGTGCGGAGCGGTCCCCGAAAGCCTCTGCGTAGGAATCCTGCCACGCGGTGAAATAGAACTGGTTGACGGAGTCGAGGTCCGTGCGCCAGCCAGAGTAGTCAGCGCTCTCCCATGGCCCCAGCACATACTTCGGCTCGCCCGCCGCGAGTTCCGAGCGCGCACCAGAGATGATATTGCGACCATCAACAGCAACAACGACCGCGACACGCTCACCGCTCGTATTGCGAATGCGGATGCGATAACGCTCACCGCGCGTGGCCTCGAGATAGCTGCGAGTGGCTCGATCCATATCCTGTGCGGGAAATTGCCGCAGTACAGTGCCATTGGCTGCAATGACCTCGACCTGCACGACTGCGCGTGGCGACGGCATGCGGTCATGCGCGCTCGCGATACTGACCAGCATTGCCAGCACCAATGGCAATACCAACGCCAGTGAACTCCAGTGCACGACCCGTGCGGCGCTGACTCTTCGCATTTGACATCTCCTCTTAGCCTATGAATTGCGGCAACACATTGCGCCGTTGACAGACTAAACGCGCGGTAACGTGCCAGCGGGTTAGGCGGCTACAATTCGCCAATGCTCGAATTTGACCAAGTGAGGCTGCGGCGCGGCGCACGCGTGCTGATCGATCAGGCCAGCCTGCGCATCTTCCCCGGCGAGAAAGTCGGCGTGGTCGGGCGCAATGGCTGTGGCAAATCGACCTTGCTGGCACTGGTGCGTGGTGAAATCACAGCCGATGACGGGTACTTCGCGCGGCCTGAGAAACAGGCGGTCGTGTCGATCCTGCAGGAGTTGCCGCGCACGAGTACGAATGTCCTCGACCATGTTCGCGGTGGCGATGCGGCACTGATCACGGTTGAGGGCGAACTGCAGCTTGCGCGTGACCGCGATGACGGCATTCGCGAAGCGACCCTGTTGGCTGAGTATGAGTCGTTAGGTGGCTACAGCGCGGCAGCCAGAGCGGCCGCTACGGCCGTGGGTCTGGGCTTCATGACCGAGGAGTTGGCGCAGCCGGTCGCTACGCTCTCGGGTGGTTTGCAGATGCGTGCCAACCTGGCACGTGCGCTGATGTCACGCGCGGATATCCTGCTGCTCGATGAGCCGACCAATCATCTCGACCTCGACGCACTGCTGTGGCTGGAGCGCTGGCTGCAACGCTACACCGGCACCTTGCTGTTGGTTTCGCATGATCGTGAATTCCTGGATACAATTGTCAGTCGCATCGTCCATATCGAAGCGGGCCGTGTGCAAGCCTACAACGGCAACTTCAGTTCGTTCGAACGCCAGGCAGCCGCGGAGCGAATTCGCATTGCCGCACTCAGCGAGCGTCAGTCGCGTGAGGCAGCCCGCATCCGCTCATTCGTGGAGCGATTTCGCGCCCAGGCGACCAAAGCGCGGCAAGCACAAAGCCGTCTCAAATGGCTGGCGAAACTCGAAACGACGCCACCGCTCGACTCGCCGGAGACCTTCCACTGGCAATTCGAAGCACCTGCCAAGTTGCCACAGCCACTCGTGACCCTCGACGCGGTGCGCGCCGGCTATGGTGACAGCACGATTCTCAAGCCCTTCTCGCTCGACATCGTGCCCGGGGAGCGGCTCGGCATTCTGGGGCGGAACGGCGCCGGTAAGTCGACGCTGATGAAGTCGATCGCCGGTGCACTGGAGCCGCTGGCAGGCGTGCGGCTCGGTGCCGCGGATCTCGCCGTCGGCTGGTTTGCGCAGCTCGAACTCGAGCGATTCGCCGACGACGACACGGCAATGCAGTTGCTAACCCGTCAAACAACACCCACCGGTGATAACGCGAGCACCCGCTGGGACGAGCAAAGTCGGCGCGATCATCTTGGCAAGTTCGGCTTTCGTGGCGACCGGGTATTCGAGCCAGTCGTGCAGTTTTCGGGCGGCGAGCGGGCACGGCTGGCCTTGGCGGCACTGGTAGCCCAACGGCCTAACCTGCTGCTGCTCGATGAGCCTACCAACCATCTGGATCTCGAGATGCGGCACGCACTCGCCATGGCCTTGCAAGATTTTGCGGGCGCCGTGGCAATCGTATCGCATGATCGCTCGTTGCTACGGGCCGTCTGCGATCGGCTCATCATCGTCGCGGACGGTCGGGTCGAACCGTTCGACGGCGATCTCGAGGACTATGCCGCGTGGCTCGAGTCGCGCGAGCGGAGCGGCGATGCGGCATCGACCACCACGAGCAGCCAGCAGCCGGCGCTGGTGGTCGATCGCCGCGCAGAGCGAAGGCTGGCAGCCGAAGCGCGGCAGCGAACTGCGCCACTGCGCCAGGAGTTGCAACGGCTGGAGCAATCGATCGAGCAGCTAACGACCGAACGCGACTCGATCGCAGTCCAGCTGAACCAACCTGAGTTGTATGGAGATGCTGCCGGCAATGCACGCGCGGTCGAACTCGCGACTCAAGCGGTGCGACTAAAGGACGAACTGGACGCTGCCGAGTTGCGTTGGCTGGAAGTAGCGGAGCAGCTCGCCGCAGCGACGCCTACGGCCTGACCAAGGGCAATTGGCAGAGGCCGCAAAGAAAAAGGGCGGAGCTTTTGGCTCCGCCCGAACGGGGGGTCACTCGTCAAAAGAGACGGTTGACCCCCGAATCATAGCGAACCAGGAAAAATTGTCAAGCTTTTGGATAGCCGAAATGCGATTTTTCTTGTACAAAATCTGTACAACTAAAGATTCTCCTAAACTGCGCGAACCTACGGTCGGTCGCTAGAATGGTCGAATGCCGGCCGAGGCCCAATCGAACCCTCCGAACCACAACCAGGCGCCTCCCCAAGTCCGTCGCCACCGCTCGCGCTGGCGACTGCCGATTCGCTGGACACTGCTGTTATTCGTCGGCCTTTGCGCCGTAAGCGCCGCGCAACACACCTTTAAGGACCTGCCGCGGGGCACAGCTGTTAGTGGTGCGGTTGTCGCATTGCCCGCCAACGACGTTCGCTTTCTGACCGATCTCACCCACGCCGACGCCTACGGCAGACCGGTCGTGAAGCAGGAGATCTTTGACGCGGTGCTCGATGTCGTTGCCGGCGCGCGCGATTTCCTGGTCCTCGACTGGTTCCTGTTCAACGATCAGCGCGGTGCGCTGGCACCCGGCGAAAGCTACCGGCCGCTGTCGAGTCAACTGCGCGACGCACTCGTTGCCCGCAAGCAGGCAATCCCGGAATTACGAGTTTTGTTAGTCACTGATCCGATCAACGATGTGTATGGCGGTGACCCATCCGCCGATCTCGCCGCACTACGCGCCGCTGGTATCGATGTGATCCTCACCGACCTCGATCAGCTGCGCGATTCGAACCCAATCTATTCTGGCTTCTGGCGCGCCGCGATCGATTGGTGGGCCGGCGATGGTACCGGGCCCGGCTGGCTACCCAACCCCCTGGAAGGCGGGCCGTCGCGAGTCACGTTTCGCGCTTGGGCGAGGCTTTTGAACTTCAAGGCCAATCACCGCAAGCTGGTCATTGGTGACAATAGCGCCGGCGAGTTGGTCGGAATAGTTGCGTCTGCCAACCCACACGACGCCAGCAGCGCGCATTCGAACGTCGCTATAGCCCTCAAGGGCAACGCGTTGCTACCGTTGTTGCAAAGCGAGATTGAGATCGCCCGGTTTTCCGGCTGGCGCGGTAATCTGCGCCCCCACGAGGCTGCCGACGACGACCAGCCGCCAGCGACCTTCGCAAACTCCTCGCGACAGCTGGCAACCGGGAAGGTAGCGCGGGCCCAAGCGCTCACCGAGGGCGCGATCAAAAGTGAAGTGCTGAGGCGACTCGACGCGACAACGCGCGGTGACGGCGTTGATTTGGCGATGTTCTATCTAGCCGAACGCTCGATTGTCGAAGCCATGTTGCGAGCGGCAGCGCGGGGTGTCGAGGTTCGTGTGATCCTCGACCCTAACAAAGACGCGTTCGGCCGCAGCAAATCTGGCATTCCCAATCGGCCGGTTGCCAGCGAGCTGGTAGCTGCGAGCGACGGCGCCATCAAGGTCCGCTGGTACCGGACCCACGGCGAACAGTTTCACGTGAAATTACTAGTGATTCGCAGCGGTGCCAGTGTCTGGTTCACGCTAGGATCGGCCAATTTCACGCGCCGCAACCTTGATGACTTCAATCTCGAAGCGAATATGGCAATTGATGTAGACGCGAGCACACCGCTGGCCGAGAACGTGACTGGCTATTTCGAGCGCCTCTGGTCGAACCGCGACGCGCCGGACTCGGAGTACACAGCGGACTACCCAACCTGGGCTGATCCGTCGCAATCGAGCTACTGGCTCTACCGACTGATGGAAGGCTCCGGCGTTTCAACATTCTGAAGGGCCGCTTGCAGTCGCGCGCTGAGCTCGGTGAGCCCGGCCTGCGTGGCAGACTCAAAAGCCGCGACGACAGCAGTCATCCGGTCGGCCGCAGCGGCGGCAGATGTCTCGACACTGAACACACTCACCAGCGCGCGGTCTGTACGCCGCCCGACGGTGGCGTCGAACGCGACGACGATAGTTGGAGGACCACTACCGTCGCGGTACTGTGCCTCGAAGCGGCGCACCACCAGGCCCAACGTATAGTCGGGAACAAACCCGCCGGCATCGGCGAGTACCGCCCTGAACCTCCCGCTCTGGCTCAACGACTCGACAACTAACGACTCCAACAGCTTCGGGACGGAGTCGCTCCAGCGACTCGCCGCGTAGCCATCGAAGCGACGGTCGGCGCGCACCACGGCGATCCGATCACTATCAAGTCCTGCCGCGGCCTGGGGACGGAAGACCTGCAAGACTGGCAACACGGCGCCGGAGGCCGGCGCGCCAGCCACTGTGTCGGCCAGTGCGGTACGCAGAATGTAGGACTGCATGGGCGGTTCGTTACTTTCAAGTAGCGAGCCACAGCCGCTCAACAGCAGCAAGCCCGTACTGAGCAGGCCAGCGACAAGAGACGCGGGACGGGGTCGCAGCTTGGTCATCGGGGGATCTCCAAGCCGCGCGGCTGCGGCTGGAACAGAATCTGGGAGGGCTCGGACTTGAGGCTCTGCGACAGCTCACGAAACTCATTTGCTGCCGCTCGGCTGTCACGTAACAACCGCTCGAACTCTGGTAAACCGTCGCGCAACACCGACCGCAGGTCGTTGCGATTCTCGGCGATCATGGCATCGAGCTGCGTGGTGGTGTTAGCCAGGTTATCCGCCACGACCCGAACACGCTCGACTGCAGCGGCGAGATCCGGGCCAGCGCTGTCGCTCAGGCTGCGCACGCCGCTGGCCGCGGCGCGAAACTCTGCGCTAGTCGCTCGCAGATCGGCCAGCAGTGCGTCGATACTGCGGGTTGTGTCTGGCAGCGCGCCAGCGCTGATCCGCAGGTCGGCGAGCGTGGCCGTAACCGCAGCGATATTGTTGTCGGACATGATGGCGTTCAAGCGGTCAATCGTACCCGCGGCGCGACCAACAAGATCCGGCAGACTCGAGAGAAACAGATCGAGATTGGAACGCACTGAACGGATAACCGGGTAGCCGTCGCTCGGCACCGGATCCATCAAGGTCTTGCCGCCGCGATCGGCTAACAAATCGATATACAACAGCCCCGTGACGCCCTGGAGTGACAATTCGGCGACGGTGGTCGCGGAAATTGGCGCCGATTCATCGATGTCAGCGATCACCTGCACACGATCGGCGGCACGTCGGTCAATCCGCATGTCGGTGACACGCCCGACGTCGACACCCAGATAGCGCACCGTGCTGCCTCGGTTGAGGCCGCTGACCGTACCGTCGAAGTAAATCTCGTAGCGGACATTGTCGCGACGATCGCGACCACCGGCATACCAATAGACGAAAAAACTCGCCATCGCGACGACCAGCAAGACGAACGCGCCGACCGCAGCGTAGTTGCCTTCACGCTCCACGCGGTACTCCGTCGCTGGGTACAGCGTGGTCCACGGCACCGTAACGTGCAGCGCGCTCGCCATGGAAATACGCCTGAATCCACGGATGCGGGTTGCTGCTGATGCCAGCCAGCGTGTCGGTGAGCATTTTCCGATCCACGATCACACCGACACGATTGCAGGTTCTGAAGATGGTGTCGAGGTCGTGCGTGATCATCACGACGGTGAGTTTGAGTTGTCGCTGCAAATCCATCAATAGCGAATCGAAGGCTGCCGCGCTGATCGGGTCGAGACCCGACGTGGGCTCATCGAGAAACAACAGCGGCGGATCGAGCGCCAGGGCGCGTGCCAGCGCTGCACGCTTTACCATGCCGCCCGAGAGCTGCGACGGATACTTGTGAGCGTCTGATTCGGCAAGCCCCACGAGCCGTATCTTGAGCAACGCCAACGCGTCGCGGGTCGCCGCGTCAAGCGACAGATGCTCCAGCATTGGCAGTTGCACGTTCTGAATCACCGTGAGCGAACTGAACAGCGCGCCGTGCTGGAAAGTGACGCCATAGCGCGCCTTGTAGCCGTGCAGCTCCTGCTCCGAGAGCCCAGTGAGCTTGCGCCCCTCGAGACGCACCTCGCCGGCTTGCGGTTGATGCAAGCCGAGTATGGTCCGCAGCAACACGGATTTGCCCGAGCCAGAACCACCGACGATGCCAAACACCTCGCCTGTCTGAACGGTCATGTCGAGACCGTCATGCACGACCTGCCGGCCGAAGCGATTGACTAGCCCGCGGACTTCGATGGCTGGTGTCGCGACGGTGGCCATCATCAGATATCGAGCTGCCAGAAGGCGACGGCAAAGATCGCGTCCGCCAGAATCACCAGAAAGATAGATTGCACCACCGCGACGGTGGTTAGTCTGCCTAACTCACGCGACGAATCACGTACCTGCAAACCCCGGTAACACGCGGACAACGCGATCAGCAAAGCGAACACGGGTGCCTTGATGACACCCACCCAGAAAGTGGTGGGGCCGATCGCGGATTTCATCTCGGTGAGATACTGGATAAGCGACATATCGAGCAGAAACTTGCACAGCACCGCGCCGGCTGCCAGGCCAATCGCATCCGCCACGACAGTGAGCAGCGGCAGCGCGATGACGAGACCGGACAACCGTGGTAACACCAGCACTTCGATCGGATTGACGCCGCTAGCGCGCAGCGCATCGACTTCTTCGTTCAGCTTCATCGCACCAATCTCGGCGGCAAAGGCGCTGCCGGAACGGCCAGCGACGATGATCGCGGTGAGCAGCACGCCGAGTTCACGCAGCACGCCGATCGTGACGGTATCGACGACATAGATCTCGGCGCCGAACTGGCGCAATTCCTCCGCTGAGATGTAGGCGATGATGATGGTGATCAGAAACGCAATCAGTGCGACGATTGGAATAGCTGTGATGCCGGTGTCGTACACATGGCGGGCAACCGAGATCGGCCGCAGTCGCCGCCAACTCGTGAGTACGGCACCACTCATCGCCGCAACCCGCCCGATGAAATCGAGGCCGGATTTCGCGTCCTCGACGCGCACCATGACGCGTTGACCCAGCGCCGAGATCGGCTGGAAAAAAGACTCTGACGACGTGGGCGGCACCGGCGGGCCGCCCTCGGCGAGGGTTTTCTCCACCAGATGTAACAACTCCGGTTCAGGCGTACGCCATTCGATCCGGGTGCCAGCCGCTGCCACCTGCTGCAACAGCTTACGTAGCCGCCAGGCGCCGGAGAGATCGAGCAGTTCCGCTTCGCGCGTCGAGACGGACAACAGCGTGGCGCCATCCCAGTCGATGCCGCTCAGCTCAGCATCGATAGCCGGTAAATTGACGGCACGCCACGCTCCCGTCAGCGTCAATTCGAGTCCCGTCGCGCTACGCTCGATCCTGGTGTACATACTGTGCGCTAAGATCGCATCCCTATGACGACGACGCAAACTGACCAGCGAGCTTCGCCGCTCGATTCGGCGCCTGGTAGGGTCACCATCGGCACACCGCTCACGGACGGGGCAACACGACTGTTGCTCCTCGGCGCGGGTGAGCTTGGCAAGGAAGTCGCGCTCGAGGCGCAACGATTGGGTATCGAGGTGATCGCAGTTGACCGCTACGCGAATGCGCCGGCGATGCAGGTCGCTCACCGCTCCCACGTCATCGACATGCTGGACGGCGCGGCGCTGCGCCACGTGATCAAGACCGAGCGGCCGACGTTTGTTGTACCCGAGATCGAAGCGATCGCGACGGCGACACTGCTCGAGCTCGAAGCGGCTGGGCAGGCGGTGGTGCCGACCGCACGCGCTGCGCGGCTGACCATGGATCGCGAAGGAATTCGGCGACTTGCCGCCGAAGAACTTGGCCTCGCGACCTCGCCCTACCGCTTTGCCGATACCGAAGCCGACTATCGTGCTGCGATCGATGCCGTGGGCCTGCCGTGCGTGGTCAAACCGGTCATGTCGAGCTCGGGCAAAGGTCAAAGCACCGTGCGCAGCAGCGCTGATATCGCCAGCGCCTGGCAGTACGCGCAGTCCGGTGGCCGCGCCGGGGCCGGCCGGGTAATCGTCGAAGGCTTCATTGATTTCGACTACGAGATCACCCAGTTGACGGTGCGCCACGCCGGCGGCACGGCGTTCTGTGCCCCCATCGGTCACTTGCAGGCAGACGGTGACTACCGTGAGTCCTGGCAACCCCACCCAATGAGCACACGCGCGCGCGCCGAGGGCGAGCGGATCGCCCGAGCGATCACTGACAATCTCGGCGGTCGCGGGGTCTTCGGGGTGGAGTTGTTTATCAAAGACGACAACGTGTGGTTCAGCGAAGTGTCGCCACGGCCACACGATACCGGGCTGGTTACGCTGATCTCACAGGATCATTCACAGTTTGCGCTGCATATCCGCGCCATTCTCGGGCTACCTATTCCCAATATTGTGCAGCATGGCGCTGCCGCATCGGCTGCCGTGCTGGTCGAGGGTGACACTCGCGCGTTGCGCTGGCAGAACGTCGGCGCGGCACTGGTGGAAACGGACACAGCGTTGCGCCTGTTTGGTAAACCCGAGGTGCACGGCAAACGACGGATGGGCGTCACGCTAGCGCGCGGCGTCACGCTGGACGCCGCGCGCGAAAAAGCGCGCCGCGCCGCCAGCGCCTTGCTGGCCGGCGTTGCGCTGTAAATAGCCTCAGCGCTTCGCTGGCTTGTATGCCGCGAGGTCCTGCTTTAGAAGCTTCACTAACGACTGGTGATAGAAGTCACGGCTCTGTGCGGCCGCGGCATCGAGAAAGCCAAGCATTTCGGCCTTGTCCTGCGGCGTGTCACAGCCTTTGAAGCGCCCGTCCATCACCCACATCGGATAGCCGAGCTGGCCCGCGATGCGGCCAAACTGGGCGGAACGATGGATGAGCTTGGCGGCACGACAGACATCCTGGGGCGCCTTATTGAGCCCTTCGAGATACAGGTAACCAATGACGAACAGTGCCTGCGGGTAGTCCGCCGCCACAGCCGCCTCGCGGTGCTCGCCCGACTTCTCGCCCAGACCGGAATAGCCGTAGACCCGCCCCAGTTGGTACTGCAGGCGTGGGTTCTCCGGGTCACGCGCCACGGCGACCTCGCAGGCCGCGATTGCTGCCGGTAAGTCCATCTGCGGCTTCTCGAGGCCCGGGGCCACATGAAATGGATCGTCCGGATGTGAGGCGAGCCGGTCGCAACCAGTGGGCTCCTGCGAGTACTTCGACGGATCGAACTTGAACGTTTCGGCGGCCCCGGCACTGAGGGGCAGAAGCATGAGCGCAACCGCGCTGGCGCTGACGAACTGGATGAGTCGGGTCACAGAACCTCCAAAGGAAAACCGGGCGGCAGATTATCGCACGCGTTGCGTCAAGTGTCGTCGCGATAGCGGCGAATACGAATCGCCACGAATAACAGCACGGCGGCTGCGGCGAGCCCCAACCACAAGCCAGGACTCTGCAGGAATGCGCCCGGATCGATCGCGTTCAGCGCCAGGTCTAGCGGCTGCACTGCCGCCGCTCCTGCGTCACCGCCCCGGCCGGAGCGATATTGCACGTCCGTTGAAAACAAGCCGAGCACACCCAGGAAACGGTCAGCCAGAAACTGGCCGATATGGTCGTTGCCCGTGAGGACTCGTTCGCCGGCGGCCAGCGCCACGGGTGGCAGAACCGCCCACAGAAAGACGTTGCGCCGCGCCCAGGCAGACATGAGCAGTAGGTAGGCGGCAATTGGCGCATACCACAATACGCCGATCACGAAGGCCACCAGAGTGAGGCCCTGCACGCGCAGCCACACGCCAGCGTCCCAGGCAGGCATCATGTTGCCGAGCAGCGAGCCGCCGAACTTCACGGCCCAGATGCCACTGAAGGCAAGCTGCGTGACAGCCGAAATCGCGATCACCAGCAGCGGGGGTGACGACCAAGGCTACGAGTGCCTTGGAGAGCACGGTGGCCCGATCGGAGACGGGCAAGGACTTCCAAAACAGGATACTGCGATCCTTCCGTTCGCTATAGAGCGCATCGAGAAGGTAGAAGAAGACGACGATGCCGAGCACCAACAGCTGCAATCCTGACAGTGACAGCAGCGTGACGAGATAGAGCGTCTGCTTCTTCTCCATTGGCAGCTGACCCAAGGCCTGCAACTCCGCGCGCTCCTTGGCATCGAGCTGCTGCGTCTGTGACGTGTCGTTGTCCAGATCGATCGATATATCGACCGAACCACGGTGATAAGCGCCGACAGCGGTCACAAGGAGTATGGCCGCCGCGACGACCAGCGGCGCAATCCACAGCGCGCGGTGCTCCCAGTACTCGCGTCGTACCAGCATCAGCATCGTGTTCATGCCGCTACCCCCGCTTGCGGCGCATTCCATGCACCTGGCGGCTGCATCTTGGCAACAAACAGATCGGTGATACTGGGCGTGCGCGTCTCGCCAAGTGTCGCGAGCTCTGCGACATCACGATTCTCGAACATCATTGCCAGGCGGCCAAACACCTCGCGCTCGTAGAACGGCCCGAGGCCGCGCGCACGCATCACATTGTCGGGCGTTGGCACTAGCTGCACAAAGCGTTCGCTGAGTGACTCGACCGATTGCGATAGTGTGATCTTGCCATGCTGAATGAAGGCCACGTCGGTCAGCAGGTTTTCAACCTCTTCCACTTGGTGCGTCGTCACCAGTATGGTGCGCTCCTTGTCGAAATAGTCGTTCAATAAAGTGTCGTAGAACGAGCGCCGGAATAACAGATCAAGCCCCAGCGTCGGTTCATCGAGCACTAACAGTTTGGCGTCGATCGCCAGGATCAGCGCGAGATGCAATTGCGTCACCATACCCTTGGATAGCTCGCGCACTCGCTTGCTCATGCCGATATCGGTCTGGCGAAGGAATTCCTCGGCGCGTGCGCGCTCGAAACGCGGATGGACGCCGGCGACGAAATCGAGTGCCTGCGAGACTTTGATCCAGCGTGGCAGCACGGCCACGTCTGCAATGAACGACACGTTCTGCATCAAAGCGTCACGTTGCTGGCGCGGATCGAGCCCTAACACCTTGAGATCACCGTCAAACGCGGTGAGCCCGAGGATAGCTTTGATCGCCGAAGTTTTACCCGAGCCATTCGGCCCGATCAAACCCACGATTCGACCGGCTTCGACCGTGAGGTCGACGCCCTGCAACGCCTTCGTGCTGCCATAATTCTTGGTGAGACCGCTTGCTTCAATCACGGTTGCCATTAGTTGTTGTCCTGGTTCGTGCCGGTTCCCTGCGACGCGAGTGTCGGGAACGGTTGCGACGGGGCGGCGGCGGCGCCGCGCGTCAACAGCTCGTTAGTCGACAGCCCGAGTCGCTGGATGGTGGCATAGACCTTCGGCCACTCGACGTCGAGGAAGTTCTGGCGCTCGTCCTTGAGCAGGGCGCGGGTCGCGCCTTCGGTGACGTACATGCCACGACCGCGGCGCTTCTCGACCAGCTGCTCATCGACGAGTTGCTGGTAGCCCTTCAACACGGTGAGCGGATTGAGCCGGAACTCGGCCGCGACGCTGCGGACCGAGGGCAGCGGCTCGCCTTCCTTGAGGACGCCCTCGAGGATCATCGCGACCACGCGGTCGCGCAGTTGCCGATAGATTGGCTGGCTGTCGTCCCATTGCGGGTCCATGCGCACTCCGGTTCGCCCTGTACTGGGCAATGACTCGACTAGCGTACCAGAGCACTCGCGACTGTCGTCGCAAGCTGCGTTACGGCAGCTGTCGGGTTATCCCAATGGACGACCGACGTGGTGTCGACGAAGGTCCATCCGACAGCGGCGGTCATCAGCCCGGCAACGACACTGCAGGCGAAAGCTTTGAAAAAGTTGGCGGACATTTGAATCTCCTGATACTGACGGGTTGCGCGATCCACAACATGCAGTTCGCTCTCGTCTTGGTGTTATATATAACTACAACACTAGTTCAGTGTCAAGGAGTTTAACCCGAATTTTTCGTCCGCGACGTTCAAACGTTGAAGATCGATTTTGGGAGGGCGCACAGATGAATCCTAAAGCATTGTTTTTAATAGGGATAATTGGAATACACGGGGCCCTGGCCGCCGGCATGGCGGCGAGCGACCCGCCTCTGCCACGCGTCGGCATGGTGTGTCACCCAGTCGATGCCCCCTGGCCTGATTTCACGCCACCCCGCGTCCTGATGACTTCAAACGCCTGGGTGATAGCCAATGAAGTCCTGGTGCCCACACTGATCATCGTCGACCTCCCGTCAAGCTCTGCTGTGCCGCGGCCCAAGGCCGGCTCGTGACGACGCTGGCAGCGCTCTTTGCCGACACGTCGGCCCTTGATCGGCAGCCGGCCCATGTGCGCTACGCGCCGCACGCGCGGGCGCGTAAAGTGGCAGTGATGGACGATTCCAGTACGGACGACGCGCAGCTGATGCTCGACTATGCGAGCGGCAACGCGCGCGCTTTCGAGTTGCTCTATGCGCGGCACCGCAGTGGGCTGTACCGCTACCTGATGCGCCACGCGCGTGATCCCGACCTTGCCAATGATCTATTCCAGGACGTCTGGGGACGCGTCATCGCCAATCGATCGCGCTATGAACCGCGCGCGAAATTTCAGACGTTCCTGTTCACGCTGGCTCACAACTGTTTCATCGACCATTGCCGCCGCACGGCCGCACGCCCGCGCGGCGAGTCGATCGACAGTACCGACACAGAAGATTCGCTCGCCGCACCGGATGAGCTGCGCCCCGACATCGAGCTCGAGCGTGCCGACGACACGGCGCGCTATCGCGCCGCGTTGGCCTCGCTTCCCGCCGAACAACGGGATGTCTTCCTGTTGCACGAGGAGTCGCTGTTGTCGGTGGAAGAAATTGCCAAAGTAGTCGGTGTCGGCGCGGAAACCGCCAAGAGTCGCCTGCGTTACGCGGTCAATAAACTCAAGCGAGCGCTGACCCCGGTCGCGAGCGAACTACGATGAGCCAGGACGACTTGCCGACACCGCACGATACTAACGACTTGGAGTTCGAGGCCTTCGTTCGTCGGCGCCGCTCGCCCTTCCCGCGCGAAGCTGAGCTGCAAGCGCTGGAGCCACCCGCTGAACTCGACCGCGCGATTCTCTCGCGTGCTCGCGAGGCGATCCATGCCGAGCCGCCGGCCGCAGTGTACCGCGGTACCCGCTGGGCGGTCCCGGTAGCGCTGGCAGCCACCGTCGTACTCGCGTTCACCATTGTCCTCAACGTCGGTTTGCCAGGTCGCGAGAGCGAGCAGAAGACGCAACCGGCTGGCGAGGTCACGGTGCAGAACGCCGCGCGCACCGTCCAACCCAAGGCCCGCGAGTTGGCCAGCAACGCGGCAGACCAGCCGGCCGCCGCGGAAATCGACGCCCCGTTGGTC
This sequence comes from Pseudomonadota bacterium, assembly GCA_016703895.1. Lineage (GTDB taxonomy): Bacteria > Pseudomonadota > Gammaproteobacteria > Steroidobacterales > Steroidobacteraceae > CADEED01. The sequence continues at coordinate 625,363 of JADJBE010000001.1, forward strand.
GCAGCTGGCGCACCTAGCGCACCCGTCGCACCACCGCCGACACCGCCGACACCGCCGGCGGCGCCCGCACCAGCCCAGCGAGCAACCACCGTACCGTCAACTGCGAAGGCAGCACCGGCGGCCGCCGACCTACCAGCGGCACCCCCCATTGCAGACTGCGCGATCGGCACAGGGTGCACTTGCGGAATCCGGCGTGTCTGATTCTCTGCTGGATCAAAGGTCGGCAAAGTCTTCAGATTATTCAGCCAATGAGCCAAACGCCGCAGCTGACAGCGCACCCACGCCCCTGGCGGACAGGGTGCGGCAACAGCCACCGACCGCTTCTGCTGCGACCGCGAGGGCAGCGCCACCTGCAACCCCACCGCTGTCCGCCGACGACTGGTGGGCCCGTATCCAGCGGCTGCGGGCCAATGGGCAGGGACGGGTCGCCGACCGCGAGCTGGTGAATTTCAGCAAAGCCTACCCAGACGATCCGCGACTACGCGACCCGCGGTAAACGAGGCTGGTAAACTCGCGCGCCTCTCGTATCCCATGCGCGTCTCGTTCGCAGGAGCTTTGTTAGATGAAACCCGCCGTCAATGTCGCTATCACCGGTGCCGCCGGTCAAATTGGTTATGCCCTCGCCTTCCGCGTCGCCTCGGGCCAGATGCTGGGCGCCGACACACCCGTCAATCTGCACCTCCTCGAGATCACGCCGGCCCTGCCGCAGCTGGGCGGCGTCGTGATGGAACTGAACGACTGTGCGTTTCCGACCCTGAACAAGATCGTCGCAACCGATGACGCCAAGATCGCCTTCAAGGATTGCCAGGTGGCACTGTTGGTTGGCGCGCGTCCGCGCGGCCCCGGCATGGAGCGCAAGGACCTGTTGATGGCCAACGCGCAGATCTTCTCGGCGCAAGGCAAGGCACTCAATGCGGTCGCGGACCGGAATGTGCGAGTGCTCGTCGTCGGCAACCCGGCCAACACCAATTCCTACATCGCTAGGTCGAACGCCAAGGATCTCAATCCGCGCAACTTCACCGCCATGACGCGCCTGGATCACAACCGGGCGTTGTCGCAACTTGCCGAGAAGACCAATAGTCACGTGACTCAGATCCAGCGCATGGTCATCTGGGGCAACCACTCTTCGACGCAGTACCCGGACCTTGGGCATTGCACAGTCGATGGCAATGCGGCCCACTCGTTAGTGGATCGCAAGTGGTATGAAGACACGTTCATTCCGACCGTGCAGCAGCGCGGTGCAGCAATCATCAAGGCGCGCGGCGCGTCGTCGGCAGCCTCTGCTGCGTCAGCGGCGATCGATCATATTCGCGACTGGGTGCGCGGCACGCCGGCGGGCGACATTGTCAGCATGGCGGTCCCGTCGGACGGCAGCTACGGCATTCGCGAGGGTGTCATTTACTCGTACCCGGTCGTGTGCAAGAACGGCGACTACCAGATCGTGCAGGGCCTCTCGATCGACGAGTTCTCGCGCCAACGAATGGATGCGAGCTTGGCCGAGTTATTAGAAGAGCGAGACGGCGTGCAAGAGTTGCTGGGCTGACGCCTGGCAATATCCACGCGGCCAGCTGCCCACCGGATGGTACAGGGATCACATTACGCATGAGTGCTGATAGCCAAGTGCTGCGTCCACTGCATAGGGTTACCGTTTGACCCGCATGACATGTGACCAACAGGACCAGCAGCATGAAGACTTCGCCACCGCGACCAACGATCGTTGCCAGCAATCCACCCACTGAGACATGGCTGACGCAGGATGAAAAGATCCTCGGCAAGACGCATACGTCGTACAGCCCGTGGATCATTGTCAAAGCGAACGACAAGAAGAAAGCACGCCTCGAGAGCATGCGCTATGTACTGTCCGCGCTCGACTACGAGAACAAGGGCGACTCCAAGACCAAGCTGACACCGGACCCCGCCGTCGTGATGCACTATCACCGCTCGAGTACCAGTATCGACTAACTCGCTCCATGCGCACAGAGGCCCAACTGGGAACGCGCCATAAGGTCGCGCTCGATTCGGTCATGTCCGGGACAAGTCTCGATAGTCACGCCGGGTTCTTCGCTCGCGAAGCGCTGCGGGCTGCATTACGTCATCGTTGCGTCTCGCGCCGCAGCGCACAAAAGCGTTATAGTCACCGCTGTTCGCAGGCGCGATCGCCGCCGCCCGTTGTTGCACCGCATCGCGCCAGTTTTCTCTCGAAGGAGCGCGTCCCATGTTCGGAGCCATTGTTGCCTTTCTAGTCGTCGCGGGATTCGCGTACTACGTGGCGCAGGTCGGCACGGTCTTCACGTTGCTGTTCATCGGCTTCGTCATCTTCATGGCCTACAAGCGGCTGCCGCTGCTCATTTTCGCCGTGGTTTTCACGGTGCTGCTTGCCGGCTATACCTTCATCGCGCCGCCAGCTGGCATCTGGAAGGGCTTTTTGTGGCTGATGCTCGCCGCGGTGTGGTTGTTCAACATTCGGCCACTGCGCAAGGCCTTGATCACGCGTCCGTTCATGAAGGCCTACCTGAAGATGCTGCCGACAATGTCGCAGACCGAGAAGGAGGCGCTGGAAGCCGGCACCGTGTGGTGGGATGGCGAGCTGTTCACCGGCAAACCCAAGTGGGACAAGCTGCTGGCATCGAAGGCACCCAAGCTCACCGACGAGGAGCGTGCCTTTCTCGACGGGCCGTGCGAGGAGTTGTGCCGCATGGTCGACGACTTCGATAGCACACATCATCGCGCCGATCTGTCGCCCGAGGCCTGGGAGTTCCTGAAGACGAAAGGCTTCTTTGCGATGATCATCCCCAAGCGCTATGGTGGCCTTGAGTTCTCGGCTTATGCGCACTCGTGCGTGCTGGCAAAACTGAGTAGCCGCAGTGCGCTGCTGTCGTCGACCACCGCGGTACCGAACTCACTCGGTCCAGCCGAACTGCTCAATCACTACGGCACCGAAGAGCAGAAGAACTACTACCTGCCGCGTCTCGCGAACGGCCAGGAAGTCCCGTGTTTTGCGCTGACCGGGCCACGCGCCGGTTCGGACGCAGCATCGCTGCCCGATACTGGCGTTGTCTGCAAAGGCATGTGGGAAGGCAAGGAGACCGTGGGACTAAAGCTCAACTTCTCCAAGCGATACATCACCCTCGCGCCTGTCGCCACGGTCATTGGTCTGGCATTCCGGATGTTCGACCCGGACAAATTGTTAGGCGGTGAGAGCGATCTCGGCATCACCTGCGCACTCATTCCGCGTGGCACACCCGGCATCACCATCGGGCGGCGGCACTTCCCGCTAAACGTCCCATTCCAGAACGGTCCGATTCAGGGCCAGGATGTTTTCGTACCCGTCGACTTCATCATTGGCGGGCCGAAGATGGCGGGGCAAGGCTGGCGCATGCTGGTAGAACAGTTGTCGGTAGGGCGGTGCATTTCATTGCCATCGAATGCCACTGGCGGCGCTAAAGTCGGCGTGTGGTCATCGGGCGCTTACACCCGCATTCGCCGCCAATTCAATATGTCGGTCGGTAAGTTCGAAGGCGTCGAGGCCGTGCTCGCCCGCATGGTCGGACTTACCTACACGATGGATGCCGCGCGCTCAGTCACCGCAGGTGCAATCGATGGTGGCGAGAAACCCTCGGTACCGTCTGCGATGCTCAAGTATCACGTCACAGAAATGGGCCGCCAGATCGCCAATGACACGATGGACGTTCACGGCGGTAAGGGCATCTGCATGGGCCCACGTAACTATCTGGCACGCAACTACCAGGTGATCCCGGTCGCCATCACGGTCGAGGGCGCCAACATCCTCACGCGCTCACTGATCATCTTTGGCCAAGGCGCCATACGCTGCCATCCGTTCGTGCTGAAAGAGATGAACGCGGCGCGCAACCCGGATCGCAAGCAAGGCGTCGATGACTTCGATAAAGCGCTATTCGGTCATATGGGCTTCGCCATTTCCAATGCGGTCCGCTCTCTCGTCATGGCGCTGACGCACGCGCGTTTCACGCGCGTTCCGGACGTCGGCCCGACCAAACGCTACTACCAACATGTGGTGCGTTTTTCGGCCTCGTTCGCGTTTGCCGTGGACGTCGCGATGCTGACACTCGGCGGCTATCTGAAGAAAAAGGAGAACCTGTCGGCACGGCTCGGCGACGTACTCTCCTCCATGTACCTCGCGTCAATGGTGTTGAAGCACTACGAGAACCAGGGGCGCCAGGAGGCGGACCTGCCGATCGTCGAATGGGCTTGCCGGCATCAGCTCTATCAGGCCCAACAGGCGCTGCATGGCTTCCTGCAGAATTTTCCCAATCGATTACTGGCTGGCGCCATGGCGATGTTGATCTTCCCACGCGGGCTCTCTTACTCGGCGCCCAGCGACCGCCAGGGCCGCAAGTTGGCCGAAGCTATCCTGTATCCAACCGAAACCCGTAACCGACTGTGCGAGTTTGTCTATCAGACACTTGAGCCTAACAATCCGCTCGGACTGCTGCAGGAAGCGCTGGTACTCGCCGAGCAAGCCGAGCCCCTACAGAAGAAGATCCGCGTCGAAGGCGAGAAGACCGGCCGGGTGACCGCATTGGACGTACCCGGGCAGATCGCTCAAGCACACAAGCTCGGGATTCTCTCGGAAACGGAGGCCACATTCCTGCGCGACTACGATCGCAAGGTCATGGAACTGATCCACGTAGATGATTTTTCGTCTGCGGAGCTTGCGGCACGCAGCGAGACTGGCGACTTCAACGAGATTTTTGCGAGCCCCGAGGATACGCAGGTCGCGTGATCCAGCATCGCTGCGGGCGGTAGGGTAACGATGTTGTATCGGGGGTCGTCGCAGAGTTGCCTCAACTGCGGCTCGTTGCTCAGCGGACGATTCTGCGCGCATTGCGGCCAGAAAGACGAGCGACATGTCCGCTCACTATGGCACTTCCTGCGTGAGGCCACCGAGGGCATCACGCACGCGGACACGCGCCTTTGGCGAACGCTTCGCAGTCTGCTGACGCGGCCGGGTCTCGTCACGCAGGATTATTTTCTCGGACGTCGCGAACGCTATCTGCCAGCTGTTAGGCTCTATCTGGTCGTCAGTATTATTTTCTTCTTGCTGGCAGGGCTGCTGGGCCGCAATGGCACGCCGATCATCATTGACGCAAGCGACCTCGGCGCTGATACGACGACTCAAGAAACCAGCGAGCAACAGGCAGCACGTCTATGCGACCAAATCCAGTACCGTGGACCCTGGGCCTCGAGCATGGAGCCACGCCTGCGTGCCGGATGCCGCAAGTCACTGGCCGACCAGGGTCGGTCACTCATCAGTGTTTTGCTGCACAACATCCCGCGCGCGCTGTTCGTTGTCCTGCCATTGCTGGCGCTATTGATGAAGTGTCTCTATCTCCGCCGACGGCGCCATTTTGTTGAGCATCTGCTGTTCTTTGTCCACAACCACAGTGTCGCGTTCCTGCTGTTGAGCGGCGTACTGCTCGTTGGCGCCATTCCAGCATTGTCGGCGCTCGAGAATCTTCTGACCTTTGCCGTAATCGTATATCTCGGCTGGTATCTGTTTGCTTCGATGCGGCGATACTACGGCGAGAGTCGGCCACGCACGTTGTTGAAATACCTGGCGCTAGGCGCGACTTACATGGTGCTGCTGTTCAGCGCGTTGGTGGTTACGGCGCTGATCAGCGTGGCGACGCTTTGAGTCCTCGGCAAGCGCGGATGATCAGGCCATGAGTGTGTTCCAACGATGGGGTTTTTCGGCGCGCGGATGGCTCGGCGGCAGACGCGGCGAGTTCTGGCTGCTGGCGCAGCTCGTGTTGTTAGTCGTGTTCACGGGCCTGCCTGCCTGGCCGAGTGCAGGGCCGCTGCTAGCCCGCGTGCTTGGCATCGCGGTGATAGTCGCTGGTGTTGTCCTCGCGTGGATCGCCATTCGCAGCATGGGACGCAGCCTCACGCCACTGCCACATCCACCGGATGAGTCCCAGCTGGTCACGACTGGCGTCTATGCGCATGTCCGCCATCCAATCTACGGCAGCGTCATTCTGATGACACTCGGGACGTCGTTAGCACTCTGGTCGCTGACGCATCTCGCCGGCACACTGTTGTTGCTACTCTTCTTTGACGCCAAGGCCCGCCGCGAAGAAGCGTGGCTGCGGCAACGATTTCCGGACTATGCCGGCTACGCAGCCCGCGTAGCCAAGCTGTTACCCGGCATCTACTGACGGCGCGCCGATGCCAGCCCAACGCGCCATCCTGCATGTAGACATGGACGCCTTCTACGCCTCGGTGGAGCAGCGCGACCATCCTGAGCTCGTCGGTAAGGCGCTGATCGTCGGTGGGACAAGCGGCCGCGGTGTCGTTGCAGCGGCCAGCTACGAGGTGCGCAAGTTCGGCGTGCGTTCCGCGATGCCGATCGCCGAGGCGCTGCGCCGCTGCCCGGATGCGATCTGTGTACGGCCGCGAATGGCTCGCTATAAGGAGGTCTCCGCGCAGATCTTCACCATCTTTCATGAGTTCACGCCACTGGTTCAGGGCCTGTCGCTGGACGAGGCCTTTCTCGATGTCACCGCGAGCCAGTCGCTGCGCGGCGATGCGGTGACGATCGCGCGCACTATCAAGGCCCAGATTGCGGCGACGACCGCTTGCAGCGCCTCGGTCGGTGTCGCTCCTAACAAGCTGGTCGCGAAGATCGGCTCGGATCTCGACAAACCGGACGGCCTGACGGTCATCACAGCAGACCGCGTGCATGCCGTACTTGACCCGCTGTCAGTCCGCAGGCTGCCCGGGCTTGGCCGCAAGCTCGGTGCGCGGGTCGAACAAGCGGGCATACGAACACTGGGAGAGCTGCGCCGCGCACCGGATGCGGTGCTGTGGCCGTTGTTCAATCGTGACACCGCGCGCATGCGCGACCGGGCAAGTGGTATCGACGATCGTCCTGTCGTCGCTGCATGGGAAGAGCAGTCCATCAGTGCGGAGGAGACTTTCGCGGTTGATATCGGTGATCGCGCCAGGCTCTCGGCCGAACTCGCCCAGCTGGCCGACCGTGCCGGTGCCCGCCTGCGCCACAAGGGCCTGCAGGCAGCCTGCGTCACGGTCAAGATCCGCAGCGGGGATTTCCAGACCTTTACGCGGCAGCGTCGCTTCACACCTCCCACTAACGACTCGCGCCTGCTCGCTGGACTCGCCGACACGTTGCTGCGTGCCTGGCTTGGGGAAAACCCCAGCGCCAAAATTCGGCTGTTGGGCGCCAGTGTTTCGCAGCTCGCACCCGCAGAGCAGCTCGATCTGTTCGGTGCAACCCAACGCCCCGAAGCGACGGCTCTCGATGGTACGCTCGATCGCATCCGCGAGAGGTTTGGTACGCAGGCGGTACGGCGCGGCAGCAGCCTGCCTGCCGACCGCTAGGCATAACTACCTATGCGGCTCCGTGTCTACGTTTACAGACTGGCGGCTGTCCAAGCGGGATAATTCCGGTGTTCCGCCCAGCAGTCTTACGAGGAGTTACCTCAAATGAAAACCAACGAAGGTACTGCGGATCGGGCCCTACGCGTGATCGTTGGCCTTGCGGTACTCGCACTGTTCTTTATCATTGAGGGACCGAATCGCTTTTGGGCCCTCATTGGTGCCGTGCCCGTACTGACCGGGCTACTGGGCTATTGCCCGGTCTATGCGGTCTTCGGGCTCAGCACCTGCCCGCTGAAGGGCCATAAGAACTAGCCGCGGCGCTAGCCGGGTCCGCAGCCCGACTCGCCGCAACGCGCCAAGGCATGCAATACTGGTGGACCGGCTGACTATGGGGACGGCCGGACAACCGCATGTATCGCTCGTTCTTTGGACTCAACGAAAAACCGTTCGCGATAACGCCCGATCCGCGCTACCTGTATCTCAGTGAGCGCCATGCGGAGGCACTCGCGCACCTGGTCTATGGCATCAATGAAGCTGGCGGCTTCATCCAGCTAACCGGGGAAGTCGGCACCGGCAAGACCACGGTCATCCGCTCGCTGCTGGCGCAGATTCCGCGCAATGCCGAAGTCGCCCTGATACTCAATCCGCGGATGTCAGCGCCGGAGTTCCTGCTGACGATCTGCGAGGAACTCGGCATCGGCGTGCCAGACACGACCATCAGCAGCATCAAGGATCTGGTCGACATTCTGAGCCGCTATCTGCTGCGCGCCCATGGCGACGGCAAGCGGGTCGTGCTGGTAGTCGATGAAGCGCAGAACCTCTCGCCGCAGGTACTCGAGCAAGTGCGACTGCTCACGAACCTAGAGACAGAGACGCAGAAGCTGCTGCAGATCATCCTGATCGGCCAACCCGAGTTGCGTGAGCTGTTAGGACGAACCGAATTGCGGCAACTCGCGCAGCGCATCACCGGCCGCTATCATCTTGATCCACTCTCGGCGGACGAGACCCACGCCTATGTCCGACATCGCTTGCGCGTTGCCGGCGCGACCAGCGAAGTGCTTTCGAATGGTGCGCTGACCGAAGTGCACCGTTGGTCACGGGGCATTCCGCGCCTGATCAACGTGATTTGCGATCGCGCCCTGTTGGGTGCCTATACCCAGGACATCCATCAGGTCAGCAGCCGCATCGTCCGCGACGCCGCCGGCGAAGTGTTCGGCAAACGCTTGCAGCCCAGTTGGGTTCCTTGGGCATCGGTCGCCGTGGGCGTCTTGCTGCTCGCCGTCGGTAGTATAGGTGCTTGGGTCTGGTGGACCGGGCGCGACCACGCGGCACCAGCGACAGTCGCAGCGGCAATTACCGAGGCCAACGCAACCCCGGCGGTAGCCGACGGCAGTGATCCTGCGAAAGCGTCGCCAGCTACGCCCAAACCCACTGCGCCGCCGCCCGCTCTGTCCGAGTTATTAGCGCGGTTTGACAACGAGACCGATCCCGACAATGCCTATAACAAGTTGTTCTCGCTTTGGAACGTGCGCTACGTTGCAAGTCGCACCGACCCTTGCGCGCAAGCCAATCGAGCTGGGCTTGAGTGCCTGGTCCAACGCGGCACCCTGGCGCAGTTGCGTCTGTTCAATCGGCCCGCCATATTGAATGTGAGCGACGCGCAAGGTCGTGCGCATCAACTCGTCCTGACCGGGCTTGACGACGAGCGGGCGCGGGTCGATCTCGGCGGCGCACTGCGCGAAATCGGCATCGGTGATTTATCGCGCAATTGGTTCGGTGACTATGTCCTGCTGTGGAAACCAGCCGAAGGTACCGCCAAAGCGCTGTCATTCGGTATGCGTACACCCTCGGTTCGCTGGCTTCGCCGCAGTCTGCAGCGCGTCAACGGGCTGCCCGTGGAGGAGCAGCCAAGCGACCGCTACGATTCATCACTGGTCTCGCTGGTACAGGATTTTTCAGCGTCGCCATCGACTCGACGTCGACGGCATTGCTGGCATTCAAACGCAGATCGCGCTCGACGCGGCGCTCGGTGCGCCGGACACGCCATTCTTGAATTCAACGGTCTCCAAGGGTGGTTAGCTGATGTCTATCATTCTGGATGCGTTGAAAAAATCCGAGAACGACCGGCAGCGCCAGAGCGCGCCCGGTATGTTTGAAGTGAAAGTTGCACCGCCGCGAGCGCGCTTCCCGATCTGGGCGGTAGGGTTTGGGGCTTTGCTCGGTATGGCACTGCTGGCGCTCGTCGGAGTTCTCTGGCGCATGGGCACGCAGGAACGCGACGCGGCCGAATTCGTTGTAGCTTCCACTGCGGCCAATAGTCGGCAAGCGACTGGCGCTGCGGGTAACGCACCGACGAACCAATCAGTGAACCTTGGCAGTGCCGCCAATAATTCGAATGCCGCCACCGTGACGGTCACCGTACCGAGCGGCATGGTTGCACCTAACGTGACGGTTGGGCCGGGGCAGGTCGGCATCGGGCCTGCGCTGCAGCCGCCCGACCCGGGTGGCATCGTGGCACCGAGCGTGGCGCCGCCGCTGGTGGAAGAGCCTGTGCTCACCGCCGGTGAGCAGTCGATCCCGCCGGACTACAACCCGGCGGACTACACGCCTGCCGTCTCCCCATCTGCCGCTGCGCGCGCGCGTAGCTCTGCTGGCGGAGAGCCTACTCGCGACGAAGTTGTTACCAGCGGCCAGGCCACCGTGCCGGATCTGCGACTCGATCTGCATGTCTACGCGACCAATCCCGCCGAACGGTTCGTCTTCGTCAATATGCGCAAATTGCGCGAGGGCGAATCGCTGCCCGATGGCGTACGGGTCGAGTCGATTACGCCCACCGGTGCCGTGCTGTCATTTCGTGGCACGCGCTTCCAGTTACAGAGCGAATGAACGTTGTCTGACGGCCAGACCGTCGGTCTCACATCGCTCAGCGCCGCAGCGCTCGGCGACGCGCTCCGTAGTGGCATATTTCGCTTGTTCGCTGCCGCTGATCACCTGAACAAGATCAATGTTTTCCCGGTGCCGGATGGCGACACCGGCACAAACTTGTCGATGACCTGCGCCTCGATCCTGGCAGTGCTGGACGACCACCAAGAGTCTCATGCTGGCGCCTTGCTGGTGCGCGTCGCAGACGCAGCGCTCGACGGTGCGCGCGGCAACTCTGGCGCCATACTGGCGCAGTTTCTGCACGGCCTGGCGGATGGCGCGGAGACACTCGCCGAGATATCGGTTCCCGCCTGGGTTGTCGCGCTACGCCAAGGCTCTAACTATGCGCATGACGCTTTGACCGAGCCGCGCGAGGGGACGATCCTGACGATCGTCGCGGAGCTCGCCAACGCCGCTGAGGCGCTCGTCGCCAAGCAAAAGGCCCTGGACTTCGGCGCGCTCTATGTCGCAGTGCTGCCACCCGTCCGAGCAGCGCTGGCAGCGACCCGTAACGGGCTCGCCGAGATGCGCGCCGCCAACGTCGAGGATGCGGGCGCGGCAGGTTTTGTGGCCTTGCTGGAAGGCATGGCTGAGTACTGCGCCACCGGCAAAGTCGGCGAGCGAGTAGACCTTGAATTGCTCGCCGACGACACCGTGGCACCGATGGCACCGCTCGACACCAGCTACCGCTACTGCACCGAGTGCCTGGTGAGCGGCGAGGATATTGACCAGCGGCATTTGCGCGAAGCACTGTCTTCGCACGGCGTCAGCCTGGTGGTGGCTGGCACGCGGCGCAAGACGAAGGTGCATCTACACACCAATGACCCTGAGAGCTTGTTTGCGACCGCACGACGCTTTGGCGTGATCTCGGGCGAGAAAGCCGACGACATGCTGGCGCAGCAACACGCCACACACCATCTCAAAACACAACGAATCGCTGTGGTAACAGATTCGGCAGCCGATATTCCCGACGAGATTTTGGAGAACCTTGACTTGCAGATAGTGCCGCTGCGAGTCCATTTCGGCGCGCGCAGCTATCTCGACAAGGTGTCGCTGACGCCTGCTGAGTTCTATCGCGAACTCGCCGTCAATCCCGACCTGCCGAAAACATCGCAGCCACCCGCGGGCGATTTCCGACGGCTGTATGAGTTTCTCGCCTCACACTTCGAAGCGGGCGTATCAATCAGCGTGAGCTCACGAGTGAGTGGCACGTACAACGCGGCCAAGACGGCAGCGCAACGCATCGGCAAAAGCCGCATCCAAGTCGTCGACAGCCGTACCGTTTCGCTTGCGCAGGGTCTGATCGCCATCGAGGCTGCACGGTCCGCGCAACGTGGCGCCGACTTGCCCGCGGTACTCGCGTCGATCGACCGTGCACGTGCGTCTATCACGACGTTCGCTTTGTTGCCGCGGCTGGACTTTGCGGTACGCGGCGGACGTATACCCAAAGCATTCAAGTCGTTGGCGGACACCCTGCGCTTGGCGATCGTGCTGGCGGTACGAGCCAATGGCGACGTGACCGTTGGCGGTGCGCACTGGGGACGCCACAATCTCACCGCACGGTTTGCTAACAGGTTCCGGCGGCAGATGCGCAGCAACCGCCGTTATCGTGTCGTCGTCGGACATGGCGATGCCCCGGAGCAGGGACATCAGTTGCTGGCTGCAATCATCGCTGGCCAAACCAATATAGAGTCCCAGCACCTGTTAGCACTCGGCACTGCGCTGGGCGCGCACGGCGGCCCCGGCACGCTGGTCGCTGCGATCATGGAATGCGAACCGGTAAGCCAGTCCGCTGTTTGAGCATCAGTGCTGCGTCTGATCGTCTTTGGTTGCGCTCGTAGCAACCGCTTCGATCGGGCGCTCCGCGGCTTGCCAGGCTAGAAAATCGCCCTCGAGATGCTGCAACTGCTCAAACCCGGCGTCGTGTAAGGTGGTTAGTGCCAACGCAGCACGTTTGCCACTGCGGCAATAGGTTACGATTTCATTGCTACGCGCAGCCGCTAGCTCGTCGAGACGCGCCGCCAACTGATCGTGCGGAATGTTGATCGCGCCTGGCACATGGCCGGCCGCGAACTCTTCGGGCGTGCGCACATCGAGCAGTAGCATCTGCCGCTCCCCAGCCTGTATCCGCTGCAGCAGTTCCGCTTGCGAAACCTTCGGCGCCGTGTCACCGAAAGTCGGTGCAGCAGGAACGCTACTGTCTACGGCTGGTGGCTGCGAGTCGCCGGCTTGTGCGACGGGCGGGGTGCAAGCCAATGCCAACAGCGCGACGAAAGCAGTGACCGACGCGCCGTTGCGGCGTGAGGCTCCAATAGACATAGCAATTCTCCTTGAAGTACCGCCGCTGCACGGTGCGCCCCGTTGGAGCGGGGCGCGTCGCGCAGGGCAGCTTGACGACGGGCGGTCTTACTTGGCCAGAATAAACGTGACCTTCATCCGAACGCGGTACTCGACAATCTTGTTGTCCTTGAGCACCACTTCCTGCGAGGCGATCCAAGCGGCCGTGACATTCTTGAGCGTCTTGGTGGCGCGCTTGAGGCCCGATTCCAGCGCATCATCGAAGCTCTTCTTCGATGCTGAGGTGATCTCCGTGACTCGTGCTACTGACATGTGGTCTCCTTCCTTGCTAGTCGTAAAAAAATGGGTTCTCGATCAAAGCATGATCGTTAGTTGGCAGACGACTTAGGGGCTTGTCTCGGGCCACTGCTGCGGCACACGGTTGAGCCGACTGGTGTCATAGCCCATCTGGCGCACCCGCTCAACCAATGCAGCATATTCGGCCGCCGGAATCTCCGCGGTCCGAGCCATGATCCACACATAGTCGCGTGCGCTACGCGCGATGATCGTCTGCGTATAAGTCTCATCGACATAGGCAACAACGTACTCCCACCGCACCGGGAAAAACCAGAAAAAACGCATCCCCCAGACGGCATTGCCCGTGTTTGGCCGGACAAAGCCTCTGGGCGTATAACGCCGCTGTGGTCCATCCGCAGCACCGTCGCGGAACGTAAACGTCGTAGCGACAGTGCCATCGCCGTCCAGTCGGTAAGTTTCGACTGCATTGTGGGCGGACCGTTCCAGCCGCGTGGGAATATTGGCGATGACATACCAGTCCCCCATGAAACGGGGCAGATCCAGCTGTGCATGTGCCGCAATGGGCTGTCGGGCCGTTGTCGTACAGGCACTGGACAGGATGCCGACAATCAGTAGGACTAGGACCCGCCGCAGTTGCAGCGACCGAACTTTGGCTAAAGGTATGGTGGTGCGCATGATTTGCAGACTAAACCATGCAGCAGTAAAGTGCTCAATACCAGTCGACTGGGACGTCGGGCTACAAACCAATAATCAGCTCCTGACACCGTTGCGCGCGTTTGGGGGCAGGCAAAAATAGCCAGTCGCGGCGCAGCACGGCCGCGCCGCAGGGAGGTCCGCGCGAATGAGCGATCAACTCAAGGTTGCACTCGGGATCACTATCTTGCTCGTGACGTTCGTCTGTTACGTGCGTTGCCACAGCCCCGGTCCTGCCAGCGCTACGGAGCACGCCGTGGCCGCTTCCGGACCGGCCACGATCAGCGCCGTGCAGGACGGCAGCGAATTGCGCATCAGTGGCGTGCTGCCCGATGAGACTACCCGCAGCACGGTGCTTGCTGCTGCTCAGGCTCTGCACCGCGGCAGCACCGTGGTCGATGCGGTCCGCATCGATCCCGACGTCGAAGCTTGCAGTTGGCTCACCACGCGCGCATGGCGTGCGGCCCTCCTGCCGGGCATCGAGCGCAGCACGCTCGACTGCTCGGCGCTCACGCTCGAAGGGAGCGTCGCGAGTGACGCAACCCGCTCGAAACTTGGCGCCGCGGCGCTGACTGCGCTTGGCGGCAGCGTCACGCTGACCAATCGGTTGACCATCACCGCTCCGGCCGTAGATCGACAGATCGCCCAAGTACTGGAACTGCGCAATATCGAGTTCGACAGCGGTCGTGCAACGATCACCGCGAACGGCATGGCAACGTTGCGGGAAATCCTGGCTGCACTCGCCGCTGCCCCTGGTACGAGATTCGTCGTCGCGGGACATACAGACGATCGCGGCGATCCACAGGCCAATATTTCTTTATCCCAGGCCCGCGCTAACGCAGTGGTTAGTTATTTGACCCGTGAGGGCCTTGGTACTAGCCGGTTCGACGCTCGAGGTTACGGGGCGAGTCGACCCATCGCCGACAACTCCACGGCCGAAGGCCGGCGGCGCAATCGGCGTATCGAGTTCGTCAAGGTGGGAGGGTAGGCCATGCTGCAAGCCTTGGGACAATGCCTCTGGTTCATTCTACCTGCCCTGCTTGCCGGCTGGCTCATCGGCGCAGGCTTGCGCGGTCTGCGCGCAAAACGTGACCGTGATACTTACGAGGCCAACTGGCACGGCCGGCTGAGTGCCGCCAACCGTGACCTCGAAACACGCCAGGCCAAGCTGCGCGAACTCGACAGTCAGCTGGTATCGCTGCGCGACAAATACGCCAAGCTCGAAGCTGATGCCACTGGCCTGCGGTCGCGCGTCACGCAGCTGCAGCCACTGGCGGGACAGCTGCAAGCTCGGGACCAAAAGCTAGCTGAACTAGGCACACAACTCAGCAAGACACGCGAAATCCATTCAGCCGAGATTGCTGACCGGCAAAGCAAAGCCGACGAAGCAACCCAGCTTCGCGCAGCGGTACAGCAACTCGGCAACAGACTCGCGGCGTTAGCAGAAGACAAAGCTAGCGGTGACCTCGACGCCGCAAAGCGCATCGCGGCACTTGAACCCCTCGTCCAACAGACCCGTGACCGCGAAGCTGAGCTGGTGCAATTGCGTGCACGGGTGGCAGAGCTGGAGCCATTGCCTGCCATGGTGAGCATTCGCGAGGCGGACATTGCCAAGCTGCGCACACGCGTCACGGAGCTCGAGCCCCTACCAAGTCAGTTAGCGAAAGCCGACGCCCATAGTCGTGCGCTGGACGACGAAATCACGCGGCTCAAGCGCCGGATCGCCGAGCTTGATGGGTTGGCAGATACGGTTCGCGAACTCGAGGCGAGTAGTCAACAGGATCTCAGTGGCCGTGAAATCGAGATCGAACGGCTACGCCGCTTGCTGAACGAGCTGCGTGCGCGTCCACCTCGACCGATCGAAGTGGTGCGCGAGCTAACAGCACCGTTGGCTTTGCAGACTGCTGCTCGTTCCCTGGACGAGCAAGCACCGCACCGTGGAGCCAGCGATGACCTCCAGCGCATACACGGCGTGGGTCCGAGGCTTGAGCGCTTTCTCAACGACCGGGGCGTTCTTTACTTCGCGCAAGTGGCCGCTTGGAGCAGCTCCGACATTGCCAAGTTTGAAATGGACTTGCCGCAGTTCAAAGGCCGCATCCAACGCGAGGACTGGGTGCAAAGCGCACGCGCGGAACACATCAAGAAATACGGAGTCGAGCCATGAGTTACAACCGTCTGTATACCTACCAACCATGCGCCTTGCGCAGTTTGCTCGCGGCGCTGGCGCTGACGCTCGCCGCGACCAACGTATCGGCGCAGACTGCACTCGCGAGCTTGTCGAGCAAAGACCAGACCACTGGCCTCAAGACCGCTCTTACCCAGGCCGCACAGGCTGCCGTCGGCAGACTCGGCAAGACCGACGGCTTTCTGGCTGATCCGGAGGTACGTATCCCACTGCCCGGTAAACTGGAAAAAGCGCAACGTACGCTCAAAATGTTAGGCCTGAACAAGCAGACCGACGAGCTAGTCACCGCCATGAACCGCGCGGCCGAAGCAGCGGTTCCGGAGGCCAAAGTACTATTTATTAGCGCTATCAAACAGATGTCGGTAACCGACGCACTCGGGATTCTGACCGGCGGCGAGGCTGCGGCCACGCAGTACTTCCGCGCCACGATGACGGACAAGCTGGCCGAGCGATTCCTGCCGATCGTCGGACGGGAAACACGCAAAGTCGAGCTGTCGGAACGTTACAACGAGGTGGCGGGCAAGCTATCGCAGCTTGGCCTAGTCGATACCAAAGACGCCAATCTCGACAGCTATGTGACCAACAAAGCGCTCGACGGCTTGTTTCTGGTGATGGCCAAGGAAGAAGCGGCCATCCGCAAAGACCCGTTAGGGCAATCGAGCTCAATACTCAAGAAAGTGTTTGGCGCTATCGGGCGCTGAGCGCGGCGATTGCCGGTTGGGTCAAGCGAAACTGCCGCCACTGGTCGAGCCCTTTGGCACCGAGGCTTTCGTAGAAGCGGATTGCCGGCTCGTTCCAGTCGAGCACCGACCATTCCATACGACTACAGTCCTCAAGCGCAGCTATCCGCGCCAACTCGGCTAACAATGCAATGCCGATACCCTGCCGTCGCCACGCCGCACGGACGTACAGGTCTTCGAGATAGATGCCTTTGCGGCCAACAAAGGTCGAAAAATTGAAGAAATACAGCGCGAATCCCGCGACTTGACCACCCTGCTCTGCC
Organism: Pseudomonadota bacterium; assembly: GCA_016703895.1. Lineage (GTDB taxonomy): Bacteria > Pseudomonadota > Gammaproteobacteria > Steroidobacterales > Steroidobacteraceae > CADEED01. Next base: position 642,138 of record JADJBE010000001.1, read on the forward strand.
AATAGTACGTGCACCACGGGATGGGGCCGCGCTAGTTCATGCGCGAAATCTGCCGCCGTCGCGCGGACTTCGTCGAGCATCTGCTCAAATTCCGCGAGTTCGCGGACCAGTGCAAGAATCGCTGCAGCGTCCTTGGGTCCAGCCGACCGGATGACAAACTTGTCGCTCACTCGGCGATATACCAGCGCTGCTCGATCCGCTCGAGCACGAAGCGCGAAAATGGCAGCCCCTGATTGGTCACATCGTAGACCGCGCGGTTGCCACTGGCTTCGATAGTCGGAGCCAGTGTGCGAGCGATACGCAGACTCGAAACGAGTGTCTCGCGGGTAGCGTCGCTGCGCTCACAGGCATTGACCAGGCTGCGCTGCGCGCTCGTCGAGGTGCTACGCCGAAAGTTTGGTGACATGTGTATGGTGTAGTACTCGGTACAGCGGCCGGCAACCAGCGCTTGCTCGGCAGCCTCGAACAGTTCGTTGACGGCGGGGTCTGTCGGCTTCAAGGCAGCAGGTGGCACACCGGTCGATGCGGCCGGTGCCACCAGTGCGCTGTCTCGGCTGCCAATATCGCCGTTCGCAATCTGGCCGTTGGCGATCTGGCGATCGGCGAGGAGATCATCTATCTGTGCGGCAATCTCACTGGGAATTGCTGCGCGCCAGCTCTTGCCATACGGTACCAACGTCACGAGCACGATGGTCTCTACGTCGCCGAGATCGCGCGGCGGTTTACCGCGACCAACAACGTGCACTTGCTTGCCATCAGCCACGGCTGCTAACCACTTCACCGACTGGTACGGCCGCGACCGCAACTGCAGCCGTTGCGCGAGTTCGGCGTAGAACCTTACTCCTGTGAGTTTTTCGATATCTGCGAGCGGACGTCCGGGACCAAACAGACGGCCTCTCACCGTCGCTTCGCCACGCACATCTTCCGCCCGCAATCGGCTGAGCAATGACGTGCGCAGTTCCGCCAGCTCATCGGGATGAAACGCGAGTGCCACTTCCTGCGCGTTGCCCACGGCGAGCGCCGCCAGCAACTGTTCGGCGGCTTTCGACTGCGCACCAGCAACGCCCGCGATCGCCGGCACAGCGCTGCTGAATGCAACCACGGCCGCGGCGATGAGCCATTTCGAGCGCGATAGTATCCAAATCACTGCGGCGACTCCTACGTCTATTGGCGCTGCGTCAAGCGCGATGCTAACAAATGACTCGGCAGCGCCAAGTCGGCAAAGATCGGTAAGTGATCGGAGCCCACCAGCGGCCCGCGCCCAAACGATACGACTTTGAAGCTTGGTGACACCAACACGTGATCGATTTGAATGCCGACCGGGAACCAGGCGGCGGGCCAGGTGGGTTGCCAACCAAAACCCGCCGCCGCCGAACGCAGTCCAGCCACGCCACGCAGCTGCTGCTGGAAGTGCGGCGACAGCGCCGTGGAATTGAAATCACCCATCAGAATGAGTGGCTCGCGCAGAGTCGCGGCAGCTTGTGCAATGGCCGCAAACTCGGCGTTGCGCAGGCGCGCGTGCGCAGGCGTTAGCGGCCAAACGGCATGCACACCAACGACACGCACTCGTTCGCCCCGGATGACAGCGACAGCCTCCACGTATCGGTTGTCCGCGCGAGCAAACGCCGGCGCCAGCCCATCCTCGAGCGGCCAACGGGACAAGAGCGCGGTTTGGAAACGACCGTTGGACGCTGACAACCGACGATAGGGATAGTCGACGGCGAGCGTACCGAGCTGCTCGACCCATCGCGCCGATGCCTCCGGAACTGCCAAGACATCCGGCGCAGCGCGGCGGATCCAGTCGAGCACGCGCGGATATTGGTCATTCAGATACAACACATTGACCGCGGCGACTCGGATGGCAACACCACTCGCGGCCGAAGTGCGCCGGGCGTCACTGGCGGCTTGTGCCGGTCGAGCTCCCCACGCGAACGCCATGCTGTCGCCGGACCGCGAGGAATCCGCGATGAACCACCCATTCAGCGCCGCAACCGCGGCGACGACCACTAACCAACGTCGGCGCCCGCCCAATAGCAACAGTGCACCAGCCAGGAACGCCCCCGCGACGAACTGCACCCGGAACTGTACTGCGATGTCGGCCAGCCAGGAAACTCGTGCAAAAGCGGCGAGCACGGTGGCCAGTACCAACGCCAGCGACAAGACGAGCCCTGCAAACCCCAATCGGCGGCGTGCGCTGGACGGCAAGACGCCCTGTGTCACGATTGATCTGCCGTAGATATCGCCATGCCGCTACGGTACCGCCTCAAGGCCGTGCTTGCCCAGCTGTACCAACTTACTGGACGATTCGCCAGGCTATGGTTCGCATGCTGCGGCTTGTCCCTATAGACTTGACGTCTTGTAGAATCTGAGGCCGCACGTCCGCGGTGGCGGGCCCGCAGCAGCGCCGCTAGCAGACCAGACTGGTCAGTCTCACTGAGCAACGCCCAAGGTGTCCAACGGATGTCGATAGCCGCGTCGACCGCAGCGCCTGCCCAAGCGCCCACGGGTGCCGTGGCGGTGCTGTCCGTGAACAATGAGCTACTCACCACCGTGCGCCGGGCAACCGCGGCCGAACACGAGGTCGTCGCCGTTGCGCGCACGGCCGATCTGCCCGCGCAGCTGATCGACAAACGGATCGGTGCGGTGCTAATCGATAGTGACGCTATAGCCGAGCCAATCGACCAGTTTGTCGAGCGACTGAAAGGGCAGTTCCCCGATCTGGTGCTGGTGGTTGCGGGCGGTCCCGCAGATCAGACCGCGCTGTCCAAGCACATTACGAGCAATGTCGTGTATCGCTTTCTGCACCGGCCAGTATCGCAAGAACGCGCGCGGCTGTTCCTGGAAGCTGCGCTGCGCCGGCATGACGTCGAACACGCGGAACGAGCCGAGTTGCCAAGGACTCCGGCGGCGTCGACCGAGTCCATTCCATCGCGGCGCCCACCAAACCTGCTATGGATTGGCGCGGTGGCTGCGGTGTTAGTCGCAAGCATAGGCGTTTGGCTGGCAACCCGATCGGCGCCTGAACCCGCTCCTGAGGCGCCACCGCCAGCACCAGCCGACGCTGCCGCAGTACAAGCGAACCAGGTTGTTGGTCTATTGGCGGCTGGCGATGCGGCCTACGTCAAGGGGGAATACCTGACACCAGCGGCGGCTGGTGCGGCAGACCGATATCGTGCTGTGCTCGCGCTCGAGCCTAACAACGCGAAAGCGCGTGCAGGTATAGATCGCGTGGTCGACAAATTGCTGTCGGCAGCCGAAGCGGCCTTGCTCGCCGAGCAGCCGGATCAGGCTCAAGAGCAGATCGATCTGGCCATTTCGCTGGCCCCGAGCAGCAGTCGCGCAGCATTTCTTGCCGTGCAAGTGGGCAAAGAACGTGAGCGAGGAGCATTGACCGAGACGCAAGACGCTGGCCGTGGCCCCGCCAACGAGCAAGCGGCCGGTTTCCTGCGCTTGGCAAATCAACGCCTGGCGAGTGGCGGTCTGATCGATCCGCCACAAGACAATGCACGTTTTTATCTCGAGGCAGCGCGCCGCGCGTCGCCGTCGGAGCCGGGCGTGGCACGCACCGCGCGCGCAGTGCAAAGCGCGATGCTCGAGCGCGCCACGGCAGCGGCAAGTCGCGGCGATCTGGCGGATGCCGAGCGCTGGCTGGCAAATGCCGAGGAAGCCCGTGCGTCACGCGCAGCGCTGGCAGAAGTCAGACGTACGTTGCAGCAGGCTGAGGTCACTAACAAGGCCAACAACATCACGGCGCTGACACAGTCGTTTCGTCAAGCGATCGCGACCAACCGTCTGCTTAGCCCCCGGACGACAACGCTCGTGGCCACTACCGGGACCTCGCGGAGGCAGACGCGACTCACCCGGCCACCACGCAAGCGCAGCTTACCCTCGCGACTGAGATGCTCAAGGAAGCGCGGATCGCCCTGGGTCGCAATGACCTGGCCGGCAGCGAGCGGTGGCTGGCGGAGACGCGCGCCATCGGGTACACGGGAGCCGAACTTGCGGCGGTGACGCGCGACCTCGCGGCAGCACGCACCGGAACCAGACCGCAAGGTGCCGCGGCCGCCACCAACAATGCGCCGCCAGCCACCAACGACACCGCGACCCCAGCCGCGGCAGAAGCAAGAGTCGTGGCGGCCAATACCCTCGAAACGGTACGTTTTGTCGCGCCCCGCTACCCTGCGGCTGCCCGGGCGCGCGGGCAGGAGGGCTGGGTGGACGTCGAGTTCACAGTGAGCACCAATGGGGCAGTGAACAACGCCCAGGTGGTGGCCGCCGAGCCAAACGGCGTTTTTGAGGACTCCGCCCTCGACGCAGTACGCCGCTGGCGCTACAAGCCAGTCATGCAAAACGGTACCCCGGTCGAACAGCGCGCCAAACTGCGCATTCGATTCAATTCAGAAGAATAGCGGGCGGATATGACCGACCGCTTTCTGATCGCTGTCGATGACGCGAAATTCGGCGCGTGGCTGCGACATTCGATCGAGGCCGGCTGGCCGGCGGCCGAGCTGCGGGTGATGGACCTTGGCGAGCTACGCCGGGTCCGGGCTGGCATCACGGTGCGCGACTACGACATCGCCCTGGTCGCGCTGACCTTTGGCGAAACACCAGAAGATACTGAGTCCGGCGGACTCGATTGGCTGCGCAAGCTGCGCCATCAGCCAGCCTTTCCGCAGATCATCGTACTGGCCGAGGGCGGCAGCGAGCTCACCGCGGTACGTGCTATCCGACTGGGAGTCCTGGACTATCTGCCGAAGCGGTTGCTGACGCCGTTTCGGATGCAAAACGCAGTGCGACTAGGGCTGCGGGCCATCCAGCGTGAACGTCAAGAACGCGCAGCGCGCAGGGCGAATGAGCCGGTGACTACCCGGCGCGATGAGCCCCCGAACGTCGCTCCGGCGGCCGTGCCCCCGCCGCCTGCGGCGCCGGCAGCCCCCGCGGCGACTGGCGAGGAAATGCTGGTTCCGGGCTACACAATCCTGCAACGGCTCGGTGAGTCGGACGCTGCATCCGTGTACCTGGCCATGAGCGCGGCGCTTGAACGCAAGGTTGCGCTGAAGCTCAGCAAACGCTTACGTGAGACAAGCACCGCCACCGGCGACGACGGCGAGACGGCAGCCGCAGTAGTCGACCGGGCTGTGTTCGAGCGTGAGTACCACGCACTCGCCACCGTGCACGACACTGCTGTGGTGCAGATCTTCGACTATGGTTCACACGCAGGCCGCGAGTATCTCGCGATGGAATACTTCCCCTGTGGCGACCTCAAGGCGCGCCTGCAGCATCCAATCTCATTGGACGAAGCGCTCGGGTTCGTCCGCGATATTGCTGCCGCGCTTTGTGTCGTGCATGCGGCCGGTATCGTGCATCGCGACCTAAAGCCGCCTAACGTCATGCTCCGCGAAGACGGCACCATCGTGCTGATCGATTTCGGCCTGGCACGCAATCTCGTTGCGGGCGATAGCACCACACGGACTGGCGTGCTGCGAGGATCGCCTTACTACATGAGCCCGGAACAGGCGCAGGGACACGACCTGGATGCACGCACCGACCTCTACAGTCTGGGCGTCATCTTCTTTGAGATGTTAGCCGGTAAGAAACCCCATCTCGGTGCTTCAGCGATGGACGTGTTGCGCCAACATGTCGACGCGCCGGTACCCCTACTACCAATCGAGTTTGCGCACTGGCAGTGGCTGCTGGATAGACTCATGGCGAAAGATCGCGATGAACGTTTTGAATCTGCCAATGCGGTGCTGGAAGCGCTGGATCGCACGCAGACCGGATTGGCGTTCGCCGAGCCTGTGACCCAGCCAGCAGCTCCGGATGAAGACGCCCCCGCCATCGCCTCAGTCGTGAACTAGTTCACAGTGATTTAGGCAGCGTCGCGGTGATATGCCGCAATGCTACCTTCTGTACTGGCATACGGGCTCGCGCTCGTGCTGTTTTTTGTCGCTCTGGCGGCCGGTCTGCGTGCACGCAGTGAGCGTCGCAAATCGCTCTTCTCGCGGCATGAGGCGTTGCTCGCGCAAATCCGCCTCGAAGCGCTACTGAATGCCACTAGCGAGGCGGCGTTCGTTCTCGACAGCGAACAACGGGTGGTCGGCAGACTGCCCCCGCTGGCCAGCCGACTACTCGGTCGCGATGGCGTCGCCGGAACGACTCTCTCGGATCTGTTGTCGGGCAGTATTCCCGATGTTTCCCGTTTGCAGACGGTTAGCTATCTGGAGGCACTGCTGCAGTCGCAAGCGGCGACCAATCCACTCGCTGACACGACACTGCGAGGTGCTCGAGTCACTGTTGAATTCACGCGGATCGACGTACACGGCTTGATGGCCGGCATCCTGGTCAAAATGACTGCGCGAGCAGCAGCTGACACCGCATCGGTGGCAGCACCAGAGGCGGCGCCAGCACCAGAGGCGGTGGCAGCACCAGAGGCGGCGCCAGCACCAGAGGCCGTGCCAGCACCCGCGGGTACGGCAGCCCCCACGCTGCGCCTGAAGCGCGGTGACCCCGCTGCAATGACGTCGTTTCTGCAGGACGCGGGTAGCAAGATGGCGCAGGTCCGTGCCATGTTGCGCATGCCCGCACGTACCGAGCAGGCGTTTCGCGAGAAACTCAGCCGTATCCAGGACCTGCTCGTGGTACTGCGCTTGCGAGCGACCGAGCTCTCACTCGACGCAGTTGTCCAGCAGACTAGCGACTTCGAGCAGATGCTATTGGCACTACACGCCAAGCCGGCACTGACTGGTAACGACTTTCTGCCGCTGGCCGTCAAGCTCGACGATCTATTCAGCCACATTGCATTGATGGGTGAGATGTCAGAGCCTGACGTGGACAGCGATGACGATGAAACCCAGCAGCCATTCGTGGCCACGCAACTACTCACCGCACCTGCACGGCCAGACTTGCAGGATCTCAGCTCATACGTACGCGACCTGGCCAGCGAGACCGCCACCGAGGCTGGGCGCGAAGTGTCCGTGGTCGCCGTAGGTCTCGAGGACGTGCCTGCAGACCTGCGCGTACTCGTCAGCGACGTGCTGGGTCAACTGGTACGCAATGCCGTGCGTCACGGGCTGGAATCGCCCGACGAGCGCACCAGCCGCAACAAGCCGCGCGCTGGCACTTGTGTCGTGCAGTTCGATTGCGACGATCGCAACGCATACAACTTGTCGTTTCAGGACGATGGCCGGGGCCTCGACTACGACCGCATCAAGTCCGTTGCGATCGAGCAAGGGGTATTGACCGAGGGCGTCGCTGAGCGCATCGATCCGCGCAAACTCGCCAGCCTTATTTTCCGCCCCGGTTTCAGCACAGCACTCGCCGGACCTGACCATATTCGCGGCGTCGGCATGGATCTGGTGCGAGAGCGCGTGCACGCGCTTGGTGGGAAGGTCGGCGTTGCGACCAAGCCGGGCGAATTCACGCGTTTTCGCATCATGTTGCCACGGAGCCAACGCCAGGTCGCGTGACACCCCCGCGGCGCTCAGCTTGCACCCTGATCGTAGCGCCTACCCAGTAACCACCCGTTCAGAGCCCAGGCCGCGCCAACGCCAGCACCCACCAGCGCTACCGCGACGGGACTGGTACCGAGCGCTTCGATCGCCACCTTGGCTTGCGCACCAGCGTAGTCAGCCAGTCGATAGACTGGTACATCTATGAAGCTCTTGGCCTTGTACTTCGCTTCGGTATCCAGCCTGCTGAACAGCATCTCGCGACCCGGTCGGACGAACGCGTATTCACCCCAGCGCCGTATCACCAGAGCCAAGGCAATCACAGCGAATACGTTTGACGCTGCGAGCAGCAGAAATCCGCACACCATCGCGACAGGAACGATAGTGAGTAGGGTCCGCAAACCTAGTCGCATCGCGATGCGACCCGTCAGGAACACCTGTGACAGTATCGTCAGGGCCTGCACCAGTATGTCGATGTTGGCGAACACCTCAGTGCGGCGCGTGATTTCAGGAAAGCTCTCCTCGACGATGCGCAGCTGCTCGAAATACAGAAACGTATTGACCAGTGACAACAGCACCACGAACAACGCAATGCCCAGCAGGTAGCGCGACTCGAGCACGGTAATGATCCCGGCAAACGGATTGCCCCCCAGACTGCGATCACGCTGGGGCCGGGTCGAACCTGGCGTTGCGACTGCAGCTGCTGGCACAGCCTCTGGCAGCGGCGACCAGACCGGCCGACTACTCCAGAGTCGCAACAGAACACGCTGACAGACGATGGCACCGAGGAAACCTGCAGCACCAATGTACAGCACCCCCGCGGTGCCAAAGGGGCCAACGACCAGACGAGTAGTCAATGGGCCAACCAGCGCGCCCAGTGTGCCCCCCGCAGCAATAAAGCCGAATAGCCTGCGGCTCTGCTCGCTGGAGAACACCTCGAGCAAAAAGCTCCAGAACACCGAGACCAGCATGAGATTGAGAACACTGATCCAAACGTAAAAGAACACACCGACCGGCTCGGAATCGGGAGTCTGGCTTAGCAGGACGACAATCACAGCCAATGTGATTGCCACTACGCCGTAAATGCATGGCAGTAGCAGGCTGCGGCGAATACGCGCTACTAACCAGCCATACACGGGCACGATCAGTAGTGCGAAGCCGGCGGTATAAAGCCACAGATCCGCGACGCGCTGCCGGCCCAGAATAGTCGCGATAGTCTCGCGCACCGGCCGCACCGCGAAGTAACTACCCAGTACAAAGAAGAACAGCAAGAATGCGACCGTCACGATTGCCGCCTCACGCGGCTCGACTCGCACGAACCGCGCTAACACGCGGGACATGGAACCGGCAAGGCCGGAACCTGTCTCGTTAGCCACCATCGGCGCGCAGACCAGCAAACAGTGCATCCCAATTGACACTGCTGGCGTCTGGATCGCCCATTATCTCGAACGTGGTGTTGTAGGCGGCGCGTCGGCCCAAGGCGGCAAGGCATGCCGCAGCGACATCGGCACGTGGAATCTGCGCGAAGACCCCCTTGGGATCATTTTGGGTAGCACGCACCCCATGCACACCACCCGGATCAGCCGAGAGGCCCGACGGCCGCACGATTGTGTAGCGTATGCCACTCGCGCGCACGGCATCTTCGCCGCGCAGCTTCCACACCATGATGTTGTCGAGCAGTCTGTTCAAACTATGGTCCGGATCCGTCACGCCCATGGAGGACACCACTACGAGCTGCTGCACGCCAGCGCTCTTGGCCAATTCCGCGATCGCTTTGGTGCCGCCGTAGTCGATCAATTCAGGCTTGTTCTCCGGATCGCGTCGGCTGTTGGAACCAAGGGCGGAAATAACGTAATCGGCACCACGGAAAGCGGCTGCCATCGATGACGGATCACGCACGTCGCCCACAAACAACCGCACTTTGTCACCCAGCAGATCGCGGGCGCGCGGCTCGTTGCGCACCAATGCGCGCACTCGATAGCCTTGCCGCAGCGCTTGGGTAACAACCTGCTCGCCAGTGCCCCCCGTCGCACCAATGACGAGCAGTACCTTGCCATCAGGTTCGGTGGACATCGAACTGCAGGCCGCGAGTACCAAGACCGCGCCTGCCATCAGCCCATTCAGTACTCTGCGCCGCATAGTCAACTCTCCATTACGCCACGCTGCAAGTCGTTAGTCGTGAGCCAAAGATGGCAATTCGGCAAGCGCAACTTTGAGCCCTGGTGTGGCCACCGTCACCTTGGCGCCCGTCTTCTCGAGCTCGATCGCCAACGCCTCCGCCGCACTCACTTCGCCGTGCACCAAGTAGACCGGCGGTCGATCCGCGAGGCTACCGTACCAGCGCAACAAGTCGTGCTGATCGCCGTGCGCGGAGAGCCCGCCCAAGGTATGCACCTGAGCGGCGAAATCGATCTGTTGGCCATGTATCCGGATCTTCTCGGAGCGGTCGACGATCGCGCGGCCGAGAGTGCCCGGCGCCTGAAAGCCCGTAAAGACGATGTGGCACTCGCGGCACCCGGCCTGCCGCTTGAGATGATGCAGGATTCGCCCGCCATTGCACATGCCACTGCCAGCGATGATGATCGCACCGCGTCGCATCTCGTTGATCGACTTAGAATCATCGGCGGTGCGCGACAGCACCAGGTTCGGCAACGGCGGCATGGAACCAAAGTCCGCCCGCAGACGCAGCGCCTCCTGGTCGTACCGTTCATCGTGTTGCCAGTAGACCCGACTGGCTTCGATCGCCATCGGACTATCGAGAAAGATGCGCCAGCGCGCCATCCCCCAGGCTTCAAAATGCTTGGCGAACAGATACAGCAACTCCTGGCTGCGACCGATCGCAAACGCCGGAATGATGACATTGCCGCCATCCCGCCAGGCGGCCTCGAGTAGCTCCCCCAGTTCGACCTCGGTGGCAAGCCGGTCGCGATGCAATCGGTTGCCGTAAGTGCTTTCCATCAAGACGACATCCGCACTCTGGAATGCGTATGGGTCCAGCAGGATTGGCGAATCGTACTGACCCAGATCGCCGCTGAACAACAGCTTGCGTGTGACGCCAGCTTCCTCGAGCCACAGCTCGACGCTGGACGAACCGAGGATGTGCCCCGCATCGCGCACGCGGGCGGTGATGCCCGGAAAAAGCGTGTGCCGTTCGTCGTAGGAAAATGGTCGTACCAGCTTGAGCGTTTGCTCGACGTCCTCGAGTGTATAGAGCGGCTCAACATCGACGTCATCTTCGTCGCGATGCCGGTTACGCCGCTCCGCGTCTCGCGCCGCCAGCTTGGCGGAGTCCTTCAGCAGCACCGGCAGCAAATCGCGACACGCCCGATTGGTATAGATCGGACCGCGAAATCCACGCTGCACCAACAACGGCAGCCGCCCACAATGGTCGAGATGCGCATGGCTCAACACGACCGCATCGAGCGCCTGAACATTGAACGGAAAAGCCTCTCGATTGCGCGCCGGGGCGTCCCGGCCACCCTGAATCATGCCGCAATCCAGCAACAGCTGCTTCCCTGCAGCACTCACGATATGGCACGAACCGGTAACCTCACCGGCGGCGCCGAAAAACTCTAGTTCCATGCCTGTACAGGATAGCGGACTGTGCGCCACTAAGCGACGCCCGGCTGCCCGCCGCCGCCGGAGCGACGCATCGTGGTATCGTCGCATCTTGCCCACCGCCGCAATCGAGTCACCCAATTGAGCAGTAGCTCCGCCATGCCTAGCCAACCCCCGAACCCTAACGACCCCGCTACAGACAGCTCACTCACTCGCCGCTACTTCTTGCTTGGCGCAGGAGTCGTGGGAGCAGGCCTGGTCGTCGGGCTGACACTCGCACGTCGCAGCAATGGCCAATCGGCAGCCACTGGCAGTCCAGCGGCCACGGATGGCACACCCTTCACGCCGAACGCGTTTCTGCGGGTAGCGCCAGACGACAGCGTCACGGTTGTCATTGGCAAGTCTGAGATGGGACAAGGTGTTTACACCGGCTTTGCGATGACGCTCGCCGAGGAACTCGACGTCGATCCGCAGCGCGTGCGGGTGGAGTTTGCCCCGGTCGATCCGGCGTTCAACAATCCGTTCCTGCCGGCACAGTTCACGGGCGGCAGCAACAGCACGTTCAGCACTTACGAACAACTGCGCCAGGCGGGCGCAACGGCTCGTGCCATGTTGCTGGCGGCAGCCGCCAACACGTGGCAGATCGACGTCGCCACGCTAACGACCAACAATGGTCGCGTCCGTTCGGCTGATGGCAAACACGACAGCAGTTACGGCTCGCTTGCCAACATGGCTGCTGCCATGACTCTACCCACAGAGGTAGCGCTCAAAGACCCAGCGGCTTTCAAGTACATCGGCAAGTACCAGCGGCGCCTCGATAGCCCCGTCAAAGTCGACGGCCAAGCAGTATTCGGCGCGGATGTCCGCTTGCCCGATATGCTGATTGCACTGGTGGCGCGCGCGCCGGTGATCGGCGCGACGGTGGCACGGTTCGATGAGGGTGCCGCGCGCGCCATTTCCTGGCGTCGTAGACGTCAAACAGGTTCCGACCGGCGTCGCGGTCTATGCGACTAACACCTGGGCGGCACAGCGTGGCCGGGAGGCGCTGCAAACGCAGTGGAACGACAGCCCGAATGCGGCCTTTTCAACCGACAAGCTACGAGCCGAGTATCGACAGCTGCTGGCGCAGCGCAACAACGTCGCCAAAAACACCGGCGACGTAACCACCACATTGCAAAGCGCCAAGCAGAAGATCGACGTCGAATACGAACTGCCCTATCTCGCCCACGCCTGCATGGAGCCGCTCAATTGCGTCGCCCGCGTCGACGCGGACCGCTGCGAGATCTGGGTGGGCACACAGATGCAGTCGATCGAGCGCGACCTGGTCGCGCAGCTGCTCGGCCTGCCGGCGGAGCAAGTCACACTGCACACGACTTTTCTCGGCGGCGGCTTTGGTCGTCGCGGCAATCCGGCGGCGGATTTCGTACTCGAAGGCGTTCAAGTAGCGCAAGCGATGCCAGGGAGGCCAGTCAAGACCCTCTGGACACGCGAAGACGATATGCGCGGCTTATGGTATCGGCCGTTCGTCATGTCGCGCGTCCAAGCGGCCGTCGATGCCAAGGGCAAACCGACCGCCTGGCAGCAGTCGACCATCAGCCAGCCAGTGATCAAGGCCTCACCCTTTGCCAAGTTTGCGATCAAAGCCGACGGGATCGATCCGTCGAGCATCGAGGGCGTCGTGGACATGCCCTATGGCATCGCCAATCTGAGCGTCGATCTGCATGACGGCAACCCCACGATCCCCATCCAATGGTGGCGTTCCGTCGGGCATTCACACACGGCCTTCGTGGTGGAGTCGGCGCTCGACGAACTCGCCGCGCTTGGCGGCCAAGATCCGCTCGAGATTCGTCGTGGTCTGCTCGCGGAACAACCTCGCCATCTAGCCGTGCTGAATGCGGTGGCCAAAATGGCCAAGTGGCAATCCAAGCCGCCGGCAGGCCGCGCTCGAGGAATCGCGCTGCACGCATCGTTCGGCAGCATCGCAGCGCAGGTGGCAGAGGTCTCAGTCAGCGACGGGCAAGTGCGTGTGCACCGTGTGTGGTGCGCGATCGACTGCGGTTTCGCGGTCAACCCCGACGGCGTGGTCGCGCAGATGGAAAGCGGCATCATCTATGGCCTGTCCGCCGCGCTCACCGGTGAAATCACGATTGAGAGCGGCCGCCCCATCCAGGGTAATTTCGACACCTACCCGATCGTGAGAATCAACGAGACACCGACCATTGAGGTGCAGATCGTCGCGAGCGACGGGCGCATGGGCGGCGTCGGTGAACCGGGCACCCCGCCGATCGCACCGGCAGTCTGCAATGCGATTTTCGCGGCCACCGGCCAACGCATCCGTCGCCTGCCGATCTCGGCCAGCCTCGAGCGGGTCTAACGCTCGTCAGCGGCCGGCGCTGGCTTTACCTGCACCGCGAACCAGGTAGTCATAAGCCACGTTAGCGAGCGCACGGCTCGCGATCGGTATGCCCGCCTCGTCAATGTAGAACAAGGGCGAGTGGTTAGAGGGCGCGGTCACCGGATTCTGGTCGGCCGGCGTAACGCCTACGAAAAAGAAAAAGCTCGGCACCTTCTGCGCGTAAAAGGCGAAATCCTCGGCGCCAGTCACGAGCGGCACCGCACGTACCTCGGGCGCGGCCTTGCGCAAACTGGGAAGCACAGCTTCCGTGAGCTCCGGATTATTCATGACCACCGGGTTGCCGCCTGTATCAACGGTAAACGCTGCGGTGGTACCACTGGCGGCAGCGGTATTCTCGACGATACGAGTCATCCGATCGATGATGTCCTGCCGCTGCGCGCTATCGAAGGTACGAATCGTGCCGATCATCTCCACCTCATCGGGCACGATGTTGTTGCGGATACCGCCTTTGATGGCGCCGACCGTGACAACCGCAGGATTCTCGGTAATGTCCATCTGACGACTGACTACCGTCTGCAGCGCATTGATGATCTGGGCGCTGATAACGATTGGATCGATCCCGCCCCACGGGCGCGCACCGTGCGTCTGCTTACCCTTGACGAGGATGCGCCAGGAATCTGAGCCTGCCATCAGCGGCCCACCGCGATAACCAATCGAGCCCACCTTGAGGGTGGACGTGACGTGCAGCCCGAAGGCGACTTCTGGCATCGCCAGGTCAAACACACCCTCTTCGAGCATCAGACTCGCGCCGCCCCGCTCACCCGCCGGCGCACCTTCTTCCGCCGGCTGAAACACAAACAACACCCTGCCCGGCAAATCGGCACGGATCTTGGCAAATGCCTCGGCAATGCCCATCAAAATGGCGGTATGCGAATCATGACCACACGCGTGCATCACGCCCACCGTCTCGCCGCGGTAGGTGGCAGTAACTTTGGAGCGGAACGGCACGTCGGCCAGCTCTGCAACAGGCAGGGCATCCATATCGGCGCGCAACGCGATCGTCGGACCCGGACGGCCACCTTCGAGCAACCCAACGACACCGGTATGGGCAATACCGGTGCGAACCGTGAATCCCAGCTTTTTGAGATGTTCCGCCACAAGCTTGGCGGCGCGGAACTCGCGATTGGAGAGCTCGGGATTCGCGTGCAGATCGCGCCGCCAGGCAATCACTTGATCATCCAACGAGGCCAATGCAACATCGAGGTCCACCGACCCCGCCGCGTGCGCTGCGTGCTGCGGGGAGAACACCGATAACAGTCCGACAACGGCCAACACAGACCGCAAGTTCCTGCCAAGAGCTTCCATCTACCAACCCCCCCAAAAAAAATACAAGTCAGCGTTTACCGCAGGCCTCTGCCGTCATTGGCGCACTGTAGTCGCCAACTGGCAACTCGCTTGACACTCTCGCCCGAGAACGTTGCAATGCAGCCTGTTATTGATTGCCAGCTCGTCAGGCACTATGCACCTTGTCGATGCAACACTGTTTTTCTCGCCAACGAGCGGCGGTGTCAAGCGATACCTGCTGGCGAAGCGGGCATGGTTCGCTCAGCACACCAACTGGCAGCACACGCTGCTGGTCCCTGGCGATGTCACCCGGATCGAACCGGGTGGTATTTCGACCATAGTCGGCGGCATCGTACCGGGCACGTTCAACTATCGTTTGCCACTCAAACCTTGGGCCTGGTCGCGCGCGCTTAATGAACTCGCGCCGGATATTACCGAGGTCGACGACGTCTTCCATCCCGCTTGGTGCGCGCGTATCGCAGCGCACCACCGCAAGACACCGGTAGTTGCGTTCTACCACTCGAATTTCCCCCAGTTGGCGGGGCGACGCCTGGGAAGAACCATCGAACGATTACTCGCGACCTACGTCCGCGAGACTTATGCGGGCTTCGATCTGGTACTCGCACCGAGTCGTTACATGTGCGATTACCTGGCCAGTATTGGTATCCGACACACGGCGTTGCAGCCACTCGGCGTCGATGTCGAGACGTTTACGCCCGCGAGACGTGTGCGGGATTTACGCCACGCTCTCGGCATCCGTCCTGACTCACGGCTGCTGGCATTCGCGGGTCGGTTTGCCGGCGAGAAGAACTTGCCGGTACTGCTTAAGGCCTTCGAGCGCCTCGGTGATCGATATCACCTGCTCTTGTTAGGTGGCGCCCAGACCGGGCGAGTCGCCAGCAACGTAACCAAAGTGGCCTATCGCCGCGATAGCCGCGAGCTCGCCGAATGGCTAGCGTCTTGCGATGCGCTGGTTCACGCCGGCACGCGCGAGACTTTCGGGCTGGTCGTGCTGGAAGCCATGGCCTGTGGTCGCCCCGTGGTTGGCACGCGTGCGGGCGCCATTCCGGAACTCGTCGATGAGTCAGTGGGGACAATAGCGGCACCGCATGACAGCGTGAGCCTGGCCCGCTCGATCGAGGATCTGTACGACCGCGATCTCGAAGCCTTGGGTGCGGCAGCGCGCACGCGGGTCCTGCAACGCTACACCTGGAGTCAGGTTTTGCAGCAGCAGCTGCAGACCTACGCCAGTATCAGCAGATCGGTGCGCGCGCTATCGCCGGCGGTCGAATCGATTGGGCTGATCGAGTCGCGTTAGCGCACGCAGCCGCACAAGGCGCGCGACGGCCCGCCGAGCCGGGGCATCTACGGCGTCACTAGTTCAAAGATAGTTAGCCGACCGCTTTTCTCACCGACCGCCAACAGCGAGCCATTGGGCGCCCAACTGACCGCCGTCACTTCCGCGCTCGCCAGATGGGCATCCAGTGCTTGCGAGGCTTTGCCGGGACACCACAGCGAGATGCGCCAATCGCGGCCGCCGCTTACCAGGTAAGGTCCGTTCGGCTGCCAGGCAAGGCACTCGATGCGATCGGTATGGCCTGTTAGCTGGATTGGTTTGCTGCCCTCGGGGCCCTTGCCGCCGAAATCCCAGACAATGAGATCGGTGCCCGCACACGTGCCGAGATAACGACTGTTGCTGCTGAACCCAGTCCACGCGACGCGCGTGCCGTAGCCGCGCATCTGCGAATCCTTGGCGGAATTGAGATACCAGAAATGCACTGAACCGTCAGCCACGCCCGCAGCCAATACCTTGCCGTTCGGACTGAAAGACACCGTCAGGCATGGCGCGTCCCACAGATAGCGGCGCGTCTGATACTTGCCGCCGTCGAGCCGGTGGACCGCCACTTCGCCCGTGGTGGCTGCGCCCAGGCTATGCCCCGCCTTGTCGAACGACAGCGCCGCAACCGGCTTCGGTGCGGCTGCGAACTCGTGCACCAGCTCGCCTGCCGACGACCACAGTTTCACCGTGCGCCCGCTGGCAGTCGCTAACAGCTTGCCGTCCGGTGAAAATGCGAGATGCTCCGTCCCCGTGGCCGCCGGTCGCCAGCGCTTGAGCTCCGCACCCTCACCGTTCCAAAGCGTCACAGAGCCGTCCTGACCGACAGTGGCAAACGCCTCACCACCGGGCTGCCAGGCGACTGTGAGTACTCCCAGCAGATGCTCGCCCACCGAGTTGGCGTTGAAGGCCGCCGCGGCATAACGACCTGCAAAAACTTTACCCTCGCCGCCCGCAACAGCGAATCGACTGCTATCGGCAGCCCACGTGATCCCCGCGACATAGTCGTCAAGCTCGAGCTCAGCGCGCTCGTCCAGTATCGGGAAACCGCCCGCCACGTCAGACGCCGACGGTTGGCGTTCTGGCAACCGCCGATGCGAAGCCTGCCTCGAGCTCCGTACGGTCCAGCTTGCGGCCGATGAATACCAGGCGATTCAGTCGTTCCTGGTCGCCCCACGGCCGCTCCAGCTGACCGTCGAACATCATGTGAACGCCGTGAAACACATAGCGACGGTCCTCGCCGCGGATGCTCAGCACACCTTTCATCCGAAAGATATCCTGGCCACGACTCTGCAGCAGATACGACAGCCACTGATTGAGCTTGTCAGGGTCGAGTGGTCGCGGATCCGCAATGCCGATCGAACTGATTTCATCGTCGTGATGGTGCGAAGCGAAGGCTCTTTCAACGACAGGTTTGTTAGCCTCGATGCGCAGATTGAACTCCGCCGGCGCGTGCTCAGTGAACAAGGCGTAGGCGCCGGGCTGCTCGATTTGCAATGCGACCGACGCGCCAGCGTGCGACACATCGATCGCATAGTGGCCCGGCGACGAGATTGTCCCCTCACAGGCCACCGCCGTCTCCGGCTCCGCAAAAGCACGGACCGCTTGCTCGATCGCCACCCCCAATGAGTCAGCCGTCGGCGCTGGGATCCGTAGCAACGCAATGCTCAGTCCACCAGCATGGGCATGGGCATGGGCGTGATCGGGGTCATGACCATGGTCATGGTCATGGTCATGGTGGTCGTGCGCGTGATCGCCGGTCTCGCAATCATGGTCGTGCTGCCCGCTATGCGCTGCACCAGTTAGTAGCTTATGGCGTCCTGCGGCCAACTGGTAGGCGCCCGCCCATTCGAACGGATACTCGGGCTCAAGAAACGCCCCATCGACGGCCATTGCCCGCTGCAGATCAAAAGCACCGACATTCAGCACGCGCTCAATCGCTACATCCGCATTGCGCGTACGAAAGACCCGCGCCGTCTTGTTGATAGCCCGCACCCGGCGTTCGATACGCTCCAGGTCGCCAGGTTCCACAAGATCGGTCTTGTTCAGCAACAGCACATCGGCGAACGCTACTTGTTCACCGGGCTCGTCGAGTTCATCCAGATGCTGCTCGAAGTGCTGTGCATCCACGACCGTGACGATGGCATCAAGCACAAACTGTTGTTTGAGATCGTCATCGAGGAAGAACGTCTGCGCCACGGGGCCGGGATCGGCCATGCCGGTGGTCTCGATGATCACGTAGTCGAAGCGGTCGCGGCGCTTGAGCAGTTGATTGAGAATCCGCAACAGATCGCCACGCACCGTGCAGCAGATGCAGCCGTTGTTGGTCTCGAACAGTTCTTCCTCAGCACCGATGACGAGCTGGTGATCGACCCCGACCTCGCCGAATTCGTTTTCGATGACAGCAATACGCTTGCCGTGTTGCTCAGTCAGGATGCGGTTGAGCAGCGTGGTCTTGCCGGAGCCGAGAAAGCCGGTCAGAACAGTCACTGGGATGCGTGCAGGTGTTGTAGACATAGCTGGAATTATATGCGATCGGTCGGCTTGAGCGTGTCGCGCAAAGCAGTGCTGTGGGAAGCCGTGTTGCGGCCAGGAGCCGTCATTCCCGGGCGTCCTTCAATTCTCCGGTAAGCGGCCACTCAGCGGTGCCGCATTCATTGATTGCGACGGGACCAAGTTCGGAAACATCGCGACTAGCATTCGTAGATAGTCTGTGACGTTGGGGGCAGCAAACCAGCCTAGTCAATCAGATCACGGCGCTCCGGTCGCGCTCGAATGCCATTAGTGGCATCACCCATGGCGGCGGTTTCACCAGCTACACAATAGACGGCTAGAACCGCAAGATCGAAAGGCTGCTTTCTCAATTCTGAGTGGCGGCTTTGGAGCAACTCCCAAGTCGGTAACCGGCATTAGTCGCCATTTGAACGGCATCATTCATGCCGTTGCGCTAACAAAAAGACTAACGGCTACGTTCTAGTATTTCGTAACCAACCACGTTCCCGCTAACAGCAGCAGCACACCTGCAATCCGCTCGATCGAGATTGGATGCTGGGGAAAGCCGAGCCAGCCGTAGTGGTCGACGACCAGCGCAGCGCTGAGTTGGCCTAGCACGGTGAGAGCAAGCAGCATCGTGCCGCCTAAGGCGGGGCCGATTATGGTTGCGCTGGCGACATAGAACGCCCCCATGGTGCCACCTAGCCAAACCCATGCCGGCAAGGCGCCGAGCGTCGCCAGACTCGGAATGGGTGCCCGGCTCAGCAACACAAACCCGAGCAGCGCCAGTATGCCGACCGAAAAATTAGCCAAAGCGGCAAACCCGGCGCTCCCTGTCGCGCCGCGGATCGCAGCATTCATGCCGACTTGGATTGTCAGGCCGAAACCGGCGAGCAAGCCCATCAATATCAGTGGTGTGCGCATCAGATCCCTAGGTCTGGCCTTCAACGATTGTTATCGACGCTGCAACACGGCCGTCAGGACCCGGCGGCCTGCCGCGTACCCGGCCAGCCGTAGTATCAGCCACCAGAACAACTGTTTGCCAAATGGTACCGGCCGCGGCGGGATGACTGCGGCCACCGACGCACGCACGTCGCGGTGATTGGCGGGCGCTGTCGCGGCTTGCACGGGCAAGAGCGCATCATGCATGGGTCACGGGTACAGACTCAGGTGGGTGGCAAACTTGGCAACTTCGACATGGCAGCGAGCATAGCGCGCCAACGTCTGGGGCGCACAAGTCGAGCCGGGCGCGCTACGATTGGCCACTGTGAACAACACGATCCCCGAGCACACAGCACATCTTGTGGAGCGCCTGTTGCAGCGCTATTGCGCTCGCGTCTGCCCGCCGACGGCGCGGCATACCGTGCGACTAGCGTTCGAGCTGCAATCCGATCGCGTGACATTGTTTGAGCTACGCATGGTCTGCGGGGTGCCGGGGGCGCTGCGGCGCGTTCCGCTCGCCGAGCTGCGCTACCGCGCGCGGGATCACCATTGGCTACTCTTCGAGCGCGAGAATGCCGATCCGGCACGGCAGCAAGGTTGGCGTCGCTATAGTGGTGTGCGGTCCGGCAGCGTGCGGTCGGAAGGTCACGCGAATCGCAGTCGCAATTTTATCGATTTACTACGCGAGATCGACACGAATCCCACCGGCGCGTTCTGGCCGCGCATCGATGGCGCGTCGCTGCGATGGTGTCAGTCGAGCGGCCGCTGTACTGCTTGTGAATGGCGGTATCGAGAAATACTGGGATTGGAAAACCAGCAGCGAGCTACGGAACGACCGCAGCTCGCCGCCGGTGTATCAGCGGTTAGTGATTAGCTCTGCGGCTCGGACATGCCACCAAACTCCTCAGCGTCGAGGTAGCCGTCGGCGTTCTTGTCAGCGCCCGAGAAGCCTTCCGTGACTGCAGAGTCAGCGGCAGCTTCCGTCAGCGATACGCGACCGTCCTTGTCGGCGTCGAGCGCTTCGAAGCTAGCGGGCTTAGCAGCCTGCGTAGCGGCATCCTTCATCTGATCGCCGTCAGCCGCCATGGCAGCAGTCGACAACAGCGTGAGCGCTACTGCGCAGCTTAAGGTCTTGATCATCATTGCGATTCTCCTGAATGAAAAACCACGCAGACTCGTCATTGAGCACTGCGCATCCCCACCCAGGAACAAAGCAAGCTGCGTGCCAGGTTATAAATCTAATTCAAAAACAACCGCTTGCAAGAGAGGCGCGGGCGATGTTGAACATCGCAAGCCAAGCGGGCGCCCGGTTGCGACTCGAATGTCATCGCGCCGCGACAGAACTCGCGATTCACGCGCGAAATCTGCGACATGCGTCACAGTGCTCCAATCGAATCAACCACTTGTCGGTCGGCAAACGCGGACATCAGACCATGTCCGTCGGGCTGTTGGTTAGCTATCACGCCGCAGCAGCGCGAACAGGAGGGTTCTTGACGGCCGAACGAGGCTTCCAGTCTGGGTGGGTTTCCAAGACCAGAAACACACCCAACACCTGAATCTCGAACGACACCGTGCGCTTGGCAGCGTCAAACCGCAGGCCCTCACTACCCGCCGGTGGGAACAACGGTTCCCAATTCTCCGACACCTCGCTATAGATGAACGCTCGCAGTCGTGCCGGATCCGAGTTGCGCGTGCTCCGCACCGGCAGCGTCACGGTGGCGTGACGGTTAAAGAGCGTACGGTAGGGCCCTAACAGGACGGGTTCACTCAGTCGTTTGCCCTGATCATCGGCCTTCGCCGCCGGCACGCGCTGTGTGCCGATATATCCCTCGCAATCATCCCACGCACCCACCATGTTGTCGGCGGGATCATTGAATGCTTCATGGTCCTTGATCGTGAAACTGTCTGGCTTGGTAGGATGAGCATCCGCTGGCACCGCGAGCTCGGCGCGAGCACCGAAACTGCGCGACACGACTGTTCTGCGGTAGTGGTCATCGAAGCCCTCGGGCTCCACCCAATCGGTGATCAGAACCGCGATTCGATCTACGTTCGGTGTTTGTGGCGAGACCGCCTGGATCGTCGGCGTGATCAGCAGTGCCGCGACAGCAAGCAGCAACGGTCGCACCATGTTAGTCACGCCATCTCCAGTTCCCAAGTGGTTAGCGGCGCGTCGCGGCGCAGCCAGAAGCCCGCACCGATCGGACGAAAAGCCCGCTTTAATCGTTGCCGATACCAGTCCGCCGTGCGCAAGTGCACGTCGCGATCAGTGCGCGACTGATCACAGTTGCGTTGCCAATCGCCCCGCGTCAACGCGGTCATGTAGAGAACGCCGCGGCAGAGACGGGCAAGATTCGTGATGGCGCGGGCAGCTTCTCGATCAGTCAGGTACTGCAGCACGTCGTAACAAACCACCAGATCAAACGGCTGCGAGGTGCGCCAGTCTGTCAGCGAGCCCTGCACCCAACCATAGCGCTGACAAAGGTATTCGCTGGTCTCCAGACCCACGTACTCAGCTTTTGGCAAGCCGCGCAGCAGGGGGGTGCGCAACAAGCCGACACCACAACCCGCATCCAGCACGCGTCGAACCGGCAGTCCGATGTGCTCGGTGAACGCACTGATGAGCCGCGCTCTGGCGCGCATCTCCGCTCGCGACGTCACCGCCGTTCGCGGATCGAGGTAGAACCGCTGATAGTAAGCACGATCGAAACGCGCGCCGTCCGATGCGGCGCGCATTCCGCGCTGGTCTCTGATCACGACGGCCTTGGCACCACGCGCGACCACAGCAGCGAACCGCTCAGACGATGCCGTGCAGCTTCTTGGCGATCGCCGCCACGTCTTCCGGCGCGGCATTCGACACTTCTGGATACTCGGTAAAACGCTCCGGAATCTTGATCGTGGCATCGATACCTAACTGCTCGGAGCGGAACGCGCCGAACTGCGGCGATTTCTCGCACGATGGATCGAGCACGAACGCCTGGCCGGACGGATTGATGATCGAATCCTTGACTGGCTGCCAGCGCGTGGCGATCGCCCACTCCACCTGCTTGAGATCGTACGGGTCGACGTCTGGACCAACGACGATGACGAGCTTGGCCGTGCGGCCCCAGCGCCCGGCCGAACCCCAGACCGCATGCAGGATGTATTTGCCGAATTCGGGGTGTGGCTTCTGTGCGCCGTCGATGGAGAGCTGCACGATGTAGGTCGCGTTCGGCGTACAAGCAACATCGCGGACTTCCGGGATCTTGCGGCGCAAGTCGGCGAACACTTCTGCCTCGACCGGCAGTAATGCGAGGTAGTTGTGATCGAAGGGCGGCACCATTTCCATGGTGGCGTACCACATCGGGTTCTTGCGGTGCGTGATGCAATTGATACGCACGATCGGGAAACGCTGCGCGCGGTCGTAGTAGCCGACCGGATTGCTATGCCAGCCGATGGTTTCGGCTTCCTCGAACACGACCTCACCCTCGAGGACGTACTCCGACGTCGCCGGAACTTCCAAGTCGTTAGTCTCACATTTGACCATTTCGATGGCTTCGCCCCGCAGGCCACCGGCAAACGCTGCTTCGTCGCCAATCATGCCGGTCGCCGCGCCGACGTGAATAGCCGGCTCCGCGCTGCACGCGATGGCGACCGGCAGCCGCTGGCCCTTCTGGGCCGCCTTGAAAACGTGCCGGCCAATATCGGACATCGGCGGCTGCCACCAGTAGAAGGCTGCGAGGTCTGTCTTGGCGCGCTCCGGTGCGTAGCTCTCGCCCATCGGATGGGTCGCGTCCAGGAACTGCGTGAATCGATACCAACCCACATTGCGAGTGCCGGTCTCAGGATCGCGTGAGAACGTGATCGCGTTAGTGAGGTACGACGGCCCCTCTTTGCCGAACCAGACGTGCGGCAGCTGCTTGTCCATTGCCACGTCGCCCGGCTTGATGATGACTTCCTTGCAAGGCGCCTGTGACCGATCGACTAACTTGGGCTCGATCCAACGCGATGGGTCATTGAGGATCTCCGCGTGGCGGATCTTCACCGCCCGCCAGTCGTTGAGGCCCAGCGTCATTGCCGTGCGCTCGCGCGTACCAAAGGCATTGAACACCAGTGGCACACCCTTGGTGTTGATCCCCTCGCAATTCTCAAGGATTAGCGCCGGACCCTCCTTGTCGCACACATAGCGCATCAGCGCCTGCAACTCCGAGTCGCCGCGGCGCGCCTTGAAGGGCATCGAGAGCTTCTTGAGTTGGCCTTGGGTTTCCAGGTGGGCGAGAAAAGCCCGCATGTCTCGAAATGCCATGTGACGATTTCCTTGGAGGTTTAGCGGGCAACTGCGCCCAGATCAATGGCTCAAGAATACCGGACTCGGCGGTCCGAAACCGGCGGCATGCGCCGGCAGCCGAACGGACTGACCGTCTATTGGAGACCTGCTGCCGCTGCCGTCTGTATCATGACAGCAACGACCAGGGGCGCAGTCAATGCAGCACCCCTCCCTGTTAGCCTCAAGGAAGTCCGCGCATGAATAAGTCCGCTCGTAAAGTCGCCATCGTCACCGGGTCCGCCACAGGCGTCGGCGCCGCCGCTGCCCTGATGCTCGCGCAACGCGGCTGCAACGTCGTCATCAACTACACCAAGAGTGAGCAGGAAGCGCAGGCGACCCAGAAGGAATGCGCAGCGGCAGGCGCCGAGACGCTCGTGTTCCAAGGCGACATTGGCGAGGACAGCGTTTGCCGGGGCATGGCACAGGCCGCGTTCGATAAATGGGGCCGGCTCGATTACCTCATCAACAATGCCGCCAAGACCAAGTTCAATCCGTACGAAGACCTCGATGGACTGAGCGCCGATGATTTCCTTGGCATCTATCGAGTCAATGTCGTGGGCGCCTATCAGATGGTACGTGCCGTCGCGCCGTTCATGCGCCAGGGCGGCCGCGGTTCGATCGTCAACAACTCGTCCATCGGTGGCGTCACAGGCATTGCCTCGTCCATGGCGTACGCCGCCAGCAAGGCAGCGCTCAACATGATGACGCAGTCGTTGTCGTTAGTGCTTGGGCCCGAGATCCGGATTAACGCGATCGCGCCCGGCGCGATCCAGACCCGCTGGCTGCAGGGCGGCATGACACCGGAACAGTATCAGCAGTTCCTGGTTGCCGCCGCGGATATGGTGCCGCTGAAGATGGTGCCGACCGCTGAGCAGATCGCCGAGGCTCTGGTGTGGTTCCTGGAAGGAGCGAGCGCGGTCACCGGCGAAGTGCTGATGGTCGATGCCGGCTTGCATTGCGGCCGCCTACCACCCACTTCGAGTAGCAAGGCGAAGTGGGATAAATAGCTCAGCGCGCCAGCTCGCGCTTTGCCGACCTCACTAACAACAAAGCAGCCAGCGCCGCGAGCACTCCCAGGCCCAGCGCAACCGCAGCGCCCAACCAGTTATGCACGAAGCTGTCGATCCTGGCGGTGTTGGGCTCTGCCAGCAGATAGCGGACGGGCACGCGCTCACCATCTTGTAGCAGCTTGCCGGGCGAGTTCAACTGACCGCGAAACTCGATTCGCTCACCGGTCTCGGTCGTGAACGCGACCAGCGGCGAGTAACGTGGCTTGCCGTCTGCCATAGTCTCGTTGTGACCCACCACCACACCGGCGGCCTCACGCGAGTCGCCGTTGAAGTGCAGCGTATTGTTGGTGAGAAACGCTCCTAACAGCAGTGATACCGCTGCAAGACCAGCCAAGCCATAGCCAGCGACACCAATAATTCCCTCAGCTAACCGCATATCGCCGCGAGCTTGCGCGGTTGCGACGCCAGAGCTCTACTCGCGCTCACTATCGACTGTTCCGAGCGGGATAGTGCGCAATGCCTTGAAGACATCCTCGATAAAATCCGTGCGTTCCTGCTTCAGCGCCCGCGCTTGGTCGGCTGAGGGTTTAAAGGACTCGATCGCATCGCGAGCAACAATGCCGCGTTCTGCCAGCACGGTCTCTAATACTAACAACCTTTCGCGATCGACCCACACTTGTGCGGCAAGCTCAACGACCATGCGCACGGTCGCGTCGGCGATTGGATCGGGCAGATAGACCGGGTTATTCCCCACGATCGGCGTGCCGGTCTCCGGCGTCTGCGCGGCATAAGCCTCAGCATCCCAACTTTCGGCCATCGCTTGAGCCTTCACCGCGTACCAGTGCTTCATGTAGCCCGGCCCGCCTGCACGGTCGGGCAATGCCGCCGCTTTGGGAACCGTGAAACCGGCGCTTTGTAGAATCGCCGTCAGATCGCAGTCGCAAAAATCCTGTGAGTAGGGCTCGCCGTTGTGACGGGCATCGAAGTAGCGATGATAGCGTTGGTAGGGCGACTGTGATTCGGTGCCATTGAAATCGTAGATTGCAAACACGCCGCCCGGGCGCAGCACTCGTAGTGCTTCGGCAACCGCCGCGCGCGCAACACGCTGGGGCAACTCGTGAAAAACAATAAAGGCGAAAACGATGTCGAAGTGGTTTGCCGGCATGCGCGTGTCTTCGACCAAGCGTTGTACAAAGCTGACGTCGCTACCCAACATCGAGGCGCGTCGATGCGCCGCGCGCAACATGGCGGCCGAGTGATCGATGCCGACCACGTCGGCTTGCGGGAAGCGTGCTTTGAAAGCGGTCGTGCTCTGACCCATCGAGCAGGCGAAATCGAGAATGCGCCGCACCTGACCATCCGCCGGCGGTGCCACAGACCCGACCAGCTTGTCGTGCAGCTCGTCCTTGTCGTTGTCACCCCGGAAGAAAACCTTGGTACCGTAGTGGTACAAAAATCCGCCCAGCTCGTCTTTGTGGTAGCCACCCGGCTGCAGATGGAAATGCACGTTGGTATAGGGGGGATGAACAAACTCTGGATCGAGCTCGAGCCGCGCCGGCCCGCGCTCGTCCCATGCGCCGAGCTCTGCTAACAGCTGCTCGCGCCGCGCAGCATAGGACGCGCTCAACTTGGACCACTTCATTTCCTGCTGGGTACGCGTCAAACGATTGCGCAATGGACGAGCGGCAACGCCTCGAAGAACTGCCGGATGTCCTGCACAGTCGCGAAAGCGGCGCCGCGCCGCGCCACCTCGGCCTCCGCCGCTTGACTGAGTCGGCTCTCGAAACTGGCTCCGGTCCCGAGGATGTACCCGCGCAACCCTTCCACAAAATCCAGATAAGACGCGTCGGCACGCGCGGCGAGCGCCGGCAGAGCGTCCGGCACGGTACTGGCTGGTGTTGTAATCATCTGTAGATCCATACACGAGCGGTTGGGCAATCTCACTTTAGTCGACCTCGGCGCCACCTGCCAACCGCTCTAAAGGCCTCGACCGAAACACAGTTACGAGCATAATGGCGCCACGGAAATCACACCTGCCGGCGCATGCGCGGCTATATGAGCTGGGAGGCCTTTGATATGAATCTGTTTGAGCTAGTGAAATCGCAACTAGGTGACGACGTCATCGCCAAAGTCGCCAGCACCATCGGCGAGAACCCCGCAGCGGCTGCCAAGACGCTGACTGGCGGCGCGGTCCCTGCGTTGTTGGCAGGCATCGTCAACAGCTTTGGCGCGAACGAAAACGGCGCCGCCCGCCTGCTCGACTTGGTAACGGCAGGCAAACATGACGGCAGCCTACTTGGTAACCTGGCTGGCGCCTTGGGTGGCGGTGCGCAGACAGACGCTATCTTGAACACCGGCAAGAGCCTGATGGGCACGATGCTGGGTAGTCGCGGCGATGCGGTCACGGATCTGCTCAGCTCCTTCGGTGGTGTCCGCCGCTCATCCGCGTCGTCGCTACTGGGCATGGCGATTCCCATCATCCTGAACGTCCTCGGCAAGCAGACTCGCTCGAACGGACTCAATGCAGCCGGCTTGTTCGGCATGTTGCAAGGCGTCAAGGGCATACTGGGTAGCATTGCACCCCCAGGCCTGGGCGCAGCGCTTGGCATGGCCGATCTTGGCGGGCCAGCGACGGTCGCGCCAGCACCGGTTGCACCTGCGACACCGGCCCCGATGCCAACGACGGCGGCCGCGGAGCCGGAACGCAAACCGTCGATCGTGCCGTGGCTGATCGTACCTATCGCCGCCATTCTGCTGTTCTTCGGCCTTCGCAGTTGCCAGGACAAGGAAACCGCTGCGGTCGACGTGCCGGCTATGGAAGAGTCTGTCGTCGTACCCGAAGTGATCGCTGCTCCGGCGGTGGAACTGCAAGGTGATGCAAACTCCGCCGCCTCACAGTTGCTGGCGTTCCTGCGCGACGCCAATGATGCGAGCGTGCCGCGTACGTTCGTGCTCGACAACCTCAACTTTGCCACCGAGACGGCGAATCTCGACGCCGACTCAGCGCGCACGGTCGACGATGTCAGCAAGGTACTCGCGGCATACCCCAGCGCGCAGGTCGAGCTGCAAGGTCACACTGACAGCAGTGGTGACGCCGACAAGAACCGTGAGTTGTCACAATCGCGAGCAGAAGCGGTACGACAGGCGTTGGTCGATCGGAGCATCGCGGCGGACCGCTTGACGGCGCGCGGCTTCGGCGCTGACAACCCGCGCTCCAGCAACGATACGCCCGAAGGTCGCGCTGAGAATCGCCGCACGGAAGTGGTCGTGACGGCCAAGTAGTCGGCCGCGACAGCACCTGAAAAAGGCCGGCGAGAGATGCTCTCGCCGGCCGTTCCATTCGCCTCGCGAGACGCCAATCAGATCGGCGCAGTCACCGGGTTATAGTCGAACAGCCCGAGACGCTCATCCGCTGGCTTGCCTTGCGAGCGCTCGCCAAAACTGTCCGGATCAGCATGGTGGAAGTGTTTGCCAGCCTCGCGCGACTGCAACACGATGAATGTCGTGCGTTCCCGCCGTGCCGCCTCATAGCGCTGCAACCCGTCCTCGATCCGCGGCGTTGCACTGAGCGCACGCGCCAGCACGACGCCATCCTCGATCGCCATCACCGCACCATGGCCCAGGAACGGCAGCACCGCATGGGCTGCATCACCTAACAAGCTGACCCGACCCTCGGTCCAACGCGTCAGCGGCTCACGATCGAACAAGCCCCATTTGAACAACAGCTCGGGCGGCGTTTCGCGCATGAACGTGAGCACATCCTCGTGCCAGCCAACGAACTCGTCGAGCAGCTCCTGCACCGTCGAGGGGATCGACCAACCCTCAGCAGTCCAGGCCGACCGCTCGGCAAAAGCTACAAAGTTCAACAGCGTGCCGCGCCGCACCGGGTAACGATTGACGAGATGGCGTGGGCCCACAAAGATACCGGACGGCGGGTTCAACACCCCCGGCGGGACTTTCGCCATCGGCACCAGGCCGCGCCAGGCGATATAGCCCGTGAACTGCGGATCGCCAGGTCCAAACAATTGCTCCCGGACCACCGAGCGCGAGCCATCGGCACCCACCGCTGCGTCGACCTCGTATTGCTTGCCGTTGCTGAAAGTGAGGTGGACCCGATCACCCTGTTGTTTGAGGCTGACGAGGCGGTGGTCGAGCACGATCGCGGCCGGATCATTGGCACGGACCGCGGCTGCCAACGCGTCATGCAGATCCGCGCGGTGGATGAGGTAGTAACGCTCTCCATACTGCTCGATGAGCGATCGACCGCGATTGATATCCGATAACGGACGCGCATCTCGAAAATGGCGCACAACCTGATCTTCGGGTGCGTAGGCCTCGCGCTGCAGGACGTCGCGCAGTCCCAGATGGTTGAGGCCATGGACCGCAGTCGGGCTTAGCGAAATGCCGGCACCCACTTCGGCAAGTTCCGGCGCTTGCTCGAACACCCGTACCGCCAGACCCGCGCGTTGTAACGCGAGCGCTGCAGTCAGCCCACCGATCCCACCACCGACGATGGCGAGTTCTTGTTTCTTTGTCATGAGTCGAACGATCCGTTGCCGCGGTACCATTGCACCGCTTCGATAGGCCGCTATCTACTCACGCTCAGCAGCCACAAGAAACCATGGCGACGTCTCGGACCGATGCGCGGATGGGCATCCGTCTGGTGGCGGTTCAACGATCCAGCAGATTGAAGACGACCCGCACCGTATACCACTGCGGAATGGCAACGCCGTCGCGAGTCGCCGGCAGCAGACGCCAGGTTCGCGCCTCGATAAGCGCGGCGTGGTCCAGCAGCTCGAAGCCGCTGCCGGTGTCGACTCTAGCGTCGCCGACCCGACCGCTCGGCAGAACCCAAACAGAGACGATGACGGCGCCCTGTTCCGAGCGCCGTATGGCGCCGGCCGGATAGGCGGGCTGCGTGACCGGGTGGTTAGGATCAGCGCGCGCCTTGAGCACGACCGGTGCGGATCGCGGGACACTTGAGCCCGCCTCGTCGCGCGCCAGTTCGGGCGTCAGCGCGGTAGTGTCCAGTATCGGCTCAGCGATCGTCGCGTCGATCTTCAAGATTGGTTCAGACACTGCAATCCGTTGTTGAAACTCCGGCACGCCACTCGGCAGCAGTCGCGGCGGCGGGTCCGTGCGTTCTGCCGGAAAGACGCGGGTCGTGATGGACTCGACCACAGCTGGGACCGGGATGCGCAAACCAAGCCCCTGCGCAATCAGCACGCCGATCGCTACGTGGGCGCCACCTACCACCAGAAACCTGAGGCCAGCAGCGAGCGGCCGTGACTCGACGGATAAGCTGGACATAAGACCTCCGACAATCTGTTGGGCATTCTCGAAGGTGTAAACGCGCGGGCGATGGCAGCCGGGTTACGATAGGCATATGCCTAGCAATGAGTCCCAAACTGCAGCGCGCGAGCCAGCACCAACCGTTGGTTTTGTCAGCCTGGGTTGCCCGAAAGCGCTGGTCGATTCAGAACGGATCATCACCCAGCTACGCGCCGAGGGCTACGCGGTGGCGCCGAGCTATGAATCGGCCGATATCGTGATCGTGAACACCTGCGGTTTCATTGACAGCGCAGTCGACGAATCGCTCGATGCGATCGGCGAAGCGCTGCGTGAGAATGGCCGTGTGATCGTCACGGGCTGTCTCGGGGCGCGCCCAGAGCAAATCCTCGCGCGCCACCCGACCGTGCTGGGTGTCACTGGCCCGCACGCCTACGAGGACGTGCTGAACGCGGTGCACGCGCACCTGCCGCCGCAGCATGACCCGTTTTTCGATCTGCTGCCGCCGCAGGGCATACGCCTGACACCGCGGCACTATGCGTACCTCAAGATTTCCGAAGGCTGTAACAACAAGTGTAGCTTCTGCATCATCCCGTCGATGCGCGGCAGACTTGCCAGCCGCACGATCGACGAAGTGTTGCGCGAGGCTGAAAGACTCGCGAACGCGGGTGTACGTGAATTGTTAGTTATTTCACAGGATACGAGCGCATACGGTGTCGATCTCAAGTATCGCGCTGCCGACTGGCGCGGCAAAACTTACCAAACCCGCTTTCTGGATCTCGCACGCGGCCTCGGCGAGCTCGGCATCTGGGTGCGCCTGCACTACGTCTATCCTTATCCGCACGTCGACGACGTCATCGAGTTGATGGCCGACGGACGTGTGCTGCCCTACCTCGACATCCCGTTTCAGCACGGCAGCCCGACCGTTCTCAAGCGCATGCGTCGGCCGGGCCTCACCGAAAACACCTTGGCGCGTATCCATGCATGGCGCGCGCAATGCCCTGAGTTAACGATCCGCAGCACGTTCATCGTTGGCTTTCCCGGCGAGACCGAGAGCGAATTTCAGGAGTTGCTCGATTGGCTCGACGAAGCACAGCTGGATCGCGTCGGCTGCTTCCAGTATTCGCCCGTGGCAGGCGCGACCGCCAACCAGCTTGCCAACCATGTCGCACCGGCGGTGCAGCAGGAGCGCTACGAGCGATTCATGGAGCGGGCCGCAAGGATCAGCGCCGCGCGCCTGCAGGCACGGATTGGTGGCTCGGAGCGCGTTCTGGTCGACTCGATCGAGGGCGACGTCGCCATCGCGCGCAGTCGCTCGGATGCACCGGAGATCGACGGTGTGGTACGGATCGCAAATGGTGCCAAACTACCTGTTGGTGCTTTTGCGGAAGTGCGCATCACCGACGCTGACGACTACGACCTGTACGCGACGACAGTGCGCGCAATCGATTAGTCGCTAGCCAGCGGGTCATGCCGCGGGCGATCGGGGACGTGGGACGGTGTGCCCCGCCGCTCGCGCGGCTGGGGGCATGCCCTTGCCCGAGCAGTGCGCGCATCTTCCTCCGATGAAGCGGCCAGACTGATAGCGGCACGGGAGCGCGCCCTACTCGGGCTGCGGCACCCTCTACACGTGTCCGATCGCCCCCGGCATGACCCGCTGGCTAGTTAGTAAGAAGCTGCGCGCGCTGCCATTGCGTAAACGTCTACTCAGCCGGCGCTAGGCCCACTTCACGCATCAGCGCCATGTAGCCAGCTTCGATCTGTGCGCCCCGTAGCAGCGCCTGCGAGAGGTCGCCGGCCTTGGCCAGAGTCTGCGCCTCACGGTGGCTTTTTGCCTGACGCGCGAAGCCAGCGCCAACACGCTCAAGCCGTGCACGGTCGAAGTTCTGCGGCAACTGTTTGCTGTCCGCCAGCATGCGCAAGCGCTTCTCGAGGGCCGACTGAACGGAGCCCAGCTCGCCGTCCAGTTTGTCCCACCGTTGTTGTAGTTTGCTCTGCTCAGCCTCGAAACTGGCTTTGCCGGCGGCCGCCGAGGTCCGCGCTTCGTCGAGCGCCAGACGCAGTTTGGAAGAATTGTCGACAACCTCGGCGTACTGCCCTCCTTCAAGGGCCGACTTCAGCGCCGCCAGTTGGCCGTCATAGCGCTGGTAGCTCTCGGGAGCGAAACGCTTGGCGTCGGTTGTGATGGTAGCGGCGCTTTGCTCGATCTCGGCCAATGTCCGCGCAGCGTCGTCGCGGGATGGCCCGCACCCGCCCAGCAATGTGAGACTGACTAACGCCGCCAAGATGCCGGCCCACCGCTGCGCGAAGTCCTTAACCAAAGCGACGGCTCAGCGACATGGATTGGCGCCTACTCGACCGTGACACTCTTGGCGAGATTGCGTGGCTGATCGACGTCAGTGCCTTTCAGAATTGCCACGTGGTATGACAGTAGCTGCAGCGGCACCGTGTACACGATCGGCGCCTGGAAGT
The DNA here is from genome assembly GCA_016703895.1 of Pseudomonadota bacterium. Classification (GTDB taxonomy): domain Bacteria; phylum Pseudomonadota; class Gammaproteobacteria; order Steroidobacterales; family Steroidobacteraceae; genus CADEED01. The sequence continues at coordinate 674,689 of JADJBE010000001.1, forward strand.
AGCTCACATGCTTCGGCATGTGAATCACGGTCACGCCCTCCGACGGCTCGATACCGGACTCAGGGTCAGCGAATACAATCAGTTCGCCCCCACGCGCGCGGACTTCCATCAAATTGGACTTGAGCTTCTCGACCAGGTCGTTGTTAGGCGCGACGGCAATCACGGGCATGTCGGCATCAACCAGCGCCAGCGGTCCATGCTTCAGCTCGCCCGCCGGGTAAGCCTCGGCATGGATGTAGGAGATCTCTTTGAGTTTGAGAGCGCCTTCCATCGCGATCGGGTGCATGGCACCGCGGCCAAGAAACAGCGTGTGGTGCTTGTCAGCAAAGCGGGTCGCCAAATCATAGATCACAGGATCGAGCGTCAGCGTCTTCTCGATCAGCGCCGGAATCTCGATCAGACGCTGCACCAGGCCACGCTCGCGCTCGGCGTCCGCTGTGTGATGCTTGGCCAGTGCGATCACCAGCATGCTGAGTGCGATAAGCTGGGTAGTAAATGCCTTGGTTGAGGCAACACCGATCTCCGGTCCCGCTCGCGTCAACATCACGAGCTCAGACTCGCGTACCAGTGAGCTCTCGGGCACGTTGCAGATGGCGAGGGACGATAGGTAGCCACCCTGCTTGGCAAGCCTGAGCGCCGCCAATGTGTCGGCGGTCTCGCCGGACTGAGAAATCGTGACAAACAATGAGTTCTTGGGCACGACCGGATTGCGATAGCGATACTCACTCGCGATCTCGACGGTGCAAGGCAATTTACAAATCTGCTCAATGAAATAGCGAGCCACCATGCCGGAGTGGTAGCTCGTACCACAAGCGACGATATGCACGTGCTCGGTACGTTTGAAGATCGCGGTGGCTGCCGGGCCGAATGCGGCCTCCAGCAGGCGCCCATTTGCCACGCGCTCCTGCAAGGTGTTGGCGACTGCACGTGGCTGCTCGTGGATCTCTTTGAGCATGAAATGGCGGTACTGGCCCTTCTCAGCCGCATCCGCTGACAGCTCGCTCTCGCGGACTTCGCGCTCGACCGTATCGCCGTTGCGATCGATCACCTTGATGGAAGTGCGGCGGATCTCCGCGACGTCACCCTCCTCGAGGAACATGAAGCGGCGTGTAACAGGCAACAACGCCGCGACATCCGAGGCGACAAAATTCTCTTCGACGCCCAGACCGATGACGACCGGACAACCCTCGCGAGCGAGGATGATGCGCTCCGGATCATTCTCGCTGATGACCGCAAGTGCGTAGGCGCCTTCCAACTCCGCTACCGTCGCCCTGACAGCTTTGAACAGATCCTTCTGCGTCGCGAGGTGCCTATGCACACGATGCGCGATCACCTCCGTGTCGGTTTCCGACGTGAAGTCGTAACCGGAGCGTTTTAGGTCGTCGCGCAGCTCATCGTGATTCTCGATGATGCCGTTATGCACGATGGCAAGACCATCATGGGATATATGCGGATGTGCATTGCGTTCGGAAGGTACACCGTGCGTCGCCCAGCGAGTGTGCGCGATGCCAACACCACCGTGGGTGGGGCTGGCTTCGAGTGCCTCCTCCAGCATCTTCACCTTGCCGACTGCGCGCAGTCGCTTGAGCTGCTCGCGACCGTTCAAGACGGCGATACCCGCCGAATCGTAGCCGCGGTACTCAAGGCGCCGCAAACCCTCGATCAGAATCGGGACGACGTTACGCTCGGCGATGGCTCCGACTATGCCGCACATACTCTCTGCTTTGTTGTCTTGACTGTTAGTGGATGCTGTTAGCGGGAGCCCGTTGGGTCGATCGATGACTCGATACCCGTGTCCGGGCCGAACGGCGAGTAACGTATCTGGACGCTGCCGTACAGCTCCTTGTAATCGTCACTGAAGACGCCGCCGCTACGGTCGCGCTGGTCGACCGCGACCGAAAAGGAAATCGCGCGCGTCGTGCGCCATAAAAATCCTAACCCGATATAGTTGTCAGAGACGTTGTAGGGCTGGCCTTTGATCTTGTCATCGGTGCGCCCAAGCCGTAAGCGCAGCTCGCTGCGCGGATTGAGCCGGCGCAAGACACTGGCCTGAATATCGGTCGTCTCGCGCTCGAACTGGGCGGCGAACGTGTAGTCCTCTTGAGTGAGGACATAACTGAGCGTTGCGGCAGTACGCGGGCGGCTGAACTCGAGATCCGCACGCGCTTGCGTTTGCTCATAGGCTTCGGCCGCCGGCAACACCAGATCATCCGATAGATCCAAAGTCTCGTTCAGCCGAAAGTCGCGCTGCACTTCGCCGGTCACGGCGAACTGCCGAGCGCCGGACACGTTCAGCGTCAATGACCGCGTCAGCTGGCGCCGCACAGCGACGCGCAGCAGTGGCCCAGAATCGTTGCGCGATGCGCCATCGATTTCAGACACACCGCCCTCGATCGAGAGGTTGGTGCGGCTCGTGCCGGATAACCAACGCAGAAAATACTCGCGACGATCGAAGTCCTGCTGCGCGCCGAAGAATGGCGATTGCGCGCCCGCCGGCACGTCGTCGATCTTGAACTGCTCAGCCGAACCTACCAACGACAGACTCGCCCGCTGACTGAGGGTGCGGGTCAGCAACAACCGACCGAGATAACTCTGGCTGTTCAGCTGCGTGTCTCCACCCGAATCACGCTGCGAATAACGCAACTCAGCGGACAAATCCATCGCCGGCGTGAAGCGCCAGCGGAAATCCGGCCCGGTGGTGAGATAGTTGAGGTTCTGGCGGTTATTGGGCGAGGTCGGCAGACGAAAGTCTTCGCGCACCTGCGTCCACCTGTCCTCGAGCGTCCAAAAGAAACGATCCTCGCTGATCTCGTAACGCGCCCGGACGTTGCCCCCACCAACAACTTGGTCGGCGTCACGCACCGCGTCGAAATAGTGCAGCAGCGACAGGTCGAGACCCCCGGTCAACTGCAGCCGGCCGGTCTCCTTGCGTGCCTGGAACTCGAGGCCGACGATACCCAGCAAGCTTGAAGTTCCGTTGTCGCTGACCCGCTCGACGTTGTCGGTATAGCCAGCGCCAGTCTTGACGATCATGCCGTAGTTGCCAGGCGCGTCGCCGCTCCCACCGGCTGCAACCTGCTGCGACCAGGTGGCCGGCGCGAAGGCTGCTGCCAAAATAACAGCCGCAGCCAGGCAGTGCTTCTTGTCTGTTGCCTTCATAAAACTAGAAAATCGACTGCGGTACGACCAGCACGTCGCCCGGGCGCATCTCAAAGTTCTGCCGCATATCGCCACGCTCGAGCAGCGCACCGAGTTTGACGCGGATCTCTTTCTGCTTGCCGGCCTCCTGACGCACGATGCGTGAACGATTGGCCGACGCAAAATCGGTGACGCCACCTACCATTAGCAACACGTCGAGTACCCGCATCCCCTCGCGGTACGGCACGGCCTGCGGCGCTTTGACCTGACCCACCACCTTGACCTGCGAGAACGCACTCAAGGCATTGCTGACGATGATGTTGACCTGCGGCGTGCGGACGTACTCGGCCAGCACCGTTTCGACATCCCGGGCCAGCTTGGTCGGGGTCTTGCCGACGGCGGTCATGTCTTCAACCAACGGCGTGGATATCATGCCGTCGGGACGGACCGGTACGGTCACCGACAGCTCTGGATTGCGCCAGACGAATACCTGGATCGTATCGCCGGGACCAATGATGTACTGGTCACCGTCCGCTGCGGCAGCCGCAGGGTCGGTGGCTGTCGCCGGCACGGTCGCCGTGGGCGTCTGCGCACAGGCGCCAGCTAGAAACAATGCGCTCGCCATGAGCACAGCAGAGAATGATCGCAGGGTACGAATCCGCCCGTTCATCATGAACTTAAGCCTTGAAAGTATGAGAAATAGAAAAAGAGTGGGCGACCACCGCTATCCCGCGACGACGACCTGTCTCACCTAAGTGATTGATTGCAATCGACCTTGATTATTCTCGCTCCAGCCTGCCACTACCGCAACCATTTCAGGTAGTTTCTCAGGTCTGAGGGAGTACGCACCAGCGACTAGCGTCGCGTTTGGCGGAAACTGTGATCTGCTTGGCACCGACTGCGGCCCGAATCGGGCCGCAAACTCAAGATAAGGTCACGGCACTAGGAAAGGGCGACGGCCGGCCGGCCGATGACCGAATCTTCGCGGGTACGCGAGGGGACCGGCAACATGCCGTGCACCGCCAGCACATCCGACATCGTGCCGAACTCGAAATCCTGCAGCAAGCGGCGCAGCCGCGCTTCGCAGCGCGAGATGTTGTTGTAGTGCCGCAGACGCGACACCAGACCGGCCTGCACGCGCGGCTGGTCGACGTCGATCTCCCAAGGATGCACATAGAAAATGACCGGTCGGCCGCTCTTGCGCTCTACATGCCGCATGCCGGCACGCGACAACCAGTACGGAAACAAGCGGAAATATCCGCCACCCGATACCGGTACCCGCAAGCCGGCCACATCGGCAACCGACAGCGGCACTTCGATCAGCGTCCGCCCAGAGGGCGCGCGCATACGGCATGGCCCGAGCGGCGCTTCGGGTATGCCGTAGTTGTCATGGTGACGCACGGGAAACACGCTCGAGTCGTAGGTGAAGCCTAGGTCGATCAGCGTATCGAGCGCCCACATCGACACCTTGGTGATTGAAAAGCTGGCGGCTCGATAACCCAGCACGGCTGTGCCGGTGAGGTCTTCGAGCAATCCTTTGGCATACCGCGTCTCGTCTGCAAACTGCTGCCGAGTCTGCCGGTACACGAGCTGGTGCGAGTGGCCATGGCAGGCAATCTCATGTCCTGCCGCTGCAATATCCTTGATCAATTGCGGCGAACGCTCCGCCACCCAACCCAACACAAAGAAGGTGCCGCGGACGCTGCGCTCAGCAAGCATGTCGAGCATGCGATAGACATTGCGCTCACAGCGGTACTCGAGATGCGGCCAGGAGTCGCGGTGAATGGCGTTCGCAAACGCTTCGACGTGGAAGTAGTCTTCAACGTCAACCGTAAATGCATGAATTGGCTGACTTCTCATCACTGACTTCTCTGCTGGCGCAACAGTCAACACGGGGACACTCCCATTAACCATCTTAGGAAACCTCATTTTTACGTAATGGCAAATCCCCTATTCATGTAGTGTCGGTCGTTTTTACGCTTCGGATCTACATCGTTTGTCCATATTCACCGTGCATAGCCAGCAGTTTTGCAAGCGATTGCAGCAGTTCTTGGCGCTAACCAATCGCGCGCCAGTCATCTGTGACGTAGGTACCCATTGTGCGGTCGTCGCGTGGTCAACAATAGCGAGTCGGGTATGCTCCGCGCCGCCGGCACCGCTTGCTCGAGCACGACAGACTTAATGACTGACATTCGCAGATCGATGGCCAAGGGCGCCGCCTGGATGGTGTTCGCCAAATTGGTGGAGCGCTCGATCGGACTGATCAGCACGCTGATCCTCGCACGCCTGCTGGTGCCACAAGACTTCGGCATCGTGGCCATGGCGATGTCGTTCGTGGCCCTGCTGGAGCTGCTGACCGCGTTTGGCTTCGATGTCGCGCTGATCCAGAAGCAGACCAAGACGCGCCCAGCGCTCGACACCGCCTGGACGTACGGCATCCTCACCGGCCTCGCGATGGCCGCGCTGATGGTTGCATTGGCGAGCCCGATCGCGAGTTTCTATCGCGAGGATGCGCTCACAGATGTCATCAGAGCGCTGGCAATTGGTTCGATTGCGCAGGGCTTTCAGAATATCGGCGTCGTGGCGTTCCGCATGGACATGCGTTTCGACAAAGAATTTCAGTTCCTCATCGCCAAGAAGATCATCAGCTTCTCCATCACGATCCCGCTCGCACTCACGATGCGCTCCTACTGGGCGCTGGTCATCGGCCAGGTGGTGGGGCGGATTGCGGGCACCGTGCTGAGCTACACGATGCAGCCCTATCGGCCGCGCGTCTCGCTGGAAGCCACCCGCGAGCTGTTCAACTTCTCCAAATGGGTCTTCCTGCTCAATTGCATCGGCTATATGAAAGAGCGGTCGTCGGACTGGATCATCGGGCGCATCAGCGGTCCGATGGCGCTCGGCACATTCAATATCTCCTATGAGTTGGCCAGCCTGCCGAGTACCGAGCTGGCGGCGCCCATCAATCGTGCGGTGTTCCCCGCCTACGCCAAACTGGCCCACGACCTGCCAGCGCTACGCCGCGAGTACCTGTCCGTCATCGCCATGCTGTTGCTGCTGACGGTACCGGCCGTGTTGGGACTCGCGGCCAGCGCGCCACTCGTCGTGCCGGTCATCCTGGGCGCGAACTGGCTGCACGCCATTCCCGTGCTGACACTGATGTCGTTCTTCGGCTTTACGCATCTAATTCAAAGCAACGCCCAAGCTGCGTTCCTGGCACTGGGTCGTCCAGATGTGCCGACCAAGCTCTCAAGTGCCCAGGTCGTTCTGCAGATCGCCGCTTTGGTCCCGTTTACCCAGTCGATGGGGGCCATCGGCGCCGCCTGGGCATTCGTCGTGACCGCCGTCATCATGATTCCGATCAGCATGCTGGTCGTGTTGCGCATGCTCGAACTCAAGGCGCGAGAATTCCTCACAGCGATCTGGCGGCCGCTCGCCGCAGCGGTCGTGATGTATTTCGCGGTCTCGTGGCTGGCCGGCAATATGCGCAAGCCCAGCGCAACCATCGGCCAGATCGACGAGTTGTTATTGGTCATCGCGGCGGGCGCTGCGATCTACATCGGACTCGTCGGGCTGCTGTGGCAGATGAGCGGCAAACCGGAAGGTCCTGAGCGCGTGATGCTCAATCGCGGCCTGCAAATGTCACGACGTTTTCTGAAATGGCCGAAGCAACCTGGTTAGTGGCACAGCGAACGGCGCGTCAGAGACGGCTGCTAGTTAGCTAAAGCTGCTCAAGGCGGTCCGACTGTGAGTCGGCCACGCGTTTCAACCAGATCTCACGCCAATAGGTGTTGGACGCTCGCGGGCAACCGAGTCGGTCGGGTGTGAACTCGGCGCGGCAGTAAACATTCTCGAGCTGGATGCAGGGCGACTTCATCCGCACCATTTTGCCGCTCTTCTCGTCGATCAATTGATCAACCCGTTGCTGCACCCGATAGCGGTTGCCGGAATACTTGAGCATCTCGGGGTCGTAGCGCATGCCGCGATTAAAACCAGCTAGCGTGATCGTCGCAGCGATCTCCTCACCGCTCTTGACCTCGACCCACTCACCCGGCGCGAGGTCGAGTATCTCGTTAGGCGTTGGCTGACCCTTGCGGATTCTGCCTTCGATGGTTGGGAAGGGCGCGCCGCCGCGCAGCTTCTGCCAGCTGTTGTAAAACTTGAGCAAGATACCATAGCCGACGCCGATGTTGAGCAGCTTGGCGTAACCAGCACGGCTGATCAGCTTGACCATGTGCCAAAGGCTGTGATTGCCACTCGTGACATCGGCGAGGTACTGCCGGACGTCCCACCACTCGAGCGGGTCGCTCGCTTCGTAGATGACGGTTGTCTGACAAACCCAGGTGGGGTTCGCCGGGTCGTCATCGATTTTCGCTGCTGCCTGCACACGCTGCGCGGTGCAGCCAGCACCAGAGGCCAGCAGTGTGGGTGCCGGACTGTCGTCGGCGCGCTTCAGCCAGGCTTCTTTCCAGAAAAACACACAGTCCGCCTGACAACCGGCGTGCGCGCTACCGTCACAACGTCCGCCCTCGAGGTGCACGGTGTCATACATTCGCCGGCCGCCGGTGCGATGGATGCTGGAATCGCAGGTCTTGTGAGCCGCCATGTAGACGCGCAGCCGCGCGCCGCACAACGCGAACATCTCCGGTTGAAACGGCAGGCCATCGAGACATGCGTGGGCATCGAGGGTCGCGAGGATCTCGTCCTGACTCCTGACCACCACCCATTCGCCGGCTTTGAGCCCGAGCGCGCCGCGACGAGAAACTTCGCTACGCGGCATTGTTCTTGGAATTACAACTCATGATTTTATGCCGCTAGTGTCGCAGGCTATGGCGCGTGAGCAAAGCACGCATTTACGGGAGTCGTTGCCGTTATGTTGCAAACAGCTGATTGATCGTCGTCAACTGCGTGTGCGGCGTGAGCACATCGAGCTCGGCACGCACTTCACTTACATATACCGGGTTCATCAATACCACATCGCGCGGCCGCGTCGTCGCGAGTACGGCCGGCGCCCGAATGCCGAGTCCCGAGCCGGGCAGATACTGATCGTGACGGCTGGGGCTGGCGTCAACGGCAAACAACGCGGGTGTCGGCTCGCCGATCGCCGTTAATAGGCCCACCGTCTTGGAGGCGCCTTGCCAGATCACGGGCAAGCCCCGCTCAGTGGCCATCGCGCGCAACCGTGCTCGACAGCGATCGACCCGCGCACGCGCAGCGCCGCCGAAAACTCGTGCAGCCGCAAGCGCACCCGCCGGGTCGACTGCCGACTTGCCGCCGACCAGTTGCTGCGTCGCGCGCGCCTCGACTACCAGATACTGCTCGCCATAGGTCAACTCGAGTCGCTGAACATCAAAGCCTGCGCGCTCGAACACGTCACGTAGCGTGTTAGCCGTGAAGTAATTGCAATGCTCGTAGTAGATATCCCAGAAAGCGACCTCGCTTAGAATGCGCTCGGTCGCAGGAACTTCAAACAGCACCACGCGATCAGCTGACCGCGCGCACCAACGATGGATGGCCGCCATAAACGGCATCACGTCGGCAACATGCTCCAGCGTGTGTCGACACACCAGTGCGGCGGCGTCGATGTCCTCGCCGCCTGCCTCGAAACGGCTCGCTACAAGCTTCACACCGTGGCGTAACGGTCGTGTCGTATTCGCGAGCGGATCAAAGCCAACGGCAGCGCCGACGCCTTGGTCCAACAGGTGCCCCAAGAACTCCCCCTGGCCACAACCGACTTCGATGACGGTTGCGCTGCGTAAGCCGTAGTCTTCGACCCAACGCAGCGCCAACTCGCGGGCATAGGCGCCGAAATGCGCTGAAGCACCTTGATCACTTTCGTAGCGTGCGCCCACGTCAGCCACGGCCTGATCGAACTGATTGTTATAGAGGAAGCCACACTGGTGGCAGCAGACCAAACGAACTGTGCCAGTCGGTACGCCACGCGCCTCGGCCGCGCTGTTGAAAACCGAGGCGCAGGTGACGGGCACCCGGTCGAGTTGGTAGATGAGTTCTGACTCCGGCGATGCGCACACCGGACAGGGAGCGGCCATGGTCAGCCGCCCTTGGTCTGCTTGCTCCACACCGCCCACGGGCAGTTGCCCTTCGCTTCCATGCGATCGAAGGTGATCTTGTCCTTGAACGTGTCCATCGCCTGCCAGAAACCGGAGTAACGATACGCCGCCAGCTTGCGCTGCTCGATCAGTCGATGGAACGGCTGTTCGACCAATTCCTCGCCTTCTTGCACATAGTCAAAGATCTGGTTCCTGAGCGCGAAGAAACCACCGTTGATCAAAAATTGATCACCGCGCACGGGGCCCATCGTCGAGACGAATCCGTCCGGGCCCGTTTCAACCGAATGGAAACTGTGCCAGGACTGGACTGCAGCGAAACTTGCCACCGCCTGCTTGCGCTCGAAATCCGCCAGCAAATCGTTGAGCGGCAGGTCCGACAAGCCATCCGAGTAGTTGGCAAGAAAGACGGGCTCGTTTTCAACGTACTTGCGCACGCGCAGCAAGCGCTGGCCGATGTTCGAGTGCAGCCCGGTCTCGACGAAGGTGATTTTCCAGTCGTCGATATCCGAGGAATGCAGTTCGCGCTTGCGGCCGCCCTCGCTCAGCGTGAAGTCGTTGGTCATCGCTTCGTTGTAGTGCAGGAAATAATCGCGGATCAGATCGCCGCGATAGCCCAGCGCCAGCACAAAGTCTTTATGACCGAAGTGCGCGTAGTAGCGCATCAGATGCCAGATGATCGGCCGATAGCCGATGTTCACCAGCGGCTTTGGAATCGTGTCCGAGTGCTCGCGCAAGCGCGTTCCCAGACCACCACAGAACAGCACGACTTTCATGTGCGCATCCTACTGTCAATAGCGCCAGTAGAGGCTGCTATCGATCTGGCCGGTGTCTTTGAGGTAGTTGAGCTGCTTCAGGCGGGTGAACGCCCGGAACTTGTAAGTGTCCGACGCCATCTCGATCCGCTTGAACAGCTCGTAGAGTTGCTCGGCGCCACGGCGTGCGGTCCATTCGCAGCGAAAGCCCGGTAATTGCTCGCTGATCTTCTTGAACGACACGCGGTAGCTGCGATTGTCACCCGCGCTGGACCCCACGGTGACTTCGCAACCCGGCACAACCTCGGCCACGATCTCGGCGAGTTGCTTGATGCGGTAGTTCTCGGTGTCGGCCCCGACGTTGAACACCTGGCCGTTGACTACCTCGGTCGGCGCGGCGAGCGCACAACGGACAGCCAGGCAAATGTCGTCGATATGCACGATCGGACGCCACGGCGTGCCGTCGCTGGTCATCGCGATGCGCTTGGTCGTCCACGCGAGCGCCACGAGATCATTCAAGACGATATCGAAGCGAATCCGCGGTGACGCACCGTAGGCCGTAGCATTGCGCAGAAACGTGACACAGAAATCATCGGCGGCGAGCGGTGCTACGTCGCGCTCGACCAGCGTCTTGCACTTGGCATAGGCCGTCTGCGGATTGGTGGGTGACGTCTCATCGACCCAATCGCTGACAGCCAGACCGTAAACGCTACAGGACGACGCGTAGACAAAACGCTTGATCCCCGCTTGCTTGGCCAGCTTCGCGAGCCGCACCGAACTCTGGTGATTGATCTCGAAGGTGATCTCGGGGTTGTTCTGGCCCAGCGGATCGTTGGAGAGCTCCGCCAGGTGCACGATTGCATCGTGGCCGGCAAGATCCGCCACCTCAACCTTGCGCAGATCCTTGTTGATCTGCTGTGGCGCCCGCGCGTACTGCGCTTGTTCGCTGAACAGCCAGCCGTCGCGATAGAAGCCAGTGTCGAGTCCGGTGACCTCGTGCCCGTCTTTGAGCAACAGCGCCACCAGACGCGTGCCGATGTAGCCTTCAGAGCCAGTAACCAGTATTTTCATAGCGCTGTGTAAGTCGTTAGTTCAGGAGAAGTTTTCGAGCGTAGAAGGCCTCAGCGAAGCCACCCGCGGCAACGGCCTCGATACCGCGCAGACGCATCAAGCCACGGAACGTGTCGGGCGTAAACCACTGCTTGTTGGCCTGAGTCACAAAACTCTGCATCAGGGCGTCCACTTTGAGGTCGACCACTGCCGGTTCCAGCGGGACGTACAACTGGGGGCGGCCCAGGTCGCCGTCGTACTTCGGGATCTCGTATTGCAGAATGCAGTGGTTCCGGAACGCGTTCCAGGTCAGCTCCGCGAGCACCCGGTGGTCCTGGTGCTTATCCTGCTCGAAGTGCGTGAGTATCAAGTCCGGTTGCACCGTGGTGCGCAAGTGCTCGAGCCGTTCCTTGATCGCCGCCCACTCGGCCGGGAAATAGCCGTTACGGAAAGTGGCGAACTCCAGCCGCGGCGCATGCTGCGGCAACAGGCGCGCCAGCGCGGCCCGCGACTCGGCCTCCCGCACTGCGTCCGACGTGAACACGGCGACCGTGATTTTGAGAGTTGGATTGGCGCGTGCCAAGTTCACCAGTGTGCCACCGCAGCCGATCTCCACGTCATCGCAGTGCGCACCCAGGCAGAGAATTTCGCGTAGTGGTTTGGCGGGCGTCAGCGATAACATGGCTGCTCAGTCCACTAATTGCACGTGCGGAATCGGCACCACGAACCGTCCACCCCACTCGCGCACATAGGCGTTCTGGGTTGCGATCTCCTGCTTCAGGTTCCACGGCAGAATCAGCACATAGTCTGGCTTGGTCTGCCGAATCTTCTCTGGAGTCAGAATCGGAATATGTGTCCCCGGCGTATAACGACCCTGTTTGTGCGGACTGCGATCGACCGTGTAGTCGAGGAAATCGGTACGGATGCCGCAATAGTTGAGCAGGGTGTTGCCCTTGCCCGGCGCGCCGTAACCCACGATCTGCTTGCCGGCGTTCTTCGCTTCGATCAGGAACGCGAGCAGCTTGCGCTTGGTCGCAAGCACCTTGGCTTCAAAAGTACCATAGGTCGCGGCAGTGGTTAGGCCAAAAGCTTTCTCGGCGGCGAGCAGATTGGCGACTGCGGCCGTATCGGCACGCGAATCGTCAGCGTGACAGCCGAAGATGCGCAGGCTGCCGCCGTGAGTCGGAATTTCATCGACATCGAACAGCCGCAGGCCATGGTGCGCAAAAATCGTCCGCACCGTACCGAAGGACAGGTACGAGAAATGCTCGTGGTAGATGGTGTCGAACTGGTTCTCATCCATCAGCCGCAGCAAGTGCGGAAACTCCATGGTGATCACACCGTCCTTGGCCAGCAGCGTCTTCATCCCACCGACGAAGTCGTTGATATCGGGAACGTGAGCCAAGACATTGTTACCTAACAACAGACTCGGCTTGCCGTGCTCAGCCGCAACTTCGGCTGCAGTCTTCTGCCCGAAGAACTTGACGGTGGTCGGAATCCCTTTGGCAACGGCCGCCTCTGCGACGTTGGCAGCCGGCTCGATACCGCGGCACGGCACGCCGCGGGCCAGGAAATGCTGCAACAGATAGCCATCATTGCTCGCGATTTCCATCACCAGCGAGTGCTTGCCGAACTTGAACCGGTCGATCATGTTCTCCGCATAGCGGCGCGCGTGCTCCACCCAACTATCGGAGTACGACGAAAAATAAGCGTAGTCGGAGAAGATATCACCTGGCGCCACATACTGCTCGAGTTGTACCAGCCAGCACTGCTCGCACACCCAGGCATGCAGCGGATAAAAGCGCTCCATATGATTGAGCTCGTGCGGCTCGATGTGCGTCTGACACAGCGGCGACATACCCAGGTCGACGAAATTGGTGCGTAGCTCCGTGCTGCAGAAGCGACACTTAGGTGGCGCCGTGGGTTTGGAATTGATCGCCTGGGACACTTGTTATGCGCTCCTACCAGTTAGTACTTCGCGGATATCCGCGGCCAGATCGCGCCGCGACCACAATATCGAACGTAACGCGAAATCGACGCCACGCAGCCACTCCGGGCCCAGCGGCACCGCGCGTACAGCGGCTCGCAGCAGATTGGCGTGATAGATCCAGTGCTGATATCGCAGCGGCGTCCGGGTGGTCGCGACGAGGTGCAAGTCCGCCTCGCGCGTGGATCGATAGGTCGTTGCCGCATCCGGCGAGATGCGGCGCAGAAACAAACGTTCCGGCGGCTCAAGAAACTTGCCGCGCAGCGCCAGTTCCGCCATCAGCACGATGTCTGCAGCACGGTAGACACCGAGCGGCCGGCAGGCATTCAAAACGTCGCGTCGGATGATACCGTTGAAAGCGTTGTTGAGACCGCGCGAGTTGAAATAGTCATGCAGCCGTTGGCCGGGGCTGTCATGGAGCAGACTCAGGCCATGGTCATAGATCTTGGCGCTGGCCGGGTCGTCTTCAAACACCATGACCAAGGGTGAAGCGAGTATTGCACCTGGGTCTGCCTCGAGTGCAGCGACGCAGCGCTCGATGAACGTCGGGCGACAAATATCATTCGCGGAAGCCCACTTGAAATAGCGGCCTCGCGCGGCTCGCTGCACGCAGAGGTAGTTGCGGTTGGCGCCAACGTTGGTTTCTTGCTGGATGAAGCGGACCCGCCGATCGGTGTCTGCCAGACGCTGGCAGATCTCGGCGGTCGCGTCACTGGACGCATTGTCGCTGATGATCAGCTCGAAATCCGTGTACGTCTGCTCGAGTATCGAACGTACGCTAGCCTCGACCCAGGCAGCCCCGTTGTAGACAGGCATGCCAACGCTGACCGAGGGTGTGGGTCCGGCATCCATGGCCTAACACACGCTTCCTGAATCACAGATGTGGATTGTCTGCAGCAACCGTAAATATTCTAGCACTGGCGGGCGCCTACTATGCCCAAATGCCGGGAACCGGGCCGCGAAAATTACCGGTTTTAGGGGATTGACTGCATTGCTACATGGACGCTCTGCTAATCCGGTCACATAATTGCCCCTCTAATGAGCGGGAACGACCTCGATCGATCCTTGGTTAGCGGGATTGGTTGGACGGCCTTGGCCCGCTGGTCATCACAAGCGATCAGCTGGGTCGCCATTCTCTATGCGGCCCGCTTTCTGTAGCCCGCCGACTATGGGCTGGTGGGGCTCGCCATGTTGCCTATCGGTTTGCTGCGGCTGATCGAAGACTTCGGCTTCGACGCTGTGTTGGTGCAGAACCGCAAGCTGGCGCGTGATGATATCGCACGGCTGGGCGGCCTCACGCTGGTCATCGCCACCTGCCTGACCGGTCTCATTGTGATCGCCGCACCCTGGCTGGCCAATCTGCTCTCGAAGCCCGACGATCCACAGCGAGCGCTCCTGCCGATGGTCATCGCGGTTGCCAGTGCGATGCTTATTTTCGATGCGCTGCAGGTGGTACCCCGCGCGCTTCTGCAACGTGAGTTGCGGTTCAAGGCACTCGCTGGTGTGCACTTGACACAGGTGGCGATCACGTCGCTGGTGTTAGTGACCATCGCACGCAGTGGCAATGGTCATTGGGCGCTCGTATTCAATAATCTAGGCGGTGCGCTAGCGGCGACCATCCTGTTGTTTGTCCTGAGTCCATTCTGCTGCGCTGGCCTTCGGGACTCAGGCGACTCAAGCACACGCTGCTTCAAGGTTGGCGCATGCTGGTGTCGCGCGGCTCCTGGTATGCGTATTCCAACGCGGACTCGACTGCCATCGGCCGCTTTCTCGGCACGGATGCGTTGGGTAACTATCAATTTGCGCAGACCTTTTCCAACACGGCGGTGCAGGAAGTCACGGCACTCATCACGCGAGTGGTACCGGGCATCTTTTCATATTGGCACTCGTGGTGTTGCCAGCGGCCGCTGTCATTGGCGCGCAGCACGACGTGACGACGGTCGCCTGGGCGCTGGCGATTGGTTTCCCCATCGCTTCGTTTCCCGGCCTCATGCTGGCGCGGCGCGCCATCGCCATGCCGTGGCTGGACTACGTGCGGGCGCTGCTGCCGGCGACCCTGGGCTGTGCCGTGATGGCGGCCGTGGTGCTCATGGTGCGTGCGGGCATAACTGGCAATATGGGGCCATTGTCCGCCCTCGCCGTGCAGGCAACGGCTGGCGCTTTGACCTACGTCACTGTTCTGGCGCTTTTCTACCGTGATCGCCTTCGCGTCCTGTACCAGCTCGTACGACAGCAGCAAACCAGCTGATACCATCGCTACCTAATGACGACGCTGTTACACGAGCTGCCGCTGCGAGCGGCATTGGCCCATCCCGAACGCCCGGCACTGCGTCACAAGGAGCAGACGGTCGACTATGGAACGCTCGGCAGTGAAATCGAGCGCTTTGCGCGCGCCGTCATAGCGCTCGGCCTCGAGCGCCAGGAGCGGATCGCCGTGTTCCTGCCGAAGCAAGCCGAGACGGTCATCACTATGTTCGGCGCGGCACGCGCAGGTTGCGTCTTCGTGCCCGTCAACTCGGTGCTCAAACCACCGCAGGTGGCGCATATCCTCAAGGACTGCAACGTACGCTTGTTGGTCACGTCGCCTGAGCGTGCTCGCGATCTAGCCACCGTGCTGCCGGAGTGCCCCGACCTGCGGCTCATCGTGACCGTGGGTAATCGCCCCACTGAAGGTCTCGATACCGCGCAGGCCGAGCTGCTCACCTGGCAAGACTTGCCCACGGGCACATCGGCGGGCCATCGGGTCGTCGACACCGACGTCGTCTCCATTTTCTATACGTCCGGCAGCACCGGACGCCCCAAGGGAGTGGTACTCAGCCACCGCAATATGGTGGCGGGCGCTCTGAGTGTCGCGAGCTATCTCGAGAACACACCAGAAGATCGCTTGTTAGCAGTACTGCCGTTCAGCTTCGACTACGGCTTCAGCCAGTTATCGACCGCATTCGTATCCGGCGCCAGCGTTGCGTTGATCGACTATCTATTCGCGCGGGACGTGCTCACTCTCGCAGCGAAAGAAAGGGCGACGGGTCTGGCTGGCGTGCCGCCGCTGTGGCTGCAGATCGCCGATCTGCCGTGGCCGGACGAAGTCGTTCGATCGCTCCGCTACATTACGAACTCGGGCGGCGCGATGCCCGTTGCCACGCTGCGCAAGTTGCGCGCCGCCCTGCCTAACACCAAGCCGTATCTCATGTACGGTCTGACCGAAGCATTCCGTTCCACCTACCTGCCGCCCGAGGAGCTCGATCGCCGCCCTGAATCCATGGGCAAGGCCATTCCCAACGCCGAGATTCTGGTTGTGAACAGCGACGGTAAGCTTTGCGGCCCAGACGAACCCGGCGAGCTCGTCCATCGAGGCGCGCTGGTCTCACTGGGTTACTGGAATGATCCCGCCAAGACGGCGGAGCGTTTCAAGCCTGCCCCAGCACGCGATCCGGCGCTTGTCCTCACCGAGATGGCCGTCTGGTCGGGCGACACAGTGCGTACAGATGCAGACGGCTTTCTCTACTTCATCGGCCGCCGCGACGAGATGATCAAGACCTCTGGCTATCGTGTCAGTCCCACTGAGATCGAAGAGGCGGTGTACGCGTCGCAGTTGGTCGGCGATGCCGTCGCGGTGGGTGTGCCACACCCGAGTCTCGGGCAGGCGATTGTTCTCGTTGCCTCGCCAGCGCCTGGCCAGACCGCCGATACCAAGCGGCTGCTTGATGAGTGCCGCAAACGGATGGCGCTATACATGGTGCCGTTGCATGTGGAGTGGCGCGAAGCACTGCCCCGCAACCCCAATGGCAAGTTTGATCGGCCGCAGCTGGCCGCACAGCTACGCGGTCTGTTCGGCGAGCCCGACAAAGCGTAATACCTATGACGACCGTCGCACCACGCAAACTGGCCCACGCACCACATCCCTATTTTCGGGTTGACGCCGCGGAACTAACGATCGGTGGCGTCGCGGTATCGACGCTGGCCGAGCGCGTCGGGCAAACACCCTTTTACGCTTACGACCGTGCGGCCATTGGCAAACGGATTGCGGAACTGCGTCAGGCGCTGCCGCCAGAGATCAGTTTGCATTACGCCATCAAGGCCAACCCAATGCCGGCTGTCGTCGCGCATATTGCGCCGCTGGTCGACGGCCTCGACCTTGCCTCGGCCGGCGAGCTAGCGGTGGCACTCGA
Source organism: Pseudomonadota bacterium (assembly GCA_016703895.1). Lineage (GTDB taxonomy): Bacteria > Pseudomonadota > Gammaproteobacteria > Steroidobacterales > Steroidobacteraceae > CADEED01. The sequence goes on from JADJBE010000001.1 coordinate 691,856, forward strand.
TATCGGCGCCAACCCGGCACACATTTCGTTTGCAGGTCCCGGCAAGACCGACTCCGAGCTACATCGCGCTGCTGCGGCCGGAATCTGCGTCAATGTCGAGTCGGAACGCGAAATCCGTGTTCTGGCTGCGTACTCCCGAGCACGTGGCATCCGACCGCGCGTCGCCATCCGCGTCAATCCGGATTTCGAACTGAAAACCTCTGGCATGAAGATGGGCGGCGGCCCGAAGCAGTTTGGTATCGACGCCGAACGCGTGCCGCAGGTGTTGCGGGACCTCGCCGGTCTGCCGCTGGACTTTGTCGGCTTTCATATCTACGGCGGTTCGCAGAACCTGCGCGCCGACGCGATCGCCGAGGCCGAGCACAAGGCGCTCGAGCTCGCGATCGCACTGTCTGCGGACGCGCCAGCCCCCGTCCAGCTGCTGAACATTGGTGGCGGTTTCGGCATCCCATACTTCCCGGGCGAACAACCGCTCGACCTCAAGGCCGTGGGCGACAGCTTGCAGCCGCTCGTCGCGCGCGCCAAGCAAGCACTGCCGCAGGCGGAAGTCGTCATCGAACTCGGTCGTTATATTGTCGGCGAGTGCGGTGTCTACGTGTGTCGCGTCATCGATCGCAAGGTCTCACGCGGCCATGTGTTCCTCGTGACCGATGGCGGCTTACATCACCATCTGGCGGCATCTGGCAACTTTGGTCAGGTGGTACGCAAAAACTATCCGGTGTTAGTCGCCAGCGCTGTAGACAGGGCCGTCACGGAGCAGGCTAGCGTGGTCGGTCCCTTGTGCACGCCGCTCGATCTGCTGGGCGATCGGATGGAACTGCCGCGTGCACAGGAAGGTGATTTGATTGCGGTGCTACAGTCGGGCGCGTATGGGCTAACCGCCAGTCCGCAGGGATTTCTCAGTCATCCGGCGGCGCACGAAATCTTAGTCTGAAGCGGATCAATCCGCCTCAACCGCAAGGCTCACGCAAGTAGGCCGGCACGTCCGCGACATCACCGCCGATGATCTGCCGATGAGCGAGTCCCAGCGATGCCAGCGAGCCCAATAGTGCACCATGATCACGATGCTGATCGAACTCTGCCTGGACCAATCGCTGTACAGCGCCGACATCGAAGATCGCAGGATCGAGATGTTCGCCCGCCAGGATGGGATCCAGTAAGTCGCTGCGCAACTGCGGTTCGGCGCGAATATCGGCGTCGAGATCATTGATCTCACGTCCGAGCCGATCCTCACGACCGAGCAGCCGCCTAACTGGGGCTGCAACCTTGCGGCCGATCAAGCGCGCCGTCATCTGTGGATACTCGACCCAGAATCGCGGCTCGATCGGCCGCATACTGTTGGCGCACGGCACATCCCGAATCGCAGCAAAGGAACGAGCGATCATTAGTTTGTAGATGCGCTGCTCGAGTCGCGTCCAGGGCCGGATGGTCAGTAAGAAATCGACCAGCTCCGCGTCCATGAGGGGCGCCCGCATCTCAAACCGATGCCGATCGACGGCTGGCGCGTGACAGGTGCCGTTAGGTTGCAGCTGCGTAAAATTCCACGAATCCGCGACATCAAACGGATGCTCGTTGTCGTTATCGACAAAACTCTGCTCGAAGCGATACCGCAGTTCCTCGTACGCGCGTGCAAAAACCTCAGGACGCAACACGGTCTGTGCACGCGCCAGGCGCGCCGTTACAAATCGCTGGAAGATAGCCTCGATGGCAGCGGGCCTTGAGCGGGTGAGCAACAACTGTGGCCAGGTATGCGAGCCGCAGAACTCAGCTAGAAACCCCGTGAGAATGATATCCGCATGTGCACCGATCTGATCGTGGAAGCGGATTGACGTGGTGCCCGTGAAAGGCAGCATGCCTTCAGTTCGCCAAACGATCGCTGCAGCATTGGGCGCCAGATATGCACCGCTGCTGGTCAGATGGTAGTGGTCGAGACCCAGTTTCTCGGCCAATTGCGGTGCTAACAATACGTCCCGTGAATTGGCAACGCCAAACGTGAAAGTCGGTAGGGGCAAATGGTATTGGCGGATACTCGCTGCCACCGCACGGCTGTCATAGCCGGCCGATAAAAACATGCCAATACGCCGCGAACCGCGCATGCAGCGCTCGACGGCGCGATCTAGCAGTACCGCGAAGCGTGTCGCATAGCTGTCGTTATCCAGCGGCTCGTTGTCATAGCAATAAAGATAGGACCAGTAGCGTTCGGTGTGAACGCCGGCAGCGTCCAGCGTAAGAATCGTGGCGGGTGGCATACGCTCGCAACCCTTGAGCCATGTTCGGCCGCCAAAGTGCACGCCGTAGACCAACAGCTCGCAAATAGCAGTCGCGTCAACCTCGCCCTGCTGGGTAGCCCCCGCCAGCACACCCTTGAGTTCGGTCGCGAAGCTGAGGCCGTTCGCCTCCTCGCGATAAAACAAGGGCCGGGCAGAATAGCGATCCGAGACCAGACTCAACCGTCTGCCTTGATCATGCGCAACGACCAACGCGAACAACCCGTTGAACTCGCGCACGATGCCGAGGCCCTGCTGTGCGATCAAAGCGGCACACAGTGCCGCGCGACTCACGGGACGCACGGCGGCATCAAGCCTGTGTTGTTTGCTGAGCTCGTCGAGATTCAGTATTTCACCGTCGAGCAGTACGGCCACGCTGCCGTCAGAAGTCTTCCCCGGCTGTGGCCCGTTCTCAAGCAGGCCATGGTCGAGCAGTGCAGCAGCCCAGTTCGAACCTGTCAGTCGATGGGTCTTACAGACGCGCGGCCCACTCTGCACGGCTGCGATCTGCCGCTGGTGACCAGCCCCGATTGCCGCTGCGTTCGCCTCGCGGCGCCAGATACCAACTAGATTGGGCATGGATATAGCGGCCTGATGGGCCGGTCGATTGCGCGCTGAGTGCCGTTAAAGACTACTCAAAGGAACTTGAACGACGCGCCGTGCAATTGCAAGCGGACAGCTCGCGGTATTGCGAGCTGTCCGCCAATCTGGTGACAACCTAATGCTTAGGCAGTCGTCTAGCTGGCTGCGGCGACCGGGCGCAGGACCCGACGACGCAAGCCCAGCAGGGCCAGCCAAAGCAGGCTACCCCAGCTAAAGGAACCGGCTGCACCCGCCGGATCTGCAGGAGTTGCTTCAGGCCCGGCCTGCGGCCGGCTCGGTGCCTGCACATTGATCGAGACGCCGGCCGAGGCGGAGCCCCGTGCATTCGTACACGTCAAGGAATAGCTGGTCGTAGCGGACAAGGGCCCTACGTTTTCCGAGCCAGCGAGCGACTTCGAACCAGTCCAGCTCCCCGTCGCGGAGCAACTGGCCGCGTCGGTCGAAGTCCAAGTCAGCCTGGCGCTTTCGCCCTGCAAAACAACACTGTTGTTGGCACTCAGGGCCACCGACGGTAGCGGCGGCAGTGGCACCGGAGCCGGCGGCACTGGTGTCGGCGCCGGGGGAGGCGTCGGCGCTGGGGGAGGCGTCGGAACGACCGGCGGCGGAATTGGCGTCGGCGCCGGCGGTACCACTGGCGGCGGTGTCGGCGTCGGTGGTGGTGTCGGGGCCGGTGGCGGCGTTGGCGTCGGAGGCGGCGTCGTGGCCTGCGTCACTTGCACGGTTGCGGAATTGCTAGCCGAGCCGCCCTGACCCGAGCACTGCAGTGCAAACGTGCTGTTGGCCGACAGCGCGCCCGTCTGCTGGCTGCCAGAGGTGCTCTTGCCGCCACTCCATGCGCCGGAAGCGCTACAGCTGGTGGCGCCAGTCGAGCTCCAAGTAACTGTCGCGGTGTTGCCAGCCACAACGCTGGTTGGATTAACCGCTATAGACACGGTCGGCGCCGGCGAAACAGTCACAGCGGTGCTCGCGCTGTCGGAGCCACCCGGACCGGTGCAGGTCAGCGCGAACGACGTGTTGCTTGAAAACGGTCCAACGCTCTGCGATCCGCTGGTGGCTTTGTTGCCCGACCAGCCGCCGCTCGCGGAACATGAGTTGGCATTGCTCGACGTCCAGGTGAGTTGAGTCGTTGCGCCACTGGCGATATTGGCAGGATTTGCTGCAAGGGTGACCGACGGCGCGGGCTGTGCCTGCGTCACCGTGACTTGCAAGGAAGAACTACCCTCTTCGGTCGCCGCATTGCGGCAGACAAGCGTGAAATTAGTCGTGGCCGCAATGGGTCCAACCGTTTCGCTGCCACTCGTGGCCTTGGTGCCGGTCCAGGAGCCACCGCTCGCAGTACAAGTAGTTGCATTGGTTGACGACCAGCTCAGTGTCGTCGACCCCTGCGAATTTACCTGGGTCGGGTTGGCCTGAAGGGACACCGTTGGGGCAGTCGAGGGCGCCGCGCCTGGGTCAGCGATCCGCTGGCGCGAAATGATCAACTCGTCATACCAGGTGTAACCCGTAGCGTGCGACTGACTGCTGCTCTTGCCAGTCATATACGGCAGCAACCAAAGCTTGCCGTATTTGCGACCAGCCGTTTCGCGCAGCACCAGTCCGGACCAGTTGTGGATCAACTGCGCGGGCTGACCCTCACGAGCAGCCCACATCTGCACGACGCTGCTCACAAACCCGGTGATGTTGCCCGAGTTCTCGATCGGGCTCGGCGCGGAACCGCGCGGCCCGAGCTTTACGTGGATCTGAAAGGTGATCCACTCGTTGGGCGCATACGGGAAACAGCCGGGCTTCGGCGTGACTTGTCCGCTCTGCTGCTGCGTGTACAGGCAATAGGGCGCAGGCATGCCATTTTGAAACTTGAAATCCGAGCCGCCGTAGGGCTCTTCGAAGGGCCGATAGGAGACACAGGAATGGTACATCTGTGGGAAGCCGCGTTGGCTCGTATTCTGCGCGACGATCTCCATTTCGGAACAGGAACCTACCTCGGGTGTGTTCGGACGATCACCCTCACCGATGATGATCTGCTTGAAGCCGCCACTGCCTTGGTAGTTAGTGGTAACCATTGTGGTGTCGAAGCGCTGCCGCCACTGCACATAAAACTCACCACCGCCGTCGAACTGCGTCTGCAGATCATCGGCGAAGTTGATGCGCCAGCTACCACCGACGCTTGAACCGCTGTTGCCCGGCAAATTGAAACGCAGCGACCCTGCGCCAGACGCTTTGACGCTCTGATCCCAGCCACTGCCGGAACTCTGGAAGTTGCCGTCAGGGAAGGCGTAGGTGTTGACATCACCAGCTGAGTCAAACGAGATTGCCCGGATCACGCCCGGTCCAGCAGCACGTGCCTGGTAGTCCGCGAGCGCAGAACTCTGAGCCTGCACCGCGGGCGCGAGCAATAACAACACAGCCAGCGACCCGACCGCTCGGATGCCGAGCCCGCGATCGAACGAGCGCAGACGCGCCATCAGAAGCATCAGTAGTCCAAACAAGGTCAATCCTCCTAACGATCCGGTCGCGCCCGAGCGCTCCGGAATAATCTCGCCAGTCTTGGCATCGGTCACCACGACCGTCAGGGTCTGCGATGCGGTACCCGCATCGCCGGAACAAGTTAGCTTGAAACTGGAAGTGGCTAACAGCGGCTGGGTCGTTTCCGTCCCGGAAGCCGATTTATTGCCGCGCCATTCACCATCAGCTAGACAATCCGTTGCGCTCGAACTGCTCCAGCTCAGCACGCTGGCGGAACCCGCTACGATCGCACTGCTGGCGGAGCTGAAGCTCAACACTGGCGCGGCGGCGCGGGGCGAAACTGTCGGTGGCTCCGGCGGCGCCGGCGCCGGATCGGGTTGCGGTGCCGGTGGTGCTGCCTGCGGCGGGCTGTAGCCGATTTCGACCGAACCCACGCTCGTACCACCTGTGCCGGTGCAACTGATCGTGTAGGTCGTGTTAGCGGTCAGCGGACCCACTTGCGTGCTACCCGAGGTTGCCTTGCTGCCGCTCCAGCCGGAACCGGCACTGCAGCTGTTGGCGTTGGTCGCATTCCAGGTGAGCGTAGCCGTTTCGCCAGTCGACAGCGTCGACGGCGATGCAAACATCGAGATTGTCGGTGCCGGCGTCGGTGGGGGACCCGCGTTCGGCGGCGTCACAGTGACCGTGGCAGAGGCGGTCGCCGAGCCGCCAGAGCCGGTGCAAACCAGCATGTAAGAAGTGTTGGCGGTCGTCAGCGGCCCCACGGTCTGGTTGCCTCCGCCGGCGGCCTTGTTGCCACTCCAGCCACCACTCGCGACACAACTTGTCGCGTTGATGCTAGACCAGTTGAGGCGACTGGTGCCGCCGCTCGTGACGGTCGTCGGCGTCGCCGCAAGCGATATCGTCGGTGCCGGCGCCGGCGGCTGTGTCACCGTCACCGAAGTGGAATTCGAAGCCGAACCACCGCTGCCCGAACAGGTCAGCGTGTAAGTCCTATCCTGCGTCAATCCGGACAGGGTCTCGCTGCCGCTGGTCGCCTTCGCGCCCGACCAACCGCCACTGGCCGTGCAATTGGCAGCGCTGGTCGAACTCCAGTTGATTTGGGTGCCGCCGCCGCTCACGACGCTGGTCGGACTGGCGGCTATCGAAACCGTCGGTGCCGAAGCGGGTGGCTGGTTCACCGTGACCGAGGCCGACCCCGAGGTCGACCCCCCGTTACCCGAGCAGGTGAGCGTGAAAGTTCTGTTCTGCGTCAAACCCGACACGGTCTCATTGCCGCCGGTCGCTTTGGCACCGGCCCAGCCATCGCTGGCCGAACAACTCGATGCATTGGTCGAACTCCAGCTGAGCTGAGCGTTACCGCCACTCGCGACGCTGTTGGGATTGGCCGCAATGGACACGGTTGGTGCGGCCGGCGGCGCCGTCACCGTGATCGTGGCCGGGTCGGAGGCGCTGCCGCCCGGCCCCGTGCACGTCAGCGTATAGGTGCTGTTCTGGGTGAGTGGCCCAACGTTTTGGCTACCCGAGGTCTGCTTCGACCCTGACCAGGCGCCGCTCGCGGTGCAGCTGGTTGCGTTGGTGGTCGTCCAGTCTAACGTTGCCGTGCCGTTAGCGGGCACTTGAGTAGGGTTTGCATTGAGCGCCACGGTCGGCGCAGGTGTCTGCTGCGTGACGCTGACGGCTACCGACTGGCTGGTGGAGCCGCCGCTGGCATTCGAGCAGGTCAGGCGAAAGGTTGTGTTGTTAGCAATTGGGCCGACGGTCTCATTGCCGCTGGTGGCCTTGGTACCGCTCCATGGCGCGCCAGTGGCCGTGCAGGAATCAGCGTTGCTAGTTGTCCAGGTGAGTGCGGTCGACCCCTGCGCATTGACGGTGGTCGGGTTCGCTGCGAGATTGACCGTCGGCTGGGTGATAGGCGTACCAGAACCCGCACCGTGCTTGTAGAGAAATACTTTGGAATTATCGAACCCGAACTTGCCAACCATGATGACGCCGTACTCGGGGATATAGCCCACCACCGAGTTGAAGACACCGTTGTCATTGCCGGCAGTTAGAAAGGGGGGCTTTGGCAAAGTGGTCCATGAGTCGGCCGCCGGGTTGTACAAATAAGCGCCGTTGTCATGAAACACCAGGAAATTGCCACTCACGGGTTCGAGAATGAACATCGAGTTGGTGATCCCGAGCACGATCGGTGCATCGTTCTTGCGCGTGACATTGCCCGCCTGATCGATCTGATAGAGCGCGCGGCTACCGTTGCCGCCACCCGTCATGACAACCTTATGGACTGGGCTGTACTCGGCAAAGTTGTGGTATGAACCCGTGCTTGCCAGAGCGCCTGACTTCTTGCTCCAGGAGTTGTTTGACGGATCGTAGTAGTAGAGGCCCCAATCACCGTCCTGGTAGATCACTCGCCCCAGTTCTGGGAACCACTCAACGCCGGCCGCAACCTGATAGCTAGCCGTTTGCGAGGTCACGGACGCACCCTGCGACCAAGTCTCGCTGTCGAGGTTGTAACGATCCATGCGCGGCGAGTTGAATTGACGATGGTAGAGCGTGCGTGTCGCGAGATTGATCGCAATATGATCATAACCATGGTTAGGCACGCCGAAGAAACCGCCCGGGACGGGACGTGACACCCAGCTATTGCTCGACTCCGAGTACACCAGATGCTTGGTAGCCTCGTAGTGACCACCGCCCACGAAGTGCATCTGCTTGCGCACCGGGTCCCACTTGAGGGACTCGGCATACTCGAGCGCACTGCGATTCGATGGGTAGGACAACAAAGCGCTGTTGAAACCTGAAGTCTGAAACTGCACCCATTGGCCAGGCTGCAGTTGACTCGCAGCGCTCTGCAAGGCGGATTGCGCGAATGCGCCGGCGCTGCCAAGCAACAACGCTAAGGCTGTCCAACCGGTCAGCAGCTTTTTAAACGATTGCGACATAATGCGATCACTCCGGTTGTATCGACAAACGTAGCGGCTACATGCCAGCTACGTCAGAAACACCGACGAACGCATCGAATGCCCAGCGACCTTAGATAAGGTCATCGCAGCAAGGGGATTTCTCAAGCTTGCAGAAACCCCTGGTATCGACCGTCGGCAACCCCGCTGTCGTTGCATTTTGCTTTTGGCAATTTGCTGTAGACCGGTGGCTTTGCGTCCCCGCCTTTCGACGGGTATGCCCTTGAACAACAGACCTGCGAACCTTAGCGCCGTGGCGCTACAAAAACCGGCACCTGCGTCACAGACAGAGATCTGCTCGTGACACGGATTTGGCTTGGTCGATCAGTCGCTCTCCATTCAGGCTGCGACGGACCTTAACACTGAATTGTTAGTAAAAAAATTGTCGCAGCAGAACGACGAATGACATTGATGTAACGAAATATCGTCGCTATTCGGAGACGACGGCGGGCCGCTCTATGGCCCGCTTCATTCGATGCATTAAGCGTGCGAGCCAAGTCGATGAGTAGACGCGGATTTCTGCATGCTCGCGAATCGCATCGGTCCACTCCAGCTTGTGCGGCTGCAGATCACCGAGGAAATCGAACTCGCGCTGCTGGCTGTCGAAAACCCGCTGCACCATCGACTGCACGATCAATGCGCCCGGTCTGATCTTGGCATGCTGATTATCGAATGACGTCTTCAGTTGACCCACCCAGCCGCGATAGTTGCAGCACAGATTGTAGGCAACCGGTTCGCGATCGATGAACAACACATTACCTAACAACATGCCCTGATCTGCCAGATATGGCAGCAAGGCCTCATTGTAGCGCAGCTCCACGGGCCGACTGGAAATAGCCCGGCCCGCCTCCGCTTTCCAGCTCCGCGCCTCGATATCGAGTAGCGCCTGCCAGAACTCAGCGACCTGCTGCGGCTCGCTGAACCAACGTATCTCGCTCGTCCCCGCGGCCGCGGCATCCTTCTCCTGGCGACGCACGCTGTAGCGGAAGGATTTGTTGCGAGTGGCGAGATACTCGTCCCAACTGCCCTGCAAGGGCAGGTACGGTGAGCGTTCGCTGGGTTGGATCTCGACATGCGATGCATCAAGCGTCGCAGGGTCTTGCAAAGCCGCCGCGGTTCTTGTACCCAACAGAATATTCGGCGCAATCAGCACGTGCCAGCGTTTGCGCTGTTGCAGCACCGCCGCGAGCGCGCGCAGTATGACTGCCGGCTCGACACTACTAACGATCTCAGCATGGTAGTTCACAGCGCCGCCACCCAGCTCCACGGCTTGCAGACTGATTCCCCACACGCGCCGCGACGTCAGTCGGACAGGTAGCACCGCTACCAACTTGCTGTTCTCGAGGCCCAGCAGTACCTGCACCTCACTACGGACCTGCAGCGCATCGCAACCTAGCGACACCCAGCCGGGCGCCAGCGACGGATTGACGCCAAGTGAATCGCACAAGTCCTGCCATGTCCCACGGTACTGGGCGAGCGCCGCGTCGATCGGGAGCAACTGCCATTCGATCTGCATCGGCTAGGCAGCCTGTGCGGCGGCGCGGATCGCGTTGCTCAACTTGAGCAATTGCGAATGTCCCAGTGCCTGATGCACAGGCAGCTGGAGCAGGGAGCGTGCATAGCGACGTGTCGTCTCGCAGCCGTGTTGCTCCGTGAACTCCCAGCGAAAGACCTGAATACCGCTGGCGCGCAGGCTGGCGAAAGCGATGTCACCCCGGTCGAACAGACAGGGCAACACGTAGGGTACGGCACCGGCTGGAAGCTCGGACCAGAAAACTCGCACACCTGGCATCGTGCGGATCGCGCGTGCCAACTGCTCGAAGTGCTCGCAACGCTGGTTCTTGATGCGACGCGCAGAGTCCCGTCGCAGCAGCCAGGCAGCGCTCGCACTAGCGGCAAGTTGCTGACTCGCCGGATCGAATTCGAGCCCACCATCCGTGGCAGAGGCCATTGTCGATTTCGGCGGTTCAGCGGACGACGCACCAGCCATCGCATGAGCACGCACTCGGGACACGAGTCGCATGCAACTGGCGCCTGGTAAGCGACTGCGCTCCAGCAGCGACCAGTACTCCCGCAAGCTGCTCGAGCGCGGTGGCAGTTGCACCAGCGGCCTGCGAGGTGCGGCGTTGAACCACAGAGCTCCGCCGTCGTAGGACGGTAAGAACTTCATAATACTGGCAATACCGGCGTGACCGACGCTACCCACTAACCGTGAATCAATCTGGGTGTAAAAAGCATGCGCACAGTCTTCGAGCAAAATCAGCTGGTGGGAGTCACACCAAAGGCGCAACGCATCGAGATCTGACGCGGCACCGAAATAGTGTACGGCAATCACTGCTCGCGTGCGGCTGGTCAAATGCGCTTGCAGATGCTGCACATCAAACGATAAATCCTCTCTAAGCTGATAGAACACCGGCCGCGCGCCGCGCGCTTGAATTGGTGCGGTCATGGCAAGACAACAGTAAGCCGGCACCAGCACTTCATCGTTCGCGTCGATCCCAAAGGCGGTGAGCGCTCGAGCGATGGCGGCGCGGCCACTTGACGTCAGTTCGTAATCACGGCCCGCAAGAACAGACTCGCTCAGCGCAGCCCCATTGGCACGCAGCGCGGCGAGGTCGAGCTCCGGATACACTGTGATCACGCGCCACGCGCCGCGACGACCCGCTCGAACAAGTCAGCCAGTAGCTCGCATTGGCCACGACGTGAGTAACGACCCACAGCGTTTGTGGCGGCTACCAGCGTCGTCGCCTTGATCTTGCCGGTAGCAAAGTCTCCCAACGCCTCGCGCAAGGCCGTCTCACTGTGCAGATCAAACGTGCGGGCGATGCCGGCCGCGAGCGCCTCGCCGGCAGTGTCGCCATTGGGGTCCGTCAAGCACAGCACCGGTCGCTGCGCCCGAATGTACTCATACAACTTGGCGGGAATCTGATGATTGCAGTTGCGCGCCTGGAATAGCAGCAACGCGTCCGCCTGCAGCATTTCGGCGAGCGCGTCCGCATACGGAATCGGCGGGGCGAGCGTGACAATATCGGCGATACCATGCTCCTCAAGAAGCGGCGCATACGTCGCGTCATGGCCCGAGGCCCGCAGCACGATCCTCACCTTGTCCGCGCGCAGCACATCGGCACGCTTCAATGCCTGCACCGCACGGAAGAACTCGCTCGGATCGCGATCGGTGGGGTCAAGCAGCCCAGAGTGCAACCAGACCTGCCGACTGTCCTTCACCGGGCTTGTCGATGTGCTGGCCGCCGCTCGATCAAACTTACCCTCGTCATAGCCATTGCCGATCACGGACCACAGCGGCGTGCGTCTGCCGGGATAGCGCTCGTCGTACATTCGCAGTGTGCTCGGCGCGGTGAAAACGAGTGCCGCGGCCCGCTCGACCACCTGCTCTTCGATACGCCGGTACACCCGTCGCACGCGTGGATCACTCGGATAATTCTCTTCGGTCATCGAATCGCGAAAGTCCGCGACCCACGGCAAGCCGCTGCGGCGTGACACGTCGGCCGCGATAGCGTGTGCGCTCGGAATGGGTGACGTGGACCAGATCACGTGGGGACGTTGTCGCCGAATCTCGCGCATCGCGGCGGCGCGACCAAACGTGATCCAACTACCCCAACGGTCCGGCGTTGCCAGAAACTGCGGATAGCGACCCGCCAAGGACAGATGGCGCGCGGCGTCCCAAGCTTGGGCTCGTACCACTCTGACTCGCGGATCGATATCACTGAGCTGATCCGACGACGTATCGGGGTAAGCGCGCGGATGAGCGCTGACGACAGTTGTCTGCCAGCCGAAGTCCGGCAACTGATTGCCGAAAGTCAGCGACCGTTGCAGACCGCTGCTACCGCGCATCGGCGGGTAGTGAAAAGCGATCAGGAGCGCGCGTTTGGCTGGGCCAGTATCCATTCGCTCGTCCAATTCTCGAGCTGCGTCTGCCAGCTCTTGCGACTAAAAGTATGATCCGCGTCTGCCAAATGCTGCCGGGTCAGCGCCGCCTTGCCAAGCGCCGCGAGCCATGCGGGATCTTTGCACGTAACGTCGAGAAACTCGGCGGCCGTCAGATCGTCACCACTCGTGATCAAGAGCATAGGCTGGTGCCAGCGCTCGACTCCTAACAGCATACGACGCTGGAACGGTGTGCCGTCTTGTGTGAATTCATCAGCGCGGTGCGCGTGCGACGCAGATCGATCGCGGGCGCGCCGCCAGAACGACAGGTACTCCAGCACCACTTTGCCGATTGAAATCCGACCACGCAGTAACTTGCCCCAAAATTCGGGGTCGAGAATGCGCTTGCCATAATAGTGCTTCAGCATCGTTTGTGCCTGCGTCGCCGCTGCCGTGATCCATGGATTGACCAGCGCGAGTCCACCAACGCGCGCGTCGCGCGCAGCATATAGCAATGCCGCGGAGGCACCATCGCACAGACCCCACAGAATGACCGACTCGACCGTCGGACAGCGATTCATTAGGCAATCTATCGCGGCTCGTATGTCGTCCCCAACGTCTTCGAAGCCTCGATACTCACCGGCGCTGTCGCCCTGACCGCGATAGTCGAAACGCAAGACAGGGATACCGCGAGCCGCAAGTGCCCGTGCGAGCAGCTGAAACTGTCGATGGCTACCCACCCGGTACTGCGGCCCGCCGACAACCAGGCAGACGCCGTAGCGAGTCGCCACGCGCTCAGGAACGCTGAGTATGCCGACCAGCGTGCTATCAGCGCAATCGAATGTCAGCGCGACGTCAGCCATGCGCGTGGCTTCCAGTGACTTGGTGAGGTGCGTCAACGACAAACTCGACGGTCGCTGCGATCAGCGCGTCGCTGACGGTGATCTCTGTCGTACTCCAGAAAGCGGGCCCAATGATTGATCGCTCTACAATGCGGGTGGATCGGGTCGCCGCTAACGACTTCAACACGCGCACCGCAGCGGGACTGAGGCCTTGCTCCGCCCGCGTTGTCATCTCAAACCAGGCACTAGGTTGCTGACAAGCTGCGAGTGACTGGCTGAGATGCAGCTCCGCCAGATCGTCTGCCAACGATTGACTGAAGGAGTATCCGGCGATCTCTGGCAGCGACGCGGTTTCGGCCTCGGTGGCCGCCGTGTCGATCTTCTTGCCCACCAACTTCGCGGCCGCTGCAAGGCGCCGGAACTGACTGACGACTACCGCGCCTTCGGGCGCTGGCTGCCACAAAACGAGCGCCTCGGCATCCGCAGCGACTGCCGCCTCAGCAGCCAGCAAGGCACCAAAGCGTACTCCTAACAGCACAAGCCGCCGCGCACCAGTCGCGCGGGCATGAGCGGCAACATCTCGGAGGTCCGCGCGCCAATCTTGGAGCCGAGCCGCGGCGAAGTCGCCGTGACTGTCGCCGGTTCCCGAAAAATCGAACAGAGTGGTACGACACCCAATGGTCGCAAGTCGTTCTGCCAGCAGCACGCAGCAGCGCCTCGAACGGTTCATTTCTTCGGCGAACGAAGGCACAACAACAACGGTGAGGTCGGCCGCTGCTACGTTTCCAGCCGGCAAGAAATCCAATGTAAAAAGATCACCCCGCGATGTCGGAAGAAACGCAGGCCGGCGCACCGCGGTCATTCGTCGCCCGTAGCGCCGACCTTACTCTCAATGAAGCGCGCGAGACTGCCTACCGTCTCGAATGTCTCGGCCGAGACTTCGTCGTCATCGACCACCACGCCGAAGTCTTCTTCGATTGCCGTGATGATAGCGACGACGGCCATGGAGTCAAACTCCGCAACACCACCCAACAAGGGCGTGGCTGCGTCAAAATGGGTTACGCGCTCACCCAGTGACAGAACTCGATCAAGAATACTCAATGTCTCAGCAAGCAACCGTTGTCTCCACTAACTTGATGCGGGTGTATCAGATGTCTTGTCGGCCGGAGCCTGCTGAATCGGTGCCGCCGCGGCCTCGCGACGTGCTTTGATTGCGGCGCGAACGGTATCGTCGTCGGCTGCGGACCAGGACTTGTTCCGCTGCAGTTTTCGCTTGAGTCCCTGCAACGGATGATTCAATGAATACGCCTCGATAGCGTACTTGCGCGCCTGCGACCAATTACCCTGATCGGCCTTCAACAGCGCATAGTTGTAAAAAGCGTCGGGCGAATCGCCCAGGAGCGACAACGCACGATCGTATTGTTTGGCCGCGGCATCAAAGTTCTTGAGTCGGTGGAGGTAGGTTCCGAAGAGCAAGTAGACCATGCCGTCATCGGGTTTAAACCGGGTTGCGCGATCGAAATAGCACTCGGCTGTGTGCAAGGTGCCCGACGCGCGACCGCCTTGCAGAAAGTAGCGCGTCATCGAATCCAAGGCCGGATGGTGATTGGGAAAGGCACGTAGGACGTAATCCAGATCGCCGAGCGGATCAGCTGTACTCTGCCCTTTGCGCAACGTCTGCACGTCGCGATTGAAGTGAGCGCCAACCACGATCGGCATGTACTTCACACGGTGCTCACCATTGGTGTAATCGTAGGGCCCGTACGGATTTTCCAGTGCCCCGCAGTCGATCTCCGCTTGCGCGAAGGCGCCGGGTGACGACAGTGCGCTCACTGACAGCAGCAGCGCCAGGATGGCTGTTTTGTGTTGCATAACGATTCACCATTCGTCCCACAGACGACCATGGGAGCGAAAGATGTCGATTTTGCGGCCCTTAGCCCCGGGAGGGAAGCGCGAATTCGCGCTTACAATACCTAATGAAGCGGCAATCCCCGCCCGGTGACATAGGTCACAGTTCGTCAGTCCCCGCGCGGACACCGGCCACCTGTCTATAGTATTGCGTCTACTGGCGAAAAAGCCGATAAGAACGGCCGCCGAGACAATAGCCAGGAATCATGAACGATAGCGGAATCTTCGGGCGCCTTGCGCCACGCGATGCACCGAGCCAGAGCGAGCTGACAGGCCCCTCCGTTGCTCGCAGCGAGCAGCTCATGGCGGCCGTGGCGGGCAAGCCTCGTTGGACCGACTCGGCGTTGCAGGCTGAGGCAGGGCAAGCCGGTCCAGCAGCGGCACTGCTCAGCGCCTATCGTCGCTATGGCGACTCGCTGCTTGCAAAGATCAGCGGCCATTTCGCCATTGTGTTGTTCGATATTGAAGCCGGCAAGGCGTTGTTTGCGACCGATCGCTTCGTCACGCATCCAATCGCCTATAGCGTCGACTCGAGCACCGCCCTGCTTGTCGCGTCACGTGCGGATACCGTCGCACGCCAGCCGGGCGTGAATGCCGCGATCAGCCCGCAGAGCATTTTCAACTACACGTTCTTTCATATGGTCCCGAGCCCCGGGACCGTATACGCGGGCGTCGCTAAACTGGAGCCAGCGACCACCGCTCGCTTTGACGGCCGCAATGTTAGGACACAGCGCTACTGGATGCCACGCTACCCGGAACGTTGGCCGAGTGAGGCGGAGATCATCGAGCGCATGCAGCCCATCCTGCTCCGCGCCGTTGAAGCCGCCGAGCCGGGCGATGCGAGCGGCGCGTTCCTCAGCGGCGGACTCGACAGCTCAACCGTTGTTGGCATGTTAGCGAAAGTGCAGCCTGCCAAGACATTCTCGATCGGCTTCAGCGAAGAAGGCTACGACGAGATGGAATATGCGCGCACCAGCGCCAGGCATTTCAAGACCGAGCCAAACGAATACTACGTACAGCCGGCCGATGTTGCGGTTGCCGTGCCGCGAATCGCTGCGGCGTATGACGAACCTTTCGGCAATTCCTCCGCCGTCCCGACGATGTTCTGTGCCAGGCTGGCGGCCCAATCGGGGGTCACACATTTGCTGGCCGGCGATGGTGGCGACGAACTGTTTGGCGGCAACGAGCGCTACGCAAGACAGAAAGTCTTTGAGCGCTATTCGATGATCCCGCAGCCGTTGCGCAAGTTGCTGCTGGAGCCGCTGCTGCGCAGCCCGTTCGGTGCGCTGCCAGGCATTCCGGGCAAGATGCGCAGTTACGCCGAGCAGGCCTCGGTCGGCATGCCCATGCGGCTATTCACTTACAACTTCGTACAGCACCAGGGGCCGGCGCAGATTTTCTCGCCAAGCTTCCTCGAGGCCGTCTCGGTCACCGAACCCGAGCGCCTGCAGACAGCGGAGTACCAAGCGCCCGCAACGACTGACATCGTCGATCGTATGCTTTATATGGACTGGAAGTTCGTACTCGCCGACAATGATTTACGCAAGGTGAACACGATGTGCTCGCTCGAAGGCGTGAAGGTCAGCTATCCGATGCTCGACGACGAACTACTGGAACTGTCGTTACTCGTCAGTCCCGAGCTCAAAGTTCACGGCACGGAGTTACGTTATCTTTATAAACGGGCGATGCGCGGCTTTTTGCCGGACCGGATCCTCACCAAGACCAAGCATGGCTTCGGCCTGCCTTTCGGTCAGTGGCTGAAGAAATCACCGCCGCTGCAGGAACTCGTCAACGACAGTCTGGCGTCATTTGCAAACCGTGGCTTTGTGCGGCGCGAATTCAGCGACCAGATTATTGCTGCGCATCGCAGCGGCCAGGCAAACTTCTATGGCACGTTCATCTGGGTGCTGGTACTGCTGGAACAGTGGTTAGCGGTCCATGCCCCTGCCACTCGCGCTCCTTAAAGCCGCTCGCCTGGTGGTGATCGACTCGCTTGAGCTGCACGCCGCGCAAACGCGGCTGCGCGCTGATCCCATGGGATGACACGCGGCAGTTGCAACGCGTCGTCATCTGCGGCAACACCGCCGAAGGCCGTCGTGACAGCCGCTTCGAATCCCGCCTCGCGCACCATCGCGACGTGCTCCACGAGATAGTCTTTGCCGGGTACGCCGTTTGGATAGGCAAAGGTTCGCGGTGCTGCGCCCACGATCTGGGCAAGGTTTTCTTTACCCAACAGAATCTCAGCGCGCGCGGCGTCGGCCGGCAGGCGCGCCAGTATCGGATGTGTCTCAGTGTGGCCGCCCAGATCCATCCCAAGCCGCGCGAGCTGTCTGACCTGCTCCGAAGTCATCATCAAGTCGTTAGGTAAGTCGACCCGACTCTGTGTAGCGATCGCTGCGACACAACGCTCGCGTTGGTCGTAGGGCAGACGCCGCAGCGCATCAAGTAACTGATCTGCCAGCACTGGCCTCTCAGCATCGATAGCAACACGACCCAGTCCGTAGTCGCTCAAGTCGAATGCAGCCACTGACGTCCGACGGGTTGCCTCAATTATTGTGTCGTTCCACATCCGACCGCCATCGAGAAAGCCGGTTGCGATAAAAAAAGTCGCCGGTACCTGCCAACGCTGCAAGATTGGCAACGCGGTCTCAAAGTTGCTGAGATAGCCGTCATCGAAGGTGATGCACGCGGCCCGCCGCGGCAACTTGCCCCGGCGCCAGCGCTCGATCGCGTCGGGCAGTGTCAGTACCGTCGCGTGCCTGGCGAGCCAACCCGTCTGGCTGTCGAACGCGGCCGCGGTAACCTCACCCTGCAGCATCGAGTCCGGCTTAGGCACGATGCGATGGTAGGCAAAGACCAACAGACGACTGGTCCAGGTCTGCGCCAGCAACGCGGCGATCTGTGACTCGAACAACACGATCCTAACTACCAGAGGCTATTCGGCGTGACAAAATCACTGTGTACGGTGTAGCCACATGGGCTAACCAACGCAGCGGCGGCAAGGCGCGCAGCGTCTGGATCATCAGCCGCTTGACACCCCGCTCGGGCTTGAGCGCGAATAGGTCGAATCTGTCCATACTGACGAAGCCACGTCGCGCCATCTCCGCCCGTAAACCGTAGTAGGTGAACCAGTTGACTGCCGGATAACGCGCATGGTTCACGAGTTCCGGTCGGGTGGTCACGGACAAGCGTTCGTAACGACGCTTGAGAAAGCCGGGATACCAGCTATAGAAAGGCAGATCGAATTCTTCCTGCTTGGGGCACAGCACATTGGTCGTACTGAAATACACGACGCCGCCAGGCCGGATCACGCGCGTACACTCATTAACTACCGCCTGCCAGTCTGCAACATGCTCGAGCAACTCGGGCGCAATGCAGACATCGAGCGATGCATCCGGCCACGGCAGATCGGTCGCGGAAGCGACCTCGAAGTCAATTGGTAGCTGGGCATCTGCCGCACGCTGGCGCGCGATCTCGACCAGCTGCGTGCTGATATCGATGCCCCGTACACAGTGGCCTTCGCGTGCCCACATGATGCTCTGCGTGCCCGCGTTACAGCCGACGTCACCGACATCAAGCGCTGCGACTGGCAAAGCTGCCGCTGCGCGTGCGGCAAGCAATAGTTCCTTCGTCGCCGTGAATCGCTCGCGTGCGCGCGGCGACAGACTCTCTTCGGCGTAGTAGTCGACAAAGCGAGTGTCGTGATCCTGAAACCCGCTCAACGTTCGCTCCGCATTTCAGCACCTGCCTGGTGTCCCAGCATCGCATAGGGGTTGGGTCTGCCGTCGGCGGTCGAGGCGAGCACGGTCTCCGGTATCACATCATGATTATCAGTGGATCGCTCCGCACCCGGTTCGGTCACTGTCGACGGCGCCGCGAGGGTTTCGTCAACATAGCGTTTGACGATCAACAGCAGCCCGATCAACGCATATAAAAGATCGAAGTACGCCAGACCCAAGAATGCGCCACCAATCGCGTAGCCAATCAGGCTCACCTGAATCATGGATGCAAGGTCGAAGCACCAGTGCAACTCCTTGGCCTTGTCAGCCGGCGCATTTTGTATCTTGCGCGTCACGCTTTGGGCGGTGAGCAACGTTAGCGCGCCAAGCGCCAGAAACAGCACTAGCCCGACAAAGCCATGTTCGCCGAGCACTTCAAAATAAATGCTATGTGCATCATGGAACTGCGTGGGATTGGGGGCGTACTGCATGAACAGCTGCGGATCGAAGGTCTCGAAGCCACCACCAAAGAAATGGTCCTTGGCGAGATTGAAGGCGAACCACCAGGCATTGATGCGCCCCATGGCCGAACCATCCGACTGATAGTCTTCAATGGTCATCATGCGTGCCATCCACTTATCGGGCATCGCCATGATGAGAAACGGCACGACGAGCACCATCGCCGCACCTAAAGCGATGCGTTGCCTGCCACGCAAGGCCAGCATACCCAGCACGCCAACCGCTGCGAGCAGCGCGCCACGCGAAAAAGTCGCGAACGCTGCCAATAGCGTAAGTAGGATGGCGCCCAGGACTGCAAGGCGTGCCCATTTCTCCTGAATCTGCAACTGCACCCAGCGCAACAACGGTACCGTCATGACGAGCACCAGACCCATGGCGTTGTTATCCTCGAAGAAACTGCCGCGCGGCCCATAGACGCGCTCACCGGCCGCCGTCTCAATCGCGAAGAAACCGCCTTTGATACCGTAGAACGCGAGCGAACCAGTGATGACCCAGACGAGGGTCTTGATATGCTCGGGCTTATACACCAACACCATCGCTAACAAGGCGAAGAACTGGATCTTCATCACCTTGTCCCACTGGGGCACGGCATCGCCTGGAATCAGTGCGAATAAAGTTGTCACGTTCATCCACACGATCCAGATGAGCCAGACCCACAGCACACCTGAATTGACCAGCATGCGCCGATCGCGCGTAAAGACCAGCCCGGCCAGGGTCGCGAGTGCCACCAGCGCCGAGAACGGGAAGTCGAAGGCAAATCCCCAGGTGAAGCGATGCGGGTTCATGAACCCGAGCCAGTTCCACATCATGATGCCGACCCACGGCCGCATCAGGATAACCGGCAGCGACCCGAGCACGATCATGATCAGTATCAGATCGCGCATGTCAGGCCACTCGCGCCGCGACGGCGCCGCGCTTGCGGTGCATCGCATCCAGACAGATCGATTCGAAACACTTACCCACCACGGCGTTGGAAAAGCGGCTCTCGACCAGTTGTCGTGCCTGCTCGGCCAGCGTGCGGCCACGGTCGTGGTCCGTCAACAGTGTGATGAGGCCAGCGGCAAGCGACTGCGGCGTATCGGCGGCGATGAAATCGCGGCCCGGTGTCACGTCGAGGCCCTCGACGCCAATGGTGGTGGAGACGACCGGTACGCCCATCGCCATGGCCTCAAAGGCCTTGATACGCGTACCGCCGCCGACTCGCAGCGGGATCACATAGGCCGCTGCACCACGAGTCGACTCACGAATGTCGTCAACTCTACCGGTGAAGCGGAAGTCATAGCCGCGCTCACGCGCCAGCGCCACGAGATGCTTGGGTGGATCGCGGCCAATGACGGTCATGCGCGCGTCGGCAATCTCGGCCTGCACCAGCGGCCAAACCTCGGTGATCAGGAACTCAATGCCGTCGACGTTGGCGGCCCAGTCCATCGAACCCGTGAAGACGACGTCGTGCGAGGCCGCGGGGCCAAAGTACTCGAAGTACTCCAGATTCACGCCGGTCGGAATGCAGTCGACAGTGGCGACGCCGTAATCGCGACGGAACGCCGCAGCGTCCCGCTCGGCCACCGCAATGACCTGATCGAAGCTCTGCAACACGTCGCGCTCGAAGCGGCACATCTTGCCCCACTGATTGCGCCATACCCAGCGATGCAAAGGGTTGGTCGCCACGTCAGCGTGGCGCGCAAAAATCTCGGCCTCGACGTTGTGGGTGAACATCACGGTCGTGACATCACCCATGTTAGGCGGCGCCAGCACGGCGGCATGCGGAAAGTCAAACACGGCCACCGCAGGCTTGCGCGCCAGTTCCGACGCGACGGTCTGCCGACCGGCGTCTGAGCGGTCAGTCGCGACTGGAATCGGCAATGCGCCCGCAATATGGCGCAATCGAGTTAGCTGCGAGGCGGCCGAGGGCGGCGGCGGCTTCCAGGTCACCAGCCGATCGCAGATCTTCGCGAGATCGCCAGCGAACTGTTGGCTCTGCTCGACGGTGGCCGGACACACGAGCGTAATCTCGAACGCGCCGCCCAGCAGGTTCCGCAGCACTTCTGTCGTTCGAATCCGCCCGCCCGAATCAGCCGGGAACAGAAAGCGGGTCGAAACAAACAGCAGCTGCGGCCGTCCTGTCACCAGCAAATGCCTCGATATTCCGCACGCAGCGCACTGCGATCGGACATGTTGACGAGGTCGAGCACTGTTTGGTCGGGCCGCGCCTTGGTGCACAGCTCCTGCGTCAGACTCTTCAAGTTGGAGCCAACCACCAGTAGCTCGGACGGATCCAGCATTTCATCTAGTGAGCTGCACATGAGCTGCCCGATGTGAGGAATCGTCTCTTCAATGTAGCGCTTGTTGGCACCGATCAAACGTGACAACGAGACTTCCGGGTCGTAGATCTTGAGGTTGATACCCTTGCCAATGAAGCGCTCGGCAATCGTCACCAGCGGACTCTCACGCAGATCGTCCGTACCGGTCTTGAATGACAGACCCAGCATACCAACGTTGCGCTTACCGCTTGCCAACACGTAGTCGATGGCGTGGTCTATGTGCACGCGGTTGCTCGGCAGCAGACTGGCGAGCATCGGTGTGACGACATCGCGTTGTTTGCCGAGATAGAGCATCGCCTTGAGATCCTTCGGCAAACAAGAGCCGCCGAACGCGAACCCTGGCTTCATGTAGGCCGGCGAGATGTTCAGACGTGTGTCCTTGCAGACCAGGTTCATGACTTCATGCGAATCCACATCTAACGACTGGCACAGTCGTGCGATCTCGTTGGCAAAGGTGATCTTGAGAGCGTGAAACGAATTGCAGGCGTACTTCATTGCCTCCGCCGAGCGGACCGATGTGACGACGAAGTCGCAGGGCAAGTGGCCAAACAAATCGCGCAGCGCGGCGCTCGAGCGGTCGCAAGCGCTGCCAACGATGGTGAAGGGCGGCGCATCGTAGTCCTTGATCGAGGTGCCTTCGCGCAGAAACTCAGGCTGGAAGCACAGGCCGAAACCGACACCCGCTTTCTTGCCACTGTGCTTCTCGATCCGCGGCAGCACCTGTTCCTCGACCGTTCCGGGCTCCACCGTGGAGCGAATGACGATCGTGTGAAATTCCTGCTTGTCCTTGAGCACGGTGCCTAACTGATCGGCGAGTCGCATGATTGCCGTCAGGTCCTGCCGACCATTGCTACTGGCAGGCGTGCCGACGCAGACGAAAGACAGATCGGTGTCGCGCACAGCCGCAGCCGCGTCGTTAGTCACTTTCAGGCGGCCAGCCTTGACGACCTCACTAGTCAGGTCCTGGATACCCTCTTCGACAATGGGTGACTTGCCGCTGCGCAGTAGTTCGAGCTTGACGGGGTCGAGATCGACACCCACCACGTGATGCCCGTCCCGCGCCAGACAAGCTGCAGACACTGCGCCGACGTAACCCATGCCAAAAATGCTGACTTTCATTCGATCCCGCCTTGATATCCAGCCGGACCCGAGGCAATGCTGCGCCTTGAGTGTAGCCGGACAAAGTTGTACAGACGCCGCAAGCACGGCGAACTAGCGCAAATTATACGAGTCGCCAGCGGGTGGCGTGGTGACAGTGCTCGCGGCAGTGCGCAAAAACTGTCGACTCGGTCACAGCCGCCCGGCTCGGCTGACTACCGCTTTCATGGCTTGCACGAGCTGTTCCGATGTGCGCTGCCAGTCGTAATCCTGCACGGAGGCCGCGACCTCCTCGCGCGGCGGGTTGCGCGCGCGCACAGCGCGGACTGCCGCCGCAATCGCGTCAGCCGACCGCTCGCTCAACAACTCGCCCTGCTCCGCTCGCAGCATGATTTCCGGGATACCACCCACGCGGGTCGCAACCACCGGTGTCCCACAGGCCAGCGATTCGAGCACCACATTCGGCAATCCCTCGCGCTCCGCAGCGAGCACCAGTGCGTTGGCTGCTCCGTAGTACTTGGCCAACTTCGCATGCGGCACCGCGCCCAACAAGCGCACACGATCGCCAAGCCGCAAACGTTCGACCTGCGCCAGCAAGTCCGCGCGGGCTGGCCCATCGCCGGCGATACAGAGCTGGGTGTCAGGCAACTGCAGCAGCGACTCGATCACCAGGTGATGACCCTTGTTAGTATCGAGCTTACCAACCGACAGCAGCAGCCTGGCGTCTGGCTCGATTCCGAGCTCGGTGCGCGCCGCGCGTTGATCCTGCGGCGAGAACTTGTCTCGATCGATTCCGTTGCGGATCGTCACGACCCGATCGGCGGCGACCCCCCAATCCAGCAGACGCCGCCGTAGCGCCTCACTGACTGTGATGGTGAGTGCGGCACCTGCGATCGCGCGCAGCATCATTTGCCGGCAGGCGGGGAATTCGCCGATCTGATTGACGTCGGAACCGCGTGCCGTCAAGACGTACGGCAGGCCGAGTCGCTGCGCGATCGCGGCTGCCGCAACACCATCCGGATACAGGTAGTGCGCGTCGATGAGTTTGGCACCTTGCCGCTGCACGACGTCGGCAACACAACGCCACGTGCCGCGCACCATCAGGGCTGGCTGCGTCGTCATGCCAAACTTCGGGATAACAAGGTGGCGCGGATAGTGCACCGTAAACCCACCGTGCTGCTCAGACGTTCCAACTCGCGCGAACTCGCCATAGCGCCCGAACCGTTCGCCCGCCCACGGAAACCACGGTACGGGTGCAACCACCTCCGCCGCGACAGCCGACTGCTGGCACAGGTGTCGCAGCCGCTCGGCAACGAAGATGCCGTGCGTCGGCCGGACGGAGTTAGGGAACAGCGAACTAAATGTGACTACGCGCAGCATCGGCAGTTGGCGTTGCGGGGTCGAGGACCCGGCCGATGAAACGCTCGAACATCATCAGTGCCCAGAGTGCCGGACTATGGTCACGCGCGCCGCTCTGATGCTGATCGACGAGCCGCTCCAGCATCGCACGGTCGAACACGCCCGCGTCTGCCAGACGCTGGCCAAGCACAGCCTCGCGCACTTGCGCGCGCAGCGGCCCGCGGAACCAGTGGACGATCGGCACCGCGAAACCCATCTTGGCGCGATACATGATCTCGTGTGGCAGGTAGTTGTGCATCGCCTGCTTCAGCACGTACTTGCCTTCGGCGCCACGCAACTTCTGGGTGGGCTCGAGTCCTGCGACCCATTCGGCGAACTCATGGTCCAGCATCGGCACGCGGACTTCCAGACTGTTAGCCATGCTGGCACGGTCCACTTTGGTGAGGATGTCGCCCGGCAGGTAGGTACGAAAATCCAGATACTGCACGGTCGACAATGCATCCCAGCCCTCGACGCGGCCAGCGAACCGCTCGAACACCTGTTTGGCATCGTAGCCCTGCAGGTCGCGGCGGAACGAATCACTATAGAGCTTGCCGCGCAGTTCCGCGGCGAGAATCGAAACACTATGGAAATAGCCTTCGAGTGATGACCGTGCAAGCGACTGGAACGTGCTCTTGGCACGCAAGAAGCGCGGCGCCCAGTCGAGCTTGGGATAGAGACTACCGGCCAGCCCAAACAGTGGCGCGCGTACTGCGTAAGGCAGGTAGCCGCG
The DNA here is from genome assembly GCA_016703895.1 of Pseudomonadota bacterium. Lineage (GTDB taxonomy): Bacteria > Pseudomonadota > Gammaproteobacteria > Steroidobacterales > Steroidobacteraceae > CADEED01. Next base: position 716,572 of record JADJBE010000001.1, read on the forward strand.
CACCCGCTCTTCATAGGTATGCCATTTGTAGCGCCGATAGCCGCCGAAGTTCTCATCCCCTGCGTCACCGGATAATGCGACGGTAACGCGATTGCGCGCGAGTTGGCAGACCCGGTATGTTGGCAGTGAAGAGCTGTCGGCAAACGGCTCGTCGTACAGACCACCGAGCTGATCGATGAGCTCAAAGTCGTCCGGCTCGACCCTATCGGTGGAGTGATCGGTGGCGTAGCGGTCCGCCACCATCTGCGCGAAGCGGGACTCGTCGAAGCGCGGATCGTTGAACGCGATCGAACAAGTCTTGACCGCGTGCGGCGATAGTTCAGCCATCTGCGACACGATCGCACTCGAATCGACGCCGCCGGACAAAAATGCCCCGAGCGGCACTTCCGAGATCATCTGCCGGTTCACCGCGCTACGCAGTCGTGTAACCACTTCGGCGGCGGCCGCCGTGTCATCGAGGCCATGACGGCGCTGAAAGAACGGTGCCAGATCCCAGTACTCGCGCGGCTGCGGCAGGGGTGCATCGACTCGTACCGTGAGCATATGCGCCGGCGGCAGCTTAGCCACCCCGCGCAGGATCGAGCGCGGCTCGGGCACATAACCGAAGGCAAAATAGTCTTCAACCGCCAGCGGGTCCAGTTCGCGTCGCAAGCCAGGGTGCTGCAACAGCCCCTTCAGTTCCGAGGCGAAGACCAGCCAGCCGTCGGGCAGGAGTGAGTAGTAGAGCGGCTTCTCGCCGAACCGGTCGCGCGCCAGAAACAGCGTGCGCTGTTTGCGGTCGAACACGGCGAACGCCAACATGCCGACAAAACGCTCGACACAGGCTTCACCCCACTGCTCCCAGGCGTGGACAATGGTCTCGGTGTCGCTCGCCGTCCGGAACTGGTGGCCCGCTGCTAACAGTTCAGTCCGCAGTTCCTGAAAGTTGTAGATCTCACCATTGAAGGTGATCAGGACCGAGCCGTCCTCATTGGCTAGCGGCTGCGCACCGCCGGACAGATCAATGATCGACAGACGGCGGTGCCCGAGACCCACGCCTGCCTCGACATGGAAGCCGCGCCCATCAGGACCTCGATGCTGCTGGATATCCGTCATGCGCTCGAGCACGCCACGATCTGGCGCGCGCCCACCACGGGTATCGAACATGCCTGCAATTCCACACATCGTCGTTCTAGTCCTTCGCGCGTCAGTCTGGCGCCAGTCAGGCGGCCTGCCGACGTCGCGGCAACAGGGATTGGTACAGCGCCAGGTAGTTATCCAGCATCGCATGCAACGAGAAATGCTGCTCGGCTCGGGCACGCGCCGCAGCGCCATGTCGACGACAGCGCAAGTCTTCGCCCAGGTACCGTTGCATCGCCTGCGCCAGCGCATCTGCGTCGCCCGCAGGGACCAGCTCCCCGGTGAAGTTGGGCACGATCAGTTCGCCGTTGCCACCGACCGCCGTCGCCACTACCGGCAGGCCGCTCGCCATGGCTTCGAGGATACCGTTGGAAATACCTTCGTTGAGTGAGGATGACACAAACAGATCACAGAGCCGCAACAGCTCTGGCACATCGCTGCGCGCACCGGGCAACCAGGCGAGATCCCGTACACCGCTGCTCTCTAGCTGCTGCTCAAGGGCCGCGCGCAGCGGGCCATCCCCAACCCAGACGAAACGCGCGCGTCGGCGCATCTCGCTGGAGCTCGTGACCAGCGCGGCGAAGGCCCGCGCGAGCTGCAACGGATCCTTCACAGCTTCGAGCCTGCCAACCGATCCCACAATGATCGTGCCGTCGCCCATACCAAACGGCGCATCGGCCGGTCGGCGAGAGCTCGCGTCACGCGGCTGGAATCGTTGTGTGTCGACACCGTTGTAGATCTGCGTAATGCGCGTCGCGTCGATACCGACACTGTGGACTAACCACTGCTCGATATCACGCGACACCGCCACATACCGTGACACGAAGGGCCGCATCCAACGTCGGTAACGTAAGTACTTGGCGCTGGTACCATGCAGATCGTGCACGTCCCAACCGTGCTCGCCATGCAGGTGGGCCGCGACGCCAGCAGCGCGCGAAATCGGCGCACAGTCGACCGCCGGCAGGTTGCGCGAATGGACGATGTCGGGACGCAGGGAACGAATTGCCCGCCACAGGCGGAGAATGAACCGCGGCATCGACCCCAGGTTGTTTGTGTAGCGCGATGACGGGCACGGACTGATCACGGATGCGCTCGCGAAAGTCACTGAAATCAGCGAGACAGATCACGGCGTGCGTGACCTGGCCTTGCGTGCCATTGATCAGGTTGACGATGCCGTTCTCCATGCCGCCCATCGCCAGACGCTGGATCACGTGCACGACACGCGGTGGCGCGGCCACAGCTAACTCGCCGCTCGACGGGACCGAAAGCTCTCGACACAACGGTCGAGCAGACCATCGAGACGGACCATGGAGCTGGGCCAGCTATGGTGCGACAGCACGCGCGCCCGACCCGCCAGCGACAGACGGCGGCGCTCGGCGGCGTCCGAGACAAGGCGCGACAGTTGCGCACAGTACTCCTCGGCACTGCCCGCCGTAAGGAGATGCTCACCGTCAACGATATCAACGCCGCGTGCCGCTATGCCACTGCAGACCACGGGCACACCGAGTGCCATCGACTCGAGAATCTTGTTTTGCGTGCCGCGCGCGATCGCGAGCGGTGCGACCGTGGCCGCCGCACGCGACACAATCGGGCGCACATCTGGCACGGACCCGGTAACGCTCACGCCCGGCAGCTCCGCGAGTGCGCGCACGTTGGGTGGCGGACTGGCGCCCACGATCGTGAAGCGCAACTCGGGATGCAAGGCGCGCAGTTTTGGCCAGACCTGCTCGCAAAAATAGAATACGCCCTGCTGATTCGGGTAGTAGTCCATCCGGCCAACAAAACAGATGGAATCTGCCTCATACGCACCGTCGGCCGGCGGCGCGAAGAACGTGGCGTCGACACCGTTCGGGAACCAGTCTGACGGCCGCTGCACACCGAAGCTGCGCAGCGTCTCGAGTTCCGCACGCGTCGTGCAGGTGGCGAAGTCGAACTTGGCAGCAAGCCGCGCCTCCTCCCGTGCCAGTTTGCTACCCTCCAGCCAATATCCCCAGGACAACGGCCAGGCTCGGTAGTTAGCATACTCGAGCCACTTCTGTGAATCCATGTCACCGAAGTCGATCAATTTTGGCAGATCATCGAACTCAGCGACGTACTGGGCCACTGACGAGCAATGCACCAGCACGGCGTCGAAACTGCGGGACTCCAGGGCGCGCCGGACGCGGTCGGCGATCACGGGCGAATAGAAATAGCCCATGCTCGATGGCACGAGGGTTGGTAGCCGCGCCACCATTCGCGCCATCGGCGCCACCTTGCCCAGCGTGTCGACCCAAAACTCGTGGACGTGCGGCGCGATGCCGCGGCCCGCCTCGGCTTCATCGCTACTGCGAGCCAACGATGCCACCGTCACCTGGTGGCCCTGCTCGGACAAGTGACGAATGATATTGAAGGGTCGAATCTTGCCGCCCCTGGCGGGCGGAAACGGAAACCGATGGCAGACGACTAGTATTCTCATGCGGCCGCGCGCTCTTTGAGTTCATCACTCAAGTCGGCCACCGACGTACCATCGAGATACAGACGCGCCCACAGCTCGAGATTCATCAACGCCAGCAAATGATCGGTGTGGTCCGCTCGACCGCTGCGATGCAGATTGATTGCCTGCTCGATTGGCTCCCAGGCCAGCCAGCCGCGCGCTTCGACCGAGCGACGCGACAACACATGACTTAGCAGCGGCGCCAACTCCGACTTGATCCAGGCACCCATCGGCGCACCAAAGCCGCGCTTCTGCCGATAAAGGATGTCGCGCGGCAGCGTCGTCGCGAAGCGCGTCTTTCAGCAGCACCTTCAGCTCACCGCCGCGCATCTTGTGGGCCGCGGGAATGCGCGCTGCCATTTCCACCAGTTGCCGATCGAGCAATGGCACGCGGCACTCGAGCGACGTAGCCATGCTCATCTTGTCGGTCAGCATCAGCAAGTCGTCCGGCAACTGCGTCGCGAAATCGACCGCCATGAGCTGCGCCAACGGGTCGTCGTTCGGCGCTGCAGCGAATGCAGCCGCCAGTGCGTCGGCCTTGCCGGAGCGCCCGCGCGTCAGCGCATGGCGATCCTCTGCATTGAAAACTTCGACAAACGACCGATAGCGCTGCTCAAAAGGCAACTCATCAGCCAGCACGAAACTGCGCGCCAGACGCGACAGATTGAGAAGTTTGGAATGCCGATCGCTCGGCAGGTGTCGCGCGATCGGCGTCAGCACACGCTGGCGCAACCATTGCGGCAATTTGCGGTACCGCGCTCGGTAGAACTCATCCTGGTAACGTCGGTAGCCCCCAAACAACTCATCCCCGCCGACTCCGGAGAGAATCACCGTGACATCGCGGCGTGCGAACTCCGACACCAGATACGTGGTGATGAAGGCCGCGTCGGCCATGGGTTCATCCAGATGCCACAACAACTTGGGCAACAGTGACACGACGTCAGGCTGGACGATGATCTCCTGATGCTGGGTACCAAACTGCTCAGCGACCTGACGCGCATAGGGCAGCTCGTTGTATAGCTCGGCGCCACTCGAGCCCGCAAAACCGATCGAATACGTGCGCACCGGCTGGGCGCTGTGCTTGGCCATGAAGGCGACCACGCAGCTCGAATCGATGCCGCCCGAGAGGAACGCACCCAGCGGCACGTCGCTCACCATCTGCTCCTGGATCGCGCCTTCCAGGCGGCCGCGGATCGCCTGCACGAAATCGGCAGATGTGGTGTTGCGGTCGATGTCCCGCGGTAACTCCCAGAAGCGCTGCAAGCGGACCTGGCCCGCTTCGGCGATCAACAGATGCGCGGGCGGTAGCTTGCGGATACCGGCGAACAGCGTGCCGGGCTGTGGCACATAGCCCAGGGCCAGGTATTCGCCTAACGACTCGAAATCGAGACTGCGCGAAACACCGGGTGCCTGCAGCACCGCCTTGAGCTCGGATGCAAACACCAGCTGGTCATTGCTCTGGTGGTAATAGATCGGCTTGATGCCAATCGGATCGCGCCCTAGCAACAGCCTGCGACGGCGTGTGTCCCAGAGCGCGAAGCCAAACATGCCATCCAGATGGGTGACAAACGCGTCGCCGTACTCTTCATAAGCATGGACGACGACTTCCGTGTCGCTACCAGTGCGAAACCGATGACCGGCACTCTGCAAGCGGGCGCGCAGTTCGCGAAAATTGTAGATCTCGCCGTTGCAGACCACCCAGACAGTTTGATCTTCGTTGCTGATCGGCTGCTGACCGCCCGCGAGATCGATGATCGACAGTCGGCGCATGCCCAAAGCAACCTCGCCGTCGACACACTGACCTTCATCGTCAGGGCCGCGATGCTGGGTGATGGCACCCATGCGCGAGAGGATGCCGGCACCGTCGATCGGCCGACGATCGAGCCGCAGCAGTCCGTGTATACCGCACATGGCTGATCAGGCCGCTGTCAGCCGAGCGAACGCGCAAGCCACGGTCCCACCGTGTTGCTGACGGGCAATGGTAGTTTTCGCCAAGCAGCGATGAACATTTGATACTTGGGATTGGTCGGCGACACGTTCGGCATTTCCTTGGCTTTGACCAGGTCGTACTCGTGGTAGAGCGGCTCGGGCTCGAAGCCCCAGTGCTTCTTGAAGGAAAATGAACCCGTGCCGAGTTTGCTGCGGCCATAGTCGAATACGGTGACGCCACGTTCAACCGCTCGACGCATGACGCTCCAGTACATGAAGTCGTTAGCTTTATACTGGCGAGCCAGACTGGAGCCGCCACCATAGTAGGCAGCACGGTCCCTCGGTGGTAGGAACGACATGACACTGGCGAGCGGCTGCGCGTCGCGCTCGACCGTCGTCACCTCGCAGTCCGCGCCAAACTCACGCTGCAGCAGCGTGAAATAGCGACTCGGAAAAACCGGCGTGCCCAGATTGCGGACGCTCTCAGCGTACAGCGGCCAGAGTCGATCGGGGCCAGGATCGATCGTCACGGTTAACTTGGCATCAATACCAGCGCGAACCATCGCCCGCTGCTTGCGGGGGATGGCCTTGAGATTGTCATCGTCGTTAGCGGCAATAGGCTTGCGAAAGGTCACGTATAGATCGTCTTTGCAGGGCCAATCCGGACGGCTGCGGCGCGTACCGCGCAATTCGAGATAGTCGACATTGAGCTCGCGCGCCCGCACGGAAGCCGCGTCGATCAACGCCGCGCTCACGTGCTCGTCGCTCGCCAGCGGGCCACCGTATACGCAAAACGGCGAGGAAATGAGCGAGTGGCCGAACAACAGGCTGCGAATCTCGCCGAGTGGCAATAGACCGACGATCTCACCGTCTCGTTCCGCGAGCAGATAGTGCGGCCGATGGCCAAACGCGGCGCGCAGTACCACAGCCCAACCGTAACGATGGAAAAAGCTTGCCTCGGGATGTTGCTCTACGAAGTCGTCCCAGCGTTGGCGATCACTATCCTTAGCGTCGTAGATGCGTACCGCAACCGCGGTCATGCACCACCTGCCGCGAGTTGTCGGCGATCAATCGCGGCCGTATGAGTAATAGTCGCCATAGTACTTCGCACCAAATCCGGTAGTCGTTTGATTGAGGATCACCCCCAGCGCAGCCTTCTTGTTAACGAGGCTGATCGCCTCGCGAACCGCGACGCGTGGCGTAGTGTCTGCCCGAATGACGAAGGCCACCTGGCCCACCAGACGTGACATCACTTGCGCTTCGTTGTTGGCGAGGAGCGGCGCCGTATCGAAAATGACGATGTGTCCGCGCGGCAACTGCGCGAGTTCGCGCACCAACGCCCGCATGCGGCCACCCGCCATCAGTTCCGGTGAATCCTGGGTAGCAACTCCTGCAGGAACAATAAACAACCGATCGACCGAGGTGCGATGCATGACGTCGGTCAGCACCGTGCCGGGATCCTCCAGCAACTCCGATAGTCCCGGCTTCTCGTCGAGGCCCAACAGTCGAGAGATTTTCGGCTTGGCAGTGTCTGCATCGACCAGCAACACCGTGCATTGCTTCTGCCTGGCCATCGAGAGCGCCAGATTTATGGTGCAGAAAGTCTTGCCTTCACCCGGAATCGAACTCGTGACCATGATGAGATTGGAGTTTTCGAGCTCATGACTCGTGCGATTGAGCGCAACATCCAGCAGCGGCCATTTGATACGCCGGTATTCCTCACGCAAGCGCATGGCATGGTCTTCCGACGGCAGCAGCCCCTGGCTCTCCATCTTCGCGAAGTCGAGCTTGACCAACGGCAGCGTATCGTTGAAGGACGGGTGCCGCTCGTAGGCCGGCTCGAAGTCCTCATCGGCCTCGGCATCAAGCGTGCCGCCAGTCAGCTTGGAAACCGGCAGACGCTGAGCCACGCTCTTGTTCAGTGCTTTTTCGATGATACTCACGCGAATCCTCTAGGCGCCCGGGGTGAGGCTGGAGTTCAGCCAACGGGTCAACAAGATCGTACCCGCGTAAGCCGCGATCAGCAGCCCGATCGCGAGCAATGCGAGCCGCGGTTGACGCCGATGCTCAGCTGCCAGGTCCGCATTCGGTGCGAACGAGACTGAACCGAAGATCGGCAGGCCCAACGCGCTTTGCAGTTCCTTGCGGGTGGAGAATACGGGCACGAATTTGCTGGCAACCAGTGCCACCGCAAGGCCCGCACCCAGAGCAAACAACAGCGCCGCGAGATTGAACACGTTCCGCATCGGACCCGCTGGCACAGTTGGCACACGGGCTGGTTCCACAATCCGGAAGCGCGTGCCTTCTTTGCTGGCTTCCGCGCTTTGAGTGATACGAGCGGTCTCAAGGCGCTGCAACAACTGTTGGTGCTGAGCCCGCGTCACTTCGTAGTCGCGATTGAGACGAGTGAGTTCTGATTCGACTTCCGGCAATGTGTTGACCATGCCACGCAGCTTGCCGACCTCGCTCTGCGCTCGGCCGAGTCGATTGCGGGAATCCACCAACTGCAGCTCCGCCTGCGACAAGCCAATGCGCATGCTCTGATAAACCGGATTGATGTTGAGTGGATTCGTGCCCGCAGAAGTCGCAAAGCCGCCGCGACTCCGTGCCGCAATCTGCGCGGCGCGTTCGGCTTCGAGGCGCTTGATCTGGTCTTTGAGAACCACGACTTCCGGGTGCTTCTCGGTGTACTGCAACAGCAGCGGCGCGAGCTGCGCCTTGGCTGCGCTGATTTGCGAATCGACTGAGCTTGGCACGGAACTACTCGGATCATCACCACCACCGAGACCCACGGTCGGCTCTTCGCCCTCGAGCTGGCGGAGTAATTCGTCGCGCTTGCTGGAGGCCATGCGATACTCGGCTTGAACGGCTTGCAGCTCCGTAAGCGCGGCCTGCAGGCGCTGGTAATAGTCGCCCGACTGTCCCGGCATCAGCCCGATGTTAGTCCGCTTGAACTCGGCGACCCGCTCTTCCGCCGCACGCAAACGCACTTCGTACTCGCGAATCTGGCCGACGAGAAAGTCCTGCGCCTGCGAATTGTCATCGCGCTCGAGACCGAGCGTGTCGCCCACGAACGTGTTGATGAGCTTGTCGACCACTCGCTGTGCCATCACCGGATCGCGGTCGGCAAACGACACAGTGTATAAATTGGGATCCGAGACCGCTTTCATAATGACGATACGCTGCGACAGCGAGTCGACGATTCTCTGCTTGTCAGACTCGTTCTCGGCGCGAGCCAACAGATTGGTTTCCTCAGCCACCTTTTGCAGGCTCGGCCGCGAGACCAGCAAACGGGACACGGACGCCGCTTCGGCACTCGCGTCAGTCCCAACCGCCAATCCCGACAGCAGCGGCCGCAACACCGACTCGACATCGACGTAGATGCGCGAATGGGCTTCGTAGATGTTGGGAATGGCGGCGACCGCGAGCCAACCGGCCAGCGCGACCGCCCAGGCGGTGGCAATGCCGGTCCAGCGGAGCCGCCAAGCGTTGCGCAGCAGTACCAGGATGGTGCTAAAGATGTCTTGCATGGGCGAATATTCTAGAAGAACCCGAAAAAATCGCTGGGCGGCGTTGCTTCAAAGCTTCATTTGGACTGTGACGAGCTGCACATATCAACCAAAACGTCTGCGCTTGCAGGTAGCGCACTCGGACCAACAGCGCGACCAGCCCTACGTTGCAATCGACGCGCGGCGCCGCAAACTCGCAACCGCTCGCTCAGCGGCGTGACCGTCCCAGAGTTCTGGCCTGCTGCCTCGACGCCCCGAACTCTGCAAGGCCACATCGATTGCCGCGCCAAGCGTTGCGGGCTGCACCAAGCGATTGGACCCCTCCGTGACAGTGATCGGCCGTTCGGTGTTGTCTCGCAGTGTAAGGCATGGGATGCCGAGGTAGGTTGTTTCTTCCTGTACGCCGCCCGAGTCCGTGATCACGACGCGTGCGCCGGTGACGAGATTCATGAACTGCACGTAACTCAGCGGATCGACCAGCCGCACGCCCGCATCGATTAGCCGATCTTGCAGTGCAAAATCCGTCAGTCGTTTGCGGGTTCGCGGATGGACCGCAAAGACCAGTGGCAGTCGCTGCGCTGCATCGGCCAGCACTTGCACCAGCGGCTCGAGTGCGTCGCGCGTATCGACATTCGACGGACGATGCAGCGTCACCACGCCATACGGCTGCCCATCGAGTTGCAATTCACGGCGCGTGCCGGCCTGCTCGATGGTTGCACGCAACATCTCGTAGCTGTCGATCATGATGTTGCCGATACACTCGATGCGTTCCGGCGCGACACCTTCGGCTAACAAGTTGGCGTCGGCATCACGGGACGGCGTCCACAGTACGTCGGCGATGGCGTCAGTCGCAAGCCGGTTGATCTCCTCCGGCATGCTGCGATCACGACTGCGCAGTCCCGCCTCGAGATGGACCGTGGGGATACCAAGCTTGACGCCAACCAGTGCCGCCGCAATGGTCGAATTGACATCCCCCACGACGACCAGCCAGTCAGGACGGTCGCGCTCGACGACACTTTCGTAAGCAATCATGACGGCGCCAGTTTGCTGGCCGTGCGAGCCACTACCCACATCTAGGTGAAAGGCGGGATCCGGCAAGCGCAGATCCCGAAAGAAAGTATCGGACATGTTGGCGTCGTAGTGCTGTCCCGTATGGACGATCGCAACCCGGCACCAGGTCTCGCGCGCCAGAGCGTGATACAGCGGCGCAATCTTCATGAAATTGGGGCGCGCGGCGGCAATCAGATGAATGGTCTGTTTCATACTGGTCTACAGGTGGGAAAGCGAAGTGCGAAGGAGTCGGCTGGCAACGCAACGGCGCCATGCCAACCTGGTTCGAGCGACAGCATGCGCACACACCAGGATTTGGCCTGTACGTCGCCGACGTGGGTGATCGAGCGCGCCCGCTCACCCTGGCCCTCGAAGCAAATCGAAAAGCGCTCTAGCGCAAAGCCTATGCCGATGCCCTCGCCTTTGAGAACCGCCTCCTTGGCAACCCAATGGCGCAGAAAGGCGTCGCGCTGCAGTGGTGCGGGTGCTGCGGCAATGGAATCGTACTCACTACCGTAGAAATATCGGTTGGCAATCGCGAGCACGTCAATTGCGCGCGTGCTGCTTTCAATATCGACGCCGATCGGCACACCACCGGATACAGCCAGCAGCGCGCGATCAGCGCTATGCGAGAGATTGAACTCGAGCGCAGGCGGGCGGCGGGGATCGAGCGAGGGTTTGCCTGCTTCACCGTAGACGAACGACAACTCCTGTGGCGTCTGGCCTGTGTAGCGGCCGAGTAGCAACCGTAGCAGTGCACGCGCGACGACGAAGCGGTGACGGTCTCGATCGAAAACGAAACGCTGGGCGCGAGCCAGCTCGTCAGCGGCCAGCCACGTCTCGAGGCGCGCCAACAACGCAGGCGCAGCGTGCAGGTCCACCGCCCAGACGTCGATCTGCTCGGCATCGAGACGATACGCAGCATCCGCAGCCACCAATGATGCCGCCGAGTGCACTGGCATACGAGCCGTGTCCTCTCCACGAGACATAGCGAGCGCCGAGGAGCACATCATGTCTGCACCGCAATCGCAGGCGCAGCAACCGCATGCGGGCGCGCCCGACCATCTTCGAGCACCAGCACACGGTCGCCAAGGTGAAAATAGCGATCATCGTGGGTCACGACAACCACCGCTTTGCCGCGTGCCTTGAGATCGGGAAGCAGCTCTGAGTAGAACACGCGCTTGTAATCAGGATCCTGGTCGGCTGCCCACTCGTCAAAAATATAGATCGGTCTATCCTCTAGGTAGGCGACCACCAGCGCGAGACGCTTACGCTGGCCTTGCGATAGATCAGTGGTCGAGAACTTGCCCGCCTGCACGGTCACCTTGTGGTCGATCTGCAGCAACTTGAGATAGCGATTGGCCGCCTGCTCGAATTCCGGTCCGCTCAGGCCTAATAGCCGGTCGAACAAATAGGGCTCAGAAAAGACCACCGCAAACCGATCCCGGTAACTGGCGCGGTTGGCATCCGTGACTAGTTCATGGCCGACACGCAGCTCACCGCTAATGGGGGATAGAGCCCTGCCAGCAACTTGATGAAAGTGCTCTTGCCGCTGCCGTTGCCACCGACGACAAAAACCAACTCACCGGGTCGCAAGTCAAAGTTGATCGGACCTAACTTGAAGCCACTCTCGGCCGGGGTTTGCGCATCGTAAGCGAATACCACATCGCGCAGACTGACCGTGTCCTCCCGCAGCTGACCTGGACTGGCAGCTGCGGGCGATGGCTCGTCCGTCGGGATTTCTTCGTCAAGCTTCAAACCAAGCTCTTCAATCCGCCGCAGCGCAACCTCGCCACGGGCGACCGGCGGAAACGCGCCGACAATCCCGTAGATAGGATTCATCAGATACAGCATGGCGAATACGTACGCTGTCAGCGCTTCGGCGTCGCCCGGCAGCCAAACCGGCATTGCAAACAACAGCAAGCCGATTAGCAGGTAGTACAGAAATTGGATCCACGCGTCCGCGATGGCGTATTGCGTGCTGGCCACCACGTTACTCTTGCGGTACTCATCCGCAGCCGGCTGCAGGGCCTCGGCGACGAACGCTGACCGGCGTCGTCCATGCATCATCAGCTCTTTGATACCAAAGGTGAGATGGCGAAACAGATCGAGCAAACTACCGCGTGCCAATCGCGACCGCTCCACCTGCTGCAGGGCGCGCATGTAGAGCCAGCGATAGATCGCAGCACTAACGACTGTGACCAGCAGCATCGCCATAAACACGCGCCAGGAGAGCCACGCGAGATAGGCCGCGCAACCCGCCAGCACGGACAAATGCATGGCGAGCTGCGGCAGGCACTGCATCGCCCAGGTCACAGAGGTCACATCGTCCGTCAGGGTTGCGAGAACTTGTGAGCCCCCGCGTCGCTCGACCGTGCGCAGCGGCGCGCGCAGCAACCGCCGGCAGATCTCCAGCGACAACTGCAGGATCGTCGCTTGCGAGATGCGTACCAGCAACAGCTGCGCTGCAACGCCGGCAACGATCTTGCCGACCGCTGCAGCGACGAAAGCCAGTAGCAACCAACCTGCCCACTGGCCGGTCTGCTGCAGCGCGCGGCTGATCAATGCAAGGAACGCCGCGCTGAACAGGCCAGACAGCAAGCCCGCAATCATCATCCAGACAACCGACTGTCGCGACTTGTCCAGCAGGAAGCGTAGCAGCGTCCAGATACCCATAGCGGCTAACGACGCCTGATAGTGGGCGACAGCCTGCATCGTGGCATCACGCACCCGGTCCGACCGTGCCGTCTCGGTGTCAGGCTGGGCCGGGTCACCGCGCAACACACTCGCCAGCTTGCCAACGATGAACGCCGGCCAGCGCGTGACAGGAACCTCCCGCAGCACGGTGAAGAACAGCCGCAGTCGCTCCTGCCACTGCCGCAGCCGCCAGAAGCGATCGACACCGAGCACGCTGCGTCGGTTCGACGATGGATGCCAGGTCTCAATGATCGCGAGCGTCACCTGCTCACCGGCGCGACGCAGCCGCTGCGCCATTTCGAAGCCAACCACGCCACCTGTGCAGGTGCCAAGAATGAAATACGGACCCGCTGGCTGGACACTGCGCATCTCCGTCAGAAAGTGCTCGGCCGCGTCTTCGATCGTTTTGAACGGCTTCGACAAGCCATCCAGACCACGCGACTGTAAGCCGTATAGCGGCCGCTCCTTGCCTAACAACTTGGCCAGCGCCGCAAAGACCAGCACGTTGCCGCCGGCGCCAGGAACCGCGAACAACGGCAGCTTCAAGCCGCGCGGTTGAATCGCGACCAGCGAGCGCCACGATGGCGACCATCCCGAAGCGCGCACCAGCAACGCCATTTTCGCAACGGTCGGGGCTTCAAAGAACATCGCGAGCGGCAGTTGCTTGTGGAATACCTGCTCGACCAGAGTCAGCAATTCCACCGCCTTGAGCGAGTGGCCACCAGCGTCGAAGAAATTATCTTCAATGCCGAGCTCTGGATCGTTGAGGACCTGCCGCCAGAGGGCGAGCAACTGTAGCTGCAACATGTCGCTCGGCTCTTCGAGCGCTGCATCACGCCTCGGTCTACGTTCGATTGCTGGCTCAGGCAGGGCGCGGATATCGACCTTGTTGTTGGCAGTGAGTGGCAATTTATCCAACAACATGAACTGCGAAGGAACCATGTAGTCAGGCAGCTTGCCGTGCAGAAAAGCGCGCAGCTCCTGAGGCGTCGGCGGCGCGCCCGGTGCCGCCACGGCATAGCCAACCAGACGCTGCGCGACACCGTCGCTATCGGCCTTGGCCGCAACCACGACTTGCTGCAGGCTCGGGTGCTGCGCCAATACAGTCTCGATCTCGCCCAACTCGACCCGGAAGCCGCGCACCTTGACCTGGAAGTCCAGGCGGCCCAGATGCTGGAGTTCGCCGCTCGGCAGCCGCCGCGCGCGATCCCCGGTGCGGTACAGTCGCGCAGCCGCGTCGGCGGCAAAGGGATTGCTGATGAAGCGCTCGCGCGTCAAATCCGTACGATTGCGATAACCGCGGGCGACGCCCTCACCGCCAATGTACAACTCGCCGGCAACGCCTGGTGGTACTGGGCGCATGTTCCGATCGAGCACGTGCACACTGGTGTTCGCGATCGGCTTGCCGATCGGTACGACGTCGGCAACTTTCTCGATCCGTGCGGCGGTCGACCAGATTGTCGTCTCGGTCGGACCGTAAAGATTCCACAGTGATGCGCAGCGTGTCAGCAAGCTGCGGGCGAGGTCTGCGGGCAGCGCTTCACCACCGCAGAGCACTCGCAGCTGCGGCTCTCCAGCCCAGCCGCTCGCCAGCAGCATTCGCCAGGTAGCGGGCGTCGCCTGCATGACCGTCGGATGGTACTTCGCAATCGCCTTGCGTAGTAAGTTGCCATCGGCCGCCTCAGCGCGACTCGCGATCACCACCTGGCCGCCGACTGTCAGCGGCAGATACAGCTCGAGTCCCGAAATGTCGAACGACAATGTCGTCACGGCTAACAACACATCGTTTTGCCCGCAACCGGGTTGCGCCTGCATGGAGTGCAGGAAGTTAGTCAATGCCCGGTGTTCGATCTCGATGCCCTTGGGCTGGCCGGTCGATCCCGACGTATATAGAACGTATGCGAGGTCGTCGAGGGTCGCTACCGCAGCCGGCAGACCCGCCGTGCGCTCCTCGTGCGCAATCGACTCCAGCTCGACCAGCGGCCAATTCGCCGGCCGACTCTTGCGTAACAAGCGCTCACTCAGTACGAGTGCGACGCCCGCGTCCGCAACCATGAACTCGAGCCGGTCTCGCGGGAAGCCAGGATCGAGTGGCACATAGGCGGCACCTGATCGCATGATCGCAAGCAGGGCGACCAACATCGCCGGCGACCGCTCGAGATGCACTCCCACGAGCGCCGATCGGCCGATGCCTCGTTTGGTTAGATGGCCTGCAAGCGCGTCGACTTGCCGTTGCAACTCGGCATACGTCAGTCGCTGTTCGCCCATCCGCACCGCAATTGCGTCGGGCGTCCGCGCAGACTGTCGCGCAACGAGTTGGTCCACGCGCCGCTCTGGATAATCATCTCCGGAACGCGAGCCCTCGGCGATCAATTGCGCGCGCTCTGCAGCGCTGAGTAGTTCGAGCTCGGTGATGCGCCGCTGCGGATCGCCGATCACCTGGTCGAGCAGACGCAGGTAGCCGGCCAGCATTCGCTCCGCGGTTTGCGCGACAAACAGATCGGTCGCGTAGGCGAGTGACACAATCTGTGTCAGTTCCGTGTCGACCGTCAAGCTCAGCTCGAACTGGGCTGAACCCGACTCGAATCGGAACGGCTCAGTGGTCAGGCCTTGCAGACTCGGCATCGTGAGCGGCGCGTTCGGCACATTGAACATCACCTGTACGAGCGGCGCACGACTCGTGACACGCTTGTCTACCAATTCCTCCACCAGGCGTTCGAACGACGTGTCCTGGTGTGTATAGGCCTCAAGCGCCGTCTCGCGCACCCTGCCGACGATGGCCGCGAAACTCGCGTCACCACTGAGGTCGGTGCGCATGACCACCATGTTCACCAGCGTACCGACCAGCGTTTCGGTCTCTAATCGATGCCGATTGGCAATCGGCACACCCACTGCGATGTCTTCCTGGCCTGAATACCGCGCCAACAGAAGTTTGAAACAGGCCAACAAGGTCATGAACGGCGTGACGCCTAACTGCACGCTTAATCGATTGATACCCTCGAGAGTAGCCGCCGACAGTTTGGCGTTGACCGCGCCACCACGGGAAGTCGGCATGGCGGTGCGTGGCCTGTCCGTCGGTAGTTCGAGCGGCTCCAGGCCGCGCAACCGCTGTCGCCAGAAATCGAGCTGAACCTCGAGGTTTGTATCGTTCCAGTGCTGCCGCTGCCAGACGGCGAAGTCCGCGTACTGGATGCGTAACGGCGGCAGGGACTCAACCTCAGCGTTGCCGGTATGGGTGCCGAGCTCTCGATGGGCGCGTTGATTGTAGAAAAAGGCCAGATCGCGCGCCAGTACGCCCATCGACCACTGGTCCGAGATCACATGGTGCATGGACCACAGCAGCACCGTATCGTCAGCCCGCAATTTGATGAGATGGATCCGCCACAGCGGCCCAGTCTGCAGATCGAACGGCCGTAGTGACTCAGCGCGACACAACCTTGCCGCTTCGGCTTCGGCCGCCGCCAGATCCAGATCTGTCAGGTCGATAGGCTCGATGCGGCCACGGTGTTGTAGCGCGATGATCTGCACCGGCTCGCCAGCGACGATTGAGAAACTGGTGCGGAAGGCTTCATGGCGGGCCGCAAGGTCATCCATTGCGCGGCGCAAGATGCCGGGCTCGAGCGGCCCGCGCAAACGCACCGCAGCCGGAATATTGTAAGCCGTACCCTGCGGCTCAAGCTGCTGCATGAACCACATGCGCCGTTGCGAGAAGGAGACCGGTAGCGGTGCATCACGAGGCAGCGGTTCGATTGCACGGCTTGGCACGCGCTCACTACTACGCTGCGCCAGATCGATCTGCGCTGCAAACGCCGCGAGCGACGGCTGTTCAAACAATCGACGCAACGGCACGTCCAGGCCAAATTGAACGCGCACACGTGATGCCACCTGCGTGGCCAGCAGCGAATGTCCGCCTAGCTCAAAGAAGTTATCCTCCCGTCCGACCCGCTCGAGCTGCAACACCTCGCACCAGATGGCTGCCAGCTGCCGCTCGGTCGCAGTTTCCGCGGCTGAGAATTCTGTGCGGACATAGGCGTTCTGCTGCGGCTCCGGCAGCTGCTGCCGGTTGACTTTGCCATTGGGCAACAGCGGTAGTGCGTCCAGTTCCACGAACGCGGTCGGAATCATATGCCGCGGCAACGAACGCGCGAGTGCCTCGCGGAGGGTGGCGATATTGATGTCGTCACCGACCAGATACGCTACCAACGTGTCTGCACCGCCGACACCGCGGTGCAGCGTGACACACGCATCGCGCATGCCGACTTGCGCGGCGAGCTGGGCTTCGATCTCGCCAAGTTCGACGCGAAAGCCACGCAGCTTTACTTGCGTATCCGTACGACCCAGAAACTCGATGTTGCCGTCAGGTAGGTAGCGGCCGAGATCACCTGTACGATAGAGCCGCGCGTTGGCTGCCGCCGCGAACGGATCGCTGCTGAAGCGCTCCCGACTCAGCGCCGCACGATTGTGATAGCCCCTGACGACACTCGCACCACCCAGGCAAATCTCGCCGACGACACCGACCGGCACTGGGCGCAGTCGATCATCCAGAATGTAGGCCGTTGAGTTGGCAATCGGGCGACCGATCGGCACTGCCACTGCATCGGCTGGCAGATGCGTGGTGTCATAGACGGTGGCAACCACCGCCGATTCGGTCGGTCCATACAGGTTCAGAATCTGCGCCTGCGGCCACTGACTGCGAAGCTGGCGGGCGCGTGTTGCTAACAGCGCTTCACCGCCGGCCGCCACCAGCCGTACACTCGGTTGCGCGCGCATCTCGCTATGGTCCAGCATCGCCTGCAGAAACGCCGGCACGAACAACATCACCGTCGCCGCGTCGCGCTCGATGGTACGCAGCATTTCAGCCGGGTCGCCCTGCGCTGTCGGCGCCGCCACGATCACACCCGCCCCGCTGGCTAGCGGGACGAACAACTCCCAAATCGACGCATCGAAACTGATCGAACTGTGATGCAACATTCGATCAGCGCTTGTCAGTTGCAGCACCGGCTGCATTGCCCGCACGAGGTTGACGGCATTGCGATGCTCGACCAGCACGCCCTTGGGCGTACCGCTGGAACCCGAGGTGTAGATCATGTACGCCAGCGCGTCAGCGCGTACCGTGGGCAAGGTCACCGTACTCTTGGCCGACTCATCCACCGCGTCCGCCGCTGACAACTCCAGCACCGTCATCTGTGGCCGCGTCTCGGCCCACGGCGTCGCTTGATCAGCACTCTTCAGCAGCACCTTTGGCGCCGCGTCGCTTAGCATCCAGGCCAGACGCTCCGCCGGATACTGTGGATCGAGCGGCACGTAGGCGGCCCCCGCCTTCAGCGTCGCCAGCATCGCCACCACCAACTCGATACTCCGCTGACCCGTGAGCGCCACCCGATCCTCGAGGCCCACTCCCAGCGCGATCAACCGCCCCGCCAGCTCCGTCGCGCGGCGATCCAGCTCCGCGTAGCTCACCGTCCGCTCGCCCTGCAGCAGCGCCACCGAACCACCCGCCTGCGTCGCCCGCTGCTCGAACAACTCATGCAGCGTCAACTCGTCAGCCGCAGGGGTAATGGCGCCACGGGCGTATCGCAACGCCTGCTCTTGCTCCTCGGACGACAACACCTCGAGCTGCTCTATTGCCAGTTCAGGCTGGCTTTCCAACGCGCCAATGAGCTGTACAAGTGTGTGGCGCAGCATGCGCCACAAGGAACGCGCATCGAGTGCCGCGTTCGCATCAATCGTAATACCAAGACTAGCTTCATCATCGTCGACAACGACTGCGAGTGGATAGTTAGTACGCTCTTCAGCGAGACAAATTCGCACACCAGGAGGCGCGGCGCTCGCAGCACCACGTACATTGTGTCGATAGTTCAGCAGAGCCGTGAATAGCGGTGCCGGCGCCGGTATCGAACTGCAACGCTGCGCCAGCGCGAGCGAGGCCTGCTCGTGGCCCATCAAATCGGTCAGCGAGCGATACATGGCACGCAATCCACTGGTCACCGACTGGTCTCTGAGCGCCACCCGCAGTGGCAGTGTGTTGATCGAAGGGCCGACAATCTTGCCGGCGGAAT
The DNA here is from genome assembly GCA_016703895.1 of Pseudomonadota bacterium. GTDB lineage: Bacteria > Pseudomonadota > Gammaproteobacteria > Steroidobacterales > Steroidobacteraceae > CADEED01. The sequence continues at coordinate 735,408 of JADJBE010000001.1, forward strand.
CCGCGCCACTGAGTCGGCCAAGTACGACCGTGCCGAAAACGACGTCAAGCTTGCCCGCGAGCCGCGCTAACAGGGCGGCGAACGCCAGATGCAAGACACTGGCAGAACTTACCTGTAGTTGGCGAGACACGCCCCGCAGTCGCTCGAGCAGTTGTGCGTCCAGCCGCTCACTATGCGCAACGTTGCCGATGCCATCGCCACGCACATCCAACAGGCCATAGGCCGCGGTAGGCTCATCGATATCGGCGAGCATCGCCTGGAAGAACGCGGCATGTGACGCACGGGCGGCAGGATCGAGCGCGTGCACGACGAGCCGTCGAAAGGGTACCGGCGCCGGCAGCTCTGCATCCGGATTCGCGCGCAACGCGGCAATCTCCGCATTGATCGTTTCGAGCGTACTGTGATCGCTGGTCAGATGATGCGACAGCAGTAGAAGATACCAACTCTTGTCCACGGGGTTTGCCGCGGCGATCCCACGCAGGAGCGGCGCGCGATCGAGCGGCATATTGGGGTGGCGTTGTGTCGCCAGCGACCGTAGCCGCTGCACCGGATCGACAGCATCGGCTTCGAGGATGACTTCATCGAGCACAGGCTCCGCGCTGCGCCATACCACCTGTACTGGCTCGCGCAAATGCTCGTGCACAACGGCCGTACGCAACGCGTCATGTCGCTGCACGACTTGCCCGAGTGCGCGCCAGTACTGCTGCATGTCCGACTTTGCATCGAACTGCAACACCAAGGTGGAAAGGTACGGGTCCCGATCACCTGACAGCAGGTGATGAAAGAAAATGCCCTCCTGCAGCGGTGCGAGCGGATAGATGTCCTGGATCGCTCGCGCGCCACCTGGCACGGTCGCCACGATATGGTCGATCTCGCGCTGTGACAGATCGACTAGCGGCAGCATCGCGGGTGCAATCGCGTCACACTGAGCGCCGATCAGATTAGGCGGCACTACGGCTGCAACGGTACTGGTGGTGCGCAGCTCCTGTGCCAGGCCGCGCAAAGTTGGTGCAGCAAACACTTGGCGTGGCTCAGCGTACAGGCCACTGCCAGCCATACGCTCGACCAACGCCACAGCGAGCAATGAATGCCCGCCCAACTCGAAGAAATTGTCCTCGCGGCCAACGCGCTCGATCTGCAGTAGTTCCTGCCAGACTGCCGCCAGCTGTGTTTCGACCGGCCCCACGGGTGGCTAATACGCCCGCTGCGCATACAGCGATACTGCTACGGCTTGCAATTGATGACGATCAACCTTGCCGCTCGGCAGCAAGGGGAATGCCGCGAGTTCGACGAATGCCGCCGGGATCATGTGCGCCGGTAGGCGCTGGGCCAGGCTTGCGCGTAGCTCGGTTGGTGCGCCGATCTCGCCAACCAGATAGGCTAACAATGAGTTGTTACCCGTTGCATCGGGTTGGGCCACGACGCAAGCGGCACGCACACCCGGCACTGCCAGCAATGCGGTCTCGATCTCGCCCGGCTCAGTCCGCATACCGCGAATCTTCAGCTGCTGATCCACGCGCCCGACGTACTCGAGCTGCTGATCGGGCCTTAGACGCACCAGATCGCCAGTGCGATAACGACGCCCTGGGGCCGCGGTGTTCGCCGCCGCAGAGAAATGCTCCAGCGTAAGCTCGGGTCGCTGCCAATAGCCTCGCGCGACGGCCACGCCACTCACGTATAACTCGCCCACTACGCCTGGCGGTACGGGTTGCCCAACCGAATCGAGCACCTCAGCCGTGACGGCAGCTAGCGGTTGGCCGATCGGCACGCTGGCAGCGTTGACCGGCAGACGCGTCGCGTCGTACCACGTGGACACGACCGTGCACTCGGTTGGTCCATACAGATTCAGAATCCGCGCCTGCGGCCAGCGTCGGCGCAAATCGTGCACACGCTGTGGCGGTAACGACTCACCACCCGAGACGACGATGCGCACGGTCTTGAGCAGACGCATCTCGCGGTGATCCAGCAAGGCCTGCAGAAACGCCGGCACGAACGACACCACGCTAGCGTCAGACTGCTCGATCGCGGTCAGAATACGTGCCGGATCGCTCTGCGCGCCAGACGGCGCCAGCGCGACGCTCGCGCCGCAGGCCAGCGGGACAAACAACTCCCAGATGCTGGGATCGAAGCTGATCGAGCTCTGGTGCAGCACGCGATCGGCGGGCGTCAGCTCAAAAATGCTGGCCATTGCCCGCACGAGGTTGACGGCGTTGCGATGCTCGACCAGCACGCCCTTGGGCGTACCGCTGGAACCCGAGGTGTAGATCATGTACGCCAGCGCGTCCGCGCCTACTTTGGGCAAGGTCACCATGCTCGCGGCCGGCTCAGCCGTCGCCGACAACTCCAGCACCGTCATCTGTGGCCGCGTCTCGGCCCACGGCGTCGCTTGATCAGCACTCTTCAGCAGCACCTTCGGTGCCGCGTCGCTCAGCATCCAGGCCAGCCGCTCGGCCGGATACTGCGGGTCGAGCGGCACGAAGGCTCCGCCCGCCTTCAGCGTCGCCAGCATCCCTACCACCAGCTCGATACTCCGCTGACCGGTGAGCGCCACCCGGTCCTCGCGCCCCACGCCCAGCGCGATCAACCGACCCGCCAACGCCGTCGAGCGGCGATCCAGCTGCGCGTAGCTCATCGTCCGCTCGCCTTGCAGCAGCGCCACCGAACCGCCTGTATGCGCCGCTCGCTGCTCAAACAACTCGTGTAGTGCCAGCTCGTCAGCCACTTCGGCAACCGGCCCTGCCAACCGACTCCCAGACTCGCCGATCGCCACCAGGGGCAGCGCGGCGACACTCAACTCGGTGTCAGCGAGCATTGCCACCAACAGTCGACGCCAGCTCTGCAACAGCCGATCGATCGTCGGCGTGTCAAATAGTGCGGTCGAATATTCGATACGTCCCGCCAGCCGCTCGCCGATCGTCTCGAAAACCATCGTGAGATCGACCGGCACTGCCTCGACCGGCGCAAACGTCAGCCGTTCGCTCACCAGCCCGGGTAGCAGATCGGCGTCGGACCCCGTGTTCTGCCACGCGAACCTGACGTTGAACAATGGGCTATGCGCCCGGCCCCGATCAACACGCAGCGCGTCAACGACGCGCTCGAACGGCACGTCAGCATGTTCCTGAGCCGCAAGCACTTGGCTCCTAACAAGTGCCAACAGCGCGGCAACCGACGTCGCCGGCGGCAACCGAAAACGTAACGCCAGCGTGTTGACGCAAAAGCCGATGAGTTGGTCAAATTGCCGACCAGGCCGGTCGGCGCTGGCCGTACCTATCACCAGATCATCCTGTCCTGAGATGCGCGCCAACAAGGCCACCCAGGAACTCAACAGCGCGACATACAGCGTCACTTGATTGCGACGTGCAAATTCGCGGATCGCCGCGACCAACTCGTTGTCGAGTTCCAGCGCGCGTGCGCTGCCCGAAAAGTCGTCGAAAGTCTGGCGCGCGGTATCGATTGGCAGTTCGATATTGATGGGTGCATTGGTCAACTGCGCGCGCCAGTACCGCAACTGCCGTTCGAGCTTTGCTGAACCTAATAACTGTCTCTGCCGCCAGACGTAGTCGCGATACTGGGCGGCGAGTGGCGGCAGAGGATTCAGCTCGCCAGCGGCAAATGCCCGGTACAGCGCGCCGATTTCTTGGGCAAGAACGCCAATCGACCAGCCGTCAGCTACGATGTGATGCATCGACAACCACAAAACGGCCTGCTCGCTCGATTCCTGAATCAACAGACCACGAATCAAGGGGCCCCTGACAAGATCAAAGGGCGCTCTGGCTTCCGCCTCGAGCACGCCCATGAGTTCTTCGCGCTCGACTGGACCCGCGTCAGTCGGGTGCTCTACCAACGCAAATTCGCGGTCCGCCGCTGCCAACACGCGCTGCATCGGCACGCCAGCGCGGCTAATGAACACTGTCCGCAACATCTCGTGACGAGCGATTACTGCGTCGAGCGCGCGGCCTAGCGCGGGTCGGTTCAGTATTCCGGTAAACCGAATTCCACCGCCGAGATGGTAGGCACGGCTGGCGCCCTCGATCTGCGCAAGAAACCACAGTCGCTCCTGCGCCGGCGAGAGTGGTAGCAAGCCATCGGCTGCCGGACTCACACGCGGTGCAAGCTCGCTGCCCGCCCCTTCATCCACGAGTTCATGGGCATCGACTTGTAGCTGCAGCAAGCGAGCCGCCTCACTCAAAGTCTCGGCCGCTAGCAGATTGCCCGGCGGCAAGCGCACCTGCCAGGCAACCTCGAGGCGTCGCAGGACCTGCGCAACAGCCAAAGAGTCCAGCCCGAGCTCGATAGCCGAGGCGTCGAGCGGCACAGCGTCCGTGTCGCGCTCGAGTTGCTGTGCCACTGCGACACGCAGCGTCTGCGCCAATAGTCCGTGTCGCGCAGTATCAGACGTGATCGCTCGAATCTCCGCCAGCGACGGCACGGCGACGTCGTCGACCGTGTCGCCCACCGCCGCCTGGCGATCCGGCGCCAAGCGATCGAGGTGTAAAATATCGAGTTGGTCGGCGAGGTACTCGGCACGACACTGTTGACGGCGAACTTTGCCGCTCGAGGTGCGCGGCACTGTGCCCGATCGAACCAACACGACGATGTGCGCTCGGAGCTCGTGCTCGACGGCGATCGCACGCCGCGCGACAGCTGCAACCGACTGCAATTCGTCCGGCTTCAGTCGACGGTCGACCTCCAAAACGACGACCAGTTGTTCACCGTCTGCCGAGTCGATGGAAAATGCGGCGCCGTGACCGCTGCGAATACGTTCGTCAGACGATTCGGCCGTCCACTCCAGATCCTGCGGGTGATAGTTCCGGCCGCTGAAGATCAACAGATCCTTGAGGCGACCCGTAATGAACAGCTCGCCGTCGCGCAGAAAGCCGAGATCACCCGTACGCAAGTAGGTAGTGCCCGGTACCGCAACGAGACTGCCTGCAAAGACTTCTTTGCTTGCGGATTGATTGCCAAAATAGCCACGACCAACCGATGGCCCGGAAACCCAGATCTCGCCAACACGATTCTCCGGCAACGGCGCGTGGTTGTGCTGCGATACGATCTGGACTTGTGTTTCGAGCCCTGGCGTGCCGCAACTCACCAGCACCCGCGCCGACGCTTCGTCTGTCGATTGGGTCACCCGGCCTTCCGCCAACGTAGCTGTACTGACTCGAAGCGTCGTCATCTCAGTCTCGGGCGGCTTGCCTGTGACCATCAACGTGGCTTCTGCCAATCCGTATGCGGGCGAAAACGCGTTTCGTGACAAGCCGAAACGCGCAAAACTTGTTAGAAACGCCTCGACTGTAGCCGCTTTGATCGGCTCCGCACCGCAGCTAATGACACGCACCGCATCGAGTCCCGCCTGCCAGTCGGCCTGACTGGCCAGTGCTTTGACGCACGCGGCCAGCGCAAAGTTAGGCGCGCCCGTATAGCTGACGCGATAACGGCTCATTGCCTCGAGCCAGCGCAACGGCCGCCGCAAGAACGTCAGCGGTGATAGCAGATAGCCGGGCATCGCGCGAGACAACGGCCAGACGATGCCTTGCACGAGGCCGTAATCATGGAAGTAGGGTAGCCACGAGAGGGAGCCGGGTTGGTCGGAGTGAGGCACCTTGGCCGAGATGGCAGCACAGTTCGCAAGCACATTGGCGTGCGAGATGGCTACACCGCGTGGCGTGCCAGTGGACCCGGACGTGTATTGCAGATACGCCGTGTCGCTGGGTTCTCTGCGCCGGTCGTCTTGCAACGCCGCCAGACACGCGCCAACCGTGTCAGTCGCCAACCAGGACTTGAGTTCGTCGGCCGACGCGGCGTTCAGTTCTCTGAGTTTGGCGAGCGTTGCCTGGGTTGTTAGTGTGAGGACCGCTTTGGCATCAGCGGCAATCAGCCGCAGTCGCGGCAACGCACTCTTTAGGCGTGCGCCATCAGGCGACGCCGTGGGCACCGCGACGACACCGGCGACCGCACAGGCAAAAAACGCCACCACGCTATCCAAGCCTGGCCCGTAGACCAGCAGGACGCGCTCACCGACGGCAGCGCGCGCGGCGATTTCCACAGCGAGCCCGTTCGCCCGTTGCGCCAACTGCGCATAGCTGAGCTGCGTCTCGATGCTGAGATCATCACGCAGAAACGCATACGCCAGTTCAGTGGGGCATTGCGCCGCACGCACAGCGAGCAGTTCGCCGAGCGTCTTTGGCGCGGTCTCTGCTGACGGTGGTGATTGGTGGAATTGACGCATCTAACTCGTTAATTTTCAGCCCAAACGAGGCCATGGCGCTTGAGCGCTCAGCGCACGCAGGACCTTGCAACAGCATAAAGCGCCCGAACGCAAATTGCTGCGCCGAAACTAGCAACAAATGTCAGGTCTGTGTGCGTTCAGTACCCTGTTTGGGGACTGGTACCAACATCCGAAAGATGGCAGCCAAAATGTGATTTAAGTCACATTCGTAAGACTTGCGAGCCGCTACTTGTGCGCGATCGGCTTCGTGGTGAACAGATAGTCCTTCAGCTCCTTGGAGAAAGTTGGGTCCTTGCGTCGAATCCATTCCAGCACCATCGCGGCGTGCTCTTTTTCTTCATCCCGATTGTGCTCGAGAATCGCCTTCAAATCAGGGTCTTTGCAGGCATCGGCGCGCTGGTTGTACCAGTCCACGGCCTCGAGTTCTTCCATTAAAGATACGATGGCGCGGTGCAGATCGCGGGTCTCTGCTGAGAGTTCTTCGATAGGCTCGTGATAACCGACACTGGACATGGCACTGCCTCGATCACTGTTGCGCGGGAGACCCTAGCATACGCGTTTGCGTTACCATGATTCATCATGTCTGAGCCGCTCTTTGCTGCGCAATTCGAGAGGCCTATGTGGCAGGTGCGTAGCTGCGCTGCTGGCCGTCTGGTCGTCTGCTTGTCGGCTTTTGCCCTGCTCACGGCGGCGCTGGCTGGCTGCTTGCCCACTTCAACACCCAGCCCTGCCCTCGGCCCGGACTCTGTCACCGGCCTCGACTTCCGTGGCAACGCATCGACCGCCGGCACCGTGCGCTTCCGGTTCAGCAAGCCACTCGCGATGTATCCGGCTACCTACATTTGGCGAGTCAATCCACGCCGCCAGAAGGGCTATTACACCGCGTTCTTCTGGGGCAACGACGGCACGTTTTTCTGGGATGACGGCCAGATTGGCAGCTACTACGGCGCGCACCCCTACCCGCAGCCGCCACGCACAGGCACCGACCACAAGTGGGAAATCTCGGTCAACGGTCGCGACACGCTGAGCCCCGAATTCGTGGTTTACGATCAGTGGTACACGCAAGTGCTCAGGGTCTGGTCGGACGGACTCGGCAAGCACCACGAGTATTTCTGGGACTGGCCCAATACCGCGCGCGTGATCCGCCAGGATGAAGACCCCAGCTACGGGGAAAGGCCACCGACGCGGCCCGCGCTGACCTGGGGTGATGCACCCTGGGCGCCGTCCGAGGAGATCATGAACGGTGTGATCCGCGGGATACAGATCTATGCAGACGTCTTGTCGGTGACCGACGTAGCAGCCGAAATCGCCAGCCCTAAATCAACCACGGCAGGCGCGCGCAGCATCTGGTATCTGAATCGCAATCCGCGGCCCAACGACATCAGCGACAAATCTGGCGCGGGCAACGAACCTGTGTGGGTAGGACGTGAACGGCCGCGCCTGTGGGTAGCACCGCCGTAGCGAACGCCTGGCTTAGCCGGTTATCTCGACGCCTTTCCAAAACGCAATTCGGTCGGTGATGTTTGCAGCGGCAGCCTTCGGCTCGGCGTAGTACCACGCGGCATCGCGGTTGAGCTCGCCGTTCACACTGAGAGAGTGGTAGTTCGCTGTACCCTTCCACGGGCAGTGTGTAGTCGTATCACTAGGCTGCAGCAATTGCGCGCGTACCGACGCCCGCGGAAAATAATGGTTGCCTTCGACGACGACAGTTTCGTTCGATTCTGCGATCGTCGTACCGCGCCAGGTGGCCTTCACGAGCCCGCCTTGTTCGCGGTCACGGCTTTGGGGATCACGCCACACGCGACCCGTGCGCCGCCGCCGCCCAGCGGCGCGGGATGGTCGGCGTGGTTATCGCCGCCAGCGTGAACCATCAAAGAGCGGTTCAAGACGTCCGCGAGTTTCAACCGCGGCGCCAGCACGGGGCTGGTCGCCTTGCCGGCTGCGTCAACGAACAACGGCGGCAAGTCACCGAGATGGCCGTCCCCCCAAGGCTCGGCATGGCGCTTGGTGTTGGCTGGGTCCAGATGCCCGCCAGCTGCCAACGCCGCGACAGGTTTGCCATCCTTGTCAGCCGGCGCGCAGGACGGATTTTCATGCACGTGGAATCCGTGCAGCCCGGGCGTCAACCCGTCAAGAACCGGGTAGAACGCCAGACCATAAGGCGTCTCGACCAGGCGCACCGTGCCGGCCGCCTGCGACTTGCCGGCAGCGTCTACGAGATGCATCTCGACCGTCGTATCGGCTGCTGCCACACCACTTGTTACTGCAAGGGCAGCGAATAGGGCCAGTGATTTCATGAGTTGCTCCTTAGGGAGTGCGCCGGCTCGCGCCTCGATGGTTGCGGTCATTTGACCGGCTTGGGTTGTTTGACCGGCCGCTGCCAGCCAGCGAGGGATATCTGTTTGCCGCGCGCCACCGCGAGCGTCGCGTCAGCCACTTCCTTGGTAATCGTACTGCCTGCGCCGGTGGTGGCGCGTAGGCCGATGCGCACCGGTGCTACCAGCATGTTGCCCGAACCGATGAAGGCCTCATCTTCGATGGTCGTAACCCACTTGTTAGCACCGTCGTAATTGCAGGTGATCGTGCCGGCGCCAACGTTGACGCGCGCGCCGATCAGCGCATCGCCCAGATAGCTCAAGTGATTCGCCTTGCTACCCTCACCCAGCGTGGTCTTCTTGAGTTCGACGAAGTTGCCGATGTGCGAGTCGCGCTGCATCTTCGAATCCGGTCGTAGGCGCGCGAACGGGCCCACGGAGCACGCCTCGCCGATCTCGCTGCGCTCGAGCACGCAGTTGGGATGGATCACCGAGTCGGCGCCGACACGCATGTCACGCAACACACAATTGGGCCCGACGCGCACCCGATCGCCGAGGTGCACACGGCCCTCAAGCAAAACGTTGGGCTCGATGACGACATCCCGACCGACCGTGACCTCGCCACGCACATCCAGTCGGGCCGGATCGATCAGCGTGACGCCCGCCGCCAGCAGCTCCGCGGCACGGCGCCGTTGGTAGAGTCGTTCGAGCTGCGCCAATTGCGCCTTGTCATTGACGCCCAACACCTCAGCTTCGGTCGGCGCAATGCTGGGTGTCACCTTGAAATTCTCCTGCACTGCCATCGCGATGACGTCAGTGAGGTAATACTCGCCCTGCGCATTGGCATTCTTGAGCTGCCCTAACCACTTGCGCAGAGAGATGGCAGGCGCCGCCAGGATGCCGCTGTTGCCTTCGCGTATTGCCAGTTGCGCGGCAGTAGCGTCTTTCTGTTCGACGATCTGCTCGATCGCACCGCGCGCGTTGCGAACGATTCGTCCATAGCCGGTGGCGTCGGCGAGCTCGACGGTTAGTAACGCGAGCGACTGCGGCCCGGCGAGGCCGAGCAACTGTTGGAGTGTCTCGACGCGCACCAGCGGTACGTCGCCATACAACACCAACACGAGCTCGTCGTCATTGACCGCTGGCATTGCCTGCATGAGCGCGTGGCCCGTGCCGTGTTGCTCGGCCTGCAAGGCCCATTGGACTCTTGCCTCGGCCAACATGCTGCGCACCTGGTCGCCACCGTGGCCGTAGACGACATGGATGGAATGCGGCTGCAGCGCGCGGGCGGTGTCGATGACATGCGCCAGCAAGGGCCGCCCGGCGAGCGGCTGTAATACCTTGGGCAGCGCGGACTGCATACGCTTGCCTTGACCGGCAGCGAGAATAACAACGGCGAGTTTCATGAAGTCGCGAGTTTAACCACTCGCACGCCAGATGTCTGGCGGGTCGCTGCTACTTGCGGGTGGCCTGGCTGCCGACGGAGTTATACGGATCGAAGCCAGGCGAGTCGACGGTCAGAGTCGGAGCGCCGTCGAGCAGGGCGTCGGCCAGCTTCTTCTGCCGCTCGAGTTCAAGTTCAGCCTTGCGCTCGGTGCTGGATTCGACCTGGTCATCTTCCGGCGTGGTCGGGAAGATCCAGTCGATGCGATTGTCGGTAATGCCGCCCATCGCAGGATCTTAACGCCGCTGCTGCATGTTTCGCCAGTTTCGTGGCGCGGTGCAAAATGCGATTACCCCGCCTGCACCGCTCATCCCAAAGGATGTGCCGCTCGTCGGCCGGCAGTAGGGTTCAGCCCTTGATCTTGCGCAGCTTCTGAATGAACTTCAGCTGCGCTGCCGCACGGGCGAGTTCGGCCAGCGCTTCGGCCTGCTCAATCCTGTCGACCTTGCCGGCGAGCATCTCTTCAGCGCGTTGCTTGGCGGCCAAAGCTGCCGCCTCATCCACATCTTTGGCACGCAACGCGGTGTCGGCCAACACGGTCACCTTGCGCGGCTGTATCTCTAGCGCACCGCCGCCCACAAAGAAAAACTGCTCCTGTCCGTCCGGCGTTTGCACCCGGACTTCGCCCGCCTTGATCAGCGACAGCAGTGGCGCATGGCGCGGCGTGATGCCGAGCTCACCTTCCGTGGCAGGCACGAACACCATCTTCGCGGCGCCGGAGAAAATCTCGCCTTCGGCGCTCACGATATCGACGTGGATGCTGTCAGTTGCCATGTGCTATGTGCCTTGAATCAGAGCGCCCGTTAGTTGAGCGTCTTCGCCTTCTCGACGGCCTCTTCGATGGCGCCAACCATGTAGAAAGCCTGCTCGGGCAGGTGGTCGAACTCGCCATTGATGATGCCCTTGAAACCGCGGATCGTGTCTTTGAGCGAGACGATCTTGCCGTCCTGGCCCGTGAACACCTTGGCGACGTTGAAGGGCTGCGACAGGAACCGCTGTACCTTACGGGCGCGGTAGACCGTCTGCTTGTCCTCTTCTGACAACTCGTCCATACCGAGAATCGCGATGATGTCCTGCAACTCTTTATAGCGCTGCAGCACCATCTGTACGCCACGTGCGGTGTTGTAGTGTTCTTCACCGACCACGTTCGGATCAAGCTGCCGACTGCTGGAGTCGAGCGGATCCACTGCGGGATAGATGCCGAGCGTCGCGATCTGGCGCGACAGCACCACCGTGGCGTCCAAGTGCGCAAAGGTGGTGGCAGGCGACGGGTCAGTCATGTCGTCCGCGGGCACGTAGACCGCCTGGATCGAGGTGATGGAACCCGTCTTGGTGGACGTGATGCGCTCTTGCAGCACGCCCATTTCCTCGGCCAGTGTCGGCTGATAGCCCACCGCCGACGGCATCCGGCCTAACAACGCGGACACTTCGGTGCCGGCGAGTGTGTAACGATAGATATTGTCGACGAAGAACAGCACGTCGCGACCGCGCTTACCATCTTCGCGCACTTCATCGCGGAAGTACTCGGCCATCGTAAGGCCCGTAAGCGCCACGCGCAGACGGTTGCCTGGCGGCTCGTTCATCTCCCCATAGACCATCGCCACTTTCGAGTTCGACAGCTCTTTGGGATCGATGACGCCCGACTCGATCATCTCGTGGTAGAAGTCGTTACCTTCGCGGGTACGCTCACCGACACCGGCAAACACGGACAAACCACTGTACTGCTTGGCGATGTTGTTGATCAGCTCGAGCATGTTGACGGTCTTGCCCACGCCGGCGCCGCCGAACAGACCCACCTTGCCACCCTTGGCGAACGGCACTAGCAGGTCGATGACCTTGATGCCGGTTGCTAACAGGTCCTGACCGCCAGCCTGTTCGTCAAAGGCTGGTGCGGGACGGTGAATCGGCAGGGTTTCGGTCGACTTGATCGGGCCCTGGTTGTCCTGCGGAGCACCCAGCACATCCATGATGCGCCCCAACGTGCCCTTGCCGACCGGGACGGAAATCGGCCCGCCGGTGCTATCAACGGCGAGTCCGCGCCGCAAACCCTCCGATGGGCCCATGGCGATAGTGCGCACGACGCCGTCACCCAACTGTTGCTGCACCTCGAGCGTCAGCTCGACGTCTTGCAGCTTGAGCGCCTCGTAGATCTTCGGGATATGTTCGCGTGGAAACTCCACGTCGACGACGGGTCCGATGATTTGGATGATCTTGCCAGTAGCCATTCGTTTAAGTCCTCAGACCGCCGCCGCGCCGCCCACGATCTCAGCCAATTCTTTGGTGATCGCGGCCTGACGGGCCTTGTTGTATACCAATTGCAATTCGTCGATGAGACTGCCCGCATTGTCGGACGCACTCTTCATGGCGACCATGCGAGCCGCCATTTCGCAGGCGACGTTTTCCACGGCGCCGCGATACACCTGCGACTCGATATAGCGCATCAAAACGCCATCGAGAATCGCCGCAGAATCGGGCTCGTAGATGTAGTCCCAGTGTTGCTGCAGATCACTCGCGTCGAGTGTTTCAACCGGCAGCAACTGCACCACTTCGGGCCGTTGCGACATCGTGTTGATGAACGACGAGTGGATCAGCAGCAGTCGATCAATCTTGCCCTCGCGATACGCGTCGAGCATCACTTTCACGGTCCCGATCAGATCCTTGACGTGTGGTTTGTCGCCGAGGCCCTGCACGCTTGCCGCGATCGGCGTCTTCAAGCGGCGGAAAAACGCCGTCGCTTTGCTGCCGATGAGGCACAGCTGCACCGCCGCGCCCTTGCCCTGCCAGTCGCGCATCGCCAACAATGAGCTCTTGAACACGTTGATATTGAGGGCGCCGCACAGGCCGCGATCCGAGGAGACGACAATAATGCCAACGTTCTTGACGTCAGCGCGTTCCACCAGGAACGGATGCCGGTAGTCCGGGTTGGCGGCATTCAAGTGGCCGATCACGGTGCGAATCTTGTCGGCGTACGGTCGCGCCAGGCGCATCCGGTCCTGGGCGCGGCGCATCTTGCTGGCCGCCACCATTTCCATCGCCTTGGTGATCTTCTGCGTGCTCTTCACACTGCCGATCTTGGCGCGAATTTCCTTTGTGCCTGGCATCTGGTTAGTTCCGCAGGTTCTAGTACGAACCGGTTTTGGTGAACTCCTCGCAGATCTTCTTGAGCGTGGCGTCGTGCGCTTTCAGCTCAGGCTTTGCGTTAATGTCATCGAGCGCCTGTTTGTGGCTGGTGCGGGCAAAGCCCTGCAGCGCGGCCTCGGCATCGACCACTTTGTTGCGATCGATTTTGTCGAAGTAGCCGTTGTTCACGGCGTAGATCGACAGTGCCATCTCGGCCACCGACATCGGCGCGTACTGTTTCTGCTTCATCACCTCGGTGACGCGCTGACCGCGCTCGAGCTGACGCCGCGTGGCTTCATCGAGATCCGACGCGAACTGCGAGAACGCCGCCAGCTCGCGGAACTGCGCGAGCGCGAGACGAATACCGCCACCAAGCTTCTTGATGATGTCGGTCTGCGCCGCACCACCTACGCGTGACACCGAAATGCCGGCGTTCATGGCAGGACGGATGCCCGAGTTGAACAGGTCCGTCTCGAGGAAGATCTGGCCGTCGGTAATCGAGATGACGTTGGTCGGCACGAACGCGGTGACGTCGCCGGCCTGCGTTTCGATGATCGGCAGACCGGTCAGCGAGCCCGTCTTGCCCTTGACCGCACCCTTGGTGGCGGCCTCGACATACTCCTCGTTGACGCGCGCGGACCGCTCGAGCAGGCGGGAGTGCAAATAGAACACGTCGCCGGGGAAGGCTTCGCGGCCCGGCGGGCGGCGCAGCAACAGCGAGATCTGCCGATAGGCCACCGCCTGCTTCGACAAGTCGTCATAGATGATCAGGGCATCTTGCCCGTTGTCCATGAAGTACTCGCCCATCGTGCAACCCGAATAGGCCGAGATGTACTGCATGGCGGCCGGCGTCGAGGCGGAAGCGGCCACGATGATCGTGTGGCCCATCGCGTCGTGTTCTTCGAGCTTGCGCACGACATTGGCAATCGTCGATTGCTTCTGGCCGATGGCCACATAGACGCACTTAATGCCGGATGACTTCTGGTTGATGATCGTGTCGATGGCGAGCGCCGTCTTGCCGGTCTGACGGTCGCCGATGATCAACTCACGCTGGCCGCGGCCGACGGGCACCATCGCGTCGACGGCTTTGTAGCCGGTTTGCACCGGCTGGCTCACCGACTTGCGATAAATCACGCCTGGCGCGACACGCTCGATCGGCGCCGTACGCGTGGCTTTGATCGGGCCTTTGCCATCGATCGGCTCGCCCAGTGCGTTCACCACCCGGCCTAACAATTCTGGCCCGACTGGCACTTCCAGAATGCGGCCCGTAGTCTTGACCGTGTCGCCTTCGCTGATGCCCTTGTAGTCACCCAGCACAACCGCACCGACCGAGTCCCGCTCGAGGTTCAGCGCGAGACCAAAGAGGTTGCCGGGAAACTCCAGCATCTCGCCATACTTGGCGTCGGCGAGGCCGTGAATACGCGTGATACCGTCTGTGACGGACACGACGGTGCCAACGTTACGCGCCTCATTGGCATTGGCGAACTTATCGATCCGCTGCTTGATGAGATCAGAAATTTCCGACGCTTTGACTGACATGCTTCAGGTCCTTTTAGCGACGCGCACAGCGCGTCGCCCTAACAAATCTAATGTACGCTCAGCCGGTGATGGCGGAACTCAAACGTTCCACGCGGCCCTGCAACGAGCCATCGATGACGAAATCGCCGGCCCGTACCACCGCTCCGCCGATCAATTTTGGATCGACCGACAGATGCAGGCGAACGGTGCGCGCCAGACGCTTGGTGAGCGCGGCGGCAAACTTCTGCTGCTGCTCCGGCGTGAGCGGTACAGCCGACACAAGTTCGACCTCGACGGTGCTCTCATGGTTGGCGCGCAGCAGTTCGAACTGCTGTGCAATCTGCGGCAACAGCGCAAATCGACTGTTGTCGGCCAACAGGCGCAGAAAATTGCGGCCGTGCTCGCCGACGCCCGACGCGTTGCCCACGCCAAGCGCGACACCGGCCAGCAACTCCACCAGCTCATCGGTTCGCACATGCGGGTTGCCGATCAGCCGCGCAACACGCTCGTCGCGCACCGCCGTTTCCGCGCCGCCGAGGAACGTACTCCAGGCGCTGAGCGACTTGCCGGCGAGCGCATACTCGAACGCAGCGCGCGCGTAGGGCCTGGCGACTGTGGCTTCTTCTGCCATCAGCCGCGACCTATCTCGGCAGCCAACTTGTCGAGCAAGTCGGCATGCGTCTTGGCGTCCACTTCGCGCTCGAGCAAGCGCGACGTGCCAGCAGCCACCAGGCTGCCGACTTCGCGACGCAGCGTGTCGCGCGCACGGTTGGCTTCGGTGGCCGCCTCGGTGCGCGCTGTGGTCACGATACGCTCACCCTCGTGTTGCGCCGTGCCTTTGGCTGCATCGACGATCTCATTGGAACGTCGATTGGCCTGATCGATGATCTGGTTCGCGCGGTCGCGAGCTTCCTTGATCACACCTTCGGCGCGCGACTGCGCCTCAGCGAGATCTTTCTGCCCTTTCTCGGCAGCGGCCAGCCCGTCGGCGATCTTCTTCTGTCGCTCGTTGAGCGCCTGCGAGAGCGCCGGCGTGACGAACTTGTAGATGAACCAGAGCAGGATCGCGAAGACGAGGATCTGCCCGATAAATGTGGCATTGATCGTCATGAATCGTCTCCCGCTAACTAACTTGTGCTTGGATTGCGAAGCCGCAATCAGCCGCCGGTCAGGCTAGCGAGCAGCGGGTTGGCAAACGCCAGCAGCATGGCAAGACCCACGCCGATCAGGAACGCCGCGTCGATCAGACCGACCAGCAGGAACATGCGGCCTTGCAGCATCGGGGTGAGCTCGGGCTGGCGGGCAGCCGACTCGAGAAACTTCGAACCCATGATGCCGATACCGATGCAAGCGCCGATAGCGCCCAGGCCAATGATGATGCCGATGCCAAGTGCGGTGTACGCCTGGACGGTTGCGATTTCCATTTTTGTCTCCGTGAGCAGTAAGTCGAATCGAGTGGGCCGGTAAAAAAATCTAGTGGTGCTCTTCCGCCATCGCGATATACACGATCGGCAGCACCATGAAGATGTATGCCTGTAGCAGAATAATCAGCACGTGAAAGATCGCCCAGGCAGCACCGGCGATCAGCTGCCCAAGGAACAGCAACGAGCCGCCCAGTGACAGCGCCGCCGCCATGCCCAACAGGGCGATCAGCATGAAAAGTAACTCACCCGCGTACATGTTGCCGAACAACCGCATCGACAGCGATACCGGCTTGGCGAGCAGCTCAACGACGTTGAGGGCGAAGTTCGGGATCCACAGCAGCGGGTTGCCGCCGAAGGGCGCGGTGATCCACTCATGCGCGTAGCCCTTGAGACCCTTGGCGCGAATCGCGGCTCCAATGATCAGGAACAGTATGACGATCGCCATCGCGATCGTGCCGTTCAGATCCGCCGTGGGCAGCACGCGCCAGTACTCGGCGCCAAAGAGCGCTGCGATGTACCCGGGTGCATCGAGCGGTATCAGATCCATCGCGTTCATGGCGATGATCCAGGTGAACAGCGACAAGGCGACGGCGACCAGGAAGGCGCGATTGCCATGGTAGACGTCGGCGACCTGACCATCGACGAACTCGTAGATCATCTCGATGAAGCTGACGAAGCGCGATGGGACCCCTGCGCTTGCTTTGCGCGCGCCAGCGTACAGGAACAATGCAGTGACGATCGCGAGCAGCGTCGACATGAACAGGGTATCGACGTGCCACGTCCAGAAACCCTCACCCACCTGCAAGTGCTTGAGGTGATGGACAATGTATGCAGTAGGCGTTTCTTCGATGCCGTGCTCAGCCGCCATGATGATTTAAGTCCAACTCCCTAACCCTATCTCAACCCACTGATCGCGGCGGCAGTCGCCGCGACCCCAGCGCCGGGATTACCCAGAACGCCAGCAGCGTCGCGATGTAAGCCGCGATCGCTGCGATCCAAACGACGTCGCGCGATTGCGCGAGCGCCACAAAACCCATCAATGTCAGGGCCACCTTGACGAACTGCCCGATCAGCATCCGCCCAAGCGCCTGAGCCGCACCACGCGCGCGCCGCAACGACTGGAACGTCATGAACAAGTTGGCGACGACACCAATCGATCCGCCCGCGAGGGCGGATGCCGCAGCTGAGGCCCCGCTCGCGACATACGCCACCAGGGCGACCGCGAGCGTTACCACCACCTGCGCGGCCAGTATCCGCACAGCGAGCCGCCTGACTGTGCTGATCGCTTGATCAGCATGAGGGTCTCGCACCGCGGACACGACAACTCCGTTGCAGCTACGTGCAGTCCAGCCACGTAAAAGTCCGTCGCTGGGGCACCAAAAAGCCGCTCGCCCAGCAGGGCGTGGCGGCTCTTCTTGTACCTTTCCCGGCAACTACTTAGTAGCCTGCCAACAAAGGCGCGGCAGTATACGGGACGCTTTCGTGCCGATCAAGACGTTGCAACGCAGCAAAACTTATTCGCCACGGCGAGTGGTCACTCGATATGCGCGAGTATCCCATCCAGTTCATCGAGCGAGTTGTAACTGACCACCAGCTTGCCCTTACCCGAGGCAGCATGCTGGATCGCCACCTTGGCGCCCAGCTTGTCGGCCAGGTCCTGCTCTAGTTTGCGCACGTTCGGATCACGATTGTCGGCGGCGGCATCGTTGCGCGCTCGTGCCGGCTGCAACATGCTGCGGACCAATGCCTCCGTCTCGCGCACCGACAAGCCTTTGCGAGCAACCAGTGCCGCCACCTCGACTTGCTGGCGTCGCGCGCTCAAACCTAACAACGCTCGTGCGTGGCCCATTTCCAGTTCACGCTTTTCCACGTGTGCAGCCACTTCAGGCGCCAGCTCGAGCAAACGCAACAGATTGCTGACCGCGGCACGCGAGCGGCCGACCGCGTCCGCCGCCTGCTGATGGGTGATACCGAATTCACTAATCAGTCGGTCGAGCGCACGAGCTTCTTCCAGCGGGTTGAGATCCTCGCGCTGGATATTCTCGATCAGCGCCATGGCGATCGCCGCCTCGTCCGGCACGCGCCGCACGACCGCAGGGATCTCCGCCAGATTGGCGAGCTGTGCAGCGCGCCAACGCCGCTCACCGGCAATGATCTCGTAGCGTTGTGACTCACCGCTGGCCGGCGTCCCGACTGGCCGCACGACAATGGGCTGCACGACGCCTTGTGCACGGATCGAGCTGGCGAGCTCCTCGAGCGTCTCCTGACGCATATCGATACGCGGCTGATATTTGCCGCGCTGCAGGAGATCGAGCGGCAACTTGGTCAGTTCATCGCCATGCGAGGCGGGACGTTGCGCCGCGTCAGCATCGGCTGCGCGGGCGGTGCCGCTAGCTGTGGGCGTGGCGGGACGCGCCGCCACCTGGCCCAGCAGCGCTTCCAGTCCCTTCCCCAGGCTCGGCCGTTTCTGACTCATGCTGCGAATCATAACGAATTCGCGGCGCGTTCGATTCGCGATCCACTGCGGCCAGATTCACCAGCCACTGATCCAGGGTATTCGCCAACGCACCGATCTGGATCGGCTTTGGCAGGAACGCATCCATACCGGCATCCAGCGCGCGGCGCTTGTCATCCTCAAATGCATTGGCGGTCAAGGCAATCACAGGTATTGCCCCGCCGCTACGGCTCAACAGCCCACGCCGGCGAATGATACGCGTCGCTTCGAGTCCGTCCATGCCGGGTAGTCGACAGTCCATCAACACCGCGTCGTAGCTTTGTCGCTCGAGCATCACCAAGGCCGCTTCCGCGTCATGCGCCAGCGCCACGTCGAGCTGCAACCGTTGCAACATCGCCTCGATCACTGCCCGATTGACAGCGTTGTCCTCCACCACCAGAACCTTGGCCCCAGCACGCCGCTTGGCTGTCGGCCGCGGCGGAGTCGACACCTCTACTACCAGTGCCTGTTGCGCTCGGCCGAAAATAGCGGTGAACCAGAACGTGGAGCCGACGCCGGGCTCGCTCGACACCCCGATTTCACCTTGCATCAAGCTCACGAGCTCACGCGCGATAGTTAGGCCGAGACCAGTACCAACGCCACGTGTCGCTTCCAGATCGTTGATCTGCGCGAACGCACCGAAGATATTTTCCTGCTGCTCGGGCGGAATGCCGGCCCCAGTATCGCTAACCTCGAAACGCAGACAGTAACCACTGTCAATCTGGCGCTCCAGTCGCACGCTAATTGTCACGCCACCGGTTGCGGTGCACTTGACGGCGTTCGAAATCAGATTGGCCAGCACTTGCCGCAGCCGCAACACGTCACCCGTCACCTGTGCAGGGATATCGGCGGACAGCGAATAGTCCAAGCGCAGTCCTTTGCGACTGGCGGTATCGCGAAACAGCTCCACCGCTTCACTGACAACTACTGCGAGCTGCAGTGGTCGCTGCTCGATGATCATGCGGCCAGCTTCCACCTTTGCCAGATCGAGTATGCCGTTGACGACGCCTAACAGGTGATGCGCTGACTGCTGCAGCAGCTCGACCTGACGACGTTGCGCCGCGTCGAGGTTCGACGCCCCCAATATCTCGGTCATACCGAGTACGCCATTCAACGGCGTACGTACTTCATGGCTCATGTTTGCCAAGAATCGCGACTTGGCGCGGCTCGCGTCTTCGGCCACCGTCTTGGCCTCGGCGGCAGTCAGCAAGGCGTGCTCCAGGTCGTACTTGGTCTTGATAAATCGCACGTTACTAAGCCAGCCTAAATAACCCGTCACCAGCAGAACACCCAGAGCTGCCCACATCGCTGCTGCAACGACTTGCGTATTGCCGGGTTGCAGCGACAGCCAGATCGCACTCGGCACCAGCATGATCACCATGAAGGTGCAATAAGACACGAGGTGCATCGACAGCGAGGCAGCCGCTGCCGAGCTGACGCTGAGCAACGTCACTAACAGCATGGCGACTTCATAGCCTTGCGCCTGGGGCAGCAAGACATACACTCCTGTCGACCAAGCGCATCCTGCAGCGGCTACTCCACGACGAACCACGAAGCCCATCGATCGGCGTGCTCCGGCGCCGGGCGCATTCGTCGGTATGAGCTCCACAATGCCAATCGCAGCAGATTAACGATCGCAATCGCAGCCAGCCACCAGTGCAGCGTTTTCTCAGGGAAGGTGCCGTCCAGCAGCCAGGTAAAATAGCCGGCCACAACAAGGGTCATAACGGCCGAGGGCCGCATACGCTCGTAAGCCAACGCAAGCTGCTCGGAGCGAATGCGCTGTGCGACGTCTACCGATAGTGACGGAACGCTGGCCGGGAGGATGCGGAAAATCTTCACTCCCGAACACTAGCGATGTGACAAGCCGTACGCCGTGCGCTATGTCACGCGTAACCGGATTGTTCGGCGGCAACCGTTGGCCGGTATGAAGCCGCTATTTAGGAATGTGCGCCGACGGGGCGCGCGACCGCCGTCACCGCGACCTGGTTCTCGGGAATACCCAAGAATATGTCACGAAAGGCGACATAGCAGAGTGCCGCCAGGTAGCAGTACAGCACCGGCACCAACGGTGGCAGCAGCAATACGATAACAACTGGTAACAGGATGAACAGCACGCCGACGCCCAGCATGACTGACAGATTGCGAATCTGGCCAGCTGCCGAAACACGCTGCGCGTCTCGCCAAGACAGACCCGACAGAGTAGCCAACGGAAACTGAAAGAACGACGTGAGTCCCGGAATATTCAGCCCAAAATAACTGAGACCGAGTGCGTAGGCCGCGAACACGAAGATTTGTCTCGCTGCCAGAAACCAATCATCTGACAACACAGCCACGATGTGCCGCTCGGTGTAGAACGGTGTCCACCATGGCACACCGGGCCGCGCCAACAACAGCATCCAGATGAGCGCACCGGCGCAAGAGATGACGACGGCAAAGCCGATGATGGGGCGCCAGCGGAGTCGCAGCGAATCCAGCACATCCGCAAAGCTGACGATATCAGCACGATCCAGCCGCGCTGCAACCACCACCCCACCGAAGAACGTTGCCAGCGCAAGTGTCGCATCCAGGATCGGAATGCGCTGGCCCAGAAACATCCAAAAGCAAAGCATGACCGTCAGAGCTGCCCACACGCCGAAGCCACGTTGCAGCAACTGCAGCGCCTGCCGACTCCAGCGTCGCACCGCCCCCGCTTCGACTACCCGCGGCTCAAGGACCATGCGAACCGACCGGCGGGTGACTCTCTGCCAGCGGCGCCGCCTGCTCCGCCTCAGCCGGCTTGTCCGCGCCACTGGCCTCTGCCGCATGGCGCGCATCATCGTCGCGTCGGATCATCTCACCGGCGAGTGCCAGATAGGCCAGTGCACCGCGTGACTCTTTGTCGTGTAACAACACGGGCTTGCCGAAAGATGGCGCCTCGGCCAGCCGCACGTTGCGCGGCACAATGGTACGGAACACTTTATCGCCGAAGTGCGTCAGCAATTGCGCTGAGACTTCATTGGCGAGATTGTTGCGGGGATCGAACATCGTGCGCAGGATGCCTTCGATTTCAAGCTCGGGATTGACGGATGCATGGATCTGCTCGATGGTCGAGACGAGCGCCGACAAACCTTCAAGTGCGTAGTATTCGCATTGCATCGGAATCAGCACACTGTCCGCGGCAACCAGTGCATTGACCGTCAGCATATTGAGCGCCGGCGGGCAATCGATCACGATCAGATCGAAGCTCTCGCGAATTGCCTTGAGTTCGGTCCGTAGGCGCAACTCCCGGCCGGCCATCATCGTGAGTAGCCGAACCTCAGCCGCCGTCAAATCCTGATTGGATGGCAACACAAAAAGACCCGGCGTCGAGTCGATCGTCACGATCGCGTCTGCGATCGGACAATCCCCCACCACCACATCGCCGATACCGTGTTGGACGGAGGCCTTGTCGATGCCGCAACCCATCGTCGCGTTGCCTTGCGGGTCCATATCGATCAGCAAGACACGGCGACGCATGGCAGCCAGCGAGGCGGCGAGATTGACGGCCGTAGTCGTCTTGCCAACGCCACCCTTCTGATTGGTGACGGCGATCACGCGTTTCATGGTCTTGAGTGTACCGCAGGTGCAGCCGACCGCGCGGCCGTTGCCAGTCAGCGTCGCACGCGTTGCGGCGGTTCCCGTCGAGTCAAGATCACGAGATGCCGTTCGGCCGCAAGGTCCGGTACAGCCAATGGCACGAGCTCGGCCATCCAGCCGCGCGGCAAGTCCGCGAGTTCTGCGTCCGGACGCTTGCCCTTCATCGCCAGAATGCGCCCCGTGGTCGGCTCGAGCAGCTTGGTCGCGACCGCGACGAGCGAGCGCAAGGGTCCAACCGCTCGCACTATTGCGACATCAAATCGGGCCATCTCGACTCGGGGCACATCAGTTTGGGATGGCAGCGACAGCTGTTCGGCGCGCACGGCCTCGGCTCGTGCGTTGCCAAGGCGCAGCGCATCGATGGCTTCCTGGACGAAGCGGATCTTCTTCTGCGTGCCGTCGATCAGCAAGAAATCACGCTCCGGGCACGCGATGGCCAGCGGCAAGCCAGGAAATCCCCCACCCGTACCGATATCGATCACCCGGTGCGCAGCGCCCAGATGCGGCACGATTGCGAGACTATCGAGTATGTGTACGGTGAGAATGCCGTCGAGCGTATCGACGGCGGTCAAATTGACGTGCTGATTCCGCTCGCGCAGCAAGCCGGCCAGCTGCCAGCACTGCTCGGCCTGCCTCGGCTGCATTTCGAGGCCCAGCTGCCGCGCGCCAGCGACGAGACGGGCTTGCCAGGCCGCTGCCTCGGGGTGCTGCGTCACGGGTGCATCAGCGCGGCTTGCGCACAGCTGAGCAAGCCGCCACCGACCTGATCAGTTGGTAACAAGTTGCGCGACGAACTCGTTCACTGGCATAGCGTCCAGATCCTGACTCGCGAACATCGCATTGATTGCCGCGCTCTGTTTCGCGCTGAAATGCGCCGCTACAGATGACTCAACTTTCTTGACGAGTACCGGCATGCCCTCAGCGCGGCGCTTGCGATGGCCAATCGGGAAATCAGCCGCCACACGCTCTGTCTTGCTGCCGTCCTTGAAAAACACCTGGATTGCGTTGCCGATGTAGCGCTTGTCGCGCTCGTAGTATTCCTTGGTGAACGTCTCGTTCTCGCGCACCTGCATCAGACTGCGCAGTTGGTCCACGCGTGGGTCGTTAGCAATCTGATCTTCGTAGTCGGCAGCCGTCAAGCGACCGAAGATCAGCGGCACTGCCACCATATACTGGATGCAATGATCGCGGTCGGCGGGGTTGGCGAGCGGGCCGGTCTTGTCGATGATGCGCACGCCAGGCTCCTGCGTCTCGATGACGATCTTTTCGATCTGCCCGAGCTTGTCGCGCACTATTGAATGCAGCGTCATCGCGCACTCGACCGCGGTCTGGGCATGGAACTCAGCCGGGAAGCTGATTTTGAACAACACGTTCTCCATCACGTAGCTGCCCAGCGGCTGCGGGATTACCAGTGGCTTACCCTTGAAGAGCACATCTTGGAAGCCCCAGGTCTTGACCGACAAGGCCGATGGATAGCCCATCTCATCCTTCATTGCGATCAAGGCATGGCGTACGGCGCGCGAAGTCGCGTCGCCCGCTGCCCAGCTCTTACGCGAGCCC
Source organism: Pseudomonadota bacterium (assembly GCA_016703895.1). Taxonomy (GTDB): domain Bacteria; phylum Pseudomonadota; class Gammaproteobacteria; order Steroidobacterales; family Steroidobacteraceae; genus CADEED01. Next base: position 759,130 of record JADJBE010000001.1, read on the forward strand.
GTGTTGGGCGCATGCCGATAGGTGCGCAATGCACCCCCATCGATCCAGGCGTTCGACACCGCATTGATGATCTGCTCTTTGGAGCCGCCCAGCATGGCAGTGATCACTGCCGTGGACGCGACTCGCACTAACAACACATGATCAAGACCAACGCGGTTGAAACTATTCTCAAGCGCCAGGATGCCCTGAATCTCGTGCGCCTTGATCATTGCTGTCAACACGTCACGTACCGTGAGAGGTTTCTCGCCCATGGCGATCGCACGACGCGACAGATAATCCGCAACCGCCAGAATGCCGCCGAGGTTGTCCGACGGATGGCCCCATTCGGCAGCGAGCCAGGTGTCATTGAAATCCAGCCAGCGGATCATGGCGCCAATGTTGAACGCGCCCATCACCGGGTCGAGTTCGTAACTCGTGCCAGGTACGCGCGCACCGCCCGGCATCGTGGCGCCCGGCACTACCGGCCCCAGCATCTTGGTGCAAGCGGGGTACTTGAGCGCCTGGAAACCGCAGGCGAGCGTGTCCATCAAGCAGTAGCGAGCGGTTTCATAAGCCTGCGCGCTGTCGACTTTGTAAGACCGGGCGTACTCGGCGATGTCGACCAGTACCTGGTCAGGATCGGGGCGTTTGGCGGACTTGTAATCTTGGGCGGACATAGTGTTGGGGCGTCTCTTGTTTCAAAAAGGGGGAGGCCAGGCGGGGCGCGGAATGCTGCCGCAGAGCACCGCCAATGTCCAGATTGGACTGCCACTGCTTCGCTAGTTGGTCACGGGCCATACTTGCAAGGAAACGATTGAAATACATCAGTTACTCGCCCCCCAGGCGCGGCCAGGCAGGGTGATATTTGGCCTCTAAAGCCACTCTTGCGATCTACGACGCGCTGATGCCGGCTCAGATTCCGCAGTCCACGGCACGTGGGGTGGCCGAAGCCCTCGACAAAGACATGGCAGCGCTGCTCGCAACCAAGACCGACCTGCGACTACTCGGCGCCGACATGGACCGTCGCCTCGATCATATGCTGGATCAGAGTTTTGCCGCGCGAATGGACCAACGCTGCGCGAGCCTCGAGCAGTGCCTCTAATGAGCGCTGCGACAATCTCGAGTCGCGCCTGCTCGTGAAGCTAGGCTCAATGATGGTCGCAACACTCACCGTTTTTGCGGCAATCATCAAGTTGGTCCAAGCGCCGCGTTCTGGCGTCCTTACGGGCGCTTGCCGATCGGCACGAACTTCTGATCCTCTGGGCCAGTGTAGTTAGCGCTGGGGCGGATGATCTTGCCGTCGATACGCTGCTCGATCACGTGCGCACACCAGCCGGTGGTGCGAGCAATGACGAATAACGGCGTGAACATTGCGGTCGGCACACCCATCATGTGATAGCTGACAGCGCTAAACCAGTCGAGGTTGGGGAACATCTTCTTGATTTCCCACATCACGCTCTCGAGGCGCTCGGCGATGTCGTACATCTTCATGTCACCGGCTTCTTTCGAGAGCCGCTGGGCCACGCCCTTGATGATCTGGTTGCGCGGATCGGCAATCGTGTATACCGGATGACCGAAGCCGATGACGACTTCCTTGTTAGCCATGCGCTGGCGGATGTCCGCTTCAGCTACAGCCGGGCTCGCATAACGCTTCTGCACTTCGAACGCGACTTCGTTGGCGCCGCCATGCTTCGGGCCGCGCAGCGCGCCGATGGCTCCTGTGACGCTCGAATACATGTCCGACCCGGTGCCTGCGATCACGCGGGCGGCAAACGTCGAGGCATTGAATTCGTGCTCGGCATACAAGTTAAGCGAAGTGTGCATCGCCCGCACCCAGGATGCGCTTGGCGGACGCCGATGCAGCAAATGCAGAAAGTGCCCGCCGACCGAGTCGTCGTCGGTCTCGACCATGATGCGCTGACCATCGTGCGAATAGTGGTACCAGTAACAGAGCATCGAGCCCAGCGATGCAACGAGTCGATCGGCGATGTCGCGCGCGCCAGCGATGTTGTGATCTTCTTTCTCAGGCAGGATACAGCCCAGCACCGAGGCACCAGTACGCAACACGTCCATCGGATGCGAGGCAGCCGGCAACTGCTCAAGCGCGGTGCGCACGGCGGCCGGTAGCCCACGCAGGCTCTTCAGCTTGCTCTTGTAACCCGCCAGCTCAGACTTGTTAGGCAAACGCTCGTGAATCAAGAGATAGGCGATCTCCTCAAACTCACAAGTCTCGGCGATCTCGAGAATGTCGTAGCCGCGGTAGGCCAGATCATTCCCTGTGCGTCCAACGGTGCAGAGCGCGGTGTTGCCGGCCGGTACGCCGGACAAGGCCACGGACTTCTTCGGCTTGAAACCGGTTGCGGGTGCTGCTGACTCACTCATGGCGACTCACTTCTTTTCCTTACCAAACAATTCGTCGAGTTTGCGCTCGTACTCGTGATAACCGAGCACCTCGTACAATTCCATCCGGGTCTGCATCGTGTCGAGCACCGCTTGCTGCGAGCCATCGCGACGAATCGCGCCGTACACGTTCAAAGCCGCCTTGCTCATGGCGCGGAAGGCGGACAGAGGATACAACACCAGCCGCACGCCAACTTCAGCCAGCTCCTGCGTGGTGAAGTACGGTGTCTTGCCGAACTCGGTGATATTGGCGAGCACCGGCACCTTCACCTTGCTCGTGAACTGCCGATACTCGTCGAGCGTCGCCAGCGCCTCCGCAAAAATCATGTCGGCGCCCGCCTCGACGTACTGCAACGCGCGATCGACAGCGGCTTGTTGCCCCTCGACTGCGTGTGCGTCGGTTCTGGCCATGATAACGAACTGGTCGTCCGTTCGACCATCGACCGCCGCTTTGATTCGATCAACCATCTCCTCACAACTAACCAGCGACTTGCCGGGACGATGGCCACAACGCTTCGCCATCACCTGGTCCTCGAGATGCATGCCGCCAGCGCCGGAGCGAATCAAGTCGGCACTGGTGCGCGCAATATTGAAAGCGGCACCCCAACCCGTGTCGGCATCGACCAGTAGCGGTACATCGGTCGCCGAACTGATGCGGCGCACATCCTCGCAGACGTCATTGAGCGAGGTGATGCCGAGATCGGGCAAGCCGAACGATGCGTTAGCAACCCCGGCCCCAGACAGATAGATGGCCTTGAAGCCGCTTTGCTCGGCCAGCAGGGCGGAGTACGCGTTGACGGTGCCGACGACCTGCAGAGGTCGTTCGGCTGCGACGGCGGCACGCAAACGCGCACCAGCAGAGTGGGGGGCGGTCTTGGACATTCAAACCTCTAAATGGCCCGGCCAAGCCGGACTGACGATCTTACCGGAATCGCTCCTGCGCCGGACGGCGCGACAACATAAGAACGCGCGCCGTTCGCAGCTCGGCTAAGCTATCTGCACCACCGTTCGACCCGTCACGGTGCCTTTGAGATAGGCATCGAACGCGGTGGGCAGCTCGGCAAACGGCAATGTACGCGTCACGATCTGCTCGAGGTGGCGTGGCCGGCAGTCGCTAGCGATTCGCTCCCATACGCGCAGGCGCTCGGGCCGGCGCGTCGCGGAGGAATTGATGCCAAGCAGATTGACGCCACGCAAGATGAAGGGCATCACTGTCGTATGCAGTTCCGCACTGCCTGCCAGCCCGATGCTGGCGATGTTGCCCCAGGTGTCCACCGTGCGCGTCAGCCAGGTAAGCATTTCGCCACCGACGTTGTCGATCGCACCGCCGAAAATCGCCGCTTCCATCGGCTTGCTGCCGTAGTCTATCTCGGAGCGCAGCAGGATCCTATTTGCACCTAACGACTTGAGATAGTCGCCAGACTCAGCCTTGCCGGTGACGGCAACGACCTCGTAACCCAGTCCCGCCAGCATGTCGATTGCAATGCTGCCGACACCGCCCGTTGCGCCGGTCACGACGATCGGTCCGCGGTCGGGAGTTTGACCATTGTGCTCCATCCGATTGATGGCAAGCGCCGCGGTGAACCCGGCGGTCCCCAGGGACATCGACTGTTTGGCATCGATGCCAGCCGGGAGCGGCACGACCGCCTCCGCGTCGAGGCGCGCAAACTCCGCATAGCCGCCGTCACGCGTTTCCGACAGGCCGCAACCCGTGACGAGCACCGCATCGCCGACCTTGTAGCGCGCATCGCTCGACGACTCGACCACGCCCGCCAGGTCGATACCGCCTACCAACGGATACTTGCGCAGAATTCGGCCAGCGCCCGTCGCGGCAAGCGCATCCTTGTAATTGATGCCCGAATACTGCACTCGCACGACAACCTCACCGGCGTTCAGGTCGTCGAGCGCGAGCTGCTCGAAACGAGCGACGATCTGCTTGTTCTCGAGATGGATCCGAAACGCTTTGAATGGCTGCATGACTATTCCTGTTACTGGAGCGATGGACTAACGACTGCGATGGACGAGCGTGCTTGCGCTGCAGCGAAAGACCGAGGTGCGGACCTGGCCAACCGTAGCGGCTCGATCCGGGCTTTCGACCGCGGCGTACGCCGTCACCCGACAACGTTTGCCGGTGGCCTGATTTTGCACATCGATGCGCAGTTTGTCGCGTGTCGGACGCAGCTCGAGGCGCTGCGCTGCGCTACCGAACCGTACCGCACAGTCGGCCGATTCACTGTGCGCTTCGCCGGCTGCACGCGTGGCCAGGTCGAGTGCACGCCCTCGTTTGCATTCGCTCGCCACCAACTCCTGTTGCGACACCGGCCAAGCACCCTGGCGGTTGTGGAACTCGACCGCTGCGACCCCCAGGGTCAACGCAGAGTGGCGCTCGATCTGCAGCGAGACGCAAGCGGTCACGGGGACGACCATGACCACGACGAGAGCCAAACTTACGACGGTTCGAGTACTATTTCGCGATGCGAAACCCAACAGACCTGGCTCCCAATTCCGGTGACGCACTAGTAGCTTACCGTGCATTACAACTAAGGATGTTACGCGCGGAGCTCGGCGCTTGAACAAGTCCGCAGCGACATCGGTCATTCTCGCCACCGAGCGCTTGCACCTGCGTGCCTTCACGCTGGACGACGCGGACTTCATATTGCGCCTGCTCAACGAAGCAACGTTCATCGCAAACATCGGCGATCGCGGCGTGCGAACACTCGACGACGCACGCGCCTATTTGGCAGCCGGTCCGCTGGCGAGCTATGCCGCGAACGGGTTTGGGTTATGGCTAATCGAACAGCGCATCGATCGACAAGCCGTTGGTATGTGCGGCCTGTTGAAGCGCGACGTATTACCAGACGCGGATATCGGCTACGCCTTATTGCCGGAGTTCGCAGGACGTGGCTATGCACTTGAGGCGGCAGCAGCGACGCTCGAATTGGCACAGCAGACTCTGGGGCTGGCGCGGATCCTTGCCATCGTCAATCCCAGCAACGCCGGATCGATCCGTTTGCTCGAACGGCTGGGATTTGCATTTGAGCGGATGGTTCAAATGAGCGCGGGCAGCAGCGAGATCTGTTTGTATGCCCGCGGCGCATGAGCGTATGGAATAATTCGCAAGTCATGCGCTACGACTATGACCTGTTCACTATTGGCGCCGGTAGCGGCGGCACGCGTGCCGCACGGATCGCCGCGCAGTCCGGCGCGCGCGTCGCCATTGCGGAGGAGTTCCGTGTCGGCGGTACCTGTGTCATACGCGGCTGTGTGCCGAAGAAGCTGCTCGTCTACGGTGCCCAGTTTCGCCAGAGCTTTGCCGACGCCGCGGGGTTTGGCTGGCACCTCGACGGCGTGTCGTTCGACTGGCCAACGCTGCGCGACAACGTGCAAACAGAAGTCGCGCGGCTCTCGAGCCTCTACGACCAGAACCTCGCCAAGGCTGGTGTTACCACCTTCAACGAACGCGCCGAGATCCAGGATGCGCACACGGTACGGTTGTTACATCAAGATCGTACTGTCACCGCCGAACGTATCCTGGTTGCAGTCGGCGGACATCCGCTGCGCCCACAGATTCTTGGCGTTGAGCACGCGATCACCTCGAACGAAGCCTTCCTGCTGGAACGATTGCCGCGCCGTGTTCTGATTGTGGGTGGCGGCTACATCGCGCTCGAGTTCGCCACTATTTTCAACGGCCTGGGTGTCGAGACCACCGTCGTCTACCGCGGCGACCGTGTTTTACGTGGCTTCGATGACGATCTGCGCGAGCACGTGCAAGCCGAACTGATCGCGGCCGGTGTAAATATTCGCTGTGGCGTCAATCTTGCAGCAATTCATTCGAACGCCGGCATTTACAACTGCAATCTCACGGATGTCAGCGTGATCGAAACCGATCTGGTGATGTTCGCCATCGGCCGCACGCCCTACACCAACGGACTCGGGCTGCAGCGCGCGGGTGTCGCACTCGATGCGGCGGGTGCGATCAAGGTAGACGCTTATTCGCAATCGAACGTGACGTCGATCTACGCGGTGGGCGACGTCACCAACCGCGCCAACCTGACGCCGGTCGCTATCCGCGAGGGCCATGCATTCGCCGACACTGTTTTTAACAACCGCCCGACGGCAGTTGACTATGCTGACATTCCAACCGCTGTTTTTACGCGCCCGCCGGTCGGTACCGTCGGCTTGAGCGAAGCGGATGCCCGCCAGCGCTACCGGCACGTCGACGTATACAGCACGTCGTTCCGGCCGATGAACCACATCTTGGCTAACAACCCTGGTCGGACCCTGATGAAACTGGTCGTCGACGCGGATTCGGACAAGTTGTTGGGCGTACACATCGCTGGTCCGGACGGACCGGAGATGGTCCAACTGGCGGCGGTCGCGCTCAAGGCGGGTATCACCAAGACACAGTGGGACAGCACAATAGCGCTACACCCAACGGCGGCAGAAGAGCTGGTCCTGATGCGCAGCAAGCGCGCGTGATGCCACTCGCGTAGCAACGCGACTACTCAAGCGTCGATGAAGATAGTAGCGGGCTGCTCGAGCAACTCTTTCAGCGCCTGAACCATCGCCGCGGCATCATAACCGTCCACGAAACGGTGATCGAAAGAGGACGACAGGTTCATCATGCGCCTGACGACGACCGCACCCTCAACCACCATCGGCCGGTCAACCGCCTTGTTGATGCCAATGATGGCGACTTCCGGCATGTTGATAACAGGCGTCGAGACGATCCCACCGAGACGCCCCAGACTGGTGAGCGTAATGGTCGAACCGCTGAGCTCGGCCTTGCCTAATTTGTTAGTGCGAGCGGCGTCCGAAACGCGTCGAATCTCACTGGCAAGTGCCTGCAGGCCGAGCGCTTCGGCGTGACGCACCACCGGCACCTTGAGACCCTGCTGGGTCTGGGTGGCAATGCCAAGATGCACCGCCTGGTGGCGTCGTATCACACCAAGCTCGGCATCGAAGTGCGCGTTGCACTGCGGAAACGCCTCGAGCACTCGCGCCAATGCGGCAGCAACGAACGGCAGGAATGTCAGCGACGGGGCGCCCTCGACGAGTCTGCCGTTCAAATGGCGGCGCAGTGACTCAAGCTGCGTGACGTCTACTTCTTCAACGTAGGAGAAATGCGGAATCGTGCGGGTTGCTTCGGCCATGCGTTCAGCAATGACGCGGCGCACGCCGATCAACTTGAGCTCGTCGATACCCTCGCGTTTGATGCCGCCGCGCGCCGCCGCTTGCTTGACAACCGGGCCCAGCAGAGCACTGTCGAGGTCGCGTCTTTCGATGCGTCCGCCCGGTCCGGAACCGTTCACGGTCGCAAGATCGATGCCGGCCTCATGAGCGCGACGACGCGTCGCCGGCGAGGCCATCACGCGCGCATCAGCTGACCGCACAACTGTCTTTGCGAGCGGTGCCTGGGTGGCGCCGGTGGCGGCTGTCTTGCTGTCAGGTTCGGCGACTGGTGCGGCGGCATCGGTCTCAAAACAACCAGCGCAGCGCCGACTGCAACGATATCGCCCGGCTGACCGTTGAGGGACACGATACGCCCCGTCACGGGTGCCGGCACTTCGACCGCGGCCTTCTCGGTCATGACCTCGCACATCGGCTGGTCCTCTTCGACCAGCTCGCCCTGTTGTACGTGCCAGGCGACGACTTCGGCAGACACCGTGCCTTCGCCCAGATCCGGCATCTTGAATACGTAGCGACTCATTCGGTTGCCCCTTTCGATTCCATCACCGTCTCGAGCGCCAACGCGACACGCGCCGGTCCGGGAAAATACTCCCATTCAAAGGCATGTGGATACGGTGTGTCCCAGCCAGCGACCCGTTGGATTGGCGCTTCCAGGTGCCAGAAGCACTCTTCTTGAATGGTCGCCGAGAGCTCCGCGCCAAAGCCGGAGAAACGTGTGGCCTCATGCGCGATGACGCAACGGCCGGTACGCTTGACGGAAGCGGTGATGGTCGCGGTGTCGAGCGGCGACATCGAACGGATGTCTATGATCTCGGCATCAATGCCTAGCAACTGAGCTGCTGCCTCACAGACGAATACCATCGTTCCGTAGGTGATGATGGTCACGTCATCGCCAGTCTTCACGGTCGCAGCACTACCTATCGGCACCGTGTAGTGTCCCTCGGGAACTTCACCTTTTGGATGTTCACTCCACGGGATGGCTGGCTTGTTAGGGTTGCCATCGAATGGACCGTTATAGATGCGCTTCGGCTCAAAGAACAGCACCGGGTTGTCGCCTTCGATCGCGGCGATCAACAGCCCCTTGGCATCGTAGGGATTGGCTGGCATAACCACTTGCACACCGCTCACATGGGTGAACAACGCCTCCGGACTTTGCGAGTGTGTCTGACCACCCCGAATGCCGCCACCACACGGTGCCCTGATCGTGACCGGGCAGGAAAAGTCGCCGGCACTACGGTAGCGTATGCGCGCGAGTTCGCTCGCGATCTGATCGATCGCGGGATAGATATAGTCGGCAAACTGGATCTCTGCCACCGGCTTCAGACCATTCAAAGCCATGCCGATCGCCGCCCCCACGATGCCACCCTCCGCAATCGGGCTATCGAGAACACGTTGATCGCCGTACTTCTTCTGCAACCCTTCGGTCACGCGGAAAACGCCACCGAAGTAGCCAACATCCTCACCGATCACCACGACATTGCGATGTCGCGCCATCGTCACATCGAGCGCCGAGTTCAGAGCCTGAATCATGTTCATCCGGGCCATCCGCTAGTCCTTCGCGCTTGTTAGCCCGAGTCTGGCGTTCAACGCCTGCTCGCGCTGCAGCGCTTCAGCCTGCCGCTCGAGATGCGCCGGTAGCTCGGCGTACACATCTTCAAACATCAAGTGTGCGTCTAGCCACGGACCTTCGGTCATCGTGCCGAACCGACAAGCTTCCTTCCAGGCGGCCGCGACTTGACCATCCAGGTCTTTACTAAGTGCGTCATGCTGCGCGTCCGACCACTCTTTGAGTTTGATCAGGTGCTGCTTCAAGCGTTCGACCGGGTCGCCGAGCGGCCAGTGTTCATAGTCATTCTTAGGTCGATAACGCGTTGGATCATCGCTGGTCGAGTGCGCAGCGGCACGATAGGTGACCAGCTCGATCAGCGTCGGCCCCGCACCCGCTCTTGCGCGCTGTGCGGCCCAGCTCGTCACGGCATGCACTGCCAGAAAATCGTTGCCGTCGACGCGCACGGCTGCAATGCCATAACCTGGGCCACGCGCCGCGAACGAGCGCTGCTCACCACCGGCATAACCCTGGAATGTCGAGATCGCCCATTGGTTGTTGACCACGTTGAGAATTACTGGCGCCTGATACACCGAGGCAAACAACAAGGCGTGATGAAAATCCGCCTCGGCACTCGAGCCTTCACCAACCCAGCTCGCGGCAATATTCGGCTCTTCCTTGATCGCCGCCGCCATCGCCCAACCGACGGCCTGCGGAAACTGTGTGGTGAGGTTGCCGGAAATCGAGAAGATATTGCCCTCTTTCCAGTGGTACATCACCGGCAACTGCCGCCCCTTGCACATGTCGCGTGTGTTAGATAACAACTGACACATCAGCTCGACCAGCGGCCGGCCGCGCACCATGTAGAAGCCCTGCTGACGATAGGAGGGAAACAACATGTCCCCGGGTTGCAGCGCCATGCACTGCGCCACGGCGACGGCCTCCTCGCCATAGGAGCGCATGTAGAAAGGGATCGTCCCGGCGCGCTGCGTCCGTTGCAGTCGTTCGTCATAAAGTCGGGTCAGCAGCATATTCCGCAAGCCGCTGCGCAGTGTCTCGGCATCCAGCTTGGGATCCCAGGGCCCTTTGGCGCGGTGGTCGTCGTCGAGTACGCGCACCAGACCCGTGGCCAGAAAGTCGAGATCCAAGGCGCGCGCGTCATAGCGGGGCCGCTTGATGGCACCGGCCGCAGACAACGCCACGTAACTGAAATCCGGCGTGTCGCCAGGTCGAGTCGGGGTGACGGGAACGTGCAGTCGCGGCATAAAAACCCATCCGAGGCAGGTCGAGCGAGTGGCTGATGATAGACCCGCGCTCGGAAACATGTTCCCCGAGCTGTCACTCGCCGTCGCGATAATTGAAATGAGTGTTTCAATTATAGGCGGTATGGTGGAATTTATGCCGACCGATCTGGACCATACTGACATCCAAGTGCTCGATGCGCTGCAGCGCGACGCCGGCTTGTCAGCGGCTGAACTGGCCGAACGCTGTAACCTCACCACCACCACCGCGTGGCGCCGGTTGCGTCGCCTCGAGGCCGCTGGCGTCATCCAGGGCCGCGTTGCGATCTTGAACCGGCGAGAGGTCGGCCTGCATGTGCTGGTGTTCGCCCAGGTCAAACTCATGGCGACCGGCCGCGAGGCGCTGGCGCGCTTCGAGCAGGCGGTACGCGGTTTTCCCGAGGTACTCGATTGTTATTCCTTGTTAGGCGAGAAGGACTTTCTGCTCCGCATTGCTGTGCCCAGCATCGACGCGTACGAAGCGTTTTTCCTGGACCACCTGTCGCGTATACCTGGCTTGCAGGCCGTCAACTCCAACATTGCCCTGTCGACCATCAAACCATCAAAGAGACGACCGCGTTACCCTTGGACTTTAGGTCCTGAGCCAACAAGTCACGCAGCTATGCCAGTCGACGTACCGGACGAGGTTACCGCGCTCGAGGACGGGCTGGAACGCTGGCAAGACCGCCTGACGTTCGTCTCGGACGAACAGGGCTGTGGCTGCTGCGTAAGCATATTCGACGTCGAGGGGCCGCGGGATGCCATCGACGCCATTCCGCCGTTCCTGTGCGCCAGTAGTGAGTGGAGCAACAGCTGATGCAAACCGTGTTCGAATCCTCACTAGCGGTTGATGCGCATATGATCAGCGACCTGCTGCAGCGCGCTGGTATTCCAAGTCAGGTGTTAGGCGAATACCTGCAGACCGGCGCCGGCCAATTGCCGCTCGGCAATTTGGTGCGAGTTACTGTGGCCGACGAACATGCGCGCGAGGCACGGGAGGTCATCGCCGAATGGGAGCGCGACCAGCCTCCCGCAGCGATACAACACGAGACGCAAAAAAGTGAGCTGGTTGAAGCAGATCGAAATTGATCTCGATGGGGACGGCCAAGTCGATCGCACCATTCCGATGGACTATCTCCAGACGCCGGCCCGTTAACGTCGTTGTCTAACTAGCCAGGCCAATAGGCCAGCTGAATTGAGCTGGAAGTCGCCGTGCAACAGCGCGTCGATCTCGGCGTCCGGCAACTTGCAATCATGCGCGCGTAGCGTTGCGAACGCATAGTCGCGCAGACCGAAGCGTATGCGCGCTTGCAGCGCCTCCTCGTCAGGTGTGACCTCTGGCTCGGTCGCAACGCCTGGCTCGCCGCGGAACGATTTTTCGGCGTCGCGTGCAATGCCTACAAACGCTGCGATCTGTGCTTTGAGGGCCTCACCCAGGCGCTGCACATCAGTGACTCGACTGTAGTGAGTCAGGTACAGCGCCTGCGGCGCATAGGCTAACAAGCGATCGATCGAGGCAACGAGTTGCTGTGGATCGAATTGCGTTGGCGTCGTGGTAGGCATGATGTACGCGCCGCGCGCCGTATCGAACTCGCGGTAAGAAATTCCGAAGGTATCGCCCGTAAAAATACTGTTGGCGCCATGGTCAACTATCGCCTGATGGTGCAACGCATGGCCCGGCGTGTGCACAAACTCGAAAATACGCTCCCCGACCGTCAAACGCTGCAGATCGGCCGTCACGATGATCCGCTCTGCAGCGATCGGCACGATCTCACCATAGAGCTCAGCGAACCGCTCAGCGCCATAGACGGCGATCGAGCCGGCGATCAGTTTGGTCGGGTCCACCATGTGCGGCGCGCCCCGCGGATGCAGCACTGCCTGGGCATTGGGCAGCGCCTGCAGCAGCTTGCCGGCGCCGCCCGCATGGTCAAGGTGAACATGCGTCAGAAACACATAGTCGACTGCCTCGGGCAGCAAGCCCAGTTCATCGAGTGTCGCCACAATCAACGGTACGGAGGCGTTGGTACCGGTGTCGACAACGATCGCTCGCGAACCCTGGACAACGATGTGCGCGGCGTCCAACCCAGGCCGTAGGTATTCGGTGTCGACAGCCGTGACACCCGCCGGGTGAAACGTCAGGCGTGGAATCGGCATACTACTTTTGCAGGACCTCGCGCCATTTTTCTTCAAACGCCCAAACGTCTTCGAAGCCCACCAGCCCGCAGAACTCGTCGAAGGAGAACAACGGCACCTCGGGCGAGACACTGGTACCACTTGTCTTGAGATTACGCATCGCCGCGTCCATCGCCGCGCTGGCCGCCAGCGCCGCCATGGCCGGGAAAATAGCCAGTGAGTAGCCGAGTTCGGCCAGTTGTTTCGCGGCCCGAATCGGCGTCTTGCCGCCGTCCGACATGTTAGCGATCAACGGCTTGTCGATCGCGGCGCAGGCGCGCCGCATTTCATCGTCTGATTGCAGCGACTCAACGAACACGATATCGGCGCCCGCCTCGGCGTACGCGACACCTCGCTGGACAGCCGCATCAAAGCCAAGGCCAGTGCGCGCATCGGTGCGCGCAATCACCAGGAAATTCTCGCTCTGCCGGGAGTCCACCGCCACCTTCACTTTGGCGACCATGTCTTCCAGCGGCACTACGCGCCGGTAGGGTGTATGGCCACACTTCTTGGGGAACTCCTGATCTTCGATTTGAATCGCGGACACACCCGCTTTCTCATAGCCCCGAACCGTGTGTTGCACATTCAGCAAGCCGCCAAAGCCGGTATCTGCATCGGCGATCACCGGCGCGGTGCTCTTTTCGACCACGCGCGACACGCGATTCAGCATGTCGGTGTAGGTTGCGATGCCCGCGTCGGGTATCCCCAGATACGACGCAGTGAGCCAGTAGCCCGAGGCATAGACTGCGTCGAAGCCGACGCGCTCGGCCAGCATGGCCGAAATCATGTCAAAGACCCCCGGGGCGACAATAAACTCACCGCGAGCCAATTTCTGTTTGAGACGAGCGTCGGCCATGGCGACTCGAAGTTAACCCTTGATTCCGGCACCATAGCGCACCGCTGTGTTTTTTATAAGCTGTCATGACAATGAAGTTCGTTGCTGCTCTGCTCGTTAGCCTGCTATTGATTGCCGATGCCACCGCGGTGACGCGCGAAGAGCGCGGCAACCTGATCCTCGAGAACATCCCGGCGCCGGACGCCGAACGCGCCGCCACACTCGATGCCTATCTCGATGGTCGCAACGCCAGTTTTGTCGACTGGCTACCAGATGGCAGCATGTTGGTCAGCACCCGCTTTGGCGATACGGCCCAGCTGCACCGGGTGCGCCAACCACTCGGCAGCCGCGAGCAAATCACCTTCGACACCGAGCCGATCACCGCAGCCAGCGCGCCGCAAACCGGCGGCGCACCGGGTTTTGTATTTCTGCGCGATCAAGGCGGTAACGAGAACGCACAGATTTTCTATCGGGATCTCACGACTCGAACGACACGCCGCTTGACCGACGGTCAGTCGCGCAACGCCAGCGCCGTCTGGAGCCGCGACGGACGTCGTGTTGCCTACACCAGCACAGCTCGCGACGGTGTGAGTTACGACCTGTATATCGCCGACGTTCTGGAAAACGCTGCGCCGCGGTTCGTCATGAACGGTATGAGCAAGACATGGTTTGCACTCGACTGGTCGGTCGACGACAGCAAACTGCTGGTCTTGAACTACCGGTCGATCAACGAGAGCTACCTATTTATCGCCGATGCCATCACGGGCTCGCTGACGCCAGTTGATGCCGGCAACAACCGCGTCGGCATCCGCGCTGCCCGCTTTGCTCCCGACGGCCGCTACATCTACTTGATATCAGACAGGGACAGTGAGTTTGCGCGCCTGCGGCGCGTCGACACAGTACTTGATGAAGTTGCGATACTAACAGAGCGGATACCCTGGGACATCGCATCGTTCGATGTCTCGCCGGACGGCCGCTATGTTGCGTTCGTGGCAAATGTCGACGGCTACAGCCGCCTGACCATTCTCGACCAGATCAATCAGAGCGAGATTTCACCACCGCTAGCGGACGTGCAAATTAGTAACCTGGCCTTCGATCGTACCGGCAAGCGACTGGCGTTGTCGGTGGAATCAGCACTGGAGCCCCGCGACGTCTACGTTCTTGAAGTGGAGAAGAACGCGCTTGAGCGCTGGACACAGAGCGAGACCGGGGCGGTCGATTCCCGACGTTTCGTGCCTGCGGAGCTGGTCCGCTATGCCAGCTTTGATCGAGCCAATGGCAAACAAAGGGAAATTCCTGCTTTTGTATTCCGACCTTCGACGCCAGGGCCGCATCCGGTGGTAATCGAATTGCATGGCGGCCCCGAGGCGCAGTACACACCCGGTCACTCCCCGTTCACGCAGTTTCTGGTCAACGAGATCGGTGCGGTGGTGATCGCGCCCAATATTCGTGGCTCATCAGGCTACGGTAAGAGCTACCTGCAACTCGACAACGGCATGTTGCGCGAGGATGCGATCAAGGATATCGGCTCACTACTGGTGTGGATCGGCTTGCAACCGGATCTGGATCGCGAACGCGTTGTGGTGATGGGCGGTTCTTACGGTGGCTATCTGACACTCGCGTCGCTGGTCCACTACAGCGACCGACTACGGGGCGGGATCAACACAGTCGGCATCAGCAACTTCATCACGTTTCTGGAGAACACCTCCGCCTACCGCCGCGATCTGCGCCGCGCTGAATATGGTGATGAACGCGAGCCGCGAATGCGAGCGTTCCTGCGGCGCATCTCGCCACTCACAAACGCCGAACGCATTCAGCGCCCCCTCTTGATCGTGCAAGGCCTCAACGACCCGCGCGTGCCGGCCAGCGAGTCCGCGCAAATGGTGGGACTCCTGCGCGCCCGTGGCGGCGAAGTCTGGTACCTGGCGGCCAAAGACGAAGGCCATGGCTTTCGCAAGAAAGCCAATCGAGACATCTACCTGGAAACGGTGTCGACCTTCCTGACGACCATCTTGAAGACGAAGCCGGCGCCTAACGCGCCACCGCAGTAGTTAGTCGTTGGCGGTGAACCAGAAGCGCCGCTTCGGAATGATCTGCAGCTTGGGCTGCTGACGGGAGTAGTAAGCCGCGAGCGCTGCGATATCCGCTTCGGTCAGCTCGCCGACGAAACCCGCCATGATGTCGTTCTTGCGGTTGCCGCGCTGATAGTCATGCAGCGCGCGCTCGATGTAATCCGGATACTGGCCAGCCAGAGTCGGGTACATGCCAACGATCCCCACGCCATCCGTACCGTGACAAGCGACGCAGGCCGCCGCCGCTGTCGGCGGTTTACCGACCGGATTGGCGTTTTCGGCTGCCACGATCGGTGTGCCAGCAAGGAACACAGCAACATCGGCAATATCCTGTTCCGTCATGGAAACGGCCTGCGAGTGCATCGTGGCATGGGACCGCTCGCCGTTCTTATAGGCATTCAAGGCGATTGCGATGTACTCCGGATGCTGACCGCGCAGCAGCGGCACCCGGTAAACCGGATTGGCGTTCTTGTAATTCTCGATGCCGTGGCAACCGAGGCAGGTGTAAGCCAAGGTCTTGCCACGCCCCGCATCGCCAGTAACGGCCGCCGCATCTTGGGCCGGAGCATCTTGGGCCGGAGTCTGGGGCGCCCCAAACAGGGCCACGACGGCGAGGGCAGCGAGGGCAATGCGTGACTTCATGGCAGCTATCAATCTGGAAAAACGGTGCGCAATATTAGGGACTTACGCTGGTAATTGCCACTAGAGGGGGCGCAGATCTGGTCACAATGACCGCGTGCCGTAATAGGCCTCGTCTGAAATTTTCGTCCAGCGGGCGATGCCGGCCTCGAACTTGCTCGCTGACGCGTACACCTTCGCGAACTGTGCATCCTTTGCCGCGGTCTCGGCCACGATCTGTCGGGACAGGTCACGCAAGAACCGCAGCACGTCCGCCGGGAATGGCCGCAGATCAACTTTGTGGACATTGACCAAAGAGTCCAACGCTTCGTAGCTGCGCGCATTGAACTCGGCCAGCATCGTGTCGTTAACAGCAGCACAAGCGATGCGCAGGATCTCTTGCAGGTCTGGCGGCAAGGAATCGTAGGCGCGCTTGCTCACGATACACTCGAGTGTCGAACCGGGCTCGTGCCAGCCGGGGTAGTAGTAGTACTTCGCAGCCTTGTACAGGCCAAAGGCCAGGTCGTTGTACGGTCCGATCCATTCGGTGGCATCGATCGAGCCCGTCTGCAGGGCCGTGAAGATCTCCGAACCAGGCAGCGTCACGGGTGCACCGCCGGCACGCTGCAACACCTCGCCGCCGAGGCCCGGGATACGCATTCGCAGACCCTTGAGGTCAGCAACGCTGTTGATCTCGCGATTGAACCAACCGCCCATTTGCACGCCGGTATTGCCACAGGGAAACGGTATGAGGCCAAAGGGTTCGTATACCTCGCGCCACAGCTCGAGACCCCCGCCGGAGTAAAGCCAGGCATTCATTTCCGTCGCCGACAAGCCAAACGGAATGGCGGTGAATATTGACGCGGCGGCAGCCTTGCCTTTCCAGTAGTAAGCCGCGCCGTGTCCCATCTCTGCCGTGCCGCCGGCGACGGCGTCGAACACTTCGAGCGCGGGAACGAGCTCGGCGCCTCCATACACTTTTACCTTCAGTCGGCCACCACTCGCCTTGTCGAGCATCTCGGCGAGACGGTTGGCACCACTGCCGAGGCCAGGGAAGTTAGGTGGCCAGGTCGTCACCATTTTCCAGCGAAACGTTTGGCCGGCGGCCGCTGACGGCGCGCCGCTTGCCGCCGGCTCTTTGGCACAGGCGGCGACACCCGCGACGGCTGCGGAAATCGCTGCAGTACGCACGAACTGACGTCGTTTCATGCCGTTATTGTACCTGCTGCGTGAATGTTGGCACGATGGCTAGCCATGATCGCTCTCATCCAACGCGTGAGCCGCGCCGAAGTCGCCGTGGCCGGCAGCATCGTCGGCCGGATCGATGCCGGTCTGCTCGCCTTGATTGGTGTCGAGCGGGACGACGACGAACAATCGGCGGCCAAGCTGCTGGCCCGAGTGTTGGCCTACCGCGTCTTCAACGATGTCGAGGGCCGCATGAATCGGTCGTTGACTGACACCGCGGGCGGGCTGCTGCTGGTGTCCCAGTTCACACTGGCGGCGGACACGCACAAAGGTCTGCGGCCCGGTTTCAGCTCGGCCGCGACACCGGCCCGCGCGCAGGGGCTGTTTGAGCATTTGGTGGATCTGGCCCGCCACCGCCATGCCGCTGTCGAGAGCGGTCGTTTTGGCGCCACCATGCAGGTTTCGCTGGTTAACGACGGCCCAGTGACGTTCTGGCTGCGGGTGGCCCCCCGGGAAGCAGGCCGCACGTGACGCAAGTCCGCCAATCCGCGAACTTTCTTAGGTCCGGTCGATCGATTGTCTTATGATCGTGGGATTCGTCTGGGCCGCGTCTTGGCCCGCCAGGAGTAGATTCAATGGGTATCGGGATGCGCGAGCTGATCATCATTCTTCTCGTCGTCTTGCTGGTCTTCGGCGCCAAAAAGCTGCGTACCATCGGGTCGGACCTGGGTTCTGCCGTCAAGGGCTTTAAAAAGTCGATGGGCGAAGGCGAGGACGAAGAGAGCGTCAAGCAACTGCGGGCAGACGCCGACGACGCGGACTTCGCCGAGAACGCCAAGCGCAAGTCGAAGAGCGAACCGCACGCCTGACGCGCGCCTACGCCGCGCCGCAACTGCGCCGCGGGATTAACGCTGTACAGGCGGCCTTGCCAGCATGTTCGAGATCGGCTTTATCGAAATTCTGATGATCGCGGCGCTCGCACTGATCGTGCTGGGCCCCGAGAAACTCCCCAAAGTAGCCCGGCAGGTGGGCCGCTGGGTAGGTCGTGCTCGTGGCATGGCGCGACAATTCCGCGAGCAACTGGAAGAAGAAGTCACGGTGGCGGAAACGCCGCCGCGCAAGAAATCACAGCCTGCCAGCCAACCACCTGCGCCTGCCGCTGCTAGCGCTACCGCGAGTTCGACCGCCGCTGAGAACTCGCCCGTTCCGGCCGCTGCTGTCAGTAGCACGGCGCCGATTAGTAGCACCGCACCGATCGATACCGATGACCCCGCTAACTGGTATCCGCCCGACCACCATGCGCATCCGGACCAGGTGGCGACGGCCGAGCCGCAGGTTGACTGGGTGGACGAACCTGGGTCAGGCAAACACGACAGCGACCGTCCCGCATGAGTGACGACCCGGAAAACCTTGCCGAAGGCACGCTGATGTCGCATCTGCTGGAGCTGCGCGATCGGCTGATTCGCGCAGTGTTTGCAGTCTTGTTAGCTTGCATCCCCTGTTTCATCTTCGCTAACGAATTGTTCACGTGGGTTGCGGATCCGCTGGTCAAACAACTGCCCAAGGGCGCGGTGTTGCAGGCGACCAGTGTCGTGGGCCCCTTCATGACGCCCTTCAAGCTGGCCTTCTTCGTGGGCTTGTTTCTAGCGATGCCCTACGTGCTCTATCAGATCTGGGCCTTCGTGGCGCCAGGGCTCTATCGACAAGAGAAGCGTTTTGCAATGCCGCTCCTGGTGTCGTCGATCGTATTGTTCTATGTCGGCGCGTTGTTTGCCTACTGGGCGGTGTTCCCGATCATGTTCGGGTTTTTCGCCGGCACTGCGCCGGCAAACGTGATGTTCAACCCCGACATTTCACAGTATCTCGATTTCGTCCTGACGATCTTCTTTGCCTTCGGACTCGCGTTCGAGGTGCCGGTAGCGGTCGTCTTGCTCGCGGTCACTGGCATGGTGAGCGTCGATAGCCTACGTGCCAATCGCGGCTATGTTGCGATCGGTATCGCGATCGTCGCAGCCATCCTGACACCACCCGATGGCATGACGCTGATCATCATGGGCATCCCGATGTACCTGCTCTACGAGGGTGGGCTGTTCATGGCTAGCCTGATGCTCAAATCACGGCGCGCGGATGCGGCCAAGCGAGAACAGGACGGGGAAGCCGAAGCCTGAAGCGCCCAGCTTGCCGGCGCGCAGCACTATCGGTCAGACTGAGGACTAGCCAACACGGCGCGCGGCTAAGTCAGTGCGCCTAATAAAACAATTCCTTGGGGGCCGATTTCATGTCAGATCCCAGCAGCACGACCATCGTGTCGCCAGACTACAGCAAGTCGTTCTTTGGCCACCCGCGTGGGCTTGCGACCCTATTCATGACCGAGTTCTTCGAGCGCTTCACCTACTACGGCATGCGCGCGCTGCTGGTGCTATTTCTGGTGGCCGCAACCGACGCCGCCAACCCGGGCTTCGGCATCGACCGCGAAACGGCGGGCGCCGTCTACGGTCTCTACACGGGCGCCGTCTACTTAGGGTCCCTGCCGGGCGGTTGGATCGCCGACCGGCTCATCGGCCAGCGCAGTGCCGTTTTGTGGGGCGGCGTCATCATCGCGCTCGGCAATTTCATTCTCGCAATCCCCGCATCGCCGCCCGTGTTCTATTTTGGCCTCGCCGTGATAGTCGTCGGCGTTGGCTTACTCAAGCCTAACATCTCGGCCATTGTCGGCGCGCTATACGAGGGGCAGTCTGGTGCGCGACGCGACGCAGGCTTCTCGATCTTTTACATGGGTATCAACCTCGGCGCCTTCATCGCGCCGTTGATTGCCGGCACGCTGGGTGAAGCCTGGAACTGGCGCATCGGCTTTTTCTTTGCCGGCATCGCGATGCTGATCGGTGTGGCGCAGTACAAGTTCACCGAGAAGTATCTGGGCCACGCCGGACTCGCACCACAGAACCTGACCGCTGAAGAACGCAGCCGTAGTTGGCGCGTAGTGTGGATCGCCAGCGCCATTGTCATAGCGCTCGGCGCGCTGCTCTTTGCGGGCGTCATCCCCGTCAGCATTCAAGCGCTCGCCAAGGGTTTTGGCACTGCGATGGTTGCGTTAGCGGTGGCTTTCTTCGGCCACGTGCTGATCTTTGCTGATCTCACCACCGAGGAGCGCAAACGCGTCGCCGTGATCGCCGTGTTCTTCCTCGCCGCGGCGGTGTTCTGGGCCGGCTTCGAGCAGGCAGCGACCACCTTCAATCTGTTTACCCAGGACTTCACCAACCGCTCGTTGTTTGGCGGCTGGTTCCCCGACGGCATGCATCCCGCCTCCTGGTACCAGTCTGCCAACCCTATTTTCATCATCCTGTTCGCGCCGTTTTTCGCTTGGACCTGGGTGGCGCTCGGCCGACGCAATCTCGATCCCTCGGCGCCGGCCAAGTTCGGACTCGGGTTAATCTTGTTAGGCGTCGGATTTATAATCATGATGTTCGCCGCTCAGCTGGTGGCGTCAAGCGGCTCGAAGGTGGCGCCTACCTGGATGCTGATGACCTACCTGCTACACACCTTCGGCGAACTTTGCCTGTCGCCGGTCGGACTGTCGAACGTCACCAGACTGGCGCCGCAACGCTACGTCGGGCAGATGATGGGCACCTGGTTCCTGGGCGCTGCAGTCGGCAATCTCATTGCCGGCTTGCTGGGCGGGCACATCGGCTCGTCCGAGGTCGGCGAGATGCCCGGCCAGTTCCTGCAGATGGCATTGATCGGCGGCGGCGGCGGCGTGCTGTTACTGCTGCTGGCGCGGCCGCTAGCCAATTGGATGGGCGGCGCACGCTGAGCGTCGCCGCGAACCTAGTCGCTGCGCACCAAAGTGAGGACTCCGCCATGATCAGCATAGCACCGGCGCCGCAATTGACCGTGCGTGCGATCGCGCTCGCGATCGTACTCGCGATGATCCTGGCAGCGGCCAACACCTATCTGGGCTTGTTTGCCGGCATGACGATCGCCTCGGCGATTCCCGCAGCGGTGATTTCCATGGCAGTCCTCAGACTGATGGGCGGCGGCGGCATACTCGAGAACAATATCGTCGCCACCGGCGCGTCCGCCGGTTCATCCATCGCTTCGGGCGTTATTTTTACAATCCCGGCGCTAGTGATCCTCGGCTTCTGGACCGACTTCCTGTCGCAGTACTGGTGGGTGCTTACCATCGCCGGCCTCGGCGGTCTGTTAGGTGTGCTGTTTTCCGTGCCGCTACGACGTTCTTTGATTGTCGAGCAGAAGATGGCTTTCCCGGAAGGCAAAGCTGCCGCCGAGGTCCTGAAGACTGGCGAGAACCCCGCTGAGGGTTTGCGTATTCTTGGCTGGTCGGCGCTCGGCGGCGCGTTCGCAAAACTCGGCGCGGCAAATGGCCTGAAGCTGTTCCCGGACACGGCCGCATCGGCCACCTACTTCGGCAAATCGATCGCGTTCTTTGGCACTAATCTGTCACCTGCGTTGTTAGGTGTGGGCTACATTGTGGGGCTCAATGTCGGCACGCTAGTACTGCTCGGCGGCATGCTGTCCTGGAACGTCGCCATTCCCATCTACAGTAGCTACTTTCTCGATGGCAACGCTGCCCTGGCCGCATCGCTGCAAGGAGTCTCGGCGGAAGACGCCGCCTATGCGATCTGGTCGCAGGAGATTCGCTACCTGGGTGTCGGCGCCATGTTGGTAGGCGGTCTGTGGGCACTGATCAGTCTGCGTCACTCGATACTGTCGGGAGTCAAGAGCGGCCTGGCCGTTGCGCGCGCCGGCGCTGGCACTGGCGCCGTGCCACATACAGACCAGGACTTGCCGATGAAGTGGGTGCTGATCGGGATGATGCTGTTCACACTGCCGCTCTGGTGGCTCTACCAGAACATCGTGGGCTCGCTGATGGTGAGCCTACCGATGACGATCATCATGGTCGTTGCGGGATTTCTGTTCTGCTCCGTCTCGGCGTACATGGCGGGGCTTGTCGGCTCATCTAACAACCCGGTCTCGGGTATCACGATCTGCACCATTCTTTTCGCAGCCTTGGTGCTGCTCCTGCTGATGGGTCCGAACGCAACCATCGGCCCGGTCGCTGCCATCATGATCGGCGCCGTAGTTTGCTGCGCTGCATGCATCAGCGGCGACAACCTGCAAGACCTGAAATGCGGCTACATCGTTGGCGCCACACCCTGGCGTCAGCAGGTCATGCTAGGCATCGGTGCGGCGACCAGCGCGCTCGTCATGGCGCCGGTGCTGCATCTGCTCGACACGGCCTACGGCATTGGCGGCGTACCGACGGCCGAGCATCCCAGCCCGCTGCTCGCGCCGCAGGCAACACTGATGGCCTCGGTCGCCAAGGGCACGTTCGGCGGTGTGCTGCCCTGGGGAACCATCGCGATTGGCGCCGTGATCGGCGTGGCGATCATCGTCTGGGACGTGATCCTCAAGAACCGCGGCTCGAACTTTCGTGCACCCGTATTGGCAGTGGCTGTCGGCATCTATCTGCCGCTGGAGCTGTCGGTGCCGATCTTCGCCGGCGGTTTGCTGTCCTATCTCGTGGCACGAACCTTCGGCAAGGACAAGAGCGAGGAGGAAGTCGAACGCTTGCATCGCAAAGGAATGTTGTTTGCGGCCGGCATGATCACCGGCGAGGCACTGATGGGCATCGTGATCGCCGGTGCAATCGTGATACGCGAGCGGCCTGACGCGCTGGCCTTGCCCGCAGCGTTCCAATTTGGCGGTTGGTTGGGTCTCGCGCTGCTGGGATTTCTGGCGGCGGCACTTTATCGCACCGCCAGTCAACGTTGCTAGTCCGCGCAACTAGTCAGCACAACTAGTCAGCACAACTAGTCAGCACAACTGGCTCGCTCGCGAGTCATCGCCTACATCTTGTTCGCCAATCGGTCTGCCAAACTCGCGCTCTGTCTCACGATCGTCTATCTCGTGTGGGGCTCGAGCTATCTCGCTACCGCTATCGGCGTCAAGCATCTGCCGCCACTATTGTTTGGTGGCGTACGCTTCTTCATCGCTGGCTTGATACTAACGACTATTGCCCACCTTCGAGGCCAGCAACTGCGAATCGATCGAACTGAGCTGCGGCATCTCAGCTGGGTTGCACTCGGCAGCATTTTGCTCAGCAACGGCATGAACGCCTGGGGCCTGCAATATGTGGCGTCCAATCAGGCTGCGTTGCTTAACACCATGGCGGCGCTGTGGATCGCGATCTTCGCTACCCGCGGGCCGCGCGCTCATCCGCTCGATCGACACACGATCGTCGGGCTATTGATCGGGTTCGTCGGCGCGGCGCTGATCATCTGGCCACGCGGCAGCCTGTTCAGCAGCAACTTGCCGCAGCAAGGCATCATTCTGCTCGGCGTATTGGGCTGGTCATTCTCGGCCGTCTACCTGCGCAACGTGGCCTCGAAACTTGAGGTGCTGGCCTTCACTGGCATGCAGTTCCTGATCGGTGGCACGATGCTGATGCTTGCCGGTTTCGCTGTCGGGGAAGCGCCGCGCTTCATTCTGACGCCAGCCGGACTCTGGCCGATGGTCTATCTCACTTTGGTCAGCTCTTGCGTGGCCTATCTGGCCTTCGCGTGGCTGGCGAAAAACACAACACCGGCCGTAGTAGGCACCTACGCTTACGTCAATCCGGCAGTGGCTGCCGTGGTCGGTTGGGCGGTACTCGATGAACGACTGAGCGGCAATCAACTAACGGGCATGGTCATCATGCTCGTGGGGATTGGCATCGTGAGCTGGCAGAGCCAACGTCGCCGACTGGCGCCGGCACCGTAGCGCCACCTAACCAGCCGGGCAGGTCGCAACGAGTGAGCCTGCGCTGAGGGCCGTCAGGTCGACCGTACGAGTGACACGTTCCCGCGAGGGAAAGTCGATCTGCACCGTCATGTTGCGGCCAGACACATCGCGGATGTTGGTTAGTCCCTTGTAACGCATCAACACACGGTCACTCTTCCGATAGCTCACCTCGATGTAGGGCAAGAACCAGCCGAGAAACCCCGACAGGTTGAGCCGAATCACGCTGACAGCGGCGCCCTCAATCTCGGCTTCACCATGTTTGTGCACCTTGAACGACATGGAATCGAGTCGACTTGGGACTAGAAACCGGAATTTGACGGTTCGATTGGCCTCCAGATCGTTCCAATGCAGCCGGACAAACTCATCGAAACCCGCATCAGACACGATCGCTGCGGATCGCGGCACGGCGCGGCGCTTCAATGCGGCGTCTTTGCCGTTGCGCTGGAACACTTCCAGTCCGGCCTGCGTACGGCGTAAACCTTCCAGATAGCCCGTCCGCGCATCTTTCAGCTCAAACAACGGTTCCGTCCGATTGCCGGCATAGTCGAGTTGTTTGCGCGCGAAAGTTGCCTGGCCGGCAGCGCATTGGTAGCGCACGACTCGCTGTTCGTCCTGCGTACCGTAACCACGTACCGCATGCGATTCGACGTACAGCAACGCGCCAGTATCGAGGTGGCGGGCGTAACCGTTGAAAACCCGGTCGGTCGCGGCTGCAGCCTGAGTCAACGCCAGCGCCGTGCATAGGACAAACAGTTTGAATCTCATGACGCAACAGTTCGGGCACGCGGCCCGGCTGGATTCAATTGCTCTTGCGTCGCAGAATTTCGATCTTGCCTTTCGGGCCAATGAACCAGGAACCGATCCAGCTCACGACGCTGACGACGATAGCCGTGAGGATGGCTGTCCAAAAACCCTGCATCTGAAAGCCCGGCAACAGCAAGGCGACCAGCCCTACCATCGCCGCATTGATCACCAGCAGGAACAGGCCGAGCGTGACGACTGTCATCGGCAACGTCAGGATGATCGCAATCGGGCGCACGATGGCATTCACTAGCCCGAGCAACAGCCCGGCGAGCAGCAGCGTGGTGGGCGCATCGATCACAACGCCTGGCAACCAGCGGGTCGCCAGCCACAAGCCCAACGCCGCGATCACACCGCGCAACAAAAAACCGATCATGACGCTGTCTCCTCGCGATCCAGATTCTTTTCCAGAAAAACCTTCAGGCGCGCCAACGCCCGTTGCCAGTGTACCCGCTTGCGCGCGTGGTAGTAATCCCACCCCGGATCGTTGGGCAGACCTGAATTGAGCAATCGGGTCGCGAACGCTCGCCGTCAGCTTCGAACAGGAAGTCGTCCACCTCGACGCCATCGAACGCCGGTGCAGATGAACCGCTCAGTAGCAGCAGGCGTAGGCGTTGAGCTGGCTCGAACACATCGATGTGGGCGTCGATCTCGACGGCGCTGTCGAACCGCACTCGCAGACTGCCATCCGGCTTCGCGCGGATCGTGGCACTGGGCGAGCACCAGCGAGCGAGCGACAGCGGCTGGGTCCAGGCTGTCCAGACGCGCGCGACCGGCGCGCTGATATCGGTCCGCAAGGCGTAGCTTCGGAACTCGTTTGCCATGGCGCTATTGTGCCATCCGGCGGCTGCAATGCACGATAACAATTGCACCGTCCTAACATGCAGCGCAACATCGGTAGCTTGTTTCACAGCAAAGGCTCTACCGTGACACTCGTCGATCTCGTTATCGCACTCGCACTGCTGCAGTACCTCGTTTTTTCGATGGCCGTCGGCCGCGCCCGCGGCAAGTTTGGCGTGCAAGCGCCCGCCGTATCCGGGCACCCAGACTTCGAGCAGTATCTGCGTGTGCAGCAAAACACGCTCGAATGCCTCATCATCGTCATACCGTCAATGTGGTTGTTTGCCCGCTATGTGAGCGAACCGTGGGCCGCAGGCCTCGGCGCGGCCTATCTGCTCGGCCGCGTCATGTACTTCCTGGGCTATACCAAGGCGGCCGAGAAGCGTGCGGCGGGCTACGGAGTCACTGCGCTCGCGATGATGGCGCTCTTGATAGGGTCGCTAGTGGGCATCGTGCTGGCGCTGCTTCGCGCCTGAACCCAGACGGATCCGCTCAAGCGCCCGCGGCACGCGCCGCGTCGGCGCGGGCCTTGACGACCGTGACCACTACCGGAACCAATGACACGATGATGATGCCGATGGTGACCAGGCTGAAGTTGTTGCGGACCAGCGGGATATTGCCGAAGAAGTAACCCGCATAGAGTAGCAACAGCACCCACAAGAAGGCTCCGGTGATGCTGTAAGCCTGATAGCGCAAGTAGGGCATCCGCGCAATTCCGGCCACAAACGGCGCGACCGTGCGCAGGATCGGCACGAAGCGTGAAATGACTATGGTAGAAGCGCCGTACTTGGTGAAGTAGCCCTCCGCCTGACGCAGATACTGCACCTTGAGCAAGCGATACTTGCCACTGAAAGCCGGCGGCCCGATCCATCGACCGACATGGTAGTTAGTTGTATTGCCAAGAATTGCCGCAGTGATCAATAGCATTGCCATCAGATGGACATTGAGCGTACCGCTCGTGTCGATGGCTGCGAGAGCCCCAACTGCAAATAACAGACTGTCACCTGGAAGGAAGGGCGTTACCACCAAGCCGGTCTCCGCAAACACGATCAGAAACAGGATCGCGTAGATCCAGACGTCGTAACGCACCAGCAGCTCGACCAAATGACGATCGAGATGCAGGATGAAATCGATCAGGGTTGCGAATAGATCCACGTAAGCGGTTCCGAGTGGTTGAGTAGCGCAGCGCCTGACGGTGAATCAGTGCAGGCGCGCGGTGAGCGGCGGCGCTGTGCGCACAGCCGGCGCTCTGTTCAAGACCCGCAACGCCGCGGCGACATCGCGGTCGTGCGCGAGGAGACTTGCGCGGCCATCGGGATCCGCCAAGTCCATGTTGGCCGGATCTGCCCCCTCGAGCAGCACGTCCGGGTCGATGCCTCGACCGTCGATCGAGCGTCCCGAGGGTGTGAAATAGTGCGAGGTCGTTAGTTTGATCGCCCGTCCCTGCGACAGCGGCATCACGGTCTGTACCGAACCCTTGCCGAATGTTCTGCGGCCCACCAATAGCGCACGGCCATTGTCCTGCAACGCGCCTGCCAGAATCTCGGCGGCCGACGCGGACGCGCCGTTCACCAGTACGACCACGGGCGCACCGGCGAGCAAATCGCCAGGTTCTGCGGTCATCTTGAATCGGGCGTCCTGCGCACGGCCGTCGGCGGTAACGATTGTGCCGCTCTCGAGCAGCAGATCGGCAACGGCGCCGCCTGCTTCGAGCAGACCACCCGGGTTGTTTCTAAGGTCGATAACGAGGCCGGCAAGCTTGGGTGTTGCCGCCAATCGCAAACTATCGAGTGCGCGGCGAAAATCCTGGGCGGTGGTCGCACTGAAATGCGAGATCTTCAGGTAGCCGATCTGCGGCGTCAGCCTGACGGCCACGACGCTGTGCACGTCCACTTGTGCGCGGCGCAACAAAAACTCCAGCGGTAACGCTTCACCGCCGCGCCGGACTGACAGCCGAACCGCAGAGCCGGCTGGGCCTCGCATGCGTGTAATGGCCGCTTCAACGTTACTGCCAACAGACTCACCGTCGATCGACACGACCAGATCGCCGGCGCGCAGGCCAGCACGAGCGGCGGGCGACTGCTCGAACGGTCGCACGACGCGGATGGCATCGACCGCCGGTGCGACTTCGATCCCTACGCCGGGGTAGCTGCCGGTCGTACTGACACGCATTTCCTCGTATTCGTTACTGTCGAGATAGGCGGAATAGGGATCGAGCCCAGACACCAGGCCGCGCACCGCATGAGCGATCAATTTATCCTCATCGACAGGCTCGACATACTCGCGCTTGACGCGTTCCAAGACTTCACGCAGGAGTCCGTCATGGCCCACTGCATGGCCGATGCCGCGCCACGGTAGTGCCCCCACTTGGGTCGGCGGTGCCAAAGCGGTCAACGCACCGGAATCGCGACTTGCGCGGACGTCCCCGCCGACCGCCACCAGGAAGCCAAGCAAGGCACCGGTCGCCAGGGTAACGAGGGTACGAGTCGAAGACTGCATGGCGGGATACTACCTGAGCTATGGGCCGAGTCGCTCGTGCTGCAGCGCAGAGTGCCGAGCAGAACCTAGTTGGCGAGGCGCCTGGGACCGTTGTGGCTCGCGGCCAGACCCGTCTGGCCCAGGTCGGGCGCTACCATATGGATGGGCCGCGCAGCTGCCAACAGAGGCAGTTCCTCGAGCACCTCCTCGATGGGCTTGGGGCGTCCTATAGCAAAACCCTGTCCGTAATCGACACCCAAATCGACGATGCAGCGATAAATCTCGTCCGTCTCGACGTACTCGGCGACCGTCAAGATACCCATAGACCGCGCGAGCTGCGCGATCGCGCGCACCATCGACTCAGCGCGCGGATCTTTCAGGACGTCGCGTACGAAGCTGCCGTCTATCTTGAGAATATCGACCGGCAAGCGGCGCAGGTAGGCCAGTGAAGACTGACCCGTACCGAAGTCATCGAGCGCCACCTCACATCCCAGCTTGCGCAAGCGAAGCATCAGCGACTCGGTCGCTTCGATGCTTGCTACCGCCGCGCTCTCGGTCAACTCGAAACAAAACACCCCAGGGTCGAGGCCGCTCGTCTTGACGGTCTCGATGACGAAATCGGTAAATCCTACGTCGCCGATCGACTGACCCGAGAAGTTGACGGCAAATACGATCGGTGCACCTTGGAGTATCTCGGCGTGAGGCTGCAACAGGCGCACTGTCTCTTCCAGCACCCAGCGATCGATGGTCTTCATCATCTGGTAACGCATGGCGGCGGACAGAAAGCGGTCTGGGCCAATGGTATTGCCCTCGCGATCGAGCATCCGCAACAGAATCTCGAAATGCGGCCGACCACCGCCGTCGACGAGCGGCATGATCATCTGCGCTGCCAGGCGGAGCCGTTTCTCAGCGAGCGCAACGCGAACGTCCGTCGCAACGTTGATGTCGGTGAAACGCCGCACGATGCTGACGTCGGCATCCTGGAACAGTTCGACGCGGTTGCGACCGCGGTCCTTGGCCGCTTTGCAGGCGGATTCTGCCTCGGCGAGCGGGCGACCGATGTCGCGATCACGGTAGGTGAAAGGCGCAATACCAACGCTGATGGTGGTCGCGAAGCGGGAGTCGTCGCCGGCAGGTGCAAGCTTCATCGCGCCTTGGCGCAGACTGTCGGCAAAGGTTTGTGCTTCCTCGAGCGCACCGGGTAGCAACACCGCAAACCGATCGCCGGAAATTCGTGCCGCGGTGGCGGACGGCGGCAAGCGCCGACGAATCAGCTCACCGATCTGTGCGATCGCTTTGTCGCCCACGTGCATACCGAGGTTTTCGTTCAGCACGTGCAGCTGGTCGACGTCGATATAGAGTAGCGATGTGGCCCGCGCGCGCTGCGACTCATCCGCCACAGCCAGGCGAACGCGCTGCTCGAGTGCCGCGCGGGTCAACAGCCCAGACAACGCGTCGTAGCTGGATTCGATGGCTGTCGCCGCCTTGCGCGCGAGCAGATCCGCCAGTTGCGCGTCGCGCTCGGCAAACTCGGGGCTCGTTTCGTGCCGGAACAGAGCCAGTACGCCCATCGCGCGGCCACTGGCCTGGCGAATCGGACAAGCGACGATGCGATAAGGGACCCGCGCCTGCTGATCTTTGGTGGCCACTCTATTGATGATGATGGGTTCACGGCGCGCCTGGGTCAGCGACAGCAGCTGCCGATGCGTCTTCGCAACGATGCCGCTGTCCGCGCCTCCGTCCGGATCCGCATACACTTGAACCAGCCCTCGCTCCGGCACAATGATCGCACTCATTGCGCACTTCAGACGCGAGGTTGCGTTCTGCAGTAACGTCTTCAGATCATCGGTGCCGCCGTCATCACGATCGCTGGAGACCGCGAGTAACAACTCGAGATCTTTATCACGCGAGAGGAGAGCGACTCGCTTAAATTCCTTGATGCTGGCTTGGGATTGAAAATCACGCCGCAGACACTCCAGCGCAGGCCGCAGAATGCCGTTCACGAACGCAAACGACTGTTGCTCACCATCGCCGATACGCCGACAGCTGATCGCGACGATCAGCGCCAGACGGTTGCGCTCATCGCGCAGCCAGAATAAGTAGGTAGGGCCACTGTCCGGCAACTGACGTAGCTGGCCGGCACTGTCGCTATCGGCTTCAGCCACGGAAATAGCTTCGGCCACCAAGCGGAACATGTCGGGGCCAGCGCTATTGACGCTCGACCAAACAAGATCGCCCAACGCGTCAAAGATATTGATTGCGTTGGAGCGTGGCAGCAGCGAACGCACCAATTGGGCGTACGGTTCAAGGGCGTGTCGTTGCGTCATCCGTGGCGCTCAGTCGCTCGTAAGCTGGTAAGTGGTGGTGCGGGCATAGGCAGTGATCCTGACAACCAGCATCGCCAATTCCGCCACCCAGCACGTTGACGCACTGCGCGTTTTGTTAACAGCTCGCGGTGCTATCCAGAACCAGGCACTAACGGAACAACTACCAGCCTAGCGTGCCAGATGGTGCGCAGCATTAACTTATTCGCACGCGTTTCGGCAATTTCCGTGACTTGCGGCACAGTTGCCGCGGCCACTCAGCGCTCGGGCGCCGGCTTGCTGAACCACTTGCGCGGATCCATCGGCTTGCCGCCCTTGCGGATCTCGAAATACAGCTCTGGCCGCGACCTGCCGCCAGTGTCACCCACCGCAGCGATCGTATCGCCGGCCGTAACCCGCTCACCCACTGCTTTGAACAGGCGTTGATTGTGGCCGTAGAGACTCATATACCCGTCACCGTGGTCGATGATCGTCAGCAGCCCAAGGCCTGGCAACCAATCGGCATATACCACCCGGCCATGGTAGAGCGCGCGCCCGGCGCGCCAGCCTCTCCCCTAACAACATGCCATCCCATTTGAGCCCGCCCGCCCGAGTCTCACCAAAGCGAGCGACGACCCGGCCACTCGCAGGCCAAGGTAGTTTGCCCTGCAAACGGGCAAACGCAGTTTTGCTATCGGTCGGAAACTTCTCCATGCGCTGCATCGCGCGGCGCAACTCACGCAGTAACTTCTCGAGTCCCGCCTGCTGGGTTTGCAGGCGCGCCAACTGTCGCTCCCGCGCGCGGGTCTCGCTCTTGATCGAAGCCAGCACTCGCCCCCGTTCATCGCGGGCGCTCTTGAGGCGCACGAGCTCAGCACGTTGCTCGGCTTCGAGCGCAGCGAGGCGCGCATCTTCGGCGGCCAACTGTGCGTCAGTCTCGTCAAGTGCGGCGACCTGGGTTTCAATCGCTGCAATCTGGCTCGCGCGTGCTCGGCCAAAATAGGAATAGTAAGTGAAGATGCGGCTAACCAGCGCCGGGTCACTCTGGTTCAGCAACAGTTTGAAAGGCTCTTCTCGTCCCATCATGCTGGCGGCCCGGATCTGGGCGGCAAGCGACTGCCGCTCAGCAGCGAGTGCCCGTTCCTGTGCCAAGCGCTGCTCGGCGAGTTCGGCACGTTTCCGTCCGCGGCTGGCGCGCTCCGCTTGCAGCTTGTCGATCGCGGCTCGCACGCCACCAACGGTCTTTTCAGCGTCCAGCAGCTGCTCGGCCACCCGGTCGCGACGCAGCGCATCGCGCGTCACCTGCTCACGGATTTGATTGATCTGCTGGCGCACGCCTTGCAGCTCGGCTTCGGCCTTGGTGGCGTCTTTGTCAGCGCCTTGCGCAACTCCTTCAGCGAAGCTAAACGCCGCGAAAGCGAGACACGCTATGACAATCGTCCGCTTTGGCCGTCGGTTCCACATCCGTATATGGTAACGCGCGCCGCCGCTGCCGCTGGCGGCCAAAAAACGCCGCTCCTGACGGTGGCTGCGCCGATATAATGCGCGCCCGTTGGCAAAGCCACGCCAAAGCCGGAACTGCGCCAAGGCTCGAGAACACCATGGATCGATTTCTACAGTACGCCAGCAACCATCCAGGCCTAGTGGGTCTGGCGGCACTCGCCGCACTGCTGGTAATCGTCTATGAGTTACGCGAGCGCAGTTCGAGCGCGGCGTCGGTTTCGCCGCAGGAGTTGATCCGGCTGCAGAACCAGGGCGCGCTCATTCTCGATATCCGCAAGCCTGACGTCTACGCCACGGGCCATATCGTGGGTGCCCGGCATCTGCCATCGGATCAGATCCTGACCGCAGGCGATACCCTGAAGAAGTACAAAGAAAAGCCGGTGATCGTGTATTGCGACACTGGGTCACTGGCGGCGGCGGCCGTGCGCCAGCTACAGGGCCAAGGCTTCACCAAGGCGTTCAATCTGCGCGGCGGCCTGGCGGGTTGGCGCACGGACAACTTGCCGCTCGCCAAAGGTGCCTAAGCAACCATGGCGCAACCGCTCGTCGTCATGTACTCCACTAGCTGGTGCCCGTATTGCCCGAGCACGCCAACTACTGACTCGCAAGCAGGTGGATTTCGAGGAAATCGACATCGAGGCGGAGCCGCAACGGCGTGCCGAGATGGTCACGCTGCAACAGCCAGCGGACCGTCCCGCAGATCTTTGTGGGCGAGCATCACATCGGGGGCAGCGACGATCTGCATGCCCTCGAGTCCGCAGGCGGCCTCGATCCGCTGCTCGGGCGCTAACAACCAACACGCACTGGAGAACCTATGGCCACTGACAATCCCCACCCGAACGGCCCAGGCCCCGGTTCGACTGGCGTGACCGGCGAGACCTCGCCCCATCTGTCCTTGCAGACGGTCTATCTCAAGGACTGTTCGTACGAAGCGCCGAACGGACCGCGCGTCGACGGCGAGTGGAACCCCCAGTTTTCGATGGATCTCAATACGCAGTCGAGCACCGTGGCGCCGGATGTCCGCGAAGTCGTCCTCACGGTGACGGTGGACGCCAAGCAGGGCGACAAGACCGCATTTCTGGTCGAGGTGAAGCAAGCAGGCCTGTTCCTGGTGCGCAATCTGGGCGACGCGGATCAAAAGCGGGCGATCGGCAGTGTCTGTCCAAACGTGCTGTTTCCTTACGCACGAGCGGTCGTCTCGCAGCTCGTGACGCAAGGTGGCTTTCCGCAGTTCGTATTGCCCGCCGTCAATTTCGACGCGCTCTACAATGAGACGATGGCTGAAGCCCAACGCCAAACCGTCAAGAACTGACTGATCTCATGAGCCTGCAGCCTGCGGAACCCGCGCGTGAACCGGTAGCGGTGCTCGGGGCAGGCTCGTGGGGCACTGCGCTCGCGATTCAGTATGCCCGCGCCGGTCATCCCACGCGCTTGTGGGGACGCGACACGGCGCACATCGCAACGTTGGCGGCGGCACGCCGCAACGAGCGTTACCTTGGAGACGCCGAGTTTCCGGACAGCCTGAGTGTCACTGACAGTCTGACCACCGCGTTGCACGACGCGCTAGATGTCGTCATCGCCGTACCGAGCCATGCGTTGCGCAAGTTGTTAGGCGAGATTGCGCCGCGGCTTGCGCCGAACGTGCGACTAGCCTGGGCAACCAAGGGCTTCGAGCAGACAACCGGCAAGCTGCCGCATCAAGTCGCACGCGAAGTGCTCGGCGACAAATTTCCGGTTGCAGTTTTGTCGGGCCCAACGTTTGCAAAAGAAGTCGGCGCAGGCTTGCCCACCGCGATGACGATCGCATCGAGTAACGATGAGTTTGCCGCGGCGCTGGCTCACAGCCTGTCGGCCGCCAACTTCCGCGCCTATACCTCCAACGACATCATCGGCGTCGAGGTCGGCGGCGCGGTGAAGAACGTGCTGGCAGTTGGCGCCGGCCTATCGGATGGTTTGGGCTTTGGGGCCAATACCCGGATCGCACTGATCACGCGCGGGCTGGCGGAGATGACACGGTTGGGCGTGGCACTCGGCGCCCAGAAAGAGACCTTCATGGGGCTCGCCGGCCTCGGCGATCTGGTGCTGACGTGCACGGACAATCTGTCACGTAACCGGCGTTTCGGACTCGCTTTGGCCGCAGGCCACAGCGTCGAACAAGCGCTGGCCGAAATCGGCCAGGTGGTCGAGGGCTATCAGGCGGCACGTGCCGTTTATGACGTCGCGACACGCGAGCAGGTGTCGATGCCGATCGTCGAAGGTATCTATCGAGCGCTCTATGAGGGCGCCTCAGCGGGCGACGTCGTCAGTGCACTCATGTCGCGGCCGATCAAGTCCGAGTTCTGATGGCGCCACGCCGCGCAGCCAGCAAGTACCGCTACTGGCGGCAATACGACGACGAACGACTGCTGGCGCTACGCTTCTGCGATCTGTCGCTCGACATCAAACGTGGCTGGGTCGCGCAACACGTGCAGCTCTATCGCGAACTGCGGCCGCGGTATCGCATTCAAACACACGCCTGGTACGGCATCGAGTGGTTCTCGCCGGACGGCATTCCGGGGATCGCGGTGCCGTTCTATCTCGCCGATCCGCGGCTGCGGCGTCTTGAACGCCGCTTCATGCAACAAGTAGAAGGGGGCGACAGCAAGTGGCTGACGCGCGTCCTGCGGCACGAGGCAGCACACGCGCTCGATACCGCCTACGATCTGCGTCATCGCCCGGACTGGCGTGCGGTGTTCGGGCCGTCATCGCGACGCTATCCGAGCGTCTACACGTCGAGGCCTGGTAGCCGGCGCTACGTCCTGCATCTAGGCCACTGGTATGCGCAGAGCCATCCGACCGAGGACTTCGCCGAGACATTTGCCGTTTGGATGCAGCCGCGGGCTCGCTGGCGACGTGACTATGCGGGCTGGCCAGCACTCAAGAAGCTGGAGTATGTCGACGCCCTGATGGCCCAGATTGGCGCGAAATCCCCCAGGCGCCGCAGCCGTGTGGCGGTGGAACCCGTCACGAAAATCCGCCAGACGCTTGGACTTCACTACCGGCGCAAACTGGCGCGTTATGACCTGACCGACGGTCGCTACGATACCCGTCTCACACGTGTCTTTGCGACGCCGCTCCGCCGACCGAATGGCAAACCTGCCGCGAGCTTTCTGCGCGAGGTTCGCCCGCAGCTGGAGCGGTTGTTAGTACGGCGAGCGCGCCTTCATCCTTATGTCGTCGAACACGCGCTGAACACCGTCACGCAGCGTACCAAGCATCTCGATCTGCGTCTGGCGCGCGATCGGCGTCGCAGCAAACGCGATGTGGTACGACTGCTCGAACGAGTCGTGCTCGACGTCATGAAACGCAATCGGGAGAACTACGCCCTGTGAAGAAACTTCGCATATTGTTATTGGTACACGAGAGTCTGGTACCGCCGGATGATCTCGAGGGGCTGTCGGAGAGCGCCATCGAGGAATGTCGTACCGAGTACAACGTCATGTCGACGCTCGTGAACTTAGGCCACGAGGTAAAAGTGTTAGGCATAGGGGACCGTATCGGTGCCCTGCGGCTCGCGGTTGGCGAGTTCAAGCCGGACATCGTGTTCAACTTGTTGGAGGAATTCTCCGGCATCGTTACCTACGATCACTACGTCGTGGCCTACCTCGAGCTGATGCGCCAGCCCTATACCGGCTGCAACCCGCGCGGCATGATGATCTCGCGCGACAAAGTGCTGACCAAACAGGTGCTGACCTATCACCGTGTTCTGACGCCTGAGTTCCATTTGTTTCCCTGGCGCAAGACCTACAAAGCACCACGTCGACCGAAGTTCCCGCTGATTGTGAAGTCGGCTACTGAAGACGCGTCACTCGGCATCTCGCAGGCGTCGATCGTCAATGACACCGCCAGACTGCGCGAGCGCGTGCACTTCATCCATGCGACAACTAACAGCGACGCGATCGCCGAGCAGTACATCGATGGTCGGGAGCTGTATATCGGTGTGCTGGGCAACGATCGTCTGCAGACCTTTCCCGTTTGGGAGCTCAACTTCGGGACTCTGTCGGATGTGCAGGCCGGTATCGCGACGCGCAAGGTAAAGTGGGATCCGGTCTACCAACGCAAGCACGGTATCCGTACGGGTGTGGCGGATGACTTGTCCCCGGCGCTCCAAACCAGTCTCGCCGCCCTCGCCAAGCGCATCTATCGCGCCTTGCATATGAGTGGCTATGGTCGGATGGACTTGCGGTTGCAGGCCGATGGCAGCGTTTATGTGCTTGAAGCGAATTCCAACCCCAACCTCACCTACGGTGAGGATTTTGCCGAGTCGGCCGAACGCAGTGCTATCAACTACCCCGCGCTGTTGAATCGCATTGTCACGCTCGGCATGAACTATCAACCGGAATGGCGAATGTTCGACCGCTGACGCGGCTTAGTCGAACGGCTTGTGCGCCGGGATCGCACCAGCAAAGTCGTTCTGACGCCAGGCTTCGTAGACAGCGATCGCGGCTGCATTCGACAGGTTCAAGCTGCGGTTGTCCGGCCGCATCGGCAACGAGACGATTTGCTCCGGTGGCAAGCTCGCCAGCACTTGGGGCGGCAGGCCGCGGCGCTCGGAGCCAAACAACAACACGTCCTGGGGCGCGAACTGCGCGTCGACATGGCGGCGCTGACTACCGGTTTCGATCGCGAACCAACGGCCGGGCAACGCGGCACGGCAAGCCGCAAGGTCGGCATGGACCTCGACGGTGGCCAGCTCCTCGTAGTCTAGCCCGGCCCGTCGGACAGACTTGCGGTCGAGATCGAACCCCAAGGGTTTGACGAGATGCAGCGTACAGCCGGTGTTGGCGCAGAGGCGGATCAAATTACCCGTGTTGGGCGGGATCTCGGGTTCAAACAAAACCAGGTGGAACATCGGCCGCGATCATAACCGAGTAAAATCGTCGGCATGACTGGCGTAATTGGCGATGTCGCGGCCTCACTGCACACCGACTTCTGCGGACTCGGCCTGGCATCGCCACTCGTGCTGCTGTCGGGCTGCGTCGGCTTCGGCGAGGAATACACCCGCGTCGCCGGGTTCTCGAATACCGACGTCGGTGCGATCGTGCTGAAGGGCACGACCGGCGCGGCGCGGCTTGGCAACCCCCCACACCGCGTGTTCGAAACGCCGGCCGGCATGCTCAATGCCATCGGGCTACAGAACCCGGGTGCCGACCAGGTCGTGGGCGAGATTCTGCCCACCCTGGACTTCACCGAGACGCGCTTCTTCGCCAACGTCTCCGGCTCGACGATCGACGAGTATGTCGACGTTACCCGCCGCTTCGACGATTCACCGATCGATGCGATCGAGATCAATATCTCCTGCCCAAACGTGAAGGAGGGCGGCGTCGCTTTCGGCAACTACCCGGACATGTCGGCGCGCGTGGTCGAAGCGTGTCGGCGGGTCACGACCAAGCCACTCATCACCAAACTCTCGCCCAACCAGACGGACATCCGCGAGAACGCCCGCCGCTGCATCGAGGCGGGTTCAGACGGGCTCGCTGTGATCAACACATTGATGGGTATGGCGATCGACGTGCACAGCCGGCGGCCGGTGATCGGCAACATACAAGGCGGGCTTTCGGGCCCCGCGATCAAACCGATCGCGCTGCTGAAAGTCCACCAAGTCTATGACGTCGCCAAACGCCACGGTGTACCGATCATCGGCCAGGGTGGCATCACCAACGCGACTGATGCGATCGAGTTCATGGTCGCAGGAGCGACCACCGTCGGCATCGGTACCGCGCTGTTCTACGATCCGCACGTCTGCCGCAAGATCAACGCCGGCATCCGCGACTATCTGCGCCTGCACAAGCTGGCAGGCTTGAGCGACTTAATCGGCTCGCTCAAGACCTGAGCAAGTTATGTGCGGCGAGCCGCCGCAGACTCAGTCGCTGCGGCGCTTGTTGTCGAGCGCCCAGATGACCGCAACCGCGGCAACGGCGCCCAAGGTAATAAACAAGAAACTACTGATGCTCGTCACACGCGACGCTTGCACGACAACTTCGGTCACAACACTAACTCCGTTGAAGAACTAATGTTGTTAGTGTCGCCATTTGCCGGCAGGCTGACCACTGCGGGACTGTGGGAGTGCGACGCACTTCAAGCTAAAAAATCGTTATGGTAAGAATCGACCGCGTCATCCTCACCAGCCGCGCCGGTAGCCCAACTGCAAGCTAATCGGTGATGCCCAGCTCCTTACACTTGCGCGTCAGGGTATTGCGCCCCCAGCCCAGTATTCGAGCCGCTTCCTGGCGATGACCACCAGTACGTCTGAGCGCCGCCTCGATCATCAGACGCTCAAACTGTGGCAGTGCCTCTGCGAGCCACGGTTTGATCGGCTCGGCTGGCTGCGCGTCGGCCCAGCGTGTCAGCGCGGCGCCCCAGCTCGTGTCCACCGGCGGAACGTCGCGCATCTCGGCGGGCAAATCAGTGGACTCGATGACGGTTCCAGGCGCAAGCGCCACCAGTCGTCGGCATAGATTGACTAACTCGCGCACGTTACCAGGCCATTGATAGGCAATCAGTCGCTCACGCGCAGCGGTCGCCAGGCTCTTGCGCACCGTGTCGAGTTCCTGCGCTGCTTGGACGAGATAGTGGTCGAGCAACGCGGGTACGTCTTCGACCCGCTGGCGCAGCGGTGGTAGTTCGATGCGGATCACATTCAGCCGATGGAATAGATCTTCGCGGAACTCGCCACGCGCGACCCGCTGCTCCAACTGTTGATGAGTCGCAGCGATCACGCGGACATCCACGCGCACGGGTGTTTGACCGCCAACTCGATAGAACTCGCCTTCCGCGAGCACGCGTAACAAGCGGGTCTGCAGCGTGGTTGGCATGTCACCAATTTCATCGAGGAACAAGCTACCGCCGTTCGCCTGCTCAAAGCGACCGCGGCGCTGTGACTCGGCGCCCGTGAACGCACCACGCTCGTGGCCAAACAACTCTGATTCGAGCAGTTCGGCAGGAATGGCCGCGCTATTAAGTGCAACGAACGGCTTGGCGGCACGCGGACTATGTTCGTGCAACGCGCGGGCCACTAACTCCTTGCCAGTGCCGGACTCTCCCGTGATCAGTACAGTGACGCTTGATCTTGCCAGCCGCCCGATCGCCTGAAAGACAACCTGCATGGCCGGGGCGCGTCCTAATAACTGTGGCATGCGCGGCAGGTCGGCGAGCGGTGTAGCGTTCCGTCGCGCACTATTGCCCGCACGGCGCACGAGTTCGACCGCATGATCGATATCGAAAGGCTTCGGCAGATACTCGAATGCGCCGCCTTCGTAGGCGGACACTGCGCTTGGCAGGTCCGAGTGCGCCGTCATCACAATCACGGGCAGATCCGGGTGTCTTGCACGCACTTCCTGAAGTAGCTCCAGGCCCGAGCGGCCCGGCATACGGATATCGGTCAGCAAGACGTCCGGCGTCTCGCCGGTCAGCGCTTCGAGCGCTGGCTCGGCGGACTCGAACGCGCGCAATTGCATACCACCGTTGTGCAATGCGCGTTCCAGCACCCAACGTATCGAGGCGTCGTCTTCTACCAACCAGACCCTGATCGGCGCGTCGTTGCTAGCGCTCACGGCAGCTGGCACAACAGGGTCAGCCCGCGACAACATGGTCAACCTGCTTGCCAGCGAGCGGCAACAATATGGTGAACACCGTTGCCCCGGGGCGGCTGACGTACTCGATCAAGCCACCATGCCGCGTCACCAGTTCCTGGGACAGCGCCAGCCCAAGACCGGTGCCATTGCTGCGACCGGTGACGAGCGGATAAAACAGGCTGTCGCGTATCTCCGGCGGCACACCGGGGCCGTCGTCGTGCATGGCAATGCTCGCCACCAAGCGATGTCGCACCGGACCGATGCTGACGTTGCCGAGAACTCGCGTTCTAAGGACGATCTGACCGCGCGTACCGACTGCTTGCAGCGCATTGCGACCGATGTTCAGGATGGCTTGAATGATCTGATGCTGATCGAGCTCAGCGTCCGGCAAGCTGGGATCGTAGTCACGCTCGACGCGCACGCCACTCGGCGCCTCACTCTGCATGAGCCGGAACACGTGCTCGCACAACTCATGGATGTTCACGGTCGACTTGTGCGGCACTCGCGCCGGACCTAACATCGAATCGACCAATGCCGTCAACCGATCCGCCTCCCGAATAATGACCGCGGTGTACTCGCGCAGTTCCGGCGCTGCGAGTTCTCGCTCCAGCAGTTGTGCTGCGCCACGTAGGCCGCCCAGCGGGTTCTTGATCTCGTGCGCCAGCTGCCGGACCATCTGGCGACTGCCATCGAGCCGAGCCAGTAAGTCGTTGTCGCGCGCGATCCGTCGCCGCTGCGTCGCATCGCTGATCTCCAGCAGTAGGTAGCCGCGAGTTTCCTCGGTATCGAGCGGCATGACCGTCAGATCGATGACGCGCTGCTCACCACCAGCGCCCAACGGTTGGATCGTCAGCTCACGTTCTGCGAGTGACTCTCCGCCCAGCAGCGCGCGTCGCAAGACAACGGGTAGATCGCCAGACTGCGCGAGCAGGTTGACGAATGGTCGGCCGCGGCTCTGATTGAGACTGGCCGCCAGCAGGTCTTGCGCGGCGATGTTGGCGTAGACGACGCAAAGGTCCGCATCGAGCACCACCACACCTGTGGCAAGGCTGCCGATAAGATCGGCTGGATCGAAGTGCGAGATCGCCGATGGCAACAGCCGCTCAGCGAGCATCACTCAGTCCAAGAATCGGCGCTCCAGCGGCGCGTGGCCAAAACTCAGTCGTTAGGGG
Source organism: Pseudomonadota bacterium (assembly GCA_016703895.1). Taxonomy (GTDB): domain Bacteria; phylum Pseudomonadota; class Gammaproteobacteria; order Steroidobacterales; family Steroidobacteraceae; genus CADEED01. The sequence goes on from JADJBE010000001.1 coordinate 799,918, forward strand.
CGTGGCCGCGGCTGAGCCGTGTTCTGCCGGGCACGGTTGCCCGCACCAACAGTCGGCTGGCGCACATGAATCGTGACGCTGGCCGAACTGCAGAGCGTCGCACCCTGCGCGTCGCGAATCACGACTGCGATCGAATGACTGCCACGCAACACCGGCGACACGACCGCGGTCGGCGAACCCGGTGCACCCACCGCGCTGCCGTTGAACAATATCGTCATGATGTCGCCCGGCCGGACTGCCGGCTCCGAGCGGGCAGCGATCGGTATGCTTTCCGGGTTGACGAAGGTCTGATCGTTGGCCGGCTGCGCAATTGCACAGATCTGGTAGCGGAAATTGGCATCCTGACGGACTGGCGCGAGAGATCGGTTGCCCTGAGTGGTGGCAAGCGGCCGTTGCGCCTTGTAAGTCTGCGCGTTGTCCACTTCGACTGGCGTCGCACCCGGGGTTTTCTGATCTGTGTAGACCCGCTCGCCGTGTTTGCCGACGGTGGTATAGACCTTGCGATCGCCCGTATTGGTCGGGGCCGGGGTCGGCTGGCTGCCCGGATCTTGAGCATGTCCGAGCTGGGCAACGCCCAGACTCAGAAGAATTATGGTAAGTGCTGTCCGGCGCATGGCAAGCCTTGAGGATAGACCCTTGTACCTCCTTAGACCAAGACGGGTGATGAGGTTCCGTGACCCCCATCACCCGCCGCCTGCCAGGACTATGCTCACGCGCTGAAATACAGGTCCAGCTCCGCCGGATGGGTGCTCATCCGCAGGCGCGTCACTTCCTGCATCTTGAGCGCGATGTAAGCATCGATCAGATCGTTGGTGAATACGCCGCCGCGCGTCAGGAACTCGCGATCCTTGTCGAGATGGTCGAGTGCCATATCCAACGAGTGGCACACCTGCGGGATCTGCTTGGCCTCCTCTGGCTCGAGGTCGTACAGATCCTTGTCGGCAGGATCGCCAGGATTGATCTTGTTCTGAATGCCATCGAGTCCGGCCATCAGCATCGCCGCGAAGGCAAAGTACGGGTTCGCGAGCGAATCCGGGAACCGCACTTCGATGCGCCGTGCCTTCGGGTTGGCGATCCAGGGGATGCGAATCGAAGCGGACCGGTTGCGGGCCGAGTACGCCAGCATGACGGGCGCTTCGAAACCGGGCACCAGTCGCTTGTAGCTGTTAGTACCCGCATTGGTAAACGCATTCAGCGCTTTGGCATGCTTGATGATGCCGCCGACATAGTGCAGCGCCATCTCTGACAGGCCGCCGTACTTGTCACCAGCGAACAGCGCCTTGCCATCCTTCTGCAGGGACTGGTGGACGTGCATGCCCGAACCATTGTCGCCAACCAGCGGCTTCGGCATGAAGGTCGCGGTCTTGCCGTAGCCCGCTGCCACGTTGTGCACCGCGTATTTGAGGATCTGCACCTGATCGGCCTTTTCCACCAACTGGCCAGGACCGATGCCAATCTCGCACTGCCCGCCGGTCGCCACCTCATGGTGGTGCACCTCGACGACCAGGCCCAACTCCTCGCAGGCCATACACATGGCGCCGCGAATATCGTGGAATGCGTCGACCGGCGGCACCGGGAAGTAGCCACCCTTGACCGTGGGCCGATGACCCTTGTTGCCATCGACGTATTCCTTTGAGCTGTTCCACGCGCCCTGCACCGAATCGATGTGGTACATCGCGCCGTTGATCTCAGAGGCCCAGCGAACGCTGTCGAAGATAAAGAATTCATTCTCGGGGCCGAACAACGCATAGTCGGCAATGCCCGTCGATTTGAGATAGGCCTCGGCACGCCGACCTAACGAGCGCGGGTCGCGCTCGTAGCCTTGCATGGTGGCCGGCTCGATCACGTCGCAGCGGATATCGAGCGTGACCTCGTCAAAGAACGGGTCGATCACCGCGGTGGCCGCGTCAGGCATCAAGATCATGTCGGACTCATTGATGCCCTTCCAGCCGGCGATCGACGAGCCGTCGAACATCTTGCCGTCGCTGAACAGGTCCGCATCGACCGTACGCGCCGGAACCGTCACGTGTTGCTCTTTGCCGCGGGTGTCGGTGAATCGGAAGTCGACGAATTTCACTTCCTTGTCTTTAATCAGCTTGATGACATCAGCAGGTTTCATATTTTCCTCAGTGGTGACGGTCCGGGCGGAGAAAGCTCTACAGCACCGACGTTGCAAACGCCGTGCCAAGGAGTCTTACCTATAGAATCAACGAGTTACATCGAATTTGCTTATATTGTTGCACAATAATAGTGCGGGATTTTGCGCTGTCGCACAATATCAGGGCATTGTTTCGCATAATAATGTCTTGATTGAGATAAATTTTAGTTATAGTCTTGATATAGATTTTTTGGAGCTAACCATGAACAGCCATCAAGTTGCTCTTGCACCAACAGCGTACAAAGCTACCCCCGACCTTGGGGGCTCCAACTTGGGCGGGGCTGGCATCCGGGCATTCGTTGCCCTCGCGGGAGCTTGGGATCTGTCGATAGCGCAGCAGCTTACGGTGCTCGGCTTGGCGTCTCGCTCCACCTTCTTCAAATGGAAGAAGGAAAACAACCCGCGGCTGCCGCGTGACACCCTGGAGCGCATCTCTTATCTGCTGGGCATCTACAAGTCGCTGCAAATCCTCTTGCCGGACCCTGATGCGGCGGATGCCTGGCTGCGCAAACCGAACACCGCAGCGCCTTTCGGCGGCCGGTCAGCACTGGATCGAATGCTGAGCGGTCAGGTCGCTGATCTATATGTCGTGCGGCAATTTCTCGATGCCGAACGCGGCTGATATCGTCACTGACGTCGCGGCGAGGACAGTCCGCCTGGCGCCTTGCCATCGCATCGTGCCCAGCCGCCTGCCAACCATCCACCTGTTCGAGCGCATTGCCAACCCCGCGGACTGGGACGCGCTCTATCAACTCGAGTCGCTCACCAACCCGCGACTACGCGACGAGATCGGCGACCTTGCCCTGGTTCCCAAAAATGAGCGCGTCTACGGGCCCAATGCGTCGATTGTCATGGCGCCGTTCACGCACGTCTCACCGCCGGGCTCCCGCTTCGCAGATGGGACTTTCGGCGCCTATTACGCCGCGGAGTCGCAATCCACAGCGATCGCCGAGACGCGCTACCACCGCGAACGATTCATGCGTGCGACGCGCGAGCACGCGATGGAGCTGGAGATGCGCAGCTATCTGGCCGACATCGACTGCGAGCTCCATGACCTGCGTGGTCGGCGAGCTGCCTTTGCGCGTGAGTACGACCCAAAAGACTATGGCGCGGCGCAGTTGCTTGGCCGCCGACTGCGCGCCGCCGGCTCCCACGGCATCGCCTTCGATTCGGTGCGCCGAGTCGGTGGTGAGTGCGTTGCCGTTTTCCGTCCCAACCTGGTGCGCAATGTTCGTCAAGGCATGCATCTGCGCTACGTCTGGAACGGCGAGCGGATTGCCGAAGTCTTCGAGTTGCGGCTGATCGATCTTTGACGCCGAACTAGGCGCGTCACGCGGGCCCGACGGCATCCGCCACCCCGGCTATACTCGCGCGTCCCAGTGTTCGAAGTCGTCAATCCATGCCGCAGTCTCTCGACAACATGCCGCTGGGCACGCCGCCCAGCACGTTCCAGGATTTGATCTTCACACTGCAGCGTTACTGGGCAGATCGCGGCTGTGTGATCCTGCAGCCCTATGACATGGAGATGGGCGCGGGCACCTTCCACACCGCGACGTTTCTACGCTCGATCGGTCCGGAGCCCTGGAGCGCGGCTTACGTACAGCCGTCACGCCGCCCGACCGACGGTCGTTATGGTGACAACCCGTTTCGCCTGCAGCACTACTATCAGTTCCAGGTGGTCATCAAGCCCTCGCCGCTCGAGATATTGGATCTGTATCTGGGTTCGTTGCGCGCGCTCGGGTTCGACTCGTTAGTACACGACATCCGCTTCGTCGAGGACAACTGGGAATCACCGACGCTCGGTGCCTGGGGTCTGGGCTGGGAAGTCTGGCTGAATGGCATGGAGGTCACGCAGTTCACGTATTTTCAGCAGGTCGGTGGCCTTGACTGCCGACCGGTGACCGGCGAGATTACCTATGGTCTGGAGCGTCTCGCGATGTATCTACAGGGCGTCGAGAGCGTGTTTGATCTGGTGTGGACAGACGGACCCCGCGGCCGCGTCACCTATCGAGACGTGTTTCACCAGAACGAAGTGGAGCAATCCAAGTACAACTTCGAACACGCGGACACGGCCGTGCTGCTGCGCCATTTCGATGAGCACGAAGCCGCTTGCGGCCAGTTGCTAGCCGTCAAACTAGCGTTACCCGCCTACGAACAAGTGTTGAAGGCGTCGCATACCTTCAACCTGCTCGACGCACGTCGCGCCATCTCGGTGACTGAGCGGCAACGCTACATTCTGCGGGTGCGCGCACTCGCGCGCGGCGTCGCGCAAGCCTATTTCGACAGTCGCGAGGCGCTCGGCTTCCCGCTGGGCCATACGGGAGTCGCGTCTTGAGTCGCGACTTCCTGGTCGAGATCGGCACCGAAGAGCTGCCACCGCTGGCACTACCTGGTCTGGAGCGCGCGTTTGCCGCCGGCATCGGCGAATATCTTGCCGAGGCGGGATTACCGTTCGCCGCCAGCAAATCATTTGCGACGCCTCGACGCCTCGCGGTGCGAGTCGAGGGGCTGGCAACAGACCAGCCGGCACAAGCTATCAAGCTGCGCGGCCCGCCGGTCTCGGCAGCATTCGACGACGCGGGGAATGCCAAACCCGCCGCCATTAAATTTGCCGAAAAGTGTGGCGTGGCGTTGAGCGACCTGACCCGCGTGATGGAGGGCAAGGGCGAGTTCCTCTACTACGCCGGCAGCAAACCCGGCGCAGCGACCGTCGACTTGCTGCCAGCCATCGTGCAGCGGGCGCTCGACGGCTTGCCGATTCCGAAGCGCATGCGTTGGGGATCGTCTGAGGTGGAGTTCGTCCGACCGGTGCACTGGGTGGTGATGCTGTTCGGTCCCGACGTCGTCGCCGCACGGCTGCTCGACACGGTTGCGGGCAACACCACGCGCGGGCATCGCTTTCACGCGCCAGCACCCATCGAGCTCAAGCAGCCGGCGGATTACGAACTCGTGCTGCGCGAGCAGGGCTACGTCATCGCGGATTTCAGCTTGCGTCGCGAACGCGTACGCGAACAAGTCGTTGCCGCAGGTGCCGCCATCGGCGGCAGCGCCTTGCTGGACGACGCGCTGCTGGATGAAGTCACCGCGCTCGTCGAGTGGCCCGTGGCGGTCGCCGGGCAGTTCGATCCGCGCTTTCTAGAACTACCGCGCGAGGTGCTGATTTCGACGCTACAGGAACATCAAAGATACTTTCCCTGCCTGGATAAGGGGGGATCGTTGCTTCCTTGGTTCATTACCGCCAGCAATATTGAAAGTCGCGACCCCTCCCAAGTCCGGGCCGGCAACGAGCGGGTGGTACGGCCGCGGCTCTCGGACGCGGCCTTTTTCTGGACGCAGGATCGCAAACACCCCCTCGCAGCTTTCGGCGCCGGCCTCGATGCGGTGACGTACCAGGCAAAGCTCGGATCATTGGGCGCAAGGACGCAGAGGCTCGTTTCGCTGGCGAGCGCGATCGCGCCGTTGATCGATGCGGAACCCGCTGCGACGCAGCGCGCCGCGACGCTCGCCAAGTGCGATCTATTGTCGGCGATGGTGGGCGAGTTCCCGGAGCTGCAGGGCGTGATGGGCCGCTATCTGGCAAGCGCCGACGGCGAACCGGCTGATATCGCGATGGCGATCGAAGAACACTACCTGCCGCGCGGTGCTGGCGGTGCGCTGCCGTCGAACAAGGTCGGCACGGCCGTAGCGCTCGCAGACAAGCTCGATGCGCTCGCAGGGGATTTTCGCGATTGGTCAAAAGCCTTCCGGGACGCGCGATCCATTTGGCCTAAGGCGCGCAGCGATTGGGATCCTGCGCATCTTGATCGAGCAGCGCCTCGATCTCGACCTGCGGGCATTGGTGGAACGTGCGGTTGCGCTGCAGCCCGTGGCCAATCCGACGGCGGCCAGCGAAGTCGAAGCCTACATCGTGGAACGCCTGCGAGCGTATTTTCTCGACGTCAAATCAGGCGAGGATGCGTCGGTGCCAACCACCGCCATCGTTGGCGCGACGACTGAGATGTTTGAGGCTGTGCTCGCAGCTGCGCCTCGCTCACCGGTGGATTTCGGCCTGCGACTGACCGCGGTGAATCGATTCCTGCAGCGTCCCGAGGCCGTGAGCCTCACCGCAGCTAACAAGCGCATCGCCAACATTCTCAAGAAGAGCGAGGTTGCTACAGGTTCCGTAGTCGATCCGTCCGCACTGATCGAGCCAGCCGAACAGGCACTCTACGCGGCAATGGTTGCCGTCCGCGAGCCTGTCGCTGCTGCCGTGCAAGAACAGCGCTATGCCAATGCGCTCGAATCGCTCGCCACACTGCGACCGGAGGTCGACAGTTTCTTCGACGCGGTGATGGTGAATGACCCCGACCCGGCGCGGCGCGCCAATCGACTGGCGTTGCTCGGCGAATTGCACGGACTGTTTGCCGGGATTGCCGACTTGTCGCGGCTGCCGGGTTAGGCCGGGTCTGCTGACGATGCAGTGGCTAGCGTCGGTCATCTTCACGAGCTATTTGTTCGTCTGGACGCCGCTCTACGGGCTGTTCTATATGGCCGCGTCCCTGTTCTTATCGTTCCATGGGCGATATAAATTAGCCCGATTCTGGGCTCGCAGTATCTTGGGCGGATTAAAATTGATCTGCCGGCTCGACTGCCGTGTTGAGGGCATGGAGAATATTCCGCCTGAGCCCGGCGTCTTTTTCATGAAGCACTCGTCGGCCTGGGAGACGATCGCGCAGATGGCCCTGCTACCGCCACTGGTCTGGGTGATGAAGCGCGAGGTGTTGCGCATTCCGATCGTCGGCTGGAGTTGTCAGTTCGCCGGCAGCATTGCGATCGACCGTAAGTCGGGCAGCACGGCGGTCACCCAGATACTGGCGCAGGGCAAAGAACGCTTCGAGCGTGGCGCGTGGGTGATGGTTTTCCCGGAAGGCACACGTCTGCCGTTTGGCGAGACCCGCAAATACGGCGTCAGCGGCGCGCTGTTGGCAGTCGAGTGCAACAAACTGATCGTGCCCATCGCGCACAACGCGGGCTACTTCTGGGGACGTCGCAGTCTCATCAAGAAGCCGGGCACGATAACGGTGCGGATCGGGCCGCCTATCCAGACGGCCGGACGCGACCCGCGCGATATCAATGCTGATGCACAGACCTGGATTGAAGCGAACGTCATCTCAACAAAGCTCGGCTAAGCACAGGTCAGAGCCTATGCGCACCAGCCGGTATTGTCCGTCGAGAGGTCCAGCTTGACCGGCCAGGGAGCGTCAGCCGGTGTCGGCCAGCAGCGGACCGTCCATGCATGCGGGCCAGCTACCAGCTGGGGTCCGACGGCGACCGCGGCCAAGACGAGTGCCGTGCGCGGCTGCCAGACACGGGCATGCCACGGGCCTGGCGTCGGTATGGTGGCACGCCAGCCTGCGAGCTGGCGCTCGAACACGCACTCGCGCAGCGCAGCTGCGAGCGGCATAGGCAGCGCTTTGGCAAACGATTCTTTGAGGGTCCAGAGTTGGTAGAAGTACAGTGGCACCGCAGCAGGCTCAGTCGAGAGCAACTCACGCAGTTGTTCGTATTCCACGGTCGCAAATGCGGCGCGTGCGAGGCGCATGAAGTCGCGCGGTTTGATCAGCTCGAGATCGACGCCCACCGCAGCGGCCTGCGCGTCGCGCACCAACGCCGCAAAGTCACCGCTATGGCTCATGCTCTGCGCCGCGCGAGTCAGACCGGCGTGCGCCAGCAACGCGCGGCTGATTTGCCATTGCAGTCTGCGTCGTGGTGCGCGCATGCGTTGGTAGCGGGCCGCATCAGCCGCAGTTGCTTGGGAAAGGTCGAAGTGCTGCGCAGCCTGCCGGTCGGCCAGCCAGACTGTCGGGGCATCCTGATTCATGGCGGCTAGCATACAAAGCGATGCGGCCGTGCGGGGCGACGCATGGTGGGGCCGACTTCTGGTCACCGCCTTCTGCTTCACCATGTTTGGGCTGGGCGGCCTGGTGCTCGGTCTCGTCGTTTTTCCGATCTATTGGCTGCTGCCGGGTGGCGAGCAGGCGCGGCGCGAACGCGCCCGGCGCACCGTGGCCCTCGCGATGCGCGCATTTGTCTGGCTGATGAGTTCGTTGGGGGGATCAGCTACGAGATCCGCGGCGCGCAACGGCTGGGGCGCCCCGGCCAGCTCGTCATTGCCAACCATCCGACCATGTGCGACGTGATCTTCTTGCTCGGCTTCAGTCGCGACTCCTGCAGCATCGTCAAGCACCAGCTGTTTCGCAACGCGTTCACCGCGCTCGCTGTATCGCAGTCGGGTTACGTCAAAAACGAGCCCACCGAGGCGATGATCGAACACGCCAGCAACGTCTTGAAGAGCGGTCAATCGCTGATCGTGTTTCCACAGGGGACGCGCAGCCGGCCCGGCGAGGCGATGCGTTTTCATCGGGGCGCAGCCGCCATCGGTATCCGCGCCGCGGACTTCATTACCCCCGTGTTCATCTGGTGCACGCCGGTGGTACTCGGCAAGGGACAACCTTGGTATCGGGTGCCCGCCCGGCGGCCCCATTTCGTCCTGCAGATTGGCGAAGACTTGCCGCTGGCACCCTTTCGCGGCGAGCGGCCTGGCCCGGTCGCGGCGCGGCAATTGAACCAACACCTGATCGAGTTGTACGAGGCCCGTATTTCCGGCGGGCCGTTGCATTAGCATACGCACCTTGAGGGAGCGGCCAGCCGGCGGACCGACCGGCGACACTGTTTGGAACCTGCCATGCAATCACGCGAACAAATCTACGCCTTGGTGCGCGATGCACTCGCGGAGCTTTTCGAACTCGAACCGGCGCGTATCACCTTGGACGCCCATTTAAATGACGACCTGGAAATCGACAGTATCGACGCCGTCGACCTGATCGATCGCCTCAAGAAGGCGACCGGCAAGAAGATGAGCGCGGATGATTTTCGCAGTGTCCGGACCGTCAACGATCTGGTGCTCACGATCGAGCGCCTGCAGGGCCCGTGAGCCCAGGTTTCTCACTCGTCGCTGTCCTGCCCGTCTACAACCATGAGGATGCGGTGGGCCGAGTGGTTGCAGGCCTGCGGGCAGCGGGTCTGCCCGTCATATTGGTAGATGACGGTTCTGCACCGCGTTGCCGCGCGGTACTACAGCAACTGGCCGGCGCGGCCGACGTCAGTCTGGTGGTCAATCCGCACAATCTGGGTAAAGGCGGTGCTGTCAGCGCTGGCCTGCGCGCTGCGCTGCAGGCCGGCCACACGCACGCGCTGCAGATCGACGCGGACGGCCAACACACGCTGGCGGACATCCCGCGCTTCATCGCTGCAGCGCGCGTCGAACCCAACGCCGTGATCTGCGGCCAGCCCGTATTCGATCAATCAGTGCCACGCTTGCGATTCTATTCACGCTACCTGACGCACGTGCTCGTCTGGGTCCACACCCTGTCATTCGATATCCGCGATTCAATGTGCGGCTTTCGGATCTACCCATTGACGGCAGTAGTTAGCGTGCTCGATTCCGCGCGCCTTGGGCTACGGATGGACTTCGATCCGGAACTGTTGGTCAGGCTACACTGGCGTGGTCAACCGATCCGCTGGCTCGCCACGCGCGTCGCCTATCCACTCGATGGCATCTCGCATTTCCGTATGCTGGAGGACAACCTGCGCATCAGCTGGATGCATGCACGCATGTTCGCCGGCATGTTGGTCCGCTCGCCGTCGATCCTGTGGCGCCGCCTGCGATTTGCACCGGTGACGCCAGCGGCACGGAGTCGTTAGTCCGTGCGTCGGCAGGGTTTACTGTACGCAGATTGCGACGTCGAGGTGCCGTTTCACGATGTCGATCTGGCGACCGTCGTCTGGCACGGTCACTATCTGAAATACCTCGAGAACTCGCGCTGGCAATTGATGCGGCGGATCGGCTACGACTACGCCGACATGGTCGCCAGTGGCTACGGCTGGCCGATCGTCGAAGCTCATGTTAAGTACGTGCGCGCGGCGCGCTATGGGCAAAGCTTGCGGGTACGGGCATCGTTGATCGACTGGAGCGGTCGTCTGACCATTCACTATCTGGTAACTGACAATGCCGACGACGCCCGAGTGGCGCGCGCCAAGACTGTTCAGGTCGCGATCGACATGCGCACCGAAGCGCTACAGTATGAATTGCCCGAGATCTTCACCACACGCGTCGCGGCAGCCATGCAAAGCGTCGCGCGATGACTGACACCGTTCTGGTTACCGGGTCGAGCCGCGGCATTGGTCGCGCAATCGCCACGCGTCTGGCCGACGACGGCTTCGACATTGTTTTGCACTGCCGCTCGCAACGCGCAGCAGCTGATGCGGCGGCGGCAGATATCGTCAATCGCGGTCGCGGCGCACGCGTGCTGCAGTTCGATGTGACGGACCGCGAACAATGCGCAGCGGTGCTCAACCAAGACATCGAGATACACGGCGCTTACTACGGTGTCGTCTGCAATGCTGGCCTGGCCCATGACGGTGCCTTTCCCGGCATGAGCGGCGCAGCGTGGGATACCGTCATCCGTGCCAATCTCGATGCGTTCTACAACGTGCTGCAGCCGCTCGTGATGCCGATGGTGCGTCGTCGCGCCGCCGGCCGGATCGTGACGCTGTCATCGGTGTCTGGTCTGATCGGCAATCGCGGCCAGGTGAACTACAGCGCCGCCAAAGCCGGTGTCATCGGCGCAACCAAAGCGTTGGCGGTGGAACTGGCGAAGCGCAAGATAACCGTCAATTGTGTTGCGCCCGGTTTGATCGCCACGGACATGGTTGATGAACACCTGCCACTGGAGCGGATTCTGGCGGCGATCCCGATGGAGCGCATCGGGCAACCCGCGGAAGTTGCGGCAGTCGTGAGTTTTCTACTGTCGGCCGCCGCGTCCTATGTGACTCGTCAGGTAATCGCGGTCGACGGTGGTCTGACATGACGCGGCGCGTCGTCATTACGGGCGCGGGCGGGCTGTCTGCGCTGGGTGCCGACTGGCCGACCATCGAGCGAGGCTTGCGCGCACGCCGCTCGACTGTGCGTTACATGCCGGAGTGGGAACGCTACCAGGATCTCAATACCAAACTCGCAGCACCCATCGAGGATTTTGCGCCGCCAGCGCACTGGACCCGCAAACAACTACGCAGCATGGGGCGTGTTTCGCAGTTCGCCGTGCGTGCGGCCGAATTCGCACTCGACGCGGCCGGTCTAAAGGGTGACGAGCAAATTCGCGATGGCCGCATGGGCGTGGCTTGCGGATCGTCAGTGGGTAGCACGCCAGACATCAAGAACTTCGCCGACATGCTCGCTACTGGCTCGGCGAGCGGGCTCAATGCCAACTCGTACGTGCGCATGATGCCGCACACGACCGCTGCCAACATCAGTATCTTCTTCGGGCTAACAGGCCGGATGATACCTACGTCCAGTGCCTGCACCTCGGGTAGTCAGGCCATCGGCTATGCCTACGAATCGATCAAGCACGGCAAACAAGTGTTGATGCTCGCCGGCGGCGCCGAGGAGCTCTGTCCGAGTGAGGCGATCGCGTTCGATATGTTGTTTGCGACCAGCCGGCGGAACGCTGAACCCACAGCCACACCACGTCCCTACGACGCCGATCGCGATGGCCTCGTGGTCGGCGAAGGCGGCGCGATGCTGGTGCTGGAAGAGCTGGACCATGCCCGCGCGCGCGGTGCGCCGATTCTGGCGGAGTTGGTCGGCTTCGCCACCAATTCCGACGGCGCACACGTCACGCGACCCGCGGAACGCACGATGCGGACGGTCATGGAAATTGCACTGCAAGACGCCGGCCTCTCGAGCGCTGCCATCGGCTACGTTAATGGCCACGGCACCGCGACCGAACATGGCGATATCGCCGAGTCGCGCGCGACGGCGGCATTGTTTGGCGCCGCTATGCCGATAAGTTCCCAGAAGAGTTATCTGGGCCATACCCTGGGTGCCTGCGGTGCACTCGAGGCCTGGTTCAGTATCGAGATGCTGGCAAACCGCTGGTTTGCACCCACTATCAACCTCGAGCAAGTCGACCCACGCTGTGGCGAGCTCGACTATCTCATGGCTGACGGACGCGATATCGATACCGAATACGTCATGTCGAACAACTTCGCCTTTGGCGGAGTCAACACGTCGCTGATCCTGCGACGCTGGTCCTGAGTTCCGTTGCGGTTTGCAATGGCCGGCCCGAACGACAGTCGGCGGTTGTTAGCGTGTGGCGATGACGGTCGCGTTGTGCTGCGCCACAGCGAGGGACTGCTAACAGAGCGGGAGCTGCTGCGCAGAGCGACCCGAATCGCGGCGCTGTTGCCGCGGCACCGTCATGTGATCAATCTGTGTGAAACCCGCGCAGCTTTTCTGCTGGCATTCGTCGCAGCATTGATTCGTAGACAAACGACGCTGTTGCCTGCGAGCCGCGCGGCACAGGCCATCGAGGCGGTCGAAGGTTTACACACGGATTGCTACCGCTGCGACGACGCGTTCATCCGTGCTGTCGAAGTCGATGCCGCCACGCTCGTTGTCGACGAGCACGCTCTGTTTGAGCTCAAGTCTATTGAGCCGGATTTTCCAGCAGCGATTGGCTTCACGTCAGGCAGCACCGGCACACCACAGGCCAATCTCAAGCGCTGGCGCGCGTTCGTCAATAGTGCGCGCGTCAATGAGGCGGCTATGCGTAACGCAGCCACGACACTTGCGGACGCACCGACAGCCACGGTCATCGCGACCGTCCCAGCACAGCACATGTACGGCATGGAGTTGAGCGTCGCGCTGCCGTTGTTAGGCGGCATGGCCATCTCGCCGGCGAAGCCGCTGTTCGCCGCGGAGATCGCCGCCGCGCTCGCGCAAGCACCGGAGCCGCGTGTCCTGGTCAGCACGCCGATCCACCTGCGGGTGTTGCTGGAATCTGCGGTACAACTGCCGCGGCTGGCATTGATCGTATCGGCCACCGCGCCGCTCGACCAGCAACTCGCACTGCAGCTGGAGCGGCGTCTCGACGCGCCACTGCTCGAGATGTTTGGCGCGACCGAGACCATGGTCATCGCCGCGCGACGCACAGCGGTCGAGTTGGCCTGGCAGCCCTATCCCGAGGTAGTGCTGACGCCCAGCCCCGAGCACACCACGGTGCAGACACCATGGTTCGATTCACCGCAGCAGCTACTGGATCAAATCGAACTGCAGACAGACGGGCGTTTTCTGCTGCGTGGACGCAGCGCTGATCTGATCGAGATTGCCGGCAAGCGCGGCTCGCTCGGCGAACTGACCCGGCGGCTGCTGGACATCGATGGGGTGGAGGATGCGGTAGTCATACAGCCGGGCGACGAGCAGGCACGGCTGCGACGAGTGGCAGCGCTGGTGGTCGCGCCGACGCTGACGCCACATGTGATCCTCGCTGCGTTGGCAACCAGCGTCGACGCCGTGTTCCTGCCGCGACCGCTATTTATTGTTCAAGAATTGCCACGCAATGCCGTGGGCAAACTGCCCCGCGCGGCGGTGCTCGAAGCACTCGACCGCGCCGCCCGGACCGCGCGATCGCCATGACGGTCGGACGAGCTTCAGCCGGCGCCGTGCTGACAATCAATCTCAACTAACAAATCGGCCCGACAGACGTCAGCGGCCAGCACGACGTAGGGGACACCGGGCGGTAACTCGGCGCGCAACAGTTGTTCGATCTGCGCGACCGCACTCGCATCGCGCAGGTAAACCTTCAAGCGGCTGTTGTGCGACAACTCTGCCGGTAGCCGCGGTGCCAGCGCGGCTGCGCGTTGGATCACCGCACGCAGATTGCGCAGGGTCTCCTCGAGCTGTCTCTGCAGGTCGCCGGTATGGTGCGAGGCGTGACCAACCACACTCGCGGTACCGGAGATCATCAGCAGTTCCGGCGACACCAGCATCGCGCGTGAGAAAACTGGCGGACTTGGACTGTAACGACGCGGATAGAGATAGGCGCTCACCTGGCGCGGATTCTCGATCGCTCGGCCTGGCACACGACCCGCTAACCAGTACACCTGCAACGTGCGATCACCGTCGCGCCGACCGATTGCGGTCGCCGCCGGGTAGGGTTTCGCGAGCGCATCGCCGAGGCCCGCCGTGCGACCGACGCAGAACTGTCGATAGCGCTCGCCATCGCCGTCGCCCTCATTGATGGCATCGAAGTAGTTCCAAACCCGCAGTACCTGCGGAAACTGCACTGCGGCTTGAAAGCTCGCCATGGCCGCATAGGCCACCTGAGCGGCCGCCGCGATCCCGCCATAACGCGACTCGTCAATTTCGATCGCCGCGGCGAGATGGTGTTCGTCGTGGGTATAGCGGACCAAACCGTCATATCCACGGTGGACCCGCCCACTTGCATGCCAGACCTCGACCAGTCCGCCGCCGGCCAACGGCTCCAGTCCGACGCGGACACAGCGCGGATCATCGACCGACTCACTGCGCGCACCGAATGTGACTGCACACAGGACGTCATCCGGTAGCGCAACAGGAGCCTCGAGTCGCCGGTACTCAATCACTGGTCCAGGCGTGTCGCGAGGACTGCCGGTCACGCCTGTTCCATTGCGGTGGTCGAACCGGCCGGTCCGCCGCCAATCACGAGCACATCGCACTGGACACTGTTGTGTGCGCCCGCGTCATGTGGTGGCGAATCCATCGCCGCGTGAGACTGTGCTTTCATAGGTGCCGAAAAGGTTGAGACCGCTATAATACCGGGATTGTTTGCCGCGAAATATCGGCCCGAGATACCTTAAGAGTCTTCAAGTCACGCCATGCCCGCCACACAGACACAGACCGAGCAAGAGCTCGCTGCATTGATCGTACAAGCGCTCAACTTGGAGACTGTCGCGCCAGGCGATATCGACCCCGAGCAGCCTTTGTTTGGCGAGGGTCTCGGTCTCGATTCGATCGATGCCTTGGAACTCGCGCTCGAGATTTCCAAACGCTACGGCTTTCAGATGCGCTCTGACGACGAAAACAATCGGCAGATTTTTGCGTCGCTGCGGGCGCTCGCAAGCCACATTGCCGCACACCGCGCACAGTAACTGGCAAGTTCAATGAGGGAGATTTCCATGCGTCGTCAATTAATTGTTGCACTCATGGTGTTCGCGTTCTCGCTACCGTTGTTAGCGGCGGTACCGCTGGTAGATCCGCAGCCGATCGCTGTACCCGCAGGGCTTACTGCCAAAGAAGTGAGCCGCGGTGTTCGCATGGGCCTCACGCAGCGCAGCTGGATCATCAACAAAGAACATCCCGAGAGTACGGAAGCCACGCTTGTTATCCGCAAGCACACCGTCCGTGTGCAGCTCGATTACGACACCAAGACCGTTGCTTTGAAGTACGTCGATAGCACCAACCTCGGCTATGGCTTGGGCAAAGACGGTCAAACACGGGTCATCCGCAAAAAGTACGGCCCGTGGATGCAAACACCGTGACGGACATCAGCCGTGCGCTGCAACTAGTCGCCATAGAGAAGCAAGACTAGGCATGACGCCACTGGCCGTGACCGCCTGGACGGCGACTAGCGCCGCCGGCGCTGGTCGCAGCGAACTGTTGGCCGCGCTGCGCGAGCGTCGTTCTGGCCTCAGCATCAACGACTTTGGCGCAACACCGCTGCCAACCTGGATTGGTCGCGTTGCCGGTGTTGAAACCCAGACACTGCCGGAGGCGCTGCTACCGTGGGACTGTCGCAACAATCGATTGGCTTGGCTGGGCTTGCAGGCCGATGGCTTCCTGCAGCGCGCTGCGGCAGCACGCGAGCGCTACGGTGCCGATCGTATCGCCCTCGTGGTCGGCACCTCGACCTCGAGCATCGGCGCCAGCGAGGAGGCTTACGCGCGACTGGATGCGAACGGCCACTTTCCCGCGGATCTGCAGCGCCCCGTAGTACACACGCAGCACTCGCTGGGTGACTTCTTGCAGCACGCACTGGGACTGAGCGGATACGCATTGACTGTCGCCACGGCGTGCTCGTCGAGCGCAAAAGTGTTCGCCCAAGCAGAGCGTCTGATCGCGGCTGGCATCGCCGATGCGGCGATCGTTGGCGGTGTCGACTCGCTGTGCGGTAGCGTCTTGTTTGGTTTCAATTCGCTCGAATTGATCTCAGCGGATCCCTGTCGGCCCTTTGACGCCGCGCGGCGCGGCATCAACATCGGCGAAGCAGCCGGATTCGCGCTACTCGAGAAGAGCGGTAGTGGCCCCTGGTTGTTAGGCTATGGCGAATCGAGCGACGCGCACCATATGTCCTCCCCTCATCCGGATGGCCTTGGTGCGCGCCTCGCTATCGAGGCCGCGCTGGAGCGTGCGGAACTACCAGCCGCGGCAGTGGACTACATCAACCTGCACGGCACTGCCAGCCAGAAGAACGACGAGATCGAGGCGCGGGTCGTCGCCGACATATTCGAACCTGCGGTCCACGCCAGCTCGACCAAAGGCTGGACTGGCCACACGCTGGGTGCGGCCGGCATACTCGAGGCAGTGATTACCTTGTTAGCGGTCGAGAGTGGCGTATTGCCGGGTACACTCAATTCCCAGGCACTCGACGCCAACTGCGGCCCACAGATCCGCCTCGAGAACGCAGCACGACCGATCGAAGTGGCGCTGAGCCATTCGTTCGGCTTCGGCGGCAGTAATTGCGTGCTCGCGTTTGGCAACTCGCGGCCACACTGAGCTAGGGTCATCGCGATGCGCCAGCGGATTTTCGTCGACGGGATTGCCTTCTGGTCGCCACAGCTACCGAGCTGGGAGCACGCCCGCGCTGCGTGCAACGGTGACTACAGACCGCCAACCACTGCCGCAGCTAGACCCACACCGACTCTGCTGGCACCCACCGAGCGCCGACGGGCGCCAGACTCGGTGGCGGTTGCGCTCGAGGTTGCCGCGCGCGCCTGCGAGCAGGCCGAGCTCGATCCGGCAACGCTGTGCAGCGTGTTCGCCTCCACCCACGGAGACCTGGCGGTCACCGATTCGGTGTGCGAGACACTCGCCAAGACACCGCTCCTGACCTCGCCGACCAAGTTCCACAATTCAGTCCACAATGCGGCGGCAGGGTATTGGACTATCGGCGTCCAGTGCTTGCGGCCGTACACGGCTGTCAGCGCCTGGCACTACACTTTTGCAGCGGCATTGCTCGAAGCGGCAACCCAGGCGGTAGTACAGCAGGAGCCGATTCTTTACGTGGCCTACGACATTGCCGCGCGCGGTCCCCTCGGCACGATGGCGCAAAGCGCAGGCTTGTTAGGTACTGCGCTGGTACTGGCTCCCGGCCCGTCCAACACAACCATCGCGCAGCTCGACTGGTTCACGCGCCACAATGCAGCGCTCACAGCCACGGCCAGTGATTCGCCGCTGACGCCGATTTTGGCTGGTAATGCGATGCACGGTTGCTTGCCGCTGTTAGAAGCTCTGGCGGCAGGCAGTCACCGCAACCTGTCTTTGGCCGTATCTGCACAGCTCGAGCTGGCGCTTGAATTACGGCCTCACAACGGTGAGAACACACAAACGCCATGACAGTCGACGTAGCAATATTGGGTGGCGGTCTCGCGGGCCTGACACTTGCCATACAACTCAAGCGACGGTTGCCCGCACTCGAGATCGTCGTGCTCGAACGGCGGCAGCATCCGGTACCCCACGCTATTCACAAGGTGGGTGAGTCATCGGTGGAGATTGCGGCAGAATATTTCGCCAATGAGCTCGGCCTGAAAGAGCATCTGACCCAGTTCCAGTTGCCAAAGTTCGGCTTCCGGTTTTTCTTCTCGGACGGTCGGATGGACTTCGATGCGGTCACGGAACTCGGACCGAGCCGGCATTTAGCCGTGCCCAGCTATCAAATTGACCGCGGCATATTCGAAAACTTCCTCGGCGTGCACGCATTGCGTCTCGGCATCGGCTTTGTCGATGCCGCCAATGTAACAAGTGTTGCAATCAATGGCCGCGACCAATTGCATCGGCTCGCCTACACCCGTAACGATGTTGCCGAGCAAGTCGACTGCCGCTGGCTGGTGGACGCAAGCGGCCGGGCCCAACTGCTGAAGCGCAAACTTGGCTTGCAGCTCGACAACGCACACGATGTGAATGCGGTGTGGTTTCGTGTCGGTAGTAAGATCGACGTGAACGAGTGGTCCAACGACGAGGCGTGGCTGGCCCGCTGCCAGCCACGTTCGCGCTGGCTGTCGACCAACCATCTGGTCGGCGAAGGCTACTGGGTGTGGTTGATCCCTTTGGCGTCAGGCTCGCATTCAGTGGGAATTGTCGCGGATCCAAAAATCCATCCGCTCAAGAGCATAAATACTTTCGAGCGGGCATTGGCATGGTTGCAGACGCATCAGCCGCGCCTCGCGGCTGATTTACAGGGTAAGCGTGAGCTGCTGCAGGATTTTGCATTCTTTCGCAAGTTCTCGTACGGCGCCAAGCAGGTGTTCGGCAGCGAACGCTGGGCGATTACCGGTGAAGCGGGTGTATTCCTCGATCCGTTTTATTCACCAGGTAGCGATTTTATCGCTATCAGCAACACCTACATCACCGAGCTGATCAGCAAGGAAACTGCCGGCGAACACATAGCGCCTTACGTGAAGCTCTATGAGCAGATGTACTTGTCGTTCTACGACAGCATGCTGCCGCTCTATCTGGATCAATATCGGATCTTTGGTGATCCGCGCGTGTTACCCGTCAAGGTGCTGTGGGACTACACGTACTACTGGGGCATCTTGTGTCAGTTGTTTTATCAGCGCCGACTCGCTGATATCGGTGTGTTAGGCGGTCTGCGCGCGGAACTCGGCAATGCCTTAGCGCTCAACAAGGCTATCCAAACCCTGCTGCGGTCCTGGTCCTTGGTTAGCAGTAAGCCCAACCACCCGGTGATGTTGGATCAAGCGCAGCTGGCCTGGTTTGCTGCACTCAATCGTAGCCTGTTGGATCAACTGGACGGCCCGGCGCTGAGCCAGCGCATCCGCGCGAACGTCGCACAGATGCAAGCGCTGGCGCGCGAGATCCTCACGGCAGCACGCGCGGACAGTGCCAATATCGACGCCAGCGAACTGCTCCATACGTTGGGAGATCAGGGCAGCTCGCCGTCGGGCGTTCCTGCGCGTTTGTTGTTTGCTGCAGCAATTACTGCAGCTCGGCCCGTAGCCAGCAGTTCTCCACCATGCAGCACGGTGAACTGATACTGCCAGCTCGCCGGCTGCACTAATAGGCTCTCGGCTCGTACTACCAACTCACCCGAATACGTTTCGAAGAAGTCGCAGTTCAACTGCACCGCTCGCAGTGACACCAACAGTCCAGGTTGTGCGGGCACACCGCGCTGCAAGCCCAGCAGGCCACCGTGGATTGCCATCGCTTGCGCCCCGTATTCACATAGATGGATCGCCCGCAGGCGACCATCGCTGGCCAGCGGATGCGGTACCCGGAGGTGCGATAGCGTGCGCGCCTCGAGGGCCTCGTCCGACCAGCCACAGACACGGTCGAGCAGGCACATGCTGCCTTGGTGCGGAATCAGCGCCAGGATCTCCGCCCGAGTGAGCGTCTGCGCCACCGTGTTCATCGTGTGGTATTCAAAGGACTGCCACGGCGGCGACTGATCAGCAGCGCCAGCAGGAAGTTACATGCGACACCGACCGCGACGGTTACACCGATCGATCGCAGTACCGGCACGCTGGAGCTCGCCAGCAGAACAAACACCAACCACGTTGAGGCAACGCACAGCAACACGGCATGCAGCGTGCGGCGCTGATCGCTCGCGTCGGTCGAGGTGTGCTCGAAGAACAATGCGTAGTCGAGGCCCAGTCCGGCGGCCAGTGCCAGCGCTACCAGGTGGAACAAACCCAGCGAGATACCCGCGACCTGCAGCACGGCCACGGTCACCAAGGTCGTGACCAACATCGGCGTCAACACGCGCCAGGCGCGGCTGGTACTGCGCAGGGTGAACGCGATGACCAGCATCAAGAGCAAGCTCGCAATGCCCAGGCTCTTGATGATATGGCCGCGCTGCCGTGCAACGAGCGTCTCGGACGCCCGCTTCATATCGATCACCGCGATATCTTCCCCTGCCCCGGCAAACGCGCCTATCAGGGCAGCCGGATCGCGCACCTGATTAAAGGTTGTTACACCGACCCAGCGTGACTCGCGTTCGAACAGCATACCGCCCACGCGTAACTCCAGCGGCGTGCCAGCGAGATCAGCAATAGTCAGCGGGAGCAACTGGCGCGCTGCTGCTATGTCAGCCTCAAAAGACTGGAAAGCATCGCGCGCAAACGGTAGCTCCCCGGTCGCGTTGGCGAGCGCTGCTTGCAGTGTCGCGGCGTCCGGCAGAGCGTCTCGTCGAGCCAACTGCACCGCCCGACTGGGCAGGTATCGGGTCGCGTTGTCAAAACCTGCTATCACTTGATCGCGCAGCAGCGATTCTAGTATCGCGGTTTGCCGCTCGGTGGCTGCGAGTACCGCGGGCGCTGAGGACCCATGGATGACCAGAAGGTAGCGGACATCGGGCGCACCCAGCTCACGCCGTAACGCGGTGTCTTCGCGCAACAACTCGGCTGGCACGGGAGTCAGCTTCGATAAGTCGTTTTCCCATAGCGGCGTACGGCTGGTCGCCACTGCACCAACCGACACCAGCACCAGGATCACGGCTGGCCACACCGGTCGCGGCAAACCATGCAGCCACTGTGCCAGACGAGCAAAGCCACCTTGCGCGCTACGATCGTGTGCGTCGGCTGGCAACAGGCGCGGCAACAGATAGCGAGTCGTGAAACCCGCTGTTAGCAAACCGGCCACCGTAAACCAAGCCAACTGCGCCAGGCCTGTAACACCTGCAACGAGAAACGCGAGGTAGGCAATGCAGGTGCTGGCTACACCCGTGATCATCGGACGCCAGATTCGTCTGGCCGTGGCGGTAGCCGCTTCGCCGGGCCGTCGATGACTAAACAAATGGATCGGGTAGTCTTGCGCCATGCCTAACAAGGTGAAGCCGAATGCCAGTGTAATGCCGTGCACGGTGCCAAAAGCCGCCGTCACCGTTGCCAGCCCAACCAATGCGGCGCTCAAGAGCGGCAAAAGCCCCACTAGCACCACGCGCCAGTCGCGGTACGCCAGCAACAGGAGCAACGCGATCCCCATTGATGCCAGCAGTCCGCGACTACTGGCCTCACCACTGACCCGGCGTTGCATCAGTACGGCGAACGCGCCAGGCCCGCTGACTGTCAATGACGCCGTGGAGTTCCCCCGGATCTGCTCGAACGTACGTTCCAGGGTTGCAATAGCAGCGGCTTGCCGCGGCGGGTCGAAGGCAGCCGCTGCCGTCTCAGCCACCAACATTGCGGTTCGACCAGTGGCATCGAACCAGACACCGTGCAGACGCTGCGGCTCCTGCGCCGGCAGCCAGGCTTCCGCTAGCTGCAGAGTCTCGAGGGTGGGATCCCGAGCGACCCACTGTTCGATGGCGCCGGCAGCCGGTGATGTCAGATCGCGCAGCCGTTCCGTCAAAGTCTCTCGCAACGCTTTCGCATCGAACGCACCGCGCGTCGCTGCGTCGGTCAGCAGATATCGATAGGGGAGGAGGCGCTCAGGAATTGAATCGCGATCAGTATCGCCATTGGCAACCAAGGTGAAGGCGGCTGGCTGTTGCCGGTTGTGTTCATCGAGAGCCGACGCGAGTTCAATGGAAAGCTGCGCGAGGCGAGTCGGCTCGTCGCCGCGCACGGCCAGCAGCAACAGGCGGGAGCCGGGACTCTCGCCAATCTCCTGCAGCAGAAATCTTTCCTCTGCATTGCTGGCCTGAGGCATGAACAGCCGCAAGTCGGTGCCTATCGTCAGCGTGCGCTGAATCCAGACGCCGAGGATTGCCAGCGCAACTAACCAGAGCGTCAGCAGAAGCGCACGCTGCTTCAAAGTGCGGTCCATGGGGTCAGTGCCAGACGCCTTAGCTGCCGGCGCAGATAGCGTCTAGACTGTCGCGCGTGACGCGCTGCGGCAGTTCTCTTGTAGCCAGCGTCCCTAACAACAAGACGCTCGCGCTACGGCCTGCGTCGGCGAGCGTCAGGCAGTGGGGCTCGGCGGCAGCGCCGGTCACCAGGATCGACTTGATCCGTCGCGCCAACCGCGGGTTGCGCGGTGTCAGACTCAAGCGCCAACCACGGTCGTCACCCTCCAGCCGCACGTTGAACCCCGCTTCAAGGCCGGCGGAGTCGCCACCCACCAGCGCGCGAAACGCAGCTAACAACGCTTCGAGTTCCGGGGCGCGTTGTAGCGAGAACTGCCGCTGCTTACCGTCTCTGTCGATCAAGACACGGTTGCGATTGATCGTGGTCGTTTCAACAAACGGCTGTGCCACGCGACGCAGCAGCTGGCCGTTGACGGCAATCTCGAGTACGCCACGTACGACGACTGGTTCGGTGAGCATGGTCGAGAACCGCAGTTCCTGGAACGGTGTCGCTGCGGGCAATGGCCGAGCCAGACGCGCGACGAGCGTCGCCGAATCGACGGCGTCAGCGGCGATTGACGGCGGTGTGCTGATCGCCATCGCCAGCAGGACGGTCGCGATGGTCAGATGATGCCGCTTCTCCATGTGACCAGAAATCATACAGGTTGAACCAATTGTAAGGCGCAAGTTGTGCGTAGTACGCCAACCGGTCGGCGTAATGCTGCGCCATGGCGGCCACGTTGCGCGCGCGATCGCGGCGCTCGAACTGCTGCGGCACCGGCACGCGCTCGAAGTACATCTCGTAACGCTTGCCGCCGCGAAACAAGCCGAACGCGACGATCAGCGGCACTTTCAACACACCCGCCATCTGCCAAGGCGCAGCCGGTATCTCGGCTTTCGCGCCGAGGAAATCGACCGTGATGGCGCTGTTGCCAGGTCGCAGCCGATCTCCAAGCGTCGCGACGATGCAATTGGCGTCGAGCGCCTCTTTCATCGCGAGTGCCAACGCGGGGCCCGCCTGGCGGGCGTTTAGAACCGTCTGCGCCAACGCGGGATTCAGCCCGTTCAGCAGCGTCGAGATACCAGGGTTCTGTTCGACGTCGAGCAGAATGCGGATGCCGACTTCCGGTCGTTGCTGCGCGAGGACACGCAGCGCATCGAAACTACCAAGATGCGCACTCACCAACAGGACACCGCGTCCCTCATCGAGAGCGGCGTGGAGTTGGTCGACGCCCGTGGTGCTGAGATCAAAGCGGCGGAATTCCTCAGCCAGTAGGTAGAAGCGATCGACCGTGGAGCAGGTGACGTAGTGGAAGTTGTGGTAAATATCGCGGAGCCGGGCCGGTCTGC
Source organism: Pseudomonadota bacterium (assembly GCA_016703895.1). Taxonomy (GTDB): domain Bacteria; phylum Pseudomonadota; class Gammaproteobacteria; order Steroidobacterales; family Steroidobacteraceae; genus CADEED01. Next base: position 823,303 of record JADJBE010000001.1, read on the forward strand.
CGAGGGCGCGCGTCAGGAACTGTCGGGATGCGCGTCGCTCCGGTCCCCGTCGCAGCATGAAATACAGCGCAACGGGCCAAGAGAGCCACAGGACGCGCGTGCGGCCGAGGGTAAAGATGAGCCACCGCGCAACTCGCAAGGCGAATTGCCCACCAGCCTCGGGTCGCTCGCGCCAACTCACCGTCATGACGTCGGCAGGGTACGTAAATGCAAGGTGCCACGCGCGACCGACGTACCCTGGTGGGCCAAGTCAAACAGGATGGCGTCGGCTCGGACTACCAGTGCTGCGTCCAGTACCACGTCCGGCCCAACCGGCGTGATGAATTTGATCTGCGGTATGCCGTCGATCACCAGCGGCGCACCAAACCGTTCGGCGAGCGCATCGAGCAGTAACGACACTAACAAGACGCCGGGCACGATGGGTTGCTGTGGAAAATGGCCCTCGAACACGAGATGCCCGGTCGGAACAGAAAAGCTCGTGTGCCAGGTCGTATCGGCGACCGTACCGTTCGCTTCTGGTGGTGCCCTCATGATCTTCCTGGTCTTGCGGAAGGTGTCACGAGCTGCGGTGCTGCGCGGACCATTTTCCGTAGGAACACCGCTAGACTGTCGTGCGATTCCTCTGGGAAACGCAGACGCCGGTAGCCGAACTCCAACACAAAGAAGACGCCGAGGACGATGTAATTCAGTACGTTCGCGACGAGGGACCAAGTCGTGTGCTGCACCTGGAAGGCGGATTCGATACCCGCCTGGAACAGAATGCCGTCCGGCACGGCGACCAGCGCCAGCACCAGACTAACGATCGACAGGCACAGCAGCAACACCGTCCAAGTGATGGTCAGGCGCCGTGCATAGCGTGCCACGTCAGGCGGCAGCGGCGAGTTTGCGTCTCGCAGGACCGCGGCAAACTGCTGGATCAATGGCTGCCGACCCGCGTATAGCGTGCGCCCAAATACCCAGGCCAGCAGAGCCGGCAGCACCACTGGTGGCAGATACAGCGGCAGCCAAAGGCCGGCCGGCTCTCGTGCTAACAAGACGAGCGCGATGACTGACAGCAGTAGCGCAACCCATGCCCATAGCCTGCCGCGGCGTAGCCCCGGCAACAGCACCAGAGTGATCAGCAGCAAGGTGCCGGCCGCGGCCAGCAATGGGCTGTTGCGTAGGGTTGCAGCGTGCACGAGCGACGGGTAGGCGATGACAGCCATGATCGAACTCAGCGTCGCTAGCAAGTGTCTCACACTGCAGATTGTAGGCTGGTGCGTGCCGCCAGCGGTTGCGGAATCGCTAACTCGGCGCTCGGCACACGCTGAGGTTGACGTCCGTCGGCAACGATTCAAACTTGGGGGTACGACTAGGCGTTCGAATCGCCATCCAGGATCGCCAGCGCCGGATATCTCGCCCGTTGGAATTGCTGCAGAGGAGACTTGCATGACGAAGGTTTTGGTATTGCTGCTCGCGATGACGCTTGCCGCCTTTGGATCGTCAGCCGCTTTGGCAGCCGGGGAGCCGTCGACGCACGTACCCACCCTGCTGGTTACTGGCGCGAATCGCGGCATCGGGCTCGAGTTCGCGCGCCAGTATGTCGAGCGTGAGTGGAAGGTCATCGCAACAGCACGCGACCCATCAAATGCGTCCGAGTTGCAACAGCTTGCGTCCCAGCACAGCAATCTGGTCATCGAGAAGCTTGATCTCGCGGACAACGCGTCGATCACGGCGCTGGCGAAAAAGTACCGCGGCCAGCCGATTGATGTGCTGCTCAACAACGCGGGTTATCTCGGCGAGCCGGACGGCCAAGCCTTGGGCAAGACGTTCGACTACCCGATGTTCGAGGAGATCATGCGGGTGAACGCCTATGCGCCGCTGTTGATGTCGCAGGCTTTTCTAGAGAACGTACTCGCGGGCGAGCAGAAGAAGATCATCGCACTCACGAGCGGCATTGGCTCGGTGACGCTCGCCTCGCGCTTTGGCGGGCTGGTGTTCTACCGTATGAGCAAGGCGAGTCTCGATCTCGGGATGCGCGCGTTGCAGGCCGACGTACGTTCTAGGGGCATCAAGGTGGGCCTGCTGGTGCCCGGCGAGGTCGAAACGCAGATGCTGCGCGACAGCGGCTATAGCGGCCGCGGGAAGTCGCCGGACGATGCGGCCCGGGCGCTCATCGGGGTCATCGACGGCCTGAATGACCAGGACGCGAAACTGCTGTCGTTCGACGGCACGATCGTGCCTTTCTGAGCATGAGCGCCGCCGATGGAGGCCACTGGCAATGAGACCCTACAAGGTTAGATATCCAGATTAGCGACCGACAGCGCGTTCTTCTCGATGAACTCGCGGCGCGGTTCCACCTGATCGCCCATCAGGGTCGTAAAGATGTCATCGGCGGCCAGCGCGTCTTCGATGCGCACTTGCAACAGACGGCGGGTCTCCGGATTGATGGTCGTGTCCCACAGCTGCGCGGGATTCATTTCCCCCAAGCCCTTGTAGCGCTGAATCGTCTGGCCTTTACGTGCCTGGTCGAACAGCCAGGTCATCGCGTCCTTGAACGTGCGGAATTCGTGTCGCTCATTCCCGCGCACGATCGTGCCGCCCTCACCCACCACTGCGCGCAACTGTCGGCCCAGCTCAGCGATACGGCGATATTCGTTCGACTCGAAGAACTCGCGCGGCAGTGTCTTGCTGGTCACCGTACCGTGCTCGGTACGTTCGACCACAATCCGCGGGCCTTGTTTATCATCGCCAGCGCGAATGAAAGCGCGATACGCACGCGGACTGTCGTCCGTGGGTTTCAGACTTGCCTGTAGCACTGCCGCCCAGGTGTTCAACCAGTCCGGTTGGGAGAAATGTTCTGGGGTCACTTCAGGCGCATGGATGAGCTGTTCGAGCACGCGCTCATCGTAGCGTCGGGCCCAGCGACGGATGATGGTCTGCACGTCGGTGTGGCGGCGTACCAGCGCAGCGAGGTCGTCACCGACGAGCACTGCCCCACCGTTTCCAGGATGGATTTCGGCTGCATCGAGAGCGGCTGTTAGTAGTAAAGCATTGAGCTCGTTATCATCCTTGATATAGGTCTCGCTCTTGCCGCGCTTCACTTTGTAGAGTGGCGGTTGAGCGATGTAGATGTGGCCGCGCTCAATCAACATCGGGATCTGTCGATAGAAAAAAGTTAGTAGTAAGGTGCGTATGTGCGATCCGTCAACGTCCGCGTCTGTCATTAAAACCACGCGGTGGTAGCGCAGTTTGTTGATATCGAACTCGTCGCGGCCAATGCCACAGCCAAGCGCGGTGATCAGGGTGCCGACTTCGGCGGAGGAAATCATCTTGTCGAAACGCGCGCGCTCGACATTCAGGATCTTGCCTTTGAGCGGCAGGATGGCCTGCGTGCGACGGTCCCGCCCTTGCTTGGCGGAGCCGCCGGCGGAATCGCCCTCGACGATGAAGATCTCCGACAATGCCGGGTCTTTCTCCTGGCAGTCGGCGAGTTTGCCGGGTAACCCGGCGATATCGAGTGCGCCCTTGCGGCGTGTCATCTCGCGAGCTTTGCGCGCGGCTTCGCGCGCGCGGGCGGCATCGATGATCTTCGCAACGATAGCCTTGGCTTCGGTCGGATGCTCGAGCAGGAACTCGGACAGCCTCTCCGCCACGGCGGACTCGACCACGCCTTTGACTTCCGAGGAGACGAGCTTCTCTTTGGTCTGGGAAGAGAACTTAGGATCCGGCAGTTTGACCGACAAGATCGCCGTGAGTCCTTCACGTGCGTCATCGCCGGTCATCGGGATCTTTTCCTTCTTGGCGGACATCTCTTTTTCGATATAGCCGTTCAGGGTGCGCGTGAGCGCGGCGCGAAATCCGGCGAGGTGCGTACCTCCGTCCTTCTGTGGAATGTTATTTGTGTAACAATACATCGATTCTGTATAGGAATCGTTCCACTGGAGGGACACCTCGACGTTGATCAGTCCTTCTTGCTTCTTGAACCAGAAGACCGTCGGGTGCACGGGACTACGCGTCCGGCTGAGGTGGGCCACGAATTCCTGCAGGCCGCCTTCGTGTTGGAAGACGTCGGTTTTGTTGTCGCGCTCGTCGATCAGCTCGATTCGAACGCCCGCATTTAGGAATGACAGTTCCCGCAAGCGCTTGGCGAGAATGTCGTACTCAAAGGTGATATTCGTGAAAGTTGCTGGGCTGGGCTTGAATCGAACGGTCGTGCCACGTTCAGTGGTCGGGCCGGTCGCAACCAGAGGCGCGACCGGATCGCCAAGCCGAAACTCCATTTGGTGCTTTTGGCCGTCGCGGCGGACGGTGAGCCAGAGGTGGTCGGATAATGCATTGACGACGGACACTCCGACGCCGTGCAGCCCCCCGGAGACCTTGTAGGAGGTGTCGTCGAATTTTCCGCCAGCATGCAGCACGGTCATGATGACCTCAGCTGCTGACCGCCCTTCTTCGGGATGGATATCGACCGGGATCCCGCGGCCATTATCGGTCACGGTAACCGACTCGTCAGCGTGGATGGTCACAACAACGGTGTCGCAGTGACCTGCCAAGGCTTCGTCGATCGCATTGTCGACGACTTCAAAAACCATGTGATGCAAGCCGGTGCCGTCGTCGGTGTCACCGATGTACATGCCGGGCCTTTTCCGGACGGCGTCGAGACCCTTTAAGACCTTGATTTTAGTGGAATCGTAGACGTCTTCGTTGGTCATGGAAAAGCCTGAGTTGTGATGCAAAATTATACCCTTTTCACGCCTCCTTGTTTCACGTGAAACACCCGGTCGGGCGTGCCCAATAGCGATGCTTCTGCTTGCAGCGACGTCATCAACAACTGGCAATTCAGTGCTCGGATCTCCGCAACAAAAAGCGCGAGCCGGTTGCTATCCAATTCTGCAGCAGGATCATCCAGTAGCAGCAGAGGCCGTATGCCGAGTTCGGCGGTCAGCAGCTTGATCTGCGCCAGCACCATCGATGCCGCCACCAACTTCTGCTGGCCTCGGGATAGCACGTCGCGTGCTGCTTTGCCGTGTAGACGCAAGTGGATGTCCATGCGATGTGGCCCGACGGTCGTAGACCCCCGGACTCGATCCCGCTCGATCGCTAGGCGCAAGGCACTGTCGAATTCCTCGTCTTGCGCCCAGCCGCGACTCATCGACAGCACGGGCTGAAGACCTGACAGGGATTCGACCGTCTGCTGCCAGAATGGCCGCAATCGCTCCAGGACCCGTGTCCTCGCGTCTGCGAGATGCTGGCCGGTGGCGATCAATTCGGGGTCCCAAGCCTGCATGATGGTGGATCCAACGCGCAGGGCCGCGTTTCGCTGCCGCAGGCACCGCGTGTATCGACTCCAGACTGCGCCGAAGTCTGGTTCCACGTGGAACACAAGCCAGTCGAGCCAGCGCCTGCGGCGCTCCGGCCCTTGCTCGATCAGCTTGTGGATCTCCGGATCGATCACTTGCGCAGAGATGGCGGCCGCCAGCTCCGCAAGGGAATCCAGGTTGCGGCCATCCAGGCGGGCGCGAGTGCCATTCTCCTTGGAAACCTCCATTCCCGCCGCGTGGGGCGGCTCGGAATCTGTTCGGCCAAAAACGACGAAACGGTCCTCGCCTTGACGGATCAGACGGTCTGAAAGCCGGGTTCGAAAGGACCGGCCTCGACCGAGCACATACGCGGCTTCCAGAATGGAGGTCTTGCCCACTCCATTCTCGCCCCAGATCAAATTAAGGCTGGGCGAGAGCTCCAGCTCGACATGGTGCAAACAGCGGAAATCGTCAATGACGAGATGTGCCAGCAACGCCGTCTGACTCCGCGGGAGGGTCGGCTACAACCTCATCGGCATGACGATATAACGAGCTGACGGCGTCCCTGGCTCCCGCACGATGCAACTGCTGTTGCCATCGGTCAGTGCCACGATGACCTTGTCCGAATCGACCGCGCCCAGTGCATCCAGCAAATAGTTGACGTTGAAGCCAATCTCGATCGGATCACCGGAATAGGACACTTCCAGCTGGTCTTCCGCCTCTTCCTGCTCGGGGTTATGTGCTTGGATCGTGATTAGATCTTGCTTCAAATTGAGCCTAATTCCGCGATATTTCTCATTTGACAGGATCGCGGTGCGCTGCAGCGCTTGCCGCAGCGCATCACGGTCAGCTTCTACCATTCGGCCCGGATTGGCCGGTATGACACGACCATACTCCGGGAAACGTCCGTCAATTAGCTTCGAAGTGAAGCGAACGTCGCCGATCTGGGCGCGAACGTGATTACTGCCGATACTTAGCTCAACGGTCCCATCGCCGCCCAGAATCCGCTGCAGCTCCAGCACACCCTTGCGCGGCAGGATCACCTGCTGGTTCGTCTTCGCCTTGCTTTCCAATGTTGCTTCGCACAACGCTAACCGATGGCCGTCAGTGGCAACCGCACGGAGCAGTTTGCCGTCCGTCTCCAACAGCAAACCGTTGAGGTAATACCGAACATCCTGCTGCGCCATCGAAAACTGTGTCTTGTCGATCAAGCGCCGCAGTTCACCCTGCGAGATCGTCAATGCTTGCTGCTCGTTGATTTCCTCGACCACCGGAAACTCGGTCGCCGGCAGTGAGGAGAGCGTGAACCGACTCTTGCCACCACGCAGCGTTACGCGGTCGCCCTCGGTGCTGAAGGTAATCTTGGTATCCTCCGGCAAAGCACGGCAGATATCTAACAACTTGCGCCCAGGTACCGTGATTTCACCGGGCTGCTGCACCGTAACACTGCTCGATGCTACCAACTCAACTTCCAGGTCAGTGCCGGTGATGCTGAGCTGGTCATTGCGCACAGCAATCAACACATTCGAGAGCACCGGCATGGTTTGCCGTCGCTCGACGACACCGATGACGCTTTGCAATGGGGTCAGGAACTGTTCACGAGTGGCCGAAAACTTCATGCGCGCTAACCTTCCGTTCTCTTGTTCTTCAATCTTAAGTATTGATTTAGATTAGTAGTAGTAGAGCCTAGAGCCTGGGGATATCTGGATAACGTCTTAAAACCATTCTCCACCAGTGACTTGCCCGCGCTTTACCTTGGGTACCAGTCGGCTGGTAAGCAATGTACTGCCTGTGAGCGGTTTGGGGATAGTTCTATGCACAGGGATTTCCACAGGTAATTCACAACTATGTCGTCAGGGTTCTCAACAGGATTTGGTAGTCCTCGCCGATCCGTTGGTCTGATTCGCGCAAGCCACGGATGCGACCGCAGGCATGCAGCACGGTGGTGTGATCGCGCCCACCAAAGGCGTCCCCGATCTCCGGCAGACTGTGGTTGGTCAATTCCTTGGCCAACGCCATCGCGACTTGGCGAGGCCGCGCGATCGAACGACTGCGGCGCTCTGCCAGCAGGTCCGCCACCCGCAGCTTGTAGTACTCGGCGACGGTTTTTTGAATGTTCTCGATCGTGATGAGCTTCGCCTGCAGTGACAACAGGTCTTTGAGCGCTTCTTTGGTGAAATCCAGCGTGATCGGCCGACCCGTAAAGCGCGAGTTTGCGATCACTCGCCGCAGCGCCCCTTCCAGTTCGCGTACATTGGAGCGTATCCGCTTGGCGATAAAAAATGCCACGTCCTCCGGCAGCACGGTCCCGGCAGCCTGTGCCTTGGAAATCAGGATTGCGACCGAGGTTTCCAGTTCCGGGGGTTCCACCGCCACGGTCAGGCCCCAGCTCAGGCGTGACTTGAGACGCTCTTCCACGCCGGTCACTTCCTTGGGGTAGCGGTCACAAGTGACTATCACCTGCTGCTGCTCCTCCAACAACGCGTTGAAGGTGTGGAAAAACTCTTCTTGCGACCGCTCTTTACCGCTGAAGAACTGGATGTCGTCGATCAACAGCGCATCGAGCGAGCGATAGGCGGTCTTGAAATCATCCATCTTGTTGTGCTGCAGGGCGATGATCATATCGGCCACAAACCGCTCGGAATGCACATAGGCAATGCGAGCTGAAGGGTCCCGCTCCAGGATCACATGGCCAACCGCCTGCATCAGATGCGTCTTGCCGAGTCCCACTCCCCCATAGATAAACAAAGGGTTGTAGGCTTTGCCAGGGTTGTCCGCCACCTGTAGCGCTGCCGCTTTGGCGAGCTGATTGCTCTTGCCCGCCACGAATTTTTCGAACGTGAAGTCCGTGTTCAGTTTGACGCCCACCACAATCCCACCGGCGCGTTTCGGGGCAATCGCGGCGGCATGCCGGGCAGGGACAGTCGGCGCGCGTGCGGCCGGTAGTGGGCGGCTGCCAACCTCGACGGTGACGATTGGCGCGTCGCCAGTCGCCTTTGACGCAGGATCTCGCCGATCCGCGTCAGCAGATGCGTGCTGATCCAATCCACAGCATAGCGATTGGGCGCCAACAGCTTCAGGGACCCCTTCTCCTCGATCGCCTGTAACGGGCGGACCCAGGTGTTGTATTGGTCATCCGGGAGTTCGGATTCCAGTACGAGTCCGCACTGTTGCCAGAGCGGGCTATTCAAGGCTGTGGCGTCCCGTTGGGAAATCATGCGGAGCCAATCTTGCGGCAGCGAAGGCGATGGGGTCGCGCAGTCTAGCGGTATTCGTGCAACTTGTATTGACACTGAATAGGTCTGATGCGTACGCTCTCGGCCCTTTTTTGCTGCCGTCCGACGTCAGGGCCAACGACCATGAAACGCACTTATCAACCAAGCAAGGTAAAGCGCGCACGGACCCACGGGTTCCGCGCTCGCATGGCGACCCCCGGTGGTCGTCTTGTGATCAATCGTCGGCGCGCCAAGGGTCGCAAGAAGCTCGCTTCCTGAGTAGAGAGACGAGTGGCATAGCGGACGCTGCGGCAACGACGGCGGCGCGAGCTACTTTCCCGCCGAGCGCAAGGCTGCGCTCAAAAGCGGATTTCGAGGCAATCTATGCGCGCGGTGGACGCCGTTTCGACGACACCTATTTTGGCCTGCGCGTGCAACAGAACCAGTTGGGTCGGCCGCGTTTGGGTCTGGCAGTCGCCGTCAAAACGATGGGCTCTGCCGTGGCCCGCAATCGCGTGCGAAGGCTCATTCGCGAGTCATTTCGACTCGAGCAAGCCACCCTGCCGACCGTGGATATCGTGGTCGCGGCTCGCAACCGAACACGAGATGCAACACCGGGCGAGCTGCGTGCTAGCCTCGCCACCTTTTGGAACCGGATAAAAGCGCAATGCGCCACGCCCTCCGAGCCCTGATCCGCCTCTACCAGCTTGTTTTAAGTCCGCTACTGGGCCCCAACTGCCGGTTCTATCCCACCTGCTCCAGCTACGCGCTGCAAGCACTGGAGGAGCACGGTGCGGCCCGCGGCAGTTGGCTCAGCCTCAAGCGGCTCGGTCGTTGCCATCCCTGGCATGCCGGTGGCCTTGACCCAGTCCCACCCGCTCCGATCGCGCGTGACCACTGTCCGAAGCATTCTCATGAACAATAATATTCGCGTCTTTTTGTGGTTGGGCCTGGTGCTCGCCGTCTGGCTCAACTACAACGCGTGGGTGGTTGACTATGGCCCGACCGGCAAAGTTGCCGGCGCCGACACTACCCGTGATAGCGCCGCTAATGAAACAAAAACTGGCTCTTTAGAGACTTCTGTTCCGCAAGCGACGCAGTCTGCGTCTGCTAACTCTGCGGCGGTCGGTGACACCCCAGCCGCTGTCCCGTCGGTGGCTACTGGCGATCCGGCAACTACTGCAACGGCGACTGGTCCCGGTCTTGTCCGGGTCCGAACCGACGTGCTGGACGTCGAGATCAGTCTCGCGGGCGGCGAGCTGCGCGGTGCCGAGCTGTTGCGCTACCCGGTCGTCAAGGGTGGCGCCGAGCGAGTTGAGCTTTTCAATCGCGACTCACCTCAGACCCTGTATGTATTGCAGACGGGCTTGAGCGGACCCGCCAACGCGAATCGACCGACGCACCTGAGCCTTTTCACGTCCCCCGCGCAAGAGTTCCGCTTGGCCACCGGCGCCACGGAGCTGCGCGTGCCGCTGACCTGGACCGATCCAGCCGGGGTGGTGGTGACCAAGACCTTCATCTTTAAGCCCGGCAAGTATCGGATCGATGTCGAGTATGACGTCGAGAATCGGACCGCCACTCCCTGGGCCGCAGCCTCCTACGCGCAGATTCTGCGTTTCGACCCGCCGGTCGAGCGCTCGATGTTCGACGTGCAGAGCTACGCCTTCCGGGGCCCCGCGATCTATGACGGCGAAAAGTACCGCAAGCTCAAGGTCGACAAGGACGAAGACCGTGCGCTGCAGATCGATGTGCAGGGTGGTTGGTTAGCGGCGCTACAGCATCAGTTCGTCGCGGCGTTCGTCCCCAATCCGAAAGCCCCATATCGGATCACGCTGCGAGCCGAGGGCCGTGAATATCTGCTGTCGGCTGTTGGGCCACTGACCACGGTCGCGCCGAACACCACCGGTCAATTCACCGAGACACTGTTCGTGGGACCGAAACTGCAATCCGAGCTGACCACCACGGGCACCGAGCTGGATCGCGTCGCGGACTACGGCATGCTGACACTGTTAGCCCGACCGCTGTTCTGGCTGCTGGAACAAGCGCATAAACTGGTGGGCAACTGGGGCTTCGCGATCATCCTGGTGACGCTGATGCTGAAGCTCATCTTCTACCCCTTGTCCGAAGCGTCCGGCCGGTCGATGGCCAAAATGCGCGCGCTCGCACCGCGCATCAAGAACCTGCAGGAATCCTACAAGGACGAACGCGAGAAGCTCGGCCGCGCCATGATGGAGCTTTACCAGAAAGAGAAGATCAACCCCGTGGCGGGTTGTCTGCCGATGCTGGTGCAGATGCCAGTGTTCATCGCTTTTTACTGGGTGCTGCTCGAGTCGGTCGAAATGCGTCAGGCGCCCTTCATGCTGTGGATCAACGATCTGTCGGCGCGCGATCCGTTCTTCATCCTGCCCGCGCTAAATGGTTTGGCGATGTTCGCGCAGTTCAAGGTGAATCCGCCGCCGCCGGACCCGATCCAGGCAAAGATATTCCAGTTCATGCCAATCGTGTTCTCGGTCATGTTTGCGCTGTTTCCAGCGGGGCTGGTGCTCTATTGGGTCACCAATACCGTGCTGTCGATTGCGCAGCAGTGGAATATCAATCGGCGCGTGGCATTGCAGATGAAGAAGGCGTAGCAGCTAAGGCGTGATCGCGTACGACTGGAGCGGCTGGTGGCCTGACGCGTGAGTCGGGCGCGCTTCGTGTTAGTGCTCGAAGCGACCACTAACACGGCGAACCTTGCGCGAGCACGGGGCGCATTTTTCACCGGAATCAAAGGCCAGGATCTTGACGTTGTAGGAGCGCCCCGTGCCCGCGCTGCGGCGCCCTCTACACACGTCAGGCCACCAGCCGCTCCAGTCGCACGCCGGCTCGGCTTGTTGCGACGCCTGCTTCGACCGCAGCGCGCAGAGTTGGGGAGCTAGTACGGTTGTTAGCGCTAGTTTCGCTGGTCGGTTCGCGTTAGCGCAAGCGGTTGCCGCGTGAACAAGAGCTTGAGGGCTTGCACCAGAACCGACGCGGCGCAGATCACTTCTGCCAGGATCGTGACGTTCATCATCACGCTGTGCGCTGTCATGGACGCGACGACGTAGTGGCCAAGACTGTCGAGGCTTAGCAGCGCGTAGCCGGACAGCACCAACGCACCGGCAACCCGCCAATTGCGGTGCAGCATCCACCAGCCGAATAGTCCCACGCAGGTCATCCCAAGCCGCGCCAAGTACACGCCGCCTCGTGTCCACGTCGCGGGCAAGCCCGGGTAGTCGCGGATGAATTCGGCGTTGTGCCCAAAATGCACCAGACTCGCAGCACCATACGCCACCAGCAGCAATAACAACTTGCCGTGTCGACGTGGTTCTAGAACGGGTAACTTCTCAGACATTGCGTTGCGCTAGCTTGCGCTCATGAACCACGGTTGGTGAGTGCAGTCCGAGACGATCGACACGCGCAGTGGTGGTGCCAACGAAGGTGTGGAGGGCGCCGCAGCGTGGGCATGGGGCGCTCCTACAACGCCAAGATCCTGGCCTTTGATTCCCGTGAAAAATGCGCGCCATGCCCACGCAAGGTTCGCCGCCCAACGAGGGGCTTTGACCGCGTTGGGCGAAGCGCGCCCGATTCACCTTCGTTGGCACCACCACTGCGCGTGTCGCCGGCACATGGCCCGCCATCACCACGCGTATGATCATGCTGCACGCTAGGACGTAACGAATGGCCCATATCGACACGATTGCTGCAGCTGCAACGCCTGCTGGACGAGGCGGGGTGGCGATCGTACGCGTCTCTGGGCCGCGGACACCGGAGATCGCCGCGACGCTGTTGGGCGACCTACCGCAGGCGCGCGTCGCAACGCTGGCGCCATTTCCGGATGAGCACGGCGAGCCTATTGATGTCGGGATCGCGCTGTTTTTTCCAGGTCCGCATTCCTATACCGGTGAGCACGTACTCGAATTGCAGGGGCACGGCGGACCGGTGGTGGTGGAGCGTTTGGTGGCACGTGTCATCGCGCTCGGCGCGCGCCGGGCGGAACCGGGCGAATTCACGTTGCGGGCGTATCTGAACGACAAGATCGACTTGGCCCAGGCCGAAGCGGTAGCCGATTTGATCGACGCGGGTTCTGCGGATGCCGCGCGTGCTGCCATGCGTTCCCTGCAGGGCGAGTTCTCGACGATGGTTGCCGGGTTGATTGACGCTGTGATCGAGACCCGTGTCTATGTTGAAGCCGCGATAGATTTTCCCGAAGCAGAAGTCGACTTCCTCGCTGACACCGAACTGGCGACACGGCTTGCACAGTTGCAGGAGCACTTCGCAGCCATTGCGGCCAGCGCACAGCAAGGCCGGTTGCTGCGTGACGGAATGACGGTGGTGTTAGCCGGCCGACCCAATGCTGGCAAGTCCAGTTTGTTGAACCGCCTTGCTGGTTACGACGCCGCGATCGTGACGCCGATTCCCGGCACCACCCGCGACGTCGTGCGGGAGCGCATCGAGATAGATGGTATGCCACTGCACGTGCTCGATACCGCTGGGCTGCGAGAGGCGCAGGATGCCGTAGAGGTTGAGGGTGTGCGGCGTGCGCATGCTGAGATGGCCAAAGCCGACGGCGTCCTGTTTGTCATCGACAGCGCCGCGGATCCAGAGGCGGATGCCTACCGCGCCGAACGGGAGGCTTTGCCGACCGGCGTGCCCGTCACTCTGGTGTTCAACAAGATCGATCTTGTCGATGTGTTGTCGTTAGCCAATACCATCAGCGGCCCGCGCCGAATCGCGGTGTCAGCCACGACGGGGCAGGGTCTCGCAAGCTTGCGGGACCATCTCAAACAAGCGATGCAGTTCCAGACACCGGCGAGCGGCAGTATCTCAGCGCGCCAGCGGCACATCGATGCGCTGGAACGCGCGCGACATCATGTCGACGCGGCCGTCGAATTATTGACGCAACGACGAGCGGGTGAACTGATGGCCGAGGAGCTACGCGCGGCGCAGCGCTCACTCGATCAGATCACCGGTGTATTTTCCAGCGATGACTTGCTCGGTAGAATCTTCGGTTCGTTCTGTATTGGTAAGTAGTGAACGGAGCGGATACTTCCCGGATGCAATTTAGCTGCAAGGTCAAATTACCGCATGATCAACGTGCGTCGCTGCATGAGTTGTTTGGTGACGTGATTGATCACGTGGAAATCATCGAGCATTCATGGTTCGCATGGCTGCACGTGGTCGCCGCGGCCACCACGCGCCGACGGCGCATCTATCTGCGCGGTAGTGCCGAGGAGTTTTTTGCCGATCCGAAACTTGTGCTGCACGAGTATTTTCACGTGCTGGGGCAGTGGGAGCCGGGCGCACTCACCGTGTGGCGCTATCTCGTCGAGTCGTTCCGCCGTGGCTATTGGGACAACCACTTCGAGATCGAGGCGCGCGAGTTTGCCGACGATCATTTTCTGCGCTTCCGGGCATTGTTAGCGCGGCACCGAAGTAGCGATAAGCCGGACATTCAGCGCGTATAGCGGGTGCCTCAGCGCAAGCTGTTGTCGGCTGCGCAATTGCAGTGCGGCTAGTCTTAGCCCAATAGGCCTTCGCGGTTATAGAGGCGTCCGGCAATCCACGCGAGTACCACGCCAAACCCAAGCGTGCTGAGCACTGACGCGAGCAACTGGACGGTCGCAATGGGCTCGGCACGCAGGATGCTGGTGATCAGCAGGTGCTGCGAGAGGAACGGCACGAACATCAACGCCGTCGTCGCGACGAGGCCGAGCATGCCGGCAAAGACCAGCGGCAGGGTGGGCACGGCGATCACGAAAGATAAATAGCTCTGCGCTTCACGGTAGCTCTTGGCGAACGCGGCGATGATCGTGAGGAATGCCGCGCCCAGCAGCGCGATCGGCGCGCAGCAGGCGATCATCGCTGCCGCGGCAGTCGGCCCCAGGTTGGCACTCATGCCAAATCGCTCCAGGCCAATAAAGCGCACCGCGATGGCAAACGCCGTGACCGTGAGAATCAGCGACAACAGCATGTAGGCAGCCGACGCCAGTATCTTGCCGTAGATCAGGTTCGCGCGCGGCACTGGAGTCGTTAGCAGGGGTTCGAGTGAGCCGCGTTCGCGCTCGCCGGCGGTCGCGTCAATGGCGAGATATAGCCCACCGACCAGCATCGACAACAGCACGATGTAGCTCAGCATGCTGAGCAGCAACACCGACCGGGTAGTGGGTGTCGACACGTCGATGTCTTGCACGGCGAGCGGTACGCCCACCAGCGGATCCACTCCCCGCGCCAACAGTCGTAGCTGCGCGACTTGCTGGCCGTACTGCATCACAAGCGATTTCACCCGCGCGACAGCGCGCGCCTCGAATGCGCGTGAACCGTCGGAATACACCAGGATCGGTGCCGGCTGTGTGCCGGCCAGCCGTGCGCCGAAGTCCGCTGGAATGGCGACGATGATCTTGTGCTCACGCTTGAACACCGCGTCGCGTGCGGCCCTGTCATCGAGCGCAATCGGCGTCATCTCGATGCCGCGGGCGCCTAACCAGTCCACCAGATTCGGTGCGCGCTCGGGGTGCGAGATCGCGACGGCTACCGGCTTGTCACTCGCCGCGTCACTCTGCTTCACCGAGAACTGGGTCAGGCCGGCAAACAGCAGCGGGCCAAACACCGGCCCGATGAGCAGCGCCGAGAGGAGCGTGCGCCGGTCACGCAGGTTCTCGAAAAACTCTTTCTTGAACACGGTGAAAATGCCGCGCCAGCGGCCAAGTTGTTGGCTCATTCCAGCCCCGCGTCGCTGCCGATCAAGCTGACAAAGGCGTCTTCGAGCCCCTCCTGGCCGGTGCGCGCCCGCAACGCTTCCAGCGTGCCGCTCGCCACCACCTCGCCGCGTGCAATCACGACGATCTCGTCGCACAGCGCCGCCACTTCCTGCATCACGTGGCTCGAGAACACGATGCAGTGCCCGCGCTCGCGCAATTTACGGAGCAGGCCACGCAAGTTGCGCACTGCCATCACATCAAGGCCATTGGTCGGTTCGTCGAGCAGCACGTTGCGGGGCTCGTGCACCAGTGCCCGCGCCAATGCCGTCTTGAGACGCTGACCCTGCGAGTAGCCTTTGGCGCGCCGCGTCGCGAAGTCCTGCATTTCCAGTAGTTCGATCAGCTCGTCGGCGCGGCGCTCACGCACGCTGCGATCGAGACCATGCAGCTCGCCAAAATAGAGAATGTTCTCGCGCGCGGTCAGATGCGGATAGACGCCCGCCGAGTGCGACAACACGCCAATCGAGCGCCGTACTTCAAGGGGCGCGGTGACCACGCTAACGCCATCGACGAACGCATCGCCCGCATCGGGTCGCAGCACGGTGTAGAGCATGCGGAGTGTGGTCGACTTGCCAGCGCCGTTCGGGCCTAACAACCCGGTGATACGCCCGTCCGCGGCGTCGAAACTCACGCCCCGCACCGCAAGCACCTCGCCGAACGATTTGCGCAGTGCTTGCACGGCAATCATGGTGCGGGACCTGCCGGCGAGAGGAAGAATGGCATGGGTTTGAGTTTGGCGGTGCAGGAGGTGTTCAGCTTTGCAGCTGTTCCCGCGGCCACAAACTGCGCCATGATCGTATCGACGCACGGCGCCATGAGCTGGCCGTGGCCGAAGCCTGGCAGGATCAAATGCGCGTTGTCGGCAAAGGCGCGCTGGGCCTCGGTCGCATACTTCGGCGGCGTGACGGGGTCATCGCCGCCCGACATCAACAGTGCCGGCACCGTGCTGCTGAGCGGTGCGTGCAGATCCGAATCCACTATGCCGCGGGGCCATTCGCGACACATCGCGACCAGCTGCTCTACTTGCTTCAGACCCATGTGAGTGGCCGCGAGCGCGTCACGCGGCAGCGTCGCAAGATCTATCAACGGCGCGTCTTCGGAACACGCCACACTGTTGTGCATGCCGTAGGCAACGGTGCTGTCGAGTGAGCGACTGATCATCAAATACTGGGCCGCCAGCGCGCGAAAGTCGCGATCGCGCTGCGCTTGTTTGAGCGCCATCGGCAGCAGCGCGGATTGCGACGGGTCGTAGCTCGCGAGTCGCAGCACCGCCGACAGATGGGGTTGGCCGAACTCGAGCTCCCGCTGCACGCCGGTGCGGGGATCCGCCAGCGTCACCTTGACCCGCTGTTCACCAAGCGCCGCCCAGAGCGCGCGATAGTCGACCAGCGGATTGCCGAGCGCATCGTGACACTCGGGATCGTTTTGGCAGCGTGCCAGGATCCGCTGCAGGGCAGCTTCGGCGTCGAGCGCCATCTCTGGCCCGAGGACCAGGGTGGGTGGCACGACGCCATCCAGAATCAGCGTGCGGGTGGCATCGGCATAGCGACGCGCATAGTGCTGCGCGACGCGCGTGCCGTAGGAGACGCCGTACAGATTGAGCTGTGCATAGCCGAGCGCCAGTCGAAGCGTCTCGAGATCGCGTACCGCGACACTGGTGGTGTACTGCGTCAAGGCCGCGCGCTGGCTGAGATCGTCACGGCAAGTCCGCGTAATTGCTGCGATATCGACGCTATCTGGGTCGATCAAGTCGTCATCATCGAACTGGCAGTCCAGTCGATTTGAGCGCCCGGTACCGCGCTGATCCATGATCAAGACGTCGCGCTCGCGTCGCAGGCGCGCAAATGCCGGTGCGACACTGGCATAGAAATCCGTCGACGCCATTCCCGGGCCACCGGCGATTACGACCACCGGATCGGGCGCTGCTCGCTGACTGATGGCCCGTATGCGCGCCACATAAAGCTCAATGCGGCGGCCGTCTGGTTGGCTGTAGTCCTCGGGAACGGTCAACTGGCCGCACTCCGCGGCAATCGTCTGCAGCCGGGCCGGACCGCTGATTTGACACGGGCGCAAGGTCAGCGTGGCCTCGCCCCGCTGCACAGCGTCGTTCGCTGGTGCGCTCAACGACCAAGCCGCCAGCAACGCCAGGCACAGTGGTTTTCGCATCGTCGCAACGATACACGAAGCCTTCCAGGGCGCGGCGGTTTGGCGAGTCGCCGCTGCACCTCTACAATGGCGGGGTCAATCAAGCCTTTGATCCTTTGGGGAATCTCGTGCGTCTTGCCCATCCATTCGATGTCATCGTGATCGGCGGCGGCCATGCGGGCACCGAAGCTGCGTTGGCGGCTGCGCGTATGGGTCGCAAGACCCTGCTGCTGACGCACAACATCGAGACGCTGGGTCAGATGAGCTGCAACCCCTCGATCGGCGGCATCGGCAAGGGCCATCTGGTGCGCGAGATTGACGCGCTGGGCGGTGCCATGGCCCGCGCGATAGATCGCGGCGGCATTCAGTTCCGTACCCTGAACGCCAGCAAGGGTCCGGCGGTCCGCGCAACGCGTGCGCAGGCCGATCGGCAGCTCTACAAGGCGGCGATTCGCGGCATGCTCGAGAACCAGCCCAATCTCACTCTGTTTCAGCAGGAGTGCGCCGACCTTGTCATTGAAGCTGACCGCGTGTGTGGTGTCGTTACACAGACGGGCATCGTGTTCCATGCTGCAGCGGTCGTGTTGACGGTCGGCACATTTTTGGGCGGCCGCATCCATGTGGGGTTGGATAACTACCAGGGTGGCCGGGCAGGCGACCCACCCTCTAACAAGTTGGCTGAGAAGCTGCGTGCGCTGCCGTTTCGGGTCGGTAGGCTGAAAACCGGCACGCCACCGCGTATTGATGGACGCACGATCGACTACTCTGGTCTCGAGCCGCAGTGGAGTGATGAGCCGCAGCCGGTGTTTTCGTTCCTTGGTCGAGCGAGCGAGCACCCGCAGCAGGCGCCGTGCCATATCACGGCCACTAACGACCGCACCCACGACATCATCCGCGCAGCGACTGACCGCTCGCCACTGTTTACTGGTAAGATCGAGGGCGTCGGCCCGCGGTATTGTCCGTCGGTGGAAGACAAGGTCGTCCGTTTCGCCGACAAGACCTCGCATCAGATTTTCATCGAGCCGGAAGGGCTCAATACCCACGAGGTCTATCCGAACGGCATTTCGACCAGCCTGCCGTTCGACGTGCAGTTCGAGTTCGTGCGCAGTATTGCTGGATTTGAGAATGCACACATCACGCGGCCAGGCTATGCGATCGAGTACGATTACTTCGACCCGCGCGATCTGCAGCCTTCGCTTGAGACCAAGTTCATCGCGGGGCTGTTTTTTGCCGGCCAGATCAACGGCACCACGGGCTACGAGGAGGCCGCAGCACAAGGCATTGTGGCGGGCATCAATGCGGCGTGCGCGGTGCAGGGCGCGGATGCCTTTGTCCCGAAGCGTAGTGAGTCCTACGTGGGCGTGCTGATCGATGATCTCGTGACTCGCGGAACGCGCGAGCCTTACCGAATGTTCACCAGCCGCGCCGAGCATCGTCTGCTGCTGCGCGAGGACAACGCGGACCTGCGCCTGACGCCAATCGGCCGCGAGCTCGGCTTGGTAGACGATGAGCGCTGGGGGTTCTTCACCGCCAAGCGCGATGGGTCGCAGGCGGAGCTCGAGCGGTTTCGTCGCACACGCCTCAAGCCGCCGCAGATTCCGCCGCAATGGACGGCGCGCGTTCTGGAGGTAGCGTTGAGCCGTGATCTGACCGCATTCGAGTTGTTATGTCGCCCCGAAGTGCGGTATCGCGACGTGTTGGAGTTGATCGGTGAGCCAGACAGCGCCGCAATCCTTACGAGCCTCGACGATCGGCTCGGGCCGCAGATCGCCTTGCAACTCGAAGTCGCCGCCAAGTATTCGGGCTATATCGAACGGCAGCATGATGAGATCGAGCGACAGCGTCGGCACGAGGAGCTGACCTTGCCGTTGGATCTCGATTACACGCTAGTGGCAGGGCTCTCCATCGAGGTCCGCCAACGGCTGACCGAAGTGCGGCCGCTGACGTTGGGGCAGGCCGCACGGACCCCCGGGGTTACGCCAGCTGCGATTTCGGTCTTGTTAGTACATTTGAAGAAGCACGACCGTGCTGCCTGATCCATGCGGCTTGAAGTAGTGCGATCCGGCATCGCGCTGGCGGCGCTGTGTTTGCTGGCCGTGGCTTGCAGCCGCGAGCCCCCGTCGGAACTTCCTGCCACTACCACGCAGCGCGCGAGTGAACCGAAGATACTGTTGCGTGGCATAGGACCTGGGCCCGATTCGCTCGATCCACAAAAAGCCCGGCTCATCGAAGCGCACGCCGTGCTGCGCGATCTGTTCGAGTGCCTGACGTCGTTGGGCCCGGATGCTTCACCAGTTGCTGGTGCCGCGAGCGACTGGGCGGAGAGTGAAGATGGCCGCATCTATACGTTCAAGCTCCGCCCCGATCTCGTCTGGTCGAACGGCGATCCGCTGGTCGCGGCGGATTTCGTCGCTGGGTTACAACGCCTAGTGGACCCAGCCACTGCCTCGCAGTATGCGCAGGTGGTCGATGTGATCTGAGAACGCCGCCGACATTATCGCCGGCAGCAAACCACCCACAGCACTGGGCGTCGAAGCGCCCGATGCGGCAACAGTCATCGTTAAGCTAACGACTCGGGCACAGTACCTGCCCGGCTTGCTCTCGCATCCGAGCACCTGTCCGGTGCATCGCGCCACGCTCGCTGCAGCGCCCAAGGAGCTGACACGGCCTGGCAAGATGGTCTCCAACGGCGCGTTCACGCTCACCGAATGGACGGAAGGCGCCTCGATCAAGCTCACCCGCAATCCACGCTATCGGGGTAATTCCCTCAATCTGATCGACGGTGTCCGCTACCGGATACTCGCCGACGAAAACGCTGAGCTGCGCGCCTACCGTGCCGGCGAGCTGCACGTGACGTTTGTGGTGCCGCGCGGTCAGTTCGATTGGATCAAGGAGAATCTGCGCGCCGAGTTGCATATCTCGCCGCAGATGAATACTTACTTTTACGGCTTCAATCTCGACAAGCCGCTATTCGCCAACAATCCCAAGCTGCGCCAGGCCTTGTCGATGGTGATCGATCGGCAACGCCTTGCCGATACCGTGCTGCGCGTCGGCGAGACGGCGGCGCAGGGCTGGGTGCCGATTGGCACGAATGACTACGGTTCGCAGAGCTTCGACTATGCCGAGCAGCCGATGACCGAGCGGATCGCGGCCGCACAAGCGCTCTATCGTGAAGCGGGTTTTTCCGCCGCCAAACCTGCGCGGTTCGAGCTGCGCTACAACAGCGGCGAGATGCACAACAAAGTGGCTATTGCCGTCGCCTCGATGTGGAAGGAAGCGCTCGGCGTCGAGGCCAAGTTGGTAGCGGTTGAGATCAAGTCGTTACTGAGCGATATCAACACGCGCAAGGTCGACATGTTCCGCCTCTCCTGGGCCGGCGACTACAACGACGCCTACACCTACGCGCAGTATCTGAAGAGCGACTTCGGCATCAATACCGTGGGCTACAAAAATCCCGCCTATGATGCGTTGCTAGCCAAGGCCGCCGCTGCGGCGGGTTCCACCACCCGCCGCCAGATCCTGGAAGAAGCCGAGCGCCTGATGCTCGCCGACCATCCGCTGATTCCGCTGTATTTCTACGTGAACAAACACCTCGTCAAACCAGAAGTGCGTGGCTGGTATGAAAACGTGCTGAACGTAACCTATTCCAAGGATCTGGCGTTGGAGTAGTCGCCGACAACGGTCACTAACGACTCAGGTAGGCAGCAGGTGCAAGCCGGCAGTCTTGGCGGCGCGAGCATCGAATGCAAAAGTCTCGGTGCAGCCTGCCTGCGACGAGATTCTCTCGATGAGGCAATCCGCGAAGCCCGCGCTGCTTGATAGCCTCGTTCATCGCTGCGACTGAAACGGCCGTGCGGGCTTGGCCGAACATACCCTTCAGCGCCTGACCGGCAGAGTTGCCGCGACGATTTCGAACCAGCCTGGCGCGACCTCGACAAACTCCACCCGGTCGCCAGCGTCGACCTGCAATTTGGCGCGATCAACTTCTGGGATCGTGATCTGCCCCTTGCTCGTCAGTGCTGCAGTGCCCATTCCCTACCTCACCGAAAGTAGAAAGGCTAAGAAAGCCGAGGCGTATTCATATGCTACATAATACGTTGCTAATTAGAATCCCGAAAGAAGTCGCGAATACGGCTACATTTCTAGAGAAACAAAGGATTGAAGCGCCTTACCCAAGCGCTTACTATCATCCTTACCATGGCCAAGATGACCTCAAAGTATCAGTTGACCGTGCCAAAGGCCTTGGCGATACAGGCGGGCCTGAAACCCGGCGACACCCTCGAGTGCGAGGTAGCTGGGGAGACAATTCGCGTGCGCTCGGTAGAGCGGCAGGCGCCCCGCGGGCGCTCCATCACAGAGCGGTTGATGCGCTTTGACATGGCCAGTGAACGGCAGCGGAATCGCGACTGGCAGCGCACGGCACACCCAGCGACAGACCGTGGCTGGACACGCGAAGAGCTCTACGAGCGCTAAACGTGGCGGCCCTGGTCGACACCAACATCCTGGTTTATCGATACGACGCGCGATTCCCAGACAAGCAAAAGATCGCCACGGACTGCTTGCGTCGCGGCATTGCCGAGCGGTCCATCCGTGTCCCCTACCAGGCGGTAATGGAGTTCGTCGCGGCTGTCACACGCGCACGCGGCGCCGAGCCACCGATACTCACAACGACCGAAGCCTATAGAGAAGCGGAGGACATGCTGGCGCAGTTCGAGGTGCTCTATCCCGACGAGGCCACCCTGCGCATGGCACTACGCGGTGCCGCGGCCTACCAACTCAGCTGGTTCGACGCAAATCTCTGGGCGTACGCCGAGCAGCACGGTCTAGAAGAAATCCTGACGGAGGATTTTCAGCACGATCGCTTATATGGATCGGTGCGTGCGACGAACCCGTTTCTCAGTCCGGTCTGAGCATCAACGTTGGATAAGTCCGTCGGCAAGATAGCTGAGTAGGCGATGCATTGGTGCCTCGGAGGCGGGCCGACCAAATAACGTAAATCGGGAGAGGTGGGGAAGCCGTGCGAGCGTGATGTTGCGGCTGAGATCTGCGCGACTTAGGCAGACGACTTCCGCTTGGTAGTCGCCCCACCCTGTAGGAAATTTTTCGTGTTGCGTCACGCGCATGCCAGGCTGCGCTGCCAGTATTGACCGCAGACTCGCGTTAGTCTGGTTATCCATTGTGATTAGTAAGCGCGGTTGCCAATGAGCAAGTACGTCGCGCCACAAGCTTTGTGCGAACGCGATCGATGCTTTGCGTTGCGGTAGCGCCTTGAAGTTTGGAGACCGAAATGGCACGAACTGCGCACTTAAAACACGCTCATTCATGAACCGAGACAGGGGCGAGGTATCACCGATATGGTTTGCCAATGCGCCGAGCATGGTCTGGATCTGCCGCTGCAGCGGAGCTTGTCCTCGCTTAGAACCGGGCCAAGCTTCCTCCAAATATGAACTGCCGGACTCGCAACTGGCGCGCGGGTGCTCCTTCACTTCCCGGTCACCGCCAGGGTTCAAGGTGATAAGGCCAATCCCAGTGTTCAGCGCAAGCGTGACCTTGGGGCTAGTGAGGAAGCGCCAACCGAGCGTGTGGTTGAGATCGCGGTACGCCGCTTCAATTGAGACGACACTGCGCTCGAACAGGTCAATCAGTAAGCCCGGGTTTGCGTTCCCCTCTACTGCGTAGGCAGAGATTCGGCGGGCGTTATCTTGGGATTCGGAATCCATGCCAGAATTCCTCACTTGGATTGGCGATGGCGATTAAGGAGTGAAGGCGGGTAGTCCCCCTGGCCTTCGCAGGTTATACAGGCCCCGACTGAGATCACCCACACGGTCGCCGGGCCGGCGCTACCTACCGGTAATATGGCCGCGTGGGGTGGCAAACAGAGTTTGATCAACATGATTCGGAGTGTATCTAGAATTATACATCGTGTCTAGTAGAATATCTACTATTAGGAATATATATCGGACATACTGGGGACTATGAAATCAAAGACAGCTATACCTAAGGTGTTGCGGCGGATGGTCCTTCCGACCTCCCCATGGCGTGAGCCTCGCGGCGCGCGAGGGGCAGCAGTAATGGAAGTTGTGACTGCGGCGGGCTTGGAATTATTTGCAGAGAAGCCGAGTCGTCAAGTTACCGTGGTCGACATTGCGAAGCGAGCTAGTGTTGCGCGAGCGAGCATGCTCCTGCAGTTTCCCGATGGCATATCAGACTTACTGGCTGCAGCAGTAAACGTCGAATATGAGCGGATACTCGACGTTGAGAAGCAGCTTTGGGACCGAAAGCCACCCAAGACTGTGCTCGACGCGATGTACCGGCTGGTCGAGGCGATCCATTCGCGGGCAGTAGCAACAGGCAATCTCTACGCCAACCTGCTTCTGAAGCACTGCAGACATCTGGCCCCCATCGTGGTCACGTGGACGGTGCGTTTGGGTTGCTTGGCACGATGTTTGCGTTTCGAGCGGGTGCCGATTTGGGTGACAACGAAGGTTGGGTTTCGTCCAACTCTATTGCGCTGGGAGAAGCGCTGGCGCGCTCGACGTGGAGCGCCTCTGCCTCGGACTGGGCCGTCTCTGGGCTTATGAAGTACAAAGACGGGACGGCACCATCCGCTTTAAGCTTGAGTTATGTAATTGCCGAGGCGCTTCTGCCGCGATTGCGCGAGTACGCGCGTGATCTGCCGCCGAAGCCAATTGTCGAGGTCAAACAGCGCACTACCAATCGGCAGCGCCGAGTTAGTTCAAGATGACTCGGGGGGGTTGGGCATTTGGGTAGCGCAACCATCACCGCCTTGTTCATGCGACTTGGTGCCCCACTGGTCAATTCCAGGTGGTCATGGGGTGCAGTGCGGACGATGGATGGAAAGGTCTTTCTGCGTGTCTGGCAGGATCAGACGCGCCGAATCGAGGGTGTTCGATACGTGGAGGTTGCGAATCATGAGCACGTCAGCGGAGGCGTCGCGAAAAACGGATATGACGAGCGATTGCGGCATATAGAGGCGATTCGCGGCGGGTCGCAATCTGTCCTTGTCATGTGCCGCGTCAAGGACCCGAAAGCGTCACCGCGCTCAATTCAGTCCGTCGACGATCGAGACGTCTTTATCGGCGGACAAATTGTCGAGCTGGATGGGCGCACTTGGTTGGAACTCGCGGAGCGAAAAGCAATTTCCGCATTCCTAGTTCAGGTGCGCGACGATTAGACACCTCTGATTCTGTGGCTTGTACGCCCTTCGCGCACATACCGCCCAGTATCCTGCTGGCCGCTCCCCAAAGCTGTGCGCTAGCCTCCCGCCTTCGCTACCTCGATCCAAGCTCGCATCCTCGTCTCCAGCACATCCAGCGGCAACGCACCCGCACCTAACAACTGATCGTGAAACGCACGAATGCTGAAGCGCTCCCCAGCGCCTGTTCTGCTGCCGTGCGCAAAGCCCGAATGCGTAACTGGCCGATCTTGTAAGCCAGCGCCTGGCCGGGCCAGGAGATATACCGGTCGATCTCGTTGACGATGTCGGCCTCGGTCTTGGCGGCGTTGTCTTTGAAATAGTCGATCGCCTGCTGGCGGGTCCACTTCTTGGCATGGATGCCCGTGTCGACCACCAAGCGCACCGCGCGCCACATGTCGTAGGTCAGATATCCAAAATACGAATAGGGGTCCTGATAGAGCCCGAGCTCCTTGCCGAGGCTCTCGGAGTACAGCCCCCAGCCTTCGACGTAGGCGGTGATGCCGGCATTGCGGCGGAACTGCGGCAACGAACGCAGCTCCTGTGCGAGCGCAATCTGCAGATGATGCCCGGGCATGGCTTCGTGCACGGTCAACACTTCGATTTCGTACTTGGGGCGCACGTCGGGGCGGTACAGATTCACGTAGTAATAGCCGGCTCGCGAGCCGTCGAGTGCGGGACCCTGGTAGTAGGCGGTGGTGGTGTTGGGCGCGCTGGTATCGGGGATGGCGCGCACGCCATAGGGGGTCCGTGGCAGCAAGCCGAACAACTGCACCAGCGCCGGGTCGATGCGTTTGGCGGTGCTCGCATACGCTTCGAACAACTCTTGCTGGGACTGAAAATAGAACTTGGGGTCGGTACGTAGGTGCACAAAGAACTCTTGCAGCGTGCCGGTCCAGCCCACTTGCGCCATCACCTTTTGCATCTCGCCGCGAATGCGTGTGACTTCCTGAAGGCCGATGTCATGGATCTCGTCCGGTGTCATCTGCGTCGTTGTGTGCAGCGTGGCGCGGTTGCGGTAGAACGCGGTGCCGTCAGGCGTGTCCCAGATGCCGACTGTGGTCCGCGTGGCTGGCAGATAACTCGTGCGAAAGAATGCTTCGAAGCGACGATAGGCGGGCAGCACCGAGTCGCGAATCGCGGCCTTGCCGGCAGCTGCCAGGCGCTCGCGCTCGGTGGCTGGAATGGTTTCGGGGAGGCGCTTGAAGGGCGCGAAAAACGGGCTGGCCGCGGGCGTTTCGACGAGTTGCTTTTGCAACTGCGCCAGTGCCTTCTCCATGATCACCCGTGGCTGAGTGCGCCGCTCACGGATCGCAAGGAGGAGATTATCCTGGTATTGACTCAAATAAGGGTCAATAGCCTTCAGGCGGGCGATCCACTTGTCATAATCTCGAACCGTCTGGAACGGCAGTAGCTCGGCGGTCTCGGACAGCGACTGCGGCCCGTCGCTCGGTCGGATCTCATACAGCCAGGGCTTGAATGGCTGCGCGGCAATGCGGCCTGTGTACTCGCGTTGGAATAGGTCGTAGCTGAGTTGATCGTCGGGCGATAGTTTGGCTCGGTTGATTGAGGCCAAGTCGCGCAGCACCTGTGCATCGGCCGCATCGCGTGCTGTGATCGCCGCCCGCGAGAGATCAGGTAGTCGATCTTCGAAACGTCGATCGCCGTAGTAACTGGCGGCGAGCGGATTGTCGGCCAGATCGCGCTGCCAGGCGCTGTCGAAAAGCGCGGTGAGCTTGGGGTCGGCCTCGGCTGTGGTTGCGGCCAGCGCGCTGCCGGACAACAAAACAGCGAGGACTATCGGGACCAAGTTTGTGCGCATAGTCGGCACATCCTATGCCCAAGGGGGTGCGCTGTCAGGACGCTGGCTGCACCGGTCCAAAGGCATTGGTGCGTACCTGTCCCATGCTCGGTCTAAACCGTACCACCACCGGCGCACCAGGATATTCGTCCACGCTCACAAGCTTCACGTCGGCATCGCGCAGAAACGCATCGAGCAATGCTCGCATGGACACAAATCGCTGCCGACCGGCGTCGTGCTCCGGCAAATGGGCGACGAGCTTTGCCTGCCAGTGGTGAGCGCGTGGCTCAGCGGCCCGTAGATCGACCATGCAGCGGTCCAGCAGCAGGAGATCGGTGGCGAGCGTCGTGTCGGTGACATCAGGCTCCTGCACCCGACCGGGCGGGACGATCCGCAAATGCACCAAGCCGCCCGACTCGTGCACCGCATCGTAGAAGCAGAGTGCAAAAGTGCCAGACAGATAGGCGACCAGTGTGACGTCATCCGTGACCACAGCAAGATTGTCGGCGCTGACCGTGCGCTCGGGGATGACTTCAGGTTTGATCACAGCGAGTTGCGATGTCTCCGGTTGAGGCGGGGGCGACGACGGTAGCCAGCCCAAGAATTCTGCCAGCGGTACGTCTCGCGCTGCTGGTACTCGGTTCACATATCCCGCGCGACAATTCTGCCTCGACTCGAGCGGAACCCGCCCCCTGTCGGTCTCCGGCAACGGTGTGCAGTATCATGGCACGATGCAAGAATCACCCACGCCCGGCTCCGCGGCGGGTTCCGTAGTCGTGGCGGCTGACTTCGTATCGCAGTTGTTACCCGTTGAGCATGGTCGCCGAATTGCCTTGTTCCTCGATGTTGACGGCACGCTGGTCGGATTCTCACCGACGCCGGCGGACACCACCATACCGCTGCATCTGCGCGAGTCGCTCGATACACTCACGCGGCAACTCGATGGTGCCGTCTCAATAGTTAGTGGTCGCTCGATGCGCGATCTCGACCGCCTGTTTCCCGACGCCGGGTTTACGCGCATTGGAGCGCACGGTGGCGTAATCCAGACGCCGACCGAGTTACTAGCCAGCGCGCCGGCACCGGATCCCGCATTGCTGCTACGCGTTCGCGACGTGCTGCAGCGCGCGGTCGCTGCGGATCCGCGGCTGTACCTCGAGGACAAAGAAGTGAGTGTTGCGTTACACTACCGTCGCGCTCCGGAGCGCGAGCTAGAAGTTCGCAGCCTCATTTCGGAGTTGGCGCCTGATGGCAGTGGGCTACGCATACAGTGGGGCGCTGCAGTGGCGGAAATTCGCGGCGATTCGTTCGACAAAGGCACGGCAATCGCCGCGTTGCTCGCAGTCGCGCCGTTTCACGGGCGTGTGCCGCTCTACTTTGGTGATGATTACACCGACGTCCCGGCGCTGCGTCATGTCGCGAGTGTCGGCGGCAAGTCGATCACGGTGGGCCCCAGGTTGTCAGATACTATCTACCTACATCTCGATGGGCCAGGCGAGGTGATTAGTGTTTTGCACGCGCTGTCGGTCGCCTTACAAGCCCGACGCGCGGGAGAAGTTTGAACCATGAGACTCGTCAATGTATCCAATCGAATCAGCATTCCGCGGCGCGCGGCGGCGCCAGGTGGTCTCGCTGTGGGCGTGCTCGCCGCGATGCGCGCACGTGGTGGTCTGTGGTTTGGCGCAAGTGGTGAGGCGCCGCAAGATAAATCGAACGCGCCCAAGTTGCTTGAACGCGACCATGTCACCTACGCCACGATCGACGTGCCAGAAGAAATTTACGCGCCTTACTACAACGGCTTTGCCAACGGCACGTTGTGGCCACTGTTGCATTCGTTTCTCGGCACGTTCCACTACTCAGCACACGAATATCAAGCCTATGATGCGGTCAATAGCCTGTTCGCCGAGCAACTGACGCCGCTGTTGACCGGCGACGATCTCGTCTGGGTACACGACTATCATTTGTTTCCGCTGGCGCAAAAGCTGCGCGATCGTGGCATCCGCAACCGGATTGGTTTCTTTCTCCACATTCCGTTTCCGCCCCTACGATGTGCTGCGTGCCCTGCCGGTTTGCCCTGAGCTGATCCGCTCGTTGTTGGCCTTCGACCTGCTCGGCTTTCAGACCGAAGGGGACCAGCTTAATTTCCTGGCGAGCGCCACTGCGCTGTGGGGTGAAGCGGTGGTCGGTTCGGACAACAGTGTGTCGATGGCCGGCCGTCGCACCATGACCGGGGTGTTTCCGATCGGCGTCGATGTCGAGGAGATTGCGGTAAGCGCCGATGAGGCGATGCATTCGAAGTCGGTCGAGCGAATGCGTGTCGGGCTGCTCGATCGGCCGTTGATGATCGGCGTCGATCGCCTCGACTACAGCAAAGGCCTGCTCGAGCGCTTCGCCGCTTATCGGGAGTTTCTCGAGACTCACCAGGACCAGCAGAACCGCGTCGTCTATGTGCAGATCGCGCCTTTGTCGCGCACTGACGTACGCGCGTACGTGAAGCTGCGAGCCGCCCTCGAGCAATCGGCGGGGCGGACCAACGGTCTCTATGCCGACACCGACTGGACTCCCATCCGCTACCTCAATCGTAATTTTCCGCGCAACATATTGATGGGGTTCTTCCGTCTGGCGCAGGTCTGTCTGGTCACGCCGGTACGCGACGGCATGAATCTGGTGGCGAAAGAGTTCGTTGCTGCCCAGGATCCGGATGATCCTGGCGTGTTGGTGTTGTCTTCAATGGCCGGCGCCGCCGCGGAACTCAAAGACGCCCTGCTGGTGAATCCCTACGACTCCAGTGCAATCGCGCGAGCGATGCAGCAGGCGCTGACCATGCCACTCGCCGAGCGTCGCGCGCGTCACCAGCGTTCGATGGAGGTCTTGCGTACCAATGACATTCACCACTGGCACACCCGTTTTCTCGAGACGCTGCAGCCGATCGAATTGCAAGACGCAGCGTCGCGACTAGCAGCAGGAGCGTAACTGATGACCGCATTCTTCGATTTCAACATGACAGCACTCGATGGCTCGGCGGATCTGCTAGGCCCGCTGCGCGGGCGGGTGGTGCTCGCGGTGAATGTCGCGAGTCGGTGCGGCTATACCCCCAGTACCGCGGTCTCGAGCAGTTGTACCAGGAGACCCAGGGCGCCGGTCTCACCGTTATTGGCTTTCCCTGCAACCAGTTCGGCGCCCAGGAGCCCGGTACGGCGGCTGAGATCCAGTCGTTCTGTAGTTCCACCTATCAGGTGAGCTTCCCGTTGTCGGCCAAACTCGAGGTCAATGGACCGGGCCGCCATCCGCTCTATGCCTGGCTGACCGACCCCGCCCAAGGGTTCGGCGGAGACATCGAGTGGAACTTCGAGAAATTTCTGTTGGGCCGTGATGGCGCGCTCCTCAAGCGCTATCCTGCAGGGACCAAGCCGCAGGATAGCGGCCTGATCGAGGATATCGCGACGGCCTTGTAGGGAGACCGGCGCGCGGACTAGCGAGGTGCGCCTATGATTTCTGTAGAACAGTTATTAGCCAGCAAGCGTTCGGCATCGGTTCATTCGGTCGATCCCGACACGCCCGTGCTCGACGCGATTCGTCTGATGGCGGAGAAATACGTCGGCGCCGTGCTTGTCTTGAAAGGCAAGGAGCTGGTCGGCATCGTTTCCGAACGTGACTATGCTCGTAAGGTTGTCTTGCTGGGGCGCTCGTCGAGTGCCACGCCCGTTTGGCAGATCATGAGCTCGCCGGTGATTACCGTATCGCCGCGCGATCGGGTGAACGAGTGCATGCGCCGGATGACCGAGAAACGCATCCGGCACCTACCAGTGGTCGATGCGGGCGAGTTGGTAGGCGTGATCTCAATTGGCGACATCGTCAAGTCGGTGATCGAAGAGCAGGAGCGCACCATAGCCGATCTCGAACAATACATTCACCGCTAATTGTTATATACGGCTTTCGGTAGCCAGGTCGCGATCTCGGGCCAGATCGCAATGATCGCCAATGCCAGCAACTGCAGTGCGACGAATGGCAGCACGCCGCGATAGATCGTGCCGGTGCTTACCTCGGGCGGTGCGACACCGCGCAGGTAAAACAGCGCGAAACCGAAAGGTGGCGTGAGGAATGAAGTCTGCAGGTTGATGGCGATCATCACGCCTAACCACACCGGATCGAGCCCCATCGCCAGCAATACGGGCCCCACGATCGGTACCACGACGTACGTGATCTCGATGAAATCGAGTACAAAGCCGAGCACGAACATCACCAGCATGACGACCAGCATCGCGCCGAACACGCCGCCAGGCAGCCCGGTGAGCAGTTCATGCACCACGTCATCCCCACCGAGACCACGGAACACGATCGAGAAAATCGCCGCCCCGATCAGAATCATGAACACCATTGCACTCATGCGTACGGTGCCCTGCATGACCTCGCGCAAGCGAGCAAGTGTTAGTTGCCTGCGGCTCACGGCCAGCAGCAGCGCGCCGGCCGCGCCGACTGCTGCCGCCTCGGTTGGTGTCGCCACACCCGAGATGATCGAGCCGAGCACCGCCAGGATCAGTACCAGTGGCGCGACTAACACGCGCAGCACGCGCAGCCCAAAGCCGCTTACCCGTGCCGCCGTCCGCTCTGCCAGCGGCAGCGCCGGCATGGTGGCCGGTCGCATGGCCGCGACGACTGCGAGGTATATGAGATAGAGTCCCACTAACAACAGACCCGGAAATAGCGCGCCCAGGAACAGATCGCCGACTGAAATCGTCTCTGGCGAGTAGATTCCTTGGCGCAACTGGGCCTGCGAATAAGCCGATGACAATACGTCACCCAGCAGCACGAGAATGATCGACGGCGGAATGATTTGTCCGAGAGTGCCGGCAGCGCAGATCGTGCCGGTAGAGATCCTGGCATCATAGCCGCGCTTCAGCATGGTCGGCAGGCATAGCAAGCCCATCGTCACGACCGTCGCACCAACAATACCCGTGCTTGCAGCTAACAAGGTCCCAACGATCATCACTGAATAGGCGAGGCCGCCCCGCAATCTGCCAAACAGCAGGCCGAGCGTCTCCAGCAGATCCTCCGCGATTCGCGCCCGCTCCAGCACCAGCCCCATGAACACGAACAGTGGCACAGCGATCAGTGTCTCGTTCTGCATCGTGCCGAAAATGCGACTCGGCAGTGCCTCGAGATAGCTCCCGTCGAACCAACCCAGCGCCTCCGCGGCGATGGCGAACAGTAATGAGACGCCGCCCAACGTGAAAGCAACTGGAAATCCCGCGAGCAGCGCGAGTACGACGGTCAAAAACAGCAGTAGTGCGGCGACTTCCATTGTTCAGTGCGTCAGCCTTGGCGAATACGAACCAACGCGCGCCGCAAGTCGGCGACTGCCTGCAGCCCCAACAAAATTGCCATCAGCGGAATGATCGCTTTAAGCAGAAACAGCGCCGCCAGACCGTTAGCCTCACGCGACGACTCGCGCACGGCAAACGAAGCGGCGACATAGGGATAGCTGGTGTAGAGAATGTAGGCACATAGCGGCAGCAGCAAGAGCACGATACCGAGCGCGTCGACCCAGCCCTGCTGCCGCGGCGATGCGCGGCGATAGAACACGTCGACGCGCACATGGTCCTCGTGCCGCAACGCATAGCTTGCGCCCAGCATGAAGACAACAGCGTGCATCCAGGTGATCGACTCCTGCAACCAGATGAGCCCGATGCCGAAGACGTAACGCAGGATTACCACGATGAGCGTAACGGTGACCATCGCGAGTGTGAGCCACGCAATCGTTCGCCCGAGCCAGTCAGAGCAGCGGTCAATCAAGCTATCTGCGCGCATGCGGCGACATACTGGCTGCGCGTGAGCCTTGCTGCAAGTGACGGGAGCCGTGCGCGGTAAAGAGCCGGGGTTTCTCAGGGACCGACCTGCTCGAGGGACGGCGGAACGGCTCCCGTCGTCTATTCAGATGCGGCGGCAGCGAAATTGGTTGCAATGAGCGACGACCTGCGCGCCGAGCTGGTGGCGCTCTACTTGCGCCAGAACACCGGTGTGAACAGCACCAACACGCTGAATATCTCGAGGCGACCCAGGATCATCGCGGCCGTGAAAATCCAGGTCTGTGCATCGGTGAGCGACTCATAGGTTGTCGACGGGCCGACTTCACCGAGGGCGGGGCCGAGGTTGTTGAGCGATGCGACGGCAGCGGACAGGGACGAGACGATATCGAGACCTGTCAGCAGCAGACTGAAAGTGACGGCTGCGATGGTCATGAAATAGAGGAAAATAAAGGCCAGCACCGAGTAGATGATGCGGTCCGGCACGACATTCCCGCCGATGCGGATCGGGATCACCGCGCTGGGATGGACGAGCTGCTTGAATTCGCGCGCGGCTTGCCGCCACAAGAGCAGCGTACGAAACATCTTGATACCACCACCGGTCGAGCCGGTGCTGCACAGGATGCAAGACAGAAACAGCATCCATACCGGCGCGAACAGGGGCCATAGCTCGTAGTTCTCGGACGAAAAGCCTGTGGTGGTCGCCACCGAGATCACGTTGAACGTGGTGTGCCGCAAGGACTCGAGCAAGTCCGGGTAAGTGCCCGATATCGTCAGCAGGCCGGCAATCAGCAAGATGCTCCCACCCAGCACCATCAGCACCGCCTTTCCCTGGGTGTCTCGCTGGTAGGGCTTGAGCGAAAAAGTGCGCAGTGCGACGAAGTGCCGCGCAAAACTCACCGATGCCAGGACCATGAAAACGGACAGCACGATCTCGACCGCTGCGGTGTCGAACGCGCCGATACTGGCATCTCGCGATGAGAAGCCGCCCAACGCCATCACCGAAAACGCATGGCAGACCGAGTCGAGCCAGCTCAAGCCGCACAGCTTCAGCGCAATGATGGCGGCCACGGTGAACACCAGGTAAGTGAGCCACAATGCTTTCGCCGTCTCGGTGATGCGGGGTGTTAGCTTCTCGTCCTTCACCGGGCCGGGCGTCTCGGCCTTGTAGAGCTGCATGCCACCCACGCCTAATAGCGGCAGAATTGCCACCGCCAAGACGATGATGCCGATGCCGCCCAACCAGTGCAGCATCGTGCGCCAGATGTTGATCGACGGCGGTAGGTAGTCGAGGCCGTGCAACACCGTCGAGCCGGTGGTCGTTATGCCGGACACGGCTTCGAAGTAGGCATCCGTGAAGCTCAGATCTGGCAGTGCCACCATCAGCGGGATCGAGGCTGACGCTGACATCAAGACCCAGGACAATGTGACGAGGATGAAGCCATCGCGCGGCTTCAGCTCGCGTCGGAAGCGGCGTGTGGACAGCGCAACTCCCAGGCCGACTACCAGGTTGACACCCGCCGCGATCACGAAGTCCATCACTGCGCCATCGCCTGAGCCTAGCGACCAGGCGATCGGTACTAGATAGGCAACGCTGAAGAACGCCAGCATCGCCCCGAGTACATGCGCAATGGCTAACAAACGCGATTACCGGCTGGCGGGCTAACGCCCGGATCCACCGACAAACAGCCGCTCGATCTGCTCGACGTGACGCCGATCGGACATGAAGATGATGACGTGATCGTCGGCGGCGATCACGGTGTCGTGATGCGCCATGATCACCTGGTCGCCGCGGGCAATGGCGCCGATGGCAGCACCGGCGGGCAGCTTGATATCCTCGATGCGGCGGCCGACGACGCGCGAGCTCTTCTCGTCGCCATGCACGATCGTTTCCAGCGCTTCGGCAGCGCCGCGGCGCAGGCTGTGCACCCTGACGACGTCGGCGCGCCGCACATGCGCGAGCAGTGAGCCGATCGTGATCGTTTGCGGCGAGATCGCAATGTCAATCGTGCCGCTTTCCATCAACTCGCCATAAGATGGCTTGTTGATCAACGCCATCACCTTCTTAGCACCGAGCCGCTTGGCGAGCATCGCCGAGAGAATGTTCGCTTCCTCGGAATTGGTGAGCGCCGCAAACACATCGCAGCTGTCGATATAACTTGACCTGATTGGTCTCCTCAAGCTCCTTGGCGACACGAAAGCCGATGTTGCCGCCACCCGCGATGACGACACGACGTACGGGCGGCTCTTCCTTGCGCATCTCCGCCATGAACCGGCGGATGTCCTGACGCGCGGCCAGAAAGAAAACTTCATCACCGTCTTCGATCACGGTATCGCCATCGGGTACGATACTGCGGCCACCGCGAAAGATGGCGACGACTCGTCCCTCAGTGTTAGGAATGTGCTCACGCAGAGTGCGCAGGCGCTGCCCTACCAACAAACCACCGGGCCTGGCTCTGACGCTCACCAGCCGCACTCGGCCGTCGGCAAAGTCGAGCACCTGCAGTGCGCCCGGGTAGCGGATCAGACGTTCGATGTACTCGGTAACGAGTTGTTCGGGACTGATCCAGACATCGACCGACAAGGCTTCATCGCTGAACAGTTCCTTGTGACGGGTGTACTCAGCCGAGCGGATGCGCGCGATCTTCATGCGCGTGCGGTACAGGGTGTAGGCGACTTCGCAGGCCATCATATTCACCTCGTCGCTCGAGGTGAGTGCGACGAGTACGTCGGCAGTCGCTGCACCGGCAGCTTCGAGCACAGAGGGATAGGCGGCGTTGCCCGCGACCGTGCGGATATCGAGCCGGTCCTGCAGGTCACGCAGCACGTCCTCGTCCACATCGACGACCGTCACCTCGTTGGCTTCTTCACGGGACAGGTGGTGGGCGGCAGTACGGCCCACCTGGCCGGCTCCCAGGATGACGATCTTCATGGATGCGTACTTTACAGCTTAGCGGTGCTGGTTGATGGTCGCCCGCAACTCGGCTGCAGCCTGCCGAGCCGCCAGCGCGAAATCGTCGCCCTGACTGGCGTAAAGCACCGCACGGGACGAACTAATCAGCAGGCCCGAGCCGTTCGCTGTGCGGCCAAGCGTGACGGCGGCGGCGACATCACCGCCTTGGGCACCGACCCCGGGTACCAGGAATGGCAGGTCGCCCACCCGCGCGCGGATCTCGCCTAGCTCATCGGGGTAGGTTGCCCCTACCACCAGCATGCAGTTGCCCTGTTTGTTCCAGTCGGTCGCCACTTTGTCCGCGACCACTTGGTAGAGCGTCCGCGCGCCGACAGCCAAGTCCTGAAAATCTCGCGCGCCGGGGTTTGAGGTGCGGCATAGCACGATCACACCGCGATCGCTGTGCTCGAGGAACGGTTGCACCGAGTCGAAACCTAGGTACGGGTTGACGGTGACGGCGTCCGCGCCGTACCGCTCGAAGGCCTCGCGTGCATAGCGTTCAGCCGTGCTGCCGATATCGCCGCGCTTACTGTCCAGAATGATCAACGCCTGCGGCGCTGTCGCGCGGATATAGGCGATCGTCTGTTCAAGCTGGTCTTCGGCGCGCTCGGCGGCATAGTGAGCGAACTGCGGCTTGTAGGCGGCAACTTGATCATGGGTTGCATCGATGATCGCCTTGTTGAACTCGAAAATGGCTTGTGGCCGGTGGCGCAGCAGGGCGGGGAATCGAGCCGGCTCCGGATCGAGTCCGACGCAAACCAGTGAGTCGTGTGCACTCCAAGCTGTTTGCAGTCGGGCCATGAAGCGGCTCATCGAGCGGCTTCCAGATTGGCGTACTGAAGCATCAGCCACTTGGTGCCCTGGCGCTCGAAATTCACCTGGACCCGGGCGCTCGGCCCCTGGCCCTCGACATCGAGCACGACGCCGTCACCAAACTTCGCATGCCGCACGCGTGCGCCGAGACGCACCCCCCCGTTGGCAGCCGCATCCTCGACCGGTGGTTTGAAGCGTCCGGCGGCCACCGGCCGGGATACTTGCACTCGCGGTCGGATCTCTTCTAATAACTCTTCCGGGATCTCCTGGATGAAGCGCGAGGCTTGGCAGTAGTTATCCTGACCGTGCAGGCGGCGCTGTTCGGCGTAGGTCAGAAACAACTGGCGCATCGCGCGGGTGGCGCCAACATAGCAAAGGCGGCGTTCTTCCTCGACGCCATCCAGGTCGTTGAGCGAGCGCTGATGCGGGAACAAGCCATCCTCCAGGCCGCATAGAAAGACGACCGGAAACTCTAGTCCCTTGGCGGTATGCAGCGTCATCATCTGGATGCAGTCCTCCCAGGCCTCCGCTTGGCCCTCGCCGGACTCGAGCGCCGCGTGGGCGAGGAAGGCCTCGAGCGGTGGTAGCTGTATGTCTTCCGCAGCAGCGCCTTCCGGCTCGAAGCCGCGTGCCGCCGAGACCAGCTCTAATAAGTTCTCGACGCGCGCTTCGCCCCGATCCGCCTTGTCCTTGCGATGATGGTCAAGCAGCCCGCTGGCGTTCAGCACATGGTCCACTTGTTCGTGCAACGGCAGGTCGGCGATCTCTTGTCGCAGCCGCATGATGAGCTGCAGAAAGCCCGACAGCGCAGTTTGCGCACGTGCCGCCAGTGAGCCATCGGTGAGGCTGGCGGCCGCGGCGCGCCACAACGACGAGCCAGCACCGCGTGCTGCTGCACGGATATCCTCGAGACTCTTGGCGCCGATACCGCGGGTTGGCAGATTCACGATGCGTTCGAATGAGGTGTCGTCGTCGTGATTCGTCGTTAGTCGCAAGTACGCCAACGCGTCCTTGATTTCGGCGCGTTCGAAGAATCGCAGACCGCCATAGACTTTGTAGGGAATACGCGAGGCGAGAAACACTTCCTCGAACACGCGTGATTGCGCATTGGAGCGGTACAGGATCGCGATGTCACGTCTTGCGCCGCCCTGCGCTACCCAGTCACGGATGCGCTGCAGCACGAACTCCGCTTCGTCGCGCTCATTGAAAGCGGCGTACAGGCGGATGGGTTCACCCTCGGCGCCACTCGTCCAGAGATTCTTGCCCAGCCGACCGGAGTTGTTAGCAATCAAGGCGTTGGCGGCCGCCAGGATATTACCGCTCGAGCGGTAGTTCTGCTCCAGCCGGAACAGTTCGGCGCGCGGAAAATCCTTGGTGAACTGCTGCAGGTTCTCGACCCGCGCACCACGCCAGCGGTAGATGGACTGGTCGTCATCGCCGACGACGAACGGCGCCCCGTCCTTGCCGGCCAACAGCTGCGTCCACGCATATTGAATCGCGTTAGTGTCCTGGAATTCGTCGATCAGGACGTGCCGGAACCGCTGTCGATAGTGTTGCAGCAGTTCCGGGTTGTCACGCCAGAGCTCATAGGCCCGTAGCAGCAGCTCGGCGAAATCGACTACCCCAGAGCGCTCACATTGCTGCTCGTAATCGGCGTACAGCTTGACCAACTGACGGCGGGTTGGGTCGTCGCCAACTTTCATCGTCGCCGGTCGATGGCCCTCATCTTTATTCGAATTGATGAACCACTGGATCTCGCGCGGTACCCAGCGCGCCTCATCGAGGTTCTGTGCCTTGACGATCTTGCGGATGAGTCGCAACTGATCCTCTGAGTCGAGGATCTGGAAGCTCTGCGGCAGCCGCGCTTCGCGCCAGTGCAGACGGAGCAATCGATGTGCAATGCCGTGAAAGGTGCCGACCCACATCGCCGCGCCCGGAATTCCGAGCAGCCCTTCGATGCGCGCCCGCATTTCTGCCGCGGCCTTATTGGTGAACGTGACCGCCATGATCGAGTGCGGAGACGCGCCCTCAGTCTGGATCAGCCAGCCGATCCGGTGCGTGAG
Source organism: Pseudomonadota bacterium (assembly GCA_016703895.1). Taxonomy (GTDB): domain Bacteria; phylum Pseudomonadota; class Gammaproteobacteria; order Steroidobacterales; family Steroidobacteraceae; genus CADEED01. The sequence goes on from JADJBE010000001.1 coordinate 861,371, forward strand.
AACGCGGGTTTTGCCGCTGCCCGCGCCGGCCAAGACCAAGACCGGGCCGACGGGCGCGGTGACCGCCGCTCGCTGGGCGTCGTTGAGCGGATTCAGAAGTGAGGAGACATCCATGAGGCGGCGAAGTGTAGCAGCGCTGCGTCGCCGCTCGCGCTCAAGAAATCTCTTTGTGCAGCATCAATTCATACAGTATCAAACGGGCGGATCGTCGCCAATGGCCAGCATTTCATCTGCATACGTGATCAGCGCGGTGACCAGCGTCAGAAACACAGGTCCCACAATAATACCAATGACGCCAAACGCGGCGACACCGCCCACGACACCGACGAACACCACGAGCGTCGACACCGGGCCGCTGCGCGAGATCAGCATGGGCCGCAGAAAGTTGTCGGACACCGAGACCAGCACGCCCCAGATGAGCAGGAATATGGCGGCACCCCAGCGTTGCGCGAACGCCAGATAGGCTACCGCGGGTACCCAGACGATGGCGGTGCCCCCGGCAGGCAGCAGCGCCATGACCGCAGCGAGCACGCCGAACACGACCGGCGACGGCAGTCCAGCAAATGCAAATCCGATCCCGACTAACAACCCCTGCAGGATCGCAGTGAGCCCCGTGCCGTAGACGACAGCGCGGGTGACGTTGGCGAGATGCTGCACGAGTGGATCGCGCCGCGCCGGCGACAATGGCACCAGGCGGATGACACGCTTAAACATGCGCTCGCCGTCGCGCAACAGAAAGAACAGCAGGAACAGCATGAGGAAAAAGCCGACCACAGAGGCGAGTGCACCCAACACCAGATTGCCGCTCGCCGCCGCCAAGGGGCGCAAGATCGACTGCACTGCGTCGCCCAGCCAGCCCTGAATCTGCTCTGCTGTAATCGGTACCAACTCGCGTACATAGCGCGCCACGGGGCCGACCACGGGGTAGCTCTCCCAGTTATCGAACATCGAGCGGTCGAACTGCAGGCCGCCCTTCTGCAGCTTCAGGATCAGGGTGCGAACCTGCTGTGCGAATACGGTGCCTAGAATCGCCAGCGGCGCCAACACCAATAGCGGCATCAAGGCCGTGATGATGCCCGCCGCAAGACTCTCGCGGCCGTGCAGCCGGTGGCTTAGCCGCATTTGAACCGGATAGGCGATGAAGGCGAAGAAGGCCGCCCACGTGAGCGCCCCCCAAAAAGGTTCCAGCACCCGCATGAGCCCATAGCCAACGAGTGCCATCGCCAGCACCGCGAATGACTTGCGGTAAAACGCCGAACTGAAGTCCGTGGCCATAGCAACAATGCTAACATCGGCAGCTATGCTTCTGTCCACGGTGAAGACGTTTGTCAGGGGCCTGCGAGCACTTCCGCGGGCGAGTGTTTGGCTGTGCGCGCTGGTCCTGCTTGCCGTGCCACTCAGCACTACGGTTCGTGCCGAGGAGTTTGCGATGCCACAGCCCGCCAGTCGTGCCTACGCGTATGTCGTTGTCAGTGTCGCGGATATCGAGCAGGCGATCGGTATGTGGGTGCACCGCTTTGGTATGCAGATCGTCACGCGGCGCACAGGCACCGACCCGGGGCTGGCGCAACTCTGGGGTCTTGAGCCCGATGCCATTATCGATCAGGCGTTGCTACTGACGCCAGGAGCTACCGAGGGTGGCATCCACCTCGTTCGTTTCAAGCTGCCTGGAGAGGCGGTCCGTGCCAACGCGCGGCCCACAGATCTAGTTCCCAAGAGCATCGACGTTGTGGTGCGCGACATCGGTGCACGCTATGCGGAACTCACCGCTGCCGGATTCCAGTTTCGCTCGGAGCCACATCGGCTCGAAGCCAATGGCCTCGTTTTTCATGAGACGCATCTGCCGAGCCATGACGGCCTCAATGTCGTGCTACTCGAGATCGAAGGTGAGACAGCGCTAACGAGTCCGCCAGGCTATGGCGTTGCGCCCCAGATCGTGGTCACCACGCCAGACAACATCGCCGAAAAGGTTTTCTTCGAGAGCGTGCTCAATCTGGTTGAGGCGTCGTACAATCGCTTCAGCGGCCCCGAGATTGAGAAGACCGTGGGGCTACCTTCCGGTGCCGGGCTCGATATCCGGATCCTCGGAGATCCGGCGAGTCCTTACGGGCGTCTCGAGCTCGTGCAGTACGAAGGGGTCAAGAGCAGCAACCTTTATCCGCGTACGGCACCGCCCGCCCGCGGCATGCTGAGCGTCACGTACTTCGTGCCCGATCTTGAGCCCATTCTGGCTCGCGGCGCCGCCTACGGAATTCGCGACGCTGGGCGAGTGACCACTATTCTCGGCAGCGGCCGCATGGCACAACTAACGAGTCCTGCGGGTCTCAGGATCGATTTGTTGGAGCGGGCAGCGAACGGAGAATAAGTAATGCGTCTCTATGACAGCCTGGAGTCCGGCAATTGCTACAAGGTCCGGCTGTTGCTCGCGCAGTTGAGCCGGCCCTATCAGCTCATCGAGATCAATACCGACCGTGGCGAATCTCGTACGCCGGAGTTTCTTGCCAAGAACCCCAACGGCCGCGTGCCGTTGCTCGAGACCGACGACGGTGTCTTCCTCGCCGAGTCGAACGCGATTCTCTGGTACTTAGCCGAGGCGACAGAGCTCATCCCAACCTCGGCGATCGGCCGCGCACAAGTGTTGCAGTGGATGCTGTTCGAGCAGTACAGCCATGAGCCTTATGTGGCGGTGGCGCGCTATATCATGCGTCATCTGGCTGACAATCACCCGCGCCGTGCGGAGCTGCCGGAGCGACGCAAGCAAGGTCTGGCGGCCTTCAGCGTGATGGAGACCCACCTGCAATCGCGGCGCTTCTTTGTCGACGAGACTTACTCAGTCGCCGATATTGCTTTGTACGCCTACTCGCATGTTGCCGATCAAGGGGGCTTCGACTTGGCCGCATTTCCAGCCGTGCGACATTGGTTGGAGCGCGTTGCGTCACAACCGAATTACATTGCGATTACGGATAAGCCTGGTTGATGGTCGCGACGAGCTAAGGGTTGCTTACCCAGCGAACGCGGGTCGAGCGCGCTTCGAAAATCGCTGCCGCGATTTTCGGCGGTCCCGCATCCGGGCGCGAGGCGCATCTTCCCCCGGCGAAGAGGCTAATATATGGCAGGAACAGGAGCGCCCCGCGCCCGGAATGCGGCGCTCTCTACGCGTTCGCGGGGTCGGTAACCCTTAGTTTGTCGCGCACACCTACCAGGTGTTGCGCAGCTCGCGGAGTTTCAGAAACACCGTCTGAGCGTCAGGGTGTTCGTTGAGGTCGGGGAAGCGTTCGCGTAGCCGCGCGATGATCGTGGGGTTTTGTAGTCGGAAGAATGTGTTGATGCGTTTCTCGTCGCCGAGGGTTGTCAAGGGCGTATCTGCTGCACTTTGCTGCGCTGCGTCGGCCTGCCAAGCCGCGGCATCCAAATTGTCTGGCTCTCGATCGAGTGTAAAAGCAAGGTTGTTAGAGAGATACTCGTGTCCCGGATAGATCCGCGTGCGGTCGGGTAGTTGTGCGAGTTGCTCAGCGAACGTTGCGTATAACAACTCAGGCTGGCCGCCGTTGTGGCAGTTGCCGGCGCCGGCGTTGAACAGCGTGTCGCCGCAAAACAGCGCCGGTTCGTCGCCATGCGCGAGCAGGCAGATGTGCGCCTTGGTGTGACCGGGCGTATCGAGGCACTCCAGTTCCACGGTGTGGCCGACTCGCACGACATCGCCTTTGCCGAGGCCGACGTCGACACCACCAATTCGAGTGGCGGCACCGGCGTGCGCCAGCACCCGCGCGCCCGTGGCATTGACCAGGCCGGCATTGCCACCAGTGTGATCACGGTGTTCGTGCGTGTTGAGTATCTGCGTGATCTCGAAGCCATGTTCGCGGGCGGTATCGAGGCAGACCTGCCAGTCGAGCGGATCGATCGCGAGCGCCTCGCCGGATTCGGGGCAGGCGATCAGGTAGTGGAAGTTGCGGTAGGCGTTGTCGGGCCAGATTCGTTCGATGATCATGCGGGCGAGGATAGCCCGGTTTCATTATCATTGAGTCATGCAAGTGCATGTCGTGCCGGTCACCGCGTTCCAACAAAACTGTTCTGTAATCTGGTGCGATGCAACGCGGCAGGCGGCGGTGGTCGATCCCGGCGGCGACTTGGAGCGGGTGCTGAGCGTGGTCGAAGATAATGATCTCGAGTTGCAGAAGATCCTCCTGACGCACGCTCACATCGACCATGCTGGCGCAGCGCGCGATCTTGCCGAACGGTTCCAGCTCCCGATCGAAGGGCCGCAACGCGAAGATGCATTCTGGATCGATCAGTTGCCGGCTCAAGGCGCCATGTTCGGCTTGCCTGCCGCGCGCAGCTTTACGCCGGATCGCTGGCTGGAACAGGGCGATGAGGTCACGGTCGGACAAGAACGTCTGCAGGTGTTGCATTGTCCCGGTCATACGCCCGGGCACGTGGTGTTCTTTCATCCCGAACAGCGCTTCGCAATCGTCGGTGACGTGTTGTTTCGCGGCTCGATCGGCCGCACTGATTTTCCGCGCGGCGATCACGATCAGCTTGTCCGGTCCATCCGTGAGCGCTTGTTTCCGTTGGGGGATGATGTCCGATTTCTGCCGGGGCACGGACCCATGTCTACTTTTGGCGAGGAACGGCGCAGCAATCCATTCGTCGGTGATCGGTTGTTTGCTAACTAGTTGTTTTGAGGAGTGCCTGCTATGCGCGTAATTGTCAGTCTATTGCTGGTCAGTGCAATCATCCTGGCCGGTTGCGGCAAGAAGTCGGAGGATCTAGCGACCGAGAAAACGCTGGAAGCGGCGCTGGGCGGTGACGTTGATATCCAAGGCAGTGGCGCTGACGCGACATTGAGTGTCATGACCGACGATGGCGAGATGGTCTACGGCATTGGCGACTCGCCGCCTTTTCCCTCTAACTACCCCAGCGATGTCGTCGTACTGCAGCATTCGCAGCTCGACACGGCGGTTTCGATGGGCGAAACCGTTGCGATTGGCTATCGCACCAAACAGTCCACTGTAGAGGCGTTCGACCGGCTCAAGTCCGAGATGTCAGGCAAGGGCTGGAAGGAAACTTTCAGTGAGCAGAACCGCGGCGGGCAGTCGATCCTGATGTTCCAAAAAGACGCGCGCACCATGCAGTATCAGTTTGATCCTGGCGAAGAAGAAGGAGTGCTCATGGTCATGCAGGCGCATTCGGCGCCAGAAAAAGAATAACTAGAGTCGAAACAGGAAGTAGTGGTCGACCAGCAGGGCCACAAAGATCCAGGTCAGCCAGGTGATCGAAAAGCGAAACACTCGCATCGGCAACTCGACCCGCTGCGTGAGCTTGAGTGCCAGCGCGTAGTACAGAAACACAGCGTTCAGTACGACCGCGGCGAGCAGATAGATAACGCCACTCATGCCAGTCAGCACCGGCAGGACCGTGATCACGATAAGCAGGATCGTGTACAGCAGGATTTGTAGGCGCGTGAACTCGACGCCGTGGGTTACCGGCAGCATCGGAATGCCGGCGCGCGCGTATTCGTCCTTGCGAGCGATCGCCAGCGCCCAGAAGTGCGGCGGGGTCCATGCAAAGATGATGAGAAACAGCAGCAGCGCGTTGGGGTCGATGCTGTTAGTCACAGCTGCCCAGCCGAGCACGGGTGGTGCCGCGCCGGCCGCGCCACCGATCACTATGTTTTGTGGTGTCGCGCGTTTGAGGAATGCAGTGTAGATCACCGCATAGCCAATCAACGAGGCGAACGTCAGCGCGGCAGTGAGCGTATTGACCAATGCCCACAGAATCAGCATCGAGGCACTGCCCAGTACTGCCGCAAATAACAGCGCGTTGCGGGCCGACAGTTGACCGGTGGGCAACGGGCGCCCGCGCGTGCGCGACATTTGAATGTCGATGCGCTCATCCAGAACGTGATTGATCGTTGCCGCGCAGGCCGCTGCCAACGCGATACCGAGGTTGCCAAACAGGAGCGGCTCCAGCGATGGCCAACCGGGGCTTGCCAATAGAGTGCCTACGATCGAGGTGAACACGATCAGCATGACGACCCTGGGCTTGGTCAGCTCATAGTAGCTGCGCCACGAGACGGTGGCGGCAGGCAGGCGCAGTGCGGGTTCGGGAGTGGACACGTAGGCTCGGACAGGGTGTTACAGGACGCGCAAGGTTAGCAGATCGTTGCTTCAGGCTCACGACCCTGCCGTAGGCGGCGGCATGTGCACGGGACGCAATGAGCGAGTCAGCGCGATGATCCCGATCAGCAGCAGTGCGGCGCCCGCGTTGTGCGCTGCCGCGAGCGTCAGTGGAAAAGTCTTCAGTACCATTGCCGTGGCAATCGTAATCTGTAAAACCAAGGCGGCGAGCACCAGCAGCGCGGCATTGCGGACCGCGGCGGATCCAAGCCGTATGGCAGCAAACGCGGCCAGGATCAGCAGGCAACTCGCCACGATCGCGCCGAGCCGATGGGTGAAATGGATCGCTACCCTTGCCGGGTGGTCCAGCACACCACCGGCGTAGTTGATATCCAGCCCGCGCCACAATACGAACGCGTCAGCATAGTCGGCTTCCGGCACCCACTCGTTCTGACATTTCGGCAAGTCCGGACAGGCCATGGCAGCGTAGTTAGTACTGGTCCAGCCGCCGAGCAGGATCTGCAGGATCAAAGCGGCAAATGCCAGCGCTGCGAAGCGCTGCGCTCGCCGCCATGCGGCGCTCGGTTGAGGTGCAAGTTGAGAGTCGGAACTCGCAATTGTGCCGACAGCAGTCCGCGCCCGGACCGTGAGCCACAGCCAGACCAATAATCCCAAGGTTGTCAGCCCGCCGATTAGGTGACCTGTGACGATCAAGGGTTTCAGGAGCCACGTCACGGTGAGCATGCCAAGCACACCCTGCATAACAACCACTGCGAGCATGAACGCGGCGAAAGGCAAGCTGACTACCCGCTCGCGACGCGCCGCATAGGCGAGTGCCGTGATGAGTACGATGATGAACCCCAAGGTCGTCGCGGCATAGCGATGGATCATCTCGATCCATGCTTTGCGGGATTCGAATGTTAAGCCCGGCCAGGCCGACTCTACGTTGGTGATATTGGCAGCTGCGCCCGCCGGTGTGAAATGCCCGTAACAACCGGGCCAGTCAGGGCAACCGAGGCCAGCATCCGCAAGGCGTGTATAGGCGCCGAGCACGACGACACCGAAACAGAGCACGATGCCGACCAGGGCCAGTCGCCGAATCCAAATGATATTGCGCATCTAAACTATTTCCGGTTAGCCAACGTGAGAGAGTTTGAGGAGTTTCTTGAGGTCCGCCTGCAGGTCCTTGGGATTCTCCCGCGCGTCATGGCGCATCATCAGATTGCCGAGCGGGTCAACAATATAAAGCGCATGGGCCCGCGACTCAGCAGGAAAGGCTTGCAGCAAAATTTGACCCTCGGCCTGTTGCGCATCGACCGTCACCAGGCCGGCATGCTCAGCTGCCAGATAGTCGTTGGCGCAGCAGTCGCTGGTGGCGAGGAACAGCCGTTGGACACGCGACATTTCGTTCGCGAGCGTCAGGCGTGTTTGACGCAGCATGACCAGCGCGCTGCGACAGTCGGTGTCGCAAGCGCCGTCGCCGATGTAAACGACTGACCACTTACCAGCGAGCAGTGTGTCACTGCTGATTGACGAACCATCATTGGCGCGCAATGCGACTGTGGGCAAGGAAACAACCGGGCTGAGCAATTCGCCCTTGTTAGTCCGCTCTGCCGGACGCCAGGCGCTGCCATAGTAGAGTGCGAACGAGATCGCGAGCGGGACAAAGAAAATGGCCGCCAAAACCAACAGCGTACGACGGCCGCGGTTGCGTTGCGCCTGCTCTTGTTGCGAGAGAGCCAAGTCTGGCTGCATTAGTCAGTTTCCTTGCGTAGATTCAAGCCAATGTACAAACCTGCGAGCAGTACTGCAAAGGCCCACCACTGCACGGCATAGCTGAAATGCCGGATAGGCTCGAGGCCCGGCGCGGCCCAGTCCCGCGTGTAGCCGTTCGCGGCATTGGCATCGAGCAGCAAGAGGCGCTGCGCCAGTGGTTGGCCCAGAGCAGCCGACAACTCGGCGTTGGTCGGAAAGCTCGTCACGCGCGGCCAGGTGCCGCTGAGCGCCGGCGCCGCCCGGCCTGACTCAAGTCCCGCCTGTGGCAAGTCCTCTAGTCGCCCCTCGAGTGGCGTCCCGGCGGACGTGGCATCGAAGCCGATATTCGGCAACCGATCCCGGAAACCTGAAGACTGGAGCCAGCCGCGGTTCACGAGAATCGTTCCGCCGCGCGCGAGCGCGAACGGTGTGAGCACCTCGTAGCCGGCGCGCCCGTCGTAGGTGCGATTGTCCAGCAGGAACTGCTGTGCAGGAAGATACGACCCATGCAGGCGCACGCGAGCAAAGCGTGGCAAAACGGCGAGATCCGCTTCGGTCGCATCGACGACCTTTTCGGCGCGTGCCGCGAACGCATCCCAAGTTGATTGACGTTCAACGCCTCGATTCCATTGCCAGAAGCCCAGCGTGACAAACAGGCTACCGAACAACAGCGCCGCCGTCGTCATTGTCCATGACGGCGCAAAGACGCGACTACCCACAGTGATGCGCATATCGACTCGTGACTTCCAAGACCACAATTGTACCGGTGAGTGCCGTGAGGCAACGGGTATAATCGTATTGGCCATGGACACCATCAAAATTCTCATCGTCGTTGTCCTGGTCGCGATCGTCGCGAGCCTGGGCAACGCGCTGTTTCACCTCTCAAGCGGCAAGGGAGACTCGCGCAAAATGGCGCACGCACTCACATTCCGTGTGGGTCTGTCGGTGGCGCTGTTTCTGCTGCTGATGGCTGCCTGGTATCTCGGCTACATCAGCCCACATAGCTTGCCGCCGGGGCGCTGATGACGGCGGCTGACCCGATGGCGCCGAGATCTGGCGCATCGCCAACACTCTGCGGTCCGTTGGCCGGCGTGACGATGCTTACCAACGATGCGGCGGCGACGAGCCGGTTCCTTACCCAGGCGCTGCGCATGCAACGCGCCAGTGACGTCGTGCTGACACCGCCCGACATCGAGCAACGGCACGCGCTGTGGGGTTTGCCGCGCGATTCAGTCTGTCGCGAGCAGACGTTTGTCGGCACGGACTCGACGCCGGCAATCACGGTTCGAGTGCTGGTCACTGCCGGCGGCGAATTGATTCGTCCGGCCATGGAATCGCGACTAACAGGTGGCTTGTCGATTGGCTTTCCGGTCGCGAGTCTCGAGCAGACGCTCACACGAGTAACTGCATTGGGGTACGAATCGACCGCAGGTATTGTACCGCTCACTATCACGCGTCCCGATGGCAGTAGCTACGTCTCCGGCGAGATTTTGTTCCGTGGCCCCGAGCAGATTTACATGCTGGTCGTCGGTCGACCGTCCGATATGACGCCCGTGGGTCCTATCGACGCAGCCAGCGGCATCGGCGGCCCAGCGTATTCCGCCATCGTTGTGCCCGACGCCGCTCGCGAGATCGAATTCTATCGCGAGGTGCTCGGCTGGGAGGCACGCCAGAACATCGTGCTAACCACGTCAGGTCCTGCCGGTGGTCTCGGCCTAGACGCCGGCACGCAATTTCGTTTTGTGCAGTTGTTTGCTCCGGGCACAACCACCGCCTATGTCTGCTTGCTCGACATGATGGCCGTCGGTCGCGCCAATCCGGTGGCGCCGCGGATACCGAATCGTGGCGTCGTGATGTGGACCTTCGGCACGCGCAAGTTTGATGAGGTTGAGAAGCGTGCTCGCACCGCTGTCACCAAGGACGCCCTAGGTTCGAACTTGCGTGTTGGCGGCGCGCCTGTCGCGCGCGCGCTCACTGTTCACACGCCAGCTGGGGTGATGATCGAAATTGTCGAGCAGCGCTAGCCCGCGATGAAGAAAATACCTACGGCCGTCGAACCTTGATCGCACCGCTCTTATAGGCGGCCTTGAGCATCGATAACAACCACTCGAACCTCTGCTGCGGCGTACGCCGACGGAATGACCACTTGCGCAACCGTTCCGCGTCGGCAAAGCTGCCATTGCTCGGCGGCGGTGACTCGCCTGGATCCACCTGTACTCGAGCCTGGTAGGGATCGATCTCTTTCATGTTCATGGTGGTGTAAGCAACTCGCGGAGTGCAGCGATGTCTGCCGTGTCTCGCGGCCGCCCAGCAATTTCCTTGAGGCGAATCAGATGGCCGATCGAGGCGATGCGTATCGGTAAGTCATCGTATTTGATGACTACCGACTGCTGCCACAATTCCTCGAACGGAATTGGGTTCTCAATGAATAGATCGACGGTCGGGCGAGCCTGCGTTGGGTCCCAAAAGCTGAAAACCTGCATGTTGCGCCGTTGATGCCACGATGCTCTCTTGGCAGGATCGGCGAAATCGACCGCTGCAATGGGTAGCTGAGGTTTGAGTCCCGACTCGAGCAACGTCTCGATGGCTGCTTTCGCTTGATCCGGCGCAAGGTCTAGCGTGAGATCGATGTCCGCCGTCACTCGATCCACTCCGTGGAGTATCACGGCCAAGCCACCGACCAAGACGTAACGCACCTCGGCCTGTGTGAGAGCCCGAAAGATTGATATGAAGTCCAGCGGCACGTCGCATTGTGCGTAGAACCGCACAACAGTTGCAACTCGTTGAGTAGGAGGTTGGGGTCCGATGCCAAACACTATGGCGAGTTGTCTATTGGATTCTGAGTCTTGAGTCTGGCGCGTGCTGGCCTGGGATGGGCGAACGCGTGCAGAGCGCCGCGATTCTGAGCGCGGACGCTCCTGTGCTTCTAAAAATCTAGCCTCTTCGCCGGAGAAAGATGCGTCCCGCGTTCAGAACGCCGGATCGCCGCAAATCGCTGGAGCGATTTGCGAAGCGCGCTCGACTCGTGTTCACCCAGCCGAGGCCAGCACGCACCAGGCTCGCAAAACCATCAAACCCAATAAACGAATATAAACAGCCCTAACCACACCACATCAACGAAGTGCCAATACCAAGCGGTCGCCTCGAACGCGAAGTGCCGCTCCGGCGTCATGTGGCCACGCATGGTACGGAACCAGATCACGAGCAGCATGATGGCGCCCAATGTGACGTGGAAGCCGTGGAAGCCGGTGAGCATGAAGAACGTCGACCCATAGATGCCGGTGGAGAGCTTCAAGCCGAGCTCCGTATAGGCATGGTGGTATTCGACGCCCTGCAGATAAACGAACAAAAAGCCCAAGGCAACCGTCAGGAACAAGAAGGTGTTGAGCATCACCCGATGGCCGGCACGCAACGCGTGGTGCGCGATGGTGACGGTGACACCCGAGGTCAGCAGGATCAATGTGTTGATTGCTGGCAGACCAAAGGCCGGGATGATCTCGAACGAGCCGTCTGCACGCGGGCCCACGTTGGCTGGGCCGTTGGTCGGCCAAGCGTTCTCGAAGCTCGGCCAATTGAGCGCATGCGTGAAGATCTTGGTGCCTTCGCCGCCCAGCCATGGCACCGCCAGCGAGCGAGCGTAGAACAGGGCGCCGAAGAAGGCCGCGAAGAACATCACTTCCGAGAAAATGAACCAGATCATGCCCATGCGGAAGGAGCGATCAACCGAGAGGTTGTACATACCCTTCTGGCTTTCGCCAATGACGGTCGAGAACCAACCGACGAACATGAAGATGAGTAGTGCGAAGCCGGGCAGCATGACCCACAGCGGCAACCACTCGTTCAGATAGGCGATGACGCCGAACATCAGCACGAACAGCGACGCTGAGCCGATGATCGGCCACGGGCTGCTGTGTGGGATGTAGTACTTATCAGCTGCTGCTGCGTGCGCCTGTGCCATGTTCAAAATTCCCTGCGAATTATTAGCGAAGCCCTACGAGCGTTGCTGAATCGTAGAACGTATAAGAAAGGGTGATGCGATCGACGATACGCGGCAGATTCGGATCGACAATGAAGCGCACCGGCATCGGCCGCTGTTCATCGATAGCAAAGTTCTGTGGCGTGAAGCAAAAGCATTCTGTCTTGCGAAAATAGGCAACCGCCTGCCCCGGCGATACGTTGGGAACCGCTTGAGCCACGGTGTCGCGCCCCGTGAGGTTGTGCGCCACGTAGTTGATCTCGTAGAGCTTGCCCGGGTGTACTTGCATGGATTTCTTCAGCGGCCGGAATTCCCAGTTGCCGACGCTCGGCAGGTCAGCGAGGAACTCGACCGTAACGAGGCGCGCTTCATCCGGTGCTTCCGCGACGACGCGCTTCTCACTGAGCGTTGTCTGATCGCCGTAGCCCGTCAATGTGCAAAGAACGCTATAGAGCGGTACCAAGGCAAACCCGAAGGCAAATGCGCCGACCGCGAACAGAGCGAGTCTGAGTGTCAATTGGCTATTGGCGCGGTTTAGCGCTGAGCCACGCAATTCCCCGTCGCTCCCGTCGTCATCTGGCTGCTGCTGAATCTCGTTGGTCATACTCGTTGGTCGAGTCAGGAGGTGCGAGCCACAGACAGTAGAATAAAGCCGAGGTAGAAACTGAGCGCTACCAGTCCGAGCAACAAAGCTGTGCGGCGGACGCGCGAGCGGCGAGCAGCAGCATCCTCAAGTTGTCCGTCATGTGAGTCGTCCACTGCACGTTGCTGGTTCATCAGTGCTGCGCACCGCGTGCGATCAGCTCACGTGATGGCGCCTCTTCCCAGCTGTGATACGGCGCCGGTGACGGCAGTTCCCACTCCAGACCGCGTGCGCCTTCCCAGGCTCGGTTGCCAATCTTCTCGCCGCCTTTCACGCACTTCCAGATGATGTACGGGAACATCAACTGCGAGAAGCCGAAGATAAACGCACCCACCGAGGAGACCATGTTCCAGTCGGTGAATTGCGTCGCGTAGTCTGGAATGCGGCGCGGCATGCCAGCGAGGCCGAGGAAATGCTGCGGGAAGAACAGGATGTTGACGCCAATGGTTGATAACCAAAAGTGCCACTTGGCGAGCGCGGTGTTGTACATGTTGCCGGTCCACTTCGGCAGCCAGAAATAGACGGCCGCCATGATGGCGAACACGGCGCCCGGTACCAGCACGTAGTGGAAGTGCGCGACTACGAAGTACGAGTCCTGATACTGGAAGTCCGCTGGCACGATCGCAAGCATCAGGCCCGAGAACCCGCCGATCGTGAACAGGAACAGGAATGAGAGCGCGAACAACATCGGCGCCTCAAAGGTCAGCGACCCGCGCCACATCGTTGCGGTCCAGTTGAACACCTTCACGCCGGTCGGAATGGCGATCAGCATGGTCGATAGCATGAAGAACAACTGCCCGGCGAGTGGCATGCCTACGGTGAACATGTGGTGCGCCCAGACGATGAACGACAGGAATGCGATCGACGCAGAGGCGTAGACCATGGCGCCGTAGCCGAACAGTGGCTTGCGCGAGAACGCCGGAATGATCTCCGAAATGATGCCGAAAGCCGGCAGGATCAGGATGTATACCTCTGGGTGACCGAAGAACCAGAAGATGTGCTGGAACATCACTGGATCACCACCGCCGGAGGCAGCGAAGAAGGTTGTGCCAAAGAAGTGGTCGGTGAGCAGCATGGTGACTGCGCCGGCTAGAACCGGCATCGTGGCGATCAGCAGGTAGGCCGTGATCAGCCAGGTCCACACGAACAACGGCATGTTCAGTAGGCCCACACCGGGTGCGCGCATGTTCATCACGGTGACGACCACGTTGATCGCGCCCAGGATCGACGACGCACCCATCAAGTGGATCGCGAATATCAAGAACGGGAACGCATCGCCGGTCTGCAGCACCAGTGGTGGGTACATTGTCCAGCCGCCGGCCGGTGCGCCGCCCGGCACGAACAGTGTTGCTAACAGCAGCGTGAAAGCGAACGGCAGGATCCAGAACGAGAAGTTATTGAGCCGCGGCAGCGCCATATCGGGTGCGCCGACCTGCATCGGGATCATCCAGTTAGCGAGGCCGGTCCAAGCGGGCATCACGGCACCGAAGATCATCACGAGCGCATGCATCGTGGTCATCGAATTGAAAAACGCCGGATCAACGAACTGCAGGCCGGGCTGGAACAGTTCGGCGCGAATGATGAGCGCCATGGTGCCGCCGACAAAGAACATGATGCAAGCGAACACCAGGTACATCGTGCCGATGTCCTTGTGGTTGGTGGCATAGAGCCAGCGTCCAATGCCATGCGGCTTGTGATCATGATGATCGTGATCGGCGGCAGTGTGGGCTTGTGTGGTTGCCATGTTCGTTCTCTTGCGTTCTGCAGTTGTCTGAGGTGATCAGCCGGCCGTGGGCGTAGTGACCGAATTCGGCGTAGCTACTTGCTCGGCGTCGACGATTGCGGGAGCTATCTCGGCTGGCGGTTGGTCGGCGGCCTGCTGTGCGGCGAGCCAAGTCGCGAAATCGGCCTTTGATTTGACCTCGACGACGATCGGCATGAAGCCGTGGTCGCGGCCGCAGAGTTCGGCGCACTGGCCGCGATAGACGCCCGGCTTGTCTTCATCGACGCGGATCCACATCTCGTTCATGAAGCCGGGAATCGCGTCCTTCTTCATGCCGAAGTCCGGCACCCACCACGAGTGAATCACGTCCTGCGCAGTGAGCAGCAGTCGCACCTTGGTGCCAACCGGGATCACCAGCGGCCGGTCCACGCTGAGCAGGTAGTTAGGCACCGAGTTCGGGTCGACACCGGATTGCAGCTGCCGCGCTGCGTTACTGGCGCTATCGAGATTCGAGAAGAAGCTGACACCACTCTCCATGTACTCGTATTGCCACTTCCACTGGTAGCCCGTTACCTTGACGTTCATCTCTACGTTGCGCGAGTCCTCGATATTCATCAGGCCGCGCGCCGCTGGAATGGCCATCGCGACCAGAATGAGCACCGGCACGACTGTCCAGACGATCTCGACGCGCGTGCTGTGCAGCATCTTGGTGTCCGGCACCGCGCCCTGCGATTTCCGGAACTTGACGATCGAGTAGATCATTACGCTGAACACCGCGATCGCGATCACGACACAGACCCAGAGGATCAGCTGGTGCAAGTAGTATATTTCCCGACTCAGCTCGGTGACGCCGACCGGCATGTTGAGATCGCCCCAAGCGGCACTCGCCAATGGCGCGAGTCCGGCCGCGAACAACGCCGCCAAAATCACCTGAATCTTACGAGCACTAAGCATCAGTTTCATTCCTAACAATCTGAATGTGACCCAAATCTGACTAAGAGACCATCGAACCCTGCGCCAGCGCCGGCGCAGCATTCATGCCGCCGATCAGCGACGTCAGTTGCAAGGCAACCCGGCGGCGTTCATCTTCCGTCAGGAAAACACCGACCTCGCACGATTTGCCCTGCGACTCGATCAGCAGACGACTCGGATGCAGTCGCGAGCGCGCCTGCCGCACTTTCACCCGCGTCCAATGCCGCTTGAATACCGCCACCGGACACTCGAGCTCGCCATCGGCGATAATAACCTCATCGTCTGAAACGACGATCGTCTGCCGGTGATGGCGTCGCTGCATACTGCGATGCAACGCCCAACCCAACAACGCCATCTCAAGACCTGCAAACGGCAGCACCGGCCAGAAGCCCTGTGCGGCAACGACGCCTGCGACGCCAAAGCTCGACACACACATGAGGGCGAAGAAGATCATTGCGCCACGCACCGTCATCGAGCAGTGCGGTGCCAGCACGATGCGGTGCGAACCCTCTGCCATCGGCGAATTATAGCGCGCGCATTCGTACCTCGCTCAAGGACTTACGGGCCTTTCTGTCCGATACATGGTAAGCGCGTGGTCAAGTGCCGCAGCGCCGTGCACCCAATGAGAATCCAGTGCATCTCCTGCTACCTGATCGCCGCCTGCTGGCACGATCGTGAGCGGCGCAGTACCCAGTCGCACAGTGAGCGTATCAATATTCTCGGCCCGCAGGGGTTGCTGCTCGTTGAGCGTGTTGGCGACCCAGCCAAGCAAATGCGCGCCGCTCGCGCGGATCGCCGCAGCGCTGAGCAAGGCGTGATTGAGGCAGCCGAGCCGTATGCCGACCACGAGTAGCACCGGCAAGCCAAGTGCGGTGGCGATGTCTGCCATGGTGCCGTGGTCTAACGTGGCGCTGTCGCAGATCGGGGCGTGCCAACCCCCGGCACCTTCCACGATCACCAGGTCCGCATCGGCCGCGAGCAATGCGAACTGCTGCTGAATCCGCGGCAGTTCAATGTTTACGCCTGCATTGCGGGCGGCAAGATGTGGCGACACGGCCAGCCGCAGGGCATACGGGTTGACGCGCTCATAGGGTGCCGCGACGTTGGCCGCTGCCAGCAGCGCCAGTGCGTCGTCGTTACGTTCGCCCGTTGGTGTGGCGTCGGTGCCGGCCGCGATCGGCTTCATGACGGCGACGCGGCGACCGGCTGCTACCAAGGCACGAACCAGCCCGACGCTGACAAAAGTCTTGCCAACCCCGGTGTCGGTACCCGCAACGAAAACTCCCTGGGCAGGCGTCATTCCGGTGGCCTCGCGCGCGCGCTGCGTCCGATCGAGTCCACGTCGATCCTCACCTCGCCGCTGGCCGCATCGCGCCCGCCCACAGTCGCTGCCGCGACACCCTCATTGCCCCACGCGGTCGCGTACACGACTTCATAAGTAGCCGGCAGTTTGCCGTCGCGGCGCAGCGTTTCGTAGGCGGCAATCACCGCCGCGAGTTGCCCTTTGCTGGTCAGTCCCCGCTGGCGTCCCTGCGTGGCGTTGCGCGCGCCGATGGTCTTGAGCTCGTGCATCAAATCGAGCGCGCGATCGTATTGCAGTACGAGCCGGTCGACATCGAGCACGGGTTCTGTGAGGCCGGCCCGCAGCAAGGCATCGCCGACATCGTGCACGTCCAGAAAGCGGCTGACGTGATTGGCATTGTCCCCGGCTTGCGCCCAAGCGTGACGCAGTTCGGACAGCGTGTCGGGCCCAAATGTACTCATGACAAAGCAGCCGGTCGGCCGCAGGACGCGCCGGACTTCTGCCAGGGGTTTAGCTAGATTGTCGCACCATTGAAACATTAAGCTGCTGAAGACGAGATCAAACCGAGCATTTTGAAACGGTAGCTGCTGAGCATCGGCGACGACCCTGTGGAACGGGCGCAGCCAGGACGAGCGCTTCGCTGCGACTCGCAACATGGCGGGGGCGAAGTCCGCCGCAACAATCAGTGCCTTGGGGAAGTGACGCTTGAGGGTCTGTGTTGCGACGCCGGTGCCCGCGCCGAGGTCGAGGATGGTGCGCGGTTCGAAGCGTAGTTCCAGCAGCCGCTCGAGCAACTCGTTGCGCACAGTCTCTTGCAGCTGCGCGGCGGCATCGTAGCGGCTGCTGGCGGCATCGAATGAGGCGCTGACACGACTTTTGTGCAGTGCAAACGGATCCTCGCGAGTGGGGCCATTCATGGCGTCGCCGCCACCGTGGAGCCCGAGTCCGCAGTCCCCAGCAGCGCCTCGATGGCCGCGCAGCATTCGGCCAGATGTGACAAGAACGGCGCATGGCCCGCGCGGCGGATTTCAAGCAACTCACAGCTCGGCAGTCGTGCTGCCATCGAGCGAGCGGCGCTGGTCGGCGTGACCCGGTCATATTGGCCTGCGATCAGCAACGTCGGGGCGGTGATGGTGGCCAAGATCAGGCGCAGATCATTGTCGCGTAGTAGTTCCAGGCCCGTCGTCAAAGCAGCTGGTGAGGCTTCGCCGTGGCTCAGCAGCGCTGCACGGAGCTGCGCGAGGGTCGCATCCGCCTGCACACTGCCGCGCACTTGCAACTCCAGAAACTCGCTGACTGTGCGCGGATAGTCGCGCTGGAGTTGTCGGGCGAACTGCGCCAGTACGGCTGGCGCCAGACCTGCCTGCCAATCCGTTGTTGCCTCAAATCTGGGCGTCGTCGAAACGAGCACCAGCGCTGTGATACGCGCCGGTGCGAACGCAGCGAGCTGCAGGGCGAGCTGGCCACCCAGCGACCAACCCAGCAGGGCAAACTTTTCGGGCAAGCAGGCCAGCAATTGTGGGTAGTTGTTCAGGTCACTCGCGGTGCTGCGGCCATGTCCGGGTAGATCAACGGCCAGCAGGGTGTGGTGCGGCGCGAGCGTAGCGGCTAGCCCATCGAACACGCGCAGATTGAGACCCCAGCCGTGCAACAGCACCAGCGGCGGCCCATTGCCGCGCCGCTCCAGGTAGATGCCGCCATGGGTGGTCGCAACCGGCTGCGGAACGCTGAGGTTGGGGACGGCGTCGCAGGTCGCGTTGCTCATGCCGTTGCTCGCGTCGCGTCGAGTGCCTTGGCGAGGCTCTCGACCAGCCGGTCCACGGCGGTCTCCTCGTGGTTGGCTGATAAAGCAACTCGCAGGCGCGCGGTTCCGGCAGGGACCGTCGGCGGCCGGATCGCGCTCACCAGGAAACCCTGTGCTTCCAGTTCACGACTAACTGCCAGCGCGCGAGCGGCCGACCCCAGGATCACCGGTTGGATCGGCGTGCCTGAAGCAGCGAGCGGCAGGTCGAGTTGCCCG
Source organism: Pseudomonadota bacterium (assembly GCA_016703895.1). Classification (GTDB taxonomy): domain Bacteria; phylum Pseudomonadota; class Gammaproteobacteria; order Steroidobacterales; family Steroidobacteraceae; genus CADEED01. The sequence continues at coordinate 879,879 of JADJBE010000001.1, forward strand.
GCGTGCGCGCGGAATCGTTGCACCAGCGCCAGCACCTTTTGCCGACGCCAGCTCTCGCGCTCGCTTATGGCGAGGGCGGTCTGCGTCGCGGCGGCAATCGCGGGTGGCAGCGCGGTGGTGTAGATATAAGTGCGCGACTTTTGCAGCAGATACTCGATCAGATCCGCATCGCCGGCGACAAACGCGCCGCAGGTGCCAAAAGCCTTGCCGAAGGTGCCGATCAGTATTGGCACGTCCTCGGTCGTTAACTGCAACAGCTCCAGACAGCCACGACCAGTTGGGCCCAGCACGCCCAAGCCATGCGCATCATCCACTAACAACCAGGCCCGGTGTTCGCGTGCGTGGCGCGCCAGTTCCGGCAGCGGCGCCAGATCACCGTCCATGCTGAAGACACCGTCGGTGGCGATCAGGGTATTGAGCGCAGTGCTGCCAGTCAGCAATTGCGCAGCGGCGTCGGCATCGGCGTGCGGATAGCGCTGCAGGGTGGCGCCGGTGATACGTGCGGCATCGAGTAGCGACGCATGGTTGAGTCGATCCTGCACCAGCAGATCATGCCGCTCGACCAGCGCGTCGATGACCCCGATGTTGGCCATGTACCCGCTGGAGAAGCACAGCGCCCGCTCGCGGCCGGTGAATTCCGCGACAGCTTCTTCCAGTGCAGCATGGCAAGGCCCGTGGCCGGTGACCAGATGCGAGGCGCCGCTGCCGACACCATAGCGGTCGGCTGCCGCGTGTAGCGCACTAACCACGGCCGGGTGTCTGGCCAACCCCAGATAGTCATTGCTGCAGAAATCGAGCGCTGACGCGGCTGGCCCGCCAGCAATGCGCCGCACACGCCGTAGTGCAGCCTGATCGAGTGCCGCGAGCGCGGCGGCCAGCGCGCCGGGGTCGCGTCGCATCTTGGCCGCCGGTCAGTGCGCGGTGGCGCCAGCGGCGCCGGTTTCGGCAGTCACGCCGAGCCGTGCCAGCAGCGCGCGATCGCGCTCCGCCGCTGGATTGCCAGTCGTTAGCAACTGTTCGCCGTAGAAGATCGAATTAGCGCCCGCCAGCAGGCACAACGCCTGCATTTCATCGGACATCGTTTCGCGCCCCGCCGACAAGCGCACGTACGACTTCGGCATGGTAATCCGAGCCGCCGCGATAGCGCGCACGAAATCGAGCGGATCTACAGGCGCTGTGTCCGCCAGCGGCGTGCCGGCTACGCGCACCAGCTGGTTGATCGGCACGCTCTCCGGGTGTTGCGGCAGATTCGCCAGCTGAGCTAACAATCCGGCCCGGTCGGTCACGGTCTCGCCCATGCCGACGATCCCGCCGCAGCAGACGTTGAGACCCGCCGCGCGCACCGCCGCCAGTGTATCGAGTCGATCCTGGTAGGTACGCGTGGTGATCACCTCGCCATAGAACTCCGGCGACGTGTCGAGATTGTGGTTGTAGTAGTCGAGGCCGGCGTCCTTGAGTTCGCGTGCCTGCGCCGGCGTGAGCATGCCCAGCGTGGCGCAGGTCTCGATGCCGAGCGCGCGCACCTCGCGGATCATGGCAGCGATCGCTACCACGTCCTTTTGTTTGGGTGAGCGGTAGGCTGCGCCCATGCAAAACCGGGTGGCGCCAGCCGCGCGCGCCGCCGCCGCTTGGGCGCGGACCGTATCGAGTGGGAGCAGTGCTTCGCGCTCGAGGCCGGTGTCGTAGCGGACGCTCTGCGGGCAGTAAGCGCAGTCCTCGGGGCAGGCGCCAGTCTTGATCGACAGTAGCGTACTCATCTGCACGGTATTGGCGCTGTGGTGTTCGCGGTGCACGCGCTGCGCGTGGTACATGAGGTCGGCGAACGGCAGCGCAAATAACTGCTCGATCTCGGCGACGGTCCAGTCATGACGGATTGAACCACGGGCCGCAGACAAATCTTTCATAGTGTGGCTTTTGCTGGGCACCATTGGGTGCCGGTTTGGAACGGTTTGCACGAGATTCGGATGTTTGCAAACGACGCCGCTACGGCGAACCTGTTGCGCATGCCCGATAGGTCAATGTTCGAGAGGATTGCAGCCACTGTCAACCTGCAGCGCATCCGCAGGTTTACAACCAGGCTCCTGCCCGCCCGCTGTTGCCTCTGTGGTGCGCGTGGCGATTCGCCCGGTCTGGATTTGTGCCGCGACTGCGCCGCCGTGTTGCCGTGGTGCGAGGTGGCCGAGAGCCGCAGCAGTCAGCTCGATTCAGTATTGGCCCCGCTGCGCTATGAGTTCCCGGTCGATCAATTAGTCCAGGCGCTCAAGTACCGTGGTGAAGGCGTGTACGCCAAGGTTCTGGGTGAATTGATGTTGCGGCATGTGGCGCAGCGGCTGCGCCAGGATCCGGGGCGCCGTTTGCCTGAGTTGTTGCTGGCTGTGCCCCTACACCGCGCTCGCCATCGAGAGCGCGGCTTCAACCAGGCGGCGGCGATCGCCAAGCACGTTGCCGCGGGCCTGCAGCTACCGTTTGCGCCGCGGTCGGTAGAGCGCTTGCTGGCCACTCGTTCGCAGACTTCGCTGTCGCCCAGCGACCGCCGCCGCAACGTCCGTTGCGCATTTGGGGTTGCCAATGGGCGCGCAGGTGCGGTGCTGCAAGGTGTGCGGCATGTGGCAATCATTGATGACGTGGTGACGACTGGCAGTACCGCTAACGAGTTGGCCCAGACGTTGCGGGCCGCTGGCGTGCAACGCGTCGAGCTGTGGGTGGCAGCCCGTGCTGCAGCGGTCGAGCGTGCGCGGCGGTCAGGTGCGAAAGGTGTACTCGAGCACCACCCCGATGAACACCGCCATGCCCGCGAAGTTGTTATTGAAAAACGCCCGCAAGCAGCCTTCACGGTCGCGGTTGCGGATCAGCCATTGCTGATAGACAAAGAATACGGCTGCACCGACTACGCCGAGTTGATACCACATGCCGAAACGCATGCTGTCCCCGACCAGATACAGCGCAACCAGGGTCATGGCCTGCAGCGCCGCCACGATCACCCGGTCCATATCGCCGAACAGGATCGCACTGGAGCGAACGCCAAGCTTCACGTCGTCGTCCCGATCGACCATCGCATAGAGTGTGTCGTAGGCCGTGGTCCAAATGACGGCCCCGATGAACAAGGTCCAGCCCACGCGCGGCACGGCTCCGAGCTGCGCCATGAATACCATCGGCACGCTCCAGCTGAACGCCAGTCCGAGATAAAACTGCGGGATCGGAAAGAAGCGTTTGAAGAACGGGTAGGTGACGGCGAAGAACGCACCAACCAACGATAGCTTGATGGTAGTCGCATCCAATTGCAGCGCCAGCGCGAGCGCCATCAACAGCAGCAAGACGAACAGCACAAGCCCCTCCAGCGGCGATACGCGGCGTGCTGCGATGGGCCGGTCGCGCGTACGCTTGACGAACGGGTCCACGTCCTTGTCGGCGAGGTCGTTAAATGCGCAACCTGCAGACCGCATGACCACGACGCCTAAGATGAACACGACAAAGACCAGTGGCCGGGGGCTGCCGTCGGCTGCTATCCAGAGCGACCAGAGTACCGGCCAGAGTAGTAGCCAGGTACCGATAGGGCGGTTCAGTCGGGTGAGCTCGGCAAAGTAAAACGCGCGCCGACCATAGCGCTCCAAGTCGAGGCGCCAGCCGGCCGAAATCCGTGCGGTCGTGGTCACGGCCGAATTATAGCTCACGCTCGCTCCGCGCCCGACAGCCGCCGCACTATCTGCCGCCACTGTCAACGTTTTGGCCGGAGCGGCGTTGCAGGGTTCATGAAAAATCTCACTAAGATCACCGCTATTGGTGGCCTGTTTGTACTGGTCGGATGTGGTGGTGGTGGTGGTGCCGGAACACCCTCCCCGCCAGCACCCAGCGCATTGAGTTACCCGTCGCCACAGACTTTCACCGTGGGTCGAACCATTATGCCGATCGGTCCTGCCGTCACAGGTTCCGTCGCGAATTACAGCGTGACGCCGACGCTACCCGGCGGGCTCACGCTAGACGCGACGAGCGGTCAGATCATGGGCACCCCGTCTATTGCGATACCGCAGCAGGTCCACAACATCACTGCACGAAACGCGGCCGGGTCGACCAGCTTCGCGCTCGCCATCGCCGTTGTGCCTGCGACTCAGGTGACGCTGGAGCCCTTCCGAGCCACTACCATCGGGGTCGGTCAGAGCATCAATGTGTATTGCGTGCGCCAAGATGGCGGAGCGCAGTTTCCCGACTATGTCGACCCCGCGCTGGTTACCTGGTCGTCTGCAAACCCCGCACTCGTGACTGTGGCCGCAAACGGCGTCGTGACAGCTTCGCGTGCAGGCGCGACTACCATCACCGCTCAATATCAGTCGTTCGTTCTCGAGCTCGAGGTGCGGGTCAGCGGTATGTTTACCTCGCGGTCGTTGTCCGTCCCGGGCCAGGGGCTGCGACGCTATTCGGTCTACGAGCCGGCGTTGGGCGACGCCAGCCCGCGACCACTGATGGTCTCGATGCATGGTGGTGGCGGTAGCGCTCAGCTGCAGGCCGCCATGACGCAAATGGTGGAGCTGGCGGCCGAGCACCAGATGTTGGTCGCATTTGCTGAGGGAACTGGCGCGATTGCGACGTTCAATGGTGGAGCCTGCTGCGGAACCGCCCAGTCGCAGAATATCGACGATGTCAGCTATGTGCGAGCGGTGATCGATGACATGCAGGGGAGGCACAACGTCGATACTGCACGGATTATCGCCAGCGGCTTCTCCAACGGGGGAATCATGGCCTACCGTCTGGCGTGCGCGTTGTCTGATCGCATCACGGGAGCGTTTGCGGTCGGTGGGGCGTCAGGTCAATTTGATCGGCTTGGCACGCAGTACTACTCATGTATTTCCGCGCGACCCATTCCAGTGCTGCACATTCATGCCACTAACGATCGAAACTATCCGTACGAAGGCGGTCGGGGCGACGGGCTGTCAGCTACAGAATACTACTCTGTTGATGCGACCGTTGCCGACTCGATCGCACGCAACAACATCACCGCTCAGTCGACGACGGAGCAGGTGTCGGCGACCACGTCCTGCCGCACTTACGAGCGTCCGGCAGATCTCAGTCGGCCCAGCGCTCGCGTCGCGCTCTGTCGAGTCGATCCACAAGACAACTACGACTCCGTCAGGGGAGTTGTATTCGGCGGCGGACATTCGTGGCCGGGCGGCGTACGGTCGCCGAGTCCGAACAGCGATGTGCCCTCAGCGGACTTCGATGCGAACGCCTATCTTTGGGGCTTTTTCAATAGGTAGCTTGGTAGTTGTAAAGCAGCAGCTCAGCCCACCGAGCCGTAACGTTCGGCGCCGCCAATCCAGCGCGCGATCAGCGGCGCTATGCGCTCGGGATACTTGCTGAGCATCGTCTCAGCTGCCGCCTGCACAGCAGGTAACAACAGGGCGTCGCGCACCAAGTCTGCGACGCGCATCTCGGCGAGGCCCGTCTGGCGAGTGCCCAGCAACTCACCGGGCCCGCGCAGCTCCAGGTCGCGTTGCGCGATCTCGAAGCCGTCATTGCTCTCGCGGATGGCGGCCAGGCGCTCGCGGGCGATCTGCGACAGCGGCGCGCGATAAAGCAACACGCAACTGCTGTCCAACGAGCCACGTCCAACCCGGCCGCGCAGCTGATGGAGTTGCGAGAGACCCATGCGCTCGGCGTTTTCTATCACCATCAAGGTTGCATTCGGCACGTCGACGCCAACTTCGATCACGGTCGTCGCGACTAACAGTTGAATCTTGCCAGCCTTGAACTCCTGCATCGCACGTTCCTTGGCGCGCGCGGGCATACGGCCATGGACCAGCGCCACGCGCACCTCCGGCAGCGCCTCGGTAAGCTGCCGAGCGGTCTCTTCAGCGGCTTGGTAGTGTAGTTCCTCGGATTCCTCGATCAACGGGCATACCCAGTAGCACTGGCGTCCTTGGCGCACTTGCTCGTTGATACGCATGACCACTTGGTCGCGGCGCGTGTCTTGCACAACGACCGTCTTGACGGGTGTGCGACCTGGCGGCAGCTCATCGATCACCGACACGTCGAGATCAGCGTAGGCGGTCATCGCGAGGGTGCGGGGGATCGGTGTCGCCGTCATGATCAGTTGGTGCGGCACACGTCCGTCGCGCACACCTTTTTCGTTCAACTGCAGGCGCTGTTGCACGCCGAAGCGGTGCTGCTCGTCGACGATTGTGAGTGCCAAGGATTGAAACGCCACACCCTGCTGAAACAGGGTGTGGGTGCCGACGATCAATTTGATCTCGCCGCTGGCGATCGCTTCGAGTGCACTCCGCCGTGTGCGTGCCGGCTGCGAACCGGTCAGGAGCGCAACCGGCAGTCCCAATGGTCGAAACCAGCCGTCGAAATTGCGCGCGTGCTGCTCGGCTAACAGTTCGGTCGGGGCCATCAAGGCTGCTTGCAAGCCGCAGCCGACGGCTCGCGCTGCCGCTGCCGCTGCGATCACGGTTTTGCCGCAGCCGACGTCGCCCTGCACCAGCCGCGCCATCGGTCGTTCGGCGTCGAGGTCCCGTGCCACTTCTGTCAATGCGCGTCGTTGCGCCCCGGTCAACTGAAACGGCAGCGACGCCACGAACTGCTGCGTCCGTTGCTCGCCGTCTCGCAGGGACCATGCGTGTTCGCTGCGGCTGGTCTGCCGCAGCAGCCGCAAAGCGAGCTGATGGGCTAACAATTCCTCGAACGCCAGCCGTTGTTGCGCTGGATGACGGCCGCTGGTCAGTGCCGTGAGCGAGATATCCTTCGGCGGACGGTGCAATATCTCGAGCGCAGTGCGCAGGTCCGGTAACGCCTCACCGTCGGCCGCGTTTTCGGTGGCCAGCAGTTCAGACGGTAGCCAGTCCCTTACACCGTCGCGGTCGAGTTCTCGCAAGGCCTGCATGATCAATGCACGCAAGCGTCCCTGCGGGATACCCTCGGTAGTGGGATAGATGGGTGTTAGCGCTTCCTCGAGGGCTTCGGGTTCGGCCGCGACGCGCCGGTATTCTGGGTGCACGATCTCGAGGCCCATTGGCCCGCGGCGCACCTCACCGAAGCAACGCAGGCGTACACCGCGCGCGAGATTGTTCTGTTGCGCCGTGGAAAAATAAAAGAAACGCAGCGTCAGAAAACCCGAGCCGTCGGCGATCTTGCACAGCAACTGGCGCCGCCGCCGGTAGGTGACCTCGGTGAGCTGTATCTCGCCTTCCACCACAGCGCGTCGCCCCGGCACCAGCGCACCGATTGGCTCGACGTGGGTGCGGTCTTCATAGCGAGCAGGCAGCAGGAACAGCAGGTCCTGTACCCGTTCGATACCTAACTTGCCGAGCTTCTCCGCCAGTGCCGGACCAACGCCGTGCAGCGTCGCAATCGCTTGTCGCTCGGCGTGCGGCGTCGCGACACTACCTGCGCGAGCTTCACGCAAGGCTCAGCACGCACTCCACCTCGACGCGCGCGTTGCGCGGCAATGCGGCAACCGCAAACGTTGAGCGCGCCGGATATGGCTCGCTGAAATACTGCGCCATGATCTCGTTGACCTTGGGAAAGTCGTTGATGTCGACGAGGAAGATTGTCACCTTGCAGATATGCGCCAGTGAGCCGCCAGCCGCTGCCACCACCGCCTTGATGTTCTCGAACACGCGCCGCGCTTCTGGTTCCACGCCGCCGGCAACGAGTTCCATCGCTCTTGGGTCAAAGCCGAGCTGACCCGACAGATAAACCGTGTCGCCGACCCGCACCGCCTGCGAATACGGCCCGATCGCACGCGGTGCGGCCTCGGTCTTGATGGTTTGGCGAGTCTGGGTCATATGGCGGCTCCTCTAGTCTGAATGCCCGTGAGTGGCGATTGTACGGTAAACACGCAGCACTTCCGGCATTCGACGGATCACGCGGATGATGCGCGCCAGATGCTTTCGATCGGTGACCTTCAGCTCGAAGGTCAACGACGAGGTTTCGGCGTCGCGCTCTTCCAGTGAGACGCGCTCGATATTGGTGTCGTTGCCGGCGACGGCTGCAGCCACCGCCGCGAGCACGCCCATCTTGTTAGCGACCTCGATGCGGATTTCGGAGCTGAAGTAACGGTCGGCCGAGGGCTGCCAGGACACGGGCAGCCAATTCTCCGGGTGTTTCCGATAGTCGTCGACGTTGGCGCAGTCTTCCCGGTGTACGACGACGCCGCGACCGGCAGAGAGAAACGCGAAGATGGCATCGCCTGGTATCGGGAAGCAGCAGCGCGCGTAACTCACCAGCAGCCCCTCGGTGCCAGCGATCGCAAGCGGTGCAGCGGCCGCCGCGCCAACTTCGTTGCCGCCGCTGCCGACGGCAGGTAGCAATCGCCGCGCAACCAACGGTGCTAGACGCTCGCCAAGACCAACCTTCTCATACAGCTCGTCACGGTCCGCCATGCCGAGCTCGGCAATGGCCGCAGCCATGACGTCGGCGTGAATCTTGTCGGTGGACAGGTTGAATTCGCCCAGCGCCTGATTGATAAGTCGTGAGCCAAGCTCGATCGCTTCGCGGCGATGCAACCCCTTCAGATACTGCCGAATCGCGGCTCTGGCCTTCGCCGTCACCACAAAGTTGACCCAGCCGGGATTCGGCTTGGCGCCTTTCGCGGTCATGATTTCGACGGTCTGCCCGTTGCGCAATGGTGTTCTGAGTGGCGTCAGGCGACGGTCCACCTTGGCGGCAACACAGCGGTTACCCACATCCGTGTGCACGGCATAGGCGAAGTCGACCACTGTCGCAGCGCGCGGTAAGCGCAGGATCTCGCCCTTGGGCGTGAATACGTAGACCTTATCCGGAAACAAGTCGATCCGCACGCTCTCGAGAAATTCTTCCGAGTTGCCCGATTCCTGCATCAGCATCAGATTGGCTAACCACTCGCGCGCGCGGTCCTGCTGGACCGAATCGAGGTTGTCGCCGCCCTTGTACTTCCAGTGGGCTGCGATACCCGCTTCGGCCACCTGATGCATATCGCCGGTACGCAACTGCACCTCGATCGGTATGCTGTTAGGGCCAAACAGTGTTGTATGTAACGACTGATAACCGTTGACACGGGGTATTGCAATATAGTCCTTGAATCGACCAGGCATCGGTTTGTAGCAGGCGTGCACCACGCCGAGTGCTCGATAACAGGTGTCCGCGTCGGCGACCACGACGCGCAGCCCATACACGTCGACAATGTCCCCGAGCGACGCGCTCTTGCGGAGCATCTTGCTGTAGATGCTGTAGAGATGCTTCTCACGTGTCTGCACTTCGGCGCCGATGCCCGCTCGCTCGAGACTAGAGCGCAGGTTGTTAGCGATCTTGCCGAGGAATTCCTTTTGATTGCCGCGGGCGCGCTGCAGCGCCTTCTCGAGTACGCGGTAACGGTGCGGGTACAGCGAGCGAAAGCCCAGATCCTCGAGCTCGAGCTTGAGGCCATACAGACCCAGACGTTCCGCGATCGGGGCGTATATCTCGAGCGTCTCGCGTGCATTCGCGCGGCGCCGCGCAGGCGTCTTGGCCGCCAGCGTGCGCATGTTGTGTAGACGGTCGGCGAGTTTGACCAGAATGACGCGCAGATCGCGCACCATCGCGAGCACCATCTTGCGGAAGGACTCCGCCTGAGCCTCTTCGCGCGAGCGGAACTCGATCTGATCGAGCTTGGTGACGCCGTCGACTATCTCCGCCACCGGCTCGCCAAACTTCGCGGCCAGCTCCTGCTTGGAGATCGGCGTGTCTTCGATGACGTCGTGAAGGATCGCCGCAATGATGGTGTCGGGGTCGAGACGCAAGTCCGCCAGGACCTGCGCTGCCGCGAGCGGATGCGCGATATACGGCTCGCCGGATTGTCGCTTCTGGCCTTTGTGCGCCGAGGCGCCAAACTCGGCTGCCGCGCGGATCCGCTCTACCTGCTCGGCTGGCAGGTAGGAATCGACGCTATTCAGTAACTCGCGTAGCCCCGGGTTGCGGCGAGCAGCGGGTAGGAGATTGAGCAACGACGACGCATAGTCCATAACGCCACGGCTGCCTCACTCAAGAACCTAGTCCAGGTCGCGATCGCCGCCCATGCCGAACTGCGGGGCCCGGAACATCGCCTGATGGTCCATCTCGGGCTGCGGTTCCTCCGGCGGCGGTGGCTCCGGCTCGTTCAGCATCTCAGGCGTAATGTTGCCTTCGGCGATCTCGCGCAGCGCAACGACTGTGGGCTTGTCGTTCTCCCAAGGCACAGTGGCTTCGGCGCCATTGGCCAGGCGCCGCGCGCGGGCAGCCCCCAAAAGGACCAACTGGAAGATGTTTTCGACGTGCGGGAGGCAGTCTTCGACGGTGATGCGAGCCATAAATGTTGCGGTGCCCTGTGAAGGAACGGACGGATGCCGACGAGTCGGCACAATAACCCTAAAGCTTACGCAGTTGGCGCGCTGGAAGCCAGCGATTGAGGCGACCGCGGCTTCTGCACCCGAGGCTGGCAAGCACCGCATGCTATTGTGCCGTGCCAAACCAGCCCCGACTAATCTTATGACCGCCAGGACCGCCAGGACCGCCAGCGAATCCGCCGAACTTGCCGGCTTCGACATGAGTCTGGTCGAGGAGAGCCTGCGCTGCACCTACGAGCAGCGGGCGCAGCAACACCAGGCTGCGTTGGATCTGGCGCTGGAAATGGAAAGAATCGGGCAGCAGCTTCGTGACCGACCTGAATCGACTTCTTCAAGTCCTTCGCAACGCTGAAATCGAGTTTGTCATCGTTGGCGGCTTTGCAGCCATGTTGCACGGCTCCGCGCTGCTCACACGTGATTTAGACGTTTGCGCGCTATTGACGCCGGAAAATGTCGACAAGCTACGGCACGTGCTGCGGGAGTTTCACCCAATCCATCGCATGACGCCGCAACGGTTGCCGTTCTTGGGTAATCCAGAGCCTGGAGTCAGTTTGCATAACCTCTATTTGCAAACCGACCTGGGGCCTTTGGACATCCTGAGTTCAATCACGGGCGTTGGTGACTATGGGCGAGTCCTTGAGACGTCGATTGAGATCGATTTGTTTGGCGAGCGAGTAAGGGTTATTTCGATCGACGAGTTGTTGAAGTCCAAGGAGGCGCTCGGCCGGGAAAAGGACCGGCTGGCTGCGAAAGAGCTGCGCGCGATAATCCAAAAAGGGCGGCCCTGATGTGACCAATTCGCCGTGCTATTGCTTCGGCAATAGTTCGCGAGTCAGCGCCGCAAGCTTTGGTCGATCTGCGCGGTAGTCACTACCGTCGCCATGCAGTACGGCGAGCAGCTGCTCAGTGGCACTAGCAAAGTCGTCATTCACGATGACGTAGTCAAACTCGCGGTAGTGCGACATATCGTCCTCAGCGTCGCGCAGCCGCCGCGCGATCACCGCGTCGCTGTCCGTGCGCCGTTGTCGCAGTCGCTGTTCCAAGGCTGCGCGAGATGGCGGCAGGATGAAGATGCTGCGGCAGTCCGGCTGCGCAGCACGGACCTGCCGGGCACCCTGCCAGTCGATTTCGAGCAGCACGTCTTGACCCGCCGCGCGCAAACGCTCCACAGGCTCGCGCGCCGTACCGTAGTAGTTATCGAACACTTGAGCGTACTCGAGAAACTGCTCGGCCGCGATCAGGCGCTGAAATTCCTCGACGCTGACAAAGTAGTACTCGCGCCCGTGCTGCTCGTTGGGTCGCTGCGAGCGGGTGGTGTGCGAGATTGAGAAGCGCAGCTTTGGCTCACGCTCCACTACTGCGCTCACCAAGCTGGTCTTGCCGGCGCCTGAGGGCGCAGCGATGATGAACAACGCGCCGCTCATTCGACGTTCTGCACCTGCTCCCGCAGCTGCTCGATCAACACTTTCATATCCACGGACATCCGCGTCGTCTCGAGATCCTGCGACTTCGAGGCGAGCGTGTTGGCCTCGCGATTGAGCTCTTGCATCAAGAAATCCAAGCGCCGCCCGGCACCAGCGGCGTCTGACGAGCCAATGACCTTGCGGATCTCCTCCAGGTGACCTGTTAGTCGGTCCAGCTCCTCGGCGATATCGAGTCGCTGGAGTAACAACACGACTTCCTGCTCGAGTCGCGCTGGATCGACGCTCGCTGCCAGTTCGCCGACACGTTCAGCGAGCCTCGCGCGGACGCGTGCTTCAATCTCTGGCAGCCGCGCGCGGACTTGCGCGACCAGCGCTTCGAGTCCGTCGCAGCGCTCCTCGAGCAGTGCGAACAGGCGCGCGCCTTCGTTACGACGGGTGGTGACGAGTTCCGCCAGCGTCTGCTGGAAAAGCTGATTGAGTGTTGCGGCAATTGCGTCGGTGTCGATTGCGGCTGCACGCACGACCCCGGGCCAGCGCAGGACGTCGACCGCGGAAATCGTGCCACCTGCTGGCAGCTCGCGCGTCACTTGCTTGAGGCGCGCAATCACCCGTGCGAGCGCCGCATCATCGACATCGAGCTCGGCGGCGCCATCGGCCGCGGGTCGCCAGTGCACGCTGCAGTCCACTTTGCCGCGTTTGACAGATTTCCCCAGCGTTTGGCGCAGCGCGGCTTCTTGCGCGCGCAGTTCCTCGGGCAGGCGGAAGCCAGCTTCCAGAAAGCGGTGATTGACGCTGCGCAGCTCGCACGCCAAGGTGCCCCAGGGTCCGGCGATTTCGCGGCGGGCGAAACCGGTCATGCTCGCGATCATGCCCTTGAAATCTCTCTGGTGGCGGCGGGCTCAGTTAAACTGCGCGCCAGTCTAACAGAGCACCGAACATCCCTTGCGAATCGATTACGCCGAGATCAGCCTCATGGGCGGACGCAGCGACAACCAGGACCGGGTCGCTGTGGCCGTCTCCGACCACTCTGCCTTGCTCGTTGTCATGGATGGCATGGGTGGGCACGCCGACGGCGCGCTGGCGGCCGAGACTGCGTTGAAGGTGATTGTCGATGCGTTCTGGCAAGCGCCACAACCGTTGCTCGATCCGCTCGGCTTTCTGCACCTCACGATCGGTCGCGCGCACGACGCCGTGGTCAAGATCGGTGTCAACGTGCCGATGGAGCACAAGCCGCGCGCCACTTGCGCGGTGTGTCTGATCCAGCAGGGCGCTTGTTATTGGGGCCATGTGGGTGATAGCCGCATCTATTTATTGCGCAATGGCGAGATCCTGCAGCGCACGCGCGATCACAGCCATGTTGAGTTCCTGTTGCGCGAAGGCGTGATATCGCAAGAGCAGGCGCAGGGACATCCGATGCGGAATTTTGTCGAGTGTTGTTTGGGTGGCGAACTCTATGTGCCGGAGATGGCGATCAGTGGCCGGATAGCACTGCACCCCAACGACGTCCTGCTGGTGTGTAGCGATGGCTTGTGGAGTGGCCTCACCGACAGTGAGCTCGCGAACTCATGCCGCGTCGGTGGTGTACCGCTGCGTCAGGAAATCGCGCGTCTCGGTGAGCAGGCGATCGCAGTGTTAGGTGGTGGTAGTGATAATACAACGGTCGCGGTGGCGCGCTGGATAGGTAATTCCTGATGACGAGTCGAGCCAGCGGCAGAGCCGCAGACGAGTTGCGCGCGGTCAAGTTCACGCGCGGTTTCACCCAGCATGCGGAAGGTTCCGTGCTGGTAGAGTTTGGTGGCACGCGCGTGTTGTGCACGGCGAGCATCGAGGAGTCCGTGCCCGGATTTTTGCGCGGCAAGGGCAAGGGCTGGATCACGGCCGAGTACGGCATGCTGCCACGCGCCACCCACACACGTTCCTCGCGCGAGGCGGCACGTGGCAAGCAGACTGGCCGCACCCAGGAGATTCAGCGTCTGATCGGGCGCAGTCTGCGCGCGGTTGCAGATTTGGCCGCAATTGGCGAGCGGACGATCACCATCGACTGCGACGTGTTGCAGGCGGATGGCGGCACACGGACGGCTGCGATCACCGGGGGATACGTCGCGCTCGCAGACGCTTGCGACACGCTCATCGCGCGTGGCGCGCTCAAGATGTCGCCGCTGCACGGGCAGGTGGCCGCGGTGTCTGTGGGTATTGTTGGCGGCGCGCCAGTCCTCGACCTCGACTACTCCGAGGATTCGCAGGCCGAGACCGACATGAACGTCGTCATGAACCATGGCGGCGCGTTCATCGAGATCCAAGGCACGGCGGAAGGCCACGCCTTTCGGCGCGACGAACTCGATGCACTGCTGAATCTCGCCGCCAGCGGCATCGGTGAGTTGTTTGCGTTGCAGACGCAGGCGCGCACAGCGTCCACCTAACAGATGGCTGCGGCGCGCGTGGTGCTGGCGAGTGGCAACCGCGGCAAGCTGCGGGAACTCACCGAGCTATTAGAGCCGCTGCAGCTCGAAGTTGTGCCGCAGAGCCAGTTCGGGATCGAGCCGCCGGCTGAGACAGGTACGACCTTCGTGGCCAACGCGCTGCTCAAGGCGCGTAACGCCGCGGCCCTCACGAAGCTCGCGGCACTTGCTGATGACTCAGGTCTCGAGGTCGACGCGCTCGGCGGTTTGCCTGGCGTCCATTCGGCGCGCTATGCCGGCGAGCACGCCACCGACGAGGCGAATCTGGCCAAGCTGCTGGTTGCCTTGGCAGGGGTTGAAGCCGGCCGGCGAACGGCGCGCTACCGGTGTGCGATCGTCTATCTGCGACACGCCGAGGACCCCGCGCCACTAATCGCCGAGGCGAGTTGGGACGGCGTGATCATTACGAGCCCGCGGGGCACGGGTGGCTTCGGCTACGATCCGGTCTTCGTGCCCCGTGGTGAACAACAGGGCGAGCGATTGACCGTCGCCGAACTGCCGTCTGCGCGAAAGAATGCCATGAGTCACCGTGGCAAGGCGCTCGCGGCGTTGCTGACCGCACTAACGACGCAAGTCCGCGGCAGCTGATCTTGGCAGCGGCACCCATGCTAACAACTCCGCCACTGGCGCTCTATGTGCACTTTCCCTGGTGTGTACAAAAGTGCCCCTATTGCGACTTCAATTCCCACGCACTGCACGGCGAATTACCCGCGGACCGGTACATCAGTGCGCTACTGAGCGATCTCGACGCGCAAGCAGCCACGGTCGCCGGGCGGCCGCTTGTCAGCGTGTTCTTTGGCGGCGGCACGCCGAGTTTGTTTTCGCCTGACTCGCTGGCCAACTTGATCAGCGCGATCCACGAACGGTTCAAGGTCGAGGACCCGGTGGAGCTCACTTTGGAGGCGAATCCGGGTACGATCGAACGCGGCCGGTTCGCCGAGTATCGAGCCGCCGGTGTTAGTCGCGTGTCGCTAGGTGCGCAGACATTTGCGGCGAGCAAGCTCGCGGTGCTGGGTCGTATCCACGGACCGGATGACACTCGTCGGGCGGCCACTGAGCTGCACGCGGCCGGTCTCGACAACTTCAATCTGGACTTGATGTACGGCTTGCCGGACCAAACAGTGGCCGAGGCGGTCGCCGATGTTGAGGCCGCGCTGGCGCTCGAGCCTGCGCATCTTTCACACTACCAACTAACGCTGGAGCCCGGCACCGTGTTCGCGGCGCATCCGCCGAGCCTGCCGACTGAGGAGATCTGTGACGATATCCTGGCAGCTTGTCAGTCTCGCTTTGCTGCAGCGGGCTTCGCGCGCTACGAGGTGTCGGCCTATGCGCGAGCCGGCCGTGCGTGTCAGCACAATCTCAACTATTGGCAGTTTGGCGACTATCTCGGCCTGGGCGCCGGCGCGCACGGCAAGTTGACCGATCCTGCGCGTGATGTCATCGAGCGCACGCGCCAGCCGCGTGATCCGCGCCGCTACCTGAAGGCGGACCCTGCCGGGATGGTCACCGAGACCGTGCCCCGTGCCGAGCGGCCGTTCGAGTTCATGTTGAATGCGCTGCGCTGCGTCACCGGCTTTGACGCCAAGCTATTTGAGGCCAGGACTGGCCTGGCGTGCGACGACATTGCGCCGACGCTGGAGAGCCTGGTGGCGCGCGGCCTGCTGATGCGTGAATTGGGGCCGCAAATCCCTGCGCGCTGGCGGCCTAGCGAGCGAGGATTTCGCTTTCTGAACGAGGTGTTACTCGACTTTCTTAGCTCCGACCGCAAGATTTCCAGCGACGTCGGCAGGTCAGCGGTCCTCTAGCGGCCGGTTTTATTCACAGCCGTCAGCGGGATCGGGCAAGAATGAGGGGATTACGTTACATACGCGCCATGGCACCCGAAATATAGCTCGTAAGTGCATGATTTATAAATATTTCATGAATTGGCTATTTTTTGACCAATCAAACAGTTTTGTGCGGGAAAACCAATTTTCGGCCTCTGGCCGGCCACTTTCCCACAGAGTTATCCCCAGGTTCTGTGGATAAGGGTTACCTCCGCGAAGCCTTGCAGTGACGACTAGGGCCCATATATAGTTCGCGCCCTTTTTGTGCAGGCGCGCGCGGCGTGACTTGCGGCAAAACCGACAGTGCGAATGAGCGACATCGCTCGAGCGAGACGAATCATGAAAGCTGAAATTCACCCCGCATACATTGAGATCGATGTGATTTGCACTTGCGGCAACACATTCAAGACTCGCTCAACGCTGACCGAAGCACTCAACGTCGAAGTCTGTGCCAAGTGCCACCCGTTCTATACGGGCAAGCAGAAGATTCTCGATACGGCCGGTCGGGTCGATAAATTCCGCAAAAAGTACGCCGCTCAAGCCGGCGCCGCTGCCGCTAAGTAGTACGCGCGCAGCGGCGTGTTCGCGCCGTCTGCCGCCGTCCTCGGGCAGCCCCCGCAACTTCGGTTGCCGCTGGAAGTCTCATTTCCAGTGGCCGCAGCAACTATCATGTTGGCCTAACGTGTCGCTGCATTGCGCGGAGTTGCCTCAATGAACCGATCTGCAATCGTCCCTGTCCTAGCCCTGCTGGCGTCGCTCCCCTTGGGCTTGGCGGGCTGTGCCACCAACCCAGCCACCGGCAAGTCCAACGTCGTCATGTCGTCCATGTCGGGCGAACGCGAGCGTGTGCGCAGCATGCACGAGGAGATCGTGCGGGCGCTGGGCCTGTACGAAGACCAGGCGATCCAGGACTACATCAATGAACTCGGCCAGCGAGTCGCGCGGGTCAGTCATCTGCCAGGCGAGGAGTATCGGTTCTATGTGATCGATGACCCCGGCATGAATGCGTTCACCACCGGTTGCTGCAATGTGTATGTCAACCGTGGCCTGCTGGTGAATCTCAACTCGGAAGCGGAAATCATTTCGGTCCTCGGTCACGAGATTGGTCATATCACTGCTCGTCACCCTGCGCGCCGTCAGACACGCGGGGTGTTAGCCAGCCTCGGTACGGTTGCGGCAACGATCCTCACCGGGTCGAACGCTGTTGGCCAGCTCGCCAACCTGGGTGCCGCAGCCTGGGTGCAAGGCTACGGACGTGACAACGAGATGGAAGCGGACCGGCTCGGCCTCGAGTACTCCGCCCGCGCCGGCTACGAGCCTGAAGCCATGCAGCGGACCTTCGAGGTGTTCAAGGCGGGAGAACGGTTCGAGCGCGATCGAGCCCGCCTCGAAGGGCGTGAACCGCGCATCTATCACGGTATTTTTTCCTCGCACCCGACGCCCGATGCGCGCGTGATCCAAGCGGCCAAAGGTGCCGCCAATGTGACGACCGAACCGGCGGGCGGATGGCGCATCAATCGCGAGGAGTATCTGCAACGTATCGACGGCATTGCCTACGGCTCGAGCAAAGCCCAGGGGATCGTGCGCGACAATCGGTTTTATCACGCTGATCTTGGCATCACGATGGCGTTTCCGCGCGGCTGGACAGTTGACAACGAGCGTTCGCGCTTGCTGGCCTATACGCCGAACAAAGACGCCATCATGCAGGTGATTGCGGATGCACGGCCGGAGAAACAAGGGCCGCGTGAGTTCTTGCTCGAGAAACTGCGCGGCAATTCGCTGGTCGGCGGTGAGGTTGTCAGTTCTAACGGCAACGATGGCTATAGCGTGCTGACCCGCGGTGGATCACCACTCGACAACGGCGCAGGCCCGGTGCGCTGGACGGTCATTTATCATGGCAAGAATGCCTATGTGATCGCCGGTGCCAGCAAAGCGTCGGCCAACGGCAGACCGGAAGCCGATGGTCTCATCACCTCAGTTGCCGAAACATTGCGTAGCCTCAAGCCGTCGGAGTTCCCCTTGGCCGAGCCGTACCGCCTGAAGATGGTCAAAGCGAACGCCGAGACCCAGCTGGCGAGTTACGTCAAAGATATTCCCGAGGATAAGTATCAGCGCGAGACCTTGGAACTGATCAATGGCCTGTATCCGAACAAGCCGCTCGCCCCCGGGCAGTTGTTCAAGACGGTGCAATAGCGGCCGATATAAATACCGCAAGTTGATCCGGTTCGCAGTCACAGGCGGCACCGATTCTTGATTCCAGCGGCCGAGCCTGTCAGGCTCGCCCGGTTATTTCGAGGTCTCACGTCAAGTCAGAATAAAGAGTTATGGCCGACAAGAATTTTGAACTGCTCGATCCCGCCAGTGGCAAGAAGTCGCTGCTTCCCGTACGTCAGGGCACCGTGGGCCCGGCAGTACTCGACATCGCTACCATCAACAAAGACCAAGGTGTCTTCACGTTTGATCCGGGATTCGGTGTAACTGCCGCCACCGAGAGCAAGATCACCTATATCGATGGCGACGCCGGCGTGTTGATGCACCGCGGCTACCCGATAGAGCAGTTGGCCGAGAAGAGCAGCTTTACCGAAGTCGCGTATCTGCTGCTCTACGGCGACTTGCCGACCGCGCAAGCGCTGCAGGAGTTCAGTCTTAGCATCGGTCATCACACGATGATCAACGAATCGCTGCTGCGGTTCTTCGGTGGCTTTCACCACAATGCGCACCCGATGGCGATGGTCTCAGCCGTCGTTGCTTCGATGTCGGCGTTCTATCACGACACGATGGACATCAATAACCCGCGCCATCGGGAGATCTTTGCACATCGGATCATCGCCAAGATACCGACCATTGCAGCGGCGGCTTATAAGCACTCGCTCGGGCAACCCTTTGTTTACCCGCGCAACGATCTCGACTACTGCGCGAATTTGTTGCACATGTTTTTCGCTGTGCCCTGTGAGCGGTATGAAGTCGACGCGGATGCAGCTGCTGCACTCGATCTGTTGTTCATCCTGCATGCTGACCATGAGCAGAACGCCAGCACGTCCACGGTCCGGCTCGCCGGCTCCACTGGCGCAAATCCGTATGCGGCGATCTCCGCCGGGGTCTCCGCGCTCTGGGGTCCCGCCCACGGTGGTGCCAACGAAGCGGTGCTCGACATGCTCGAGCAGATCGGCAGCGTCGATCAGATTCCGAAGTATCTCGCGATGGCGAAAGACAAATCCGCGCATTTTCGCCTGATGGGTTTCGGTCACCGGGTGTACAAGAATTTTGACCCGCGCGCCAAAATTATTCGTGCCATGTGTCACAAGGTGCTCGCCAAACTCGGCAGTGCTGACAACCCGCTGTTCGAGCTGGCGCTGAAGCTGGAGGAGATCGCACTCAAGGATGAGTACTTCGTGAGCCGCAAGCTCTATCCGAACGTCGATTTCTACTCGGGCATCATCTACAGCGCTCTCGGTATCCCGCGCTCGATGTTCACGGTGATGTTCGCAATCGCGCGCACCGTGGGTTGGGTGGCGCACTGGCAGGAGATGATTTCAGACCCCTCGATGCGCATCGGGCGGCCGCGGCAGCTGTATACCGGGCCGGTGCAGCGTGACTACGTTGCGGTGGCCAAGCGGGGCTGATCTGGCGTTACGCGTTCGGCGGGCGGTGAGCCGACGTCGGCGCGTCTGAATCGATCGCCCCCTGCAGGGGTGCCCTTGCCGTCATCTGGCGCGCATTTTTCACCGGCGTTACGGCTAACGACTTGATCGGCAGGAGCGCGCCAGACGACGGCCGCGGCGATCTCCACAGACGCGCCGACGTCGGCTCACCGCCCGCCGTACACACGGCACCAGTGTTGCGGTAGAGTGAATCGTTCGCTTTTCAGCGCTCGCGGACCGCAATCGGAGGCTGAGTTGAACGGTCTGATGCGTCACGCTTGGATCGTGTTGGTGCTCGCCAATTCGGCAAACGGCTGGCTGTGGTGGAATCGCGTTCAAGGTCGGATGCGGTCCCATCCGGAACTTGAACCGGGCTATCGCAGCCTATATCGGGGATTCCTTTTCTGGACCAACCTGCCTTGGGTCGTTATGGGCTTGGGGATCATCTCAGGGCAGGTAAACGGCATGTTCGAATACCTGCAACCTAGTGCAGGCAACCCGATGGTGCTTGTCTGGTGGGGGCTCTTCATTGCGCTTCTGGCGCTTGGGACACACTGGATTTTTTGCGGGTGGTGGTGCGGAGACGCTCGAGCGGCATCCAGGCGTTTTCATGGTGCCGCCGCTACCCGCAGCCACCTTACGATGGCTTTGGTTAGGCCTGGCGATCTGGAACGTGCTGATAGCTGCGGCTATCTTCTTGGGCTTCCCTGATCGACTCCTCGGACTAAATCCCGCGTCTAACAAGAAGACCTGGCTACCAGTGCTGTTCCCAGTGTTATTCGTGGCAATGTGGTTGCTAACCACATTCCTGCTGGCCCTCATGGGCGGCTGGCGTACGCTGTCCCAGCACTACACCGCGAAATCTCCGTTCGTGGGCCAGCGCTTTCGATTCCGCTCGGTGCAGTTTGGCAGCTTTACCAGCTACAGCAGCGTTGTGACCCTCGGCGCCGCTCCGGGCGGCCTCTACCTTGCTGTCGCGCCAATATTTCGACTCGCACACCCACCGCTGTTCATTCCCTGGTCGGACATCACGGCGCGGGAATTCAAGGGTTGGCTGACCAAGCAAGTCGAGCTCGAGTTTGTGAAAGCGTCGAGCGTGACGGTCCGGCTTTCCCGCCGTCTTGCGCAATTGCTGTTCGATGCCTCTGGCAACAAGGTTGTGATCCGCATAGATGGCTGAGCCGTTGACATATCTATTAGACTGAGTCTAAAATAGTCGGAGAATCAGTCCAAATGCCTGTCGGCAGTAGGGGAATAAGATGACGGACCAATCCAATCGACGCGGCTTCTTGCTGGGTGGTGCAGCCGTGGCCGCTGGCACGGCCGCAAGCCTGGCAGCGCCGGGCGCGCGCGCGAGAACTGCTGAGCAGACGGCGCAGTCTTCTGCGGCGGCTCAGTCCGCAGCCACTGCCACCATGGGCAAATGCCCTGTGATGCACGGCCCCGCTGCTTACAAGGCTACTGGGAGCTTTGCCAACCAGCATTGGTGGCCCAACCAGCTCAATCTGCAGATCCTCAACCAGCACTCGCCGCAATCTAATCCGATGGGCGCTGATTTCAACTACGCCAAAGAATTCAAAACGCTTGATCTCGATGCGGTCGTCAAGGACCTGCGCGCCTTGATGACCGACTCGCAGGATTGGTGGCCGGCGGACTACGGGAACTACGGGCCGCTGTTCATCCGCATGGCCTGGCATTCGGCGGGCACGTATCGAATCGCGGATGGTCGCGGTGGCGCGGGTGCCGGCTTGCAGCGCTTCGCGCCGCTCAACAGCTGGCCCGACAATGGCGGTCTGGACAAGGCACGCCGCCTGCTATGGCCGATCAAACAGAAATATGGCCGCAAGCTCTCCTGGGCCGACTTGATGGTGCTGACCGGCAACGTCGCGCTCGAGTCAATGGGGTTCAAGACGCTGGGCTTTGCAGGTGGGCGCGCCGACGTCTGGGAGCCAGACGAAGATACCTACTGGGGCCCCGAGACCAAGTGGTTAGGTGACGAGCGCTACAGTGGTGACCGTGACCTCGCCAACCCACTCGCCGCTGTGCAGATGGGCCTGATCTATGTGAATCCGGAAGGCCCGAACGGCGTCCCGGATCCGCTCGCGTCGGCGCGGGACATCCGTGAGACCTTCGCGCGCATGGCGATGAACGATGAGGAAACCGTCGCACTCACCGCAGGTGGTCACACCTTCGGCAAGGCGCATGGCGCGGGTGATGCTGCGCTCGTGGGACCCGAACCCGAGGCTGCCGGCGTCGAGGATCAAGGCTTCGGCTGGAAGAGCAGTTTCCGCAGCGGCAAGGGCGTCGATGCCATCGTTAGCGGCATCGAAGGCGCCTGGACCCCCACGCCAATCAACTGGAGCCACGGCTATTTCGCAATGCTGCTCGGTTTCGAGTGGGAGCTAACCAAGAGTCCCGCCGGTGCCCATCAGTGGAAGCCCAAAGATGGCGCGGGAGCAGATCTCGTCCCCGACGCGCACGATCCAACCAAGCGCCACGCGCCGATGATGACCACTGCCGACATGGCCATGCGCGTCGATCCAGCCTACGAGAAGATCTCGCGCCGTTTTATGGCGAATCCGCAGGAATTCGAGCAAGCCTTCGCCAATGCGTGGTTCAAACTGACGCATCGCGACATGGGCCCGCGCCAGCGCTACCTCGGTGCGCTGGTGCCCAAGCAAGTGCTGATCTGGCAAGACCCGATCCCGGCCGTGAATCACGCGCTGGTCGATGCCAAAGATGTGGCTGCGTTGAAAGCCAAAATCCTCGCCTCAGGACTAACGATTCCGCAGCTTGTTAGCACGGCGTGGGCATCGGCGTCGACTTTTCGTGGTGGTGACAAGCGTGGCGGCGCCAACGGTGCACGCATTCGGCTCGCACCGCAGAAGAACTGGGAGGCCAACCAGCCGGTCCAGCTCGCCAAGGTGTTGGCCACACTTGAACGAATCCAGCAGGATTTCAATAGTGCACAGGTCGGCGGCAAGAAAATCTCGCTGGCCGATTTGATTGTGCTGGGCGGCAACGCAGCGGTCGAGGCGGCAGCGAAGAATGCGGGCCACGATGTCGTGGTTCCATTCTCTGCGGGACGCATGGACGCTGCTGAGGCCGAGACCGACGCAGCTTCCTTCGCGCCGCTGGAGCCGCAAGCAGATGGGTTTCGCAATTATCTGCGCAAGGGCCATGAGGGCCACGCTGCGGATATGCTCATCGACAAGGCGCAGCAGTTGACGCTGACTGCACCTGAAATGACGGTGCTGATCGGTGGTTTGCGCGCGCTGGACGCGAACGTCGGCCAAGCCAAGCACGGCGTCTTCACCAAACGCCCCGGCACTCTGTCGAATGACTTCTTCGTGAACTTGCTCGATATGAGCACGGCGTGGCAGAAGTCTTCGACGGACGGTGTGCTGGACGGGCGGGATCGCGGCACGGGCCAGCCCAAGTGGACCGGTACCGTAGTGGACCTCGTTTTCGGCTCCAACTCGCAACTGCGTGCGCTCGGCGAAGTCTACGCGGCCAATGATGCCGGGGACGTGTTCGTGCGGGACTTTGTAGCAGCTTGGAACAAGGTGATGAACCTGGATCGTTTCGAGGTCGCCTGAGCGTCGCAATGGCTGCCAGGCGCACGGCCAGCGGAGAGCCGGCGTCGGCGCGTCTGAATCGATCGCCCCCTTCGGGGGTGTCCTTACCGCCATCTGGCGCGCATTGTTCTCCGGTGTCATGGCTAACGACTTAGCGGGACAGGAGCGCGCCAGATGCCGCCTGCGGCGATCTCCACAGACGCGCCGACGCCGGCTCTCCGCCAGTCGTGCCCTTGGCGCTCGCGCCAGTTGAGGAAGACGTTGCGGTAGTTGCTAGCGCCTCTCCGCCTCTCCGGCTCTCAGCTGGCAGCGCGAGCGGCTAATGTGCCGCCGAGCAAGGCATTGTGTGGCTGAGGGTTGCAGGAGTGCTGATGCGCAGCTGTAGAGATCGCCGCAGACAGGTCCGGCGCGCTCCTGTCCCGCCGAATGGTTAGCCGTGACACCGGGGAAAGATGCGCGCCGGACCCTGGCCAGGGCACGCCCGCAGGGCGCGATCGATCCAGCTGCGCATCAGCACTCCTGCAACCCTCACACACACGACAGCCTCGTCAGCCTCGGTCGCTCTCGTGCTCCGTCAGCGCTCGTACCTCAACCGCGTCTGCCCGCCGCATTGGCCTGCCATCGATCACGCTGACTGGCGCCTGCCGCACGCCATCATGCGAGAAGACCACCGCTTCCACGACTTCATCTTCTATCCCGAAGCGCACGCCGGGGTGCGTGATGACGCGGTCGGCGTTGTACTTCATGCGGCGCTCAAAAAACTCGTGCGGGATCTGCCGATCGAACAGAAAGAAGCTCACGGTTTCCGCCTGATCCGCAAACAGGTGCAACTGGACGTCGTTGTGTGAGGTCGCGGTACCGAGCAGTACCGCGCCGACCAGTCGCGGCTGAAAATCTGCCAGCAAACTCATGGCGGACAGTGCGACCGTGCGCTTTCGCAGCAGCTCTTGCGCGTGCTCGTCGCCACCAAACAAGCGCTGATGCTCGATCAGTGCATCCTGTATTTCGCTGTTGCGGGGCAGCTGACCTTGGTCGAACACGCCATAGCGTTCGGCGGCTTTGCGTTTGGCAGTGAGAAAGTCGCGAATGCCGTGCTCGGCCATCAGCCGCGCGGCTTCCTGCGCGACTGACTGCCGCAGGTTGTCGTTCCGCGGCGGTAGGTGCCGATTCATAACAGACGTCGCGCTGGCCGCAATCAGAAAATCTGGTCGTTAGTCGGCGGCGGTGGCCGACGGAGATCGCTGGGCGTTGCGGGTAGCGTTGGGGCAAATGGATTGCTCGCCTCGTCGCCACCCATGACGCCAATGGCGGGCAGGCGGTCGGCGCGGAAATACTCGAACACGCCTTGCTCGTCGTCGGTGACCGGACCACCGGTTGTTGGTGAGATCATGACTTGCACGATGCCGTCGGGCACTGGCAGACGACGCTCTGGCACGCCCTTGAGTGCGACCCGCATGAAGTCCAGCCAGATTGGAATTGCGGTCTTGGCGCCTTCTTCATTCTCACCCAAAGAGCGCGTCTGATCGAACCCGACCCACGCTGTCGCGACGAGATCCGGATTGAAGCCATTGAACCAGGTGTCCATGGAGTCGTTAGTCGTACCGGTCTTGCCGGCGATATCGTTGCGACCGAGTGCCATCGCACGGCGCCCCGTGCCGCGCTTGACGACGTCGCCCATGATGCTGCTCATCAGAAAGGCAATCTGCGGCGAAATTACGCGCTCGGCGGGCCGCCCGCCTTTGAGTTTTGCGTCGCTGGGCGCACAGTCTGGGCAGACCACGGTAGGCGCAGCCTGGTAGACGACTTTGCCCGAGGGCGCTTCGATCTTCTCGATGAAATACGGCTCAACTCGAAAGCCGCCGTTGGCGAATACGGCGTACGCAGCTGCCATCTCGAGCGGTGTGGCCTGCATAGTGCCGAGCGCCAGCGTCAGGTTCTGCGGCAAGGCCTCGCGGGCGAAGCCGAAACGGGTGGCGTAGTCGGTTGCTGGCTTGAGACCCAGCTCCTTGAGGATGCGGATCGAAACGAGGTTGCGCGAGCGGACCAGGGCCTCGCGGAAACGCATTGGACCGCCAAACGTGCCGCTCGAGTTTTCCGGGCGCCAAGCGGCTTCTTCGCCGCTGCTCTCGACCACGACAGGCGCATCAATGATGATTGACGACGGCGTGAAGTTGCCATTCAGTGCTGCCGCGTATAGAAACGGCTTGAAGCCCGAACCGGGCTGCCGCTTTGCTTGGATAACCCGATTGAACTTGCCCAGGCCCTTGTCGAAGTAATCGAAGCCGCCGACCAGCGAGATAATGGCACCGTTGTTAGGGTTGACAGCGACCAACGCCGCCTCGGCTTCTGGTACCTGCGCGAGTCGCAGTTTAGCGTCCTTGGCATCGAACTCTTTGCCATCAAGCGTGGTGTAGATGATGTCGCCGCGCGCGAGTATCTCGCCCGCCGTTTTCGGCTCTGGCCCGAGTAACAACTCGGTTTCATACTTGCGCGCCCAGGACATACCGGACCACGCGATGTCGACCATGCCGCGCTCCTTCAGATAGACACGCGCGGATTTCTCGGCGACCGACACCACCACCGCGGGAGTCAACAGACCGACGGTGGTGTACTCCTCGAGCATGCGGTTGAACTGTTCGGCGGTCTCACTACCTGTCAGCTCGACCTTGGGCGTATCACCGCGCCAGCCGTGGCGTTGATCGTATTCCACCAACCCGTTGCGCAGCGCCTGATTGGCGGCGTTCTGAAGTTTGCCGTCGATGCTGGTGTAGACACGATAACCGGAGTTCTGCGCGGCTGCGCCGTAGCGCTTGATGATCTCGAGCCGCACCATCTCGGCCACGTACGGCGCGTCGACCTCGGCAATCGGTCGATGCGTCTTGGCGCGCAGCGGTTCCTTGCTGGCGGCCTCCGCAGCGGTGGCGTCGATGAAACCCAGTTCGCGCATCCGACGCAGCACGTATGCGCGTCGCTCGGTCGCGCCTTGTGGATTAGTGATCGGGTTGAAGCTGGAGGGCGACTGCGGTACGCGGGCGAGGGTCGCAGCCTCGGCGAGCGTCAACTCGGCTAACGGTTTACCAAAGTAGGTTTCGGCTGCGGCCGCCACGCCATAGGAACGTTGGCCGAAGAAGATGACGTTCAGGTAAAGACCCAATATCTCCTGCTTGGTAAACTCGCGTTCGAGCCGATAAGTTAGGAAGATCTCCTGCAGCTTGCGGCGGATCGTCCGGTCCTGCGTCAGAAACAAATTGCGCGCGGCCTGCATGGTGATGGTGCTGGCACCCTGCGCGAAGTCTGCCGAGACGACATTCACCAACATGGCGCGCGCGATGCCCTGCCAGTCGAAGCCATGGTGGCTGAAGAAACGATCGTCTTCGGCAGCGATGAAGGCGTTGCGGACGGTCTCCGGTATCTCGTCGTACTGCACGGGGCTACGCCGCTCGGTACCGATCTGTGCGATCAGCTTGTTCTCACGCGAATAGACGCGCAGTGGCACCTGCAGCTCGATCGACTTCATGGTCGCTGCCGACGGCAGCGACGGCTCCACGTAGATGTAGCTGCAGGCGATGCCGTACGCCGCCAAGACTGTGACCGTGATCACACTGAATGCACCTGCTAACGCCAAACGTATCAATTTTCGACTCACGACTGCTCGTACCTTATTGCGCCTTTACTGGCACCTATGCATAGTAATTGCTGTTGATGGGCAAACTCGTCGAAAGATGAGGACGCAAAGCTTCCGGTCTACGGGTCGATGATGATCTAGGACAGCGGGGTTGCCGATGGGAGTCGAATCGCGGGCCAGTCGCTTGAGCTCCGCGCCGGTCTCGCCACCGTCATACCGCCACTATCCATGTCCTCGATCCCGGTCAGGCCACTTTTTTGAGTCCGTTGTCACGTTTGGACACCGGAACGGCCGATTTGGGTGTATTTCGTGAGGAAGGTCTCGTTCAATTTAACTTCATGCTGATATATAGTGTCCGCCATTCTAAACCCGCTGCGCGAATCAGGGCGTAACTCACTGAAAGGTATGTGAAAGTGATGTTCCTTTTACGTAAGGATCGCCCTCTCCTTGGGCTTGACATAACGACATCCTCGGTCAAATTGATCGAGCTGTCGCGCGCTGGCGGCACGTATCGAGTCGAATCGTACGCGGCCGAACCCACGCCGCAAAACGCCATGAACGAAAAGGCAATTGTTGACGCGGAAGCGGTCGGCGAAGCCATTCGGCGTGCGGTCAAGCGCGCCGGCGCCAAGAGCCGGGAGGTCGCGATCGCCATTTCGGGCGATGCCGCGATCACCAAGGTCATTCAGATGCCGCGCAATCTCCGCGAAGTGGATCTCGAGGCACAGGTCGAGATGCAAGCGGACCAGTACATCCCGTTTCCGATGGACGAGGGGGGATACGATTTCGAAGTCCTGGGTCCGTCGGAGAAAGACCCGGAGACCAATGACGTGTTGCTGGTTGCGACACGGTCTGAGAACGTCGAGCAGCGTCAGGCTGCGGTCAGCGCCGCGGGTTTGACGCCCAAGATCGTCGACGTGGAAGCCTTTGCGCTCGAGAACGCCTGCAAACTGATGCAGCATCAGATGCCCGATGGGGGCATCGACCGGACGATGGCGGTGGTCGACTTCGGCGCGAGCAGCACCACATTTTCCGTGTTGCGCAACATGAAAGTCATCTACACGCGCGATTTCACGTTCGGCGGACAGCAGCTCACCGAAGAGATCATGCGGACTTACGGTTTGTCGATGGAAGAGGCCGGCCGCGCCAAGAAGGAAGGCGGCTTGCCCGGCAACTTCCAGGCTGAAGTGCTAGATCCGTTCATTGATGACATGACGCAGCAAGTTAGCCGGTCGCTACAGTTCTATCTGGCCTCTGGCTCGGGCCGTGAGCAGCCGGAGAAGATCCTGGTCTGCGGCGGTTGCGCCAATATTTCCGGTGTGGCGGATGTGATCGCGAGTCGTGTCGGCATCAGTGCCGAGCGCGGTGATCCCCTCGGCACGATGAAGCTGTCGTCGCGTGCCAAGGCACAGGCGGTGGCACGTGATGCAACTGCGCTGCTGACCGCCTGCGGTCTTGCCCTGCGGAGCTTCGACTAATGCCACGTATTAATCTATTGCCCTGGCGCGCTGAGCAACGCCGCGAGAAGAAAACTCGCTTTCTGATCGCACTGGGTGGTGCCGCGCTCGCGGCCTGTGCCGTTGCATTCATTGGTTATCTCACCTTCGACGGCATGGTTCGTTCGCAAGAGGAACGCAACCAGCGGCTGCGCACCGAGATCGCCGAGCTCGACAAGCAGATCGAGAAGATCAACAGCCTGGAGCAGGAAAAGAACCGTTTCATCGCGCGTATGGACATCATCGAGAAGCTGCAGCGCTCGCGCCCCGAGATCGTCCATGTGTTCGACGAACTGTCAAAGACAGTCCCGGATGGCACGTATCTCACCAGCATTACGCAGACGGAGAAGCGCCTGAAACTCGAGGGCGTTGCACAGTCTTCGACGCGCGTTTCGGCATTCATGCGTCGTATCGATGAATCGAGCTGGCTCAAGAACCCAGAGCTCGAAGTGATCGAGAACAAGCCCAATGGACCACTTGGCTCATCGTTTGTGTTGTTCGCCGATCAAGTAACGGTGGTCAGCGCGGAACCTGAAGCCGAAGACAACAAGCCGCGGCAACGCCGCGCCCAGGCCGGGAGCTGAGCGCATGAGCGTATTGGACGATCTTCGCGCGCTAGATCCTAACGACCCCGGTCGCTGGCCGTTGCCGGTTCGGGCTGGTGTGGTCGGTATTGCATTCGTCGCCATGTTGGGCGCGCTGTTCTATTTTCTCGTCTGGAACAAGCAGAAGCCGATCCTCGATCAACGCGTGCAGCAAGAGCAGACGCTGCGTGGCGAGTTCCAGACCAAGCATTCCAAGGCCGCCAATCTGGCGCTTTATGAGCAGCAGCTGGCGGACATCGGCCGCTCTTTCGGCGCACTCCTGCGGCAGTTGCCCGGCAAGACAGAAGTACCGAGTTTGCTGGTCGACATCTCGCAAGTGGGTGTCGCTTCGGGCCTGCAGGAAAAATTGTTTCAGCCGGCGCCTGAGATCAAGAAGGATTTCTATGCTGAGCTGCCGATCAAGATCCGTTTGACGGGTAGCTACCATCAGTTTGGCGAATTCGTGAGTGGCATCGCGGCGTTGCCTCGAATCGTCACGTTGCACGACATCGCCATCGCGTCAGCGGAAAAAGACTCTTTTGACCAACTGACGCTCGATCTCACCGGCAAGACCTATCGCTACCTCGATGAGGAAGAGATAGCCGTTGCCGAGGCGGACAAGCGCAAAGCGGACCAAGTCAATCAAGCCGTGCAGGGCGGCGCTGAATAAGCGCGCAACAGGGACAGAGGCATGAGCAGGGTAGAAAATTTCAAATTAGCGTGGCCGCCAGTATTGCTGCTGGCAGCGCTGTCGCTGTCGTTGGTGGGCTGTTCCAGCAAGAACGACGAGTTGGATCGTTTCATTAGCGATACCAAACAACAGCCCGGCGGGCGCGTTGAACCGCTACCGGAAGTAAAGCCTTACGAATCGTTCGCTTATGGTGCGACGACGATGCGCTCACCTTTCCAGCCCGGTGGCTCGGGCCAAGGCCCCACGGGTAGCCCGCAGTTGCGGCCGGATCAGCGCCGCAATCGAGAATTTCTCGAGCAGTTTTCGCTCGATACACTGAAAATGGTTGGCACGCTGAACATCGAGTCCAGGACCTATGGTCTGGTACAGACCAAGGACGGGCTCGTGCATCGCATACAGCCAGGCAATTACATTGGCCAGAGCGACGGCAAGGTCGTCGACGTCTCGGCTTCCAAGATTAGCGTCGTGGAAATCACTCCGGACGGACTCGGCGGTTATATGGAACGCCCCGCCGCGCTCGCCTTGAACACACGATGATCCGCGACAGGGAGATGGATCGAATGAAGAACTTCAACGCCCGCCAATCGGCAATGGCCGCAATCTTGTGGGCCACAGCCGGAATTGTCGGTCTGCTGGCGACTGCGACTGTCGCCGTTGCCCAGCCAGCGCCCAATACGTTGGAGGCCATCGATGTGCAGACGCTGCCAGGTCAGCAACTGCAGGTCACGATGAAGCTTTCCGGCCCGGCCCCGGAGCCGCTCTCGTTCACCATCGACAACCCGGCGCGGATTTCATTCGACTTACCCAACACCGTACTCGCGTTACCGTCGCGTCGCATCGACGTGCGGTCGGCCGGTCTCGATACGATTCTCGCCGCGGAAGCTGCGGGCCGTACGCGCCTGGTGATGAACCTCGATCGCTTGGTGCCCTACGAAACGCGTGTTGCGGGCGATACGATCGTCGTGACGCTGGGCGCTGCCGCCGTTGCCGCGCAGCCGGCCGCTGCCGCGCGTAACGCAGCGTCCAATTCGGTCGTTAGCGCCGCACCCAGCGGTCCGCGCGCTATCCGTTCCATTGATTTTCGCCGCGGCAACGACGGCGCCGGCCGCGTCGTCGTGCGCTTGTCCGATCCGCGCACGCCGATCAGCCTCAAGCAGCTCGGCAATCAGATCGTGGTCGATTTCGCGGGAGCGGACGTGCCGCGCAATCTGATGCGCCGCTATGACGCGGTTGATTTTGCCACTCCGGTGAGCAATTTCGACGTCACGCGCGTTGACGAAGGTGCTCGCATTGCCATCAACGCCACCGGCGACTACGAGCAGCTCGCCTATCAGTCTGACGATCAATACGTCATCGAGATTCAGCCCCGCCGCAAGGCCGCCGAGCAGGCCGAAGTCAAACGCGCTTACACGGGCGAGCGTCTGACACTCAATTTCCAGGACATCGAGACACGCGCCGTGCTGCAGTTGCTGGCCGACGCCAGCGGCCAGAACATTGTTGTGTCCGACAGTGTGCAGGGTAGCGTCACGTTGCGTTTGCAGAACGTGCCGTGGGACCAGGCCCTCGACATCGTGTTGCGCACCAAGGGGCTCGACAAGCGCCGCGACGACAACGTCATCATCATTGCGCCGGCCGACGAGCTGGCAGCGCGCGAGAAATCCGAACTTGCCGCCAAGAAAGACATCCAGGAACTCGCGCCACTGCGTTCTGAGTATCTGCAGGTCAACTATGCCAAAGCGGCAGACCTCGCCGACCTCATCAAGGCGCAGGGCAGCGGCGGTTCGCTGTTGTCGGCGCGCGGCAGCGTCGCGGTGGACGAACGCACTAACACCTTGCTGCTGCAGGACACGGTCGATCGGTTGGCGGACATTCGCCGGCTTGTCGGCACGCTGGACATTCCCGTCCGCCAGGTGTTGATCGAAGCGCGCATCGTGATCGTGAACGACGACTTCTCGCGCGAGCTCGGCGTACGCGCCGGTTTCACAGGTAGTCAGCGCAATGGCAACGACGGCGTGTTCCTCACCTCCGGCAGCGCCGAGTCGGTCGATACCGGCCTCGGTTCTGCGCTCGACAACTTGTCGGGTGGCGGCGTATCGCCGTACCCGATCGAGGTACCTGTCGGCGGCGTGGCCTCCAACCGCTACAACGTCAATCTACCCGTGTCGAACCCGGCCGGACGGCTCGCGTTCATGCTGCTCGGCTCCGATTACATCGTCGATCTCGAGTTGTCAGCGGCGCAGGCCGAAGGCCGCGGCGAGATCATCTCCTCGCCGCGCGTCATCACCGCCAACCAGCGCGAGGCCAGCATCGAGCAGGGCGTCGAGATTCCCTACCAGGAAGCCGCGTCCTCGGGTGCGACCACGATTCAATTCAAGAAAGCGGTGTTGGCCCTCAAGGTCACCCCGCAGATCACGCCTGACAACCGCATCATTCTCGATCTCAACGTCAAGAAGGACTCGGTCGGCCAGGTGGTCGTGAGCTCCGGTGGCGTCAACGTACCCTCGATCGACACGCGCGAGATCAGCACCCAGGTGCTGGTGAACGACGGTCAGACGGTGGTGCTGGGCGGCATTCTCGAGACCGAGAAGCGCGACACCGAACAGAAGGTTCCCTACCTCGGCGACGTGCCGGTGCTGGGGCGCCTGTTCAAGACGACTCGCAAGACCAACAACAAGGATGAGCTGCTGATCTTCGTCACCCCGAAGATTCTGCGTGAAGGGGTCAGCGTGTACTGACGGGTAAGGGACCCGCACAGCACGTCAGTCATTCAGGTAAACACACATGCGTAAGATTTTTGCACTAGTTTTGTCAGCGGCCTGGTTGCTCGCCTCGTGTGGCGGCAGCGGTACCAACGACTCATTCCGCGAGGACGGCGGTTTGCCGCCAGCGGGGCCCGTTACCCCGACTGTGGCTAGCGTTAGCGTGACCACGAGCGCGCCGACCATCCCCTCGGACGGCTCATCGCCCGCGCAGATCAAGGCGTTCGTGCGTGGCGCTAACAACAACTTCCTCACCGGCGTACCGGTGGCCTTCACTTCCACCTCGGGCGGTCTGCAAATCGCCACTGGGCCGACCGGAGCTGATGGCAGCGTCGAGGCCATGCTGAGCGTGGCCGGTGATCCGAGCACTCGCAACATCACCGTGACAGCCACCGCCGGTGGCGTTTCGTCGACGGTAGATGTTCGGGTCGTTGGCTCGCGTCTCTCTATCCAAGGCCCCGCCTCGCTGGTATCCGGCGAGACCGGTAATTACACGGTCGCGCTGATCGACGGTGCCGATAACGGCATTGCCAATCGGCCCGTGACGCTGACCTCCGCGCAGAGCAATGCGCTCACCCCGGCCAGCGTTACGACCGACACCAACGGCCGTGCGAATTTCACGCTGCGCATCAACGGTGCCAGCAACGACACCGTCACGGCGTCCGCGCTGGGCGTCACGGCACAACAAGTCGTGGTGGTTAGCAGTGCCGCATTCACTTTCACGGCTCCTGTGGCTGGCACCGAAGTTCCTTTGGGTAATTCGCAGGTCGTCACGGTGCGCTGGCAACAAAGCGGCGTGCCCGTTGTCGGCCAAGTGATCCAGTTCGCCACCACTCGGGGCTCGTTATCCGCAGGTTCGGCGACCACCAACGCCAGTGGCGACGCCACGGTCAATATTAGTTCGACCAACGCGGGTGGTGCTGTTATCAGTGCCACCGCTGGCACGGCTACGGCTACACGAGCGCTAGAGTTTGTCGCGACGTCCGTAGCGAATGTCGATGTACAGCCCAGCACCTTTACCGTTGGTCCGAATGAGCAGAGTGTGTTGACTGCGGTCGTTCGCGACGCCGCTGGCAACTTGGTAAAGAACAGGACCGTCCAGTTCTCTTTGCAGGACGTGTCTGGTGGATCGTTAACGACGCCCTCTGCTGTTACCGATAGCCAGGGTCGAGCGCAATCGGTCTATACGGCTGGTTCCGTCACCACGGCGCAGGACGGTGTTGTTATCACTGTAACCGTGAATGGTGCACCGGGCGTACAAGATGTGGTCAGGCTCACCGTCGGACGTAAAGAGGTGTTCATCTCGCTGGGCACTGGTAATAAGATCGAGAAGATCAACAACGATACGCAGTATCGCGTGCGCTATGCCGTTCAGGTCACTGACGCACCAGGCAACGGCGTCGCGAACGTTGTTCTGAATTCCAGCGTTTTGTCTGAGGTCTATGTCAAGGGCGGGCGAGTATGGAACGCCGTCGCCGGTAGTTGGGTAATATCGAATCCAGTGTTTTGTAGTGATGAAGACGTCAATCGTGATGGTGTGTTGAATCCGGGCGAGGACTTCAATAGTTCCAGCCGAATTGAAGCGGGTAATATCGCGACCGTGACGCCGCGCACAGTGACAACGGACGCTAGCGGCTTTGCGCAGCTGGAAGTCGTGTACCCGATGGAATACGCGTATTACGTCTTCGTTGCGCTGGATGCACGTACCTCAGTGCAAGGCACTGAGTTTGTGCGTACTGTGAGATTTGAGTTACCGGGATCAGCCGACGACTTCAATAACCAGCAGGTTTCGCCGCCGGGCATCAATAGTCCATTCGGGGTCGCCGGAACCTGTAACAACCCAAACTAGGGTTGCAGCGCCCTTCGATCGCAAAGGCCGCCCCGACAACGGGCGGCCTTTTTCTTTCCCCACTCAAGATCATTGTTGCTGACCGTGGACATCGGTACGCGTTTAGCGGGTGTTTCGATGAGCGTGCAAGGTGCGGGCTGCGGGTACGTGGCACGGCTATAGAGATCGCCGCAGCACGAATCCGGCGCGCTCCTGCGCCTGGGAAATCTGGCCTCAACACCGGGGAAAGATGCGCGCCGAATTCGTGCAAGGGCACGCCGCAGGCGCGATCGACCTAGCCGTGCCACGTATCCGCAGCCCGCGCCTAACCCACCCATCCCAACATACGTTTATGCTTCGCCCATGGCCAAGGTCGCGAACAAGGTCTTCCTGATTGGCCCCATGGGCTCCGGCAAGTCCGCCGTGGGCAAGTACCTGGCGCGAACCCTGCAACTGCCCTTCGTCGACAGCGACGCCGAGATCGAGCGTCGCACCGGCGTGGACATTACGTACATCTTCGATCGCGAGGGCGAGGCGGGGTTTCGGCAGCGTGAGCACGAGGCGCTGGAGGAACTGACCCAACGCCCGTCGCTGGTCCTGGCTACCGGCGGTGGCGCCGTCTTGCTGCCCGAAAATCGCCGCTTGTTGGCGGACCACGGCTTTGTCGTCTATCTCGAGACTGCGGTCGAGCAGCAGGTGGAGCGTGTGCGGCAAAGCCGCCATCGCCCGTTGCTTCAAGATGTCGATCCGGCAGTCAAGCTGGGCGACCTGATGACCGTGCGTGCGCCGCTCTACGAGTCGTTGGCGGACGTCAAAGTGACCACCGACCATCGACGCGTCCAGACAGTAGCCGCAGAAATCCGTGCTGCACTCAAGCACCTGCCGCAAGCCGAATAGACCGGCAGTTGACGCATTTAGAGGCCAATTTCCAGCGTATTCGCCGCGAAAGGGTGTCGATCGCTGCGTCTAGCGGGCTGGTTCCGCCCCTATAATGGCGGCAGTTCCTAGCCGCCCAAAGCATCCCCCTTGTCTACGATCGCAGCACAACTCACCGTCGAGCTGGCCGACCGGCGTTATCCGATAATTATCGGCAACCACTTGTCAGCCGATGGCCTGCTGCTCGACGACATGATCCCCCAGCGCGACTTGCTGTTGGTGAGCAATACGACCGTGGCACCGCTCTATGCCGAAACCTTGACCGCGGCACTTGCGCCACGGCGAGTGGTGCGCGTTGATCTGCCGGACGGCGAGTCTTACAAGACGCTCGTCACGGTGCAGCGCATCCTCGACGTGCTGGTTACCAATCGCTTTGGTCGGGACGCTCTGGTCGTGGCACTGGGTGGTGGCGTCGTGGGTGACATGGCCGGGTTTGCGGCTGCCTGCTACCAGCGTGGGGTCGCCTATCTGCAAGTACCTACTTCGCTCTTGGCTCAGGTGGACTCATCCGTTGGCGGCAAGACGGGTGTCAATCATCCCGGTGGCAAGAATCTCATCGGTGCGTTTCATCAACCCGTCGGCGTGCTCGCCGACACCAGCACATTAGCGACCCTGCCGGATCGGGAGCTACGCGCTGGGCTTGCCGAGGTGATCAAATACGGTCTGATCATCGATGCCGGTTTCTTCGGCTGGCTGGAGCAAAACCTCGACGCGTTGTTAGCGCGGGACGCAGCGGCGCTGGCGTATGCGATCCACCGCTCCTGTCAGACCAAGGCGCAGATCGTTGCTCGCGACGAGCGCGAACAGGGTGAGCGGGCTCTCCTGAATCTTGGCCATACTTTTGGGCACGCGATCGAGGCAGCCACTAGCTATCAGACCTGGCTGCACGGCGAGGCGGTCGCAACCGGTATGTTGATGGCCGCGCAGATGTCTGCACGGCTCGGCTGGTGCCCCGCGCCGCAAGTCGAGCGGCTTGCGAGGCTGCTGGAACGCGCCGGCTTGCCGACTAACGCCACCGGGCTTGGAGCCGCTGAGCTACGTGCCTTGATGCAGATCGACAAGAAGGTAGCAGCTGGTCACGTGCGGCTCATTTTGCTCAAGGACATCGGTGCGGCCGTGCTAACAGGTGACTATCCCGAGGCGGCGCTGGCGGCCACCTTGAGCGCCAGCACGGCATGACCGGATCCGCCGACGTCGGTCTAGCACCCTACGCCGCCGATCCCGCGCGGACTCGTGGCCGTCGGTATGCGGAGCCACCACCAGAGTACCGCAGCGAGTTTCAGCGCGATCGGGATCGCATCGTCCATTGCAATGCGTTTCGACGGCTCACCTACAAGACCCAGGTGTTCGTCAATCACGAGGGCGATCTGTATCGCACGCGTGTCACACATTCGCTTGAGGTGGCGCAAATTGCGCGCACCGTGGCGCGTGCGCTCCAGCTGAACGAAACGTTGACCGAGGCGATTTGTCTCGCGCACGATCTCGGGCACACGCCGTTTGGTCACGCAGGCCAGGACGCGCTTAATGCCTGCATGCGCGAGTTCGGCGGTTTCGAGCACAACCTGCAGTCGCTCAGGGTGGTGGACCAGCTCGAGGAGCGCTATGCCGAGTTTGACGGCCTCAACCTCACGTTTGAATGCCGCGAAGGAATTCTCAAACATTGCTCGCTCGAGAATGCCAAGCTGTTGGGCGAGCTGGGGCAGCGCTTTGTCCGTGGGCAGCAGCCTGGTCTCGAAGCGCAGTTGGCCAATCTGGCAGACGCCATCGCCTATAACAACCACGATGTCGATGACGGCGTCCGTGCAGGCCTGATCTCCGTCGAGGAGCTGCGTGGTGTCGCGCTGTTCGACCGTTACTACTCCGAGGTTGTGGCGCGCTACCCCGCTAGCGCACCACGTCGACAGTTGCACGAGACGATTCGCCGCATGGTCAATGCGCTGGTGGTGGATCTGGTCACGAACGCCCAGCGTTGCATCGATACGGCCGGTGTAAAGACCATCGAGCAAGTACGCGAGCATGAACGAGCGCTGGTCAATCTGAGCCCCGCCATGTACGCCGAGCACGTCGAGCTCAAGCGGTTTCTGAACCGGTCACTTTATCGTCACCCGCAGGTCATCGAGATGACGCAGCGTGCGCGGCAGGTTGTCACCGATTTGTTTGTCGCCTTGCTGGCCGACGGCTCGTTGCTGCCGCTAGAGCACCGCGAGGCGGCGGCGCGGGCGGAGGACGCGCACAGTAAAGCGGGTCGAGCACGCGTTGTCGCCGACTACGTAGCTGGCATGACCGATCGATTCGCATTTCAGGAACACGAGCGTATCGCGCGGGTGCAAGCGAGTCAGCCATGACGCGCGTCCCGCCGCCCCGCACGTCGGCGCAGCTAGAGACCGCGCTCGATACGGCAACCCATGCCGCCCTCTTTGAGCTGGCGCGGCTGCTGGTGTCGGCGGGCTATGGATTCGGCGCTTTTGCGCAGCACGCCAAGCAAGCCTTCGTGGAGGCGGCGGGCGAGGTGCTTGCGCGCCAGGGCACCCGCCTCAATCGCTCGATGATCGCTGCGTCCACCGGACTAACACGAGGCGAAGTCGCCGCGTTGCTGCGTACCAAGCAACGTATGCCTCATTCGTCACGACGCATCAGCCGCGCCGCCCGGCTCGCGGCGGCCTGGCGTTCGGACCAGGCGTTCCGCGGTCGTAGCCTCGCGATCAAGTCAGCGCAGCCGAGCGCAGGCAAGGCGACGATAGCGCCGACGTTCGATGAGCTGGTTCGGCTGCATGGCGGTGATATCCCGCCGCGTGCCATGCAGGCGGAGCTGCTGCGCAGCGGGCTTGCCGAGAAAACACGCGATGGGCGCCTGAAGCTCTCGAGTGCCAGTCGCGACCATGTGCAGCGGGCGGTGCAAGCGATGGAAGCAACGCTGCCATGGCTGCAGGTGGTCACGCCGCAGGTCATCGATCCGCATCCCGGCGAGCCTATTTCCTCCAGCAAGACGGTTGCAGCACTGGCATTCGCGAACGAGCGCGAGCTGTTTGCGGCGCTGGACCGTGTCCTCGAACGCAGTGGCACGCTGGTCGATGGTTTCAAAGCGCGCGCGGCCGGTCCGCGTGCGCCGGGCGAGCTGATCGTCGGCATCGCGATCGCGGGTTCCAGACCACCGCGGGCAACCGCGAAAACAACACTCCCGCCCGCGAAGCGCCGCTAACTCTTGGGCAATTGATCTCGCAACGCGCGGCGCAGAATTTTGCCGACATTGCTCTTGGGCAGCTCATCGCGGAAGTAGACGTGCTTCGGTGCCTTGTAGCCTGTCAGGGATTCTCGGCAATGGGCGATCACGGCCGCTTCTGTCAGGGTCGGGTCTTTGCGCACCACGAACAACGCGACCACTTCGCCTGAGCGTTCGTCAGACTGCGCGACAGCAGCGGCTTCCAGCACACCCGGGTGAGTCACCGCAATGCTCTCGACCTCATTCGGATAGACGTTGAAGCCAGACACCAGGATCATGTCTTTCTTGCGATCCTCGATATAGACGTAACCTTGCGCGTCGATCCGCCCGATGTCGCCCGTCTTGAGCCAGCCGTCCGCCAGCATCACCTTGGCAGTTTCGTCGGGGCGATTCCAATAGCCGACCATGACCTGCGGCCCGCGCACACATATCTCGCCCACTTGATCGATGCCAAGTTCGGCGCCGGCGTCATCGCGGATCGAGATATCCGTCGAGGAGATTGGCAGACCGATGGAGCCGTTGAAATCAACGTTTGGAATGTTGATACAGGCCGCCGGTGATGTCTCGGTGAGGCCCCAGGCCTGGGTGAGAACCTTGCCGGTGACCGCCTTCCAGCGTTTGGCCACCGTTTCCTGCACGGCCATGCCGCCGCCTAAAGTTACACGCAGCGTACTGAAGTCGAGCTTGTCGAACCCCGGCGTGTGCAGCAGCGCGTTGAATAAAGTATTCACGCCACTGATGAACTGGAACGGATAGCGCTTGAGCTCCTTGACGAACGCAGGAAAGTCGCGCGGATTGACGATCAATATATTGCGCCAGCCGAGCCGCAGAAAAAGTAGGCAGTTAGCAGTTAGTGCAAAGATATGATAGAGCGGTAGTGCAGTGATGAGCGTGCCGCGCCCTTGCAGAAAGCTCG
The DNA here is from genome assembly GCA_016703895.1 of Pseudomonadota bacterium. GTDB lineage: Bacteria > Pseudomonadota > Gammaproteobacteria > Steroidobacterales > Steroidobacteraceae > CADEED01. The sequence continues at coordinate 919,196 of JADJBE010000001.1, forward strand.
ACTCGATCCATTCGTTCGACTGCAGCACGTTGGCAACCATGTTGCCATGGCTCAGCATGGCGCCCTTGGCGACACCGGTGGTGCCGCCCGTATATTGCAGAAAAGCGAGATCGTCGAGGCTGAGCGGCGTGTCCCGCGGTGTCTGTCCGGCACTCATTCGCAGCACCTCACAGAACTCGCGCGCGCCGGCCAATTGGTAGGACGGCACCTGCTTGCGAAGGTGTCGCACGACAAAGTTCACGACGGCGCCCTGCAGAAAGCCGAGCATGCCGCCGACGCTGGTGGTCAGAACGTGTTTGATCTCGGTATGGGCGATGACTTCCTCGAGGACGTGTGCAAAATTCTCCAGGATGACAATGACCGTGGCGCCGGAATCCGTGAGCTGATGCTCGAGCTCGCGCGGCGTATACAGCGGATTGGTATTCACGACCGTGCCGCCGGCGCGCAAGACACCGCACACCGCGATCGGGTACTGCAGGATGTTAGGCATCATGACGGCGACGCGATCGCCTTTCTGGATGCCCGCGGTCTGTTGCAGCCAGGCGGCGAAGGCCGCCGACTGCTGGTCCAGCTCACGGTAGCTGAGCTCCGTGCCCATCTGTACATAGGCCACATGGTCGGCGTGCTCTTTGAGCGAGCTGTCGATCAGATGTGTTAGCGATCGGTATTCGCTGACATCGATGGTCGGCCGTACGCCTGCCGGATAGGACTTGAGCCAGTGCTTTTCCACGAGTGAGCCTCTATCGCTTTTTGAGGAGTGGTTTGAGTTTGGGCCACAGATTATCCAATAGAAAGGGCTGTGCTTTGGCATTGGGATGAATGCCGTCAGCCTGCATCCGCGCGGGATCGAGTGCGACGAAGTCGAGGAAGAACGGTACGAACGCCAGTTTGTAGCGCTCAGCAATCGTCGAGAAGATGGCTTCGAAGTCGCGGCTGTAGCGCGGGCCATAATTCGGCGGGATTTTCATGCCCACCAGCACTACGCGTGTGCCACTGGCGTGCGCTCGCTCCACCATTGCCACCAGGTTGGCGCGGCTGGCACCGAGAGGCAGGCCGCGCAGTCCATCGTTGCCGCCTAACTCGATGATCAGGATGCTGGGCTTGTGCAGGGCAAGCGCGCGCGGCAGCCGGGTGGCCGCGCCGCGCGTAGTCTCGCCGCTGACGCTGGCGTTGACGACGCGGTACCCGTACCCTTGGCGTTGGAGTCGTTGTTCGAGTAACGTGACCCAACCCTGTTCGACCTGGATGCCATAGCCTGCACTGAGGCTGTCGCCCATCACGAGTATGGTTGGCGCAGCCTTGGCTGCAGCGGCTCCCACGGCCTGCGCGAACGTCGGGCCGGCCCCAGCAAGACACAGAGCGAGTGCCAGCAGGGCCCGCGCCGAGACGTGAATGAAGTCTGACATTGTTCTCAAAGCGGAAAACCTCACCAAACAGGTTACCAGTCCCGAAGGTCCGCTGACGATTCTGCGTGACGTCTCGTTTGACATCTACGCGGGTGAATCAGTTGCCATCGTCGGCGCTTCTGGTGCCGGAAAATCGACCCTATTGGCCCTGTTGGCCGGCCTCGACACGCCCAGTGCCGGTCGGGTCATGCTGGCGGGTATCGATGTCACCAACCTAGATGAGGATGGGCGCGCGAAACTGCGTGCTGAGCGGGTCGGTTTTGTCTTTCAGTCGTTTCACCTGGTGCAGTCTCTGACGGCGCTGGAGAACGTGATGCTGCCGCTGGAGCTGGCCGGTCGCCGCGATGCACGGCCTGCGGCGCTCGATACCTGTGAACGGGTGGGACTGGCTAGCCGTACTGGACACTATCCGCGGCAACTGTCGGGGGGCGAGCAACAACGTGTCGCCATTGCGCGCGCCTTCGTAACCCAACCCGCGGTGTTGTTTGCTGACGAACCGACCGGCAATCTCGACACCGTGACCGGCGAGAAGATTGTCTCGTTGTTGTTCGAGCTAAACGCCAATTCCCGCACGACGCTCGTACTGGTGACCCACGACCGTGAGCTGGCGCGGCGTTGTTCTAGGATTCTGGAATTGTCTGGTGGGGAGCTCCTACCCGAACAGGCGGTTGCATGATCCGCCGCGCGGTGCCCCTGGCACTTCGCACGCTGGTGCGGGAGTGGCACTCGGGCGAATTGAGTATCGTCTTGCTTGCTTTGACGGTGGCCGTCGCTGCCCTGACCGGCGTGGGCTTTCTGGTCTCGCGCATTGGCGCCGCAGTCGACTTGCAGGCCAACGAAGTACTGGCGGCGGACCTGCGGCTGGAATCGACGCGGCCCATTGGTCCACGCTATGTCGACGAAGCGCGCCAACGTGGTCTGCAGGTGGTCGAGTCGACCGGGCTACTGAGTGTCGTTTTCCAGGGTGACGAGAGTCAGTTGTCCAATCTGCGTGCGGTGACAGCCGGCTACCCGCTGCGCGGCCAAGTGATGTTGGCGGACACGGCATTCGGGCAGTCGAGTCCGGCCGCCGATATTCCAGCCCCAGGCGAGGCCTGGCCCGAATCCAAGCTGTTAGCAGCGATTGGGGCTGAGGTGGGTTCAGAGCTCGCGATCGGTGCCGCCCGCTTCAAAGTGACGCGCGTGCTGATCACACGACCAGACCAGGGCGCGACCTTTGCCGATCTCGCGCCCTCTATCCTGATCAACGCCGCAGACCTGCCGGCCACGCAGTTGATTCAGCCGGGCAGCCGTGTCAGTTACGCCATGTTGTTTGCGGGCGCGCCGACTGCCGTGCAGTCCTTGCGGGACTGGCTCGATGTTGCCAAGACGCCGAGTGAGCGTTTGCTCGATATCAGCGAATCCACGCCGCAGATCAAAACTGCGATCGACCGCGCCGGCCGGTTTCTGAGTCTCGCGAGCCTGGTTGCCGTGCTGCTCTGCGCGATCGCGGTGGCCATGGCAGCGCGCCGCTACGTGCAGCGCCATCTCGACTCGGTAGCCTTGATGAAAACACTGGGTGCCTCGCGCGCGTTCACGCTGACAGTTAGCTTGCTGCAACTGCTGCTGATCGGTCTCGTCGCGGCGCTGATTGGGTCGCTGCTTGGCTTTGCGGCTCAGGCGGGACTTGTCGTTGTGCTCAAGGACTTGCTCAAGGGTGAGTTGCCGCCGGCCGATTGGGCGCCCGTGTGGATCGGCTTCTTGACGGCGATAGCCATACTGGCTGGTTTTGCGTTGCCGCCGCTGCTGCAATTGTCGCGGACACCCGCGCTGCGCGTGCTGCGTCGCGACGTGGGTCCACCGCCGCTCTTGGTCATGCTGGCGTTTGGACCAGCGGTCGCGGCAGTGCTGTTCCTGATCTACTGGGTCGTGCGTGACGTGCCGATTTTTCTGGGTTTCACGCTCGGCCTGACCGCGTTTCTGGCCTTGTTGGCCTTGGTCGGTTGGCTGCTGGTGCGCTTCACCAACAGCATGCGTGGCGGTGTGGGTGTGGCCTGGCGCTACGGGATCGCCAACCTGGGACGTCGCCGTATCGAGAGCGTCGTGCAATTGACCGCGTTTGGCTGCGGGATCATGGTCTTGTTGTTGTTGGCGGTGGTGCGCAACGACTTGCTGAGCGACTGGCGCAAGAGTCTGCCGAGCGACATACCCAACTATTTCTTCATCAATATTCCGCCCGAGGAGCGCACGGCATTCGTGGAGTTCCTGCGCGAGCGTGGCGCGCAGACCTCGCGAGCGTTGCCGATGATCCGCGCGCGGCTGACCGGGATCAACGGGCGTGGTGTCGAAGACACGCCGTTTGCCGATGCGCGCGGCCAGGGCTTTGCCAATCGCGAACAGAACATCACCTGGACACGTGAGCTGGGTCCGGACAACCAGATCGTGGCGGGCCGGTGGTTCGCCGATGACGACGTCGGCAAGGCGCTGGTATCGATCTCGACCGAGTTTCAGGAGGCGTTGGGGCTGGTGCTCGGTGATCGCCTCGAGTTTGACGTTGCCGGCGAGACCTTCGAAGCCACGGTGAGTAGCGTGCGCAAGGTGAAGTGGGACAGCTTCCAGCCGAATTTCTTTCTGGTCTTCCCGCCGGGCCCACTCGATGGCACTGCTGGCACCTGGATGACCAGTGCGTATTTCCACCCGACCAGCTCGCGCAGCCTGGCCGAATTGGTGCGCCGCTTCCCGAGCGTTTCGGTGTTCGATCTCGACGATCTGCTCGTGCAGGTACGTAGTGTGATCGATAAAGCGGCGCTCGCAGTACAAAGTGTCTTTCTGTTTACGTTGTTAGCCGGTCTCGTAGTGCTATTGGCAGCGGTGCAAGCGAGCCGTGACGAGCGGCGCTATGAGAGCGCAATGCTCCGAACCTTGGGAGCTAACCGGCGGACTGTCCAGCAAGGCATCCTTGCCGAGTTCGCGACCCTGGGGGTTCTGTCGGGGTTATTAGCCGCCGTGGGCGCATCGATTGCCGGTTTTTTTATTGCGCGGCATGTACTCAACGTGCCGTACTCACCCGACCCCTGGGTCTGGTTGATAGGCGTGGTGGGCGGTGGGTTGCTGGTTGCCACGGCCGGTTGGCTGGCAACGCGATCCGTTGTCAATCAGCCACCGCTGGTCACGCTGCGGGGTGGCTGAGCTGATGTATGCCCATGCCTGAGCAACCCTTGGAAGCCCCGCGCGAGCCTCACAACCCTGAGTTTGTGGCGCATCTGTTGCGCACGCCACTGCGGCGTAAAATGGTTGGCTGGTATGACCCGCGCGTGCTGGCGCAGTCTGCCTGGTTGGTGACGATCGCCAATCTGTTTGGCCGCCATTCTGACACCCGCTTGATAGAAGCGCTGTCCACGCAGCCACAGCACTGGTTCGACTACTCGGATGCCGCCGACGAGACTGGCGATTTCTGGCTCGATTACGTCAGCGATATCGGCGATGGTTGGAATTCTACCTATGCGGTGGCTAGTGCGGTCGCGGAACCTGAGCTGATCGTTCGCGACGCCAACGGGCTAGCGCTGAGTACGCGCCCAGGCAAGGTGCTGGTATTCGGGGGTGATGAGGTCTACCCCTACCCATCGCGCGGAGTATGAGGCGCGCGCCGAGCGTCCCTACGCGACCGCCTTGGCGGGCCGTGCCGCGCGGCCGGATATTTACGCCATACCCGGCAATCACGACTGGTATGACAGCCTGATCGCGTTTTCACGCTGCTTCTGCCGGCCCGAGCGTGGCTTCGCCGGGTGCCAGACGCGCCAGACACGTAGCTATTTCGCTATGCGTTTGCCACAGGACTGGTGGCTGTTAGCGATCGATCTGCAGCTGGGTGCTGATCTTGACGAGCCGCAGGTACAGTACTTTCAGCGTGTTGCGGCTGATATGAGTGCGACCGCCCGGGTCATACTCTGTGTGCCGGAGCCGCGCTGGATACTCGAAGACGCCTATCCGCAGCACTCCACCTACAGCGAGAGCGCGACGGTCGAGTTTCTCGAGAGCCGGATTTTGAAGCGACATGCCGAGGTGTTTCTGACTGGCGACCTGCATCTCTACAAAAGACACGCGAACGCCGCGGGCATACAGAAGATCACCGCTGGCGGCGGTGGCGCGTTCTTGCACCCGACGCATGCACCCGCGACACACACGCTGCGCGATGGCTTCACGCAGCAGGCGGCTTATCCGGACGAAAAGACCTCGTCGAGGCTCGCCTGGCGGAATTTCCTGTTTCCGTTCCTCAATCCGAAGTACCTGCCGATATCGGCGTTTCTGTACGCGATGTCGGCATGGTTTGCCTCGGCCAGCCTACAAGTAGCCGATACCGTGGATCTGCCCACGGCGCTCAATGCGGCAGTGCGAGCCGCGATTCGCGATCCCTTCTATGGTCTGTGGCTGATCGTGTTTGTCGCAGCATTTATATTCTTTACGGACACACATGTGCGCTGGTGGCGGGTAATCGGTGGTGTTTGCCATGCTGTGGCCCATCTAGCCGCCGCGTTCGGGCTCGGCTGGCTCAGCCTGCTGGTGACGACCAGAGGCTTCGGGCTGGAGTTTGGGACGGTGTCCCAACTGTTAGTGGCTGGCAGCCTGACTTTCGTACTCGGGGGAATAGTAGGAGCCTTGATTCTGGGTCTTTATCTGTTTATTTCAGTGCAAGGCTTTGGGCGACACGCTAACGAAGCGTTTGCTAGCTTGCGGATCGAGGATTTCAAGCATTGGGTGCGTTTGCGGGTCGATGCAGCGGGGAGTTTGAGCATTTTCGCAATTGCGATTGATCGAGTGCCGCGTCAATGGCGAGCGAGTGAGCGGGCCGGCGCGCGAGTCGAGTTAGCCGACGACCCCGTAGCACCGCGCCGCGGCTCATTGATCGGGTCGTTATCAGCAGTTCGCGTCGCTCCTGAGGAACCTTTGGCGGTTACCGCTGACAAATAAACATTGCAGCAGTCCACAAACTGGGTACAAAATGCAGCATACGTGGCCTACTCGCTAACTAATTGCGACACGAGGCTGCTAAAAAGGTTAGTATTGCACTGTTAGCGTTTAGGAGGACTCATGGCAAAGAAGAAAGCAAAGGCGGTAAAGCCCGCTCGCTTAGGTAAGGCTTGGACAGCGACGGACGTGGCCAAGCTGCGTTCACTGGCGAAGCAAAAGCTGTCGGCTCGCGCCGCAGCAGAGAAACTGGGTCGCACACGCGGCTCGGTCGCGCAGAAGGCTCTGTTGCTCGGAATTTCATTCCGCGCAATCAATCAGCCGAAGCGCGCCGCAAGAAGTAAGCGGCCGACGGCGTAGCCGCGCGGGCTGCAATGCCCGCGCGCTATGGCCGGCTAGCGACCCACGTTCAGGCGCACCCAGGCGGCTGGCGTGCCTTCCCGGCGCATATTCAGGCCTTCAAGGGTCAGCAAATAGTCGCCAGCACCGAAGGCTGCTGGGTTCAGTTGCAGTCGCACATGCCCGTTCGAGTCTTTGAGCATGTTGTCCAGGATCGCGACGCGTCCGTGGTTCACCCGATCGATTACCACACGAAACGTACTGTATTTGGTCTGCGTGACCTCGATCTTGAGTTCGGTCATTTGTCCAGCTGCCAGGTCGACGCTGGTCGCGCTCGCGGCGCTGACAAGCGACGGTTGCACAATAATGGGACGTGACGAGCTAGTTGGCGCAATCGGGCGCTCAATCACTTCTTGCTTCAGTTTTGCAATCAAGCCCGATTGATCGGAGACCTTGCTGCCCAACAAGACAGCAACAACCAACAGGCTGGCGCACACCGCCGCAATGCCAGCGATAAACGGTAGTTGCTGCCAAAAGCGTGTTGGTTTCTCGGCCCAAGGCTCAGGCGTGCCGCTAACTTCAAGCAACCGCAAGCCCGAGTGCACGCGGTCGGCGAAGCCTAACTCATCGAGCACGGCAGGATTGGCACGGACGAACCGTTCAAACTCGCTCGCGCCTTTGGGTGGCAGCGAGCCCGCCAGGTAGCGCTCGACGATCTGGTTGCGCCCGATGAATTCGCGGTCCATCGTGGCGTGCGGCGACTCAGTAGGTGTCACGGATTTGGTAGCGGTAGTATCGGCGTATGTGGTTGGCATGGTGCGTTGCGATGCGTGCGGCGCTTCTCAGCGGTCTGGATGGGGGACATATCATGCAGGCGACGCAACAACGCCATCCGCCATTCCGGCCGTAGTCGCGCGTTGGGGAAATTGCGGCGCACCGCGTGATATTGCGACAGCAACCGTTCCAAGCCGACGTTCCGCCTCACAAAATGGCTGCAATTCCTGGGCAGAAGTGGGATCTGTATCGCGATTGAGCCACTATGTTGGATAAATCCGTAAACCCGGTAGCGTTGGTTACCGCGTTCAATGAGGCAGCGCGCCTCGCGCCACCCGTATTCAGAGGTATTCATGCGTCAGAAGAAATCTGCTCGAGCCCGATCGCCAGCAACTGCAACCGCAGCAGCTATGGCGGCGAGCGCAACGCTCACGCCGGTAGCCGGGGCCGCTACGGGTGGTGATGACACGGCGATTACGATTTACAGCTCCGCACAGCCGGGAGCAATTTCGCCCGAGCTGTATCGGCCCGTGCCAGGCTCTGGGCTACCTAACGCGATGTCAGTGCCAGGCTACGCGATGGTACGGCACGATCGCGCAATCAAGCTGGCGGCCGGCCGGTCGCAACTAAAGTTCAGTGACATTGCCGGTCTCATCGATCCGACCACAGTCACCTTCACCTCCGTGACGGACCCGCGCACGCGCGTGCTGGAGCAGAACTTCCAGTTTGATCTGGTCAGCACCGACAAGCTGCTGCAGAAATTCATCGACAAGCCGATCACCGTGGAGCGCGCCGTTGGCAACCAGACCTCGACCGTGAGCGGCACGCTGCTGTCCGCGGTTGACCAGGACTCGTACTGCGCGGCAATGACGGCAGCATCCATGCGCTGCGCGACTATTCCGCGGTACGTTTTCCGGACTTGCCGGGTGGCCTCGAGACCAAGCCCACACTGGTCTGGGAGTTGAACGCGCCGCAAGGCGGTGAGCAGCGCACTCGCGTCACCTACCAGACAGGTGGCGTGACGTGGTGGGCGGACTACAACCTGGTCTTCAACGAAGGCCGCGACGCCAACAGCGGCGTACTGGATCTGTCCGCGTGGGTCAGCATCATCAACCAGTCCGGGACGAGCTATCCAGACGCCAAACTGAAGCTGATAGCCGGCGATGTGCACCGTGCGCCAACACCGCAAGTGGCTCGCGGCCGTATGTTGGAATTGCAGAAAATGTCGGCGGCCGTGGCGGACGATGGTGGCTTTGAGCAAAAGGACTTCTTCGAATTTCATCTATACACGCTCGGGCGGCGCGCCACGCTGCCCAACAACTCGACCAAACAGATCGAGCTGTTCGATCAGGCAAAGCAGATCCCAGCCAAGAAAGTCTTGCTCTACTACGGTCTGGCGCAGCCTTACCTATGGGGCTCGCCTAACACTAATCGCGAACTTGGCCTCGCCATGAATACCAAGGTCGACGTTTATCTCGAATTCCGCAACGACAAGAAGCTTGGCTTGGGCGTACCGCTACCCGCGGGGCGGATCCGTGTGTCGAAGCTCGACGACGCCGATGGCAGCCTCGAATTCATCGGCGAGGACCTTATTGATCACACGCCGAAAGACGAACAGGTGCGCGTCAAGATGGGCTCAGCGTTCGACGTGGTCGGGGAGCGACGCCAAGTGGACTTTGCCGTCGATGCCAAGTCGCAGTGGATGGAAGAGGAGTTCGAGATCAAGCTGCGGAACCACAAGGACCAGTCCGTCGACGTTCTTGTGAAGGAAAACCTCTACCGCTGGAGCAACTGGAGGCTGCTGAGCCAGAGCCACTCGTTCGATAAAGAAGACGCGCGTACGATCGTGTTTCCGGTGACGGTGGCCAAGGATGGCGCCACCACCGTGCGCTATCGGGTGCGTTACACCTGGTAGGCGCGGGCAAACATCTCGACTTGGGCGTGTATCAACGCGTCCAGGTCGAGCGGTCGGCAACGCTTGCCCCCCAAATCGTGCTGATGCAGTAGCCCAAGAACGAGCGGCGACAATAGCAACAACGCGGCGTGGCGGGTATCTGCAGCCCGCATCGTGCCACCGGCGATATGCGCGGCGAGCCGCTGCTCGAGTGCCTGTAACGTGGGCTCCAGTACTTCATTCAGATACTGAGTGCCCGCGTTGCGGTCACGCAAACCTTCTGCGAGCCCGATACGATGCAGGCTGTCGACGCCGCCTTGAGTCCAGCCGCGAGCGACACGGGCGAGAAATACTCGCAGTGAGTCGCACAAGTCTGGGCTATCGGGGCAGCGTGCGTTGGCGAGATGCGGCGCTGCGCCGGCGCGTGACTGCTCGAACACCGCGGCAACTACCGACTCGCGCGAATCGAAGTAATGGCGCATCGTTGTCACGCTGACGCCAGCGGCCAGCGCTAACTGTCTAAAGCTGGGTTGGCCGGAATCGCGCGCTGCGAGGCGCCGGCGCGCGCGGTCTATCAGACTTTGCCGCCTGGCGTCGTAGTCAGCGTTTCTTGCCCCTGCCAATCGGGCCATTTGCGCACCCAGTACCTGATATCTGCGATTATAGAATATATTAGACCATTCATGCTATTTTATTGCAATGCTTGCAACTGAACCGCAGACCTTCCTGGCACGCTACCGCTGGTGGCTCGCGCTTGCCATCTCCTTACTAGTGGCGGCGCTTTGGTACTTGTACACCCAGCAGCCTCAGTCGTTAGCGGTGGTATCGGTCAGCGCTGGCCCCACGGAACGGGTCCTGGCCATCACCGGACGGACGCGGCCGCGCGTGACCGTGAGGATCGTGCCAAAAGTTGCGGGTGAGCTCATCGAGCTGACGAAGCAGGAAGGCGAGCGCGTGCAGGCCGGAGAACTGCTCGCGCGGCTCGACGCGCCGGCGCTACAGGCGTCGCTCGACCAGGCAGCTGCAGCGCTCGCTGCGCAACGCAGCCGGCTTGCTGAAACTGAACGTACGCTGGCACGCCAAACCGAATTGCGGACCCGCGGGCTGACGACCCTAAAAGAATTCGACGCAGCAACGTTCGAACGCGAACAGGCCGCCGCAGAGTTGCGACGATTGACGGCGGGCCGTCGCGAAGCTGCTGCGAAACTCAGCGACTCATCGATTGATGCACCAGTCTCAGGTGTTGTCCTGGCCCGCCCGGTTGATCCAGGCCAGGTCGTAACCAGCCAGTCCGTCATCTACGAACTAGCTCCATTGACGGATATCGAAATCGAAACCGAGGTGGACGAACGCTACCTACCCGAAATCGTACCTGGACTCAAAGCCGACGTCCTGATCGCCGGTCGCGGCCAACCCCTTACGGCAACCGTTTACTACATCGCCTCGAAGGTGGATCCGCGTTCCGGTGGCGCCACAGTCAGGCTCAAGCTGGATGCCACCGGACCCGATATGCCGCTGAGTCTGCGCTCTGGAGTGACCGCTGACGTGAACATCATCGTCGAGCGGCTCAACCATGCCGTGACCATCCCACGTAGTGCAATGCTCGGCCGGGAGCAGCAAGCGCGCGTTCTCATAGTGAGCGCTGGGGTGGTTGCAGAGCAACGGGTGCAGTTTGTTGAATGGCCCAGCGACCGCGTCATCGTCACCGCAGGCTTGTCCGCCGGTGACGTGGTACTGGCACAACCGCGCGTCGACTTGATTGGTCAGCGTGTGCGGCCAGTTGCTGCCAGCGCGTCAGACAACGTACGCGATCGCAGCGGCGGCATACGGACGCCCTGACCCGCCATGCACTACAGCGTCAAGGTCGCCCTGCGGTATCTGACCGCTAACCGTCTGCAGTCCACGATGCTGATTGCCGGCGTCGCGATCGCGGTGATGGTGTTCACCTTCAACGCAGCGTTGATCAATGGCCTGGCCGAGTTCCAGATTCAACGGGTCGTCGGCTCGACGGCACACGTCACGCTCAAGCCTGAGCGGCGTATGCCGGCGGTGGTCCCACCGCGCGACGCGAGTGCGGTTCGCGCAGTCGTGAGTCAGCGCGCCCTCCAGCGGCGCGAACAGATCAAGGATTGGCGCGCCGTCGAGTCGATACTTGAGTCCCTGCCAGATGTCACGGGTATCAGCTACAACGTGCTCGGTACCGTGCTGGCGACTCGCGGTCAGCAGACGGTGCCAATTACGCTGAAGGGCGTGGAGCCGCAGCGACTCTCGGCAATCGCGCCTATTGATACGAACGTCGTGGCCGGCGAGCCACGACTGGGCCTGAATGACATTCTGATCGGCAAACGGCTGGCGGATGATCTCGGCATCGGTGTGGCGCAGCCGGTTTTTGTGCAGAGCGATCAGGGACGTGAGCGCGTGCTCATCGTCCGCGGCTTGTACGCCACTGGCGTCGAGAGCATTGATGCGCGACTCGCCTACGTCAATCTCGATACGGCGAGGGTACTATTCGACTATCCCGACGGCCTGACCGAGATCGAGATCAAGCTTGCGGACATTTATGCCGCTCCGGAGCTTGCCGAGCGCCTCGCCGACAGTACTGGTCTCGAGGCGACCGCCTGGAGCGAGACCAACCAGCGCCTGAAGGATGCGTTGCAGGGTCAGCGATCCTCTGGCGACATCATCAAGTTCTTCACGCTGCTTACCATCGTCATTGGCGTCGCGAGCGCGCTGCTCCTCACTACCTACCGACGTCGCCCCGAGATCGGCATTATGCGCAGCTTTGGTGTGTCGCAACGATTTGTACTCTCGGTGTTCATCTTGCAGGGTGCGCTCATTGGTACGCTCGGCTCAATAGCCGGCTGTCTGCTGGGATATGGCTTTAGCGCACTGCTCGCTGGTCTGCCGCGCGGCGCGGATGGCAGCGCGCCGCTACCCGTCGATCCGGCGTTGGGTGAGTATCCGATCGCGTTGCTGCTGGCGGTTGTCGCCAGTGTGCTAGCGGCGATTCTGCCAGCGAGGGCGGCATCGCGCGTCGACCCTGTCGAGGCTATCTCTCAGTGAAGATAGCGCAATGAAGACAGCTCAATGATGACCACTGCGGATTCAACGCCCTTGCTCGAAGTTGTCGACCTACGCAAGACGTTCGTCGATCGGTACTTTGAAACACCAGTTCTCAAGGGCATCAATTTCACGCTCGCGCGCGGCGAGATGGTCGCGATGCAGGGGTCGTCGGGAAGCGGCAAGAGCACGCTGTTAACCATACTCGGCACCTTGCTCGCACCGACTTCTGGCACATTCAGGATGCTCGGTCAGGATCTGACGCGGCTCACTGAATCGCAGCTCTCTGAGTTCCGCAATCGGTATATTGGTTTCATCTTCCAGCATCACCACTTGCTACCGGACTTTACGGCTCTCGAGAACGTCGTCTTTCCACATGCCGGCCGTGTCGGTCGCGAAACTCGGGTCGGACTGGAACGTGCCGCCATGTTGCTGGAGCGTGTGGGGTTGTCTGATCGGAAGCACTACCGTGCAACGCGCCTCTCGGGCGGACAAAAGCAACGGGTAGCGATTGCCAGAGCACTGATGAATGAACCGTCTTTGGTGCTGGCCGACGAGCCGACCGGTAACCTGGATCGTGACACCGCCAACCAGTCGTTCGAGTTGTTAACCGAGATTCAGCGCGAAACCGGTACCACGTTCTTGCTGTCGACCCACGATGAGCTGCTGGCTAGTCGGTGCGAGCGACGTATCCGGCTACTGGACGGCGTCGTCGTGACTACTCCAGCTCATTGAGTGGTTTGGGTTCTTCCAGCACGAAGCCTTGGGCGTAGTCCACGCCGACGGCCGACAGCCATTGCCGTGCTGCTGGTGTATCGATGCGCTTGGCGACGCACGATATGCCGAGCACCTTGGACATCTGTGACATGGCGATTACCAGCGCCTGTTGCAGGCGATTGGTCATGGCGCTAGTGGTTATCCTCGAATCGATCTTGACGAAACGCATGGCCGGAGACGCCAACCATGGCACTACCCGCGAATCCAGCGTGAAATCGTCGATGACGACGTAGCAACCCAGCTTCTCGCAGGCTGCTATGAACATCTCAACGTCTCGCTGTTGCTTCACGCAAGCTTGTTCAGACAACTCGAAGCCAACGGTGCCGGGTGGTACGTCGCGGGTCTTGAGTTGTGAGGCAACAAACGCGAGGAACTTTGGATCGGCGATCGAACTCATCGAGAGATTGCAGGAGAAGCTCGCCGGTTTGTCATCGAGCACCTTGGGATGGGCTTCGATCCAGGCGAGCAACTCTGCGATGACGAGACGATCGAGTTCCGAGGTGCCGATGGCGCAGCGAACGGTATCGGCCACTGAGTCAGGGGTCGAGCTGCGACCAACCGGTCGTGCCAGCACTTCGTAGCGCCGTGTACCGCCCCCGGTACGCAATTTCAGCAGCTGTTGCACGTGCAGTTGGTAGTGGGTATCCGAGAAGCGGAACTTGCCACTGCCAACCGTCGGCGCTGCAATAGCGGTTGGTTTGGCGATCGCCGGTGCCGATTCGACGTGCTTCGCTTGTGGTGCACGCGACCCAACCACACGTAGTCCGGTGGTGCTGGGACTAACTGGCGTCGGTGCCGCTGCTGGGCGTTTTGTCGCTTTTGGCGGTGCCACTGTGGGTGCTGGCCGGATTGGCTTGCGAAAAATCGCCAGGCGTCGCATCGCCGCCGACGTCTGGTTGTTTACGAGCCGTCCGGCGCCAGCGCTATCGAGCCATTTGCTTTCGCTGATGATCGTCGCGAGCCCAACCAACTCCCCATTCGGCGAGCGCGCGGGTAGAAACGTCGCTGAGCGACCGTCGCCCAGATTCTGGAAAATGTAGTGACGATCGGTGGCCAACGTCAGTGCGTTGGTCGCTTCGAGCACCAGGCTGTGCTCGTCGGGTCCCATCACGCCTTCGCTCAGCCAAAGGATGTCGCCTGCCGTGCTATGCAATGACACTGACTGGGCGCGCAGGTTGCCCAGCGCCTCACAGAGTGCGTCACCGATGCTGCCGAGCGATTCGGTTTCGTCGTCAGAACTGTTCACTGGCTGAATTGCCACGCCGTGCCGCTAGTCCTTGAATGGTTGGCTTCGCCATACCGGCGAAGCGGTGCCCCCGATCGGGCACCTTGCAGCCGGTAGCGTGGCAAACCCGCGCGCGTTACGCCGTGATTTGGCTCGCGTTCTCAACTGGAGTCTGGCGCCGAGCGCAGCTTATGTAAAACCACCACTCACCGATCGATGGTCGCGAGCGACCGCTCGGTGTAGCGCGGGCCCGCGGCGGTGCGGATCGAATCGAGTTCGGCCATGTCGTCGGCGGTCAGTTTGACACTGACTGCCGACGCGTTGGCTTCGACATAGCGACGGCGTTTGGTGCCCGGGATCGGCACGATGTCGTCGCCCCGATGCAGCAACCAGGCGAGTGCGATCTGGGCGGCGGACGCGCCGTGCCGCACGGCGACCGCCTGCACGTTGGCCAACAACTGCGCGTTGTGCGCATAGTTGTCAGCCTGAAAGCGTGGGTCACTGCGGCGGTAGTCCTTGCCCGGCAACTCCTCGGCACTCGGGACCGTGCCGGTGAGAAAGCCGCGACCCAGCGGGCTGTAAGGCACGATGCCGATACCCAGTTCCCGGCAGGTGTCGATCACGGCGCCTTCGATATTGCGCTCCCAGAGCGAATACTCGCTCTGCATCGCGCTGATAGGGTGCACAGCGTGTGCCCGTCGCAGTGTGCTGGCACCTACTTCTGACAGGCCGAGGTAGCGCACCTTGCCGGCGCGAACTTGCTCAGCCATCACACCCACAGTCTCCTCGATCGGCACGCTGCGATCGAGTCGGTGCTGGTACCACAGATCGAGGTAGTCAGTGCCTAAGCGGCGCAGTACGCCATCGAGCGAGCGGCGAACATTGTCCGGACTGCTGTCGACACCGGCGATGCGTAACTCGGGACTGAATTTGAAGCCAAACTTGCTGGCGATGATGGCTTCGTGGCGGCGCCCGGCCAGCGCTCGACCTAACAACTCTTCGTTGTGATAGGGACCATAGACCTCGGCGGTGTCAAAGAAAGTCACGCCAATATCGAGCGCCCGCTGGATCGTGGCGACGCCCTCGGCGTCGTCGGCTGGGCCGTACATGTCGGCCATTCCCGCGACGCCCGTCATACCCATCGTGCCGAGGCCGATAGCGGAAACTTCCAGGCCCTGCCTACCCAAACGTCGTTGTTGCATCGCCAGCACTCCTGAACGATCTAATACTTGCCGAGGAAGTCAGCTTTACCGAGATCGACGCCGTTGTGGCGCAGGATGTCGTACACCGTGGTCAGGTGAAAATAGAAATTCGGCAACGCCCACTTTTGCAGGAAGGGCAGGCCTGCGTACTCCAGCGTCCGATCGCGCAGCGGGACCTTGATCTCACGTGACGCGCTGCCATCGATCGCAGCCGGCTCGATCGTGGCAAGAAACTCGACCGTGCGGTCCACTCGACGACGCAGATCGGCGAGCGTCTTTTCGGTGTCTTCCATTGCCGGTGGCTCAACGCCAGCCAAGCGTGCGGCGGACTTCTTGGCGAAGTCGCAAGTCAGCTGCACCTGGCGATCGAGGGCGAACATGTCCGGGGCGAGACGTGCGAACACCAGCGTGTCTGCGTTGAAACCGCGGGTCTTGGCGTTGGCTTCTGCTTTGTCCAGCATATGGCCCAACTGCTGCAGCCCGGTGGTAAAGAGTGCGACTGACATTGAGTGCATCGAGATATTCATTTTGGGAGGTAACCTTGTCTGATAAGACCTGTTATGAAACAATAAATTAATAAAACCTGTTCTTTGGTGCAAGAATGACTGATTTCTGGGTCCCCGCACAGCTTGCAGTGTTTGCCAAAGTCGTCGAGCTGAATGGCTTTTCGGCCGCTGCTCGCGCCTACGGCGTGCCGAAAGTTGCGGTCAGCCGCGCCATCGCTGAACTCGAAGACAAGCTGGGGGCCAAGCTGCTCAAGCGTACCACTCGGCGAATCTTTCTGACGTCCGCCGGTGAGGCGGTACTGCCGCATGCCCGCGCGATCGGCGAGCAGGCAGAACAGGTACGCAGTCTGGGGGCCGGGTTTTCGACCACGCGTGTCGGCCCATTGCGAGTGGCGGCCGATCCGGCCTTCGGCCGAATACTCCTCGGGCCGCTGGTGCCGCGATTCCTCGACAGTTTCCCCGACCGCGCGCTCGATGTGGTTCTCGATCCCTCATCGGACGCCGAGTGGGACGTCGCGATCCGAGCGGGTAAACCTGACGATCCGCGCATCGGCTCGCGTTTGCTGGGCGCTCCGCCATCCGTGCTGTGCGCCACGCCCACCTACCTGCAGCGACATCCGGCGCCCGAACGTCCTGAGGGGTTGCGCGAGCACGCACTGCTCACGCCTGCGCCAGATGGTCCGGAGTACCGCTTCCAGATGACCAAAAACTCGAGCCGTGCCGAGGTGCGCGTGACGCCCAAGCTGGCTGTCGACGATCCTGCTGTCCTGCACGGTGCCGCGGTCGCCAGTCTCGGAATCGGCCTGTTGCCGGAGTTTTTGTGCCGCCAGGGCATCGCAACCGGCAAACTCAAGCTAGTGCTGCCCGACTGGACAGTGCCGGCTGCGTCGGCGCTCTACGCCATCTATCCGGCGGGCCTTGAAAATGATGCGCGCGTCCGCGATTTCATCGAATTTGCGGCCGCCAACATCGTTCCGGCGCTGGTCCGTGCTTAATATGCGGCAAGCGCGGCCCGAGGCTTTGCTGCGCTTGACAGACTAACCACTGCGAGATTGATATGTATCGTGCACCCATCAAAGATATCCAATTCGTCCTCAATGAGCTGATCGATACACGGCAACTCAGCGAGTGTCAGGCGTTCGCGGACTATTCCGCCGAGACGACTGAGGCAATTCTGACCGAGGCGGCGCGTTTCGCCGAGACGGTGCTGGAGCCGCTCTGCAAGAGCGGCGATCAGTCGGGCGCTAAGTGGACGCCGGAGGGCGTGACCACACCGGCTGGTTTCAAAGAGGCGTACCAGCAGTTTGCCGAGAATGGCTGGGCGAGCCTGCGTGCTGCCGCACTGAGTTTGGCGGGCAGCATGTGCCGATCATGTTGGGGACGGCGGTCGAGGAGATGTGGGCGGGCGCCAATCTCGCTTTCAAGCTTTGTCCGATGTTGACCCAGGGTGCGATCGAGGCGTTCGAGCAGTACGCGGCGCCGGAGCATCAGCAGACATTTCTACCAAAGATGGTGTCGGGCGAATGGACCGGGACCATGAATCTCACCGAGCCGCAGGCGGGCTCGGACCTGGCGCAAATTCGCACGCGAGCGGTGCCTGACGGCAAGCACTATCGGCTGTTCGGCCAGAAGATATTCATCACCTACGGTGAGCACGACTTCACGTCGAACATCGTTCATATGGTGCTGGCTCGCATCGATGGAGCGCCGCCGGGCGTCCGGGGTATCTCGCTGTTCATCGTACCGAAGTTCCTGGTGAACCCGGACGGGTCGTTAGGTGAGCGTAACGATGTGAAGTGCGCGTCGATCGAGCATAAGCTCGGCATTCACGCGAGTCCTACCTGCGTGATGATGTATGGCGAGCAGCAGGGCGCCATTGGTTACATTGTTGGCGAACCAAACCGCGGCCTCGAGTACATGTTCGTGATGATGAATGCGGCGCGGTTGTCGGTCGGCATGGAGGGCTACGCACTGGCGGAACGGGCTTTCCAGCAGGCCGCTGATTGGGCGCGGACACGCGTGCAAGGCAAACCTCCCGCCACAGCGGCACGCATTGGTCGCAGTGCGTCGATGGGTACCGGCACGTCGCCCGCGCCGATCATCGGCCATCCGGACGTCAAACGCATGCTCCTGACGATGAAGTCCTACACCGAGGCGATGCGCGCGACAGCGCTCTACGCGGCATTCCAGCTCGACGTTGGAGCGCAACATGCCGACGAGTCGGTTCGGACGGCTGCCCAGGCGCGCGGTGATCTACTCATACCGATCGTGAAGGGCTTCAGCACGGAGATGGGTGTGGAGATTGCGTCCATCGGTATTCAAGTGCACGGTGGCATGGGGTACATCGAGGAGACTGGCGCTGCGCAGACCTTGCGCGATGTGCGCATTACCACGATCTATGAAGGCACGACGGGCATCCAATCAAATGACCTGATCGGCCGCAAGGTGGGTCGTGATCGAGGTGCTGCGATGTTCGCGCTGCTGGATGACATGACCCGCGAGCTGGAGGCACTGCCGGCAACCGCCGCCGCCAGCGCGACGACCGCGGCATTGACAGGCGTCGCCGACTTGCGCGCGTCTACCGAGTCGCTATTGCAGTCGCTCGGTAGCGCGCCCGATCGAGGCGATGGCGGTCTCGGTTCCTATCTGCGGCTGTGCGGCATCGTGATCGGCGGCTGGCTGTTAGCGAAGTCCGCCGCGATCGCAGCAGAGAGAATCGCAGGCCAAACAACCGACAGCGAGTTTTTCAGCGCGAAACTGCGCAGCGCACATTTCTATGCGGAGCAGATCATGCCCATGGCCGGCGCGCTCGCGCGTATCGTACAGTCGGGCGCGGCCAGCGTCGTCGAAACCGATGCGGCGCATATCTAGCTGCGAATAATCTCGAGGACATCAGTATGCACAGACGTGACTTCTTGACGACTGCGGCCGGTTTGGCGGGTGCATCGCTTGCGAATGCGCACATCGGTGGACATCTCGACGAGGCTGGCAACGAGATGATCACGCGGCAGATTCCCTCGAGCGGTGAAGCGCTGCCAGTGATTGGTCTGGGTACCTCAGGGCCATTCGAAGTCGGCGCTGAGGATGCTGTCCGGGCACGTTTGCGCGAAGTACTGCAGGCGTTCTTCGCCTCAGGCGCTACGGTGATCGACACGTCTCCGATGTATTCGACCGCTGAAGCGGTGCTCGGTGATCTGTTGACACCCGCGCAGCAGAAACTCGTGTTCATGGCT
>JADJBE010000002.1 GCA_016703895.1 Pseudomonadota bacterium
CCACCGTGTACTCGAACATTTTCGTGGCGCAACGCGGGATACCAAGTCGCAACGGTTGGCGGCACAGACACAACGTGTCGAGTGGCAGGAGACGGCGGGCGAACTCGGGGCGCTGCTGCTCGAAGCGCAGATCGTGGGCCAGCAACAACCGGTCTATAACCGTCGGCTGCGCGGCGGTGGCGAGCAGCTGACTTGGGCATTTCCAGACTCGGATGCGCCGCCTCGCCTGATGCCGCTGGATACCGATGCGCTGCGTTCGGGCCAGGCGTTCGGCCTGTACCGCAGCGCGCGCGACGCGCGTCGTGCGCTGACGGCACTGGCGCGCGATAGTCAATGGTGTCTGAAACAGTTAGGACTTGAGGCAGGCGAGGGTTCATGCTTTGCCTATCAACTGCAGCGCTGCACCGGTGTCTGCATCGGCTTGGAGCCTGCCGCGCGGCACATGGCGCGGGTCAAAATGGGATTGATACGGCAGCAGTTGCAGCGCTGGCCGTATGCCGGTCCTGTGACAATACGCGAAGCGCGCGCGGATGGCCTCGTGCAAGTCCATATCATCGACG
Organism: Pseudomonadota bacterium; assembly: GCA_016703895.1. Taxonomy (GTDB): domain Bacteria; phylum Pseudomonadota; class Gammaproteobacteria; order Steroidobacterales; family Steroidobacteraceae; genus CADEED01. Next base: position 561 of record JADJBE010000002.1, read on the forward strand.
CTTGGCAACATCTGGCCACTATCGACGTCACCGGGGGCAACGGATTGGAAAATGTGGCTGCAGAGGCTCTTGCCGAGGAAGCGACGGCGACGCGGCGCGGGCCATTCGATATCGATGGCTACCGCATTCTCACCCGAGCGCTGAAGGGCAAGAAGCACCGCGTCGCGCCAATAGTGCCCAGGTCGCAGCAAGCTAGTGCGACAAAATCCAGTTCGCAGCGGCGTCGCGGAGCCGTCACTGCTGACGACTGGATCTGAGGTGACTGGTTTGCGCATGATCGCCAGTGCGGCCCGCGGCTTTGGCGATCTATTGGCGCGTGAACTCGTAAGCCTCGGTGCAACAGAGGTTCGTGAGCGTACCGTCGGCGTTGATCTGGTCGGGTCGTTAGACACCGCTTATCGGATCTGCCTCGAGTCACGGGTGGCGAGTCGTCTTTTTCTGGTGGTCGCTGATTTCAGTGCCAATGATGAGGCTGAGTTCTATGCCAATTCCCAAGCGGTCGCGTGGGAGGCGCATATTGATCCAACAGGCACACTGGCTTGTGACTTCAGCGGCCGGCATCCCACTATCACACATACTGGGTTTGGTGCATTGCGGCTCAAGGACGCGATCTGCGATCGTCTTCGCGACGTCGCAGGAGCCCGACCGAGTGTTTCTGCCGAGCGGCCGTCGGTGCGCGTGCACGCCCATGCCAATGGCCGGCGGATCGTCGTCTCAATCGATCTATCTGGTGAAGGCTTACATCGTCGCGGCTACCGAACCGAATCCGGTGAGGCGCCGTTGCGCGAAAATCTTGCGGCGGGAGTGTTAGTTCGCGCCGGGTGGCCGGAGTTGTGTGAAAGTGGTGCCGAGTTTCTCGATCCCATGTGTGGATCGGGAACGCTAGTGATCGAGGCGGCGATGATTGCCGCGCGCCGCGCACCGAATGCGGGGCGTGATTACTTCGGATTTCTGGGTTGGCGTGGCCATGATGAGGCGCAATGGCAGCGCGTCCGCGCCGCAGCGGTTGCGCGCGAACGCCCGCTGCCAGGGGTGATACGTGGCTTCGACGCGGATGCGGGTGTGCTGCAGACTGCCCGCGCGAATGCGGCGCGGGCCGGTTTCCGTGACGCCATTGGTTTCGAACAGAAGTCCCTCGCTGCCGCATGTCCCGCCGCTGCTAGTGCTGGATTTCTAGCAACCAACCCTCCCTACGGCGTGCGCCTGGAAGACCGCCAGCGAGCTGCGCAGCTGATGCGCGAGCTCGGCACCGCGCTGCGCGAGCGTTTTCAGGACTGGCGTGCCGCTGTTCTGGCGGGTAGCGCTGATTTGGGCCTCGAGCTCGGTCTGCGCGCCGAGCGTGTACACACGGTCTGGAACGGCGCGCTCGAGTGCCGTTTGTTGCGTATTCATGTGACTCCAGAGCAGACCCGCAACTTGATCCACAAGTCACAGACTGCGCGGATCGATCCCAGTTTCGCTGCTTCCGCTGGCGCGATAATGTTTGCCAACCGGATTGCCAAAAATCAGAAGTCGTTAGCGTCGTGGCTGAAGCGCGAGAGCGTGTCGTGCTATCGGCTCTACGATGCGGACATGCCCGAGTATTCCTTCGCGATCGATCGTTACGCCGCAGCCGACGGCGATCGAGTCTGGCTCTATGTGCAGGAATACGCCGCACCGGCTTCGATCGATGCGGAGTCGGTCGTGCGGCGTCGCAATGAGGCGTTGGCGGCATTGCCCGGTGCAACAGGTGTGCCGGCGGAGCGTATTCATTTACGTATGCGCCGCAAGACGAGCCGCGGCGATCAATACCAGAAGCTGGCGGAAGCCAAGCAGTTTGTCCTGGTAGCAGAGGGTGGTCTGCAGTTCTACGTCAATTTCACCGACTATCTCGACACCGGTATTTTCCTCGACCATCGTTTGACGCGCGCTCGGCTGCGCTCGGCGGCGGTTCGCAAGCGATTCCTGAATCTGTTCGCCTACACGGGCACCGCGAGCGTCTATGCTGCGGCGGGCCGCGCGCGCTCAACGACTACGGTTGACATGTCGGCTACCTATCTCGATTGGGCGCAGCGAAATCTGACGGTCAATGGTCTTTCTGGCCGCGAGCATGAGTTCGTGCAGGATGATTGTATTGGCTGGCTGAAAGGTGCCGTGGCTGCGCGCGCGCAGTTCGATCTGATCTTTCTCGATCCGCCGACCTTCTCTAACAGCAAGCGCATGCAGGACGTGCTCGATGTCGAGCGGGACCACGCCGATCTTGTCCATCGCTGTATGGCGATCTTGTCGCCTGGTGGGCTGTTGGTGTTCTCCTGCAACGCGCAGCGTTTCAAGCTCGATCCGACGCTCGAGGAACGGTATGCTGTCAGCGATATCACGCGCGAGACCATCCCCAAGGATTTCGCGCGCAATCAGCGCATTCACCGCTGTTTCGAGATTCGGCGCCGCAGCTAGTTGCGGTATTGCTGCAGGCTACTCACCCAGACGGTCAGCGGCGTCCGCCAAATGGGTCCGCAACGCCATGATGCGTCGGTCGCGCCAGGCTTGCCGCGGCGCGATTTGCTCGACCGGCGTCTTCTTGGCCAACTCATGATGGATTGCGGCGACCAACTCCGGACCCCAGTTGTAGTCGGTCTTGGCGTCCCTCGCGAGCGTGCGCATCATGTCCCCCAGGTTGTCGATAAACCCCGCAAAGCCGCCCGTTGCGTTCAGGTGCGCAACTTCAAACGGGCCGATGAATGCCCAGCGCATTGCAAGGCCGTGCTTCAGTACTTTATCGATGTCGTCGGGCTCGCAGTACCCTTCGCCGACCAGGTGCAGCGCTTCGGCGACCAGTGTGAACTGCAGGCGATTCAAAATAAATCCGGGGACTTCGCGTCGTACCAGGATCGGCTGCTGGCCGACTCGGCGCAGAAATTCGGTGCAACGATCGACTACCGCTGGCGTGGTGAAGGGCGCCGGGCAGACTTCCACTAGCGGAATCAGATACGGCGGATTGACCGGGTGAGCAACCAGACAACGCTCAGCTTGTGCGGCTGCATCCAGGAACTGCGAGCCCGGGATTGCTGACGTCGAACTGGCGAGGATGGTCTCTGGCGGTGCATGCTGCCCAAGTTGCGCAAACACGGCACGCTTCGTTGCAAGATCTTCCTTGACGCTTTCTTGCACGTAGGTAGCACCGCAAACCGCGGATGGTAGAGAGTCGGTAGCGTGAATGCGCGCCAGGATTGCGGCAGCATCGTCGACCCAGCCTGCTGCCGCCAGATCGCGCAGACTCTGCTGGATTGCGGGTAGTGCATGTTGTTCGACGGCACCTGCCGCAGAGTCATACAACGTCACCTCACAACCCGCGCGGGCAAACACTATCGCCCAGGCGCGGCCAACGTTGCCGGCGCCGATGCAGGCTACGAGGTTCACTGCGGTTCGAGTCGTACGATCCTTCCGCGCGGATCTTCGGTCAGCGCGTAAAGAAGTCCGTCGGGGCCCTGGCGTACATCGCGCACGCGTTGGCCCAGTTCTACCACGCGTTCTTCCTTGCCCGCAGTTGCCCCGTTGCTCGACATGGTGATCGGCACGCGAGTCACGAAGCGGAATTTGAGTGAGCCGGCGAAAAAGCTGCCCCGCCAGTCCTTGCCATACTTGTCACTGGTTAGATAGGCCAGACCCGACGGTGCGATGGAGGGGGCCCAGTACTTGACCGGTTGCTCCAGGCCGGCCTTCGCAGTGATGCCGTCCCCAATCTTGCCGCCGCCGTAATTTTCCCCATACGTGATCACGGGCCAGCCGTAGTTCCTGCCGGCCTCGGGGTGATTCAGTTCGTCGCCGCCTTGGGGTCCGTGCTCAGTGGTCCAGAGCTGGCCACTGGAATCGAGCGCGGCACCCTGCAGGTTTCGATGGCCATAGCTCCACGTCTCCGGCAGCGCTCCATCGCGCTTGGCGAACGGGTTGTCCTTGGGCACGGTGCCGTCCTTTTCGATGCGCACGACTTTGCCATGGTGGGTATCGAGCGTCTGGGCGTCTTGCATACGAGCGAACCGATCGCCCAGCGTCAGAAAGAGCTTGCCGTCCGGTGTCTCGACAATGCGGCAACCAAAGTGCGCGCGGCTGTCGAATTTGGGCGACTGACGAAAGATCACGCGCAAGTCCGTCAGGCTACGCTGGTCTTTGGCGAGCTTGGCGCGGGCGAGCGCCGTACTGTTGCCGCCGTCACCAGCCTCGCTGTAACAAAAATAAATCGTCTGGTTGTTCGCAAACCCACTGTCGACGATCACATCCAACAAGCCGCCCTGGCCTTTGTAGACAACTTCCGGCACGCCGGCTATCGGTTTGCCGACCTGGCCGTCTCGGTTGATATGCCGCAACTGGCCCGGTCGTTCGGTCACGAGCATCGAGCCGTCGGGCAGGAACGCGAACGCCCAGCCCATCTTGATGCCATCGGCGACGGTGACGGCGCGCACGCCTGCAGCCTGACTAGCGGTCGCTAGCGTGAGTCCCAGAACAATCGTGAGCCAGCGGCAAGCGGGTCGAAGCATGGTTGCATCCTCAAGTGTCGTCGGTCGGTGAATTCTAGTAGCTGCGTCGAGGCCCCGGAAAAAATGCATTGGTGCGTCGGATGTAATCTTCATAGCCGGGCCGCCGTTCGCCGATATCTTTCTCGAGCAAGGTGACGCCGGAGACACGCATGAGCAGTACTGACATCAGCAATGGCGCGGGTAGCGACCACCAGGCGCCGGCGCCGAGCGCGATCAGATAGAAGCCCCACCAGACGCAGAAGTCACCGAAATAGTTAGGATGGCGCGTATAGCGCCAAAGACCACTGTCGAGCACCGTGCCCTTGTTTGCTGGATTGGCTTTGAAGCGTGTGAGTTGCCAGTCGCCGCCGGCCTCGAACACCAGGCCGACCGTCCACAGCAGAGCGCCCAGATACGTGAGCCAGTTGAGCGGTGCCGGGCTCGCGATCGCTCCCAGGAGCGGCAGCGAGATGACCTAAGCCAGTAGGGCCTGTAGCCAGAACACAAGGTACAGGCTCTTGGCCGCGAAATTCGGTTCGTTGCGAGCACGAATGGCTTGGTAGCGTCGGTCTTCACCGTGCCCCCAGCTGCGAATGGCAATATGCAGTGCTAGCCGCAGTGACCAAACGGCCAACAACAACAGGACGAGTGAGGTATGCGGTCCGGCTATGTCGACGCTAAGCCCGTAGGTGAGTCCGGCCAATAGAAACAGCAGGCTCCATAGGACGTCGACGATCGCGACGTTCTTGAGCGGCACGCTGATCGCCCACGTGATTGTCGCTGCCAACAGCAGCACCAGTAGCGCCAGAAAAAGGGTGCCAGTTCAAACATACCGCGACCAACTCGCCAAGCGGGGCTAAGCGCAGTAACCCAGCATGATTGCAATAACGCGCGTATCCGAGAGTGCACCGCCGTGTCATATGCCCGCTACCGCCGCGACGGGGTCGTCGCCGTCATCGAACTCAACAACCCACCGCTCAATCCGCTGGCCCACGAGCTGCGCACGGCAATCGCGGCCGCCATTGACCAAGCGGTCGCCGACAAGGCGGTGCAGGCGATCGTGCTGATTGGCAATGAACGCGCGTTTTCGAGCGGCGCAGACATCCGCGAGTTCGAAACGCCCAAAGCGCTGGCGGAGCCCAATCTCGACAGTCTCAACCAAGTGGTGGAGAGTAGTCCGAAGCCAGTGATTGCGGCGATCTCTGGCGCCTGCATGGGTGGTGGCCTCGAGCTTGCCTTGAGTTGCCATTTCCGCGTCGCGCTGGCGAACGCGAAGATCGCGTTTCCCGAGGTCAAGCTTTGGACTGATCCCGGGTGCGGGCGGCACGCAGCGGTTTCCGCGGTTGGTGGGGCTCGAGCTTGCGGCCAATCTCATTGCCTCCGGGACGCAGGTCCCAGCCAAAGCACTTCAACGTACCAAACTCTTTGACGCAGTAGTAAGCGACGACTTGCTCAATGCCGCCATCGCCTTCGCCAACAAGGTTGTCAAGGACAAGCAGCCGATCGTGCGGGCGCGCGACTTGAAGGTTGAGTATCCGCAGGCCGACGCGTTCCTGCACTTCGCGCGCACAGGTGCTGCGTCGGTATCCAAGGGTATGCCTGCGCCGGCGCGCTGTGTCGATGCAGTCGCCGCGGCCGTCAATTTGCCGTTCGATGCCGGATTAGCGGCGGAGCGCGCGATTTTTCGCGAACTGATGATTACCTCTGAGTCAAAGGCACTGCGCTATGCGTTCTTCGCGGAACGCGCTGCCAGCAAGATTCCCGATGTGCCGGACAGCACAGTGCCACGCGAGGTCCGCTCGGTCGCCGTGCTCGGTGCGGGCACGATGGGGGGCGGCATTGCCATGAATTTTGCCAACGCGGGCATCCCCGTGTGGTTGCTGGAAGTGAAAGCCGATGCGCTCGAGCGTGGCGTTGCCACAATCCGCAAGAACTATGAGTCGAGCGCCAAGAAGGGGCGTATGACCGCGGCACAGGTCGAGGAGCGCATGGCGCTCATCACGCCGACCCTCGAGTACAAGGATATTGCGGCAGCTGATCTCGCCATCGAAGCGGTGTTCGAGGACATGGGCGTGAAGCAGCAGGTGTTCACGCGCCTCGACGCCACCCTCAAGCGCGGTGCGATCCTTGCCACTAACACCTCGACGCTGGATGTCGATCAGATCGCCAAGTTCACGCGTCGCCCGAAGGACGTGGTGGGCATGCACTTCTTCAGTCCGGCCAATGTGATGAAGCTGTTGGAAATCGTGCGCGGCAAGCTGACGGCAAAAGATGTGTTGGCCACCGGGATGGGTGTGGCCAAGAAGATCGGCAAGACTGGCGTTGTCTCGGGAGGGTGTGACGGCTTTATCGGCAATCGCATGGTCGAGCAGTATTCCCGCCAGGCGATGTTCATGCTGGAAGAGGGTGCGACTCCGCAGCAGGTGGACCGCGCCATCGAGAAGTTTGGCTTTGCCATGGGGCCGTTCAGGATGTCTGACCTGGCCGGCAATGACATCGGTTGGCATATCCGCAAACGGCGCTATGTCGAGCAACCCGAACTCAAGTATTCGCGGATTGCAGACAAGATCTGCGAGCTAGGACGGTTTGGCCAGAAGACCGGCAGCGGTTGGTATCGCTACGAAGCTGGCCGGCGCGATGCGCTGCCCGACCCCGTGGTCGATGCAATCATTGTTGCCGAACGTCGTGAGCTTGGTCTCAAGACGCGCAAGCTGAGCGACGCCGAGATTGTGGATCGGTTGGTGTATGCGCTGGTCAATGAGGGCGCGCACATCTTGGCCGAGCGAATCGCTCAGCGACCCTCCGATATCGATATCGTGTATCTGACGGGTTATGGCTTTCCGGTGTACCGCGGCGGGCCGATGTTCTATGCCGACCAGGTTGGTCTTTATAATGTCATACGGCGCATGCGTGAGTTTGCCGCTAATCCGCACGGCGACCCTGCGTTCTGGCAGCCGGCGCCTTTGTTGGTGGCGTTGCAGGAGCACGGCAAGTCGCTGGCTGACGCACCCACCGTGCGCGCCAAACGCGCAACGCCTGCCAGCAGCAAGTCGCCGCGCCGCAGCCGCGCCGTGGCGCGCAAGACAGAACGCCCAAACAGCAAACGGCTGAAGAAAACCCGGCCGGCCAAGGCGGCGAGTAAACGGCGGGCCACGAAACGAGCGACGCCGCGCTCGACCAAGAGGACACGACGATGAGCGATGCAGTGATTGTTTCGACGGCGCGCACTGGGCTCGCGAAGTCCTGGCGCGGCGCCTTCAATCTGACGCACGGCGCTACGCTTGGCGGGCATGTGATCAAGGCTGCTATCGAGCGCGCCGGCATCGAGCCTGCGGCAGTCGAGGATGTACTGATGGGCTGCGCCAATCCCGAGGGCGCTACCGGCATGAACATCGCGCGCCAGGCGGCGCTGCGAGCAGGCTGTCCGGTCACGACCTCTGGCGTTACCGTCAATCGATTCTGTTCATCCGGTTTGCAGACCATCGCCTGGGCGGCGCAGCGCATCATTGCTAACGAGGCGGATGTACTCGTGGCCGGCGGTCTCGAATCAATCTCCTGCGTGCAGAACGACAAGATGAATCTGCATATGATCAAGGAGGCGTGGCTCGAAGAGCATAAGCCGGAGATCTACTGGACCATGTTGCAGACCGCGGAGACGGTCGCGCAGCGCTACAAGATCTCACGCGACAAACAGGATCACTACGGTGTCGCCAGTCAGCAGCGTGCCGCTGCGGCCCAGGCAGCGGGCAGGTTCAAGGACGAAATTGCGCCGATCACCGTGCGCATGGGTGTGGGCGACAAGGCAACCGGACAGTTAGTGAGCCAGGAAGTGACACTGGCATCCGATGAAGGTATCCGTCCAGACACAACCTATGAAGCCCTTGCCAAGATTCGGGCGGCGACACCCGGTGGCGTGATCGCCGCCGGCAACGCCAGCCAGTTCTCCGGTGGCGCCTCCGCTTGTGTCGTCATGGATTCCAGGCTTGCCGAGCAGCGTGGTTTACAGCCGCTTGGGATCTTTCGAGGCTTCGCTGTCGCCGGTTGTGAGCCAGACGAGATGGGCATCGGGCCCGTGTTCGCCGTGCCCAAGCTGTTGAAGCGCGCCGGCCTCAAAGTTGCCGATATCGACCTGTGGAGCTGAACGAAGCGTTTGCGGTGCAGGTGATCTACTGCCGTGACAAGTTGGGAATACCCGACGAACGCCTCAACGTCGATGGTGGCGCGATTGCCGTCGGTCATCCCTACGGTATGTCCGGCGCACGGCTCGTTGGTCACGCGTTGATCGAAGGCAAACGTCGCGGCGCCAAGCTCGTCGTCGCCACCATGTGCATCGGCGGCGGCATGGGCGCGGCGGGGTTGTTCGAGGTGGTGTAGCCATGCGCGCCGGGGAGAGCCTGCGCTTGAGCGTGGCGTGCCATCCGTGTCAGGCCCGTTGCTCAACTCGCTCACAGCGCTTCAGATCGTTCACACGCGTGGATTTCGTGGTCCACAGCTCTGCGGCTTGAATACCCTTTTTATTGACGCAGGATGCTTTGCGAGTGCGGCCATCGATCGCATTGGACGTGCGACGAGTTCGCCGCCACAGTTCGGGCAGACATTGCCAAGCTTTGTACTTGCGCAGTCTTCGCAGAACGTGCATTCGAACGAACAGATCCGCGCCTGCCTCGAATCTGGCGGCAGGTTCGTATCGCAGCACTCGCACGACGGCCTAAGCTCCAGCATCACGTCGCAGTCTTGAACTGCTGCAGCCGCTCGTGCAGGAATTCAGTAAAAAACCCATGCATCAGGAACCTTTGTCCAAGGTTCCAGGGACCAACCATGTAGTGGGGATACTTGTTGTAAGCCATCTCGGCGAGTGTCGGATCACCGATCAACTGGCCGATGCGAATCGCGATGGATTGATCGAGATTGAAGCCGTTGATCGCGTCACGGTATTCGTCGCGGGTGAGTAGCAAGCAAAACAGGCACATGAACAGCGCGTGTGACGTCTCGAAGTCGAGCACCTGGGTGAAGCGCGGTCGATGTCCTTGGTCCGTGATGTCAATGTTTCGCCAGTGAGTCCAGTCCAGCGCCGTGGCTTTGGCCGATTCCCGCCGATGGTCCCAGGGCCCAAGCTCGTGCAGCATGCGAAACAGCTCCTGGTCGTGATCGACGAAGGTATGCCGTAGCATGTCATCGACCTGGCGCGGATATAGCTCCAGTGGCTTGATATTCTTGCTGTTGCTGTTGTCGCGCAGAAAGTTCAGTAGATTCGATTCGGTCGCGAAGTGCCGCAGGATCAGTTGATTCGCCTCTGGGCTGACGAAGTTGCGGCAGAACATGCAGATGGTCCACTGCAGCACGCCGTGCGCGCGGAACTGTGGCAGGGGCAGGCGCTTCAATGCCCAGGTGACGTGCAATAGCACGGCGAAGACGAACTGTAGCAGCGGCCTAACTATCCATCGCAATGGGTTCTCGATGTCGCGTAACCATAGTTCGACCGCCACCGGGCTGATGGGCAGGGAATTATCGACGGCAACGGCTTTTAGCAGCGCACTGCGTTCACGCAACGTCAATCTCCTCGAGCTGCAGCGCATACAGTCGGCCGACGACCGTGGCGGTGCGCAGGATATCGTCGGCCACCGTCTCGGTGGTACAAATTCGATCGATGAGGCCGTATAGCTTGTTCATATGTGAGTCGTCGTTACTGCCGTGGTAGCGCAGAAAGCGCGTCGCCTCGCGGCCGATACCGGCGAGTGGTTCGATCCGGGCGGCCCAGTCTTGCGCCATCTTTTCGCCAAGCCCCTCGACAATCCACATGGCGCCGAGCAGACCCACAGGGTTAGGTTCGCTAGCGCGATACATGAGATAGCCATGGAGTGCTTCTGACCCTGGGTTTCGCGGCCGCTGGCGGATGGTGATCAGGTCGCCGCCCGCCGCAACATAGTCCTGCTCCAGCACTTCGTAATCACGGTGCTCGTCGTGTGCATGGCCGATGATCACGGAGCGGATGTCGGCGTGCTCGCGGTCAAAACTCGACGCGCATCGAGATATCCACCGCGAGCCTTCGATTACCTGTTGGCGGAGATTGAGCAGCAGGTGTTGGTAGTCCAGCAGGGTGAATGTACCCGTCTCCAGCCGTTGAATGATCGGCACGCGTGACAGGCGGCGCTCAAAATCGAACCAGGTGCGCAGCAACTGCCGCAGCGTGCTCTGCCCAATGGGCGAGAGTATCTCGGGGCGGGCGATCACCACAGGTTCGGCCATCAAGCCTCCACGACCGTGAAGTGCAGGTAGGCCACATTGAAGCGACCACTCTCCGGCACCATGCAAAGCAGGGTTTCCCCCGGCTTGGCGCGGTCTTCGCGCAGAAAGTCATCGAGCATGATCATGATCGAGGCGCAGCCTGTGTTGCCCTTGGTGTAGAGATTCGTATACCACTTTTCGTCCGCCACCCGCGCACCGCACATTTCCAGCATGGCAAAGATCTTGCTACGGAAATGATGCGAGGAATAGTGGCACAGCAAGTGATCGAGTCGGTCTGTGTCGAGCAGGCCCTCATCGATGAGTCGCAATGCGCCATCGACGCCAAGTTTGACGATGTTCTCTAACAGCCGGACGTCTTGCCGGATCAATAGCGCGCCCGCGGCTTCGGCGTCGGCATAGGTGGGATAGTCCTGCCAGCTACGACTGTCGGCCGGGTCTGTCGCCCGGCCGATGCTCATACAGACGGGCAGGGAATCCGCGTGCGAATAGCTGCGTATCCAGTCAACGCGCAGGCAGCGCCCGCGCGGTTGTCGCTCGAGCAGCCAAGCGCCGGCGCCATCCGAGAGCATCCAGCGCAGGAATTCTGAATTGAAGTCGATTGCATCATGGCCGCCGGCCGCTTCGTAGCGCGTGTGTTTGAACAGGCGCGATGCCAATTCGCTAACCACTACCAGTGCACTCGACTGGTCACCAACGCGCAGCGTGTTCACAGCGGCGCGAACGGCCATCGCGCTGCTGGAGCAAATGCCGTGTGCCGTATGCAGCTCAACCTCCGGGATACCAAGACCGGCTTGTACCATGCTGCCAAAGCCGGGGACGATGAGATCTCCTTGCGTCGTCGCGCAACTGAGCATGCCCACCGAGCGCATTGGCAATGGAGAGCCTGCCATGCATGCTCGAGCAGCAAGCACCGCAATGTCGGCGTTCGAATGCGTCGTGCGGTGCTCGCGATCGATCGCGAAGTGCCGGGTCTGAATGCCATTGGCTTTGAGGATGCGCGACTTCAAACGACTCCGTCGACCGTCGACAAGGCCAAGCACCTCCTCGATTTCGTCGTTGTTTATCGGCGGACCTGGCAGGAACGAGCCGGTACTGGTGATGTAGGCGTTCACCATCAGCTGCCAGTTGCCGTCGGCTTGTGGGCGCGCAGGCAGCGCAGGTTCTCTTCGATGTATGGCAGCCCGCAAAGCAGCGCCATGAACGCGAGATACCCGCGCAGGTAGTTAGAACTGCCGTGCGGCACGGAGACTGGCTCGAACGTGAATTGACCGCTCCAATCACCACTTAGCAGCTTGAGTACGACCTCCCAATTGATCACCGCAATCAACATTAGCAAATAGAGCGGTATCGTGGCCATGTAGTTATGCACATGGACTTCCCAGATCGAGATGCGCCGCAATGGTGCGGAATAGTGCACATCGTAGTGAGCGACGAATTCATGGGCGACAAATGCCAGCACACAGATCAACAAGATCAGAACATTCACCTCGAACAGGAGGCATAACACGATCGGAATGCCAAGCTGTATGCCCATCAAGGAATGGACCAGGGACTCTCTGAGTCCGGAGGTGCGCTCGATGCCGGTCGCGCGGTGGCAGCACCAGTCAATGAAGCCGGTGACGCCCCACAACGGTAGCAGGCCGTAGAGAATCAAGTTGATCAGCAACTGATCGGTGGTGGGTGTGGTCATATGAAGTAGCTGGAGGTGGTAGCGACGGTCAGGTCCATGCTATGCCAGCAGCCAAGGTGCCCGCCGGCAGAGCGTAGGGAATGGCCGCCGCCGATTCCGTGCTCGGATTCTCAGATCAAGAGTCAAGTCGGTGGACAGCTACAGCACGTCTCGCAGCCGATAGTAGAGCATTGCGAGCACCAAAGCCGGCCGGCGCAGCAAGCTGCCGCCAGGAAAGTCGGCGTGGGGCAGGCGCGCAAACAGATCGAACCTTTCGGCGGTCCCGGCGATGGTTTCCGCTACCAACTTGCCGGCAATGCCGGTCAGCGCAATGCCATGACCGGAGAACCCTTGCAGAAAGTAGGCATTGGGGGCGAGCCGCCCGAAGTGCGGCGCGCGACTCATGGTGATATCCACATACCCACCCCAGGCGAACTCGATGGGCGCATCGCGCAGTTGCGGGAACACCGCTAACAGCCGCGAGCGCGTTGCATTGGCGGATGAGAATGCGTCAAGTCCGGAATAGCTGACGCGGCCGCCGAACAACAGCCGATGGTCGGCGGAACGACGGAAGTAGTCGAGTACCCAATTGATGTCAGTGACGGCGGCATTGTTGGCAATCAAGCCGCGGACACGCTCCTCGCCGAGGACTTGGGTGGCGACGATATAGGTGCCGACGGCCATGATCTTGCGCGCAAGCTGCGGCACGAGCGCGCCAAGCAGCGCATTGCCGCATAGCACGACGTGTTGGGCTGTCACCGTCCCGGTCGCAGTCCGGACGCGCGAGGGGGTGGTCGCACCAGCACCCGCGTCGAGTGCAACCACTCGGCTTTTCTCATGGATACGCGTGCCTGCACGCTCGGCCGCGGCCGCAAGTCCGCGCGTGTACTTCAATGGCTGCAGATGGCCACTGTTGCTGTCCAGCAGCGCGCCGGTGTAACGCTTGCTGGCGATGAGGCTGCGGGTCTCGTCCTGCTGCAGATACCGTACCGATTGATAGTCATAGCGATTGCGTAACTCGTCGACTTCCGCTCGCAGTTCTTGTTCGTGCCGCGGCTTGATCGCGACGTGCATTTGACCGCTGACGTAGCCGCAGTCGATCTGGTGCCGGTCGATCACCTCCCGCAGCAATCCGAGTCCTTGCAAGGACACGTCCCACATTTGCCGCGCCGCGTCCGCGCCGACTTGTTGTTCGAGTTTCGCTTGACCGCAGGCAAAGCCGAAAATGGCTTGCGCGCCGCTACGTCCGGACGCACCGAAGCCGACGCGTTCGGCCTCCAGCAGTGTCACCCGGTAGCCGCGCTCCGCCAGATGCAAGGCAGCCGAGCAGCCGGCGATACCGCCGCCGACCACGCAGACGTCGGTCGTGATATCGCCGGCCAGCGCGGCGCGGTTGACGCCGTCACCGGCATTGGCCAGGTAGTAGTTCAAAGCGGCCCCATGTACCAGTCGATCTCCAGCGGTGTGACATAGCTGGAGAACTCGGCCAGCTCGGCGCGTTTCACGGTGCAATACAAGTCGACGAACTGCTCGCCCAGGTAGCGGCGCGCAAAGTCGCTCGCCGCGAGTCGATCGATCGCCGTATCCCATTGAGTCGGTAGCGGTTCTCCGGCTTTCCCTTTGTAGGCGTTGCCCGCCAGTACGGGTGGCGGCTCGAGCCGTTGGCTCAGTCCGTGGTGCATCCCCGCAAGTGTCCAGGCGACTAACAGGTAGGGGTTCGCATCCGCGCCGGCAAGACGGTGCTCGATGCGGCGATTACTTGCATCGCTAGCCGGAATCCGAATCGCGGAGCCGCGATTGTTGATTGACCAAGCCGCGTGCAGCGGCACGTACGCTTCCGGCCGAAAGCGCCGATACGAATTCGGACCAGGCGCTGCGATTGCCACGCCTTCTGCCAGCGTAGTGAGCGTTCCCGCGATCGCGTGGCGCAGGGCGGCGCACTGTTCCGGCTGGTCGCAGGCAAAAATGTTTCTACCGGCATGGTCCAACAGACTGACATGGACGTGCAGACCACTGCCCGCCATATCGCGGTAGGGCTTCGGCAGGAAAGTTGCATCACAACCATGGCGGCGCGCGACCGCTTTGACGATGCGCTTGAAACGCAAGGCTTCATCGCACGCGCGAAGGGCATCAGCACAATGCTGCAGATTGACTTCGTATTGTCCCGGTCCGTATTCAGCGAGAGCGGTCGTCGCCGGTACCTGCTGGGCGCGGCAGACGCTGTCGATTTCTCCCAGGACTTGTGAATAGGCATCCAAGTCATGCATCGAGTTGATTTGTGTCTTGTGCTCACGTCGCCCCGTGAGTGGTGAGCGCGGTGGCTGCGGCATACCGTCAGCCGTCCGCTCGCAATCGACGAAATAGAATTCGTACTCGATCGCAATGACAGGGGTCAGTTCAAGCGCCGCAAACTGATTGAGCACGTTGGTCAGAACATGGCGTGGGTCGCCGAAGAACGGCCGGCCGTCTAATTCGTGCATCGTGACTTGCAACTGCGCCACGTCTTCGGTGAGCCAGGGGACCGGTTGCAGCGTGCCACTGATCGGCAGGCAAGGTCGGTCCGCATCGCCGTCATCGAAGCCCAGTCCGGTGGCCTGGATGGTGCCGCCTAACACGTCGGCTGCGAACATCGAGCCGGGCAGTGGCATGCCGCGCGCGAACAGCGTCTCGAATGACGCGCGGTCGATGCGCTTGCCGCGTTCGACCGTGTTGAGGTCGTTCAGAAATACATCCACGAACCGTGTCGCGGGATGGTTGCGCAGGAATTCGGCGAGTTCGCCGGTGTAGCTTGGTTGCATAAGATTGGGTGGCAGTAGGCGCGAGCGGCGCCGCGCCAGAATAGACGTTTGGGCGGGGCGGCGGCAAACCGATATTGCGACGCAACAATCGCGTCTGACGCGGGCCTGTGTTGTAATGTCGCGAGCGGTGCGCGTTAGCATCCGCACAAGTAGACCCTGCCGCTCAGCCGCTGGCTCGAGCAAATCGTATGTCGTCGCAACGCCCTGTCATCGGAATACCCGCCGATCGTCGCATGATTGGTCCCCATCCTTTTCAAGCGGTGGGCGAGAAATACATCGAGGCGCTGGTCAAGGCTTCTGGCGCCTTGCCCTTGCTGATCCCGGTACTCGAGCCGGCGCTCGATCTCGAGGAGCTACTGCGCCACGTGGACGGCTTGTTGTTCACAGGCAGCCCGTCGAACGTTGAGCCGTATCGCTATGCTGGCCCGCCAAGTGACGCCGGTACCTGGCACGATCCCCACCGTGATGAGACCTCGCTGCAGCTCATTCCGCGCGCGGTTGAACGCGCGATCCCGGTCCTGGGTATCTGCCGCGGTTGTCAGGAAATGAACGTCGCCTTCGGCGGCACGCTGTACCAGAAGATTCAGGAATTGCCTGGCCACCTCGATCATCGTGAGGACAAAGAGCAGCCGCTCGCCGTGCAATACGCAGCAGCGCATGATCTGCTGCTCGAACCGGCGAGCGCGCTACAGGCCATGGCCGCGGGGGGACGTCCGCGCGTCAATTCTTTGCACTCCCAAGGCGTCGATCGTTTGGGTCGTGGCTTGGTGGTCGATGCCCGCGCGCCCGACGGCATCATCGAGGCCTTTCATGTCGGCGATGCGCCTCGCTTTGCCATGGCGGTGCAGTGGCACCCAGAGTGGCAGGTAATGAGTAATCCATTTTCACGCGCCTTGTTCGCGGCCTTTGGTGCTGCGGCGCGTGAGCATTCCCAAGAGCGTCATTGAGCGCAGGTAAACATGCCAAACGAGATCAGACAGTTTCTACACGACCACGGCATTTCCGAAGTCGAGGCCATCATTCCGGATATGGCGGGGATTGCGCGCGGCAAGATCATGCCGGCGGCAAAATTTGCGGAAGACGAGGGCATGCGTTTGCCGGAGAGCATCTTCCTGCAAACGGTGACCGGCGATTACCCTGACGATACGTCCGGCGCAATGAGTCCGACCGAAATGGACATCGTATTGAAGGCCGATGCCAAGACGGTTCGGCGCGTGCCGTGGGCAGCCGAGCCGACCGCGCAAGTGATCCACGATTGCTTCTATGCCGACGGACAGCGCGTCGGCATGGCGCCGCGGGGCGTGCTCCGTCGGATCATGGAGCTATATGCCGAACGCGGCTGGGACCCGATTGTTGCGCCGGAGCTCGAGTTCTACTTGGTGGAGCCAAATCTCGACGCGGACTATCCACTCAAGCCACCGGTAGGACGTTCCGGACGTGCTGAGTCAGGTCGTCAGTCCTACAGCATTGCGGCCGTCAACGAATTCGATCCGTTGTTCGACGACATGTATCAATTCTGCGAAGATCAGGATATCGAGATCGATACCCTCATTCACGAGGATGGCGCTGCGCAGATGGAGATCAACCTGCTGCACGGCAATGCACTCGAGCTGGCTGACCAGGCATTCCTGTTCAAGCGCACGGCGCGCGAAGCGGCGCTGCGGCACAAGATGTATGCCACCTTCATGGCAAAGCCGCATGCCAAGGAGCCCGGCAGCGCCATGCATATCCACCAGAGTGTGGTGGACGTAAAAACTCGCAAGAGCGTGTTCTCCAAGCCGGATGGTACACCGTCCGACTTGTTCTTCTCGCATATCGCAGGTTTGCAACGTTACTTGCCACAAGCGATGGCATTGTTAGCACCCAACGTGAATTCGTATCGTCGGATCTCGAGGTTTCAACTCGCGCCGATCAACGTTCATTGGGGCTATGACAATCGCACCGCCGGCCTGCGCGTGCCAACCTCTGATGCTGAGAGTCGTCGAGTGGAGAATCGCATCGCTGGTGCGGATGCCAATCCTTACATCGCGATCGCCACTTCGCTGGCCTGCGGCTACCTGGGGATGGTTGAGGGACTGCGACCCACTGAGCCTGTCACCGGCAGTGCGCATGATCTACCGTTTACATTGCCGCGCTCGCTTGACGAGGCGACCCGCACACTGCGCGCCTCTGAGCCGTTGGTGCGAACACTCGGTGAGGCGTTCATCGCCGCCTACACGATCGTCAAGGAATCTGAGTATGAGGTGTTCCTGCAAGTGATCTCCTCCTGGGAGCGAGAACACCTGCTGTTGAACGTTTGAGCCGTCTGGGGAGGCAAGCTGCATGAGCTCATCGGGTAGCGGTCGATCGACGCAGGAATGGCAGCGGCTCGACGCCGCTCACTACCTGCATCCGTTTACAGACCACAAGCAACTTGCCGGTGCCGGTGCACGGATCATCACCCACGCCGAGGGTGTCTATATCTATACGTCGGACGGTCAAAAAATTCTCGATGGTATGGCGGGCCTCTGGTGTGTCGCCATTGGCTATGGTCGGCGCGAGCTGGCGGAAGCTGCCTACCGCCAGATGTTGGAGCTGCCCTACTACAACAATTTTTTCCAGTGTACGACGCCGCCGGCGATCGAGCTCTCCGCGGTATTGGCGGAGGTGACGCCAGCGCAGTTCCAACATGTGTTCTTCACGAGCTCGGGCAGTGAGGCCAACGACACCTTGATTCGCGCAATCAGGCGCTATTGGCAGCTGCTCGACCAGCCTGAACGCAACGTCATTATTTCACGCTGGAACGGCTACCACGGTAGTACATTGGGTGGCGCATCGTTAGGTGGCATGAAACCAATGCACGAACAAGGTGGCTTGCCGATCCCGGGGATCGAGCACATTGAGCAGCCGTACTGGTTCGAGAACGGTGGAGAACTCTCACCGGAGGAGTACGGCAAGCGCGCGGCGCGTGCGTTGGAGGACAAGATCGAGGCGCTCGGTGCGCACCGCGTTGCAGCGTTCGTCGCGGAGCCGGTGCAGGGCGCAGGCGGTTTGATCATTCCACCTGCTACCTATTGGCCCGAGATTCAACGCATTTGTGATGACTATGGCATTCTGCTGGCGTCCGACGAAGTGATCTGCGGCTTCGGGCGCACGGGCAAATGGTTTGGTTGTGAGTATGTAGGCAGTCGTCCCGATTTCATGACGCTTGCCAAGGCGCTGTCCTCTGGTTACCAGCCGATCGGTGGTCTGATGGTGAGCGATCGAGTCGCCAGTGTGCTGATCGACAAGGGTGGCGAGTTCTTCCATGGTTTCACGTACTCGGGTCATCCGGTGGCCTGTGCCGTAGCGGTCGCCAATCTGGACATTCTGCGGCGCGAGGGCATCGTGGCACGTGTCGAGCGCGACACGGCACCTACCTGGCGCGCCGCTGGCGCGAGCTTGCCGATCACGCGCTGGTGGGCGAGGCGCGCAGTCTGGGCTTACTCGCCGCCATCGAGCTGGTGCCGCAAAAGTCACCGCGGCGCTTCTTCGAGCCGCGTGGTGAGGTCGGTCTTCGTATGCGCGAGTGTTGTACGCGCAATGGCCTGGTGATGCGAGCTGTCAAGGATACGGTTTTCGTGGCTCCACCGCTGGTTATCACCCACGGCGAGATCGACGAGCTACTGGACAAGGTCACTCAGTCCCTGGACGAGACACTCGCCTGGGCGCGTGCACAGGGTTGGTGCTGAAAGCATCAGGAATCGGAGGTTCTTCCCACTAGCCGCGTGCTGCGTTATAAGGGTTACAAAGCACCGGCGCGAACCGGTGTCCAGTCATCGACAAGGGGATCCAAGCTCATGAGCATGCTCGTTCGTACTTTGACGCTGCCGCTGTTGGCCGCATTTATGTTGGCCGCCTGCGGTGGCAAGCCGCCCGCCACTGAGGCCACCCCTGCAGCAGGTGCCAACCCGGCCGCAGCAGGCGTCGAGACCGACGACGAGAAATTACTCAACGTCTACAACTGGTCGGATTATATCGAGCCATCCGTGATCGCCGACTTCGAGAAGGAGTACGGCATCAAGGTGAATTACGAGGTCATGGATTCGAACGAGTTGCTCGAGACCAAGTTGTTAGCTGGGCGCACGGGCTACGACATAGTGGTGCCGTCCGCGTCGTTCCTTGCTCGCCAGATCACGATCGGGATCTACCAGAAGCTCGACAAATCGAAGTTGACCAATCTCGGCAATCTCGACCCTGAGATCACCAAAAAGCTGGCGCAGTTCGATCCGGGCAATGAGCACGCAGTCAACTACATGTGGGGCACGTCCGGCATCGCCTACAACGTCGATAAGATCAAGTCGATCATGGCGGACGCGCCCCTCGACAGCTTTGCCATGTTCTATGACCCGAAGGTGATTGCCAAGTTCAAGGACTGTGGCATCTCAATTCTGGATGCGCCGAGCGAGGTGGTTGGCACGGTGCTGATGTACCTCGGCAAAGACGCTAACAGCGAATCGCCCGAGGACCTCACCACGGCCGAGAATCTGCTTGCTTCAATCAGGCCGTCGGTGCGCAATATTAATTCGTCCAAGTACATCGAGGACCTGGCGAACGGCGAGATTTGTCTGGCGCTCGGCTGGTCAGGTGATGTTTTGCAGGCGCGTGATCGGGCTGCGGAGGCTGGCAAGGGTATCGTCATCGACTACAAGATTCCCAAAGAAGGTGCCGTCATGTTCTTCGATAACATGGCTATTCCGGCGGACGCGTCGCACGTCAAGAACGCGCACCTGTTCATCAACTACATGCTTCGTCCCGAGGTTGCGGCCAAGAACTCCAATTTCCTCAATTACGCCAATAGCAACGCCGCCTCTTGGGCATCGCTTGATGAGGCGGTAAAGGGCAATCCGAATATCTTCCCGCCGCCAGAGATGATGACGAAGCTGGTGCCGGATCTCCCCGAGAGTGCTGACTTCAACAAGTTGCTGACTCGCAGTTGGACGCGGTTCCGCACTGGGCAGTGATCAACCTGTTGTCGGTAAGGCTATGACTGAGCAGCGTCGCAACGATAAAAAGTTGGAACCGTGGCGCGACCCGCGCGCCGAGCCATACATCCGTTTCGAGAACGTAACCAAGCGATTTGGTGATTTCACCGCGGTCAACAATGTCTCACTCAAGATTTACCGGGGAGAGATTTTCTGCTTGCTCGGCGGTTCTGGATGCGGCAAGTCGACTTTGCTCCGGATGATGGCGGGTTTCGAGAGCGTTTCCGGTGGCAATATCTTTCTCGACGGCCAGGACATGGCGGATATTCCGCCCTACGAGCGGCCAGTTAATATGATGTTCCAGTCCTATGCGCTGTTTCCGCATATGACGGTCGAGAAGAACGTTGCCTTCGGGCTTGAGCAAGAAAAGCTCTCGCAGAGTGAAATTGCGAGCCGTGTCAGCGACATGCTCGAGATCGTTCAGTTAGGCCAGTTTGCGGCCCGCAAGCCGCACCAGTTGTCAGGCGGACAACGGCAGCGTGTCGCGTTGGCGCGTTCATTGGTCAAGCGGCCGAAGCTACTGCTGCTTGATGAGCCGCTCGGTGCGCTGGACAAAAAGTTGCGGGAGCACACGCAGTTCGAGTTGATCAATATTCAAGAGCAACTGGGCGTTACGTTTATCGTTGTAACGCACGATCAGGAAGAGGCGATGACCCTGGCGTCACGCATCGGCGTCATGAACCGAGGTGAGATCGTTCAGGTGGGAACGCCCACCGAGATCTATGAGTTCCCAACATCAAAATTTGTCGCAGACTTCATTGGCTCGGTAAATATGTTCGAGGGCGTGCTGATCGAAGATCTGCCGGATCACGTTCGCATCCAGTCCAACGAGCTCGGTGGCGTCGTCTACGTCGATCACGGCATCAGTGCGGCACCAGGCGCGGTTGTTTGGGCCGCGATACGCCCGGAGAAAATCAATATCTTGCGGACGCCGCCACCGGACGTGCGCGAGAACTGTGTGCGCGGCGTGGTCAAGGAGATCGCCTATATGGGCGACGTGTCTACCTACTTGGTAAAAATAGACACCGACAAGATCGTGCGTGTGACGCTGCCCAATATCGAGCGGCTGTCTGACGATGAGCGGATACTTTGGGATGAAACGGTGTACCTGACCTGGCATTCGAGCAGTCCGATCGTCATCTCTCAATAGCATCCATTTGCAGTACTACACGCGGCGGCAAGGACTCACTAATGGCCAACTCGAGAGCGCTGCCCGCCCACGCCCGCTTGCGATCCGGCAGGTTAGGACCGCTGTGGGATCTCTTTTTCCGCTTCGGGCCTCTAGGTTGGTCGCACTATATCCGCTCGCACTGGGCGGGGCAGCGGCTGGTTATTGCGATTCCATTTCTGTGGCTGCTGGTTTTCTTTGTCGTCCCGTTCCTGATCGTGCTCAATATTTCGTTTGCCGAGTGGGCGCCCTTGTCGCGTCCGCCGTACGAGCCCGTGCTGCGCTGGCTGGAGGATGGCGCGCTGCAAGTGAAGCTGGTGTTTGCGAGCTACACGTATCTCTTGCACGAGCCGCTCTATGTCAGTGCGTGGCTCTATTCGATCAAGGTTGCGGCGATTTCAACGCTGTTTTGCCTCTTGATTGGCTATCCGATGGCGTATGCCATCGCGCGGTCCGAACCGTCGGTCCGTAACATTTATCTGATGTTGATCATCCTGCCGTTCTGGACGTCGTTTCTGTTGCGCGTCTATGCCTGGATCGGGCTGCTGAAGAATGACGGCGTAATCAATCAGTTCTTGATGTGGCTGGGTGTGATCGATAGTCCACTAACGATGATGAACACCAGCTTTGCGGTATACATCGGTATTGTCTACTCCTACCTACCGTTCATGATTCTGCCGCTATATTCGAATCTCGAGAAGCACGATCAGACGCTGCTCGAAGCTGCGTCGGACTTGGGGGCGGGTCCGGTGCGCTCGTTCCTCAGGGTCACGCTGCCGTTGTCCATACCCGGCATCGTTGCTGGCTCGCTGCTCGTATTCATTCCGGCTGTGGGCGAGTACGTCATTCCGTCGCTGCTCGGACGCACGGACCAATTGATGATTGCTAAGCTGCTCGCCGATGAGTTTTTCATGAATCGGGATTGGCCAAGAGCAAGCGCGGTGGCTACGGTGATGCTGTTGCTGCTGATCGTGCCGATCATGATCTTTCAGCACTTTCAGAACAAAGAACTCGCGGCGGCCAAGAAGTGAAATCGCGTCGCTGGTTTCAAAAGAGCGCGTTGTTGCTTGGGTTCGCGTTTCTGTACATCCCGATCATCATGATGATCGTCTATTCCTTTAATAACTCGCGTCTCGTCACGGTGTGGGACGCCGCCAATTCGCCGACGCTCGCGTGGTACGGGAAGTTGTTCCAGAACGATCAGATCATGGACGCCGCATGGGTCTCCATTCAGATTGCTGCGATGAGTGCAACGGCCGCGGTCATTCTCGGGACGTTGGCGGGTTTGGTGTTGGCGCGATTCGGTCCGTTTCGCGGCCGCTCGCTACTGTCAGGTATGAGCACTGCGCCGCTCGTCATGCCAGAAGTGATCACGGGCCTGTCGATGCTGCTGTTGTTCGTCGCGCTCGAGCAGTTGTTCGAACATTGGTTTGGCTGGTCGTTCGGCCGCGGCATGATCACGATTACCATCGCGCATATCACCTTCACCATGGCCTACGTCACGGTGGTCGTGCAGTCGCGCTTGGCGTCGTTCGACGACTCGATGGAAGAGGCGGCGATGGATCTCGGCGCTAAGCCTGCCAAAGTCTTCATGAAGATAACCGTGCCGCTGATCTTGCCGGCGATCCTGTCGGGTTGGTTGCTGGCGTTCACCCTGTCATGGGACGACGTGGTGATTGCGCAGTTCAATGCGGGTCCCGGATCGAACACGCTGCCGATGGTGATTTTCTCGAAAGTTCGGCTGGGTGTGAGCCCGGAGGTCAATGCGCTGGCAACCATCATGGTGCTGATCGTCGGCGCCGGCGTCGTCTTGTCGGCGCTCTATATGCGCCGCGCCGAGAAGCGGCGCAAGCGCGAGGAACAGATGGCGGTTGCTAACGGGTGAGCCGGTCGCGCCTTCGATTTGTGTCGGTGCTGGCGGTCGTCTACCTCGTCGTCTGGTCAGCACTCGCGATCCAACCCTACGATCGCAAGGACTGGTTGCTCGAGAACCTGCTGGTCGTCGCAGGCGTTGGACTGCTAACAGCCACCTATAGATCGTTTCCCCTATCTCGATTGTCGTACGCGTTGGTTTTCACGTTCTTGTTATTGCATGCGGTTGGCGCGCACTATACGTATGCCGAGGTCCCGTATGACGATTGGTCACGCGCCGTGTTTGGTCACTCTTTCAATGACTTCGTGGGTTGGCAGCGCAATAACTTCGATCGCATCGTGCATTTTGCGTATGGCTTGCTGCTCGCTTTTCCAATCCGAGAGGTCTTTCTGCGTGTGGCCGGCGTGCGCGGGTTCTGGGGATACTTTTTGCCGCTCGACCTCACCATGTCGAGTTCGATGCTCTATGAGCTCATTGAGTGGCTTGTCGCCACGCTATTCGGCGGCGAGCTCGGACAGGCCTATCTCGGTACACAGGGCGATGTTTGGGATGCTCACAAGGACATGGCGCTGGCTAGTCTTGGTGCCTTGATCGCGATGGGCATCAATGTTGCTGTCAGCCGCGCGACGCGGCACGATTTCGCTAACGAATGGGCGGAGAGTCTGCGGGTCAAGCGCCACACCCCTTTGGGGGAAACCTAGATACGGTCGCACGGCGGCCGTGGTTGCGGTTATTCTTGGCGCATGCAATTCCAAAGCAAGCTGGCCGACATACCCACGACGATATTCACGACGGTCTCGCGCCGTGCTCGCGAGCTGAGCGCGCTCGACATTGGGCAGGGGTTTCCAGATTTCCCGATAGACTCGCTGCTATCTGAGCATGTGACGGCTGCCATGCGCGAGGGCCACAATCAGTACGCGCCGATGACGGGTGTGCAGTCGCTACGCGAGGCCATCGCGAGCAAGATCGACGCCACCTATCAGAAGTCCGTCGATGTCGACGCTGAGATCACGGTCACTTGCGGTGCCACGGAAGCGCTGCACTCGGCGATTTTGTCACTGGTACGTAGTGGCGATGAAGTGATCCTGTTCGATCCCGCCTACGATTCCTACGAGCCGGTGGTCAATCTGGCGGGCGGGCGTTGCATACGGATTCCGCTGACGGCACCGCTATTTCGGCCAGACTGGGAGCGCGTCGCGGCAGCACTGAGTAGCCGTACCCGCTTGGTCCTGATCAACAATCCGCACAATCCGGTGGGGACTGTTTGGACGCGCTCGGATCTCGACGAGCTCGCCCGGCTGATTCGCGACCGGCCGGTCGCCGTGTTGTCAGACGAGGTGTACGAGCACGTCGTATTCGATGGTCAGCAGCATGAGTCGGTGTTGTCGCACCCAGAGCTATCGCAGCGTAGTCTGGCTGTGTTCTCATTTGGCAAGACGCTGCATGCCACCGGCTGGCGCGTCGGCTATTGCGTGGCACCCGCCGGACTGACGCGCGAGTTTCGCAAGGTGCATCAGTTCAACACGTTCAGCATTTCGGCGCCGACGCAGCAGGGCATCGCCCGCTATCTCGAGGCCAAGCCGGAGGCTTGGCGCAATCTGGGCGCATTCTTTCAGCACAAGCGGGACTACCTGTGTGACGCACTGGAAGGGTCTGGATTCGTCATCAAGCGCGCGCAAGGCACTTATTTTCAGCTACTGGATTTCAGCGCGATCAGCGGACTATCTGACGTGGACTTCGTCGAGCGGATGATTACGGAGGCAAGGATCGCAGCCATTCCGATTTCGCCCTTCTACACGGGTCGTCACGGCCCGAGACCGCGACTCGCCGTGATGCGAGTCTGTTTCGCGAAGCGCGAGCAAACACTGCAGTCGGCCGCCGAGCGACTGCGGGAGTTTGCGTCGCGGCTCGCTGACGACGCGACCGTATCGGATATTGCCACCACGTGAGACTCGCGCTGCTGCAACAGCCGCTGATTTGGGAAGATCGCGAAGCAAACTTTCAAGCCTTCGCACAAGCACTGGCTCCCTTGCGTGGCAAGGTGGACGTGGCGGTGTTGCCGGAGATGTTTACGACGGGCTTTACCATGCGGCCCGCAGGCTTGGCCGAGCATGGTGCTGAGCACTCGATGCGCTGGTTGCGAGCGCAGGCGCAGGCGCTCGATGCCGCCGTCACCGGCAGCGTGGTTGTCGAGGCAGCCGGGCAGTATTTCAATCGGTTGCTCTGGGTGACACCTGACGGTGCTGTGTCGTCATACGACAAGCGGCACTTGTTCCGCATGGCCCGCGAGCATGAGTATTACACGGCGGGCGACCGCGGCTTGCTAGTCGAATGGCGCGGCTTCAAGATCGCACCACTCATCTGTTATGACCTGCGCTTTCCGGTGTGGAGTCGTCGCCGAATTGGCTACGACTACGACTTACTGCTGTATGTCGCTAACTGGCCTGCGGTGCGCCGCTATCCGTGGCAACAACTGTTGCGCGCGCGCGCGATCGAGAACCTCAGTTACGTCGCTGGCGTCAATCGTGTGGGTGCGGACGGCAACGGCGTCAGCTATGCCGGCGACACCGCCATTGTCGACTTCCTCGGCCAGCCAATCGCGGAGCTGGCGGATTCCGCTGGCGTGGTGACCGCGACGCTCGACCTGGTCCGACAGCGGCAATTTCGCCAGAAATTTCCTGCGCATCTGGATGCAGATCGCTTTAGGCTGGAGCCATGAAACCACGCACACTTATCAATCATCCACCCGATACGGCGCCGCCAGAGGGTAATCGGGCGGTGATCGCCCCCATTTACCAGACCGTCAAGTTCGAGTTCGATACGGTCAGCCGCGCGCTCGAGGCGTTTCGGGGTGAGCGGCCGGGCTATTTTTATATGCGCTCGTCGAATCCCACCACGCGGCAGCTGGAGCTGACGCTGGCGCAACTGCAAGGCCGGGACGATTGCCTTGCTACCGCGAGTGGTGTAAACGCGGTCGCACAGACTCTGCTGGCCTTGACCAAGCAGGGCGATCACGTCGTCTTTTTCATTGAGACTTATGGCCCGACACGTTCGATCATTCGCAAGCTGTTAGCGCGATTCGGCGTGACACACACGATGCTGTCTATTGAGGATCTCGACGGACTGGCGCAGGTGCTGGCTGCCAAGCCGACGCGTCTAGTGCTATTCGAAAGCCCGACCAACCCGATGCTCAAGATTGCCGATGTCGAGCGCATCACGTCGTTGGCCCATCAGCACGGCGCGTTGGCGGTGATGGACAATACGTTCGCCGGCTTTCACCAGCATGGCGAGTACGCCGTGGACGTGTTTATCCATAGTCTGACCAAATATGCCTCGGGGGCAGGGGACGTCATGGGGGTGGAGCCGCCATCGCTCGCCAGGACTTGATCAAGGCGATGCGCGCAGAGTTTGAGTTGTTAGGAGCGCTGCTGGATCCACACGCCGCCTTCTTGTTGCAGCGTAGCCTGAAGACGTATTTCATTCGCTATCACGAGCAATGCAAGACCGCCTCGGCTGTAGCCACTTGGCTCGAACAACATCCCGCCGTCGCCGAGGTCCGCTATCCAGGTCTTGCGTCCCATCCGCAGGCCGCGTTGGCGGCGCGGCAGATGCGCGACATGGGGACTGTCGTAACGTTTCGATTGCGGGCTGGCAATGAGGCTGGGGCGCGGTTTACCGAGGCTTTGCAGCTTTTTGCGATGGCCGCGAGTCTCGGTTCCAGCGAGTCGCTGATCTTGCCGCCGCAGATGTTGAGTGGCAAAGACCTCACGGCCCAGGAGCTCGCCATCTCGGGCCTCGCGCCGGGCACCGTTCGATTGTCCATCGGCCTCGAGGATATTGAGGATCTAACCGACGATCTGGCGCAAGCGCTATCTAAGATCTGACGCTTGGCAGATCTGGTGTCAGGCAGATCTGACGCCAGGTTCAGGGCAGCCGCTGCCCCCGTTGCGGCGGCGTGACGGACGTCGCGCTCTCGGCCGTCACTTGGCCCTCACTCCTGATTTTTGGTTGTAACCGGTGGCGCGACTACTTGACGCGTCGGCACACTCTTCTCGAAGGTCTCTACCGCCACACTAGCTTTACAAGCTCGCTCTTGTTTCGCAGCACTGTGCTGCCAGGGCGAGCTTATGTTGAATCGTGGATTGCAGCCGACTGCGGCCGAGCCGCGTGCCTTGCAGGCGCGTCGCGACGTTGCGGAGATCTTCACCCAGAAGCTGGCGCCGCTCCCGCCTGCGCCGCTCGATTTCTCCGCCATTGCCAACTGGGCACCGCTGCCCGGCCGCGCTGAACTTGAGTCATTGCGTGACACGGCCTTCAGCGCCGCGAGGGAGTACCCGCAATTGCGGACGCTGTGGCGAGAAACAGTCGCGACGGCTTTGTGCTCCGACCGCGCGGCGCGGGCGATCCATGCGGACGCGGCAGCCGTTACGGCGGCTGCGCTGTTGCATCGTGTTGGCGAGTCGCTGACGCTGGCGGCGCTACTGCGCAGCGAAGCCGAGACGGGTGTCATATTGGACGCGCCCAGCCGAGCCACGCTGGTCGCTCACCATGCGGCAGAGGTCGCTGAGCGTGTGATGCGCTGGTGGTGCATTCCCGCGCCGATTGCGGCGGCTGCCTTGGGATGGCGGCGTTTTGGCGAGTTCCCCACTGGCCCCAAGAACAGCGCCGCACTGTATCTGGGGCACTTGTTGGCCATCGAGTGGTTGCAGCCCCAGATTTGCGCCCCTGGCATTGTCGCCTCCGTCGCAGCCGAGTTTGGGCTAGAGCCGGCCACGATTGCAGCGGCCCGACCCGATGCCGAACTCAAGACGCGCCTCGCGAGATTACCTGGGATTGCTGTACACGAACCACCATGGGAGTCTCAAGCCGGCTGACGGCGTTGCTAGCGGCACTATTTTGGGTGCTAACTAGCAATGTTGTTGCAGCAGAGCCGGGCATTGATGGTCCCGCATTGGCGCCAAACGGTAGTCAGCTCGTCTATCTGACCAACGTAGAAGGCAAGCGGCTGGTAGCCATCCTCGACCTCACTACCAAGCAGTCCCGTGCGGTAATGGCCGCCGAGGTCGACGGATTCCTCGCGTGCTGGTGTCGTTTCAAGACCGCGCAGCGGCTGCTATGCTCGTTCCGCAGCACACAGTTCGATCTTGGCCGACCGTTCTGGATCACGCGCTTGGTCGCGTTCAATGCCGATGGCTCCAGGCAGAAGGTGCTGGTGCAGAACGGCAAGGCCGGTGTGCCGCAATTCCAGGATCACATTCTTCATTGGTTGCCGGACGATCCAGACTCCGTGCTGATCCAACTCGACGCGGATGGCTCGGTGTTTCCCGAGGTGTATCGCCTGAATGTCAACAACGGTCGACTGACAATGGTACAGCGTGATCGTGCGCCGGTCGTTAGGTGGGTCACTGACCGCAGCGGTGCCGTCCGGTTCGGCTTTGGCTTCCGTGATGAGCGCGGCCAGTACATTACACGCGCTGACGAAAAGAGCAGTTGGCAGACCCTCCTCAAGTTCAATATCTTCGACAACGAAGATTTCGACGTGCTCGGTTTCGGGCCACTCGGCCGCTGTTTGTTGAGCACGAGTAACTACAAAGGGCGAGAGGCCATTTTTGAAATGGATCTCGACGATAACTCAGACCGGCAGTTGCTGTTCGCACGGCCGGATGTCGATGCGGGTGCGCCGCTGCCAGGGTACTTAGTCTTTGCCGGTCGGCGCGGCGGGCAAGAATCTCCCGACCGTGATCTCCCCCCCACGGTGGGCCTTACGCGCGTGATAGCTGGGGGTTCGATTAGGTCGTCCAGTTTCTGACCAGTCGTGGCTACGCAGTCGTGCAAGTGAATTTCCGTGGCTCGACAGGCTACGGTTACGACTGGTACGAGGCGGGTCTGCGCAACTGGGGTACGGTGATGGTTGATGACATTTCTGCGGCTGCCAAATGGGCCGTGCGTGACGGCATCGCGGACCCTGCGCGCATGTGGATCGTCGGTTGGAGCTATGGTGGCTATGCCGCGCTGATGAGTGCTGTACGTGAACCGGAGCTCTATCGATGCGCCGGGAGCATTGCCGGCGTCAGTGATCTCAGAGCCTTGAAGAGCCAGCAGCGTCGCTTCTATGGCGGTCGAGCTGGCAGCAATTTCGCCATCGGGTCGGATGACGACGAGTTAAAGGCGGGCTCGCCGCTCAGGGCCGTGGGTCGCATTCAAGTGCCTGTGCTGATGGTGCACGGCGACGCTGACGTCAACGTGGTGATCGACCATAGCCGCAACATGGCGCGCGCGCTCGACAAGGCTAACAAGCCTACCAAGCTGGTCATTGTCAAGGATGGCGATCACTCGCTGGTGCCGGGCGAATGGCGCACAATTGTGTTTACCGAGCTCGAGCTGTTCCTGGCGGAGAATCTGCGCCAGCCCACCCCAACAGCCGTGCAGTCAGCAGCGCATTAACCACAGTACTAATGAGACGACGGCGCTGACCAGTCGTAGCGTCGCGTCAACCGCTGCTGGCGACTCTGACGCGATGGTGTGAGTAGGGCAAGACCTCCAGTACCTCGTCTTCTGCGATTCTGGTTTGCAACTGCCGCCAGAAATCAGCGGTTAGAACATCGCCGTGTACGCGCAAGAAGGCTGCTTGCTGTGTCGCATCGAACGAGAGGAACTTGATGAAGGTTTCCGGAAAAACGTCATTGTCCGCGACGTAGAACCACGGCTCGCCGCGCATCTCATCATCCTCATTTTGTGCTTGCGGCAGATCGCGGAAGCGACAGTCTGAGAGCTGACACAGCTCGTCATAGTCGTAGAAGATCACGCGCCCATGGCGCGTGACACCGAAGTTCTTCAACAGCAGGTCGCCGGCAAAAATATTGGTATAGGCCAGATCGCGGATTGCCTGGCCATAGTCGATCACGGCGCGCTCCGCCGCGGCCGGTGATGCTTGCCGCAGATACAGGTTCAGAGGCGTCATGCGCCGCTCGATGTATAGATGATCGAAGATCAAGTCGTCACCGTCCGTATGCACGGTGTCGGCTGTCTCGCTCATTAGCTCCTCGATCAACTTTGGCGCAAACAGATCACGCTTGAATCTAAGTCGTTTGAATTCCTGGGCATCCACCAACCGACCCGCGCGGTCATGTTTGAACACGAAGCGGTACTTGGCGAGCACTTCCTCGCGCAGCACGGTTTTCGGGTATGCAAAGCGGTCGCGAATCACTTTGAATACGATATCGAACGAGGGCAGGGTAAAGCACACCATCACCAGACCACGTTCGCCAGGGGCATGCACAAAGCGATCAGTAGCCGAACCCAGGTGTCGCATCAGCTCACGATAGCGCTCGGTCTTGCCTTGTTTGGCTCGCCCGAGGACCGTGAACAGTTCGCTCACCGGTTTGCGTGGCAATAGTTGCTTCAGGAACACCACGGCCTCGCCAACCCGATCGAGATCGACGTGAAAATATGAGCGCGTGAAGCCGAACAAGATACTGACGTCGTCTTCGTTCATTATGACCGCATCTACCAGAATGCCGCGCTCCGTATTCTTCAGCGCGATGACCAAGGGTCGCACGTACCCGCGGCCGATGACTCGACCGACGACGTAGGCGCGGCCGACTTGGTAGAAGACGGGCCGCACGACTTCCAGCCGTTGCACATTGCGTCGCTCGCCTGTCTGGCTGTGGTAGCGCTCGATCTCGGTCGTCACGTACTCGACACTGTGATCAAAGTCTCGCCAGCGTGAGCGATAGCGCAGGTTGTCGAGCAGATCTTCGATCAGCAGCGCGAGCGCGCCACGGTTGGTATACACATCTTTGATCACCTCGCTCGTGACCGATGCCAGTGGATCAAGCTCGGTGGCGACAAACTCGAGTTCGGGCGCGACGCCTACTGTTCGAAACAGACGGCGAGTAATCGAACTGAAGAACGTCTTGGTGAACTCATTGTCCGGTAGCCCCTCAACTCGGCTGACGAAGGCCCGGCGTATCGT
Source organism: Pseudomonadota bacterium (assembly GCA_016703895.1). Lineage (GTDB taxonomy): Bacteria > Pseudomonadota > Gammaproteobacteria > Steroidobacterales > Steroidobacteraceae > CADEED01. Next base: position 31,783 of record JADJBE010000002.1, read on the forward strand.
GCGCCAAATTGCTTGGTCGAGCGCCTGCTCGCCTAGTTTGAGCCTGATTTCTGCAACGGTGCTGGTGACGAAACGATCATAGAGCTCGATGCGCTCGACCGCGTCACGTTGGCTCCCCTTCAAGTCGCGCTGATCGAACTTGTCAGGCGCACGCCGCGTGATGGCGCGAAACTCCGCGTTATAGCTTGCAAACGCCTCGACAATCCAATGCGCCGTAGACTCGCCCACGCCCCCACCGGGGTCGATGGGGGCATGGTTGTTGCCAGGCGCTGAGTCTTGCGCGGGCACCTGTGTGTTAGAGATTGCTGATCATCGCGTCGGCGAACTCGCTGCATTTCACCTCTGTGGCACCGTCCATCAGACGTGCAAAGTCATAGGTGACCTTCTTCTGACCTATGCTTTTGTCCATCGCGGCAATGATCGCGTCGGCGGCTTCCGTCCAGCCCATGTAACGCAGCATCATTTCACCGGAGAGAATCATCGAGCCAGGGTTTACTTTATCGAGGTTGGCATACTTTGGCGCAGTGCCATGCGTCGCCTCGAACACGGCATGGCCCGTGACGTAGTTGACGTTGCCGCCTGGTGCGATCCCGATGCCGCCCACCTGCGCCGCCAGCGCGTCGGACAGATAGTCACCGTTGAGATTCATCGTAGCGATGACGTCGAACTCATTGGGGCGAGTCAGCACCTGCTGCAGCGTGATATCGGCAATAGCGTCCTTGACGATCAACTTGCCTGCCTTTTGTGCTGCAGTCTGTTCGTCGTTGGCCGCTTTCTCGCCCTTCGCAGCCTTGGTCCGTTCCCATTGATCCCAAGTGTAGGTTTGCTGGGCGAACTCACGCTCGGCCAAGCCGTAGGCCCAGTTACGGAACGCGCCTTCCGTGAACTTCATGATATTGCCCTTGTGGACGATCGTGACACTGGCTCGCTTGTTGGCGATGGCGTACTCGAGTGCCGCGCGAAACAGACGCTCAGTGCCTTCCTGCGAGACCGGTTTGATGCCGATGCCCGAGGTGTTAGGGAAACGAATCTTGGCGAACGCTTTCGGGAAATTCTGCTTGAAGAGTTCCTGAAACCGCTTGTTCTCGTCGGAACCCGCTTCGAACTCGATACCGGCGTATATGTCCTCGGTGTTTTCACGGAAAATCACCATGTCGACTTTCTCGGGCGTACGGACGGGCGAGGGCACGCCCTTGAACCAACGCACCGGGCGCAGACAGACATACAGATCGAGCATCTGCCTGAGCGCGACATTCAGCGAACGGATGCCGCCGCCAATCGGTGTCGTTAGCGGGCCCTTGATCGAGACCAGGTATTCGCGGCAGGCGGCCACCGTCTCATCCGGTAACCAGGTGTTGAAAAGCTTATGGGACTTCTCACCCGCGTAGACCTCCATCCAGTGGATCTTGCGCTTGCCGCCGTAGCTCTTGGCGACCGCGGCATCCAGTACCCGAACGCTTGCGCGCCAGATATCGGGACCGGTGCCATCCCCCTCGATGAAAGGGATAATCGGCTGGTCCGGCACATGGAGTTTGCCGTGCGCGATCGAAATTTTAGCGCCGCCGCTGGGTGGTGTGGGTTGGGGGTTGGGTGCTGTCGCCATTGCTTTGGTCTCGTGGATACGGATTTAAAATGCTAGCACACGTCACGTACAATTCGGGTCATGTCGCGCACCTTGACTCGCACACCCGCCGCAGACCGGTTTTGGATGCCCGCGGAGTTTGAGCCCCATGCTGGCTGCTGGCTGCTGTGGCCTGAGCGGCCTGACAACTGGCGTGACGGCGCGCTGCCGGCGCAGCGTGCATTGACTAAGGTGGCGACGGCGATCGCCCGATTTGAGCCAGTCACGGTCGGTGCCTCGGCTAGTCACTTCCAATTCGCCCGGCGCCAGTTGCCAGCCGCTATCCGGGTGGTCGAAATGTCCCACGATGACTGCTGGATGCGCGACGTCGGTCCGACTTTCGTAGTCAATGCCGGCGGCGAGCGCCGCGGTGTGGACTGGATTTTCAACGCCTGGGGTGGACTCAACGGCGGCTTGTATTTTCCGTGGGCTGCCGATGACGCGGTGGCTCAGAAAGTCCTCGAGATCGAGGCAGACGCTCGCTATCGAGCGCCGCTCGTCAATGAGGGTGGTGCGGTCCATGTGGATGGGCAGGGCACAGCGCTGGTGACTGAGCAGTGTCTGCTCAACCCCAACCGCAATCCCAATATGTCTCGCGCCGCGATCGAAACGGCGCTCGAGCACTATCTGGGCGTCTCGCGGGTCATCTGGCTCGGTGCAGGCGTCTTCAACGACGAGACCGATGGGCATATCGACGAGTTAGCATGCTTCGTCGCGCCCGGTGTCGTGGCACTCACCTGGTGTGACAATCGACGCGATCCGCAATATGCGATCTCGCGGGATGCCGAGGTACGGTTGCGCGACGCACGCGACGCGCGCGGTCGCACGCTCGCGATCATCAAGCTGCCACAGCCGGGGCCACTCTACTCGACCGCGGCGGAGGCACGAGGCGTGCTGGCCAGCGAGTATGCTCAGCCGCGTCCAGCGCGTACTCGGCTCGCAGGTAGTTACGTCAATTTCTATATTGCCAACGGTGGTATCGTGATGCCGCTGCTCGACCCGCGTACCGATCGAATTGCGGCGAATCATCTCAAGCGTGCGTTTCCCGGTCGCAAGGTGGTCGGTGTGCCAACGCGCGAGATTCTGCTGGGCGGCGGCAATATCCACTGCATTACTCAGCAGGTACCGGCAACAGGGGGCAAGCGTGAGCAGCCGAAAAAATAACAAGCAAGCCAGCGATCAGAAAGTGGCACGACGCGATATACCAGACCGGCTCCGCGTGTCGCCAAATTCCCGCTTCAAGCTGAAGGACACGGATGCAGAACGGGATTTTGGTTGGGACAAAGACAAAGCGGCGGTAGCGACAGCAGAAAACCGCAAGCGTCTGGAGGAATTGCAGTATCGCCTCTACGCTGACGGTCGCTATGCGCTACTGCTCGCCATCCAGGCGATCGACGGCGGTGGCAAGGATTCAACCATCCGCCGCGTTGTCTCAGCGTTCAATCCGCAAGGTTGCTCCGTCACGGCATTCAAGGCGCCGTCGGTGGAAGAACTGCGGCATGATTTTCTCTGGCGTATCCACAAGGCAGCGCCAGCGCGAGGTTCGGTGGGCGTTTTCAATCGCTCGCACTACGAAGACGTGTTAGTGGTACGAGTCAATGATCTGGTGCCCCGCGCGGTCTGGGAGCGTCGCTACGAACAGATCAACGCCTTCGAACGCACCTTGAGCGAGTGCGATACCCGTATCGTGAAGATCTTTCTGCATATCAGCAAAGAAGAACAGCGCGAACGGTTTCAGGATCGGCTCGACGATCGCAAGAAGAACTGGAAGTTTGATCTGGGCGACCTCGAGAAGCGCACCCAACGGGACGCGTACAATCAGGCGTTCGAAGTGATGCTGCAAAAATGTTCGACACAGCATGCACCTTGGTACGTGATCCCCGCCAATCGCAAGTGGTTTCGTGATTTCGCCGTCTCGCAGATTCTGATCTACGAACTCGAGCAGCTGCCGCTACGATTCCCGCAACCTCGCTTTGACGTGAAGTCTGTCAAGCTGGTCTGATCGCGTCGGCTGTGACCTAACGACTACCGCCCAGCTCGCGCTGAGCGAGCGTCAGCCACTCGCGCTGTGCGTTGCGATAGTGGGCGGGGGCGATTTTCGAACGCTCCAGAAGGTCAGTCAGCACCTGCTGCGCGGTGTCACCCTGACCCTGTTGGTTGAGTAGCTGCGCGTAGCGAACAGCCGCTTCCGCGCCGGGGAAATAGCCCGCCAGCACCTGGTACTCCGCCAAAGCTTTGGCGAAATTGCCCTCGGCTTGCAGCGCGCGGGCGTACAACAGATGACCGTCGGGAGACTGATGATCCGGGTTCTTGGCGATCAGCCGATCGAGCGTGTCGCGGGTTCCCGTGGCGTCGCCTGCCGCGAACTGGGCGAAGGCAAGCCCCTGCAAGAGTTTCGGATCATGTTCGAATAGCCCGGTGAGGCATTGCCGATACTCTTCGACCGCTTCGTCCGGCCGGCCTTGGCGCACCAACTCGTCGGCGTAACGTTGGCGGCTGGCCACATCGCCTGACACATTGGCGACGCCTTTGAACTGACGCAGATCCCGCTCCGGATCCAAGGTCTTGCGCACACCTTGAGTAGCTTTGCGCACCGTTCGGGAGCGACGCAGGTCCGGCAACACTTCGACGATCACATACGCGATCGAACCGGCGACTGGCAAAAACATGAGCGCCATGATCCACAGCGTGTTGCGACCCGTCTTGAAGCAGTGGACGATCAGCGCGACCGAAACCGCGAGCGATAGCAAATAAAGTCCCAGGCCCATGCGACCAAGTCTACTGCTTCGCGTAATCGACCGAAAGGAACGCGCTGCGCCCGCGCGCCGGGAAGTAGCGATAGTCGCCAAAGGCGAAATCGGCACGGTCAGCATAGTCTCGATCAAGCAGGTTTTCGACGCGGACCTGTAAGCGCCAGTCCTTGTCCAGACGCCATCCGACGCTGGTGCCTATCACGGTGTGGCCGGGATAGGTGGCCGTGTTCGCGGCATCTAGGTAGTACTGGCCCAGAAATCTCACGTTCAATGCAAGCTGCAGCGCGTCGCGCGGCTGCCAGTCAATCGACAGAGCATGGATGTGGCGCGGTGCACTGTCGATTTCATTGCCTGCCTCGATGGTTTCGCCGGCCTCGATAAGGCGCGTAAACGCATAGTCATGGTGAGCGAACGTGCCCGCGGCGGACAGAGTAAGCGCGTCGGTCGGCTGCCAGCGCCACTCGTATTCCAAACCTCGATGACGGGTTTTCCCGGCGCTGATATTGAAGCCGTCCGCATCGCGCAGGATGACGTTGCGCTTGCGCATTTGATACACGGCGAGGCGTAAGCTGCCGCGTTCTATCGCGTGTTTGACGCCGAGTTCCAGCGAGTCGAGCCGCTCCGAATCGAGCTGCGCAATGTTCTGCTGGCGTTGCAAGCGATACAGCTCAGTCATCTCAGGCGGCCGAAAACCACGGTTGGCAAGTGCGTAGACGCTGGTGCGCGGTGTCCACCGCCACAGCGCTTCGAACTTCGGCGACCAGTTGGCAAAGCTGTCGCGTCGGTCAGCAGGACGCGAATACAGACAACCAGAAACGCCACAGCTGAAGCCATTCTCATCCGTGTTGCCGGCCAGCATGCGATTGTCGTAGTCGTAGCGCGTGTCATCGGCGCGAATACCCGTCGACAGGCGCAGTGCTGGGGTTGCCTGCCAGTCCAGCGACAGTGCCGCGCCTGTTGTTAGTGCGGCAACTTGATAGTCGTACTGCAGGCCAGCAGGGCGAATGGCACGAGCCGCGGGTGTGCCGTCGATGGCGGGCCCTGGCTGGTTCTGCACGAGCGCGGCATCCGCCCAATCGATATCCACGGCAGCAGTCCAGGTCAGGCGCTCGCGCAGCGCGCGGCTGGTCGAGGCACCCGCTGCGAGGCTTGATTGCTCATTAATTTCAATCGGCTTGCCGAGCAGAAAGTGCTGCGAAAACTCCATCCAGGATCGGCGGGCGGCGAAGTAGACGAAGTCCCGGCACTGAGGGCAAGATTCGCGCGCGTACGCAATCGAAAACCGCGAACTCCAGGCATCCCGAAAGGCTTCGGGGTTCGGATTGGCGCGCGCGACCGCGCGGTCCAGATAGCTGTCGCGGCCGCGTATGAAGCCAGCCGTTTCCTGATTGAGGACGGTGCCGGCCGCACGCACCGTCAGCGTCCCACTGGCCAGCGGTCGTTCGAGCGCCAGGTTCAGCTTGGCTTCGTCGAGTCCGGAGTCCGCTCGAAAGCCGCCGTCGTGTGTTGCAACCCCATACATGCCTAGCGACGTGACACCGGTCCGCGTGCTGAGCGCCGTCGTCAGTCGTCGAAAATTGTCTGCTCCCGTTTGCAACCCCGCGGCAGCCGCCGGCAGTTCGCGGGGCCGCGGCGAGAGCACGTTGACGATACCGTGCACAGCGTTGGCGCCGTAACTGATCGGTCCCGGCCCACGCAAGACTTCGATCGCGCTGGCCTGTTCGTAATTCAGCTCGAACAGTCCGTTCACGTTGCAAAAGCCAACTGGGCGAATCGGGATACTGTCTTCGAGAAACAAGAATGCACCGCAGGACCCTGGGCCTGTCAGCACCGGCGAACGGATGGCGGTCAGACTCTCCGCGCCGCTGCCGCGTTGAATCTCAACGCCAGCAACTTGATTCAGCGCGTCGGCCTGATGGTGTGCGCCGAGGATTGCGAGCGCATTGGCATCCAGCCGGCTGATGCTGCCGGCGACGTCCTGCGTGCCGGTCGCGACGCGTCCAGCGGTGACCACGACTTCGTCGGCGACAGTCACAATGGGAAAGATGGCCACCAGTACGACGGCGGCGATGGATCGACGCATGCCGGAACTCTACCGCATTCGGTTGGGCTGGTATCCTGTCGATGTGACAGTTGTCCAGGCCGACCAGCATCCAAGGTTCTCGCGTCGCAGCTCGTGCCTCGTGCTGCTGGCTGTGGTCTTGCTGGTATTTGGCTTGGCGCCTGCGGTCACTGTTGCCCAGGCCACCGGCGTGCAGTCTGGCGGCGCGCCGCAACGACTACGAGTTGGCTTGGTCCTCTCCGGCGGTGGCGCGCGCGGCGCGGCTCATATTGGTGTCTTGAAGGTTCTCGAGCAGCTGCGCATCCCGGTAGATGCGGTCGTGGGCACCAGCATGGGCGCGGTGGTTGGCGGGCTCTACGCCAGTGGGCTGTCTGCCAGCGAGATCGAGCGGGTGATGGAATCGCTCGACTGGGAAGACGCTTTTCGGGACAGTCCACCGCGCGCGGCGGTTGGATTTCGACGCAAGTTGGAAGATCAGAATTTCCTGATCAACTTCCCGCTCGGACTACGTGGCCGCGAGTTCCTCGTGCCGCGCGGCTTGATTCAGGGCCAGAAGCTCAATCAGAGTTTGCGTGCGTTGACGATGCCGGTCGCGCGGATCCGTGACTTCGACCAGTTTCCAACCCGGTTTCGCGCGGTGGCGACCGATCTGGAACTCGGTGAGTCGGTCGCGCTCCGCAGTGGCGACCTGACGAGTGCCATGCGCGCCAGTCTGTCGGCTCCCGGTGTCTTTACGCCGGTGGAGATTGACGGCCGATTGTTGGTCGACGGCGGCATCTCAGACAATCTGCCGATCGGGATTGCACAGGCGCTTGATGTAGACGTGTTGATCGTCGTGGACGTGGGCTTCGCGCCGCAGCCGCGCAACAGTCTCAACTCGGTGGCGGCGATCTCCAATCAGATGATCGCCATCATGATGCGCCAGAATGCCGCCGCACAGCGGCGTCTGTTGCGGCCGACGGATATCCTCATCGACCCGGCTCTGGCGGACTTTTCATCGTTCGACTTCACACGGCTGGCGCGCGCGATCAACATTGGTGAGAGCGCCGCCCGTGACGCGATACCGCGACTCATTGCGTTGACGCAGCCCGAGGAGCAGTACCGTGTCTGGCTGGCGGCGCGCGAGCGCCTGCGGGCGCAACAACCGCCTGCCATCGAGTTCGTGCAAATAACGCCGGGCTCCGAGCGCTACGCTAAGCCACTCAACGAACTGTTCGCGGCGCACGTTGGCAAGTCCGCAGACGCAGGTCGCTTGGCACAATCGGTCGAGCGACTGTACGGCCAGGGCAACCTCGAGACGCTCGACTACGAGGTGGTTCCCGCTGCCGACGCTGACGCTACTGTCGCCGATCGCTATGGCCTCGCATTGACTGCGCGGCGTAACTCCTGGGGTCCTAACTACCTGCGCTTCGGGCTGAACCTCCAGGATGACTTCGAGGGCGACACCTCGTTCAATGCTGCGGCGCGCATTACCTTGGCTGAGATTACCAAGGCGGGTGGCGAGTGGGTCTGGGACTTCCAGATTGGCGAGTCGCCGCGGTTGTCGACCGAGATCTACCTGCCAGTGGGTTATCAGTCACGTTGGTTTGTGATGCCACACGGTCAGTTCCGCATTCGAAATGTGCCCGTGATTGAAGATGACGAGCGTGTAGCCGAGTTCCGTGTACGCAGCGCCGACTACGGCCTCGACTTCGGCCGGGAGTTCAGCAATTGGGGCGAACTGCGTGCCGGTGTGCGTCGCGAACAAGGTACCTCGCGTGTTCGGATTGGTGATCAGACCCAGCCCGTCACTCGTTTCGATAGTAGCGACGTCTTCGCTGGCTTCCGCGTAGACCGGCTCGACGATGTCAATTTTCCGCGCAGTGGCCAGTCGCTGTCGATCAACTGGCGAGGTGAGCGCGAGAGCCTGGGTGCCGACAACACGGCTGACTACGTGACCTTCGACTGGCTCGGTGCCCGATCCTATGGGCGCAATACCGCCGTCCTATGGACCTCCGCCGGCACGCGGCTCGATGCTGACACGGACGATATCCGGTCTTACTATTCGCTCGGCGGCTTTCTGAATCTTTCAGGTCTGCAGCGTGAATCGCTGAGCGGCCCGCACTTTGCAATCGCGCGCGCCTTGTATCTGCGCCAGATCGGGCGCGGCGGCGAGGGCATTCTGAATCTGCCGGCCTATCTTGGAGCGTCGTTTGAAATGGGCAACGTCTGGCAACGTCGCAGTGACATCGGTTTTGATGAGACCCGCAAGCAGGGTAGTGTGTTTCTCGGACTGGATACGCTGGTTGGCCCGGTATATATCGGCAGTGGCCTTGGCGAAAAGGGCGAGTCGGCGTTCTATCTATTTCTGGGACGAACGTTTTAAGGTTGAGTCTGTTAACTGCGCGCCTACTACCTAGAGCCTCTTGCTCTGATCGAGGCGTTCGATCTTGTCGAAAGCCAGCGCCGGCTGGTCGCCCGTGCGTGAATACTCGTGTTTGCGGCTCATTTCGGCGAGCGACGAATCGCGCTCGTCGCCAGTGGCAAACCAATGTAAGCGGTTCCAGTCCGCGCCCAGCAAATTCCGAAACGGATCGCCCGGCCGCAAGCTCACGCGGATACCGTAAGGCTTGGGCGTCGTCAGCGGTTGTTTGCGCAGGTTGTGACTGTGATAAATCGCCATTGGTCGTGTCCGTTTGCCGGGATTGCTGCAGCGTACGGACGGACGCGCCAAAGTTCAATGGAGCTGAGTCGCGGTTGCGGGCAGTTTACAGCTGACGGTCCCCGGCACCTCCCGATCGGCCCAATGCAACAAGCGGCGCGTGATGAAAATGTACAGGCGCTTGCCGGTTGCCATCCAGATGCGAGCGGGCCAGGAGCGGGTCGCAAGAATACGTCGCTCGCGGTTGGTTAGATTGTCGGGCAGATACGTACGCTTGTGTTTCAGCAGGTGGCGCAGATCGTCGTGGGCCAGTGCTCGAAACAGTCTGCCGCGGCGCCGGACGGTCATGGCGAGCTGAAAATCGACCAGTGCCGGTCCTTGCGGCGTGACTAGCCAATTTGGCTCCTTGGCGAGGTCGTTGTGCACGACTCGCTGGGTATGCAGGCGTCGCAACATGCGCATAGCCGCACGGAAATAGGCGCTGTCGTGCGGGCGAGCAGTCTGCATCGGCTCGCCCGGTAGCCAGTCCCGCTCGAGAACTCGCCCGTCAAAGCGGTGCAGTCGGGGTATGCCGGGCAGCTGGTCGAGTCGCGCCAGTGCGCGTGCCTCGCGGCGTGCGAGCGAGACGGCCAGTGGGCGTGTCCACCAGCGCGCCGTGCGGGTGTCGCGCCTGACGAATGGGCGCGCGTCGCGATCAGTGGGCAATTCGAGTGTGACCGTGCCAAACAGGTCGCGTTTCAGCAGCCGCTGTGTCACCGCCAATCACCGCGTAACTCGGCGACCTTGACTTGCAGCATCGTTGCCGACGCAGCTTGTGGCGCAACGGTAGGCCCGGCAACGAGTTCGATCCGCGACCAGAAGCGCCGCGGCCAGCGGCGCATCGCCGCGCCGGCGCGGCGACTGAAGAAGCTGCCCCACAGGCCGCGCAGTGCCAGTGGTACGACCGGCACCTGGCGCCGTGCGAGTATCCGTTCGACGCCACCGCGAAACACGTTCAGGTCACCGCTAGTCGTTAGTTTACCCTCGGGGAAAATACAAACGACTTCACCCGCCGCAAGCTCCGCGTCGATCCGTTCGAACGCCTGGTTGAGCAACTGCTCATCCTCGTGCGCCGGCGCGATGGGGATAGCGCGTGCCGTACGGAAGATAAAGCGCAAGACGGGTGTGCGAAAAATACGGTGGTCCATCACGAAGCGCACCGGCCGGCGCACACTGCCGCCGATCACGAGCGCATCCATCAAGCTGACGTGGTTGCTGACCAGCAGCACGGGTCCGGATTCAGGGATGTTGTCGAGCGCGCGCGTGCGGATGCGATACAGCACATTGATGAGTATCCAGGTCAGGAACCGCATCAGGAATTCAGGCACCAGAGTATAGATATAGGTCGCCACGCCGACGTTGAGTACAGCGGCAAAGATGAAGAGCTGCGGAATCGTGAGTCCTGCCTCCAACCAGAGGATCGCACCGACTGAGGCCGCCACCATGAAGGCGGCGTTCAAGACGTTGTTGGCGGCAATGATCCGAGCGCGCTCGGCGGCCGCGCTGCGCTGCAGGACCAGCGCATAGAGGGGGACGATGAACAGACCGCCGGAGATGCCGATCAGCAAGCAGTCGAGCACGACACGGGTGCCACTGCCAACCGCGAGGAAGGTTCGCCAGTCCATCAGGGCGCCGCTGCCGGCCAGAGGCTGCGCAAAGTAGAGATCCAGCACAAACCACGACAGGCCGATCGACCCAAGGGGCACCAGGCCGATTTCAACCTTGTGCCCCGAGAGCTTCTCGCAGCCCAGCGACCCGATCGCCATGCCGACAGAAAACGAAGCTAACAGAACCAAGTAAACGGATTCGTCGCCGACCAAAACACTGCGCGCATAGACCGGCAACTGTGCCAGGAGCAGCGCACCGACGAGCCAGAACCAGGAAATGCCCAAGATCGACAGAAACACGGTGCGATTGGCGCGTGCGAGGCGGAGCAAGTCCCACGTCGCAGTTAGCGGATTTAAGTGTACGGTAAGCAACGGCGCGGTCGCGGCGGCGATGGGGATCGCACGCGAGGCGAGCCAGCCCGCGATCGCAAGGGTAACAACCACCGCCGCCGCAAGGTGGCGGCCGAATTCTCCGGCCGCGGCGATCAGGCCACCCACGATCGTTCCCAGCAGGATCGCGAGGAAGGTACCGGTATCGACCAGTGCATTGCCACCCACAAGCTCGGTCTCATGCAGATGTTGCGGCATCAACGAGTACTTGAGCGGGCCGAACGCGGCCGACTGGGCGCCGAGCAGGAACATGATCCCTAACAGAGCCGCGACGCTATCGAACCAAAAGGCGACTGCCGCCGCCAGCATCAACACCACTTCAGCGACCTTGATCTGGCGGATCAGCCGGGACTTTTCGTATTTGTCAGCTAACTGTCCGGCGAGCGCCGAAAACAAAAAGAAGGGCAGGATGAACAAGGCCTGCGCGACATTGGCCAGTAGTGAGACCCGGTCATTGTCGCTGGCGACCGCCGCGCCGTAGGCGATCGAAACCACGAGCGCGTTGCGGAACACGTTGTCGTTGAAGGCGCCGAGGAACTGCGTCAGGAAGAATGGCAGGAAGCGGCGCGTGGCGAGCAGCCCGAACTGCGATCGCTCGGTCAGAGGCACAGACGACTGTGGCTCACCACCGCTCATCAGATCTCACGCCTTGATCGAGCATCGGGCGCGACGACGCTTCGACCGTCGATGCTGAAGCGCAGCGAGTTTGGGCTCATGGCAGTGCTACCAGCTTGGGCGTCAGGCCGGCGAGTCGCAGGCTGGCCGCGCCATCGATCATTGCAAACAGCAACAACATCGCACCGGCGTCGAGAAAAGCCTTCCAGAAGATCCCGGGTCGTAACGAAACCTGCTCCGGGACGCGGTAAGAATCAAATCGCGGTCGCCAGCGGTCTGTGGTCGATGTGTAGCGCGGCCAGTCGGCGGCAAACTGTTGTGCCAGGAACCGTTCTTCGGCGCGCGCAGCTCGCGCCAGCAGGGCTGCGATCAATACGACGGTGATCGCGCCGAGCAGCAGACTGCGGGTGGCGAGCGCCAGGCCACAAGCAGCGACGAAAGACAGCGCGTAGAGCGGATGCCGCACAATCGAATAAGGGCCAACTTGAACCAGTGCCGCATCCTTCTGGCCAGCGATGAACGTCGAGCACCAGATTCTCCCGAGGCAAGCAAACGCAACCAGCAGCAAGCCGATGGCGCGTAACGCGATATCAGCCGCTGGGCTCACGGCGGTGGCGCCGACGAACGGGGTCGCAAACAACAGCAACAGATAAGCGAGCAGGGTAGCCCGCAGGCGCGGGGTGCTGGCAGATTGGGTCATCTAGGCCGCAGTCTACCCGTGAGTCGCCGCCATTGCGCCCCCAGACTCCCGTGCAACAGCGCGACCTGCCCTGTGGAGCTAACAGCGGTAGGGCTCCATACCGGGCGTCACCTCAGTAACGCTGGCGGCAGACGCTTAGCGCGGTGGTTCGGTCCCGGGCGCCGGGTCCGCCATCGGGAAGGTCGTGGCCCCGCCATTGTCGCCCGGCGCATTGCCGGCTGGTGGCGCGCCGCCGTCCATCGGCGCGGCGGTCGCTGCCGGCGCTGCAGTGGATTGCGGCGCTGGTGTGGTGGTAGCGGTGCTGAGTTGCACCGCGCGCAGGAAACGGCGCGCCGAATCCGCATCGGTCGAGACCTGCGCCGTGATGATGTCGGTAGCAGAGGCGCGCTGCTTGTAAAAACGCTTGTTAGCACGGCCATCGATCGTGAGTGCGGTGCCATCGAGTGCGAGACCTGCGAATAGTCCACGGGCACGCGAGTACGAGTACACCTCGGCCGTGAAGGAGGCGTCCGTGCTGGCCGAGGCTTGGCGACCCACTGGCCCGGCTGCGACGGCGGCATCGGCACCCAGTGTCAGTTTGCCGTCGGTGATGCCCTCGATGCCGCGCCGGGTGGTGAACACCAGTATGACGTCGATGGCTTGCACACCGATCTGCCAACCGAAGCTGCCGCCTGCTACCTGAATGAAGACCGGATTGGTGAAACGCCCATCTTTGTCGCGCACCACCAGTACGCCGCGGCCGAATTTGGCGCCGAGGCCGAGGCCACCTTTGACTACGTTGGGAATGACGGCGATGCCATAGGCTCGCTCCAACAGGCGCTCGGGGACAAACTGATCGCGCGACAACCGGGATTCCTCGAGTACACCGGCCGCTTCGATCAGGCGGGCTTCCTCGCGTGCGCTCGATTGCGCGGACGCGACCGGCACAGTGACGCAAGCGACGAGCGCGAGCAGTGTAGCGGCAGAAACAGGGCCGGAAAAACGACCAGCAAATCGAAACATCGTGACGAACTCCTTTGACAAGCGCCCCCGATACGCGGGGCAGCACGATCACTTGTGCTGTGCAGTCTAACTTATTGCGCTGCGCGCGGTCATAATCTGCATATGCACCTGTCTCCGACCATGTCGATACGCAATTGGTTCGCGCTGAGTGGCGTGGCGCTGCTGTGCCTGTGCAGCGCCTATCCCGCCCAGGCGGAATGGATCTATCGCGAGCAGTCGATCATGGGCACGCGTTGCGCCGTCGAGCTGTGGAGTGAGGATCGTGAGCGTGCCGAACAGGCAATCGAGTCTGTATTTGCCGACATGCGACGCATCGACGCGTTGATGAGCACTTGGAAGTCCGACACGCAGTTGGCTGAGGTCAATCGCTTGGCGGCGCAGCAGCCGGTGGTCGTCAGTCAGGAGTTGTTCGATCTGTTGGGGGTGGCGCTCGAGTACTCACGCGATACCGCCGGTGCCTTCGACATCACTTACGCGAGCGTTGGCTATCTGTACGATTTCCGCCAGCATGTCCATCCGGACCCGCAGCAGATTCGCGCCGCGCTACCCGGGATCAATTTTCGGTACGTCGTGCTCGATCCGGCAACGCGCTCGATCCGCTACACGCGCGCGGGTACACGTATCGACCTGGGTGGGATCGCCAAGGGTCACGCGGTGGATCGAGGTATCGAGCTACTGCGGCAGGCAGGCTTTACCCGTGCGATGGTCAATTCCGGCGGCGACACCCGCATTATCGGCGATCGATTCGGTAAGCCCTGGATTGTGGGTGTCCGTGACCCCGACAAAGAATCCGTGTCCTTTCTCAGGATCCCGTTGACGGACGCGGCGATCTCGACGTCGGGCGACTACGAACGCTACTTTGACGAAGGCGGACAGCGCTTTCATCACATCATAGATCCGGCCACCGGCGACTCCGCACGGACGGTCCGCAGCGCGACAGTGATCGGCGCAACGGCGTTGCGGACCGATGCGTTGTCGACGAGTGTCTTTGTGCTGGGCCCTGAGCGCGGCCTGGAGTTGGTGGAGCGGCTCAAGGACGTTGATGCCGTGATCGTGACACCGGCAGGCAAAGTCCTGTACTCGAGTGGTTTGGCGCCGCCTGAGGCGGGCGCAGATCGATCAACAACCGGCCAATCAAAACCAACCAATTAAAACCAAATTGAGAAAAAGATCTGCAACACGCTCGCGTCGAGCTTGTAAAGAGGCTCCGTGCCGGGCGCCAACGGTTCATCGGGCAACACGCCGAATTTCCCGAGACTCTGGCTGGCATCGCGGAAGTCGTCATAGTTGACGGTCAGAAAGCTGTAGCGGATCGACGCCGAGCTTCGGTCGATCCAGGCCATACGCGGAATGCGGAAGTCATAGGACGCGCCCACGGTCAGGTGAGGTTGTCGTAGGTCGCCAGCTCCTTGTCGCGTGACAGGAAGTTGGCGAAGTCTCGTCGCGGATACAGATCGCGGTAGAAATCCGCCCGGTCCTGACGGTAGTAACGGACCGAGCCATCCAAGGTCCACTTGCCGATCGGGTGCGTGTAGCCGAGATCGGCGGTGTGGCCGCGCACGCCCCAAGTGTCCCGGTAGTAGCGGTAGCCAAGTTCCGCAGCTGCGCGCCAAGGCAAGAAGTACTTGCCGCGCAAGGCTGCCGCATTGCTCGTGCGAGTTCTCGGATAGGCCTCGCTCTGCAACGCCTGGGTGGTTGGGCCCGTGATGTACCGGACCGAGCGGTAAGGGCTGCGCAAAAAGCCCTCGTCGGTCACCACTTCGTAGTTCAAGGCCAGAATCATGTTGCGTGTCAGGACTTGCGACACACCGGCCGAGAAACCCTGGGTCTTCATCTGCTCGTTGAAATCCGGATCCAGAACGCCGGCGACATTGCGACCGATGTCGTTGTCGCCGTAACGGTAGCCGAACGAGATGGTCGTGAGATCGCCGAACAGGCTCTGGCTGACGCCAAAGAAGGCAGTGTCAGCTTGGTAGTCGCTCTCGGAGGAACGTATGTACCCCAGGCTATAGACCGATTTGCCGTTCAGCAGGTCCGCCGACAGACTGTACTGGTTGCGCGTCTCGTCGTATGGACTCGCAGAAGTCTGTACGTCGATCGAGGCAGATGAAACGAAATCGGTATAGTAGTTAGCTGCGATGGAGAGTTTTTCACCAACGTTCTTGCGTACCAGAACGGACGGCCCGCTGACGGTGACGTCGCCGCCGTCGTAGCGGTGGTACATCACGTCGGCGCGTTCCTCGGGCAGTACTGTGGCGGGGCTCATCGAGGCGGCAGACCAGGCGAGCACGAGAGCAACGCCGACGCGCGCTCGACGGCTTATGGTGAATGGCGTGAGGCGTGAGTCGGCGGTTTGCATGTCGTTAGATCGAAGGCGTATGGGTTAGTTGCAGCCGCAGCCGCCGCCCGAGCCGCCCGTGGCACCGCGCGCCGCTTCGCGCACTTCATAGACGTGGTCGATATAGGCTTGCGAAATCGGGTCGCGATTAAAGGCCATGATGGGGTCGGCAATGTTCTCGCGCTCGTACGGTTTAACCCACGGCTCGATCGGTGAGCAGGCGCTCGCGCCGATGGCGAGACTCAGTCCCAGCAACAACAGTCGCGCGCGCATCCGTTACTCCTTGACCAGTGCCCGGATATGGGCAAGGTATTCGTTTTCGTCGCCCGGCTTGTAACCCTTGTGGATCACCCGGACATTGCCCTTGCGGTCGACGATCACCGTGCTGGGCATGCCAGCCACCTTGTAGAGCTTGCTGACCTGGCTATCGGTATCGAAGGCGATGGGAAAACTCACCGGCATTTCTTTGGCTAACCAGGCCTCCGCGGCTTTCGAGTCAGGCTCGACATTGACGCCGACCATGGTGAAGCCAAGTGGCTTGTACTTTTTGTGAATCTGCTCGAGTAGGGGCATTTCCTGCCGGCACGGTCCGCACCAAGTGGCCCAGAAATTGATCATGACGACCTGGCCACGCAGATCGGCAAGCTTGAGCATCTGACCACCGCGTGTTTGCAGCGAGAAGCCCGGCGCGGGAGCCGACGTGCTGACCGCGAACACCGGTGTGGCGGCGACCAGCGCGACGGCGAGACTCCTGACGAGAGTCGATACGGGTTGTCTGTTGCTATTCATACTTAACGGCCTCACTCAAAAGAAAGCGGTTACTCCCAACACCATCTCGATGTTGTTCGTCACCTTGGTGCGTCCTAACAGATCGGAGTCGAACACCCGATCTTGAACACCGATATGCAGTGCGAGCCAATCGCTCGGCAGCACCTTGAAGCCGGCACCGAAGTTGTAGGTGAGGCGATCATCACCTGCGAATTTCGTCCAGCCAATTCCGCCCAGCAGATAAAACGAGCTGTTCATGGCGACGTTGCGACCCACGAACACTTCGCCAGGCAGGAAGTTGTAGCCCAGTGAGAGGCTGTAGGACGTGAACTGTCTCTCGGATTCGGTCAACAGCTGCACGTTGCCGCCCAAGGTCTCGAAACTGGTCCGTCCGGCGTCCGAACGACCATAGTCGGCGCGCAGGAAGAAATCTTCTGTCACATGGTAGGTGCCGGTCAGCCCGTAGACTGGATTCGTACCAAAATCCTCGATCGACAGGAAGCCGTAGGTGATACCGAGCTCAAAATTCTCGTCGTCGATCTTCGGTACCTTGATGTTGCGCCGCTCGACTTGCGGATCGATGACGCGCGGTGGCGCGCGATCGAGATCATCCAGCTCCGCCTGCTCGGCCTGTGCCTCGGTCTCGAGCGGCTCGACCGCCTGGCGATCCCGTCCGAACCACGGCCAGCGCAACGTCTGACAGCCCGCGAGGGACACGACCAGTACGCCGATTACTACGGCCTGCAGCAGCGGGCGCATCAGAAGAATGCGGCGAGTCCGAGTTTCCATTCCTTGATTTCCTCATTGTCATCGCGGCTGGTGAACACAGTGTTCCAGCGGTACTCGCCGCGCAAAAAGAAGCGGCGGGAGATATAAAAACGCATGCCAGCGCCGACATAGGCCGTCTGGTCGGTTCGATCGATCGGTGCCACCAGTGTGACGCGCGGCTGGATCTCGACGATGCCGGTCCCCAATTCGAAAAATGGCGACCAGCGTCGATTGGGCAGGAACACGTGGTTCAGTCCCAGCTCGAACTTCTGGCCGTTGGTTGCATTGCCAAGAAACTTGGAGGCGGCGAAATCGATCTTGAGCGAATCGTTGAGCGAGTAGGCGAGATGCCCGCCGATCAAGGTGGCGCCGCCGTAGTCGCCCGCCATGATGCCGAGTTCCCAACGATGGCGCGCGAAACCTTCGAGATCACCGAAGTCGACTTTAAACGGGGTGCCATCGGCAAGTTGCAGCCTCGCCATGTCGGTCGCGCGTGCCCAACCTTCGGTGCCGCGCTCTGTGCGGACCTTGAACCAGTCCGTCTTGCGCTTGAGCACGTCGACACTCTCGTCGCGAGCCGCTACTTGCGTGACCGGATAGCCGCGACCGGGGCCGGTTCTCAGCTCCAGATAGGGCAGCGTAACGAATAGCTGCAGATACTTGTCGCGCTTGCGGTCGGCACCATCATCGGCTGCCCGTGCCGTTGGCATGACTGCCGACGACAACGCGATGCAAGCGACCAGGAGCGCAAGGCTAGTCTTCCGGAGCCTGAAACGGATCGTTGTAATACTGCGCTCCAATATCCAGCCACTCCGACAGCAAGCGGAGTTCTGCCGGAGTCATATAACCTTCATGGCTACCACCCACCGCAAAGCGACCAAAAAAGCGGGTGGAACCGCGTGCGTTGAGGGCGCGCATCGTCGGTGCAACCGGCACGCCCACCACGGTGGGATTGCCCGCTGCGTCCGGGGGACCGGGGACGACGACGTCCTGCAACCCGCCCATGTTAACTTCCTGCGCGTTATCGGTGAACAGCAACTCACGATAAGCCCGGAACTGCAGCGCCACCTCGTCCGATGGGCCGTCTGACAGGTCGAGTTGCCCCGCCGGCACGATCGCCACGCCCGCAACATCCCGCGTATTGTGGCAGTTTGTACACGTGTGGTCGCTTAATACTGTCACACCGTCGGCGGCCAGCGACAGTCTGGGGGCTGACCACAGCGTGTGAATGTGTTGTTCGTAGTTAATAACGATCCGGCAGATCGCACTCCAGCCCGTGCTGCAATCGGCCGAGGTGGGACTCGGGGTTGTCAGGTCATTGTAGCGCCACGCGAGCGACGCATCCGGTGCGCGACCACTCGCCACGGGATCGGTCCAGACATCCTCGTACTCGATATCGACCTTGGGCGTGATCGAACCGCAGCGGTCGGTTGGGTCGGCGCAGGATGCGCGCGCGCGGGCTTGCGCCATCGTTTCGCCCGCATCGGGTGAGAAGGTGGTCAACGTGTTTGGGAACGCCACTCCAGTCTGCGCGGCGCCTGTGTAGGCGGCCGGGAACAGATTCTTGCGCCCGTGCGATTGCGGATTTTGCGCGGTGCGATTGTGGCAGCCGTTACAAGTAACGACTTCGCCGGGGCGCAGCTGCAGCCACTCGCGATGCAGCTGACTGATGCGCTGCCCGTTGCTGTCGAGAATGGAGATGGCAAAGGCAACGTTGGCTGGCACCTTGACGCGCACCGAGCCGTCCGGCTCGATCGGCACGTAGCCGAGGATTTCACGCATCACGCCGGTGGGGCCGAAGGCGGAGCCGTCGATGTCGCGCACATCATCGTCGGGGATCGACACCGGTTTTTCGATCCGCAAGAAGCGGGCTGGGCGCTGAATCGCCGTCGCCTGACGTGGATCGGCCAATGCCGCGATGGTCGTAGGCGTGCCATTTTGCGTGCCGTCGACGCGCCTGGAGGTATCGACGCCGGCGATGTCGTAGACGCTCTTTATATCAATGACGCCGACGGCTTCGGTGACGAAATCAGGGTTCAAGTCGAGCGGCGCCTGTCGATCGAGAATGACGCGCGGCTCACGTCGCGGCTGCGCAGCGACGATGTCGCTGTACATCACGTCTTCGGTCGGCTGCATGATCGGCAGCAGCGTGCTCTGCTTCGGATCGTAGATCCAGACACTGTAGAGAGGCGGTGCGGTCTGCACCGTCGGGTCGGCCAGTCGATTGTCCGTGCAGGGCACGATTCGGGTTGGGTCGTCGGTGTCGAGCAGGCGGCACTGCGACCAGCTAACGAGAATGCGGTTGGTGCCATCCCACAGCGGAAACGCGCCGTTGAAGCGGCCGCCGGGCGATGGGCCGGGGATCGTCCGGACGTCGTTCAGCGTGGCGCGCTTCTGCGCAGGTCCAGCCATGCCGGCATTGCTTATCGTGGCCTGCGAATTCTCGACGTAAGTGAGCGCATCGATGATGGTCAGGTCGCCGCCGAATTCGCTGTCGGTGTACGGGCGCGTCAGAACTAACAGATTGCCGTCCAGCATCTCGCGTGCACGGACGAACTGGATCGCGCTGGCGTCGGTGCCGGTCGCATGGCTGTTGGCGCCATAGTAGAGCTCGACGTCGGTACCGTCGGGGTTGGCCGAATACAGATGCATGCCGTCGCGACCAGGGCCGCGATCCCAGCGCGTCCAGAGAACGCGGCCATTGGAGAGCACCGTCGCGTCCAGATCGTGACTTTGATTGAATGAAATCTGTTTGATGCCGCCGCCGTCGGCATTCATCACGTGCAGCACGAAAGCGGGTTCGTCACGTGCCTCGTTCTGCGCCTCAAACTGCGGTTTGCCTTCGTCTAACAGGATGGCTTTTGCCTGACGCTGCCGGGTCGAGGAGAACACGATCCGGCCGTCCGGCAGGTAGTGCGGTGAAACGTCCTGGCCTTCCTCGGCAATAATGTCTGATGGAATGACACGCCGGAGCGTGTCTGTCGCAATGTTGTATTCCCAGATGTTCCAGCTCGGGCCCTCATCTTCATCCATGTCGTCATCGAGCGGGCCACGCATGGCAAACACCACGCCAAGGCCATCAGGCGATACATCGATGTCTCTGACGTCGTAGGGCTCTTCGTTGGTCACGCGCTGCGTGATGTTGACTTCCGCGGCGCTGGGCGAGGCGCGATCGCGCTTGAACACGGCCGCGCCACCCGGCACGAAGTCGCGCATCTGGCGCAGATCATCCTGCTCGAGGGGCACCGCGCGCTTGACGTAGAAGATCGGGAAGTCGACCGTCGCCGGGTCGGGCGCCTGCCCGGAGCCAATGCTCTGGATGCTACCGTCGCCACCGCCACTGCAGCCGACAAGCAGCGCTGCCACGAGCACGGCGGCGAGGGTGCGGCACGGCCGCGAGATTGATTGATTAAGTTGCACCACGTTACTAGGTCTCCAGCGAGCCACAGGCAGCGCTCCAGCGTGCATGCGACGTAATCCAATGATCTTCGGTACGGCGTTTTCGATCTGCCGACGCCATCACAGCGTTGCCAGTCGGTTCGCGGTTCCCTGTCCGACGTACACACTCACGAGCACAGTCGCAGTAGTTAGAGCCTTCTGGCCCTTATGGCTGTGACTCAGGTCGCATTTCCAGGTGCGAAGGCTCGCGGTGTTACGTAATGAGCTGCGTTGTCTGGCGACGGCGACGTAGTGGGCTTGAGACAAATCGGTCTGACAGCGGATGCGGGAATACTGCTGGCTGTTGAATCGTGGACGGGTGCCATGATGATTGAAACGAATGCGTGTTTTTCACGGCGCAGCAGTGCGCGGCGCGGGCTTGCTGTCGTGACGGTGGCTGCGCTGCTTGCTGCGCAGCTTCTGGGCGGTGCCGTCGCGGGTCCGCGCGACCAGGCGAAGCGGATCCACGACCGGATCACGGGCGTACCGCCCAATGCGACGACCCTGGCAAATATGGAGTCGTTGATCGCAGCCAACCGTGCGCTCGACGCTGCGTTGGTCGCGACCGAGAATCCGGCGTTCTATACCGTGACGCTGAAGAATTTTGCCACGCCGTGGACAAACGAGGAGCAAACCGTGTTTGCACCGCTCAACGACTACACGGCGACGGTCATCGGCATGGTGCGCGACGACGTACCTTTCAATACTGCGCTGTCTGCGGATCTGCTCTACACAGTACAGGCGAACGGTTTGCCGGCCTACTCAGCGGTCAACAATGATCATTATGAGCAGGCCGAAGCCAATGGCGTTGACCTGAAGGCTGCGCTGCAGCCGGCGGTGCAGTCACAGCTGCTGGGTATCCCGCCCGCGGCTGCCGCTGGTTTGATGACAACGCGCGCGTCGTCTGCGGCGTTCTTTGTCGACGGCACTAACCGCGCGATGTTTCGTTTCACACTCATGGCGCACATGTGTAAAGACCTGGAGGAAGTCCAGGACATCACACTGCCCAACGATCGTATCCGCCAGGACGTCAGCCGCAGCCCCGGCGGTGACAGTCGAATCTATCTCAATAATTGCGTCGGTTGTCACACCGGCATGGATCCGATGACGCAGGCCTTCGCGCATTACGACTTCGACGAGACGCAGAATCGCCTTGTCTATGACGCGAGCCGTGTCGACCCAAAATATTTTAACAACGCCGATACGTTCAAGCCGGGTTACGTGACGCCCGATGACCGCTGGGACAACTACTGGCGCCATGGCCAGAACCGACTGTTCGGCTGGTCGCCGCAATTACCTGGATCGGGCAACGGCGCCAAGTCGTTAGGCGAAGAACTCGGCAACAGCGATGCGTTCGCGCACTGCCAGGTCGAGAAGGTGTTCAAGGCGGTGTGTTTTCGCGCACCGCGCAATGCGGCCGATCGTGGCAAGGTCGACCAAATTACCGCCGGCTTCCGTGCCAACGGCTACAAGCTGAAGCAAGTGTGGGCCGAGACCGCCGTCCACTGCATGGGCGATTGAGGGAGACCAACCAATGAACTTTACAATCTCACAGGTCTCGCTCGTCTGGCGCAATTTCGGTCGCTGGAGCGCTGTCGTGCTAACTGCCGCAGTGCTGGCGGCCTGCTCCAACGGTGGTGTACCCACCGAAGAGAACCAGGTGACGCAGGCAGCGCCCGTGGCCGACTACACGGGCCCGGCGCCGGCAAATGCGGACGTGCAGGCATTCAAACTGGCCCTATGGGATAACGTCAAAGCCAACAATCGTTGCGGCAGCTGTCACAACGCTGGCGGTCAGCCGCCGATGTTTGCGCGTAACGACGACGTAAATCTGGCCTATCAGGCGGCCAACACCATTGCCAATCTCTCACAGCCTGACCAGTCGCGGCTCGTGACCAAGGTTGTGAGCGGCCATAACTGCTGGTTGTCGAGTGCCGCGGCGTGCGGCGACATCATGACAACCTGGATCCGCAATTGGGCGGGCGCGACCGCTGGCGGCGGCAATGTGATCGCTTTGCAGGCACCGGATATCAAGGACGTCGGTGCGAGCCGTACGTTCCCCGCCGATTCTGCATTGTTTGCCGCGACGATCTACCCGCTGCTGCGCACCGTGACGGCAACGGCAAACGGTACTCCCAACTGCGCGCGTTGCCACGCGTCGAGCGCCGCGACGCCGCAGGCACCGTTTTTTGCTGGCAACGATGTTGACGCTGCCTACGCCGCGGTGAAGGCGCAGGTCAATCTCGATACGCCCTCCGCCTCGCGTCTGGTCGTGCGACTGCGCGACGAGTTCCACAACTGCTGGACCGATTGCGGTACGGCAGCCACGGAGATGCTGAACCGCGTGACCGCCTTTCAGCAGGGCATTCCTCTCACTCAGGTAGACCCGTCCTTGGTCATTTCCAAAGCTCTGACGCTGTACGACGGCACTGTGGCGGCCGGCGGCAACCGCTACGACAGCAATGTCATTGCGTTGTATGAGTTCAAGACCGGCAAGGGCAACACGATCTTCGATACCTCGGGCGTGGAACCCGCGCTCAACTTGACGATGTCGGGCGACATCACGTGGGTCGGCGGCTGGGGCGTGAATATCAAGCCGACCGGCAAGGCCCAGGTACAGCTACCAACTCGAAGAAGCTGGCTGATCTCATCAAGTCGACGGGTGAGTTCTCGATGGAAGTCTGGTTGGTCAATGGCAACGTGGCACAGGAAGACGCCAATATCGTCAGTTACTCCGCGGGTGCGATGGCGCGCAACGCAACGCTGCGTCAGCGTGAGTATCAATACGAAGCACTGACGCGCAGCGATCAGACTGGCGCCAACGGTGATCCCAGCATGTTGACACGCGCAGCTGACGAAGACGCCCAGGCGTCATTGCAACATGTCGTGCTGACCTATAGCCCGGTCGGCGGACGGCGGTTGTTTGTCAATGGTCGCGATACTGGCGACGTCGACGCGCAAGGTGGCGGCAGTCTGCGTGACTGGGACGATACTTTCGCGCTGGTGCTCGGTAACGAGACGTCCAACAATCGTCAGTGGACCGGCATCATGCGACTCGCGGCGGTGCATAGCCGGGCGTTGACGCCTGAGCAGATCCTGCAGAATTTTGAGGCCGGCGTGGGCGAGCGCTACTTCCTGTTGTTCAACGTCAGCCATCTGGTCGACGTGCCGCAGGCTTACCTGATGTTTGAGGCGAGTCAGCTCGACAGCTACGGCTATCTGTTCGAGAAGCCGACGTTCATTAGCCTGGACGGCAGCGCGCAGGTGCCAAACATTCCGCTCGCCGGCATTCGCCTTGGCGTGAATGGTGTCGAAGCCAAGTCTGGCCAAGCCTACGTGCCGCTGAATGTGACGGTCGACGCGTCTAACTATGTGGCCGGCGCCGGTCAGAAGTTCACCGATCACGGCACCGTGGTGCCGGTGGAGAAGGGCGCAGAATCAGACCTCTTCTTCTTGTCCTTCGAACAGATTGGTAGCCATTCCCACGCCCGTACCGAAGGCCCACCGGTGGTCGCCGATCCGGTACCGGATGCGTTGATCCCGGCCGAGTCGGATATTGGTCTCAGAACTTTCGATGAACTCAATATGAGCTTGTCGAACATCACGGGCGTTCCGGTCACCAATCCGGCGGTGATGGGCACCTACCAACTCGTCAAGCAGGCGCTACCGACTACAGAGAAGCTAGGGACGTTCGGACCGGCGCAGCAGACTGGCGTCGCGCAGCTTGCGATCCAGTACTGCAATCAGATGGTTCAGGATGACACGCGTCGCGACAACTTCTTCGGCGCGATCAATCTCGGCACGCCAGCGTCGAGCTTCTTCGCGGGTCCAGGCCGCAATCAGGTGATCAACGCCTTGCTCGCCAAAGGTTCCGGCACCGGGCTCGCGACCCAGCCTAATAACGAGATTGCGACCGAGCTGAACGCCTTGATCGATCGTCTGACCGCGGGCGCCGCGGGCTCGCAAGCCGGCCGAACGGCCGTCGTCATCACGGCCAGTTGCGCCACCGTATTGGGCAGCGCCGCCACACTCGTGCAGTAGTTTTCGAGGAGCACACGACCATGATCATCCGTAAGAAAGGCCCTCGGCAGCTCGCACTGGATGAACCGATCCGGCATCAGGACAGCCACAAGCGGCCGGTCACACGGCGTGACTTCATCGGTCAGGGCATGCGCGCAGGTCCTGCGGTCATCGCCGCGCCATCGCTGCTGGCCATGTTGTTAGGACCGGAGGCTGCACGCGCTGCACTATCGCCCGATCTTTACGCCTTGACCTTGCCAGCTGAGTGCAACATTCAGCAGGGCGCCGGCAAGATTCCCTTCATCGCGTTCGATCTTGCCGGTGGCGCCAATCTGACTGGTTCGGAGGCCTTGATCGGCGGCCCTGGCGGACCACTCGATTTTCTCACGACGGGCGGGTATGCGCGCCTGGGTCTGCCCGGCGACATGGTGCCGAACGCCGCGAATGCGGCGAGTCCCAGCAACGATTTCATCAACCAGGAATTCGGTCTGCCATGGCACTCCGACGGCGCCATGTTGCGCGGCATGTTGCTGGCGACGGCTGCGCCGACACGCGCATTCACCAACGGCGCCACGATTCCCGCGCGATCCGAGAACGACACGGGTAACAATCCGCACAACCCGATGTACGGCATCAACAAGGCGGGCGCCGACGGCGGGCTGCTGACGCTGATCGGCTCCAGTTCGTCCGATTCCGGTGGCAATTCGATGGCGCCAGTGATGATGATCGATCCGGCCAAGCGCCCCACCAAAGTCGATCGGGCGACCGACGTGACGGGTCTGGTTGATACCGGTGAACTCGGCTCCTTATTCGCCAACTCTGACGATGCCATCGCAGTTCTGGAGTCCATCACGCGCGTCAGTCATCGCAAGCTGGATCTGGCGGCCATGGATACCAAGCTGGCAGCGAACGAGGCCGCGGCACTCAAAAAGCTAGTGCGTTGCGGTTATCTAAAGTCAGCGGATCTGGCGGATCGATTCCGCAGTCCTGCCGCACTCAATCCTGACCTCGATCCGGATATCGTCGGCCCGGCCGGCATCTGGACGCAGGCCGAGTACGCCGGCGACGGTGAGTTTCGCAAGACCGCCGCCGTCATGAAAATGATCGTCGAGGGCTACGCTGGGGCTGGCACCGTCACGATGGGCGGCTATGACTACCATGGTCAAGGTCGCGCCACCGGCGAGCTGCGAAATTTCCGCGCCGGTCGTTGCATCGGTGCCTGTCTGGAGTACGCGGCTCGCAAGGGTAAACCGTTGATGATCTATATCTTCAGCGACGGCGCCCTGTCGGCCAACACGACAATGGACAATAGCGCCGACGGCCGCGGCAAGTTCATGTGGTCGAGTGATAACCAGAGTACGGCAGCATCGATCATGCTGGTCTACAACCCAGGCGGTCGGGCGCAACTACGCGTGCCGGGTCGCCAGCAAATCGGCAATTTCAGTCCCGACGGGTCAGTCGTCACGAGTTCTAGCCCTGCCGCCAATTCAGTCAATCTGCTGGTGGAGACGGTCGTCCTTAATTACATGGCGCTGCATGGCGAAGAGGGGCAGTTCAGTGCGCGCTTTCCACAGAACGGCCTGGGTGGCACACAGCTACGCGATAGTTTGACGATGTTCGCGCCGGTCGTTAACGGCCGGATCTGATTCGCCGGTGCTGCCGGCCGGCCGCAGCAGGCGCGCCAGCCGTGAGGCAATCGACGGCTGTCGCGGTCTACCGACGCCCGCGTCGCGTCGTGGACACAGAAATGTGCGTTGTGTCATGCGCTTACGCGAACAAGCGCGACGCCGCTTCATTGACATTGTTAAACTCCCCGTGCGACTTTTGTGAGGCTGACGAAGGCTCTTCTGTCGCGCACGGTCCAAGGACTGCGACCAGTGGCGCGGTCGCGAGCGTGCTTGCATCTTTTTCGGTTATGTTTTTGAAGAAGCGAAGGACTCGGCTTGGTGGGGCAGCGATATCCATTTTCGGCGCACGTGGCGCGGTGGTCCGGGAGTTTGCTCCTGGTCCTGCTGGCGTGCAGCGTGTTCGCGTTTCGTGCACATGCCGATGACGCCGCGATGCTGGGTGAGGTTGCCCCGGATTTCGCCGCTAAAGCGCTGTCCGGACAGAACGTTCGGCTGTCCGAATATCGCGGCGATGTGGTTGTGGTCGCGTTTTGGAGCGGCCGCTGCAACGTCTGTCGCGGGCAGCTCGAGGCCTTGGAGCGCATTACCCAGACGTATCGCAATACGGGTTTGGTAGTCGTGAGTATCAATCTTGACGCGAACGAAGAGCGGGCGCGGGATTTTGCCAATGGGCTGAATGTCAGCTACCCGCTGGTCGTCGAAGCCCGTGACGCCATTGGGCGCGATTATCAGGTGAACGTGTTACCAACGGTGGTCATGATCGATCGAGCGGGCAAGATCCGCTTCGTGCGGCGCGACTGGCGTCGTTTGGATGAGGCCGACTACGTGCGCGCGCTGCGCCCGTTACTCGACGAATGACGCAAACGCAGAATTTGGAAGCGGAACAATTTATGAGCAAACGTATCACGGCGTTCAGGGTTCTCTTGCTGGCGAACGCTTTGTCGCTGACAACGGCTTTCGCGCAGACGCCCGAGGCGCCGGACGTCGTCGCACCGACGCAGATGCAGGCCGAAGCGGCGAGCGCGCCCGTTGCAGAGGCACCAGCTCCTGACACACCGGCTGCAGACGCGGCCGTGGCGGCCACCGCAGTCGATACGCGAGGTCTCGACGAACAAATCCAGGCATTGAAGAAAGACGTCGTCGATCTAAACAAAGACCTGTTCATGCTCGAAGAAGAGCTCCTTTTCCCGGCGAATACCCAGGTCGCCGTGTTCATATCCATGGATGTAGGCGAGTTCTTTGCGCTCGATTCCGTGCAGCTCAAGATCGACAACCGCGAGGTTTCGAATTACCTCTATACGCCGCGTGAGGCCGAGGCTTTGCTCAAAGGCGGCGTGCATCGGATCTACGTCGGCAATCTCAAGGTTGGCAAGCACGAATTGGTAGCGTTGTTCTCTGGCAAGGGCCCGAACGAACGCGACTATCGCCGCGGCGCCAACCTGCGGTTCGAAAAAAGTGTCGGCGCGAAGTATCTCGAGCTTAAGATCACCGACCGGCAGCGCCGCGCGCAGCCCGAGTTCGCGATCAAGGACTGGGAATAACGCCCCACCATGCGTCTATCGCGCGCCTTGTTAGTGATGGCTGGCCTGTTCGCGGGAGTGGCAAGTGCGGCCGAGGTTGAGACCGGCAAGCTGGCGCCAACGGTCGTTCGTGATCTGCATTACGGCGACGCGCTGTTCTATTTCTACCAGGGCGAGGATTTCGAGGCGCTGACGCGCCTGAACGCCTACCGACAATGGGCTCGCACGCCCAACCATGACGCCGAGGGTGAGCTGCTGCTCGGCGGTCTGTATCTGTCGCTCGGCATGCACAACGAGGCGGGCCAGCGTTTTGAGCGCCTGCTGACTCAGAATATTCCGGCCGACGTGCGCAATCGCGCCTGGTTTTACCTTGGCAAGATCTGGTATGCGCGTGGTTATCTTGAGCGGGCCGAGCGCGCGATTCGCTCGATCGAAGGCGTGCTGACGCCAGAGCTCGAGGCCGAGCGCCTGCATCTGCTGGCAAACACGCTCATGCGGCAAGAGCGGTTCGATGAGGCTATCGCGCTGCTGAACTCTTGGCGCGCACGCGACGGCCAGCGCGACTGGCTGGCGTACGCCGAGTTCAATCTCGGCGTGGCCTTGATCCGCAAGGGACTGGTTAGCGAGGCGGATCCGATCCTGACGCGGGTTGGGCTCCTGGAGAGCGGCCGGCGCGAGCTACGCGCGCTGCGCGATCGCGCCAATCTGGCGCTTGGCTACGCGTACATCCAGGCCGAGCAGGCGAGCAAGGCGCGCGTGCCGCTCGAGCGTGTGCGCCTCAATGGTCCCTATACCACCAAGGCATTGTTAGGTGTCGGTTGGGCCGACGCCGCCGACGGCGAGTTTGAACGCGCTTTGACGCCCTGGCTCGAGTTACGGGATCGCAATTTGCTTGATGCCGCCGTCCAGGAATCGTATTTGGCTATCCCGTATGCGTTTCGCAAACTGAACGCGAATGCGCAGGCGGCGGAGAGCTATGAGATCGCGTTGCGTTCGTTCGCCGAGGAGTCTGGTCGACTAGACGCGTCGATCGCGAAAATACGTGATGAACAGCTCCTCGACCAGTTCGTCGCCAAGGATGACCAGCAGCAGTACGGCTGGTTCTGGTCGTTGCGGCAGGTGCCAGATGCACCCGAGTCGCGCTATTTGTACGCCTTGTTGGCGAGCCACGATTTTCAGGAAGGTCTGAAGAATTATCGTGATCTCGGCTATTTGAGCTCTACTTTGCTGCGTTGGGATGACAGTATCGAGGCGTACGACGACATGATCGATACGCGCGAGCGGGCCTTTGCCCAGCGGTTGCCGCGGGCCGATGCGCTACTGGCGAGCGGGGCGGTCGACTCGCTGCGTGCGCGGCGTGATCAGGTTGCCAGTGAGCTGACGCGTATCGAGCAGTCCAAAGACGTGGCGGCGCTTGGTACGACAGACCAACGCGACCAATGGGCGCGGATTCAGCGCGTGGAAGCGGCGCTCGCTACGCTGCCTAACGATGCGGACAACGACGAATTACGTGCCAAAGCACGCCTCGTCAAGGGTGCACTGTTTTGGCAGCTCGATGAAGCCTTCAAGGCGCGGGCGTGGAATCAGCGTCGCACGCTGCGGGATCTGGACCAAGCGCTGCGCGAAGCTGACAATCGCTGGATTCGCGTCGAGAAGGCCCGCACCAGCGCGCCCACTAACACGGGTGAGTTCGCGGCGCGTGTGCAAGCACTCAAGGAGCGACTCGACGGCTTGACGGTGCGACTGGTCGACATGCAAGCACAGCAGAATGACTTGCTCGAGCGGCTTGCCATCGAACAGCTCGAGCAACAAAAGGGCCGCTTGGCGACCTATAGCGTCCAGGCTCGATTCGAGCTGGCGGCAATTTATGACGGTATCGCGAGCCAAGCACCGGCCCGTTCAGAGGGTGGCGCGGCGAGCGAGGCGCCGGACGAGTCATCTGGCGGCAGTGAGTCGCAAGGTCCAGTCGGCTCTTCGGACGAGACCGCGCAGCCGCAGACTTTGCCCGGGGGACGTTCGTGAGACCGTCGTCATTCGGTTTGATCCTCTGTCTGGGGCTCCTGTTGACGGCGGTACCTGCGGATGCCGCGCGCAAGCGTGAGCGAACCATCAAGGATCTCGCATCGCGTCCTGTGGTCCTCGACACCAATCGCAAGGTCGAGGCGGGCTCCGAGCGGGCGATGGAGAACTACCGACGCTTTCTTGAGCTGCAGAATACCGATCCGCGGCTGCGCGCCGAGGCGCTGCGGCGTCTGGGGGACCTCAACCTTGAGGGCGGCGAGATCGAGCGTATGGCTAGTGAGGTCAACGCCATCGATCTGCAGGGCGCCGAAGCGATCAGTCTTTATAGCGCCTTGCTGACCGCCTATCCTAACTATCCGCGCAACGACGAAGTGCTCTATCAGTTGGCGCGCGCCTATGAAACCACAGGCCAGCCGGAAAAAGCGCTGGGTACGCTCGATCAACTCGTGAGCCGTTTTCCGACCACTTCGCAGCTGGATGAAGTGCAGTTTCGTCGCGGCGAGCTGCTATTTTCCGCCAAGAACTATAACGCCGCGCAAGATGCGTATGCGGCGGTGATCGCACGCGACAGTAAGTCGACGTTCTATGAGGAGAGCCTCTACAAGCACGGCTGGGCGCTTTTCAAGCGCGGTCTCAACGAGGAGGCACTGCCGTCTTTCATGGGTGTCGTCGAGCAGGTCCTGTCCGACCCTGCCAAGCCAGGCGGCGTCAAGCCGCTCGACAAAGTGTCACGGGCTGAGCGCGAGTTGGTAGATGATACCCTGCGGGTGGTCAGTATCGCTTTCTCATATCTCGAGGGCGCAGAGTCGGTGGGCCAGTTCCTGGCGTCACGTGACGACAAGCGGTTTGCACATCTACTGTATTCGCGCTTGGGCGACCTGTTTGTCGAGAAAGAGCGGTATCAGGATGGCGCGGCGGCCTATCGCGCCTATGTCGCGCAGGACCCGAACAGTGAGTTCGCGCCGCCGCTCGCGATGCAGGCGATTGAAGCCTATGACAAAGGCGGCTTCGCCAATCTGGTGCTGGAAGGCAAGCAGGACTTTGTCGAGCGCTACAACTTTGGCACGGCCTACTGGCAAGGGCGCGATCCAGCAGGCTACGAGGCCGTCACGTCGGCGCTCAACAAGAGCCTGAAGGATGTTGCCAGCTACTACCATGGCACGGCGCAGACCTCCAAGAAGCCGGTCGACTATTCAGAGGCCGCACGCTGGTACCGCACCTACCTGCAGTCTTTCCCCAAAGATGCGGCAGCCGCAAGCACCAATCTATTGCTGGCGGAGACCTTGTTTGAGAGCGGTGATCTAGTTAGTGCTGCAACGGAGTTCGAGCGCACCGCTTACGACTATCCGAAGAACGACAAGTCGGCTGCAGCTGCTTATTCGGCACTGGTGGCCTATCAGCGTCACGAGGCGACGCTCGACGGAGCAGACAAGGCGGCCTGGAATCAGCGTTCGATCGACGCCGGCGTGAAGTTCGCCAGTGCATTTCCGGAACACCCGGATAGCGGCGGCGTATTGACGCGCAGCGCCGAGCAGGTTTTTGCGCTCGGCAATCTGCCGCGCGCCATCGAGCTTGCGGAACAGGTGCTGGCGCGGCAACCCCCGGTCGACGTCGCCAAGCAGCGTATCGCCTGGACGATCGTTGGCCAGGCTAATTTCGATCAGAAAAAATTTGCCGAGGCCGAGCAGGGTTTCATGGCGGCACGCAATGTGGCCGGTGGCGATGACAAGCTGCGGGTCGACTTGAACGAGCGGCTGGCGCAGTCTGTCTACCGTCAGGCGGAGGCCAAACGCACCGAAGGTGATGACTCTGGTGCAGCCGAGGCGTTCTTGCGGGTGGCAGCGCTGTCGCCGGATTCCAAGATTCGCACGACCGCCGAGTACGACGCCGCCGCGCAATTCATCAATCTCAAGAATTGGTCGCGCGCAATTGAAGTGCTCGAGGGTATTCGCCGCAGTGCGCCGCAGAACGAGTTTGCGGCTGATATCACTAGTAAGCTCGCCGTGGCCTACAGCGAAGCCGGACGATCAGGTGACGCGGCGCGCGAGTTCGAGCAGATCGCGCTGTCGAAGGATCAAGACGCAGCGGTTCGTCGTGAGGCGACCCTGCAAGCGGCCGATTTGTATGAGAAGGCTGCCAACTCGACCCGTGCTGTCGCCATGCTCGAGCGCTTCGTCGCTAACTATCCGAGCCCGCTTGCGGAATCGATCGAGGCGCGGCAACGGCTGGCGGATTTTGCGGGCAAAGCCGGCAACGCCCAGCGGCAGACAGCGCTGCAGCGCGAGATTATCAAGGCTGACCAAGGCGCCGGCGCTGAGCGCAGCGACCGTACGCGGCTGCTGGCGGCGCGTGCCCAGCTTGCCTTGGCAGAACCAGCCCGCGACGCGTTTCGTGCTGTGCGTCTCGTGGCACCGCTGCAGAAGAGCCTGGCTAGCAAACGCAAGGCGCTCGAAGCAGCGCTCACCGGTTATCGCGAGGCGGCGGGTTACCGCGTCGCGTCGGTCACAACTCTGGCGACGTTCGAGACTGCTGAACTGTATCGTACCCTCGGTCGCGATATCATGCAGTCGGAGCGGCCGAAGAAGCTCAACGCCGAGGAACTCGAAGCCTACGACTCATTGCTCGAAGAGCAGGCCTTTCCATTCGAAGAGCAGGCGATCGAAACGCATGGCGTCAACATCGCGCGCGTGAGTGAAGGTCTTTACGATGCCGGCATCCGCAAGAGCTATGTCGCCCTAGCGGAAATGTCGCCGGGACGTTTTGCGAAGACCGAAATGACTCAAGCGCCAGTTGATCGCCCCAGCGCCTTTGCGGCCAGTGGTCAGGCACAGGCTGCTAGCCGGATCGAGTCTGAGTTTGCCCGCGCGTTGGGATTGCTGCGTGCTAACGACACGACTCAGGCCAGTCTAGAGTTCGAGTTGCTGACGCAATCGCAACCCGAACTGGTGGCGCCGTATTTCAATCCAGGCATGGTCCTGCGTCAGCGGGAGCAATATGCGGAATCGGCGGCGGCGTTGGCGGCGGCAGCCGAGCGAGCGCCCGGCAATGCCACTGTTCTCACTGAATTGGGCGTAGCGCTACGCGCGGCGGGTCAATTCGACGGTGCGCGTGCCGCCTACCAGCGCGCAATCGCAGCGGATCCTAACTATGCACCGGCCTACCGAAACCTCGGCACGCTGCTTGATCTGTATCTGACTGATCCAGCGGCGGCCTTGGCAGCATTCGAGACCTATCAGTCGCTCACTGGTGAAGACAAGCCGGTGAGCGGATGGATCGCTGAGCTCAAGCAGCGAGTTGGCCGCACGGAACCCGCTGCGCCGGCTCCTGCAGAGCCGGTCGAGCCGCCAGCTACCGAGCCGCAAGCAGGAGCTATGTCATGATATCCAGACCGTTATTGGCAGTATTGTTAGGTATGGCGGCCAGCCTTGCGCAGGCGCAAACGCCGCCGGCGGCGGACCAGCCTGCAGCGCCCAATGCTGCGGTGGATGAACTAGAGCCGGCGGTGAATACCTCAGGGCCGCCGCCCGCGGCGTCCAACCCTGCTACCAGCGACGCGCGTGAGGTGCAGCGACCCGCGCCGCGGGGCCGCGTGATCGATCGCGTCGAACTGGAAGCAACCCAGATCACGGGCAACCGCGAACTGCCGAAAGTGTTGTATATCGTCCCCTGGAAGCGCCCGGATCTGGGCGATTTGGGCGGACGCCCCATCAACAGTTTGCTCGATGAGGTGCTGGCGCCTGTGGATCGTGACGTCTTCAGGCGGGAAAACCGCTACTTCGACGCCGTGAAGCCTGACACGGCGCCGGTCTCGCCAGCCGCAGGAATGGAATTGAGTGCCCAGCCTGAGAAGTGATTCGCATTAAAGTTGACTTATTCAGGGCACCTTGTCGCTAGGTGTGCCCTGAGCCGTTCGGGATTGCCGCCCCGTTTAGCGGGGTATTGTGGAGGAGAATTTGATGTTTACGAAAATGGTGGGGTTCTTCCAGCAGGGGGGATTCTTCATGTGGCCGATCGCAATCGTGTTCGTCATCGGACTCGCGATCGCGATCGAACGCTATCTGTACCTGACCCGTCATACGATGCTGAACCGTTCCCTCTGGGACGAGTTAGTACCGCATCTGAAGTCAGGCAATTTCAAACAAGCGGTGCAGCTCACGCAGGCATCACCGTCGTTCATCGGTTCGATTCTGAACTACGGGCTGGCGCGAATCTCGTCGTCCCGTAGTCGCGATGACATCGAGAAGGCGATGGAAGAAAGCCTGATGGAAGTGATGCCGAAGTTGGAGCGACGCACGCCGTATCTGGCGAGCTTCGCCAACATCGCCACGTTGCTTGGCCTGCTGGGCACGATCATCGGCCTGATCCAGGCGTTCCAAGCGGTCGGAGCAGCCAATCCGTCGGACAAGGCGGATCTGTTGTCGGCATCGATTTCGGTCGCGATGAACACCACTGCATTCGGCTTGATCGTCGCGATCCCGCTGTTGCTGGTCCACTCCGTGATTCAATCGAAGACCACCCAGTTGATCGACAGTCTAGAGATGGCCTCGGTGAAGTTCCTGAACTCGATCACCGAACGTAGCGCCGCAGCCGCACAGCAGGGCTGATCACTATGCTGCGCTCGATCGCCAGACGTCATCGCCGCAAGGAAACGGCGGAGATGAACATCACGGCTTTCATGAACCTGATGGTCATTCTCGTGCCGTTCCTGTTGATCACGGCGGTCTTCTCGCGCCTCACGATCCTGCAGTTGAACCTGCCGGGCGAGGCGACGCCGACCACCGAGCAGACTGACGAGGACACGTTCGAGGTCATCGTGCGCAAGGACCAGTTGCAAGTCGTTACACGCCGTACGGGGCTCCTCAAGGCAATCCCGAATGCCCCCGCCGGTTATGACGTCGTTGCGCTGACCGATTTCCTCAAGCAGTTGAAAGCGCGGTTTCCGGAAAAAACTGACGCTACGTTGCTGGTCGAAGCGGAGACGTCCTACGACACCGTCGTGCAGATCATGGACAGTTTGCGTGCCTATACGGTGGTCGAGGATGGCAAACCGCGGATGGCGGAGTTGTTCCCTGATATTTCGATTGGAGACGCGCCGACATGAGTCAGTCGAGTCGCGCACGGCGCATGGAGCGCCACCACAAGCGGGCCAAGCCGGCCTCACTCAGCCTCATCTCACTGATGGATATATTCACGATCCTGGTGTTCTTCCTGCTCGTCAACCAGTCGGAAGTCGCGGCGCTCGACCCGCCGAAGAACATATCGCTGCCGCAGTCGATGGCGCAGCAGCGACCAGCCGAGACCGTGGTGGTGATGGTCACGCCAACTCAATTGCTAGTGCAGGGCAAGGCACTGGCCACGCTTGCGGAGATCGAAGCGCAGGAAGGCTTGGTAATCGTGCCGTTGCGCGAAGCACTCAAGGCGCAGACGGACCGGATGCTTCGTTCGACGCAAAAAGTTGAAATCGCGTCGCGCGAAATCACGATTCTGGGTGACAAGAGTGTGCCTTATCGTGTCCTCAAGAAAGTCATGGCGACCTGCACGGATGCCGACTACGGCAAGTTATCGCTCGCCGTGTTGCAGCGGGATGAGGCCCTGAACATGACTAATGATTCGGCGAACTCGGGTTAAGGGGCTGCAGGGACGTGTTACTCGCACCTTATTTCCGTCAATACGAGCTGCCTTGGGAAGTCGAGGACAGCGACGTTTTCTTCCGCAAGCTCTGGCTGGCGTTGCTCGTCGCCTGTCTGCTGATCGGCACGATCATTTGGCTCATCAAGCTGCCCGAGCAGCCGGTCGATGTGCAGGCTTCCGTGCCCCCGCGGCTCGCCAAGATCATGATCGAGAGGGAGATTCCACCGCCACCACCACCGCCCGTCATCGAGCCGGAGAAGCAACCCGAGATCACGCGGCCGGAGCCTGACCGCGTTCGACCACAGGAGAAGCCGGACCTCGCCCGGACGCAGAATGCCCGCGAGCGAGCCTCGAAGGCGGGTTTGCTGGCATTCGAGGATCAGTTCAAGGACATTCGTGAACAGTTTGATACCACCAAAGAGACGCTCGAGCAGACCGCTAACACCATGGGTGAAGAAAATGGCCCGAGCAAGGCAGAGCGCTCACTAATCACCTCGAAGGTAGGTACGGCGAGCAGCGGCATCAGCGCCAGTGGCGCGAGTCGCGGCTTTGGCGGTGGCTCCGGCAATCTCGGCGGCGTGTCGTCGACTCGCGTGCAGGTGCCGTTTGGCGGCTCAGGCGCGGGTAGTGCGGTCGCCGGCGGTGGTGACGGTGTCACTCGTTCGGGCCGCAGCGGCAAAGCTTCGCGCAGCCGTGAAGAGATCGAGACAGTCTTCGATCGGAACAAGGGCGCAATCTATGCACTTTACGGCCGTGCTCTGCGTGACCAGCCCGAACTGCAGGGTAAGGTTGTGCTGGAGTTCACGATCGCACCGTCCGGTGATGTGACGATGTGTCGCATCGTTTCGAGCGAGCTTAATTCGACCGAACTCGAGCGCAAGATCGTTGCACGGGTGCGGTTGTGCCGCTTCGAGGCCAAGGACGTGGAGACCATTACTACCACCAAACCGATCGATTTCTTCCCGGCCTGAAGTAGTTGGTTTAGTGCGGACGCCAAGGATGACTCAGCCGTGAACCTGCAATCCGAAGTCGATTACTACACCGATCTGCGCATGACGGATAAGGCACGCTTTCTCGCTACCTTGCTGACGGAACTTGCGACCGAGGGCCGTGCCACGTACGGCGCCACGGTGGACAGTGTCCACGATGGTGCACGACTCCGCTTTATCAACGAAATGACGGTCCGACTGACGCGAGTGATCGAGCAATTGCTCGCCGAGGATATCAATCGGCCTGCCGATGATGTGATCATCCGCATGGTGCTCTCACCGCGGGCCGACAAAGTGGCCGAACGGATGGTGCAGAACGCCTACCGGCGGGCGCTGCAGAACTTTGAACGCTACGACACCACCGTGCTAATGAATGGTTGACGCGCTGCGGTAGCTCGCCCTAACGTGCTGACGAATGCTCGATAGCACGTTGCCCCAAATCTTGATCTTGCTCGCCGCCTCGGTGTTCGTCGTGACACTGGCGCGTCGGGTCGGTTTGCCTGCGATTCTGGGCTACGTGGCGGTGGGTTTGCTGTTGGGTCCGTATGCCTTCGGCGTGTTCGCTGAATCGAATACCACGCGTATGCTGGCCGAACTGGGGGTCGTGTTCCTGCTATTCACGCTGGGATTGGAATTCTCCTGGCCGCGCATGGTGGCGATGCGCCGCGAAGTATTCGGTCTTGGCTCGCTGCAGGTTTTGACTACGGCGGCCGTCGTCGCCGTCATTGCCAGGCTGTTTGGCCTGGATTGGCTGCTTGCGATTGTCGTGGGCGGCGCAGTCGCCTTGAGCTCCACGGCGCTCGTCGTACAACTGCTGACCGAACGTGCTGAACTCAACCGTTCGCACGGCCGCGTGGCGTTCAGCGTGCTGTTGTTTCAGGACATCGCGTTCGTTCCATTCCTCGCCCTCGCCGCGGCGCTTGGATCGGGCACTGAGGATTTCTCACTGACGGGCGTGCTAAGCAAGGTGCTGGCGGGCACCGTCGCCGTTATGGTGGTGCTGGCCGCTGGCCGCTGGCTGCTGCGGCCGCTGTTTTTTGAAATTGCCCATAGTCGCTTGCGTGAGCTGTTCACCTTGGCGGTGTTGCTGGTGGCCTTGTCGTCTGCCTGGGCGTCACATCTTGCCGGCCTGTCGATGGCGCTCGGTGCATTTCTCGCTGGCATGATGCTGGCAGAAACGGAGTATCGCCATCAAATCGAGGCGGTCATCCGGCCCTTCCGCGACATTTTGTTGGGCCTGTTCTTCATTTCGGTTGGCATGTTGCTTGATTTGCAGCTGCTGTTGTCCGAGTTCTGGCTGGTCATGGCCATTCTGTTAGCGTTGGTGTTGCTGAAGGCGATCATCGCAGCTGTGGTATTTCGTGTGCTGTTGGACTCGGGGTTAAAAGCGTTGCGCGCTGGCATCACGCTCGCGGCCGGCGGCGAGTTCGGCATCGCGCTGCTCACGCTGCTGCTGAAGAACGGTTCGATGGATCGCATTTACGTGCAACCCCTGCTGGTCGCGATCGTGCTCAGCATGGTGTTGGCGCCGCTGCTGATCAGCAATAACAAGCGGATTGCACGTTGGTTCGTGCGCGATAAAGCACCCGACAGCACAGCCTTGCAACGCGAGTTCGCCGTCACCGAGCAGGTCGCGCAGCGCGAGCATGTGATTGTCTGCGGCTTCGGCCGGGTGGGCCAGAATATCGCGCGAGTCCTTGAATCGCAGGGCTTTGAGTTCATCGCGGTGGATCTTGACCCGGCTCGCATTCGCGTCGCGCGTCAAGCAGGCGAGCCGGTCTACTACGGGGATTCCGCTGAGGAACAAGTGCTGGAACGGGTGGGTTTGGCAACTGCGAGCGCGGTCATCATCACCTTTGCGAGCCCGGCAACGTCGATCGCCATTTTGCGTTCCGTCCGTCGGTCGCGGCCGAACCTGCCGGTGCTGGTACGGACCCAGGACGATGCGCAACTAACCGAGCTGAAAGAAGCAGGTGCAACGGAAGTGGTGCCGGAGACGTTCGAAGCCAGTTTGATGCTCGCGTCCCATGCGTTGGTGTTGCTGCACATGCCAATGTCGAAGGTGCTGCGCACGGTCGCGAACTTGCGCAGCAATCGCTATGAATTGCTGCGCGACGTGATCGTGCCAGACGGCGGGCCGCGTGAGGATCGCAAGCCGTGGCGTGAGGCCGTGCGTTCGATCGTGTTACCGCCCAAGTCATGGGCGGTGGGCAAGACCATCCACGATGTTTGTACGGCAGGCGCCGAGGTAGCATTCACCGGCGTGCGACGTCACGGGATCATGGGCCGTGCCCCAGCCGCGAGCATGGAACTGCGCGAGGGCGACATCGTGTTCATCTACGGCACTCCGCAGGCGCTCGAACACGCCGAAACGGTCTTGTTAGTCGGCTGAGCGCACTGTTAGTCTCGGCCGGCGGTCAGCGCGTTGACCGTTGCTGGGTCGACACCCGCAGCACGCAACACCTCGGCAGTGTGTTCGCCGACGCCAGGTAACTTGAAATTCGCCTGGCCCGGTTCGCGGCTGAACTTGATCGGAATGCCGATGTGTTCGTGGCCCGACGGGTCGACCAAGTGCATTTGCCGAGCGTTGGCATGCGGGTCATCGAACGCCTCACGCAGGTTCTTGACCGGTGCGAAGCAGATATCACGACCGGCAAACCATTGCACCCACTCGGCTTGGGTCTTGGTAGCAAACACGGTCTGGAGAAAATTGATCACCGGTTGCTGGTGTGGGCCCGGACCTTGCTGGCAGACAGCAATGAACTCTGGTTTGCCGAGTTCATTGAGCAGATTGCGGATGAACTTCGGCTCCTGGCCGGCGAGCACGATGTGCCGGTCATCGAGTGTTCGGTAGATCTTGTAGAACGCGGCGCCGCCAAACGTGCGTTCGTGCTTGACCACGGGCGCGCGTTTGTTCACGAACACATCGCCCGTGACGTTGGCTGTCCAGGCGAGGATCGAGTCGTGCATGCCGATGTCGATGTAGTCGCCCAAGCCCGTTTGCTCGCGACGATACAGCGCCATCAGGATCCCGTTCAACGCCATCAATGATGCCGCCATGTCGGCGGCCGGCACGTGGGGCATTGTCGGCTGGCCGTCGTCGCCCAAGTTGAGGCTAACCACGCCAGCTATTGCCTCCGTGCCGATGTCATGCGCGGGAACATCGCGATAGGGCCCCGTCTGACCAAACGCCGCGATCGAGCAATACACGATACGTGGGTTGCGTGCGGCGACCGCTTGGTAGCCGACGCCGAGGCGATCAACCACGCCAGGGCGGAACGCCTCGACAAACACGTCGGCCGTATCGGCGACTCTGAGCAGCGCTTCGCGTGCGGCCGGATCCTTTAGATTGAGGCTGATGCTCTTCTTGCCGCGGTGCGTATTGCGGAAATAGACCGTGGTATCGCCTTCGCGTGGACCGATGTGTCGATTTGGTTCGCCTTCGCCCGGCGGCTCGAGTTTGATAACCTCCGCGCCGTGATCGGCCATCATCATCGTGAGATGAGGTCCAGGCAGGAACAGCGATAGGTCCAGTACTCGTAGGCCTGCAAGTTTCATGGGGTCAAATTACCTTTTTCTCGGCGAGCGTCTCGATCTCGGCGCGACTGAGTCCGAGTTCGCTCAGGATGGCGTGCGTGTCCGCGCCGAGTGGCGATGCAACCCGACTTGGTAGTCGTTTGCCGTCCAGTTTAATGGGGTTGGTTAGCGCACGGAAATTGGCACGCTCGGGATGTTGCAACACCTGCAGCGCGCCAATTTTGCTGAGGAAGGGGTTGTCCAACGCCTGCGCCATGTCGTAGACGGGCGCGGCCGGCAGGACGCCTTGCAACTGACCGAGCCAGTTGGCTGTGGTGTCACGCTCGAACTCGCCGTCAAGCAGCGGCGTGAGTGCCTCGCGATGGTTGCGGCGGGCGCCGCTCGTTGCAAACCGCGGATCGGTACCCAAATCGGGCCGGCCAATAATGGGCAACAGTGCCGACCAGAATTTGTCGGTCATGCACATGATGAAGATCCAACCGTCCTGGGTCTTGTAGAGCTGTACCGGCGTCGCTGACGGGTGTGAGCTGCGCGGTAGCCGGCCAGTTTTCGCGCCTTCATTGAGGTACCAGTTGCCGGGGTATGACAATTGATGCAAAGCCACGTCGAACAGGCTCACATCGAGATCCCGACCGACTCCACTACGACTGGTACCAAACAATGCCGAGACGAGCGCCAACGCAGTGGTAATGCCAGTCATGAAGTCGATGATCGACAGGCCCATGCGCGCCGGAGGCGAGCCGGGCTCACCCGTGAGATGCAGGTAGCCTGCTTCCGCCTGCATCAGATAGTCGTAGCCTGGCCATGCCTTGCGTTCATTGTCGCGACCATACGCCGAGAGGTGTGCGCAAACTATTTTGGGATTGCTGGCTTTCAGCGCCTCGTAAGTAAGGCCCAGTTTTTCTGGTTGATCGCCGCGCAGGTTGTTCAACACCGCATCGGACTTCGCCACCAGCTTGCGAAAGATCGCCTGGCCATCGGTGGTCTTAAGATTGAGAGCGACGCTTTTTTTGTTGAGATTGAAGGTCTGAAAGAAATGGCTGTCTTCAGACCCCAGGAAATACGGTCCCATGCGTCGGGTCGCGTCGCCACCTTGCGCGCGATTCTCGATCTTGATCACTTCTGCGCCGAGGTCTGCCAAGTACATCGAGCCGAATGGTCCGGCGCCGAAGTTCTCGAAGGTCAGGATGCGCACCCCGGTGAGCGGCAGAAAATTAGGACGATTCATCGAGTTATTCCCTGTTGCAAGGCTTGCCAGTAAACCCGGAGGGGCGGGCTCAAATCGCGTTTCGCTCGAGGAGCTGCCGCGCGATGATTATGCGCTGCATCTCGTTAGTGCCTTCGCCAATGCACATCAGTGGCGCATCACGATACATTCGCTCGACGTCGTATTCTATCGAGTAACTATAGCCACCAAAAATCCGCATCGCCTCGAGGCTGTTCTCGACGCCGGCTTCCGAGCCAAACAGCTTAGCCATGCCGGCTTCCATATCACAGCGCTGGCCAGAATCATACTTGTTAGCAGCCTGCTCGATCAGCAGGCGAGACGCTTCGACCCGGGTAGCCATATCGGCCAATTTGAGCTGTATCGCCTGGTGTTGTGCGATGGGTTTACCGAAGGTCTGTCGCTCCTGTGCATAGCGGAGAGCCTGCTCGAGCGCGCCCATGGCAATACCGGCGCCGCGCGCAGCGACGTTGATACGTCCGAGCTCCAGACCACCCGCAGCATGTTTGAAACCGCGGCCTTCTTCACCACTGATGAGATTCGCCGCGGGAACTTTGAAATCGTCGAATACCAACTCCGCGGAATCGATAGCTTTGTAGCCCATCTTCTTAAGTTTCTTGCCAACGGCAAAGCCCGCGCCTTTTTCGCAGATGAACATCGACATACCACGGTGTCGTGGCTCCGCATCCGGGTCCGTCTTGACTAGCACCGCGAAGCAGGTGCCCTGGATGCCATTGGTGATCCAGGTCTTGGTCCCATTGATGGTGTACTGCGTGCCATCAGCGGCGCGCTTGGCGACTGTGCGGATGCTCTGCAAGTCGGTGCCCGCATTCGGCTCGGTCAGGCCAATACCGCCACGCAGCTCACCCGTCGCGAAACGCGGTAACCATTGGCGCTTCTGCGCTTCGGTTCCGTTGCGCTGGACCGCCGCAGCCATGATCAAATGGGAATTGAAAATACCAACGGGGGCCATCCACACCGATGAGATCTTCATGACGATGCGCGCGTAGGTAGCACAGCTGAGACCCAAGCCGCCGTACTTCTGCGCGATCGTCGCGCCAAATAACCCGAGTTCCTTCATCTGCTCGACGAGTTCGGTTGGGTACTCATCCGCATGGTCGAACCGCTTGGCGATCGGTCTGACTTCCTTTTCAGCCCACCGTTCAACCGCATCGTAGACCGCCGCTTCTTCTTCGTTGACAGGTGTCATGATGATTGCGCCTCAGTAGCCGATTTTGTCTTCGATGGAGTGACCTCGGCGGGCCACCAAAATGGTCCGCTCAAAGCTGCAAACCTCCTTGCCATCCTGATTCTTGCCAATCGTTTTCACGGTCACGATACCCGCGCCGGGGCGGGACGCCGACTCGCGCTTGCCGAGCACTTCTGATTCCGAGTAGAGGGTATCTCCGGCGTACAAGGGGAACGTCATTTTGATCTCACGCCAACCGAGGTTGGCGATCGCCTTCTGGCT
The DNA here is from genome assembly GCA_016703895.1 of Pseudomonadota bacterium. Classification (GTDB taxonomy): domain Bacteria; phylum Pseudomonadota; class Gammaproteobacteria; order Steroidobacterales; family Steroidobacteraceae; genus CADEED01. Next base: position 74,568 of record JADJBE010000002.1, read on the forward strand.
CACGTCGGTTACGCTCATCCCCACCATCAGTGCTACGGTAAGGGGGCTGCAAACGATGCAGCGACCAAACTCCGACGCCTTGGCATACTCGGCATCGAAGTGCAGGGGGTGCGTATTCATGGTCAGCAGCGTAAACCAGGTGTTGTCGGTTTCCGTGATCGTCCGACCCGGGCGATGCTCGTACACGTCTCCGACGCTGAAGTCCTCGTAGTGACGGCCGAATTGTTCCCGGTAGCGGTTGGGGCCTATGGTCTTGGCGTTTTGGCTCACGATGGTTCCTGTCCTGTTTATTCAAGGAAGAGACTCTGCGCCCGGCAGGGCCAGCACAGTAGCCATTACGCCCACTGCCCAGGCTGCGCGCAATGCGTGCAAACGGCACTTGTCCGGACAACTCCAAGCTTGCGACAATGTTGTCGCCAGCGCAACCGCCACGGCCGAGGAGTGACGCGTCAATGAGCAAAGCCGAAGCTCGCCAGCCGCGCTATCGACAGCTGGCCGATGAGCTGATTGGCCTGATCCGCGCAGGCAAACTCAAAGTTGGTCAAACCATGCCTGGCGAGCACGAATTGGTGGCTCGCCATCAGGTCAGCCGTCACACCGTGCGCGAGGCTTTGCGTCTTGTTACCGAGCTCGGCTTGATTGAAAGACGCCAGGGCGTCGGCACCGTTGTGCGCTCCAAAGGTTCGAGCGAGACTTATGTCCAGTCGATTCGCAGCCCATCGGAACTATTGCAGTACCCTAGCGACAGTCGTCTCAAAGTGCTGACTAGCGGGATGCTGCGGGCGGACCGAAAGCTGGCGCAGGTGTTAGGTTGTACGACCGGTACGGAGTGGTTTCGGTTTCGAGCATTACGCCGCTTCAAATCGACGCAGGCGCCGATTTGTTGGACCGACGTATATGTCGTGCCGGAGTATCGGGAAGTCGTCAAACTCATTGGCAAACAAAAGCGCGTCTATGAGTTGATCGAAGCGCGGTTTGGCGAGCGGGTCGAGCAGGTGGCCGTCGATCTGCGGGCCGAGTTGGTGCCGCTCGAGATGGCCAAGGACCTGCAGTGTGAACCGGGCTCGCCGGCGCTCAAGATCGTGCGCCACTACTTGGGTAGCGGCAATCGGAATTTCGAAGTGTCGGTGTCCTGGCATCCGGCGGAGCGCTACACGTATAGTCTGCTGCTGAAACGCGGCTGGCAGAGTGCCGACACTTGGTCCGAGGCGTGACCGGGTCTTTTGTGCAACCTTTTAGGGAATGAGTGCAGCATGACAACTGGGCGATTTACCAAGGTCGAAGCGACTGGTCAGTACAAGCGCGTGTTGCCGCAGGGTCTGCGCAGCTTCCTGTTTGCGCCCGGCAACCATCCGCGTCGTGCCGAGAAGGTCTTCCTGGTCGGTGCCGATGTCGCCGTGCTCGATCTCGAAGACGCCGTTGCTGTGGCGGAAAAAGAAGCGGCGCGCGGCTCAGTCCTCGGTGCCTTGCGTCAGCGGCGTGATAGCAAGGCCTATGTCCGGGTCAACGCCTTCGATACGCGCTGGTGCTATGGCGACCTCGATGCGGTGGTGATCGAGGGCTTGGACGGCATCGTGGTACCCAAGGCGGAGTCAGCGCAGCAGTTGCAGGCAATTGCCACTCGAATCTCCGAGCTCGAACAACAACGCGGACTAACAGTGGGTGCGATCGATTTGATGGCAATTATTGAATCGGCGCGTGGCGTGCTGCTCGCCGAAGAGATTGCTGCTGCAACACCGCGCCTCAGTCGGCTGGCGTTTGGTGGTGCCGACTACACTAACGACCTGAATCTGGAATGGACGCCGGAAGAGCGTGAGCTCGATTTCGCGCGCGCGCGTTTGGCGCATGCCTCGCGACTCGCCGGTATCGAGCCACCGGTCGATACAGTCGTAGTACAGATCAAGGACACCGAGCGCTTCCGGCACTCGGCGCGCACCGGCAAGCAGTTCGGCTTTCTCGGCAAGCTTTGTATCCACCCTGACCAGGTTGCGGTTTGCAACGAGGTGTTTTCGCCGAGCGCCGCTGAGATCGCGCATGCGCAGTCGGTTGTGCTGGCGTTCGAGGAGGCCGAGGCCAGAGGCGTGGCCGCGATTCAGGTGGATGGTGCGTTTATTGACTATCCGGTGGTTTACCGAGCCAGGCGGGTACTGGCACTGGCGAGCCGTTGAATTTTTTCGTTCGCCGAGACGTTTGGTGGGCTGTGGTTGCGTCTGGATCGGGTGTGTCTCGCCGCTGACGCGGCTCGACATGCCCTTGATTTGAGCAGGGCGCGCATCTTTCCCCGTGTGTTGCGGTGAATCTGCGAGCGGCACAGGAGCGCGCCCTGCTCAAAACAAGGCACCCTCTACAGACGCAACCACAGCCCACCAAACGTCTCGGCGAGCACAGCCGTTCCGCGGGTCGCGTTAGTAGTCACAGCAATCGCATGATCGTTGGCGCAGTCTTTGACAGTACGGCCGGGCGAGTTAGCAGTGCTGCGCGACGTGTGAGGGTTAGCGTTGCGACGTCTGTTGAGGGCGCCGCTGCTCGCATAGCGCGCGCTCCTGTGCCGTTTTCGGACCAGCATTTCGCACGGGGAAAGATGCGCGCGCTGTGCGAGCGAGGGTATGGCGAGCCGCGGCAGCGGCGAGGCACGCCCGATCAGACGTCGCAACGCTAACCCCCACACGTCGCACATCCCCACTAACGCGATGGCTTGCGCCGCAGCTCCACCACAAGAATCCCCGCAATGATCAACGCCGTGCCGATCAGCTGCGTAGCCGTTAGCCGCTCATCGAGCAACACGGCCGCTAGCAGAATCGTGGTGGGTGGTCCGACGGTACTGGCAACCGACCCGCGCTGCGCCCCGACTCGTTTGACACCCTCGGCTTGCATTAAAGCTGGAAAGAACATGCAGACGATGGACATCACGATTAGCGTCAGCCAAACCGGTGTGTCGTATTGCCACAGCTCGTTAGGAGTCCCGAATAGGGAGAAATGTGCTGCCAGTGCGATACCAGCCGTTGTCATTGCGACCAGCGTAAAGCGCGAGCTACCCAAGTCGTGCGTATACCGCGCGCCAATCAGAAAATAGATTGCGTAACTCAACGCAGAGATCAGCACCAGGCCAGCGCCTAACAAATTGGCGCTGAAGACGTCCTGCTCGAGGCCGCCAACGGCCAAAAAAATGCCTACGTAGGTGATCGTCACGGCTGTGACGACTTTGCGACTTGGCCATTGCCGCTCGCGCACCGAACTGATCAGGACGACCATCGCCGGATAGCTGAATAGCAGAATCCGCTCGATCGATGCATCGATCAGTGTCAGTGCATAGAAATCCACCATCGCACCAACGTAGTAGCAGAGGAATCCGGCGACTATCGCGGCGCCGATTGCCGGCCGAGGTGCATGGAGTAGCTTGCGCGCAGTGCCGGCGCCACGCAGGCCGAATAGCCAGAAAGCGGGCATTGCCAGCAGCGCACGAACCGTGACAACCGCCTCGAAGCTGACGCCCTTGCCATAGAGCCACTTGGCGAATAGCCCTTTGACCGCAAACAGCATCGCGCCGCCCGCGACCAGCAGCGTGCCGACAACTCGGTAGCGTCTGTCGGTCTCCGGCAACTGCTCAGCCGCTCGCGCCGAGACGCACTCGATTGCGGCTATCGGCAAAATGCGCAATCGCCCAGATTGCGCCGAGGCAGATCATCACCTCGCCGACATTGTCCATCTTGTAGCGCATGAACGGCGGTGTGGCGCTGATAAACATCAGCAAGCCGCCGATAAATAGCCACGGGAACTTGCGTTTGATGGCTAGCACCAGGCCCGCGCCCATCACGACCAGCACGGTCACCAGTTGCGGGATAGGCGGACCACCGCCGGCGACTACCGCTTGCTCCGGGGAGCACAACTGCTGCGCACTGACTGAGGTCGAATAGCGAATCAGGTCGTATTCACAAACAGGCAGGAGTACTTTGGTCCAGAAATTGGGTAGCTCATACGCCATCAGCGCCAGCGTTACCAGGCAAAAGGTGCCCATGACCCAGCGCTCTTGCGCCCAGCTGAAACCGGCGAGCCGTAGAATCGCGCCGGAGGCGATGATCAGCCATGCGCCGCACAACCAGTGGCCCCAGAAGCGCGGCCAGCTGAGGCTCTGCAGCAGGTCTCCAAAACCGATCCAGTGGCCGCTGCCGACGATCAGGTTGTCCCAGATCAGCAAGGCCTGCGGCAGCAGCAGCAATGCCGCTGCCGCGGCGCCCGTTTGCCGCCAGATCCTGACCAACCAAACCAATAGCACGGCCTGTAGCGCCGCGTTGAAGAGAAACATTGCTGAGAACATTGCCGCGCCCCTTATTTTCGGCCAGATCGTCGGTTGCAAGTTAGCGGATTGGCCGCATGGTGCGTCACAGTTTGCATCCGCCTTGCCACTCAGCGGAAGCGCCGTGTACCGTGAGCGGCAACTTTATCGAGTTAACACAGGAGAGTAGCAACCATGCCTGGACCACTGCACGGGGTACGAGTCGTCGAACTGACGAGTGTCGTGTTGGGCCCCTGGGCTTGCCAGATTCTGGCCGACATGGGCGCAGATGTCATTAAGGTCGAAGCGCCTCGCGGTGACAGCAACCGCAGCCTGGGTGCGTATACGAACCCAGGGATGGCGGCGCTGTATCTCACCTGCAACCGCAATAAACGCAGCGTCGTGCTCGATCTGAAAGCACCAGGTGGACGTGAGGCCCTGCTGGCGCTCGTCAAGAAGGCGGACGTCTTCATCCACAACAATCGGCCCCAAGTGATGACCAAATTGGGGATCGACTACCCCGATCTCAAAAAAGTGAACCCGAAGATCATCTATTGCGGTTCGTATGGCTACTCCAAACATGGTCCGTATGGCGCAAAGGGTGCGCTCGACGATTCAATCCAGGCCGTCAGCGGCATCGCAATGCTGAACAAGCTCGTGTTGGGCGAGCCGCGCTATCTGCCGACCATCGTTGCCGACAAGACCACGGCGATGACCGTGGTATACGGCGTGCTAGCAGCGTTGTTCCATCGCGAGCGGAGCGGCGAGGGCCAGGAGCTGGAAGTGCCGATGTTTGAGACCATGGTCAATTGGGTCATGGCGGAGCATCTGTGGGGCATGACTTTCGAGCCGCCGAAGGGGCCGCCGGGCTATGTTCGACTCATGAGCCATCACCGCAAGCCTTACCCGACAAAAGATGGCTACATCGCAATCCTGCCCTACCTCGATGCGCACTGGGAAAAGTTCTGCAAGTTGGCCGAGCGACCAGACTTGTTAGAGGACCCGCGTTTCAAGACGCTGGCGGATCGTGTCCGTAACATCGATGCGACCTATTCTGAGACCGGGCGCATCATGGCCACCCGCACGACTGACGAGTGGCTGAAGATCTTTGGCGATACCAGCGTACCGACGATTGTTGTCAATACGCTCGAGGAGTTGACGCGGGATCCGCATCTCGAGGCGGTTGGGTTCTGGCAGTTCGTCGATCACCCGACCGAGGGTAAGTTGCGTATGCCGTCACTGCCGGTGAATTTTGGCACGACGCCGGCGGACATTCGCCGTCATGCGCCGCGTCTCGGTGAGCACAGCGTCGAAGTGTTGCGCGAGGCTGGTCTATCCGAGGAAAAGATCGCTGAGTTGTGCGCCACCGGCGCGACCATGACTGCCGAGCAGGTGGCAGCCAAGGTGGCAGTTGGCGGCGATGGTTGACGCTGTGTGACTTAGCGCTTTCAGGCCTTGAGCTTGAAGATGCGCTCGGCATTGCCGCGCAGGAATTTTGGCAGGACCTCAGGTTTGAGGCCCAGTGCCAGCACTTCATTCATCGTACGCTCGAAATCGAGCACCGGGAAATCGGTGCCGAAGATCACTTTGTTCTGGCCGAAGCTGTTGATGTATTTCACGAAGCTGTCGGGCCAGTATTTCGGGCTGTGCGCGTCAGCGACGATGCACACGTTCTCGTGCTTCCATGCCATCGCGATCATCTCGTCGTGCCAAGGTATGCCCACGTGGATACCTAACAGCTTGAGTTCTGGGAAGTCGCAGGCCACAGCGTCAAGCGTAATCGGCCGGCCAACGCTGCGCAGTCGCTGATCAGGGGAATAGATGAGCGACTGCCCGACCTGGGTCATGAGCGGTATGTCGAGCTCGACGCACTTGGCGTACAGCGGATACCACTTGGCGTGGTCAGGTGCCAGCTCAAACCAATGCGGGTAGGCGTGTGCGCCGATGAAGCCCATGTTCTTGACGGCATCCTCGAGCGCGCGTACCCCGTCCATCCCTTGGGTCGGGTCCACGCCGGCTAGGCCAAAGAACCGCCCCGGGTATTGCTCACAAGCTCGGGCGACCACTTCATAGGGCATATGGTATGAGCCCGGCAGGCCAAGCCTCCCGGTACGTGCTGCCACGAGGAACGCTCGTTCGATGCCGGCCGTTTCCATACGCGCCAGCATCTGTTCGAGCGTGATCGATGACATGGGACTCTTGGCCTTGACCTTGCCGGCAAAGAACCCGTCTTTCCAATCCGGTCGGTGGGAGAGCGCCTCGGGCGTCCAGATGTTGACGACGGCGTCGATTGCCTTGATGGCAGGAGTAGCGGCCATGGTGTTCTTGAGTTCCTTATGCGAGTCAGTGTGACGGGTCACGTCCGCGTTGCAGCATGCCAGTTGCGTCGCGCGGTGCAAGCAGCACGACGTGCCGTGTCCAATGCAGCAGCTCGGCAATGGGCTGGTGATGGTGTCTTTTGTTGCTTCTATGCGACGAAATACCTGCCTTGGGGTTGTCCGGAGATTCAACCAACCACCTCGCTACACGAAGGCGATGGCACGGGAAAACAGCCACTATTTCGCCGTGGACGCCAGTGCAATGCAAATTCGTTTATGTTGGTTGCGCCTACGCCACTATGCTACGATCGCGGCCCGAACGATGCTGTTGGCACGCCACCGGTGAGCCGGTTCGTTCGTTGAGTCTTTACTGTTTTGGGAGTGAACGATGCACCGCAACCGTTTTAGCGCCGTCTCGCGATCAATTGCGATTGTTATTGCGACGGCCGTCGCCAGTAGCGTGACCGGCCAGGCCGCGTTGGCACAAGACACCAGCGCCGCGCCGGTCGAAGAAATCGTGATCACCACGGCACGGCAGCGCGAGGAAGCACTGCAAGACGTGCCCGCGACGATTACCGCATTGACGAGCAGCACCTTGGAGGCGGCTTCGGTAGAGCGAGCCGGGGACATCGTTCGACTTACACCCGGTGTCTCGCTGGTGCAAAGCGCCGAAGTCGCTGATTCCCAGGTCAACATCCGCGGCATCAACGGTGCGCGTGACGCTGAGAATAGCTTTGCGCTGATCATCGACGGCATCCTGCTAACAAACCCGGCCGCGTTCAATCGCGAGTATGCGGATCTGAAGCAGGTGGAAATCGTCAAGGGTCCGCAGGGCGCTATTTACGGCCGTAACGCGGCGGCTGGTGCCATCATTGTCACGACGACTACGCCTGGGCCGGATTTCGGTGGCGATGTTCGTGTTTCCTACGGCGAAGACGCCACTTACACCGGCCAGTTCGTGCTGGGCGGACCGATGACGAATCGCTCCGGCTGGAAAGTCACGGGCGATTACCGCTCGACCGATGGTTTCTATGGCAACGACTTCCTTGGCGCCAAGAACGTCGATGATTTTGAAGGCTGGAATGTCAATGGTCGTGTGATTTTCGAAGTGGGCGACGCCGGCAAGTTAGACATCAAGGCGCACTACGGCAAGGTCGATGCTGCTTCGATTTCCTTCAACGCTAACTTCCTCGTCCCCGGCCTCGTGTTCAGCGGCTTGCCGAACGCGGAGTTGTTTGATGAAGACGTCAATAACCACAACTTCGATTTCGCCAACAATATCGATCCGTTCAACAAGCAGGAGTCGGCCGATCTATCCGTCAAATGGGATCAGGACCTCTCCTTCGGCAAGCTGACGGCCTGGGCGCTCTACAGCGACATCCAGAACGCCCTCGGCTCTGATGGCACGAGTGCATCCTACGGATTCTTCAATAACGACGCCTTTTGCCAGGCCTCTGCCGCCAATTTGTTCAACAGCGGTTACGCTTTGCCGGCGCCGCAGATCCTGTTTTTCGGCGCGCCCGGCGTGCCACCGGCGGCGGTCTTTGGGGCGTACGGGCCGACAGCTTGCGACGGCACGCAGTATCAAGAGCGCAATCAGAAGGACTACAGCGCCGAGATCCGCCTCTCGTCGAACGGCGACGGACGGCTTAGCTGGCTCGGCGGGTTTTACTACCTGAACATCGATCGTGAGGTCGGCGTGAACACGGGTATCGACCTCGGTCAGGGTATCGTTGAGTCCCTGTATGCGCCGCCCGGCTCGACCAACCCGACGGAGCAGGTGTCTTGGGACAATTTCACCAGCGACGTCTACGCCGTGTTCGCCAACCTCGCCTTCGACGTGACCGATAATTTTGAAGCGGCAGTCGCGCTGCGCTATGACCGCGAGGAGCGTTCGGTCAGCAATCTTGTGCCGACGGGCGCACGCACGCAGTATTTCGACTTCAACCCGTTCGACGGCCCCATGGGAACGAACATCTTCACCGGCAACGCGCCGCTGAACGCCGCGCTGAACCCGGCCATCAATCCGACCGGGCAGATTCCGGATCGTGATCTGACGTTCTCGCAACTGCAGCCCAAGGTCAGCTTGAGCTGGAAGGTCAACCCGCATTTCACTGCATATGCTAACTGGGGCGTTGGCTTCAAGAGCGGTGGCTTTAACAACTCGGGCACGGCTGCGACGATCGATCTGTTCATCAACTGCTTCACGGGACGCGGTCCGAACGGCGAGACCAATATCGATGTCGGAGCCTGTGGGCCTGGCGCTGCCAACGTGCCGCAGTTCCGCTCGGTCTTGACCAAGGACAGCTTCGAGAAAGAGAAGTCCAGCGCGTTCGAAATTGGCGCGAAGGGTACGACAGTCAATGGTCGGATCCAGTATGAAGCCGCCATTTACGACACCAAAGTCGACAACATGCAGTTTTTCGAGTTCATGGTCGGTCAGTTCGGCCTGCTGCGCGTCGTCAACAACATTGACGAAGTGAAGTTGCGAGGCTTCGAACTCGGCTTGAGCGCCAAGATTTCGGACGATCTGCGTTTGGTCGGCGGTTACAACCGCACCATGAGCGAGATCAAGGCGAACAACTCGCGCCCCAACTCGGTGGGTAACGAGTCCCCGTATACGCCGGATTACACCGCCACTGCGGGTGTTGAGCTCGATTCACCAATCGGCGATGGCGGGTGGAATTTGCAGGCCAGCGCCTACTGGAATCTCGTTGGACCGACGTGGTTTCACGTGATTCAGTCGCAGGACAACGAGACCGTCGCGTTTGGAACGGGCAACTACACCAATGGCGAGCGTGACAAGTACTCGACGATCGACGCACGGTTTGCGCTGCGCAACGACAACCTGACGGTTGCGTTGGTGGCCAAGAACCTGACCGACATCAAGTATCTGCAGGAAGTCATTCCGGCGCCGGAGTTCGGTGGTGCGTTCATTCACCCAGGTGCTGAGCGCCGCCTCTCCGTCGAGGTGGGTTACAAGTTCTGATCTGGCCATTGTCGCAGTGAGGGCAGCCCCACTGCGGCCTTGGCAAGCGAACGCCGGCCTTCGGGCCGGCGTTTTCGTTAACATCGCCAGTTCCCGTGAAGCGCGACGAAATCCAATTCCCGACCAAGCATGTGGCGCTGCGCGACGATGTGCACGCGCTTGGCGAGATGGTCGGTCAAGTGTTGCGCGAGCAGGGCGGCGATCGGCTCTATGAGCTGGTCGAAGAGGACCGGCAGCTTGCGATCCGCCGCCGTGCCGGCGACGCCGCTGCGGGCGAACAGCTAGCGGTCCGGTTGCAAGGCCGGCCGCCGGCTGAGGCGGCCGACCTCGTCCGCGCGTTTTCCACCTGGTTCCGCAGCGTCAACCTGGCCGAGACTGTGCATCGGGTGCGCCGACGCCGGGCGTACTTTATCGAGGCCAGCGCCAAGCCGCAGCCCGGTGGTGTGGTGGCTGCGCTGGCGCAGTTGCATGCCGAAGGTTTGTCGTTAGAGCAGCTCCTCGCGTTGTTGGCGAAGCTGCGCATCGAACCCGTTTTCATCGCGCATCCCACTGAATCGACCCGCCGCACGATCTTGCGCAAACAGCAGCGAGTGGCTGAACTGCTGTTGGACCGCCTGGACCCGACCCTGACACCGCAGGAGACGCGCGCGCTGTGGAGCCGGATACGGTCCGAGACCACCACCGAGTGGCAAACAGAAGACCATCCGCGTGAACGGCTGACAGTTGCCGACGAGCGCGAGCACGTCATTTTCTATCTTGCCGAAGTGCTGTACCGCGTGTTGCCGTCATTCTACGATGAGCTCGCCCAGGGAATCGAGCAGCTCTATGGTGTGCCGGCTGAGTCGTTAGAGTTGCCAACCATCATCCGCTTTGGCTCGTGGGTGGGTGGTGACATGGATGGCAACCAGGACGTTCACGCCAAGAGCATTCGCGAGACGCTCGCCCGCCATCAGCAGGTGATCGTCAACGAGTATTTTGCCGACTGCCAGCGCTTGGCGCAATTGTTGTCGCAAAGCGCCAGCCGGATCGGCGTCTCCGCCGCGCTGCAGACCCGGATTGATCAGTACTCGACCTTGTTACCCGGGGCACAGAGCGCCACGCCAGCACGACATGATCGGATGCCGTATCGCGTTTTTCTGACGCAGATCGCGGAGCGGTTGCGTTGCACTTACGACGTCCGGCCCAACGCCTACGAGGGACCGGAACAGCTGTTGCGCGATGTGCGCTTGATTGCGCAGAGTCTGCACGACAACCGCGGCGCGAACGCGGGCTACTTCAACGTGATGCGGCTGATCCGGCGTATCGAGACCTTCGGCTTCCACCTCGCCACGCTCGACGTGCGCCAGCATGCGAACGTGCATCACTACGTGATTGGGCTGGGTATCGGCGATGCCGAGTGGCTGAATCGCAGCGCGGCCGAACGTCATGATCTGCTGGTGCAGATGATCGAGCGTGACACGGGACATGCGGTCGATCTGGATGCGCTGGGCAAGCGCACCCTGAGTGTCTTCGAGGCGATCATGCAGTGTCGGCATCGGTATGGTCCCGACGCCGTCGGCTATTACGTCGTCAGCAACACCTCCGGCGCCGACGACGTCCTCGCACCCCTGTTGTTAGCACGGTGGGCCGAGGCGTATGACAAACGCAGCGGTCAGGTGGCATTAGACATCGCGCCGTTGTTCGAGTCCATTGAGACGCTCGAGCGCTGTGGCGAGGTGATGCGTACGTTGTTAGCGGATCCACTGTACCGCAATCATCTCGATGCGCGGGGCCGCACGCAATGCGCGCTGGTCGGCTATTCCGGCAGCAACAAAGAGGCCGGCATCTGTGCGTCGAGATTTGCGATCTGGCGTGCGCAGAGCGACTTGGCCGCGACGCTGGCTGCAGCCAACGAAAAGCACCTGATCTTCCATGGTCGTGGCGGCAGCCTTGCGCGCGGCGGTGGCCGGATCGACGCCTTGGTCCAGACTGCGCCAGCGAGCGCGATCAATGGCGTACTTCGGTTGACCGAACAGGGCGAGGCGATCAACCAGAGCTATGGTTTAAGTCCGATCGCATTGCGCACCTTGGACCGCGCGTTCAGCGCCCTGTCGCTAGCCACGAGTCAGGCAATCCGCAGCCCGCCCCAAGCCGACAATCCCAAACACATCGAGCTTTGCGCGAGGATGGTCGAGGTAAGCCGTGATACGTATCGGCGGCTGGTGTTTTCTGATCCGACCTTTTTCGAGTATTTTGAGACGGTAACGCCCATAGACGTGATCTCGCGGATGCAGATCGGCTCGCGGCCGGCGAGCCGACCCGACAAGCAGGGGCTCGACGCACTGCGCTCAGTGCCGTGGGTGTTTGCGTGGACGCAGTCACGCCACATGTTGCCCTACTGGTACGGCGCCGGTGCTGGATTGGACGCGGCCATCTCCAGTGACGGTCTTGCCGCAGTGCAAACAGCCTACCGGGAGTGGGGCTTCTTCCGCCATTTGATTGATGATGTCGAGACCAGCCTCGCTCGAACTGACCTCGACATCGCGGCTTACTACAACGACCTGGCGTATGTTTCCTTGCATCGGTATTTTGTCGACATCCGGCGGGAGTTCGAGCGCGTTGCCGAGCTCGTCCTCGAGGTCAAGGGTCAGTCTCAGCTGCTCGATCGGGACAAGACCCTGCAGCGTTCGATCGAGTTGCGCAATCCATATGTTGATCCCATGCATATGATGCAGATCGATTTGTTGCGTCGTTGGCGTGCGACCGATCGCCAGGACAGGCAGTTGTTCGATACGCTGGTGGCTACCGTGAGCGGCATCGCGCTCGGTCTGCAGAGCACCGGATGAGACTTTTCAATACAGGAAGACTGCCGCTTCGTGAGTAATCCACATATTCGAGATGACCCTCCGGCTGCCCCTGAGCTGGCCTCGTCAGAACGCGCCAAGAGTCGATCGCTGCGGCCGCTGCGCGAGCTGATGCCGTTCCTCGCGCCCTACAAGGGCATGATGGCGTTTGCCTTGTTTGCCTTGTTGGTTGCTGCCGCGGCCATGTTGGCGCTGCCCCTGGCTTTGAAGTTGGTGATCGACAACGGTTTCTCGGCCGGCAGCGCCCAGACCATCAACCAGTACTTCTTGGGTCTGTTGGTAGCCGCGGCCATATTTGGTCTATTCGCGGCACTGCGCTTTTATCTGGTTAGCTGGTTGGGTGAGAGAGTGGTCGCTGATATACGCGATGCGGTCTATCGTCGAGTGATTCGGCTCGATCCAGCGTTTTTTGAGGTGACCAAGACAGGTGAGGTTTTATCCCGCCTCACAACAGACACCACCTTGATCCAGTCGATCGCCGGTTCGGGTTTGTCGATCCTGCTGCGTTCCAGTTTGACCTTCTTTGGTTCGCTGGTACTACTGTTCTACACCAGCAGCAAACTCACGCTGATCATCATCGTGCTGATCCCGGCCGTTCTCGTGCCGATTCTGGTGTTCGGTCGCAAGGTGCGCAAGCTCTCGCGTGCCACGCAGGACCGGATCGCGGACACCAGCGGTTTGGCTGGCGAGACGCTCAACGCGGTGCAAACCGTGCAAGCCTTCACATTGGAAGAGTTGCATAGCCTGCGTTACGAAGAAGCGGTCGAGCGCAGCTTTGATGTCGCGGTGGAGCGCACCCTGATGCGAGCCTGGCTGACGGCGCTTGCGATCCTGACCGTGTTTGGTGCGATTACTCTGGTGCTCTGGCTCGGCGCACGCGATGTACTCGCCGGCACGATGACCGGCGGTCAGCTAGCTCAGTTCCTAGGCTACGCTGTATTCATGGCGACCGCGGCGGCCTCGCTGTCGGAGATGTGGGGCGAAGTGCAGCGTGCCGCCGGTGCGATGGAGCGCACGGTCGAGTTGTTGCGGTCCGAGCCGTCTATCCACATCGCGGCGAACCCGGTGGCTTTGCCCGTACCCGGTCGGGGCCAGATCGTTTTTGACCACGTCACGTTTCGATATCCGTCGCGGCCGGAGATCAAGGCACTGAACGATTTCACGCTGAGCATCAAGCCGGGTGAGACGATCGCGTTTGTCGGCCCATCCGGTGCCGGCAAGAGTACGACCTTTCAGTTGTTACTACGTTTTTACGATCAGCAGAGTGGGCGCATCCTGATCGACGATGTCGACATCCTGACGGCTAACCCTGAGGCGGTGCGTGCGGGGATCGGCCTCGTACCGCAGGAAACCGTGATTTTCGGCGCGACGGCGCGCGAGAATATCCGCTACGGCCGGCCGGGTGCGTCGGACGAGGCGATCGAAGCTGCGGCGCGTGCTGCGGCAGCCGATGAGTTCATTTCCAAACTGCCCCAGGGTTACGACACCTATCTGGGTGAGCGCGGCGCTCGGCTGTCGGGCGGCCAGAAGCAGCGCATTGCAATCGCGCGGGCTATTCTCAAGGATCCGCCCATCCTGCTGCTCGACGAAGCCACCAGCTCGCTCGATTCCGAGAGTGAGCGGCTGGTGCAGGAAGCCCTCGAGCGTTTGATGCGCACGCGCACCACGGTCATCATCGCGCATCGCTTGGCAACCGCAATCAAGGCCGATCGGATCGTGGTTATCGATCAGGGCCGAATAGTTGGCATTGGTCCGCATGAGGAGTTGATGCAGACCAATGCGCTGTATGCGCGGCTGGCCGAGTTGCAGTTTGGCGAGCGCGCGGAACTTGCCGGAGAAGTGGCAGGAAGCGGCGAACCCTGTTGATCGGCGGCGGCGCGTTGGCCGTTGCCGGTTTTGCGGGCTATCGCGTCATGAGTGCGCGGCGTGCTATGCAGAGCACCGCCATCATCGACACCGTCCCGAGCGGTGGATTCGGCGCGGAGACAACGGCAGAGCAGGCCACCGCCGGACTCGATCTCCGGGACAAGACGGTGTTAGTCACAGGCGCGACTTCCGGGCTAGGTCTTGAGACTATGCGTGTGCTGGCGATGCGCGGCGCCCATGTGATCGGCACCGGTCGTACACTGGACAAAGCGGCCGCGGCAATGCAAGGCATGACGGGTCGCATGACGCCAGCGGCCGTTGATCTGGCCGATTTCGATTCGGTGGCGGCCTGTGCTGAAGCGGTGCACGCGATCAGCGGCACGATCGACATATTGATCTGCAATGCGGGCATCATGGCATTGCCCGAGCTGCAGCAGGTCTATGGGCTCGAGAAGCAGTTCGTGACTAACCACCTTGGGCACTTCCTGCTCGTCAACAAGCTGTTGCCACAAGTGACGTCCGCCCCGCAGGGCCGCGTCGTCATGGTGAGCAGTATGGGGTATCGCTGGGCGCCGGCGGCTGGCATCGAGTTCGACAATCTCTCTGGTGAGCGCGACTACGAGCCTAACAAGATGTACGGCCAGTCGAAGCTGGCCAATGGCCTGTTCTCGCTCGAGCTGGCGCGGCGACTCAAGGCGATGGGATCACCGGCGACGTCGAACTCAATTCACCCAGGGGTCATCAATACCAATCTCAGTCGGCATTTCGCCAAATGGAAGCAGCTCGCCGGCAGTCTGATTGGTTGGACGTTCATGAAGTCGGTCGAAGAGGGTGCCGCGACTACCGTGTATGTGGCTACCTACCCTGAACTTGCGGAGACCAGCGGGTACTATTTCGAGGACTGCAATGCGGTAAAACCAATCGGGCGTATGGAAGACGCGCCGCTGGCGGCGAAGCTGTGGGAAAAGTCGGCAGAGTTGACGGCCAAGTATCTGGCTTGAACTGACGCTGTTGCTTTTATTCGCGCGCTCGCCGACCGCCACGGCAAGCTGGGTCGGGCGCGCTACGCGTACCCTTGCCAGAGTGCGGGGTGCATCTTCCCCCTGGCGTTGTGGTTAGGCTGCTGGCAGAACAGGAGCACCCCGCACTCTGGCTGCGGCGCCCTCAACAGCTTGCCACGACGGTCGATGAACGCGCGGCCACAATCAACGGTGCCTATTGTGGCGTTGGTTGTTTGGCGACTGACGCGCCGGCTTGCTCCGTCGCGTCGCGGCCTAACGGAGTGGGCTGGTTGATGCCGTGCTTGGCGCATGCTGTAGTTGATAACTGATGTCGTCAGCGGAAGCGTGATACCGACTTCAGTAGCTCAAGAGTAGTTGCGAGAGAGAACAGGCCTCGCTTTACGCATTGCGCTCTTCCGGTTCACTAGATGGCAAGCCCGATGATTGTGCTGCTCCCCGGCATGGATGGAACAGGTGAGTTGTTTCAGCCCTTCATCAGCGCACTCGGCGGGGAGTTCGACGTCCAAATTGTCGGCGACCCGACCTATGGAGCGCTCGGGTACGAGGACTTGGAATCGATTGTTCGAGAATCGCTTCCTCAGGATGCTCCTTTCGTCATCTTGGGTGAGTCGTTTTCTGGGCCTATCGCGGTTTCAATTGCAGCTTCGGGAACTCAAGGTCTAGCGGGCGTGGTGATGTCCAGCTCGTTCATCCGCAATCCCAGGCCGCTTTTTTCGTCCCTCAGCGCAATGGTCAGTATCATGCCGGTCAAGCGGGTTCCCACCGAAGCAATGAGTTATTTCCTAACGGGCAATCACGCAACGCCCGAGCTTCGCGCTGCACTAAGGTCATCGCTCGCAACGGTATCAGCAGTCGCGTTGCAGGCAAGGATGAAAGCTGTCCTCTCCGTCGATGTTTCGGTCGAGCTAAGTGCTGTGCGGGTACCCGTGCTGTATCTTCGTGGCGCGGAGGATCGTGTTGTCCCAGCAAGTGCCGCAACACAGTTAACGACTATGCTGCCTGCCGCAAGAGTTGTTGCTTTCGCGGCGCCACACTTCCTGCTTCAAGTGGTCCCAGCACTGGCGGCGGCTGAAGTCGGCGCGTTTGTGCGTCAAGTGACGGTCGGAAAATGAAACCTCTTTTTCCAATTGCCGTTGCGTTGTTTGGTGGACTCGCAGCACAGGCTAGCCAAGCAAGCTCGTGTTTCGGCACGGTATCGAATGGTCGACTCGGCGGTGGCGTTGCGATGCCACGAAGCGGCGCCAATTTCGAGCCCTACAGCAGTCTCGCTGTAACCGCTGGTCGCACCTACGTGCACGTCAAGGTGCTAGAGATTGTGCTTGACTCATACGCACGCGTTGCCAAGCAGGAGCCAACGCTACGCTACGTTTACGGCGAAACCGGATGGCGGACGGGTGGTCGCTTCCCGCCGCATCGAACGCATCAGAATGGCACATCCGTTGATTTCATGGTTCCAGTGCGCAATCAAGAGAACCAGTCAATACCTCTGCCTCGGTCGATCGCAAACCGCTACGGATACGATTTGGAGTTCGACTCGAAGGGGCGACTCGGGCAGATCCAAATCGACTTCAGCGCGGTTGCGGAACACTTGTATCAACTATCCCTCTCGGCACGAGCACAGGGTGCGGATATCGCGATGGTGATTTTCGATCCGCAGTATCTTCCCGCTATTTATTCTACGCAACGCGGTCGTTATATTCGAGACAACATCCGTTTCATGAAGGGTAAGCCGTGGGTTCGCCATGATGATCACTACCATGTCGATTTTGCAGTCGAATGCAAACCGCTTTCCGGGCCGGGCTAGTGTATCAACCAGCGTGATCATCACCTTACTAGAGTTCGCGCCTCTTCAATGCCGCGTCGTGCTCATCGGTAAGTGTCCGGAGCGACAAGGGCGAAAGGCAGCTTCGAAGACACTTGCATCAGACTCTCTTGGTCGATGATCGCTAATTCTCGTCGTGCACGATGCGCCGAATAAGCGCGAACTCTCGGACAGCGGTCTTGGTCAGTCTGCTCAGGGGTTGCCGCGAGATCGGGGTGCGGTGTCAGGCTTACGGGCGCGAGCTGTTGAGGGCGCCGCAGTCAGAGCGCGGGTTGCTCCTGTTCCGCTAACAGACTAACTGCAACGCCAGGGGGAAGATGCAACCCGCGCTCTGACCAGGGCACGCGTAGCGCGCCCGATTCAGTTCGCGCCC
Source organism: Pseudomonadota bacterium (assembly GCA_016703895.1). GTDB lineage: Bacteria > Pseudomonadota > Gammaproteobacteria > Steroidobacterales > Steroidobacteraceae > CADEED01. Next base: position 92,074 of record JADJBE010000002.1, read on the forward strand.
GTAAGCCTGACACCACGACCAGACCTTGCAGCAACCTCACTTGGGCGCCTCGACGACATAGCCCCGCTTGACGAACTCCTGCAGCAACCCCCGTGTCCCCCAGAGATTGTAGATATCCGTGAGCGCCAGCGTGGTCGAGCGCGTCTGCAGAGCCTGCAATGCCGCTTGCAACCACTCGTCACGTGCCTGATCCACCAGTGCCTTGATGCGTGGTGAGTTTTCCACCGAATTCCAGCATACCTCGCGGTCTTCCGGAAATGCGAGGCGTTGCAAAGCTTCCAGGTCGCCCTCGGCCCATGCAACAGCACGCGCTCGAAGGGCGCCGAGGTCGGTTTCGAGGCGGGACATCGCGGCCTGCAGACAGCGCACTTCGGTTTGCGGTGCCGTCGTCGCGATCTCTGCTAACAAGACGTGTGGTTCGGTGATCTTCAATTTGATCTGCTGCTTCTCGACTCGCTGTTTGCGCGCGAGTTTGAGGACTTTGGCCTGGATGTCGTTGTCCGCTGTCAGTCCGGCGGAGTCGATCGCACCGGCGAACAGGCGGAATGCGGCGAACACTGGCCGGAAGCGCTCGATGTTGCGATCCCGCGGCGCATACTTGTCACGTAAGGTCATGAAGCGCGCGTAGTCATCGGGTGACAGAAAGTCGTTGAGCGTCTCCTGGCTGGGGAGCCTCTGCGTCCGACGAAACTGCCGGTAGAGTCTGAACAGCGTGATCGGGCCGCCATCGATTGATGTGTTGGCGCCGCCGGCGAGCACCAGGTCGGCACGCTCGAGAATGGCTTCTATCTCACGCGATCGCCAGGTCATGCGCCGCGGCAGTGGCTCCAACGTACCGAGTATCCATAGCTCCTTGTCGCCGTTGCTCACCTTCCACAGCCCGGGACCGGGTTTCTCACCGACCACATCGACGGTGGTTAGTTCTTCGTCCTGGGTCGACTGCGCCAAGACGGGCACTACGGCCAAGGCCAGCAGGATCGTCAGCAGCAGGCTGCGCCCTATCATGACAGCGAAATCTGCTCGCCGAGGTCCGACACGAGCAGGCGCTCGGGCCAGCGCAGTGCCGTGAGTCGCGTCTTGAAGGGTCCGTCTGGCGAAGCCTCGCGCTCGCGGAATCTTGCGCCAATGGAATAGTCGACGCAGTAGCTGTTGGCGGCCGGCCCTAGCCACTCGCACGGTGTCGTGCCGGGGAATGCATCGCGCTTGGGATGGCCTGCCACGCCGTAGTCTGTGGCGGACCAACTGCGCCAGTAGTGGCCAAAGAGCACCGGGACTGGATCGCGGTACTCGCTCCACCAGTCGACTCGCGCCACCATCCGCCATTTGCCGCTGGCGTAAAATGGCGTGTCGGCCAGTTGCTCCTGCCCGGAGGTGATGATGCGTAGCGGATTGCCCATCTGGTACAGCACGTCTTCCTCGCCGCTGTTGATGAGCAGCGGCACTGTTGCGCTCTCATCAGTGAGTTCCTTTTTGTACTGCGCTTCTTCGGCATCAGCGCGCGCCTTGAGGCCGCTATCGACCGCAATCACTTTCAGCTGCTTGGCATAGTGCTCGTGGATCGCCAGCAAGCTGCGCGAATCGTCGGCGATGGCACGCAGTGACTCGCTGTCCCAGCAGGCGTGGGTGACGCGCAGGTCCGACCGCTCCAATGCGATAGGCAGTTTCGAGCAGAAATCGACGATTCGTTGCCGCTCCGTCGCGGTTGCTTGCCGTGAGCCTGTGTACTTGCCGTCCTTGCGGTCGTGATCATCCGCAAAAAACCAGCCATTGCCGTCTTTATGCACCCCGCGCACCACGTTCAGTTCATGATTGCCCAAGACGCACTGCGCGAGTTCGCGCGCGACAAGCTCTCGCACCAGGTCGACGACCGCAATACTGTCGGGCCCGCGGTCGACGAGATCGCCGACGAACACCAGCCTGCGACCTTGCGGGTGCTGCCCCAGCGGGTCGTAACCGAGATGCCCCAGCAGTGTCGCCAGTGTGTCGACCTCGCCGTGAACGTCCCCGATGACGTCAACCGGGCCAGCGAAGAGCTGAGCTACGTGCTGAGCGCTCACGACGAGGAGGCGCTCCTCAGGTGAAGACCGCGCGATGGTCCGCGACAAACTGCTCGAACGAAGTCGGCTCACGACCCATCAGTTGTTTGAAGTTGTCGTTAGCTGGCATGAAATAGCCACGACGGATTTCGCCGAAGATCTCGCAGACCGCATCGTTGTGCCAGGTGCTTTTGAGGAACTGGCCGAGATAGGCCTTATATGAATCGGCGTCTTGATTCACATAGGTCACAGGCTTCTGCAGGACTTTGCTGAAGATTGCCGCGACTTCCGTGAAGGTCAGAACGGCAGGGCCGGTGAAGTCGTAGCTCTTGCCTTGGTGGCCTGGGGTGGTCAGCACCTGGGCAATGACGGCCGCCGCGTCGCGCGTGTCGGTCATCGCTGCGCGACCGTCGCCCATGGGTAGGTAGAACTTGCCTTCTGTCTTGATGGTGTGCGCATTGGCGAGAAAGTTCTGCATGAAGAAGTTCGGTCGGACCATCGTCCACGCCAGGCCCGACTGCTTGATGTGCTGCTCAGACTTATAATGAGTCTGGTGCACTGGGATCTTCATGTGTTCCAGGGCTTCGGGTGAGGAGAGCTGGACCAGATCCTTGACGCCAGCGGCCGCGGCTTGATCAACAAATAGCTTTGCGAGCTCCAGCTGCTGTTCACCATTGGGGTAGATCAACACGGCGCGATCCACGCCTTTGAGCGCGGCGGCGACATCTGTGCGACTATTGCCATTGCCGGCAGCGATTTCGACGCCGGCGGCGCTCAATGCTGCAGCTTTATCGGCGGTGCGCACTAGCGCCGTACTTTGTGTCCACTCTTGACGAGCTGCCGCGCCAGGTGGCTGCCTGTCTTGCCCGTTGCACCGGTTACCAGAATCATGTCGAATCTCCTCGTATCAGACCATTTGTGGCCACGGAACTATTGAGTCCGTGACACAGCCTACAGTAGCGTGTCGATTGTGACGCGTCGGACCTGGAAATGGAGCTTGGCATCGCTCGGGCTGCTGCTTTTGGCAGTGGCAGGCGTCGCCTTTATTCTTTGGGTGGTCCGACTCGACCGGCAGATTTTAGCAGAGTTCGGTGGCCGCCGGTGGACCGAGCCGACGCGGGTCTACGCCCAGTCGCGGGAGCTAGTTGCCGGTACGCGGTTGGGCTTGCGGCAGCTCGTCAGCGAGCTCGAGCAGATGCGGTACCGGCAAGTACAGCGGTTGCCGCGGCCCGGTGAGTATCAGCTGCGCAACAATGAACTAATCCTCTACACGCGGCGCGCCCAGTCGATTGCAGGCACGCGTGAGCCGCTGATTGCACGGCTACGGTTTGGCGACAATTCGATTGAGGCCTTGCTGACGCTGGCGGGCGAACCATTGCAGCGGTTGCGACTCGATCCACCGTTGATTGGCTCGCTGTTTCCTATCCATGGCGAGGATCGTTTGATCCTCAGTCCCGATGAAGTGCCGCGAATGCTTGCTGCCGGTATCAAGGCGATCGAGGATCGGGACTTTGACCACCATGCTGGCGTCGACTACTCGGCTATCGCGCGCGCACTGTGGGCCAACCTGCGTGCCGGTGAGGTGGAGCAGGGTGGTAGCACGCTGACGCAGCAGTTGGTCAAGAGCTACTTTCTCGATGGACGCCGTACGCTGCGCCGGAAGATTACCGAGGCGATCATGGCGCAGCGGCTGGAGGCGCACTACGACAAGCGCGAAATCATGACCGCGTATGTCAATGAGGTTTATCTTGGTCAGGATGGCGCGCGTGCGGTTCACGGCTTTGGGCTTGCCAGTCAGTTCTACTTCGGGCGGACGCTTGAAGAACTAGAGCCAGAGCAGATCGCCTTGTTGGTCGGCATGATCCGCGGTCCTTCGCTGTACGATCCGCGACGCAACCCCGACCGTGCACGCCAGCGGCGCGACTACGTGCTCGCGACCCTCAAGACGCAACAAGTCATCGACGGTGCGAGCTACGATCAAGCCGTGCAGCGGCCGCTGACGCTGGCAACCGCTTACGACAATAGCGGGCGGACTTACTACCCGGCATTTCTCGATCTGGTGCGACGACAACTCGGCGGCCGCGGCTTTTCAAGTGCCAACGCCAGCACTGGGCATAGTGTCTTTACGACGCTCGACCCGCGCGTGCAACGCCTCGCGGAGCAGGCGCTGACGACCGAGCTGAATCGCCTCGGCAAGGAACGCGCCAACAAAAAGCTGCGCAACGGCGAAAAGCCTGCGCCACTCGAGGGTGTGGTGATCGTTGCCGACCCGGCGAGCGGCGACGTGCTGGCGCTCGTTGGTGGTCGCAATACGACCTTGGCTGGGTTCAACCGCGCACTTGATGCCCGTCGCCCGATCGGCTCGTTAGTGAAGCCGTTTGTCTATCTCACGGCGCTCGAAAGTGGTCGGTACAATGCGGCTTCCATCATTGACGACTCGCCAGTCATCGTGCGCACCACCGCGAATCGTGACTGGCAACCACAGAATTTTGACCATCTGTTCCACGGATCCGTCCCGTTGGTGCGCGCGCTCGCCGAGTCGATGAACGCGGCGGCGGTTTCCGTCGCCTTGGACGTCGGCATCGACTCCGTAGCTTCAAGACTCATGGATTTCGGCCTGGCACGCCAGCCCGCATCGGTGCCTGCCTTGGCGCTCGGCGCGGTGGAAGCGACGCCGCTTGAGGTGGCTCAGTTGTACGCAGGACTTGCGACTGGCGGGGTGCGCAATCCGCTACATGGCATTGCCGGCCTGGCAACTCGCGGCGCCGCCGCCGGTGCGCGGCCAGCTAACAGCGATGCAGCAAGTGCATTCGCGTTCCGGTCACAGCGTGTGGCTAAGTTCGAGGATGTCTATCCGCTGGATCGGATGCTGGTCACAGTGATGGACCAGGGTACGGGCCGGTCGAGTCGTGCCGCGTTGCCGCCGTCGCTGGTGGTCGCCGGGAAGTCGGGTACGTCATCTGACTACCGGGACAGCTGGTTTGCGGGCTTCTCTGGTTCGCATGTCGTGGTGGTCTGGATCGGCACCGATACCAATCAGCCGACGGGTCTGACCGGCTCCTCGGGTGCACTTGCAGTCTGGACGCGGGTCATGCTCGGGCTCGAGACCCAGTCATGGCAGCCCACGATGCCGCCCGGGTTCGAAGTGCGCAATATCGACAGCCTGGGTGGCGAACTCGTGTCGGAACCGTGCGCCGCAAGGGCAATCGCAGTGGTCGTGCCGCGTGGCACGCCGCTGCCGGAGAGCTATGAATGCGGGTCGTGGCCAGGGCAGCGCTTCGACGACGAGGTGTGGAGCGACGGCGGTTTCGATGAGCGCGCGCGTGACCCGGCCGGCGAGCCGCGCATGCCGCCGCGTTCGCTCGGTGAGCGATTGCGAAACTGGTGGGATCGCGTCATCCATTGATTGTCTCGCCGCCGATGGTGGCGCGCCGACAGATATTCAGCCCAACCAGCCGCGCAAAAGCGCGACAATAGCCCCATCGCTGCTCACTGCGCCAACCAGCGCGTTCGAGCGGAGCCAACACTTGAGGTTGTTATGAGTTACGACAGCTATCACAAGCGCAAAGTGGGTGATCGCGTGCTAGCACCCGAAACCCAGATGATGGGCTACGGGTTTGATCCAACGCTCTCGGAAGGGTCGCTCAAGCCGCCAATCTTTCTCACCTCCACGTTTGTCTTCAAGACCGCGCAGGAAGGCAAAGACTTCTTCGACTACACCTCGGGACGCAAGGAGCCACCGCTTGGCAGTGCGGCCGGGCTCGTCTACTCGCGCTTCAACAACCCGAACCTCGAGGTGCTCGAGGACCGGCTGGCACTGTGGGAGGGGGGCGAGACGGCAGCGGTTTTCTCGAGCGGCATGGCTGCGATTTCGACCACGATTTGGGCTTACACGCGCCCTGGCGACGTCATTCTAGTGAGTCAGCCGCTGTACGGCGGTACCGAGACGCTAATAGAAAAGACGCTGCCTGCGTATGGTGTTAGCCGCGTCAGCGTTGCCGACGCTTGCGATCGAGCGGCTGTCATGGCAGCGGCCGAACGTGCGCTGGCGCAGGCCAAGGCGAGCAAGGGTACGGTCAGCTTGCTGATGACCGAGACACCCGCCAACCCAACCAACGGACTGGTCGATCTTGCGTTGTGGCGCGAAGTGGCGGATTGGTTGGCGGCGCGTCAGGGTGGCAAGCGACCGCCGCTGGCCGTGGATAACACCTTCCTGGGCCCCGTGTTTCAGCGGCCGTTGGAGCATGGTGCAGATCTGATAATCTACTCACTAACCAAATATGTGGGTGGACACTCGGACCTCGTGGCTGGTGGCGTCGTGGGCGCAAAAGCTGTGGTTACCCCGGTTCGCACGCTGCGCTCTAGTCTTGGCACGCAGATCGACCCGCATACCGCCTGGATGCTGATGCGATCGATGGAAACCCTGGCGCTACGCATGCGGCAGTCGGCGACCAATGCCGAGGTTGTTGCAGAGTTCTTGCGCTCCCATCCCAAAATCGCGAGTGTCAACTACCTGGGGTTTCTCGCGGCCGATGATCCCCGCCAAGCGGTGTTCCAGCGCCAGTGCCTCAGTGCTGGCTCAACCTTTGCCTTCTGCGTCCGCGGCGGCGAGGCTGAGGCCTTCCGCATGTTGGATGCACTGCAGATCATGAAACTGGCCGTGAGTCTGGGTGGCACTGAGACGCTGATCTCGCATCCCGCCTCGACCACGCACTCGGGGATACCAAAGGATACGCGCGACCGGCTCGGCGTAACCGACACGATGGTGCGCATCTCCGTAGGAATCGAGCATGCGGATGATCTGGTCGCGGACCTCAGTCAAGCGCTAGACAAAGTGTGATTCTGACGCCGACGCAACAGATTGCTGCGGCCGGTTATGCGCGACTCGCGCGCGGCGAGTTGGAAGCGGCCGTGCACGCATCCCTCGCACCGCTCGAGTTGTTGCATCCGAGCTGGGCCCGGTTGCCGCGCGATCGCTATCTGCGCGACGGTGGCCGTTATCGTTCCAGGCGGCACTCGTGTTTCGAGCTCGAAACAGCCACGGGTGATGTCGTGCAGACACCGCATCGGCCCCACTGGCAGTCCACTGACTACAATGCGCTGCACGGCGGCATGCTGCGTTGGTTTGAGCCAATTGAGCCACGCCTGACGTCGGCTGGCGTCTGGCTTGAATTGTTAGGAGGCTTAGGCCGAGTATTCGAAGCGGTGATGCCGGTGCCACGCTGGTTCATCGAGGCGCATCAGTTCCGGATCGACACGCTCGGCGGTGTCGGGCGTCCGACACCCGAGGGCGCGCATCGCGATGGTGTGGATTTCGTGGCTGTCATTATTGTTGCGCGCCATGGCGTATCCGGCGGCGAGACACGGGTGTTCGACAACGCCGGCCCCGAGGGCGTGCGCTTCACCATGACCGAGCCGTGGAGCGCCTTGCTGCTGGATGACGCCCGCGTGAAACACGAGACCACGCCCTTGCAGCCGCTCGAGCCGCCCGCGCTGGGTTATCGGGACACCTTGGTACTGACTTTCCGCCAGCACGGCTTTCAGGAACCTGCGGCCGGGTAGGCTGCTAGTCGCGGTCTTGCTTCTTGCGGCTTGGCGTGTAAGATAGTAATTGATTACTCACTCTTTCTGTACTTTATGGACCAACGCGCACGCCAACTGCCGGCTGAGGAACGCCGGGCTCTTACGGTGTCGACTGTATTGGAGCTGGCGGCCGAGCGCGATCCGCAGGAAATCACCACCGCAGCAATCGCCGAGCGAATGCAGCTGACTCAAGGCGCGCTGTTCCGCCATTTTCCAAGCAAGGAGCATATCTGGAGTGCGGCGGTGGAATGGCTCGGCGGTGAACTACTGAATCGGACCCAAAAAGCTGCTGCTGGCGCGCCAACGTCGATCGAAGCGATGGAAGCCATGTTCCTCGCGCACATCAAGTTGGTATCCCAGTTTCCCGGCATCCCGCGGCTGTTGTTTGGTGAGCTGCAGCGCGCTGACGATACGCTGGCAAAACTGGCTGCTCGCTCGATCATCAAGCGCTACCGTGAGCGACTCCTGACGCTGATCAAGCAGGGTAAGCACAGTGGTGAGATCGATGTCTTGGTCGATGCGCCGGCGGCCGCGACGATGTACGTCGGTATGGTCCAGGGGCTCGTGGCGCAGGCTCTGATTGCTGGCAACGTCAAGGGATTGCGCGGCGAGGCGCCGGGCGCGTTCGAACTTTTTCGCCGTGCCATCGTGTGCAGGACTGGGGCAAACAGGACTGGAGCGAAAGCGTGACCGTGCGCGCCTTTGCCGTGCTGGTCGTCGTGCTGGCAATTGCATTGCCCACTCGCGCTGGGCCACCGCTGCTCAGTCTCCCGGCAGTGATCGACCGCGCGCTCGCTAACAATCCAGGTTTGATGGTCGAACGACTTGAGGTCGACCGTGCCGATGCCGAGCAGCAAGCAGCTCGGGGTGGGCGGTGGCCGAACCTGGACTTGACCGCGGGAGCAACCCAGTACGGCTATCCCACGTTTGTTCACGGAATTCGCGAGCTCGGCGTGTTCCCGCCACTCGATGACACAATCAACGAGCTGGGTATATCTTTGCGCTTGCCCATTTACACTGGCGGCAAGCTAACGACATCGATAGCCATTGCCGAACTCGGTACTGGAATCGCGCGCGAGCGTGAGCGCTTGGGTCGCCAGGAGCTGGTGTTCAACGTCAGCTCTGTGTATTTCAAGATCCAGCAGCTGGAGTCGCTGAAGGCCGCTTACCAAGCTCGAATTGCCTCCTTGCAGTCACAGGAGCGCCGCGTGCAGTTGCTGCGTGATGCTGGCCGGGCTGCAAAGCTGGACCAGCTGCGCATCACCGGCCAGCTCACCAAGGCGCGCTACGATCTGTTGCAGATCGAGAACCGGGCGCGTGAAGCGCGCACCGTGCTGCATCAGTTGATGGGCGAAAAGTCACCGCAGCAGGCGGTGTCGCTGACGCGCTATGCAGTACTCGCGCCCGCCGGCGAGTTGTCGCGCGATGTGGCGACGCTGGCGCTGCGGCCGGATCTCAGGATTGCCGAGGGACAGTTGGCGACCGCTGTCGGCCGCGAAAAGCTGGCACGCGCCGAACGTTATCCTGCGCTGTCACTTGTCAGTGGTTATCGAGAGCGTAGCGGTGATGCTTGGCAGTTCTACGAGGATTGGAACGTCGGCTTGCAGGTGACTCTGCCACTATTCGACGGCGGCGTGCGCCGAGTCCGCATCGACCAGGCCACGTTGGCGCGCCGCCAGGCGGAACAGGCTATTGCCCAAACGCGGCTCGAGGCCGACCGTCAAAGCGAGAACGCCTGGCACGCGCGTGCCGAGGCCGCCGCCCGATTGAGCGTGACAGACACGAGTGTCGCCGAGGCGGGCGAAGTGCTCGTAATCGAGCAACTCAAGCTGGAGCAGGGCGTCGGGGTGGTGACGGATGTGCTCAGTGCGGAGACGGCCGTGTTGACGGCGCAAGCGGACCGTCTGCAGGCCGAGTTTGATCTCATCGTCACGGGCATCGATCTGCTGCGAGCGAATGGTTCGCTCGATGTCGCCGGCGTGCAAAGATTGATAGCAACGGATACACCATGACTATTGGGAAGAGCAAGCGTCTATTGTTAGTGGCGGCGGCCATCGTGCTGCTCGGCTTGCTGGCCTACGTTCTTGTGCCCAGGCTGTGGCTGGGGAGCGGCGGCGAGCCAGCGTTCTCCGGCACGATCGAGGCAACCGAGGCACAGTTAGGATTCCAGAGCCCCGGCCGGATCGAAGTAGTCCGGCCCGTGGAGGGCGATCGGGTGAACGTGGGTGACGAGCTGGCATGGCTCGACCGTGCCGAAATGCAGGCGCGCCGTGAGCAGGTCCTCGCCCAAGTCGCTGCCGCGCGCGCGGCGCTCGACGAGCTTGAGAGCGGCGCGCGTGTCGAGGAGCTGGCGCAGGCGCAAGCGGTGCTGGCCGCGGCGCGCGATCGATTGCAGGACGCTCGGCGCGATCTCGGCCGAGCCCGCCAACTCTATGAGGGTGGCGCAGTCGGTGCGGAGACGCGCGACAAGTCTCAGCTGGCAGTGGATGTAGCAAGTAGTCAGGTTGAGCAGGCGCGGCAACAGTTGCGGCTATTGCAGGCGGGGCCGCGCAGTGAACGCATCGCGGCGCAACGTGCGCAGCTTGCGCAAGTCGATGCGGCTCTTAAGGTCATCGATGCGCAACTTGCGAACATGACCATCCGGGCACCGTTCGCCGGCATCGTGACGGTGCGACACCGGGAGCCCGGTGAGACGACCGCCGCGGGTGCGCCTGTGCTGACGCTGTTGAATCCCAGCGATCGCTGGGTACGGATCTATGTGCCGGAGACGCGCATCGGGCAACTGTCGCTTGGCAACCGTGCTCAAATCACGATCGACAGCTTCCCGGACAAACGGTATGACGGTGAAGTCGAGTACATCGCATCCGCCGCGGAGTTTACGCCCAAGACCGTGCAGACGACCGAGGAGCGCGTCAAACTCGTCTACGCAGTCAAAGTCCGTGTTACCGGTGACACAGCACTCGAGCTCAAGCCGGGCCTGCCCGCCGATGTCACCCTGTTAGGTACACCGCAGTGACTCGAGTGAATCGCGGCGCATATGGACAGTAGGCCTGCGATCCGGGTCCGTGATCTCGTGCGTCGCTTCGGCGACAACATGGCAGTAGACGCGCTTAACTTCGATGTTGCTCCGGGTGAGTTGTTTGGCCTGGTGGGGCCGGACGGTGCCGGCAAGACTACGACCTTGAGAATGCTGGCCGGTGTGCTGCGGCCGACGGCTGGCGACGCCGAGCTGCAGGGAATCAGCGTTGTCGCTGACCCAGAGGGCGTCAAGCACACGATCGCTTACATGTCGCAGCGTTTCGGCTTGTACACGGACCTTACGGTTCTGGAGAACCTGCACTTCTACGCAGATCTGTATCGGGTTCCCAAGGCGGACCGCGCAGCGCGGCTGGAGAGACTATTCGCCTTCTCGAATCTTGGTCCGTTCAAGGATCGGTTGGCGGGAAAGTTGTCTGGCGGCATGAAGCAGAAGCTCGGGTTATCTTGTGCTCTGATCCATCAGCCGCAGATCCTGCTACTCGACGAGCCGACTTTCGGTGTCGACCCGATCTCGCGCCGTGATCTGTGGCTAATCGTGCATGACATGGTGGCGCAGGGTGTCACGGCGGTGGTCAGTACTGCTTATATGGACGAGGCAGAGCGGTTCGACCGTGTGGCACTGCTGCTGCACGGCAGACTGTTGGCGCTCGACACGCCGGCCGCGCTCAGCGCGGCGTTGAGCGGCGAGATTCTTGAGATCGAACTGGACCAGCCACGCGTGGCGCAAGCAGTCTTGCAAGCGCAAGCCAATGTGCTGCGAGCCGTGCTGTTCGGCGATACCTTGCATGTGTTGGTACGTTCAGCCGAGCGGGAGTTGGGGACGATCGATGCGACCTTGCGTGCAGCTGGCATCGTGCCTCGAGCGATACGGCCAGTTGCAGCGACCATGGAAGATGTGTTCATCGATCGGATGACGGAGGCGGCATGACGGCGCGCGCACCTGCGGTAGTCGCCGACGCGCTGACGCGTGTTTTCGGTGACTTCGTGGCGGTGGATCATGTTTCATTTGCCGTCGCGAAGGGTGAGGTGTTTGGCTTTCTCGGGCCCAACGGGGCGGGCAAGACCACAACCATCAAGATGTTGTCGGGTCTGTTGCAGCCGACCTCGGGGCGCGCTTCGGTGGCGGGCTTCGATGTAGGTACCCAGACCGAAGCGATCAAACGCAATATTGGCTACATGTCGCAGTTGTTCTCCTTGTACAGCGACCTGACGGTGCTCGAGAACATCGCGTTTTTCTCTGGCCTCTATGGTCTGCCGCGTGCAAGCCGTATCGAGCGACGTGATTGGGTACTGGAGGTGGCGGGCCTCGAAAACCAGGCGAAACGGCTCACTGGCGAGTTGTCACTGGGATTCAAGCAGCGACTCGCGCTCGGTTGTGCGGTCTTGCATCAACCGCCAATCCTGTTTCTGGATGAGCCGACGTCCGGGGTCGATCCATTGGCGCGGCGTCGCTTCTGGGAGCTGATCCATACGTTGACCCTGTCCGGCACTACTGTCTTTGTTAGTACGCATTACATGGAAGAGGCCGAGTACTGCGACCGACTGGCTTTGATGAACCGTGGCAAGCTGATTGCACTCGACACGCCTGCCAAGATCCGCGGTCGTATGCCAGACACCTTGCTCGAGTTGCAGACCGACGACGGGCCGCGCGCGGTCGAAGCGCTGCAGGGTCTGCCGACGATATTGGAAACAGCGTTGTATGGGCGTGCCGTGCACATTGCGGTGCGCGATGAGTCAGCCGCGCGCGTGGAGATTGAAAGTCGACTCATCGAGCGCGGCCTGGTGCTACGTAAGCGCTCGAGGTGATCGCGCCGTCATTGGAAGACGCGTTCGTCGCTGAGGTGCGCGCTGCGGGTGGCGCGCCGGTGGATTGAGGCGATGGCATTAGATCTGGTGAGGCTCGGCGCGATCGCACGCAAGGAGACGCTGCAGTTGCGGCGCGATTCACGCAGCCTGATTCTCGCCTTTCTATTGCCGTTGCTGTTGCTGCTGCTGTTCGGGTATGCCATCAGCTGGGACGTCCACGACATAAAAATGGGCGTCATGGATCAGGATCGCAGCGCCAGCTCACGCGAACTAGTCGACGCGTTCCAGGCATCTGGCTATTTCAAGGTGCGTGAGACGGTCGACCGTACGCAGGATATCGATCCACTGCTGGAGCGCGGTGACGTACAGGTGGTATTGGTTATCCCGGCTGATTTCAGTGCAGACATTGGCGCTGGGCGAACCGCGACTATTCAGGCCTTGGTCGATGGCTCGGACGCCAACACCGCGACGATCGTACTAGCTTACGCCCGCGCAATCGTTGCCAGTTACGCACTCGAAACGCAGTTGCAGGGCCGGGATTGCCGGCCTCGACTCACCGCGGATAGCCGTGTCTGGTACAACGAAGATCTCGCGTCGCGCAACACGATCGTGCCCGGTCTGATCGCCGTGATCATGATGATCGTTGCCGCCATGCTCACCTCGCTCACTATCGCACGCGAATGGGAGCGCGGCACCATGGAGCAGCTGGCGGCGACACCGGTGACACGCACCGAAGTCGTGCTCGGCAAGTTGTTGCCATATGTCGGGATTGGTCTTTTTGATGTGGTCGTCTGCGCCGCCCTCGGCGTCTGGCTGTTCGACGTGCCACTGCGAGGTTCGGTGCTATTGCTGATGGTGCTTTCGACTACCTACATTATCGGCTCGCTGGGCCTTGGCATTTTTATTTCCGCGGCTGCACGGTCGCAGTTGCTTGCCACCCAGCTCGCAATGCTGCTGACCTTTCTGCCCGCCTTCCTGCTGTCTGGTTTCATGTATGCGATCGACGTGATGCCGAAGTCGCTGCAGACCGTTACCTTTCTCGTGCCGGCGAAGTACTTTCTGGTGGTGACACGCGGCATTTTCTTGAAAGACGTCGGTGTCGATGTGCTGCGTGTGCAAGGCTTGCTGATGATCCTGTTTGCCGTGGTGGGTCTCGCGCTTGCCATCTGGGTGTTTCGCAAGGAGCTCAAGGCATGAGCGCGGCAAGCCTGCAGCGAATCTGGGAGGTCGTGTACAAGGAGTTCCTGCAGTTGCGGCGCGACCCGAAGTTGCTGCGGCTCTTGTTTGTCTCGCCGCTCATACAAGTCGTGCTGTTCGGCTATGCGGTCTCCACCGATATCCGCGACGTCAGGACTATTGTTGTTGACCAGAGCCAGACGCAGGAGTCGCGGCAGTTCATCGACGCGCTGACAGCGTCGGGCTATTTTCGGATCACGCTGCGCTCCTGCGCACGGCCGATCTCGTTAGCGCCCTCGATCACGGCGATGCACTCGTCGGGATCACCATTCCAGCCGATTTTGCGGCTGGTCTGCACAAGGTGAGTGGCGCCCGTGTACAGATCGTGGTGGATGGCACGCATTCAAGCACGGCCACGATCGCGCTCAGTTACGCCGAACGGATAGTGCAGAGTTTTGGCTCGCAGTGGACGGCGGCTGTGCAACCGACGCTCGATCTGCGTGAGCGCGTCTGGTTCAACCCCAACCTGGTAAGTCGCGACTACAATGTACCCGCAGTGATCGGTTCGATCATTTTGCTCGTCTGTCTGTTACTGACCTCGTTGGCGGTCTTGCGGGAACGCGAAATTGGCACGCTCGAGCAACTGATGGTGAGTCCCTTGACTCGGTTTGAGTTGATCCTGGGGAAGACCATCCCATTTGTCATCATCGGCTTGATCGATGTTGCCGCCGTGACGGCGGTGGCGCTATTCTGGTTCCATGTGCCGCTGGTAGGGCACTTTGCGTTGTTGATGTTAGCCAGTCTGTTGTATGTCTTGTCGGCGCTCGGTATCGGCTTGCTGGTATCGACGATCTCGGCGACCCAGCAGGAAGCGTTCATGACCAGCTTTCTGGTCTTCATGCCAATGCTATTGTTGTCCGGGTTCATGTTTCCCGTGAGCAGCATGCCCGCGTGGTTCGAGTGGCTGACGCTGCTGAATCCAATGCGGCATTTCATTGAGAGATCGTACGTGCGGTATTTCTAGGGGGTACGGGAGTCGCAGAACTGCCGCAGTTGGCGGCGCTCGCTGCGATGGGCTGGGTCTACTGCTGCTGGCCACCAATAGGTTCCGCAAAACCGCGGCATGATTTATCGATGATGGAGTTTTACCGCGTATGAGTTTCCCAAGCGATGGGCTGAGCGAAGTGGAGCGTGAACGTTTGACAGCGGCTATCCAGCGAAATCCGTCTTATCGGCTCGCTAATCGTGACCCCGATTTTCTACAGGAAGATGACCTGCGACCGGTACGTCTACAACTGGAATTGTTGAAGCCTGAGCGGGCGATCGCCGCGCACAATGTCACCTCAACGATAGTCGTGTACGGTAGTGCGCGCATCCTGCCGCCGGCCCTGGCCGCGGAGCGCTTGCGCGCTGTCGAGGCGCAGGCCGAGACTAATGCGACTGATCCGGCGATTGCGCGCGCGTTGCTCGAGGCACGCAAACGAGTTGACTATTCGCGCTATTACGAGGAGTCGCGTCGCTTCGCGCGGATCGTTTCGGAGAACTGCCAAGTCGCGGGCCGCTGTGATTTTGTAGTTGTCACGGGTGGTGGTCCCGGCATCATGGAAGCTGCGAACCGCGGTGCGTTTGATATCAACGCGCGTAGTATCGGCCTCAATATCACGCTGCCACACGAGCAAGCACCTAACCCGTTCATAACACCTGAACTTTGCTTCCAGTTTCGCTATTTCGCGCTGCGCAAAATGCATTTTCTGATGCGCGCGCGTGCGCTTGTCGCGTTCCCCGGTGGCTTTGGCACGATGGATGAGTTGTTTGAAACCCTGACACTGGTACAGACCGGCAAAGTGCAGCGCATGCCGATCGTGATGGTGGGTGCCGCATTCTGGCGGCGCGCCGTCAACCTCGACTTCCTGGTCGACGAGGGCATGATTAGTCCCGCCGACGCCGAGCTCGTGTCGATCGTCGAGACCGCCGAGGAGGCCGTTGCGGTAATACAAGGCTTCTATTTAAGCTGAACGGTTGCGCCGGCTGAATGCACAGTCCGCCTGCTGGCCGGATGGTGACCGGCGGCCAGCCGATGCTGCGCATTTGGCGGTATTGTGTCATTGCAATGCTTTGGCGCCGTCCGCCATCTGCTGGAACCAGATATGACTAATTCAATCCATCCCGTCATGCCGAGCAGCACTCACGATGAAGTCGCTGAGCAGCGGTTTGTCATTGCCTTGAAGACGTTCATAACGGCAGAGTTGGACCCAGCGCTTAGACGCGAGACCGATGCAGCGGCGCGGTCAGCGTCTGCTGAGAACGCTAGCGCTGCAACGCTGCCACAACTGCGCCGCAAGCTCGCCTCGCGCCCGCTCTACCAGAATTGGGTCTCGTCGATGCGCGCCGCGCAAGAGTTGATGTGGCAGGCGGCGGGCGACTGCGTCGACCGTCAATTGCCTGAGCTGGAGACGGTCGCCAAAGCGGCTCCAAATGTTGGCTCCGTGCGTACCAACCCAGACTTTGAAGTGCCCCGTTATCTCGCCGCGAGCGACACGCACATGATGCCGGGTAGCTACACACGGATCGATCAACCACTGATATTCGTCAAGGTGCCTTGTTCCGGACAAGGCAGCGTCGCTTTACAGCCTCGGTCGTCAGGGCGGCCAGATGAATGACATGCGTGGACACACAGTCATCGCACATCTGCGTGAGCGCTTTCCAGATTTAAAGCCGCGTCGGATTCTTGAGATGGGCTGTACCGTCGGCAACAGTCTGTGCGCCGTTGCCCAGACGTTCCCGAATGCGGAGGCGCATGGCATCGATGTCGGGGCAGGCTTGCTGCGCTATGCACACGCGCGTGCCGCGCATCTCGGCGTGCCCGTGCATTTCTCACAGCAAAGCGCCGAACAGACAGACTTCGAAGATGCGAGCTTCGATCTAATCTTCTCCTGCGCCATGCTGCACGAGACTTCTACCAAGGCTGTGCCGCGCATTTTCGCGGAATGCTATCGGTACTGGCCCCGGGCGGCGTGGTGGTGCATTTGGAGGTGCCCATTCGCGCCAGTGAGGCGACGCCTTTCGATCTGGTCCGTGCAGACTTCGAGACGCGCTATAACAACGAGCCCTTCTGGCTGGGTGCCGTGTCGGCGGACTACGAGGCGATTGCGCGTAAAGCCGGGTTTCAGGAGATTGCGGCTGGTTTTCAGGACGCGTCCTACGGCGCTCCGCGTGCTGATCAACGCTTTGAGTTCGGCGGCACCAATAAGGGTGTCTACCGGTCGTGGTACATTGCGTCAGCTCGCAAGGGGGCGTCATGAAGGCGGCATTGTTAGTAGAGCCTACCGACCGCACGCGTCATCGCGTCCAGAAAGGTCGGCAGCTTGTGCCGGGTACCGATCCACGAGTCGATACGCTATTGAACATGGTCATGTCGCTGACATCAGAAGTGGCGGTCCTGCGGGGAGCGTCTCGAGCGCGCATGAGCGCTTAGCGGCCGCCGGTCGCCACCGGCCCGGATGCTGTTGATGAGTACGAGCCCGATGAGGCAGTGCAGAAGTTGCGCGCGCAGCAGCGCGAGCGGCTGATTGCCAAGGTCTGTCGGCCGCTCGTGGCGGAAGCGGTGACGGACGCAGCGGCGGCGCCGAGGAGCTGAACGATCAGCTATTTCGCCGCGAGCCTAGCGCGCGCGGCAAACGACTTCGAATCGTTCTAGCGTGACCGGCATGTCCGGCGCCCAGGACTTGCCCAGCGGTGCGAGCTGTTTATTGAAATAGTTAGTATGGACGCTGCGCCATGCGGCGAGCGTGCGGACCGACTTGCCCTCGAACTGGCTGTCCTTGTCGGTGACCTTGTTGAACGGTACGGTCTTGACCTCGGTCGTGCGCAGCACCGCCTGGCCGACACCATTTGCATCGAGCAGCAGTGAATAGCCATTGGCGCTTGGCTTCTGCGCTGGGTCATTCCCGTATAGCCAAGGGCTCGTGGCGGTGATGGTCTTCTCGCCGTCCAATATGAGCGCAATCAGTCTGTCGGTCATCTGTGGCGTGTCGCCGAGACGGCGCGTCCGGATACCATCGAGCGCCGCCACATCTGTGCCCTTTTTGCAGGAAAATTCGCTGCTGCGCATGCCGGGCGGCGTGTCGGCGGTGGCTGCCGCGCTAGCTGCCGGTGCCGCTGCATGCGCCAACTCGGTCGCAAGATCTTCGATCAGCAGTCGCTCGTAATAATTCTTAGCGGAGTCGGCAGCTGTGCCTAACAGATCCGCCAGTTCGTCTTGGCTAGCCAAGTTAGGGCAGCCTTTGAAGCGACCACGCAGGCTGTGGCGGACGTAGGCGACGCGGGCCGCTTGGCGGCCGCCGGCAGCGGACTTGCGCCAGTACTGCTCTGTCAGGCAGATGTCGGTGGGCGCGCCCTCGCGGCCACGGTCGATGAAGGTGCCAAAAACAAACTGCGCCTGCGCGTAGCCGCCATCAGCCGCCGCGCGCATCGTCGCGACCGCCCGCTCATTTTGCCCAGCGTAAAACAGCACGCGTGCGAGTTGGTAGCGCACGCGAAAATTGGCCGGCTCGGCTGCGACAGCTCGTTCGCAGGCTTGGATGGTTGTCGGCAGATCGATATCCTCGCGCGCTACTCCTGGGGCGGCCCGGTTGGGATCGTCGGGGTAGGCCGCGCGCCGGTCACACTCGGCCACTGCTGTCTCGGCCAGCGATGGCGTACTTGTCGCGGCGAAAAAAGCGACGGCGACTGCTACAAAGACTGATTGCATTGCTAAGACCCGGGTGGCGAGCGCCACGCCGACGCACCCGACAAGAATCGCTTTTTAGCGGCTACGATTCAAGTCTGCTGACTGATTAAGGAGAACCTGACGGCCGCCGCGTTAGGTCTGCACCTGACAGCAAGCCGCGCCAGCCCACTGCAACCCCCACGCCGAGCGCAGCGCACGCGATGCCCATGCCCCAGCCGGCAACGTCGAACCGGGAGCCGGACACCGTCGCGAGCAGCAGCTCAAGCAGTGCACTGGTTAGCAACGCTGCTAGTGCCAGGAGCAGGAGAACCGGCAGCACACGCCGCCGCGGTGCCGCGCTGCGCAGCACGGCGGTCCCAACCAAAACGCCAACCGGTGCCAGGGCTAGCAGTAGATACAGAATTCGCTGCCCACGGAGTTCGTCGACACTGGCGCCATTCAGCTTGTGCGCGACGACTGAGCCGGGTGACAGATGAAAGCGTGTGGTACCGCTGCGCGCACCGGCGGTGACCAGCAACTCGCGCCCATCGTAGCTCACGAGCACTGTTTGCCAGTCTTCGGCTGGAAAGACCTCGGGCACGGCGAACTCCGGCTCCCGGCCATTGTTGCCGGCAAACGGACTGCGTAGTCTGATCACCAGTGCGTCGTACTGCGCGGCTACTGTGAGATTACGTGATGAGCCGTCCGCAGAGATCGAGATCAGCCGCGCGGGACCTTGCTGAAGGGCGTTCGGCGCCCGCATCAAGAAGCGCAGGCTGAATTCCCCCGACTGCGAGACTTGTCGCGAGATTTCGGGACCTAACGACGCTTGTTTCGAAGATTCGGCCAGCAGGGTCGTCGCGTCGAACGCCTGGCGACCCGAGACGTTCGCGACGATTGCCGCTGGGACGACACTTGCAATACTCGTCGCGAGCGCTGGCAGCAGCTGCCCCTCGTTGATAGCGCGATTAGCAAATTCCACTTCAGTAAGTTCGCCAATCCAGGGGCGATCACCACTTGCTTCGTTGCCGAAGACCAGTGGCATTGTGAGGTCCCAGCCAGTTAGCGCAGTCTGTCGCTGCAGGACCGCTGAGAGCAGCAACACCATTGCAAAGTATCCGCACGCCAAGAACCAGCTCTGCGGCCTCGCGAGTCGGTTATCCAGCGACTGCAGGGTATTCCATGTCGTCGCAATGACGCGGCTATCCCGCGCGAGCCGCAAGCAACTGCCGATGACCGCGCCCAGTGTGTTGGCGATGAGGTCCCAGCCGGATGGATCACGCGATGGTAGTTGCGTCTGCATTGCTTCGACGAATATGGACAGTGCGAGGCCGAGCGTTGCGGCAGTCGCCAGACTCCAGCCGAGGTCGCGACGACTGAGGCCGCGCAGTGCGATACCCAAAGGAACAAAGAACAAGACATTGAGCGGAAAATCGATGAGGCGTGCCCACCAGCGCCATTCGGTTTGCTGCGTCAGCTCGGGGTAGGACACAAAATGGCTGACTGCACCGAAGTCAAACGGATATAGCGTGACAGCGAGGATCACGCTGACCCAGCCGATCAGCAGCGTTACGTACAGTCGAGCGATGAACCTTGGCGTGGCAGGCATGGGTTGATGATACCGTGCCCCCGTTATTGCTGATCAGTGCGTGGCGCTGACGTTACGCGAGTTGTGCCCGCGCTAGTGGCTGGCTGTAAACGCCGGCGCGGCAGGCTCGCCGCCCGCTAGCGCCGCTTCCTCGTCCACTGCGGCACGGAACGGACGGCAACCGCTCCAAAGCAAGAATGCAGCCAGTGGACCTGCGATGCCACAAACAAGCGCCATCGATTTGCCGACCGCCAATTCGCTTTTGAACACATAGTCGGTGGCGAATCCGACAGCGGTGGCCCCCAGTGTCGACGTCAGGATGTTGAGCGTCATCAGGTAGGCGGCAGAGATCTGGGCCCGAAACCCGTTCGGCGTGACCAGTTGAATAGCGGTCGGACCACAGGCCACGGCCAGACTGGCAAAGAACACGAGTGGGCAGTAGAGCGCCACCGCCAGGGTGCTGTCGCTAACAATGTTGCCGGCAATTGCGAATGGCAAGGAACATAGCGAAGCGGTGATACCGACACGAAACGGAGCGTCCGCATAGCCGGCTCGCTGCCAGCGATCGACCAGCCAGCCGCCAGCAAACACGCCGCCCGGCGAGAGTATCAGCATGATGATGCCGAGCGTCAGCCCAGCCTCCGCCTGCGAAAACCCGTGCGCTCGCACGAACATCGTGGGCGCCCAGGTCATCACGACAACGATAATGACGGCGAGCGAGCCGAAGCCCAACAAGTGCGCCGAGTAGACGCGCCAGCGGCCACTGACAAAGCGGAAAATGGCGGACTTGCTGACGTCGTTTTTGCGTACACCGCGCCGCGTCGGCTCCGGCACTGTCATGATCGCGACCGCGACGATCAAGCCGGGCAGCCCCACAATGAAGAACACGATATGCCAGAACTTCACATCGCCGACTAGCGGCAGATGAATGACGCCAATATCCCCCACCAGGCCCAACACGGCGCCGCCCACCAGGAACGAAATGCCGGCACCAAAGAACGCGCCTGACATGTAGACACCAAGTGCGCGACCGAGTCGTTTGGGCTCAAAGTAGTCCGAAATCATCGAAAAGGCGGCCGGCGATAGTGCTGACTCCCGACGGCAACCGCGATTCGACCGAACAACAATTGGGTGAAGGTCGTCACGAGTCCGCACGCGGCGGTTGCGAGGCTCCAGATGACGATTGCGACGCTGATGATGCCGCGGCGCGAATAGCGGTCCGCCGCCCAGCCCGCGAGCAGACCCGTCACGGTGAAGGCTACGGCAAAAGCAACCCCTAACAATGAGCCCATGGCGGCGTCGGAGACGCCGAGATCCTCTTTGATCGGAATGATCAGCATGCCGAGAATCACGCGATCGACCGCTGAGAACAGAAAAGCCACGAGCAGCACGCTGACCGCATACCAAGCGACGCCAGGTTTTGGCCAAGGCTCTGTCACAGGTTCGTTGTGCATGATTTCTTTCTTGATTGATCGGAGGTTCGACGCATTGGTCAGGCCAGCCCAGCAAACTGGAGAATTTGCTGCGCATAGAGCTCAGGATGGAAGTAGGGCAGACGGCCGTGTACGCCTGGCAATTCTTCCAGTCGCGAGTCTCGCACGAGTCGCGCTGCTTTGCGGTCACTGCTAGCGAGGCTGTCGTGCTCGCCGACGAGAAACAGTGTCGGGCAGTTGATACGCCGCAAAGCAGTCTCGGCGTCGTGTGCAAAGACGGCTTCGAAAGCCCAGTGAAATCGCTCGAATACGCGCAGCTGTTCCACCGTTCCCCACAGCAGGTCAGCTGGCGTCGCGTCGGGACCCCAGCGTTCGCGGCGTTTGCGCCATTCAGTCACCAGAAACGCACCGTCGGCATCGAGCTCCGGCTGCGAGATGATCTTGCGAAACGACTCGACTTCCGCAGCGCTCAGCAAAGCCAGCCCGCTGATGATGACGTGAGTGGTGCGAGCGGCGAGCTGGCGAGTGGCTAACTCGAGCGCGAAAGAGCTGCCGGTGTGAGCGCCAGCTAGAATAAAAGGTTCGTTACCAAAGTTGTTAATGGCCTCGGTGAATTGGGCCGACAGCGCAGCCATCGACAATGGTTGGTGAGGCGCATCGGACATGCCGTAACCCGGAGTATCGAGCGCAATGGCACGGCAACGCGTGCCAAGAAATGGCAAGGTACGTTCGAACTCACTCGCCGACAGCGCGGTCTCATGAAAAAGGAACAGCAGCGGTCCGCTGTCGCCTGCGTGATAGTAATGGATCTGACCACTATTCGTGGTCAGGTAGCCGCGCCGTACGGTGGCTAACATGCCGGTTCCAAAGGTTGTGACTCCCGGCACTGCGTGATCACTCAGTCTTGCTCGCCAACTGATCATCCAGCGCGTGCAGGGTGTTGTTCAGACAAAGCGGTCCTTGCAGACATTGCATCGTGACAGCCGCCAAGTCGCGTCGGGTTATGGGGCCAAGGGCAGTAACATTCTCGGTGAGCCTGGCGCTGCCGCTCGACTTGCTGTCGTTGTTCTCCAGCGAGCCATTGCGGATGATGACGTACGGGATGTCACTATCCATGAGCACTTGTTCCGCGCGCCCTTTGTCGCGCAAGGACTCTTCGAGCCGTGTGAAATCGACTTGCGGGAACAGCACCATGTTGTCACCGGCGCCGACCGAGCCATGATGGATGATCCGTTTAACACCGACCCGCCTTGCCCCCGCAACGATGTGGCGAACTTCAATCTCGTGCTGATTAGAATAGAGCGCTGACGCGTCGATCACGATCTGTGGCCGAACGGCGGCGAAAGCCGCGGCGACTTGATCGGGATCCAGAAGATCACCTGCAACATACGTTACGTCCAGCGCGTCTAACCTGCCGTGGCTGGCGCCTGGTCGCGCGAACACCGCAACGGAGTAGCCGGACGTTAGCAACTGCCGCACCGTCTCGCTGCCGAGGCGGCCCGTGCCGCCAAAGACCAGCGCATCCTCGGCATAGGTGACGCTGGGTACGACGACTACCACGAGCATCGTCAGCAGGCTGGTGCACCATGCACGGAACAAGCGATTGATGTTCATTGCCGCACACTCCAATCACTGAAGATGGCTCGCCACAAGACCTTGCCACCACGCTATTCGAACCAATCCGTGCTCGCAATCGACGTGCTAGAGTTGTCTCATAAATGGACAGTGGCGACTCGCGTATCATGGCGAGCAGCTCTACCATAGACCCCTGTTTGTGGAGCGCCACGGAACAACAATGAACAAGCCCGACATCGCAATCATCGGTGCAGGCATGTCTGGCCTGGTAGCAGCCAGCAGCCTGCAAAAACTGGGTTTCACTCCCACCGTCTACGAGAAATCGGCAGTGCTCGGCGAAGTCGGCGCGGGTCTCACGATGGCTCCCAACGCGACGCACGCGCTGCAATTTGCGGGGATGACCGATGCGCTCGTCAAGCACGGCATGTCTCCTGGTCGGGGCGGAGTGAAACACTGGCAGACGGGCAAACTGATGATCTCACTCGAGCGAGGCGATGAGCTGCGGGAGAAGTTCGGTGCGTCCTACTACCATATTCATCGCGCTGATCTTCACGCGGCGCTCGCGGCCAAGGTACTGGCTAATGATGCAGGCGCGATACACCTTGGTTGTGACTTCAAGACACTGCACCAGGACGGATCCAAGGTCACTGTGGAGTTCGCCAGTGGTGAGCGCTTGAATGCCGATGTCGTCATCGGTGCGGATGGCGTTCGCTCAGGTGTGCGCGCGGCGCTGTTTGGCGAAGATCAACCGCGCTTTACGGGGTACATCGCGTTTCGCGGTCTGGTGCCATTCGACGCATTGCCACCCGGAATCATCGACCCGCCATCATGCTTATCCACGGGGCCTGATCGCAGCTTCACGCGCTATCTGATTCGCAACGGGCAGGTGGTCAATTACGTGGCATTGGCGCAGCGCGATGGCTGGCAGGAGGAAGGTTGGTCGATTCCGGCCACTGTGGATGAGGTGTTACAGGAATACCAGGGCTGGTACGAGGATGTTGCCACCATTATCCGCGCGACGCCGGACGGGAGCCTGTTCAAGTGGGCGTTGTGCGATCGCGCAACGTTGCCCGCCTGGACGCAAGGACGCGTGACCCTGATGGGCGACGCCGCGCATCCGATGTTGCCTTTCCTGGGGTCCGGTGCCGCGATGGCAATCGAAGACGCGGTGATCCTGGCGCGCGCGTTTGATTGCAGTGACTCGATCGAGGCGGCGCTGCAACGTTACTTTGTGGCACGTCACGAGCGCACTGCGTGGGTGGCGCAGAAGTCGCGCGAGGCGGCACTCAATTATCACTCCGGGCGTAGCGAGCACTATGAACCGAGCAAGCACCTCACAGCCGAGAGTCTTGGTATTTGGGCCTACAACCCGGCCAAAGTGCCGATCTGAGTTCGGTCATGCGTGTTAGACGAGTGTTTGCAGATACCCCACAAGGTCAAGTGCACTTCCGCTACGCGGGTGCGGGAATCCCTGTCGTTCTGATGCACTGGGCGCCGGCATCCAGTCGTCAGCATGTTGGTGTCATGGAATTGCTGTCCGAGCGAGACTTTCAGGTGATTGCACCGGATCTGCTGGGCTACGGCGATTCGGACAAACCACAAGCACAGTGCTCCATTGCTGACTACGCCCGCAATCTCGGCGAGCTGTTAGATGTACTCGGTCTTGATGGCGTGTGCCTCTACGGTGGGCATACGACGGCAGCGGTCGCGGCTGAGTTTGCGGCAACCACCGCTGTCCGAGTCCGACGGCTGGCGCTCGATGGCAGCCCAGTGCTGGATGCAGCGGACCGTGCCGCGCGCGCCGGCAAGTACACGCCGCCGCTGGAGCTGCACGCCGATGGCAGTCATATGCAGCAGGCATGGAAGCGGGCCTACCGAAATCCGGCCATGTCACTCGAGGAAGTATTCGCCGATTGCGTGGATTTTCTCAAGGCGGGCGCTACGTATCACACAGGCTACGAGGCTGTGTGGGCATACGACATGGCGCCGCGCCTGCCGCAGCTCACGATGCCGACGCTCGCGATCACGACGCCTGATGACCCGCTGGCCGATGCTCACAGACGCGTTCTTGCCGAGGTTCCCGACTGTCGGGAATTCGTCGGCGCACCAAGATACTCGCAGACCGTGGCCGAGCGCGACGCGCAAATGGCTAGAGTATTGGGTGAGTTCTTCTCACCGGGTGGTTAGCTCCCGCACGACACGGAGTCCGTGACCGTCGCCGCGCAGATTGGTCGGGAAACTGTTGCGCACAGCGGGCCGTTGGTAGCCGGGACCGCCGCTCCAGGAACCTCCCTTCAGAACATGGCTCGAGCACGGTTCCGCAATGCGTGCGCTACCGTCGATTGGTGCGCCATCGTGGTTGGTGCCGGCACAGTCGGCAGTCCACTCGGCGACGTTACCGAAGACGTCAACCATGCCTAGCTTATTAGCCGGGTAGCTGCCTGACGGTGACGCTCGCGGGTAACCATCGTCGCAGGCCAATAAACCAGGCGGCCAGTCTGCTGGGAGTGTGCGACGAAAAGCTTGATCGGCACCGTTCAAGAAACGGCAGGCATCGGCGCCCAGCGTGGCAGGTACCGGATCGGTACCGACACCCAAACGCGACATGTATTCCCATTCCGCCTCGCTAGGAATCCTATAGGTTTGCCCCGTCTTGCGACTGAGCCAGCCCAAGTAAGCGGTAAAGTCATCGTGACTGAGGCAAGTCGCCGGGTACTGATCGGTCACTGCAAAGCCCGGCTTGCGCCAATCTGCAGTCTTGTCGAAGACCCATCCGGCCCCTTGCAGGACAAAACAGCCCTTCGCCTCAAACGCCGTGTCCTTCGCAAACTCGTTGAATTCTGCCACGGTGACCTCGCTAATACCGATGGCAAACGGATAGTCGATGCGCACTGTGTGGGCGGGGCGCTCGGCCGCGAGTCGCTCGGGGGTCACGTTTGGCGGCAAGGGTTCATCATCGCGCAAGCCCACCTGGAACTCCCCGGGAGGGATGCGCACCAGCGCCGGGCATGAGTCGCAGTCCTGCAGTGTTTGCGCGACGGTTTGCTGTTCAGTGAAGGTACAGGCGCTGGCAGCCAAAATGGCCAAGGTAAGTAGTGCAATGAGTCGTCGCGCCTGCATTGGCTAACTATACTGGCGTTTGACCGTGAAATACGTCCCATTACCGTGCATTGCTGTTGCGACCGACCAGCGCTCAGTTGCATGGCGGGCGTGGTGGCAGCCAGATTGCGTCTGTTAGGACCGACATCCGCGGCTGCTGGTGTACTTGAGGTATAATGACCACTATTATTGGATTCCAAGAGGCTGCCCACTTATGAAATACGTATTTTCCGTCGAGAGTATTCGTCACGTCACTTTAGTTGCAGTTGCCTTGGGTGTCACAGCCTGCGGGCAATCGCCGGCACCTGGCGCCCAGACGACGCCGGGCAGCGATGCGTCAGCCATGACGGACTCCTCTGTTGGTAGCGGTGTTGTGGCAGATGGCGCTAACAGTCTCGCTGGTGCAGCGGACAGTGCAGCCGATGCCGCAACAATGAGTGATCAAGCCGCGACGTTGGCGGCCAAGGAAGCAGACCTCGCGGAACGCGAAGCGGCGGTAGCGCTGCAAGAGCGCGAGGCGCAGCTGGCGCGTCGCGAGGCCGAGTTAGCGGCGCAGCGCAAGGCGGCCGTGAAGCAGCCCGCAAAGCCGGTTGCTGCCAAGCCACCGAAGGCGGTTCCAGTGGTGGCCGCAGCCGCGCCAGTGCCGCGAGCACCGATGCTGATCGCGAGTGGCACCTCACTCTCGATCGAACTGGTGAACCCTCTTAGCTCCAAGACAGCCACGGTGGGTGATCGGGTGGACGGACGGTTGTCAGCTGACGTTATGGTGGACGGCAAGACGGCACTCCCGGCGGGCACGCCGGTGCAGGGTTCCGTCACCGAGGTGATCTCGGGTAGCAAGACGATCGGCGGCACGCCGACTTTGGGTCTGGTGTTCGATCAGCTCGATCTCGCTAATGGCGGCCAGGTTTCGTTCAACGCCAACCTGCACCAGGTGGGCAAGAGCGACAAGGGCCGGGACACGGCGAAAATTGCTGGTGGCGCCGTCGCGGGTGCGATCGTCGGCCATCAAGTTGACGGTGACAAAGGCAAGATTATTGGCGGTATCTTGGGCGGCGCCGCAGGTGCGATAGCCGCCAAGAAGACTGGCGGCGATGTCACGTTGCCCGCGGGTACAGTGGTTATCGTGCAGCTAACTGGGCCACTGGAAATCAAGTCGAAGTAGTTCACGCGCGGCCACGTTGCCGCATAGCAAAACAGAAGAGGGGCGCCGCCTAACAGGGGGCGCCCTTTTCGTTTGCTAGTTGATCAATCGCGTTCGAACAGCGTGCGATAGATCAATCCAGCGATCGCCGCACCGATCAGGGGCGCCACCCAGAATAGCCACAACTGGTCAATGGCCCAGTCACCTACCATTAGAGCAGGACCCGTGCTACGTGCCGGATTGACCGAGGTATTAGTCACCGGAATGCTGATGAGATGGATCAGCGTCAACCCCAGGCCGATCGCGATGGGTGCAAAGCCGCTCGGTGCACGCCGGTCGGTCGCACCCAGAATGATCAGCAGGAACATCATCGTCATCACGACTTCGGTGACGAAGCCAGAGGCCAACGTATAGTTGCCTGGCGAGTGATCGCCATAGCCGTTCGACGCGAGCCCCGATGCGACATCAAAGCCTGCCTGGCCGCTCGCTATAAACATGAGAACTGCTGCTGCGAGCACCGCGCCAAGCACCTGCGCGATGATATACGGCACGAGATCCTTCGCAGGGAAGCGGCCACCGACCATCAGACCAAAGGATACCGCCGGGTTGAGATGGCAGCCCGAGATGTGACCGATGGCGTAGGCCATGGTCAGCACAGTCAGGCCGAACGCCAGCGCTACGCCAAGCAGACCGATGCCGACATCCGGAAATGCGGCTGCCAGCACGGCGCTACCGCAACCGCCGAGTACCAGCCAGAAAGTACCCATGAACTCTGCCGCCAATCGTTTGGTTAATTACATCGCCGTCTCCCCCAATTTGTTGTCAGGCGTATCAACGCCCGCGATCTTGTTGCCCGTCACTCCATTGCAGTCACTGTCCCGAGAAATTCCGTAGGACGGGTCGCCGAGGCACCATAGTCCGAGCGAGCATGTAGGTCAAAGCTCGACTACAAAGCCGCGCTTTCGGCGGCTAGACGGGCGAACGTCACGATCTCTGCGGCAAGTGTTAACGCGGGTGGCAAAAAGCCCGCCTACGTGGTCGACATTCTGGAGCCGCAGAATATCGTCCTGTCTGATGTCGCGGTAACGCCGGTAGGACTGTCTGGTGATATCAAATCGATGGGGCGCGCGGTATTGAAAGGTGTCAATTTCGATCTCGACAAAGATATCATCACGGCGAGCTCGGCCAAAGCGCTCACTAACATCGCCACGTACATGAAGGCTAATCCGAACAGCAAATATTTCGTCGTTGGCCACACCGACACGCAGGGCAAGTTCGATTACAACATGGACCTCTAAAATCGACGTGCTGCTGCAGTCAAAGCCTCTTTGGCACGCGACCATGGGATTGCTGCCGAGCGGCTCGAAGCCCGCGGCGTCGGGCCATTGTCGCCGACCACGACCAACGGCAATGAAGCTGGCCGTGCCGAGAAACGGCGTGTTGAGTTGGTGCTTCGCTAGCGCCCTGTGGCGCCTAACAGGCACGCGTGGCGCGTCAGCTGGTGGTCGTCAGGACCGCGCGCAGCCGTCGCAGCAGCGTCTTGACGCGCTCGGCGTTAGTTGGGCCCATACGGATCAAGGTCTTCTCGCCCACTGAGAGCGACTCGAGCGCAGGATCGGCGAACTGATACATGACGCTCGGGCGCACTAACAGAACAGGCTCGGTTACTTCGCGTGTTGCCAACAAGTGATCGATCACCGCGACCAGGCGGTCGTTGAAATAGCCATGGGGGTCGATGGCTTCGGTGTATGACTGCTGCAGCAGCGGGTAGAATTGGCGATAGATGTTTACCGCTGCGTCGAGGTCGATCTGCTCCGCCAGCGCAAGCAGTGGTTCGTAGCGTGTGTAGTTACTCGTAGACAGCGTGTATTGCTCCGCCTGATCTGCGACCGGGTCGGCAACGAAGCTGTCATTGAATCTCGTCACGGGCCGCAGCCGCTGCGAGATGCTGGCTTTCGGCAGCGCATCGATCGTAACGACCCAACGACGGATGACATTGTCCCACAGGAAAAAATCGCGACCCGTCGCGCTGGGTAGTACTGACTCCAGCGCGACGCCGAAGGCCGCGTCGCTGTCACCCAGCGCGGGCAGGGGTTCGCGCGCGGCCTGTGCCTGGTCTTCCGGTGCCAGCGGAAACTTTGGGGGCGGAACAGTCACGAGTTCGGTGGCCGCTGCCGGGATAGCCGCCGGCTCTGGCTCGTCGGCACGTTGCGTCGTCCAATACCAATAGCCCGCCATCGCAGCGACGGCCAACCCCGCCACCACCGCAGCGCCTCGCTTCATATCCGAATCCATCTATAGGCAGACTACCACTGCGCTGGAATAGTTCAGCACACCGGCAGTTTCGACTGGGTTCGGTTGTGGTTGACCTTACTCGGCCGTCATACTATTTTTAACGAGTCTAATTCTGGTTCGCAACAAACCAAAAGGAACTTAACCTGTGAATTTATCGCTCAGATCTGCTCTGCCAAGCGTGCTGATTGCCGTGTTGCTGGCTTTTGCGCCGGTGGACTCCGCTGACGCCCGCGATTCGTCTGCCCGCAAAGGCAAGGCCGACGCGCCGATTACTGCCGTCCAAACCAAGGATTCGCAGGCTGCCACGACGCCTGATATGGCGCTCAAGTTGCTGCAAGAGGGCAATGCCCGATTCGTCGACGGCAAGATGCTGAAACGCGATTGGAATGCGCAGGTTGCCGCGACGGCAACCGGCCAATACCCGCATTCCATCGTGCTCGGCTGCATCGATTCGCGCGTGCCACCCGAGATTGTTTTCGATCAGGGTATCGGCGATGTGTTTGCGCCGCGCATTGCCGGCAATTTCGTCAATACCGATATTCTCGGTAGCATGGAGTTCGCCGCTGCCGCCGCGGGTTCCAAGTTGATCGTTGTTTTAGGCCATACGGAGTGTGGCGCCGTGAAAGGTGCTTGTGACGCGGTCGAGCTTGGCAACCTGACGCAGACGCTGAGCAATATCTCGCCAGCTATCTACGCTGTGCGGGACGTCGCGGGTGACCGCAACTCCAAGAACGCAGCGTTTGTCGACGCAGTGGCACATATGAACGTGCGCATGACGGTCAAGAATATTCTTGATCGCAGCACTGTTCTGGCAGGATTGGTTGCGAAGGGCGACCTCAAGATCGTGGGTGCAATGCACGACATATCAACCGGTGTCGTGACGTTCCTGGATTGATGGCTCGTTAGTTTGAATCGGGACCGCGAGCGGGCGTAACGGCTCGCTCGCGGCGTCCCAATCACCGGCTGCGGCCTGCAGGCGTGTGATCCGTTCGTCGTCTGTCGGATGTGTCGCGAGCAGTGTCGGTGCTTGGAAGCGCTCATCGGCATGCGCGGCTGCCAACTGCTCAAATACTGCTGCAGCGCCGCCGGCGTGACCGAAGCAGGCGTTCAGTGCTGCAACAGCGTCGCTATCGGCGCGTCGTTCCGCCTCGCGGGAATAGCCGCGCTGCACCACGAGCGCGATCTGCGGCGCCAAGCTGTTGGCATCGCCGCTCACCAAGGCGAGTAGCGCAGCGATCGATGCCATGCCGCCCAGCGCACTGATCGGATCGCGGTGCTTCACGTGTGCGATCTCATGAGCAATGACCATCGCGAGCGCATTCTCGCTCGGCATCATCGCGTATAGCTCGCGAGTGATCACGATGTGGCCACCCAGTGTGGCAAATGCGTTGGGTACACCCATCGTGCCGAGATGCGCCTGCACCGTCATGCCTGCTGGCAAGTCCATTTGCGCCGCTAGCTTGTCAGTCGATCCCTGTAGGTAGGCGACGACTTTGGCGTTGTCATCGGCGACCTCTTGCGTGCTGCTGCGCTCGGTCGCGACGCCAATAACTCGATCCCCGACCCATTGCTGCTCGCTTGAGAATGGAATCAACCGCGCGAGCTGACCACCCGCGAAATAGAGCACCGCGGCCGCGATGCCTACCAACAGCGCGAGCCCCGCTGCCAAGCGCATGAACTCCAGCACATGGCTGCCGCGCGCGACATTTACCTCGTGCGGGACTTGCGGGTTCTCGTAGCTCATGCGCTATCGCGGCGTCAGTGCCGTGCCGTAGGCGATGAACTCTGCTGAGAAAATACCCCGTTGTCCCGTATCGGCTGACAATGAGGAGGTCTCGAACCGGACGTTGAAAACCATCGTCGCGCCCTGGCGCCGTGCGGCTTCTTTGAGCCGCACCAGCGCTTCACGACGGCCGCGATCCATCAGCGATTCGTACATTCGCAGCGTGCCGCCAAACAGGCTGCGCAGCGTCGCCGCGAAGCGCTTGAAGTAATCTTCGCCGATGACGACCGAACCCATCACAAGCTCCGCGCGGCGGAAGTCCCGATCCGCCGGCGGGCGGCGTTCATTAAACACCAGGATGTCGCGTAGTGCCGCCTCACGCTCAACTAACGATCGGAAATGTCGTCGCTCGGTTACACCGCCAATTGACCAACCGATCAGCAACAATACTGCAAACAGGCCAAACTGAAATAACAGCTCCATGGCTTAACGCACTTCGACGGCCGTGCCGTATGCCATCACCTCAGCCGCACCCGCAGCGATGTTCGAGGTAGAGAAGCGAACGTTGACAACCGCATTGCCGCCCGCTGCGCGAGCTTGCGCCACCATCCGGTCGATCGCTTCGGTGCGTGATTCGTTCAGCAGGTCCGTATAGCCCTTGAGCTCACCGCCGACAAAATTCTTGAGGCCCGCCATAAAATCACGGCCAACGTGTTTGCTGCGCACCGTTGAGCCTTGTACCAGGCCCAGATGCCGAACAATAGTTTTGCCAGGGACGGTTTCGAGATTCGTGAGATCCATGTTTTCAAACACTCATGCTGTAGTGGTCGGTTATGCTGCATTCTAGCGCGACTGACACGTAATTGGACACATATAATTAACCCGTGTAATATACATGTGTTGCTGGATCATTCGAGTGGCCGTGAAAACAGTTCCTTACGATCTCAAGGCTGCAAAGCAAACAGTTAGCCTAACGGTGAATTCGGATCTCTATGCCAAGGCAAAGAGCTTTGGGATTAACGCATCTCAGGTGGCTGAGGAAGCGCTGCAATACGAATTGTCGGCGCGGCTGGCAGCGCAGCTTAAAGAAGACATTCGGCGAGATCTCGAAGCGTATAACGCTTACGTCGCGGAGCATGGGTCGCCTGCTGAAATGGCACGCGCGCACTACGGCAATTCTGACGATGCAATTTGACGTTTATTCCAACCCCATTGTCCGGGCGCGAACCGCGTTCCCGTTGGTGGCAAGTCTCCAGTCCGACCTGGCTGATACCGGTGACGACCGCGTCGTAGCGTTTCTTGCGCCGAGTGATGCGTTGCGGCAGTTTCCAGGACGACTCATGCCGATTGTTACCGTGAACGCGGCGGATTACGTACTGCTCGTGCCATCGCTCACAAACTTGCCGGCAAGAGATCTGAAGCAAACGATCGGGAACATCGCGCGATATCGCGAGTCAATAGTTGCAGCCCTTGATCATTTGTTTATGGGTGTGTAGCGGCGCTTCTTCATTCGATCAAGTGCGATGCAGCACTGAAGCGCTACCCACACCACCGGAACGAACCCTAAATTCAATGGTCGGGGTGAAAGGATTTGAACCTTCGACTTCTACGTCCCGAATTTTCTTAGGCCATCTCCAAGGACGTCCGAGGACGTTCGAAAGGTCATAAATTCTAGCTACTTATGGACGCTCGCGTTCCGGCGGAGTAGGGTAAGTTCCAGTGAAGTCCACCCCAAAGTGGCGCCGTTTCTGGAACCGTAGAAATGAAACTGGAACCGCAAAAGAGACTTACCGATCCCACGTTGAAATCCTTGCTGGCGCGGCCTCGAACGACCGAAGAAGCGGTCGCGGACGGCGCTGTACCAGGCTTGCGCGTTCGGCTCTTTCCGGGCGGCGCCGCCAATTGGACTCTTGCGCTGCGGGTCGTCGGTGAGGGCGGTGTCAACGCACACGGCAAGCGCCTGCTCGGCCGCAAGATCAGAGTCAGCCTCGGCAACTATCCGCAGATAAGTCTGCCGGCGGCACGCGCGCAGGCCAATCATCTGATCGAACAAGCCAAGCACGGGGTTAATCCGAAGATCGCCCTCGGCCAGAGCTCGACCGCGTATTCACTCACCGTGCGGAAACTCTCCGAGAAGTATTTGAAGGACTATGTCCACTCGCGGGAACTGGATTCGGCAAAGAACTACGTGAGCGCTTTTGAGACGCACATCAATCCGCGACTCGGCGACAAGTTGGCGGAACTCGTGAGCCGCGAAGACGTGCGCGAAGTCATGAACGCGGCGCGTGCAAAACGACCGCGTCCAAAAGGGGTGAAGGGCGGACAACTTGGTGGCGTTGAGGCGGCGCGCTCGACGATGTCGGTGCTAAGGCAGCTGTACTCCTGGGCGATAGATGAGCGCGTTCTCAAGCGACAAGACAATCCCGCGAGCCGAATTCAGAAGAACCTGCCAAAGAAGAAAACCGGCGAGACCGTCCTGTCGCTGAAGGAAGCTAGGATTGTCTATCAGGCCGCCAAAGACTGCGGGTATCCGTTCGGCGATCACGCGAGGCTGATGTTGCTCGATGGGACGCGATGCGTGGAATGGACCTTAACCGAGGAATCGAATGTCGACCTGGAAGAGGGCTTGAACGTCATTTCAGCGGACAACTACAAGTCGGATCATGTCCATGTAGTGCCGCTGGTCCCGCAAGCCATCGAGATCCTTAAGGCGATGCCGAAGCCCACCAGCGGGCGCTACCTGCTGTCGACGACTGGGGGGAGCAAACCTATTCGAGGTATTTCGAAATTCTATCGGACACAGTTGCGAGACCAAATCATCGCGAACACTGGGGCGCCGCTGTCCAAGCATCTGACCTCGCATGTCTTGCGGCGCACGGTGGCCACGCGGCTTGCCGAGCTACTGGGTGATCAGGGCGACAAGCTGATCAAACGAGTGTTGGGACACTCGGATGGATCGGTCACGGCCATCTACAACCGCTATGGCTATGTGCGCGAAATGCGCAGAGCGTTGGAAGCCTGGGCGACGGAGTTGCTGTCGGATGGTGATGTGGGCGTATTCGGCAGTACGGCGCGATCAGTTCCGCAGCTTGACCGCGACGTCGGCCGGCGCCCGGCGGCGGTCAATTGATGGCGAAGGGATAGTAGACCGGCGGCGGCGATCGCGAAGCTCATGCTTTCCACAAGGCATGAATGACTCAGTCAATCGATCGCGATTCGAGTAGGCGCGACCGCGAATCGGCATACGACTGGAGCCGCCTCAGACGAACCAATACCGACGCGACGCAATCCGGCCGGCCTTGCCGCTTTGTGAAGAGATCATCTCGCGCTGTGACGCCCGGCAATGTGACCACTAGCTACCGATTCGGAGATTCGAGGCTGATTCACAACTCCTATGCGTTGTCACGACGAAGCGGAGAATCGCCGTCGTCTGCCATAAGTAGCAATGCATACCG
Organism: Pseudomonadota bacterium; assembly: GCA_016703895.1. Classification (GTDB taxonomy): domain Bacteria; phylum Pseudomonadota; class Gammaproteobacteria; order Steroidobacterales; family Steroidobacteraceae; genus CADEED01. Next base: position 126,734 of record JADJBE010000002.1, read on the forward strand.
TGATACGTTGCCTTGCATATCGACAGTTTGCGAGTCTGCCAACACGCTTGGAGTTCGTCTGCGGGCGCTGCGCGCGCTGCATCCTACCGCAGTGACTTGGTTCTTTGAGCGGGGCTCGTCCAATGCCAACTTTCGACACGGTCGCCGAGACGGCGCGTCTACGTAGCCTCGAGCTCGACTCCGCGCAGAGACGTACGCCTTCAATCTCCCCCATTCTCGCGTCAAGTTACGCGGTCGTTCTGGCAGGCGGACGTGGCTCTCGACTGCAGCAACTCACAGACTGGCGCGCCAAGCCGGCGGTGCCATTTGGTGGCAAGCATCGCATCATCGATTTTGCATTGAGCAATTGCGTCAACTCGGGAATTCGGCGCATTGGCGTTGCAACACAGTACAAGGCACATAGCCTTATCCAGCATTTGCAGCGTGGCTGGAGTTTTCTGGACGCCGGGTTGAATGAGTTTCTCGAGGTGCTCCCGGCCCAGCAGCGCGTCGATGGAGGCTGGTATCGGGGCACCGCGGATGCGGTCCTGCAGAACCTGGACATCCTGCAATCGCATTCGCCTGGCCTGGTCCTGATTCTGGCCGGTGACCACGTTTACAAGATGGACTATGGCGTCATGCTCGCTGAGCACGTGACGCGCGGTGCGGATGTCTCCCTCGCCTGCCTTGAAGTCCCCGTAGAGAGCGCAACGTCTTTCGGCGTGATGCAGGTCGATCAGGATGACCGGGTTCTTCAGTTCGTCGAGAAGCCGTCGCAGCCCACACCCTTGCCGAACGATCCGACGCGGGCCCTTGCGAGCATGGGTATATACGTCTTCAACGCGCCGTTTTGTTCGAGCAGCTGCGGGCCGACGCGCGCCGCAAAGACTCGAACCGGGATTTTGGGCGCGACATCATTCCGGAGCTGCTGCGCGAAGGACGAAAGGTACTGGCTCATCGCTTCGAGCGAAGTTGCGTCAACATGGTGGAGGGGCGTCCCTATTGGCGAGACGTAGGCACCGTGGATGCCTATTGGGAAGCGAACCTGGATCTCACTCGAGTGCGGCCCGAGCTGAACATGTACGACCCCAAGTGGCCGATCCGGACGCTTCAGGTTCAGCTGCCGCCCGCGAAGTTCATCTTCGATAGCCCTGATTCACGTGGACACACGCAGGACGCACTGGTGTCCAGCGGGTGCATCGTCAGCGGGGCGGCGATCCTACGCTCGATCCTCTTTGCAGACGTGGTGGTCGAACGTGGCAGCATCGTGGAAGACTCGGTGGTCCTTCCCCATGTCCGCATCGGTCGCGACGTGCGGCTGCGTCGCGCGGTCGTCGACAAATACTGCGAGCTGCCCGACGGCTTCTCCGCCGGCGTCGATCCGGACGAAGACCGACGTCGATTCCACGTGTCGCCCGGCGGCGTCGTTCTGATTACGCCAGAAATGCTGGGGCAACCAGTACACGAGGCGATGTAGCGAAATCATCTCACCAGCAGGAACACCAACACGCCACCCAGCGCCGCGTACACCGCACACGCTGTGAGGGTCTTTTTCATGACCTCGCCCTCGCGACCGACGAGGCCGACGGTCGCACTTCCGGCTATGATGTTGTGGGGGCAGATGATGTTCCCCACGGCCGCGCCGAAAGCCTGGGCCGCGACCATCGTGACGACCGGCAGCTCGAGCGTATTTGCCGTCGCGACCTGCAATTCAGTCAGCAGGATATTCGAAGCTGTTGCGGAGCCGGTAATGAATGTGCCCAATGCGCCGGTCGCCGGGGCCAGGAGCGGCCAGGCTTGGCCGGCGCCGTGGGCTACAGCGAGTGCCAAGGTGTGAATCATTCCCGCGTGCAGCATCACGCGGGCAAGCACGAGCATTGCGATGAGCGAAAGAAGCACGAGAGGCAGGCGGCGCATCGCGGAACTCGCAGCGGATTGCATATCCCCACGCGACGTGCGCCGCATCAGCCCGCTGGCCAGGAAGCACAGCATCAACAATGTGCCTGGATGATAGAGAGGCTGGATGCTGCCACGGAAATACTCCGCGATCGTCCAGCTCAACTGCACGCTCATCAATGCCTCGCGCACCGGCGGCAACAGGCGAGTCACGAGAATGAGAACGAGCAGCAGCAGGTAAGGCAGCGCCGCGCGAATCCATGCGGATGCTGGTATCGATGTTAGTTGGCCGGTCGATCGAGCGCGGACACAGAGCGAGAACACGCAGCCGCCTAACAGGGCTCCGCCCAGCGTCGGCAGCTCTGGACCGACCCACAATGCGATGACGGCATACGGCAGCAGGAAACTTGCGGCAGCGAGCAAAGGCCACCGCAATTGACGCCAGCTTCCGGGTTCGACGAAAGGTTCGTGTGCTGCCAATCGGTACACCCAGACCGCCATCGTCCAGCCCAGTGCCGCATGCATCAGCGCGATGGTGCCCGAGAGCTCGAGCTCACTCCAGGGACCGGTCTGAACCAGCACGGGCGTGCCAACCGCCCCGAACGAGACGCCGATCGAATGGCCTATAAGTGTCAACGTTAGTGCCCGCACGGGCGTGAAACCGAGACCGACCAGCAGGGGCGCCGCCAGAGCAACGGGGGTTCCGAAGCCGGCGGCACCCTCAAAGAAAAGTGCAAAGAAGAAGGCGATCAGAAGCGCGCCGAGCTGTGGATCGCGCGTGATTCCCGACAAACCCTGCCGCAGGGTTGCGGTCGCCCCGGATTTCACCTGCAATTCATGCAAACAAAGTGCGGGGAATACGATCCAGAGAATGGTCATCGAAAGGAAAGTCGCCTCGGCCACCAGGCCTGCAGTCGAAGAGAGCAATCCCATCTCGCCCGAACCGCGATAATCGAAATGCAGGATGGCTACCAACAACGCGGTGACAGCGCCAACGAGCCCTGCTGCGGCCGCCGGCCAACGGGCGAAGGTCATCAAAGCGACGACGAGGATGAGTGGCAGCAGCGCAAACGCGGCATCCATCAGGACGACTTCCAGCTCAGGCCAGCTTCTCGATCGAAACTTCGTAGTTCGCTCGACCGCTTTGCTCGAAACTGCTGAGGTTCTTCAGCGTTACCTCTGCAATGGCGGTCATCGCTTCCAGTGTAAAGAAGGCTTGATGACCCGTGATCAGCACGTTGGGAAAGGTCAGCAGCCGCGCGAACACGTCGTCCTGCAAAACCTCATCCGACAAATTGTTGAAGAACAAATCCCCTTCTTCCTCGTATACGTCCAATCCGAGATGGCCGATCGCGCCGGACTTCAGTCCTGCGATGATCGCTCGCGTTTCGACGACTGCGCCGCGACTCGTGTTGATGAGCATCACGCCGCGCTGCATCCGCGCGATCGCAGCTGCGTCGATCAGATGATGAGTTTGAGGTGTGAGCGGACAATGCAGCGTGATGATCTGTGCAGTTGCAAGTAGCTCGTCCAGGGGCACGTATTGCGCGCCCATCGCGACGCATTCGTCATTGATGCACGGATCGCAGGCAACGATCCCGCACCCGAATCCCTTCATGATGCGCGCAACCGCGACGCCTATCTTCCCCGTGCCGACGATGCCGACCGTCCTGCGCCTGATGTCGAATCCCAGCAATCCATCAAGCGCGAAGTTGCCCTCGCGGACTCGGGCATAGGCGCGGTGAATGTTGCGATTGAGAGCCAGCATCATCGCGACGGTATGCTCCGCCACCGCTTCCGGCGAATAGCCGGGTACGCGCGCCACCGTGATGCCGTGCCGCTTGGCGGCGGCGAGATCGACGTTATTGAATCCCGCTGAGCGCAGGGCGACGAGCTGGATGCCGGCGGCGGCCAGTCGCTCGAGGACTCCGGCATCGAGCACGTCGTTGACGAATACGCACACAGCCTGCGAGCCTTGTGCAAGCAAGACTGTCTCTGCGTTCAGTCCCACTTCGAGGTATGCAAGGCGATGCGGTTGAGAGAGGCGCGCGTTGGCGGCGTCGAGAAAACGCCGGTCATAGGGCTTCGTGCTGAATACGCTCACATCCATCGGTCTTGCTCCATCTCTGCGGCTTTCATTTCGACCGCGGGTTCTTGTTTGAGGCGATAGGATTCATGCGCGGCCGTTCGTCACTGGTGGCGCTCGATGACGCGTCCGAGAGTGGCGAGCAGGCGTTCGCGCCATGTCCTCCGTTGCCACTGCGCCAGGTCGAGCGCAGTGCTTCGCGAAAGGTCCAGCTCGAACATCCGCCCGAGCTCCGCGCCCAGTTCATCGCTGCGTACGAGGAGATTCACCTCATCGTTGAGGCCGAAAGAGCGGTGATCAATATTGGTGGAGCCTAACAAGCACCACCGGCCGTCGACCACGAGGGTCTTCGCATGCAGCATGTGGCTGGCGTATTCCCAGATTTCTATGCCGGCCTCCAATAGCGGCCCGTAGCGGCGGCGGCCGGCACGCCGCACGAGACCGTGGTCGCTATAAGGCCCACCGCTCACGACGCGAACGCGTACGCCTCGCGCCTTGGCCGCGAGCAGTTCCCGCCGGATCCCCAGATCCGGCACGAAGTAGGGTGAGCACAGATCGATATTGTGTCGCGACGTGGCCAACAGGAACTGCACGAGCATGCGGGCCCGAGTCGAGCGACCCGCCGTTGGAGTGCTTCCTACAGCGATGCCATCTCCGAACACACCGCGATCCTCAACCAGCTTCGGAAAGGACTCATCTCCCACCAGTAGTTCGCCTGCGCACTCCAGCCAGTTCTCGGCGAACACCGCCTGTAGGCCGCCGACGATGGGGCCAGATACGCGAACGACGCAGTCGCGCCAGGGCGCGGGGTCGGTGCGGTTCCAGTGATCGGCGACGCCCGCGCCCCCGATGAAAGCCTCTCGTCCATCCATCACCAAGAGATTTCGATGGGTGCGGCTGTTCCATCGGCGCAACATGTGCCATCGCAGCGGATGGTATCGATGCACAAGGCCACCTGCGGCCTCCAAGGCGGCGAAATGGCTGCTAGGTGTGCGCAGACTGCCGATGGCATCGACGATGACGCGCACCCGGATGCCTTCACGAGCCCGTTCGCAGAGAGCATGCAAGACAGAGTCGGAGGCAATCCCCGGGTAGAAGATATACGCCTCGAGATGTACTGAAGACCGAGCCGCGCGGATCGCCGAGATTTGCGCCTCGTACAATTGCGGGCCTTCGGTCAACACTTGCAGTGAGTGAATCGATTGAGTGGGAGTGCCGAGCACCGCCGTCAACAGACGCAATCGGTCCATGTCATCGAGTTCGTGTACGGGTGTGCTGGTCCGATATGAGGTTCCCCGCTCGAAGAGGAATAGATAGAAAAGCCAGCCCAGAACCAGCGCGCCCACGATCGCGACGAAATTGAGGAACAATGTCATGCGATCTCTCAATTGCGCAGGGTTCCCGGACGCGTGCCTGTGTGGATCACAGGAACGCCAGCTACGTCAGAGGCGAGGGTAGTGCGGGATCACCGCGACATCTGATTCCGCCCGCGACAGTGTATGGCGCGTTACGCCGCCAAGGAAGAATTCACCGATCGCGGAGTGACCGTGTTTACCGAGCACGATGAGGTCGGCCCCCCATTCCGCCGCCGCAGCGTGCGTTACATGCCGCGGGTTGCCGGACACGACCACGGACGATACGCGTTCGACAGGCGCCTCGGACTTCTCGATCATGTTCCGCACGTTTGCAAATGCCTGGTCGCGACACCGCGATTGGAGTTGGCGGAGGATCTCTTCTGCAATGTCTGCCCGCCGCAGCTTGCTCTCGTAAGGACACTCGAAGGCATGAAAAACATGCAGGTGAGCGCTGGGGGCGATTCGCACCGCAAATGCCAATGCGGCCATAGAATGCATGGAAAAATCCACAGCTACGAAAACCCGCTGGTACGCGGCACGCGGTTCCTTCCTCACGACGATCATGGGTCGGCGGCTCTTGCGCAGCATGCGCTCGGCGGTGGTGCCGAGCAGCAAGTCCCGGGTGGGATTCAAGCCGTGAGCGCCAAGCACCAGAACGTCGGAGTGGTCGGCCGCGGCTAGAATCTCGGCCTCGACGTCGCCGGCACGAACCATGCGCTCCTGACACCTCGGCGGTATCCTTCAGTCGCGCAGCGAGGGCATCCACGTCCAGTTGCGTGCTGTCCAGAATCCTTTGTGTCGCATCGCTTTGAGCGCCGAGATACTTGCGCAGTTCGCGCAGCAGGCTCTCGCGTACGACGGTCAGCAACCTCAGGCTTGCCTTGTGCTCGCGCGCGAGCAGCGCCGCCCGGTTGGCCGCGTGGTTCGCGTCGGCGGAAAAGTCGCTGGCAACCAGGATGGATCGGATGTCCCTGTCTTTCATCAAGGGTATGCGCTCTGTTACTTGATTAGAGTGACCGGCACGGTGGCCAGATGAATGACTTTAGTGGCGACCGATCCCAGCATCAGGCCGGAGATTCGGCCGAGTCGCGCGTCCCCATGACGATTTCTCCGCAGCGACTCCGCCGAGCCAAGCTGGCTATGATGTCCGCAGGGTCCCCTTCCTGAATGCTTGCGCGACATGCGATTCCGAAACGCTTGCACACTCTCCGGGCAGGCACCAAACACTTCTCTGCCATTTGCTCTTGATGCTCTCGAACGATTTCCATGGGAAACAGAGCGCTGGGCGGCGCCGACAACTGCACGTTGAGCAACATCAGGCAGACGCCACGAGATTCGCGATAACGCCTCGCGGCATACCGCAATGCCCGCATCGAGCACGCGGACCCATCTACTGGGACCAAGATCTTCAGCGTCATGGCAGACTCACTCGGGATTCTGTATCTACTTGAAGGGTATCACCGGGGTCGATTCGTCAATGTAGGTAGTACATCGTACGGAGGTACATGATCGTGGCCAGTTGCCGCTCCGCCCCTTCACGCGCGTAGCTGCGCGCGGTTCCGCGCTTTACGGCTTGCTGTGCCCTGCGTCAGGTGCGAGCGGCGTCCGCAGGCGCAGCCGGATCTGCTTCTCTGTCTCGATGAGTGCGAACAGGGTGATGCCGATGCCGATGATCAACATCCCGTCCATGAAGGGTACCGCTTCCGTAGCGAACACTCGCTGAAGCGCCGGAACGTAGGTCATGCTGAATTGCGCGGCAGTCACGATGGCCACCGTGAGCCACACCGCCTTGGTTCCCCTGACCGCCTTCCAGGTGAGCGAAGTACCGTAGATATTCCGGATGAAGAACAGATGGAAGATTTCCATGACGACGAGAGTATTCACTGCGAGCGTCCGCGCCAGCTCCAACGAGTAGCCTCGATCGATCGCGTAGGTATAGATGCCGAACACGCCGGCTAGGAACAAGGTCGAAACCAGCACGATGTGCCACACGAGCTCACCGGCCAGCAATGGCTCGTTGCGCGCGCGCGGAGGGCGGCGCATGGTGTTCGCCTCCGTCGGTTCGAATGCGAGCGCGAGTCCGAGCGTAACGGCCGTGACCAGATTGATCCACAGGATCTGAACCGGCGTGATTGGCAAAGTCATCCCAAACAGCAGCGCCACGATGATAGTCATGGCTTCACCGGCGCTCGTCGGCAACGTCCAGCTGATCACCTTCTTGATGTTGTCGTAGACGGTGCGGCCTTCGCGCACTGCACCGACGATCGTGGCGAAGTTGTCGTCAGCGAGCACGAGATCCGCGGCTTCCTTGGCGGCTTCGCTGCCCTTTTTTCCCATGGCGATTCCGGCATCCGCCCGTTTGAGGGCCGGAGCGTCGTTCACGCCGTCCCCAGTCATCGCAACCGTCAACCCATGCGATTGCAGCGCCATGACGAGGCGCAGCTTGTGTTCCGGGCTGGTCCGCGCGAATACATCCGTATCCAGCATGGCGCTCGCAAGCGCCGCGTCGTCGAGCCGGTCGAGCATGGCGCCAGTCATCACTTTGTGGGGATGCTGCAGGCCAATCTGTTTTGCGATTGCCTCTGCCGTACCCGCGTGGTCCCCCGTGATCATCTTCACGAGGATGCCGGCGTCGTGGCATTGCGCGACGGCTTCGACTGCTTCGGGCCGGGGAGGATCGATGAGTCCCGCGAGTGCGATCAGGATGAGATTGTTCTGCACGTCGGCGTGGTCGAGCACGGTTTGCGAGGACTCGACGGGCCGCACCGCGAGGGCGAGCACGCGCTGCCCCAGAGCTGCGATCTGCTCCGCCTGCTTGAGCCAATAGTCGACGTTCAACGGCTCGGTACCGCCACTCGCCGCCCGCTGGGTCGCGCACATCGCAAGCACGCGCTCTGGTGCGCCTTTGACGAAGATGAACGCGTTGCGCTCATGGTTGTGGCTCAGCGTGGCCATGAAGCGATGCTTGGCGTCGAATGGAATCGCGTCGGTACGCGTCCAGTCCGTGCGGGTCCTGCGGACATCGATGCCGGCCTTCGGAGCGAAGGCGAGCAGTGCGCCTTCCATGGGATCGCCTTCGACCTGCCACGCGCCATGGTGCTGGTGCAATGCGGCGTCATTACACAATGCGCCGGCCAGCGCGAGTTCCTCGAGGCAACCATGATCGCGGGAGTGCGCGACCGCGTTATCAAGGCGGATCAGCCCTTTCGGCTCATAGCCATCGCCGTCTACGGTGAACGTGTGCATTGATGTCGCGACCGACGCCACCATCATTTCGTTTCGTGTGAGTGTCCCCGTCTTGTCCGTGCAGATCACCGAGACTGCGCCTAGCGTTTCGATGGCCGGTAGGCGTCGAACGATGGCATGACGTCGGGCCATCGCTTGAACACCAATTGCCAGCGTGATGGTCAGCACTGCGGGCAGCCCTTCCGGGATCGCGGCGACCGAAAGGCCGACGACCGCCATGAACATCTCCGGGAAGGGGTGATGGCCGACGAAATAGCCGAACACGACCAGCACGGCAGCCACAATCAGAATGAAGATCGTCAACCATTTCGCGAACGTCGCCATCTGGTTGACAAGCGGTGTGGTGAGTGACTCCACGGTGGAGAGCATGCCGCTGATGCGGCCGATCTCTGTCGCGGCGCCAGTTGCGACCACCACGCCCTTGGCCTGTCCGGCGGTGACCAGCGTGCCGGAGAATGCGAGACAGGTGCGATCGCCCAGTGAGGCGTTGCCCGCAACGGCGTGGATCTGCTTGTCGACTGGTACAGACTCGCCTGTGAGGATCGCTTCCTGTATCTGCAAGCCGCGCGCTTGAATCAGCCGCGTGTCGGCGGGCACTTTGTCTCCGGCTTCCAGCAGTACGATGTCACCGGGCACGAGCGTCTCACCCGAGACACTGCGTCGTTCGCCACCTCGGATCGCCGAAGCGGTCGGCGCCAACATCCCCGCGGATCGCCTCCATCGCCTTCTCGGCCTTGCCCTCTTGAATGAAGCCGATGAACGCATTCGCGATCACGACCGCGAGTATGACCAGGGTGTCGATCCAGTGGCTCATGGCCGCTGTGATCACCGCGGAGCCGAGCAGCACGTAGATGAGGATGTTGTGAAAGTGCAGCAGCAGGCGCAATACGGCAGAACGCCTCGGCGGCTCGGGCAGGCGATTCGGGGCCATACCGCTCCAGGCGGGCAGCGGATTCCTCGGTAGATAGCCCATCGGATGTGGCACGCAGCTCGTCGAGGGCAGCCTGCGGCGGACGGGTGTGCCAAGTGAGGGTCCTTTCAGCCTGGACATTCGCTGCAACGCCGCGGCCCTTTCGATGTTTCGGCATGAGATCTCCTGCAGGCGGATGCGGCTCGTCAGTCTTCGACAGCAGAATGCACTACCGCTTACTTGACCAGCGTGACTGGCAGCGTCGTCAGGTGCACGACCTTCATCGCAACCGAACCGACCATGAGACTGGCGATCCGGCCCATTCCTCGGCTTCCATCACGATGGCATCGCAGCCGATTTTCTGTGCGCGGCGCACAATGACTTCGGCTTGATCTCCCTCAAGCATCTCAACTGTATGGCTTGTTTCTGCCTCGGCCAGTCGTGCCGCAGCACGATCGAGAACCGGACGGCTTTGTTCGATGGCGAGCTCACGCATGCGCTCGAGAGTCACAAAGATCTGAACCTTTCCCGAGACATCGATCGAAGGGTGCACGTAAAGCACGTGAATCCTGGTTGCAGGCCGGCCTTTCGATGATCGGATGGCGAAGTCCAGCGCACGGTATCCCGGTTTGGATCCATCGAGGGGCACGAGAATGGTCGACATGCAAGACGTTCCCTCGTGCTACTAGATGAATGCCCAATTTGATTCCACCAGATTCGTCCGCTGCGCGGAGTCCGGAGGACTACGGATGCGAGGGAATACGACCCCATCGAAACTGGCTGCAAGACCAGTTCGCCACTCCTTCGAAGATGTGTACAGACGGTCCGGCGGCCGGTGGTCGCGGGGCCATGTAGCTCTCGCTGAGTGCTGCGTGGCCTCGTCAACTTTCACGGCGTAGCAGTTTCACTTCGCTGCGGCTTGTGAAGGCGCTGATGGACCAGTGCACCGCTGCAAGGATACTGATCAACCTTCCGACTATCCAGAGGACTAAAAGCAGAGATTCGCCAATGGACTGAAGGGACGTTGCCGATGTGACGAGCCACTCGGGAAGCCGCAAGTGGCCAGCCAGAAGATCGCTGCCGGCGCGAGCTGCTTCATCCCCCATCCCCACAAGCCAGGTGGCTCCCCACCACAAGAGCGACCACAGAAGAGCCAAGACGATTGCTGAAACATAGAGCCACTTTACAAACACTCCCGCTGTCTTCTCTCCGAGCCGCCTGTCAGTGATCGCGGTGGCATGGGTTGAGACTTTTTGAAGCAGAGAATCAAGCATGTTGGCGTTCATAAGGCAGTCCTGTGGTTAGCTGTTGCTCTACCTTCCGTTAGTGCAGAAGTGCGATGCATGAAGCGTGCCCCGCAATCGTGTTAGGTGGCCGAAACGTCAGGAGATGGGCCCCGAGCACGTCGACGCAGGGTGTGATCCCGGCGAGCGGCTGCAATGACACCGCGACGCAGCTTCTCGAAGGCGATCGGTATCGCAAAGTACAAATCGGTCTCGAGGCTGCTCGCTACGATGACTCGACGGTTACGCGAGATGTGCGCAGATATGAGGCACCCTTTGTCAAAGCCCCCTCGGACGCTGTTGACGTCGAAGAGCCGAACCATGAGCTTCGTGTCACCCTCGCCGAGAACGCTCGCGAGCGATGCCGCTTCTCGTCTAACGGTGGAATTGATGGCCGCAGTGAGAGTGAAGCCGCGTGCCTGAATGTCCATGTGCATATTGACCTCCGGCGACTGAGTGACTCGAAGGCTAGGCTTGAGAGTGCTTGTACGAAAGCAGAAAATGCATGGTCGTAATACAGGAAAAACTGATGAAAACCCGTCGACAAATCAACCTGAAACACCTGCGGTACTTCGCCGAGGTGGCAAGACAACAGTCCGTGACGGGCGCCGCGCGCACCTTGTTTGTGACGCCGCAAACCATCAGTGGGCAGATTCAAAAGCTTGAACAATCGATCGGGCAAGAGTTGTTTGAACGAGTTGGAAAGCGTTTGATTCTCACTACCGCAGGGACCACGGCTCTCGATTACGCGAACGCCATTTTCGCATTGGGCGATGAGTTGACCTCCGTACTCAACTCCGAAGCGCGGCCACGACGAACGGTATTCCGGGTTGGGATCACCGACAGTGTCCCGAAGCTCCAGACGGTGGCGGCATTGGCCCCATTGATTGCCAAACATCGGGATGAACTTGAGCTTATTTGCCAGGAGGGCGGGTACGCGGATCTCTTAGGGCGCGTGGCGGCAGGAGAGCTGGACATGGTGCTCGGCGATGCCACAGTTCCGCCGAGCCTTGCTCGCTCGCTTCATGTCGTGGTGTTAAGCGAGGAGGGGACCAGCTTCCTGCCTGCGCGATCCCTGGCCGCACGGCTCAAGGGACGCTTCCCCAAATGTTTAAACGAAGCTCCCTTCCTTGCGGGCTCCAGCGCCCATTCGGTCGTAAGCCAAGCGCTTGAGGCGTGGTTTGCCAGGCATGACGTCCGCCCCAATATCGCCGGCCGAATCGATGACAGCGCGCTGCTGAAGGGTTTCGCGCACCGCGGCCTCGGTATCGCGGCCGTGCCGACCTCGATCGAACGAGAGGTGGCCAACCAGTACGAGATGGAAGTCATCGGGCGGACTGACGAAGTGCGCCAGGCAGTCTACGTCGTTCGCGCTCGAACCCGCCGACCCCATCCGCTGGTCGCAGAGATAGAGGCTTCGCGTCGGCGCAATTGAAGCGCCGTCGGCGCGGACCGGCCCAAGGGCGATTCCACTATCAGAAAAATGCTGAGGATGGCTTCGGGCTTTTCTGCTTTCCACGAATCTGATCCTTGCATACCGTTGTCTGGTTGCGAAGAGCAGCACTTGTTGTGGTCTCGCACGGCAGCTCGAACCTGAGTAACGACTCTCTCAGACAAATAGGTTGGAGGCAATGGTGGCTGCAAACGCCACGCAGCTGAAAAGCGTCTCCAAGGCTTTGATGTGGGTCCTCATTCTCGTCGTCGTCACTTTAGTGCTGGTTTGGCGCCCCAGCTTCTGACCGTAAGTTGTGGTTAAAAGACTGCGCCTTTGACGACGTTGACGTTTTTCGTAGCGCGCAGTCAGCGTTCTCGTCGCGAAGATAAGCAGTAGGGGTCAAGATTGACGGATAGGGCTAGTTAGTCAGCGACAGCTCCGCTGACCCCTCTCGCCGCCGACGAGGATCTCAGTGATCAAAAACCGGGTCGGCTCGGAGCCAAATGGCAGGAGACTAAACTGGAACCGTTTCTGGAACCGTGAGGGGTTTTTCTATGGAACCGCAGCACCGATTTCGGTGGGTTGCGGAGAAAAAACTCCAGGAAAAATAATGGTCGGGGTGAAAGGATTTGAACCTTCGACTTCTACGTCCCGAACGTAGCGCTCTACCAGGCTGAGCTACACCCCGAATCGTCGGCCTAGTGGGCCCGCGAGAGTCCCCGGGAAGGGGGCGCAGCATAGCCAAGTAGCAACAAGTATTCAAATTTCCACCCGGAACCGGCTGCTCACGACGCTGCAGCGCTGGCTACGGTTGTGCTTTCATGGCCGCAAGTGGTCGACCGTGGTTTCGGCAATCTGCTCCTGAAGGTAGCGAACCATGGCAAGTGCGCGATCGGCGTGCTGGACGCACATTTGTTCGACACCTGATGCCGCCAGCTCTCGCGCTGCGGCGGCAAGTGATAGATACGCACCAACCCGATAGCTCTCTAGAGCATAAATGGCCAGGCAGTCCTTGACGGCCTCATCCGATGCAATGATGTTGGTAAACGCCTCGGCGAAAACACGCAGGCGAGTGGTGACATCCTTAATGCGCGAGGGGTCGGCATTCAGGCTCTTGAGACTTGACTCGATTCTGGTGACCTGTTCGCGAGCCTCCTGGCAGTGCAGGCGCAGCCGCGTGGAGATTTGAGGGTGACGACTGAGCCGCTCTGCGAGCCGATCGAGTGCGTCGATTGCAGCGAGTTCCATGGCGTGCGCATCGCGCAGCCACTTGACTAACGAGTCGCGACCGGCAGCGTGTTCATTTGTCATCGCTGACATCCTCAGATTGGTCTTCACTTGGGTTGACGCTCACAGCAGCAGATTGCGCCGAGGTGATGTTCAGTATCGTGCGAAAAATGCGCCACTCGTCGCCCTGAACTCGTCGCCAGATATGCAGGTAGTCGCCGCGCTCTACTTCCCGCCCAAGCCTTACGTTTCTAACAAGATAGGTGCCCTGATCGAGGGCTAGGTCACCGGAAGTGAGGCTGAGCGCAGGTTCAGCGTCGAATTGGATTTCACGCTCAATTTGATTCGTGAAGAACTGCCCGATCGCGGCGGACCCGTGCGCAGCCGGGGAGTCTTCGGCAAGAATTTCTGCATCGTCCGTGTACAAGGCGACACACCCCTCGACCTTGCCCATATTGAAGGCTGTTTCGAACGCGTTGAGTCGCTCGATTGGTAGGTCTGAAGGGCCACCGGAGCAGCCTGCCAAAGCTACCGCTACTACACTGAGTGCAAGTCGGACTCCGTAGGATGGTTTCATGTCACGCACCTCCTGTTTTACGGAGAGTACGCCCTACATGGCTCTCGTGTCACACGTTGCGGTGCAGCGAAATGATTTAGCCAAGAATCGGGTCAGCGCCGGTAGGCACTCGGTCAATTGGTCCGATTGAGCGCAAACTGCGCCAGATCCACCAGCGCTTTGCGAAACGGTGACTCGGGCAGCGCCTCAAGCGCCTGCAGCGCCGCGTCGGTCTCTCGCGTTGCAAGATCGGCGGTGTACTCGAGTCCGCCCGTACTCTCGATTGCAGCGACGATCGGCCCAAGCTGCGCCAGGCCACCCTGCTCGATGGCAAGGCGAATGGTGGCACGCTGGCCTTCGTCTCCATGACGCAGGGCATGTATCAATGGCAGCGTGGGTTTGCCCTCGGCCAGGTCATCGCCTAAGTTTTTGCCGCGCGTGGCGGGATCTGACTTGTAGTCGAGCACGTCATCTAACAACTGATACGCGGTGCCAAGATGCTTGCCGTAGGCGGCGAGGGCGCGCTGTTGGACCACGGGCGCGCCGGCGAGCACGGCCGAGACTTCGGCGCCCGCTTCAAACAAGCGTCCGGTCTTGCGGTAGATGACCTCGAGATACCGCTCTTCGGTCGTGTCGGGATCGTGTGCACTCATGAGCTGCAGCACTTCGCCTTCGGCGATCACGTTGGTGGCGTCGGACATGATTTCCATCACCCGCTTGTTGCCGACGGCAGCCATCATTTGAAAGGCGCGTGAATAAACGAAGTCGCCGACCAGCACGCTGGCCTGGTTACCGAACACGTTGTTAGCGGTGCTGCGACCGCGGCGTTTCGAAGAGCCGTCGACGACGTCGTCATGCAGCAGCGTTGCCGTATGAATGAACTCAATGAACGCCGCAGCCTCCAGGTGTAGATCGAGCGAAGCTGCGGCTGATTTGTGCTTGCTACCTGCCTTGGGCCGCAGCTGGGCGGCGCGTCCTGCTAACACGCAGAGCAGGGGTCGCAGCTGCCTGCCGCCGCTGGCGATGATATGTTCGGCGACCTGATCAACGAGCGGTACAACGCTCTTTGAGTCGCGCGCGAATAATCGAGTCGACGGCCTCGAGATCAGGGCGGACGAGCGAACGGATCTCCTCGAGCGTCGCGATTTGGCGTGTTTTGGCGGCTGGCATGAGAGTTGCGAGCATCGTAGCGGACCCCGGGAGCGCAAACCACGTTTTTCGCCCCCTGTAAGTGGCTGATTGGCAATGTAAAACTGGCGTTTGACCCTGCCGGGGTGGCTGCGTAGAATGCGCGACCTTTCGCACGCACGGCGTCATGATGACGCGGCGCGCTGTGCGTTGTCGGAGATAACGATCATGTACGCGGTTATTGCCACGGGTGGCAAACAATATAGAGTCGAAAAAGGCACGGTTCTCGACGTTGAGAAACTCGGAGGCGGAGCTTGGCGCGACGGTGGAATTCAACGAAGTCCTGCTGATTGGCAATGGCGGCGCCATTACGATCGGCAAGCCGCTGGTTGCCGGTGGCGTGGTCAAGGCCACGATCGAGAAGCACGGCAAGGGCGAGAAGAAGGTGATCGTGAAGTTCCGGCGCCGCAAGCACTACCTGCGGCAGGGCACGCATCGCCAGTTCTATACACGCATCAAAGTCACTGATATCGCCGGCTGATAAGGCCGCGAACCAGCATTACGGAGCAGATTAGCCATGGCACATAAAAAAGCAGGCGGCAGTACTCGCAACGGTCGCGATTCGCACAGTAAGCGGCTCGGCGTGAAGAAATTCGGTGGCGAAGCGGTCATCGCGGGCAATATCCTGGTGCGCCAGCGTGGCACGCAGATGCACGCGGGCGTCAATGTCGGTCTCGGCACGGACCACACGCTGTTTGCGCTCAAGCACGGTCGGGTGGAGTTCCAAAAGAAGGGTGCTGCGCAGCGCACGTTTGTCAACGTCGTCGCCGAGTAGCCCACCGGCCCCGCCTTCCTTCCGGGGGGCAGGGAAAATGGTTTCGAGAACCCCGGCCATGCGCCGGGGTTTTTGTTTTACGGTTATTGTTTCCTCAGGCCAACCCATGACGGTCATCCCATGAAATTTGTCGACGAAGCACGCATCAAAGTTCAGGCCGGCAAGGGTGGGCGTGGCTCGATCAGTTTTCGGCGTGAGAAGTCGGTGCCGTTTGGCGGGCCGGATGGTGGCGATGGCGGCAACGGCGGCGATGTTTATCTGCGCGCGGTCGACGGCATCAACACGCTCGCCGACTTCCGTATCGCCAAAGCGTTTAAAGCCCAGAGCGGCGAAGGCGGCAGTGGCCGCGACTGCACCGGGCGCGGTGGCGAGGACTTGCAGATCATTGTGCCGGTGGGTACCACCATTCGCGACATCGATACCGAGGAGACGATCGGCGATCTGACCGCGCCCGGCCAGCAGATCATGGTGGCCAAAGGCGGCAAGGGCGGTTGGGGCAACCAGCGCTTCAAGTCGAGTGTCAACCGCGCGCCGCGCCAGTTTGGCTCCGGGCTGCCGGGCGAAGAGCGGACGCTCGAGCTCGAACTCAAAGTGATCGCTGATGTGGGCCTGCTGACCGCCGAATGCGGGCAAGTCCACGTTGATCAGCGCTGTATCAGCGGCCAAGCCGAAGATTGCGGACTATCCCTTTACCACGCTGTTCCCGAATCTGGGTGTCGTCTATGTGGGCGAACACCGCAGTTTTGTGATGGCAGACATTCCCGGGCTCATCGAGGGCGCCGCGGAAGGCGCGGGGCTTGGGATTCGGTTTCTGCGCCACTTGCAGCGGACCCGGGTATTGCTGCATCTGATCGACATGTTGCCGCCGGACCCTGCCGCGGACCCCGTGAAGGACGCGCGTGCGATTGTCCTCGAGCTCGAGAAGTTTGACGTCGGGCTGGCGGCTAAGCCGCGCTGGCTGGTGATCAACAAGAGCGACCTGATGCTGTCCGAGGAGGCCGAAGCGCACGCTGCGAAGATTGTACGAGCGCTGCGCTACAGCGGGCCGTGGTTCCTGATTTCGGGTGCTACCGGGACGGGCACGCGGGAGCTGGCAGCGGCGGTGATGCGGTTCCTGGAAGGGGCGGAGCTGCCATCAGACGTGCGTATTGCGACGGCGCCCAAAGCCCGGGTCGGCGCGAAAAAGGTCGCGAAGAAAGTCGCAAAGCGCGCCCCCAAGAAGGCCGCAAAGAACGCCAAGCCGACCGTCAAGAAGCCAACCGCGCCTTAAGAAGCCGGTTGGCAAGCGCGCAAAGCGCTAGTTCATCGCCTTGATGCGTGCGGCGAGATTGCTCTTGTGGCGAGCGGCCTTGTTGCGGTGAATCACGTGTTTGTTGACCAGCGAATCGAGTACCGGTACGGCCGTCTTGAAGGCGGCAGCGGCATCGGTCTTGTTGCCCGCTTCGACGCTGTCGACCACCTTGCGCAACGCAGTGCGCATGCGCGAACGCAGCGTAACGTTGCGCTGACGATGAATCTCGGCTTGGCGAGCGGCCTTTTCAGCCGATTTGGTATTGGCCACAAATACTCCGGAACGATCTATTGCTGTGGCCCTGAGTCACAAAGGACCAGGGCCACGAAGGGCGCGTAGTTTGCTAACGCATTCGCGGCTTGTCAACGTCGATCCGTCGGTCGGGCCGCTGCTCCGGTATAGTGGCCCACGGGCGGAGTTTTCCGCCAGATTTCAAGGGCTTTGGGGTCTCCGTCCAGCGATGAGCCGCGGTATTTTCAAGAGCACCAGTGTCGTGGGCGCCATGACGCTGATCTCACGAATCACGGGCCTCGCGCGCGATATGGTCTATTCGCAGGCCTTCGGCGCCGGCGCGCTGATGGACGCCTTCCTGGTTGCGTTCAAAATACCTAACTTCCTGCGACGTCTGTTTGCCGAGGGCGCCTTCTCGCAGGCATTTGTGCCGGTGGTCTCCGAGTACCGGGTACGTCGTAGCCACGATGAGGTGCGCGAACTCGTCGACGGCACGGCTGGCACGCTCGCCGTGGTGCTGTTTGTGGTGACGCTGATCGGCGTGATTGCCGCCCCCGTCATAATTTTACTGTTCGCACCTGGCTTTGCGCAGACCGACGGCAAGTTCGAGCTGGCGGCCGCAATGTTGCGCTGGACGTTCCCGTATCTGTTCTTTATCTCTTTGACTGCGCTGTTGTCTGGCGTGCTCAACAGTTATGGCAAGTTTGCGCTGCCGGCGATCACGCAAGTGATCATGAATGTGGTGATGATCGTGTTCGCGCTCTTTATTGCCACTCGGACCTCGAATCCGGGGGTGACGCTCGCGATTGGCGTGTTCGTCAGCGGCCTGCTGCAGTTGTTAGTGCAGATTCCGGCGGTGATGAAATTGGGGCTGTTTCGCGTACCGCGTTGGCGGCCGGCGGCAGAGGGCGTGCGGCGGATCGGCAAACTGATGATACCCGGCATTCTTGGCTCGTCGATGGCGCAAGTGAGCCTGCTGCTCGACACGCTGATTGCGTCCTTTCTGATGACCGGCAGTATTGCGTGGCTCTATTTTGCTGATCGCCTGATGGAGTTTCCGTTGGGTGTGTTCAGTATTGCGCTCGCCACGGTTATCTTGCCGGGGCTCTCCAAAAACCATGCCGAATCGGCGCCGCAGCAGTTCAGTAATACGCTCGACTGGGCGTTGCGCTTAGTGATCGTGCTGGCATCCCCGGCGGCCGTGGCGATGCTGGTGTTCGCAGGCCCGATGACGGCGACCATTTTTGGCTATGGTGCCTTTACCGAGCGCGACGTGCTTATGGCGAGCTACGCGTTGATGGCGTATTCGTGGGGGTTGTTAGCCTTCAGTCTCGTCAAGGTGCTGGCGCCGGGGTACTTCGCGCGTCAGGACACCAGGACTCCCGTTCGAGTGGCGCTGATCGGCCTCGGTTGCAATATGGCAATCAATCTCTTTGTCGTGCTGCCAGCCTATTTTGCCGGCTTCCCGATTCCGCACGTGTTACTGGCGACTGCTACCTGCATAGGAGCTGCCATCAACTCCTACCTGTTGTGGCGAGGTTTGAAGCGCGCCGGCGTGTACTCGCCTCTGGATGGTTGGCCTGCGTTGCTGTGGCGCGTATTGGCGGCGAACGCAGCGATGGCGGCGCTGCTGTTCTGGCTGGGCGGCAGCCTCGAGAGCTGGACCGGCGCTCCGCCGCTGGTGCGGGCGTTGCGCTTGGCTGGTTGCATCGGCGCTGCAGCGGCGCTCTATTTTGCGGTCTTGTATCTCACCGGCATGCGGGTGCAGCACGTGCGGTCCCGTGCTTAGCGCGTCGCTTCGCTATGCTGACAGTTTTGGCTGCAGCAACTTCGGGTTAACGGTGTGAAGCTCATTCGGGGCCTGATAAATCTGCCGGCGAGCGAACGCGGTTCGGTGGTCACGATAGGTGCTTTCGATGGTTTGCATCGCGGGCACATGGCTTTGATCGACCGCACGCGCGCGGTCGCCGCGCGTTTGGCGCGGCCGGCGATGATGATCACCTTCGAGCCGATGCCGCGGGCGTTTCTGGCACCGGAAGATCCGCCAGCGCGGCTGACCGATCTGCGCGAGCGGTGGCATATTCTGCAGGAGTCGGGCTTGCGAGCACTGTGCGTGCTGCGTTTCGATGCAGATTTGCGCAGCATGACTGGCGAGCGGTTCATCGAACTATTGGCGCGCGACTTCGCCGTGTCGGCCGTGATCGTCGGACATGATTTCCGGTTTGGACGCGGTGGTGCGACCTCCGCCGCCGTCCTTGAGCTGGCTGGTCGGGAGTACGGGTTCAGCGTCGAGATCGTGCCGCCAGTGCTTTGTGGCGCCACACGGGTCAGCTCCAGTGAGATCCGGGGGGCGCTCGAGCGCGGCGATTTCACGACCGCGACGCGCTTGTTAGGCCGACCGTACACGATGCGCGGACGGGTGGTGCAGGGCGAGCGCCTGGGCCGCCAGTTGGGCTACCCCACGGCCAACCTGCGCATGAATCGACCGCGTGCGCCACTGCGTGGCATCTTTGCGGTGCGTGTGCGAGGCGTGTCGGGCGCCGGCGCAGATGATGCTATGAACGGTGTGGCTAGCTTGGGTACTCGGCCTACGGTTGGCGGTGTCGAGCCGTTGCTGGAAGTGCACATCTTCGACTATGCCGGGGACTTGTACGGACGGCAGCTCGAAGTGGAGTTCGTCGCCAAGCTGCGTGACGAAGCACACTTCGCTTCGCTCGAGCTGTTGGTGGCGCAGATGCACGCCGACGCCACGGCAGCACGCCGTATCCTCTGCGCCTGATACTCTATTACCTCGAATTATTGCCCAACAATATTGCTTTGAATCGCAGGAACCTTTGGTGATCGACTACAAGACGACAATCAACCTGCCGCAAACGGACTTCCCGATGAAGGCCAACCTGGCGCAGCGGGAGCCACAGATGCTGGCGGCATGGAACGACCAGGACCTCTATGGTCAGTTACGCGCGCAGTCACGTGGCAGGCCACGTTGGGTGCTGCATGACGGTCCGCCCTATGCAAACGGGGCGATCCACATCGGGCATTGCGTCAACAAGATCTTGAAAGACATCATCGTCAAGGCGCACGTGCTGGATGGTTATGACGCGCCTTACATACCCGGTTGGGACTGCCACGGTTTGCCGATCGAGCTGGCGGTGGAGAAAAAGCACGGCCGTCCCGGCCAGAAGCTCGATGCCAAGGCGTTCCGCGCGGCATGTCGAGAATTCGCGCGCGCACAGATCGATCTGCAGCGCGAGGAATTCAAACGGCTTGGTGTGCTGGGCGACTGGGATCGCCCGTATCTCACCATGGACCCCGGCTACGAGGCGCAACAAGTTCGCGCGCTCGGCGCCATCATCAAGAATGGACATCTCTACAAAGGCGCGAAGCCGGTGCACTGGTGTCTCGATTGCCGCTCTGCATTGGCTGAGGCGGAAGTGGAGTATGAGGACAAGACCTCGCCAGCCGTCGACGTTGCGTTTCGAGTCGTGGATGCACGTGACTTTGAGCGTCGCGTCGGACTGCCGGCCAACTTGTTAGCGGATAAACCGGTATCAGTCGCGATCTGGACGACGACGCCGTGGACGCTGCCAGCCAACGAGGCCGTCGCGCTGGGCCCCGAGATCGAATACACACTGGTCACGATCGAGCGCGCGGGTAGCACCGAGTATCTGATCCTGGCTAACGATTTGCGTGCGGCCTGTGTGGCCCGCTACGGTCTCACCGAGGGTCACGTGTTGGTGCAGTTTGCGGGCGCAGCGCTCGAGCATCTGGCGCTGGAGCATCCCTTCTTGCCGAAGCAGGTGCCGGTCATTCTGGGTGATCACGTGACACTGGAGGCGGGCACGGGAGCGGTACATACCGCGCCCGCGCATGGCCATGACGATTTCGTCGTCGGTCAGCGCTACAGCCTGCCGGTGAAGAATCCGGTCGGTGCCGATGGGCGGTTCCTGGAGGACACGCCGCTGGTGGCAGGACTCAAGATCGAAGTCGCCAACGAGACCTTAATCAAGCTCATGACAGATAACGGGCGCCTGTTGCGGCATGATCCGTATCGGCATAGTTATCCGCATTGCTGGCGTCACAAGTCGCCCGTAATTTTTCGTGCCACGCCGCAATGGTTCATCAGCATGGAGCGGCGGAACCTGCGGGCGAATGCACTGCGGGACATTCCCAAAGTGCATTGGTCGCCCGAATGGGGCGAACAACGCATCTTCGGGATGATTGCGAACCGCCCTGACTGGTGTATCTCCCGGCAACGTACCTGGGGTGTGCCAATCCCGTTGTTCGTGCACGCAACGACTGGTGAGCTGCACCCGCGGACGCTGGAGTTGATCGAGCAGGTGGCCGTGCGGATGGAAACCGCCGGTATCGACGCCTGGTTCGATCTCGAGCCGGCGGAGCTGTTAGGCGAGGAGGCTGCGCAGTACGAAAAAGTGACCGACGTGATGGATGTCTGGGCGGATTCTGGCCTGTCGTTCGAGTGCGTCGGCAAGGCGCGGCCGGAGATTGCGGCGCCAGTGGATCTGTATCTCGAAGGGTCTGATCAGCATCGCGGTTGGTTTCACTCCTCGTTGCTGATGTCCGAGGCGCTGTACGAACGGGCTCCCTATGCCGGCGTCCTGACGCATGGCTTCACGGTCGACGACAAGGGTCGCAAGATGTCCAAGTCGTTAGGCAATGTCGTCGCTCCACAAAAAGTGCTGGGCACGCTCGGCGCGGACGTTTTACGTCTGTGGGTTGCCGCAACCGACTACGCCAATGAAATCAGTGTGTCGGATGAGATTCTCAAGCGCATGTCCGATTCATATCGGCGCATGCGCAACACCGTGCGTTTCCTGTTGGGCAATCTGCACGGCTTCGACCCGGCCACCATGCAGTTGCCGGTGACGGAGCTCGTGGCGATCGACGCATGGGCCATTCGCCGCACGCATAAGTTGCAGGCGGAAATTACTGCGGCGTATCGTCGTTACGAGTTTCACGTGATCTATCAGAAGATCCATAATTTCTGCGTCGTCGATCTCGGTGGGTTCTACTTGGACATCATCAAAGACCGGCTCTACACAACGCCTGCGTCGAGCGCTGCGCGGCGTTCGGCACAGACGGCCATGTACCACATCACCGAGGCCATGGTGCGTTGGCTGGCACCGATCCTGTCGTTCACAGCCGAGGAGATCTGGCATGCGATGCCCGGCACGCGCGCCGCGTCCGTCATGCTCGCGGTCTGGCATCCGTTGCCCGAGCCGCCAGGCAGTGAGGTCGACTGGGAGTTATTTGGCGCGCTCAAAGCGGATGTCGCTCGCGAGCTGGAGCTGTTGCGAGTGGCCGGCACGATCGGTGCACCGCTCGAGGCGGAGGTGGATATCTATTGCACGGCGCAAGACATCGTCAAGCTGTCAGGGCTCGGCGATGAATTGCGCTTCGTGCTTATCACTTCTGCGGCGCGCGTGCATGTTGTGGATCAGCCACCGTTGGGATCGACTGGTGCGAGTGCGACGGTCGCCAAGGGCGGCGCAAGCGGTGGCGTCTGGCTGCAGGTGACAGCAACTGACAAATCCAAGTGCGTGCGTTGCTGGCACCATCGGGATGATGTGGGGCATGATCCACGGCATCCCGAAATCTGCGGTCGCTGTGTCACCAACATTGAGACTGCGGGTAAAGTGCGGCGCTACGCTTGATGATGGACTGCTTGCGATGACCAACGAACCTCCAAGACCTGCAAGTTGGCGAGCGAGCGGCCTACGTTGGCTGTGGCTCGCGGCAGCGGTCATCGTGCTCGATCAGGTGACTAAGTATTGGATCGAGCAGCAGTTTGTGCTCGGCGATCGGTTGCCTCTGCTGCCCGTGCTCGACATCGTACGCGCCCACAACCCAGGCGCTGCTTTCAGTTTCCTGGCTGGTGCGGGCGGTTGGCAGCGCTGGTTCTTCACGCTGCTTGCCAGCGGGGTCTCGATAGCTATTATTGTCTGGCTGCGCCGCTTGCCGTTTGTGGGTCACAAGATGTTGGGTGTGGGGCTGGCGCTCATCATGGGTGGTGCGATCGGCAATGTCATCGACCGCTTGGAGCATGGCTACGTGATCGACTTCATCCTGGCGCACTGGTGGAATCAGGCCTATTTTCCGGCGTTCAACGTCGCCGATTCCGCGATTACAATTGGTGCAGTCTGCGTCCTGCTAGACGCATTTTTCGAACATCGGCGCGGCCGCTGACATGCAGCTGTTACTGGCAAATCCGCGTGGTTTCTGTGCCGGTGTCGATCGTGCAATCGATATCGTTGAGCGGGCGATCGAGCTGTTCGGCGCGCCGGTCTATGTGCGCCACGAAATCGTCCACAATTTTCATGTCGTTAGTCGTCTGCGGGATCTGGGTGCGATATTCGTCGATGACCTCGACGAAGTCCCGGACGATGCCACGGTGGTCTACTCAGCGCATGGTGTCTCGAGTGCAGTGGAGCACGAAGGGTGCGCCGCGGCCTCAATGTGTTCGACGCCACTTGTCCGCTCGTTACCAAAGTCCACATGGAAGTGGCGCGTTATGCGCGCGACGGCCGCGAGGTGATCCTGGTCGGTCATCGGCATCATCCGGAAGTGGAGGGCACGATGGGGCGTTTTGATGCGTCCCGGGGCGGTCGCATGTATCTGGTCGAGGACGTTGGCGATGCGCAGAATCTGGCAGTGGCTGACCCTGAGCGACTCGCCTTTGTGACCCAAACGACGCTGTCAGTCGACGACACGGCGAGCATCGTGCAGGTGTTGCGACAGCGCTTTCCAGCACTTGCCAGTCCGCGGCACGAGGATATCTGCTACGCCACGCAGAACCGGCAGGATGCGGTCAAATCACTGTTGGCACAGTGTGACGTCTTGCTGGTGGTGGGTTCACAATCCAGTTCCAACTCGAATCGGTTGCGCGAGCTGGCCGACCGCGCGGGCATACCCGGGTATTTGATCGACGACGCAGCGCAGCTGCAGCGGCAATGGTTCGACGGCAAAACCGTGGTCGGCCTGACGGCAGGCGCTTCGGCGCCCGAGTCCTTGGTGCAAGGCGTCGTGACGCAGCTCCGCGAATGGGGTGCCGCGGCGCCTCAGGATCTTGCCGGGCGTGCGGAGCACATTGTCTTCAGCATGCCGAAGGCATTGCGCGCGGTACAGCGTGACCGCTAGTTAGGGTGCGCTGCTGCCGGCCGTCAGCGCCAGCATTCCTGCGCGGTGTCGGTGCTGTCAGCGGCTTGCGCAGACTTTATGCCATTGTGATCGATGCGCATGAGCGTGCAGCGCGTGTCGTCCTGCTGACCGCCCGCTGCCAGTGCGGTCGCTGTGATGCTGTATTCGGTCGGCGTTGCCGCGTTTTGAATGGTAATGCCGTACTTGTTGCTCTCCGTGTTGCGCGGCTGTCCGAGCCCAGCCGGCGGTGCAGCTTCCAGTTCTGCATCGGTAGCGTAGCGGTTCTGCTGTAGCAAAAAACGCTCCTGTGCCGCTTGTATGCGGGTCAGGGCGGTGCGGGCCTCGGTGCGTTGCGCACGCAGTACATAGGAGCGATAGCTTGGCACTGCGACGGCGGCCAGGATGGCGACCACCAGTAGCGTGATCATCAACTCGACCAACGTGACGCCGCGCATTCTCAGGGCGGCCCGCTTCACGGCGGGGCCGTTCGCTGCCAGAACGTTCGCATCACGCTGCCTGGCAACACACAGCGGTCCAGCACTTCCAGGCCCACTGCACACAGTGCTCGACGCCCCAGCGCATCGGTGCGGCGACTATTGTCGCTTTGGTCGAGGTCGTTCAGCGGGTCGGTATCTTGCGGTATTGCATCGAAGGCAAAACTGATCTCACCCGCGATGCCGCGTTGCGCGAGATTCGTGAACAGATCCGCATTGTTAGGCACGGAGTCAGCATCCACGTCATTGAAATCAATTGCCGGTTTACCCGTGTCGACCGACAACGCATAGACGCGATTGAGCCCATTCGCCGGCGAGCAGGGGTCGAGTGTGGACGGCGCTTGTGGCTGGTAAGTGGGGAACAACACGATACCGCCGACGGTGAGCGATTCGGCCAGGACCTTCTCGCCGCTCCAACCGCCATTCAAGCGCAGCTCGAGGCGCCAGCCGTTGGCGGTCGTTGGCACGACAGCGCCGGCAGGGTCGTTTGTGATGTCGATCAGATCGCCTTCGCCTAGCGGCGTTGCGCTGTCGTACTGCGACTGTGACAGCTTCCCGAACGGGTTCTTGTCCCGCAGCGAGTAGAACCGATCCTGTGCGCTGGCGTCGAGCGGGTGACCGCGATAGCCGCTGCCGATAGCGAGGTTGTAATACGGCTCGGCGCCACGTCGCTGGATGAGGGCAACGTCGGGAGCATAGTAGAAGCGACGCGTACTGGCAGGCGACGGGTTAACCGCGCCGCCGAGCGACGCAAACACACCGCCCGTGACCAAAGAGCCGCGCCCCTGGCCGTTGAAAATATCGAAACGCCAGACACGACCACCCAAGTCAGCGGCATACAGGCGGTCGGCAAACCCGTCGCCGTCGTTGTCGAGCGTCACGATACGACTCGGAATGGAGTGCGTCATGTTGGGCAGATCGAGATCAGCCGCACCGGTGCCGCCCGGGCCACCCGCGTACCAGAGCAATGCACCGCTGGCGGCGTCCACCATATAGATGCCGTTGCCCATGGTGTCCGTGCGATAGCTGTAGTTCTCTTGGCCGCCGTCGTAGCCGCCACCGAAGATCAGCACGAGTTTCTCGCCGTTTTGCGCCGCGCCTGCAACGCGTACTCGCGCGATCGCCGGCGTCGACCAGCTCTCGCCAACATCCGACAGGTTGTTGGGGCCGAGGATCCATAGAAGTTGGGGCCGGGCACGGTCGGTGATGTCGAGTGCATAGTAGTTACGCCCACCCCGGCGCATACCGAAATACGCCCAGACGCGATCGCCGTCACCCGGCTCGACCACGCCGTTTTGATTGCGGTCGAACTTGAGCACGCGCACATCGCCATCCAGCCCATAGCTACGCGGGTTCTGGGGTCGGTTTTCGACCAGCTGACGAAGCCGTCCCAACAGCTCTGGTGGTACGAATGACCAGAGCTCAACGCCGGTGCGAGCATCGATTGCATGCAGCACGCCGTCGTTAGTTGGCACCAGCACTACGACGTCGCGCGGGTCCGGGGTATCGAGAGCACCACCAAAGGAGACCAGCGCCGGGCGGGCGTGCAACGGATCGCCCATGCTACGGGCGGCTTCCGTGATATTGCCATCCGCGTCGAGGTCCTGAATGTCGACGCCGCGCGCCCAGTCGATCACTTGCTCGCGCGTCGGTCCCGTACTGCCAGTGCCTAACAGGGCATCTGTCAGATTAGTGTTGCCGACGGTGACGGCATTCACAGCCGCGGTCAAGTTTCGATTGCCGGGGGTGGGTAGGTAGGTGTAGACGCGCCGTGTGGCCGGCGACGGCAACTGCGAGGCAGCGCCACCGTCAGTGACGCGGTCTTCATCCGGCGTGGGCGACCAGAAACTGCGTGTCCCGCGGCGGAAGAACCCGGTGGAGGGGTCTACGGCGCTATTGCCGAGCGCGTCGACAATCTCACCATTGCGCAGCGCATATTTCTTGAGATTGCCAGGCCAGCGGATCGTCTCGCGTGGACTGAAGACTGACACGTACAGATCGTTGACGGTCTGCGTACGATTGAAAGCATTGATGCCGACTGACGGTGTGGTGAACGTCGAGCTGGTCTCCAACACGGTGGTTACCACGTCCTGCAGCGCGGTCGTTAGATCATCGATATTGTCAGCGTTATAGGACCGTCCGCCGCCAGCCGACGCAACTGCCGCGAGGCTTGCCGAGTCGGTAATCTCTGGCCCAACGCCGATTGTGAACACTTGACTATTCTGCTGGCCCGCCAACGTGGACAGATCGGCACGGTTGAGATACTTCGCCATCTCATCGAGGCGGCGGCCCGGCCCCTCGCCACTGCAGCTCGCACCGACCGCGCTCGTGTAGCCAGGTAGGGTCTGAATCTTGTCGTCGGCCGAGTTATCAGCTGACGGCTCTCCGTCGGTGAGTAGGACCGTGTAGTTGCGTTGACATTGATACTCGATCGGTGACTTGTAACGGCCCGGATCCGATGGATCGCGCGAGCCCGCGACACTCGGCAGCGGCGTGCCGGGAGCACTTTGCGAATTCAGACCATAGTCCACCGGCCGGCCGGCCCAATACTGGCCCGCCTCGTAGAGGGTCTCAGACAGCGGCGTAAAGCCACTCGCCTGCAGGTTGTCGATCACTTGCAAGACCGAGGCGCGGGCCCGACGCAGATCGACGACTTCCTGTACGACCATGCCGCCTTCGGCGGCGGCGTCACCGTCGCCACCGTTGGCGCTGAAACGCATCAGACCGAGATTGGCGCTGTCGAGCGACGAGACGATCTGCTTGGCGACCGCTTTGACGATACTGAGACGGCTGATCTGCCCAGGTATCGGCGTGCTGTTATACCAATTGAGCCAGTTAGCACCGTAGAGAGTGACGACCGGTCCCGTCCAGCTGATTGCATCGGCGGCACTGGCGCTCCAGGGTTGTGTGGCGGTGCCGTTGGCGGCAAAACGCCGCGGCGAAACCGCGTCCTCGCCATGAATGCCGGCATCCGACTCGCATTCCACCGGGGCGTCAGCTGCGGCGATTGGCATCTCGCTCCAAGTTGCCGTTTCGCTGTCGAACTGCAGCGCCTTGCCGGTCCAAAAGCCGGCCAACAAAATGCTGTCGACGGCGTCGCGACATTTGATGGCCGAGTCCGCAATCGCGGGTGTGGTGGCGTCGGCGCAATCGGGGGAGTGCCGCGCCGCTGCCGCTACTGACGTAGGTGGTAAAGGGTCGGCAGCCACCCGGGTACTTGCCGTCCGGGTCATAGGGCAGCCGCGGCACGTCCACCTGCGCATTCATGCTGAGTGAAGTGTCGATGACCAGCACGATGTTAGGACGAATGCCGGCCGCTGCCGATGGATCGACAAAGATCTCGGTGTCGTCCGCCAGCGCTGGCGTGCCGCAGAATGCCGTGCACAGCGCCGTCGCGGCAACGGTTTGCCAGCGCGAGTGAGACTGCCTCATGAGTAGGTGTTCCTCAATGTCGAGTCCTCGAAGTTAGTTCGTTGCCACGGTACCGACCGTGCTCAGCGCGCGGTCGCGACCACGCGCAGCAGTTCGCTGCGCTCGCGGTTGAAGAACACGCCAAGCTGGGCGCGGGGTTGGCGTTGCAGATGCTGGCGAAAAACAGCCAGGCTGACGGTGTCCTGGCCCACCTGCCATTGAGTGGCCGACCCGGCGGTCAGCGACACCGGCGTACAACCGACGCAGGCAGTGACCACGAGTATTCCAGTCTCGCTGCCTGGCAAGATCACTTGCCGGGTAGATGCTTCCAGCGCTTGTTCGACGATCTTGAATTTGCTCGCCGGTACCGTGCGTGTCTTGGAGTCATCGGCCGACGCTGACACGCTGGCGATCAGCAGCACCAGCAGCGCGCAAAGAGTGGTTGCCGTTGTCCGGATGTGGAGAGGGTTAGTCATGGTAGTCCCGTGCCGATCTGGCCCATTGATTGTTCGCCGGCCGCGCCACCCGAGGTCGTGACGACCATGATGCCTTGCACCAGGCGATCATTGGCATCGCGCACCGACGTGCCGTCGCTCGTGATCTCGTAATGCAGCCCGATAAACCGATTGGCACTCGACTGCGGCAAGTTCATCTCATCGCCGACATAGCGGCTGGTTGTCGTGTAGCGCTCCGCCTCGCCCGGCACTAACGCGACGTTCTCGACCAGAGTCGGCGCGGCACCAGGCACGGCAGGCACAGCGCCGAGCGCGCCAATAGCCCGCTCGATACCCGCACTTGCTGCCAGCGCCGCGTTCTTGCGGAACTGCTCGTTCTGCGCCATGACGAGTTCCGTGCGCGAGGTGTTGGTGCCCGTCAAGGCGAGCATGGTCAGAATGACCAGCAGAATGAGGCCAACGACGAGCGCAGCGCCTCTTTGCTGGTTGGGGGGCTGGCTGCGCGGAGAGCGGCCGGGCGGGCGGGTGGTATGCAAACGTAAACGCGTCATATCAAAGCACTCGCGAGTTGCGCAACGAGACGGTGCGCGACATCACGGCGCGCCGGAAGCGGGTGGCATCGCCCACCGGGATATAGGTGACGTCCGCGTATTGGTAGGTGCGGCCGGCGTCGCTGAAGCCGATTTCAGTCTGGTCCGCGCGCAGCCGTATCCAGACCCGCACGGCGACGATCTGAAAGCGATTGAGGTTGGGGAAATCAGGGCTGACGTAACGCGTGGTACGGCCGTCGGTTTCAATGATGCCATCGTTGTTGGCATCGGCGCCCGGGTCGACCACGCCGTCGTTGTCATAGTCGCCCGTATCGATGCCAAACTGCACTTGCACGTCTTCGACGCCGGAAATGACTTCTGTATCCGTAAACGTGGGTGCGCCGCCGGCCTCGGTCAAGGTCTTGACGCGCAGTGCCGGAAACCCTGGCCGATCGACTGAATTGTTAGCCACATAGTAAGCGCGGACCACCAGATCACGGATCTGGTTGTCGGCATTGACAACGCCCGGTGCCTGGCCGTCGGCGAACAGGCGCTGCGCCGTGCGACTGGTGAGACGGGACGCATAGAGTTGTACGCGGCCGTCGCGCGGGGCTACGGGCTCGAACCCGGCATGGCGGATGGTCAGTGTATCTGTGTTAGGAGCGATGCCACCAGCCGCTGCGCTCAGCGCGCAGGTGAACGGCATACCATCTACCAAACCATCGTTGGAGCCTTGGATCGGGGTCAACACGTCCACCGCAAAGTTCACGCCACAGCTCTGTGCGCTGGCCGCCAAGCCCGGCACAGGCACGGGCGTCGGCGACATGGGTGGCAGCGGCTGTTGGCGCATTCTCGCCGCCGGAACCACGGCACCTGGGTTGGTAGCAGTAACGAAGCCGATGCTGTCGCCGGTGTTGGTGAAGCCGTAGAAGCCGGCCATCTCGATTTCCGGTTCGATTACCGAAAAGACATAGCGACCCTGGTCCTGCAGGCGCGCCACGCTTTCATTGATCGCGTAGGTCTGCCGACCATTTTGATACACGTAGACAGCACCAACGAGCAGGATCGAGCCGATCGCCAGCGCCACCAATAACTCGATCAGACTGAAGCCGCGCTGCCGCATCAGACCGGATCACGCGGCATGACGACGACTGTCGAACGATACCGATAGCGGCCGTCGGTGGTGTCGTCATCCGTGGCGGTCGCACCGGGCTCGAGCCACCTCACGGTGATGACGTACTGCTCCGGTTGGCCAGGATTGGCAGGCGCGGCGTACTCCACGACGGCAGAATCGGCCTGATCAGCGCCCGGTAATGTCGCGCCCACCGCATCGATCCAACGTCCGAGGTCATCTTCGGCCAGTTCCGCAATCGTGCAATTGCCGCCGCCCGCAGTGGCGTCTGGTGCGCATTGGTGAGTAGCTGGAGCGCCGCCGTAGGTTGCGGTCTGATAGGCATCTCGCGCGGTGCTGTTAGCGCGGATCCGATCCGCCATGTCGCTGACGAGATTGATAGCCTGCGTGCGTAGCAGGGCGGTGCGGCTGTTCTTGACGCTATCGACAAACAAGCCAGCAATACCGAGCAAGCCGACTGACAGCACCAGCAGCGCGACTAACGATTCGACCAAGCTGACGCCGGCCTGGGGTTGACGCGTGGTGTTCATGGGCAACCGACTCCCCAGGCCGCGATGACGTCTGCGTCGCGCGTCAGCCGCGCGCGTCCGTTAGGATCGAGCGCGAACGCCCGCGCGTTGGCGCGATTGGAGCCGCCGATGCCAGCCGTGCCGCGTTCATCACAAAACACCAGGCGGTTGAGCGACGGCTCAGCTGCTCGGTCGTCTACAAAGCCAGTCGCAGCGATCGAGACGCAGTCGCCGTTGGCAACGGCGCTGACGCGATAGCTGTCAGACACGTCGGCTGCATTGATAGGGGTTTCGCCGCCGATGACCGCCTCGCCCGCGTCGCGCGTGCAGCTGCGATCGCCATCTTCAAACACGATCCAGCCCCCGAAGTCGGCGCCGTCACAGGCCGCTGCGGCGTCGTTCGCGCTCAATGAAGGGCAGATTGACACCGTAGTACGGCGCTTGATCGCTTCAGTTCTAGCAAGTTGCGTGGCCGCCAGAAAATCGTTGGCCACGCTCGTGAGGCGCGCATTGCGGCGGAACTCGGCAAAGCTCGGCGCGCCCACCGCCAGGATCACGGCCGCAATCGCCAGTGCAAACATCAGTTCGAGCAGCGTGAAACCGCGCAGTCGGCGACGGCTGAGCGCGGGGCCAGAATAAGGTAAAAAGCTGCGGCGGCGCGATTGTATCCCCATACAACTATTGTCCGCCTTCTGTCGACCGATGCGGTAGCCCCAAAACAGGTTCGCGACGATCGAGCCGATGAGCGGCGCCTGGCGGCCGATGACCGTGGGTGCAACATCGTTCCTAGCGGCACGCTGATGGATTCGAAGTGGCGAGGCGAGGGCGGCCGGACTGGCTCACGACCACCTGTGCGGGCGCGGCGAGCAGGGCCAGATCGCAAATCGACAGTGTGTTGGTGGTGCCGGCGCGTGCAACTGGCCAGAAGGTCACATAGGTCCGACTGCCTCGTATCGCGATGTCTCCAGGCAGGCTTGCCCGCATCAGCAGTGTGTCGCTGGCATCGAACTGGCCGCGCTGCGTTCCCGCGTCTATCCAGGCGAGATAGCCCGTCGCAACGCGAGCGGTATTGGTTAGGCAGGCATTGTCGCTCGCTGTGAGGCACAGGATCCCGGGTCGGCCGCGTGTGATCGAGGCCGAGCGCGTGGTGTGCAATGCGCTCATCACAGCGTGCGTCGCGCTGAGTACTGCGGCGCGACGCCCGAGCTCCCGAAAGCTGGGTGCGGCTAAGGTCGCGAGCAGCGCGACCACCGCGAGCGTGGTGACCAGTTCGACTAGCGTGACGCCTCGATTTCGCTGCACCGCTCAAGCCTCCTTGCGAGCCCGTGTGCGCCATTGTGAGCTTGAGCGATGCGCCGCGGCGCAGGCAAAACGAGCCTGATTGCAAGGATTTGAGCCTTGCTTGCTGATCATTTCGCTATACTTGCAAGCATGACGACGCAGATCATTCCGTCGATCGACCGGGCTCAGCTCGCCGAGCATCTCGCGGCGCGCGGGGTTCGTCCGACCGCACAACGCCTCAAGATCGCGGCGTTGTTGCTTGCTGTGCCCCAGCATCTGACCGCCGAGCAGATCATTGCAACACTCAAACAGTCAGGCATGCGGGTGTCCAAGGCCACGGTCTACAACACCTTGAACCTGCTGGCCGCCCACGGGCTGGTGCGCCAGGTTGCTTCCAGTGATGAGCGGGCACTGTTCGACTCCAATACCCACCCGCATTTTCACTTTCATGACGTGGCTGGCGGCATCTGGAGTGATGTTGATGCCTCCCAAGTGAGCTTCAGTAGTTTTCCGGCAGCGCCGCCAGGCTATGAAGTGGCGGGTGTGGACATGACGATCCGACTGCGCCGCATCCCTAACAAGTAACGCTTCTTGCGGCTGCCTGAAGTCATCGCGCTGACGCGTGGCTATCCGCGCCGACTCTGGTTTGTCAGCTTTGCCGCCTATGGTTTCAGCCAAATGGACCTGGCGCTGTGGAGCTACGCGCTGCCGCTGATCCGCGCCGAGTTTGCGCTGACACGCACCGAGGTAGGGCTGCTTACCGGCGGCGCGTTTGCGTTCGGCGGACTCGGGCTGGTGTGGCTGGGTTTACTGGCGGATCGGCATGGTCGTCGGACGATGATGATGTTCGGCACTATCGTCTCCTCACTATTTGTGACTGCACATGCCCTCACCTCCAGTTTGGCGTCGCTCGCGGCGGTGCGCGCGGGCAGCGTCGCATTTGGGGGTCTGCTCTATCCGGCCACGGGTGCACTGGTGGCGGAAGAAGCGCCGGCGCGGATTCGAGGGCTGATGACCGGACTGTTGCAGACAGCCTATCCCGTGGGGTGGTTCGTCGCGTCGCTGCTCGCCGCGCTGCTGCTGCCAAGTTTCGGCTGGCGAGTGTTATTCCTGACGGGCCTCGTCAGTCTGCCATTTGTGTGGGTCATCCGCCGTTACATACGGGAGTCCAGTCGTCTGGCGGTGGCCGAGCCTACGCAGCAACGTGCCTCGGTGAGCGAGTTGTTTGCGCCGGGTATGCGCCGTCGGACGCTGACGCTGTTCGCCGCACAGTATTGCTTCGTCGTGGCTTACGGGGGCACGTTTCTGTTTGCGCCGACGTATTTTCATGAACAACGCGGCTTTGAGATTGCCAGTACTGCAACGCTCGTGGGTCTCAGCAATCTGATCGGTCTGTTTGGCTATTTTGCAGCTGCCTGGGTTGGTGAGTTCTATCTCACCCGTCGCACCACCACGATCATCTGGACCTTGTTGGGCAGCGTCTTCTTCATGGCGTTCCGTGGTTGTCCGAAGGCTATGTTGGCAGTCTCGTTGCGTTCTCATTGATGGCTGTATTCCTGCTCGGCACCGCCGCCGTCAAGTTCGCTTACATTGCAGAATTGTTTCCAAGCCGCTTGCGTGCTACCGGTATTGCCTTCAGCAGCTCATTCGCCGTGACCCTCGGGCAGGCGAGTGGTCCGGCGCTGATCGGCTGGCTGGCTGATCGCCACGGCTGGGATTTCGCGATGTTTTGTGGCGGGGCGCTGCCCTTGCTGCTGGCCGCTGCGCTGTATTTATTCCTCAAACCGCTACCGTCGGGGCTGGAAGTGGACGAAGTGGAGCGGCGTCTGGCCCAATGATTGCTTCCACCTGTGTGGCCGACTAGAATGCCGGGCCTTCGCGCCGGGGTAGCTCAGTTGGTAGAGCAGCGCATTCGTAATGCGCGGGTCGGAGGTTCGACTCCTCTCTCCGGCACCATTTTTCATGACCACAATACCGCAGCCTGAACCTGTTCGATCGGCACGGCGCTCGGTCTGGTGGGTCCGCTGGTTCGCGGCGATCCCGCTGTCCACGTTGTATGGTTTCGCGAGCTTGCTCGCGTTGCTGGCAGACCGCGTGTTCCCCTATCGCCGGCACGTGGTGGAGCACAACCTGCGGCTCGCCTTTCCGGATTTCGATGACGCCACGCTGCGTCGCGTGATCACCGACTACTACCGTGGTTTCGCGGACATGCTGGTCGAGATCATCAAGTCTGCCGCGCTATCCCGCGATGAGCTTGCCGAGCGTGTCCGGATAACCAATCTTGAGCTTGTGCATGAATTATTGGCAGCCGGTAAGCCGGTGTTATGCCTCGCAGCCCATCAGTGCAACTGGGAGTGGATGCTGCTGTCGTTCAGCGCTCAGTCCAACTACCCACTCGACGCTGCTTATAAACCACTGGTTGATAGCTGGGCCGAGCGGGAGATGCACAAGATCCGCACCCGTTTTGGCGCGCGCTTGGTGCCCGCCGATAGTCTGCTCGCGGACATTATTCAACGCCGCAACGTCCCGCGGGTCATCGCGCTGGTTGCTGACCAGGAACCCGTCACTAGTGAGCGCCGGCACTGGCTGCGCTTTCTCAATCGTGACACGGCATTTTTTCTCGGCGCTGAGGAGATCGTACGTACAACGCGCTACGCGGCCTTGTTCATCGAATTGCGACGAGTAGCGCGCGGCCGCTACGAAATGACACTGCAGCCACTGGCGGCAGCCGGCGAGCGCCTCGAGAAAGGTGAATTTACCGAGCGTTACGCGCGGTTGGTCGAGGCGCAGATCCGTCGGTCACCGCCGGACTGGCCCTGGTCCCACAAGCGCTGGAAGCTGAAAAAGCCGCTGTACGGTAGCAATTAGTATCAAGCGGAGAGCTTTGCCTGCCGCGGCCGCGATGAACGACGCTTCCAGTCGCGCATCAGTTCGGCAGCGAACTCGGCAAATACGCGGACTTTCGCGTTGTTCTTGTTGGCGGGTGGGTAGACCACGCTGAGTGGCGGACCATCGCAGGCAAACCGGTGCAAAATCTCGACCAGGCGACCTTCTGCGAGTAGCTGCGCAACTAACAAGTCAACTGTCTGGATGATGCCGGCGCCCTCCAGCGCTGAGACGATCGGTGCTTCCGCGGAATTAAATGTCAGCGAGAAGGGCAGTTTGACCCGCTCGACTTGCCCGTCGTGGCAGAACTGCCAGTCAGTTGAGCGAGCTTTGCCCGCTTGGTAGCCGATCAGCCGGTGCGCACGCAGGTCGGCGGGTGTGCTCGGTGTGCTGGCGCGCGCCAGGTATTGCGGGGCGGCGCAGGTGACCCGCCGGGACTGGGCGATCTCGCGTGCGATCAACCGTGCTCGCTTGCCCACGCCGCCGCGTAGCGCGACGTCGATTCCCTCGGCCTCGAGATCGACGAAGCGGTCGCTGAAACTGATGTCTAACGCCAGCTCAGGATAGCGTTGATTGAAGGCGGGCAGCGCTGGCATCAACAGGTAACGCCCGAAGGAATGCGGTACGTCCACGCGCAGCCGGCCCTGTGGCCGATCGCCAGCCTTGCGGATCAGGTCATCCGCCGTCTCGAGGTCCGCAATGATGCGTTTGCAGTGTTCCCGATAGGTGGCACCGTCGGGCGTCAGGGCCACGTGCCGCGTGGTGCGGTGCAGAAGCCTCGCGCCTAGATGGCGCTCGAGTTGCGCGACCAAAGTGGTGACGCTGGTGCGCGAGCACTGCAACGCGTCGGCCGCGCGGGCGAATGAGTGGGTCTCCGCCACCTGCAGGAAGACGCGCATCGCTCGTAGCTGGTCCATGGTCCAATTGTACGGAAATGCGGAATAATGTATCCGATTTTGCTGCGTATATTCAGAACAAAAGTGGGGGTACTGTGGGTGTGTTCCCGCTGACCCACGCTCATTTGCACTGATTCCCATACCATGTTTATTTTCGACCGCACATTCTCAAGCGTTCTGATCCCGCTCTTGTTCTTGCTGGTGCTGGTCGTCGGCTTGCGCCTGTGGGGCCAGTCGCACGAGCTTGCTGAAGAACTAACACAGGTGACCCATGTCGAATGTCGCGATGCTGCTGCCGTGCGCTGCACTCGTCCGGTTGACGGTGAGTGTTGCGCTGGTGATGTACTCGCGGCGAGTCGCTAAAGTGCGAGCGGCATACAAATCACTTATAACCGCGTCATGCATCGGCTACGGGCTTTCAGTGCGGGGATCCTCGTGCTCGCGGTGCTCTGGGGCGTTTTCGCATTCGAGTTGATCAGCCGCAATTGAACCCGACGAGTCGTTAGCGGTCGCCTGCCACAGCCGGCAGTTTACCCTCCAAATGGCGCGCCAGTTCGGCGATCGTCGGGTAGTCGAACAGTTCGGTGATATCAACCAGGCCGGGGTACTGTTGGTCGATCTTCTCGTGGATTTCGAGCAGTTTGAGTGAGCTGGCGCCGAGATCGAACAGGTTGTCGTCGACGCCCATATTGCGTTCAAGTGCCGAGTCACAAATAGCCTTGAGCGCAGCCTCCAGCTGATTGCCGGCTGCTGCTGTGCCACCGGTCGCTGCCAGCTGCGCCCGCAGCGCAGACAACTCCGCGAGTTCCGCGTCGAACTCGCCGTCGAGGTAGGCCGTTGCCAACAGATGGCGCTGAATCTTGCCACTCGTGGTTTTGGGGATACGCCGCACTGGCACGGTGTGGGACACCTCGATGCCCGTATGTTCATTGACGAGCCGGGCTGCCGCGGCCGCTACTGGCAGGAATTCATGCATATCGCCACGATGCAGAATGAACAGCGTCAGCTCGTCGGTATCGGCCTCTTTGGGTCGCAAACCGGCGGCGACGACTTTGCCGAGCTCCAGGCCCTCGGCACGGTAGGCGATGCTCTCGAGGTCGTGCGGGTAGTAGTTTTGTCCATTGACGAAGATGATCTCTTTGGCGCGGCCGGTGATGTAGAGCAGCTCCCCGCGGCGCAGGCCGAGATCGCCAGTGCGTAGCCAACCGTCAGCGGTAAACCCTGCGGCGTTTGCCGCAGGATTCTCAAAATAGCCACGGGTCACGTTGTCACCACTGATCTGAATATGCCCAACCTGTCCGTCGGGCAGCTCAGTGTCGGCATCGCCGCAGATTCTGAGCTGGCAGTAGGGAATCGGCTGCCCGACGCTGACGAACTCGGCCGCGTCCTGACTGTTAGCGTCGATATCCTTGGCCTCGTTGCCGACCGACAGGTGATGTCGATCGAGTGCCACGGCGGTGAGGCGGGCGTCGAGCCGCGGAAAGCTCACGGCGAGCGTCGCCTCGGCGAGTCCGTAAACGGGATACATGGCTTGCGGCGGGAGCTTGGCCGGTTGCAACCGGGCGATGAACTCACGCGCCAGACTGGCCGATATCGGCTCCGCGCCGTTGAAGAGGAGTCGAATCGACGCCAGGTCCAGGTCCGCGACGCTTCGGTCGCTGAGTACCTTCAGATAGTGGCGAAAGCCGAAGTTTGGCGACGACGTGATGGTGACCCGCTTGCGCGCCGCAATTTGCATCCATAACAAGGGTCTGCGTACGAACAACTCGGTTGGCATCATATTGAGTTGCATACGATGCGCGTACATCATGATGAACATTCCGATCAGACCCATATCATGCGTCAACGGCATCCAGGAGAGCGTCACGTCCTGCTCCGAGAACGCCGCGGCTTCACCGGCGCCACGCGCATTCGTCAGGATGTTTCGGTGCGTGAGCACGATGCCTTTGGGTTCGCTGGTCGAGCCAGATGAGAACTGGATGAACGCGGTATCGTCTGGTTGCGCATTGTGGGCTTTGCCCGCCACAGAAATGTCTGCCAGCGTATCGACCAGGAACGCGCGCTGCTGCAGGCCGCTGAGGGTTGCGTGACCGTCGTTCTGGCTGTCGCTCGCAAAGCTAGCGATCCGATCGAGCGTCTTGCGATCCGTGTATAGATAGGGGTTGCCGAGCTTGCGCGCGATCCGTAGCAGCTTGAGCTTGTGTTCATCGCTGATTCCGAGCGCGACCGGCACTGGAATGATGCCACCGAGAATGGCGCCACAAAACGCGTCGATTGACTGCTCGTTGTTAGCGACGTAGAGGATCATCTTGTCGCCGGGCTTCGCGCCGATTGCCTGTAAGTGATGCAGGATGCCAAGCGCGCGCTGATACAGTTCATCGAAGCTGACGACTCGCTCGCTGTTTTCGCCCTCAATATAGTTAATGCTGCGCCTGGCCGAGCGGTTGGCGGCGAATAGCTCGTTCAAGGTGCTAGCGGCAGTCATCGTCGTACTGGTCATCGGCGGCGCTCCGCGCAGGGCATGGGAAGGGATGGGCCCAATTTTAGCCCATAACGCTACGGCAGATAGCGTCACGAGGGTCAGTGCATTGCATGGCTCGCGCCGATCCGGGACAATCCGCGCCACCTTCGCGGCGGCATACGACGCACACCATGACCGATTCCGGCTCGGGCGGCGGCCTGCGCAATACGAATTACCGACAGCAGACGCGTTCCAGTCGGCGCATGACGACAGTACGCAAGGTCGTTTGGCACGTCGTCGTCGCCATTGGCTTGGCGCTGATTCGGGTTTGGTGGCGCACCTGTCGAGTTGTCTGCGTGGTCGGTGCGGACAATCTGTCGTTGGCATTGGCTCGCGCGCCGTCGTTGATCCCTGTGTTCTGGCATCAGCATCTGCTGTTTTGTGCCAAGCACCTGCTGGACCAGCGTGATCGCGGGCTGCAGGTGGGCTTTCTGATCAGCCCCTCGGTCGACGGCGAGCTTGGCGCCATGGCGGCAGCGCGGGTCGGTGCGGTCGCGATCCGTGGCTCATCAACCCACACAGGTGCCCGCACCCTGCGCGATTTTTACGAGGCGCTGGTCAAGCAGAACGTTTCCCCGGTGATCACGCCCGATGGCCCGCGTGGCCCGCGGTTTCAGTTCAAGTCGGGCGCGATTGTTCTGTCGCAGATGTCGGGGCGACCGCTACTACCGATGGCTTATGCAGCGCGCCGGGCCACCACTTTTCATTGGGACAAGTTCGTCCTGCCGTGGCCGTTCACGCGGATCGTGATTGCCATCGGCGAACCGCGACAGATTCCGAAGTCGCTCGACGCCGCCGGTGTCGAACATTGGCAGCGCGAGTTGGCTGCTGACTTGCATCGTTTGTATGGTGAGGCGAAAGCGCAACTGGGGAGCCGGACCTGATGGACTTGGAAGTGTCGGTGGTGGTGCCGGTCTGCAATGAGGCGGGCAACGTCGACGTGCTTGCTCGCGAGATCGCCGGGGCATTG
This sequence comes from Pseudomonadota bacterium, assembly GCA_016703895.1. GTDB lineage: Bacteria > Pseudomonadota > Gammaproteobacteria > Steroidobacterales > Steroidobacteraceae > CADEED01. The sequence goes on from JADJBE010000002.1 coordinate 166,435, forward strand.
CAGGACCGACCATTCGAGATGATCTTTGTCGACGACGGCAGCACAGATGACACGGCGGCCGTGCTTCGACGTGCACGCGACGCGGGGCTGTCGTCGTTACGTATTTTGCGGCATTCGTTTCGCAGTGGTCAGAGCGCCGCCGTCGCAACGGGCGTGCGGGCAGCGCGTGCGCCGTGGATCGCGACACTCGACGGCGACGGGCAGAATGACCCGGCCGATATCCCCAAGCTGCTCGAGGCGCGCACGCTCGCAGCGAACACGGGTGTGCTGTTGTTCGCGGGCAATCGCACCACCCGGCGTGATACGGGCTTTCGCCGCCTGCAGTCGCGAGTCGCCAACGGCGTGCGCGGCGCCATGCTCGGTGACGGTACGCCGGATACCGGCTGTGGCATCAAGCTGTTCGAACGCGCCACTTTTCTTGAGCTACCGCGTTTCGACCATATGCATCGCTTTCTGCCAGCATTGTTCATTCGCCAAGGCTCGAAAGTGGTGTCTGTGCCGGTCAATCATCGACCGCGTGCTAGCGGCACGTCCAAGTACGGCATGCTCGACCGGCTGTGGGTGGGTATCGTCGACCTGTTCGGTGTGTTGTGGTTGCTGCGACGGTTCCGGGCGGGCTTGACGGCCCGCGAAGAGTAGGCATAACAACTGACCTTCAGTTCCATTTCATGACATGCGTTGCAGCGATGCGGCGGGGGCGAGGTTCAACGTGAGCGATACGACATTGTGGATGATCATCGGCTTTGGCGGCCAGGGCCTGTTCTCGGCGCGGTTCATCGTGCAGTGGCTGGCGAGTGAGCGCGTCAAGCGTAGTGTCATCCCGGTTGCGTTCTGGTACTTGAGCCTCGCGGGTGGCCTGACGTTGCTGGCGTATGCCATTCATCGCGAGGACCCGGTGATCATCGCGGGGCAGAGCGCCGGGGTATTTGTCTACCTGCGCAATCTGTATCTGGTGCACATCGGGCGCCGGGAGCTGCAGGCGTGAACAGCGCGCGGCAACTCGAGCCAGTCTCGGTTCGAGACCTGCTGTGGTTAGCTTTGGCGCTAGTCACGATCGTGGCGGCGGGCTATGGCATGCGTGATCCTTGGCCAGCGGACGAGCCGCGCTTTGCGGGTCTCGCTCGCGACATGGTGGTTACGGGCGACTGGCTCTTCCCGCGCGTCGGTGGTGACCTCTATCAGGACAAACCGCCGTTGTTCTTTTGGTTGCTGGCGCTGTCCTACAGTCTGATCGGCAGTGTTCGCTATTCTTTTCTGTTGCCGTCGTTGCTGGCAGCGGCCGGCACGCTGTACCTGATATATGACCTGGGACGGCGCCTGGTAGACCGCCGCACGGGCTTCATCGCCGCACTGGTGACGCTGAGCACCCTGCAGTTCGTGGTGGTGATGCGCGGCGCGCAGATCGACGGCGTGTTGTGTTTCCTCACCACATTCTCAGTGTATGCCTTGCTGCGCCATCTGTTGTTGGGCCCGGCCTGGGGGTGGTATTTCCTCGGCGGTGCCGCGGCTGGCTTGGGCATCATCACCAAGGGCGTCGGTTTTCTGCCGATTCTATTGTTAGTACCGTTTGCTCTCATGAGTCGCGGTCGTTGGCAGGGGCTTGCGCCCATCGAGCGTGGCGGTGTGCGCTGGTGGCTGGCACCACTTGGCTTGTTGTTGGGAGTGTCTGTCTGGCTGCTGCCGATGTTGCTTGGGGTCGTTGCTCGCGCGGCGCCCGAGTACGCGGCGTACCGGGACGAAATCCTGTTGCAACAGACCGTGACTCGTTACGCGAAGTCATGGCACCACTTGCGGCCTTGGTACTACTTTCTGTTGGAAGTGATTCCGACACTATGGTTGCCGGCCAGCGCCATGCTGTTCTGGTTGGTGCCACGCTGGCGACGCGCTTGGCAGCAGCGGGATGCGCGAGTCTGGCTGCCGCTCGCCTGGGTGATCCTGGTAGTTACGTTTTTCTCGATAAGTCCGGGCAAGCGCGGCGTGTATCTGTTGCCCGCACTACCTGTGTTAGTGATTGCCGCCATGCCGTATCTGTCCGAGTTGCTCGTGCGCCGCGGTGTACAGCGGGTGCTGATCGGCCTCGGCGGCCTGGTCTGGTTGGTAGGCTTGAGCCTGCTGCTGGGTTATTCATTCGGTCATGCGCGCATTGTGGAGTTGTTCGCTGCGGCCCAGATCGATTCCGTCTGGCCCGTGACGGTGTTCGTCGTGCTGGCCGGCAGTGCGCTCGCACTCGCTGTCTGGCGTATGCCAGTGATGAGCTGGACGATGGTGCTGGCATCGCTCGCCTTGTGTTGGTCTTACGGGCTAGCGCCGATGCTCGATTCTCAACGGTCCAGCCGCGGTTTCATTGAGTCGATGCTCACGCAGGTGCCGGCGGGACACACGCTCGGGCTCGTCGCCTACAAGGAGCAGTTCCTGCTGTATATCGACGAGCCGTCAATCAACTTCGGGCATCGGCGCTGGTTGGAAGGTCCGCAAGAGGCCTACGATGCGGCCGCGTGGCTTGAGGCCGCGCCGGACCGTATTTTGCTAGTCCCTGAGGGGTCGCTGGAGCCATGTTTCGCTGCAGCACGCACGCGTATTCTGGCGGGCAATTCCTCGGAAGACGACTGGTACCTGGTCGGCGCGCCAGCCAACGCGCAGTGCGTTGCACAAGGCGACGCTGGCCGTGCGATCAGATATGTCCACCCGGTTGATGGCGCGATAACTCGCCGCTAACGCCCAGCTTTTTGCCCAGGCCGGACTAGTAGCATCTCTCGTAATACCAGTCACTTAGCTTGAGTTCTTGAGTAGCTGTGTCAGAATCCACCGATAAGTGATCGAGCAGCGCGCAGCCGCTGCTTAGTGGAATCGAGGGGTCTCAATCCTTGCCGCAGTTCGACGAATTCACCGCGTCAGATATTCTCGCGAAGGATAGCTGGACCGCTCAGGCGACACGGCCAGCCATCGGCATCGATGTGGCGTGTACCAAGCTCGTCGTCGATTTGCAGACTATGCCAAGGGCGAACGCTGAGGCGGTATTGCAGGCAGCACTCGCGACGCTGCGCGAGAGCACGGCAGTAGACACAGCGTTCCTGTTGTTGCTAGCTGCCGATAGCGCCACGATCCAGACAGTCTATGCAACACATTCGTCGCTCATGCAGGGGCGAATCGAGACGCTGCGCGGCGAGTCGCTCGAGCAGTATCCCTGGCTGCGGAGCCGACTCGACCATTTGCGTCTGTCGGAGCTGCGCGATTGCGCCGGCCCACGCAAGGAGCAACAGGCCGAAGCTGCACGGCTGCTACAACTACAGATCGGCTCGATGTTGGCAGTCGCTATCCGTGTACAGGGCCGGCCGGCAGGGTTGTTAGGTCTGGGAACAATACTGCCGCGTGGCGCCTGGGATGTGAACCTGCAGTTGCTGCTCAAGCTGGTGGGCGCCAGCCTCGCGTCCGCGCTCGAGCGCATCGCGCTCGAGATGCGGCTGCTCACGCTGGAGGAGCGCGTCGAGTTGTCGCAGCTGGCGGCGAATGACGGTCTCTGGGACTTCGACATGCAGACCAACGCGGTGTATTACTCGCCGCGGTGGAAAGTGATGCTGGGCTACGATGGGGTAGACGCGGAGCGCACGGTCGAATGGCGCAGCCTCGTGCATCCCGAAGATCTGGTTCGCGTGCAGCAGCAACTACGCGAGCATATCGACGGCAAACAGACTGTGTTCGAGTCTGTCCATCGTATGCGCCATCGCGATGGCGAGTATCGGTGGGTCATGAGTCGCGCCAAGGCGCGCGTCGACGAGCACGGGCGTTTGTTGCGCCTGGTCGGCGTCGAGCTCGACATCACCGAGCGCAGGCTGTACGAAGAGGCGCTGTTCCGCGAAAAGGAGAGCGCGCAGATCACCTTGCAGTCCATCGGCGATGGCGTGATCACCACCGACGGGGATTCGGTGATCGATTACATCAACCCGATTGCCGAACAGCTCACTGGCTGGCGTCTCGAAGATGCGATGGGACGGCCGGTGGAAGAGATCTTCCGTGCCTTTCACGAAGAAACCTGTGAGCCACTCGAAAACCCACTCACCGTGTCGATTCGGCGCGCGCGGCCGAGTAAGTCCGTGCGACCGATGTTGCTGATTCGGCGCGACGGCAACGAGTTGTACGTCGAGAGCTCTGCTGCGCCGATCCGGGACGGGGCCGGCAAGTGCGGCGGCGGTGTACTGGTGTTCCACGACGTGACGGAGTCGCGCGAGCTGAATCGACGGCTCTCCTACCACGCGAGTCACGATTTGTTGACAGGGCTCGTCAATCGGCGCGAGTTTGAAAGCCGGGTCGAACGCTCGCTGAAGAGTGCCCGTGCGCGCGAGTCGTCGTTCGCGATGTGCTATCTCGACATTGATCAATTCAAGATCATCAACGACACCTGTGGTCATAGTGCAGGCGATGTCCTGTTAGGACAGATCGGCGCATTGCTGAAGTCCAAGGTCCGTTGGCGCGATACGTTGTCGCGGCTTGGCGGCGATGAGTTTGGCGTGCTGCTGGAGGCGTGTTCGCTCGACGAGGCATTGCGCACGGCTGAGACCCTGCGCGAATCGGTACGCAACTTCCGTTTCACCTGGGAGGACCGGGTATTCAGGCTGGGCGCCAGTGTCGGTGTCGTACCTATTACGGCCGACAACGTTGATGTGGCGTCGATACTGTCGGCGGCAGACAGTGCTTGCGCCGCGGCGAAGGAGGCCGGCCGCAACCGCGTCCATAGTTTCGCCGAGGAGATCACCGAGACCGCGGCGGTTGCCAGCTTCTCGCAGGCGAACCGCTTTATTCAGGCGCTGCGCGAGCTGGGCTGCAAGTTTGCGCTCGACGACTTTGGCACCGGACTGTCGTCTTTCGGTTATCTGAAGCATTTCCCGGTGGACTACTTGAAGATCGACGGCAGTTTCGTGCGCGAGATTCTCCATGACCCGATCGATCGTGAGATGGTTCGCTCGATCAACGAGATCGGCCATTTGACCGGCAAACTGACGATCGCGGAATTCGCCGAGAACGCCGAGATCATTCAGATGCTCACCTCACTGGGTGTCGACTACGCACAGGGCTATGGCGTAGCGCAGCCGCAGCGGGTACTCAAGGCCGTTAACGCCTGAGCAGTCGTTGCTCTAGTGGGTGTGCGACCAGATAAATGACGACCGAGGTTGCGAGGCCGAGTAGGGCCGGCGCTATCTCTACGCCGCCGAGAATCCCGCTCAACAAATCCGGCTGCGCGGCCAACCATGCTCCGCCGATGAAGCTGACGACGGCCGCCAAACTGATTGCCGCGCGGGGTGGAGTATCATAGCTCTCGGTGCGTCGACGTCGCAGCAAGTAGTAGTCTGCAAGCACTGGCCCGATAACGGGTGGCACGATCGTGGCGAGCAAACCGATCCAGTCCAGGAACCGCTCGTAGATTCCCAGCCCCAGCACCGTGCCGGCAAGGCCGCAGAGTACCACCATGACGCGTTTCGGCCGTCGCAGCAGGCTGGCGGTCTGTACCGAGGGCAGGTAGAGGTTGGTGTCCCCGGTAGTCCACAGTGCCAGCGTCATGCCGACCAAGGCGAAGATCGCAGCAAAGCCACCAATCGACCGCATATAAGTGGTGAAGTCCGCCGTGCCGCTAACGACCGCGCCCAACGAACCGACCAGATGCAAGAACAGCTGATCGAGCACCAGCACCACAAATGGAATGGCGAGCGCGATGAAGGTCGAACGCGAGAAGCGGACATACTCGGACATCACCACAGCGCCGACGATCCACGAGCCAATCACGAGATTGATCGCTTGCACGCCGGAGATCGGATTGTTAGCTGCCGTGCTGCGCGACAACTCGAGCAGGGGTTCCAACCCGCCGGCCTTGCCGATATTCAGCCAGATCGCGTAACAGCCGACCAGCGTCAACACGACCATCGACGGCAGTCCGACACGCTCTAGCCCTTTGACGCCGAACAGCGTGGTGCCCGTGTAGAGCAGTCCGGCGAAGATCGCGACCGCATAGTACAGCGCGGTGCCGGGAGCTTGAGTCCAGACCTGCGCAAACGCCCCGACAACGATGCCTTGCCAGCCGATCGTCAGCAACGCGATGAATAGCACCGGCAAGTACGCGCCCGCACGACCGTAGACGGCGCGAAACAGCAGGGCACTGTTGCAGCCGGTACGGTAGGCAATGTAACCAACCAGCGCGCCAATGACGAAATTGATCAGGTTGCCGACTAGCGAGTACCACACCAGGTCGGGCCAGAGCGGTAGTCCGGCGCCGAGCGCACCGCCGGTCAGCAAGCCCGTAATCAGGAATCCCCAACCAAAGGCGAGGGCTAGCAGCGGGCCGCCGGGGCGACGTTGCTCTGGGCCGAGTGCCGATAGCGGGTTGTCCGCGCTAGTGAGCTCCGCCGCCTCGTCGAAGCGAAAGAACTGCGTCAGCCACGAATTACCCATGCCGTTTCCCCCCGGAAAGCTACGGTGTCATCCAACTGCGAGCGTAGTCGACTTGCCTGGGTAGTAACAAGCGCAATCGGCACCCGTGGGAGTCCGTTCGAGTGGTGGACGCTTGATCGCGCAGCGCGGTGATGCGAGCGGGCAGCGAGTGCGGAAAACGCAGCCTGCGGTGGGCGGCGCGGGTTCCATTGCATCACGCAACTCGACGTTGCGCCCGACACGAGCATTGTCTACTACGTTGCTGAGGGCGGTCGACGGGTGCCGCGTTACGATTTCGACGCTGCGAAGCAATTGCCAGACTTTCTGTGCTTGGACGCCAGCGATGAGCGCGGCACCTATGGGCTGGGCGTGTTGCGGGACGGCCGCGTGCCGTGGCGCCGGGTCGCTGACGGTGAATTGCTCGCCGAGGTTGACTTCGGTGTGCGCAATTGTTTATCGGGGCCGACCGAAATCTCGGCCTGACCGACGACTAAGTGCTACCAACTCGACCGGCGATTAGCGAACCGGCGGTTACGGAGTTCGTTTCGCCTTCGCAGCGGCCGCCGCGGCACGCCGGTCCGCCTTCATTTGCCGCACATCTATCGGGCGGATCTCAGAGATCGGGCAGGTGTCCTGGCCAACGCGAACCTTCTCGAACTTGCTGATCGTATTCGTGGTTGACGTGACGCCGACGAAATTGGCGAACTGCAGGTCCCGACAGGTATCCCATACCTTGATGAGATAGGCATCGTTGACACCGTTCCAGACGACTAACTGGTCGCGTGCCACCGGAGTCCACCCGTCGAGTCGGAATGACCGAAATTCATCGATCGGCTCGCCCGCGTAGTCCGCATAGCGGAACTCGGCGCGTTCGCCTTGTATCTTGGCGAGTCCGCCGTTGGTGGCGCAGCCAGCAAGTGCCAAGGTGGCCGCGAGCGCTGTCAGAATGAACTTTGGCATGGGGCTGCTCCTATTTACTACAAGGTTGGACAATGTCTGCCGCGAAATGTTCCGGTGCCGAGTCGACTCACTAGCCCTTTTCCGTGGCATCCGCCACCGCCGGGGCCAGGCCGATCTCGCGAATCCGCTGCGCGAGGAATTCGCCGGCGGTGATCGGTGGGTACTTCGCGCCGGTCCCCACGCAGGCGGGCAGGCATGCCAGCGAGGTGGAGTCGGTCGGGTGTAAAAAGAATGGCATCGAGTAGCGGCTGACATTGGGCCCGGCCGGATTGACGACCCGGTGAGTGGTCGCAGCGATTTTGTCGTTAGTGAGTCGCGCCAGCATATCCCCTGAATTGACGATCAAGTTCCGTGGCGCCGTGTCGACCGGCAGCCAACCCCCATCACGATCAAGGATTTGCAGGCCGGGGCCTCTGGCGGCAACTAGCACCGTCAGGAAGTTGATGTCTTCGTGCGGCGCCGAGCGCAGCGCCGCCGGATCGGCGTTCGGCAATAGCGGCGGATAGTGAATCAGGCGCAGGATCGAATTACCCCGCCGTGTCAGTGAGGCGAAGTAGTCATCCGGTAGTGCCAGCGATGGCGCAAGTGCACGCAGGATCAGCTGTGCAGTCGCATCGAGAGCCGCGTACAGGGACTTGTACAGCGGTTGAAACTTCGGTAGCTCTGCGGGCCAGATGTTAGGCTCGAGTTCGACATCATGAACCAAACCGGCGCGCTCCCGGCCGATCTGCCAGAATTCCTTCAGGTCCGCATGGTTGCTGTGCTTCGCATGTTCCGTGCCGAAAGGGGTGTAGCCGCGCAGTCCACTCCGATACCGATTTTTGGCCGCAGTATCGAGCGCGAACAATGCTTCACTTTGCCGATAAGCGCGGTCGAGTAAGCTGGCGTCGACGCCGTGGTCGGCCAGGACGATGAAGCCGTAGTCGTGCAAACCTGCTGCGACTGAGTCACAAAACTGGCGGCGTGCCGCAGCGTTGCCTTTGCTGTAGAGGCGCAGGCTGAGTTCAGGCACAGCGCGGCTCATCTAAAGCGCACAGTGCGACATCACGGTCGCCCCAACAGTTCGAGGACTTCGCGGCGCGTAGGCAGAGCGGGTTGTGCACCGTGACGAGTGGTCGCGAAGGCGCCCGCCGCACAGGCGAAATGTAGTGCGACGTCCGCTGGCTGGCCTTCGAGTAGAGCAAGTGTTAGCGCTGCCACGAAGGCGTCGCCTGCACCCGTGGTATCAAGCACTGCAACGGTTGGCGGTAGCGCGGTCGCGATCTGGCACCCATGTTGGTGCAGCGTCGCGCCGCGCGCGCCATGCGTCGTGGCAATCAGCCCAGGACAATGGTCGAGTTCCGTGCCAAAGAAAGCGGCCTCTGTCTCGTTGACCACGATGAGGCTGGCAGTTGCCAGGGTGGCGTGCGGCAGCGGCTGCGCGGGCGCGAGATTCAGGCAAAGAAATTCCGGTTGCCGCGCTGCCCACCGCGCAAACTGTTTCGAGTGGGACTTCGAGTTGGCAGATAACACTGGCGCCCAGGTCGTCCGGCAACCTCGGCGGCGTGAGGCATGCATTCGCGCCAGGTGCAACCATGATTTGGTTCTCGCCACCAGTTGCCACCGACACGAGCGCGACACCGGTGGGCTGTCGATCGTCGTGCCAACAGTGCTGCAGATCAACGCCACCGCTGTGCAACAGGGTCATGGCCTCGTCCGCTGCACTATCGCGACCCACCGCCGCGATCAGCCGCACGGCTGCACCGAGTCGCTGCGCAGCGAGCGCCTGATTGGCGCCTTTACCACCAGGATGGCGGGCGAATGTCGCACCCGTGACGGTCTCGCCTGGCAGCGGCAACCGCGATCCTCGCGCTACCAGGTCGAGATTGACCGAGCCTACCACGGTGATGGCTATTGTTGCGGCAGGTGTCACGGCAGGTGTCGCAGAGATTGCACTAACAGCTCGAATACTCGTGCGCCGTTGGCACTGACCACCCAGCGAGCGTTGGTAGGCTTGTCAGCCGAGACGCGGAACTCTACCGCCGTGTGGCCGATGGTCAGCGGAGATTCGGTTTCGACGTCGATGTGGCAGGGTAGGTCGGTGAAGGCCGCCGGGTCCAGCAGCCAGGCGATGGTGCACGGGTCATGCAGCGGTACGCCGCCATCCCGATGGTCGTTCGCAGGCAACTGCAGCGTGAACTCGAGCAAGCTTGCCACGGTGTTTGCGGCGCGCGTCCCGACCGCGCGTAGCGCAGCCACATGTGCAGGGTTCGCTCGCACCTGATGGGTCGCATCCAGCCCCAGCATCACGATCGGACAGCCGCACTGGAACACTCGCCGTGCCGCGTGGGGGTCTGCAAAGATATTGAACTCGGCAGAAGCCGTGATATTGCCGCCTTCGCAGCGAGCGCCACCCATGGCAACGATGCATTGCGCCCGTTGGACCGCATCGGCGTCGAGCGCGATAGCCTGTGCAATATTGGTCATCGGTCCCATGACCACCAGCGTGACGGTGTTCGACGGGCGTTGCCGCAACGTATCCACAATCCATCGGGCAGCATGTCCGGGACTTGCCGGCTGGTCGGGCTGCGAAACGGGCAAATTGCCGAGACCCGATGCGCCATGGAAATGTCCGGCGTCGACCGGCGCACGCACCAGCGGCGCCGCGCAGCCCGCATACACGGGCACCGAGTGGCTGCTGGCGAGTTCGCGCATCAGGCAGGCGTTGCGAGTAGTTAGTGCGAGTGGCACATTACCCGCGACAGTTGTGATCCCGAGCAGATCGAGTTTCGCTGGGGACGCGAATGCCAGCAATAGTGCGATGGCATCGTCGATGCCAGGGTCGCAGTCGATAATGATGGGCTGCGGCTGCACGGCGACGCGGCAAGAATCTAATCGATGAAATCGAGGCGCATCGACAGGTCGACCGCTCGCAGATGCTTGGTGATGCCCCCGATCGACACAAAATCGACGCCCGTTGCCGCGATCGCAGGGAGCGTCGCCAGCGTGACGCTACCTGACGCTTCGAGCTGCGCGCGGCGAGGGGCGGAACGGTTGCGCGTCACGGCTGCTCGCATGTCATCCAGTGACAGCTCATCCAACATAATGATGTCAGCGCCGCTCGCCAGTGCGGCATCAAATTCTGCCAGCGACTCCACTTCGACTTCCACTTGTAGCCCGGCGGCGGTTCGTCGCGCCGTCGCCACGGCCGCGGCGATCGAGCCTGCTGCCACGATATGGTTTTCCTTGATGAGGATGCGGTCGTAGAGGCCAAGTCGATGGTTGAGCGCGCCGCCACAGCGCGTGGCGTACTTCTGCGCCAGCCGCAGACCCGGCAGTGTCTTGCGGGTGTCAAGAATCCGGCAAGTTGTGCCGGCAACCGCATCGACAAACTGACGTGCAGCCGTGGCGGTGCCCGAGAGTGTTTGCAGAAAATTCAGCGCGGTTCGCTCACCTGTTAGCACGGCGCGAGCTGGACCCGCAATGCTGAACACCTCGCCGTCCTTGCTGATTTGATCACCGTCGCCGACACGCCAAGTCAAGCTGACACGTTGATCGAGCTGGCGAAATACTTCGTCTACCCAGGCCATACCGCAGATCACGGCAGATTCGCGACAAATGACCCGACCCCGCACTTGCTGCGACTCGGGGACCAACGCAGCAGTGACGTCACCGGAGCCGACGTCTTCCGCCAGCGCCAGACTAACCTGACGGGCAGTTTCCGTTGCTGGGGGCGGCGTTGGTCGATTGCTCAGAAGGGCAACCCGTGCGTGGCGCCCGCCATGCAAGCGAGCATCGGAATAGATAAAACGAAATTGACTCGCGACGCGATGAGCGCCGTCTTGCGCGCTGCGGCCCGAGCTTCATCGGTGGCGGCGGTCAGCCCGAGAATTTTCTTCTGGTTGGGCCAGATTACCAACCAGACGTTGAGAAACATGATCGTACCCAGCCACACGCCGATGCCGATCGTCAGGAAGTACAGGCTACCGCCTTCGATCCGCATGCCGAGAGTGAAAGCATGCATGAAGCCACTACCTAACAACCAGGCGCCTGCGAGCCAAGTGGCGAGAGCGGTCCAGCGGAACCAGAAGAGCGCCCGCGGTGCGACATATTTGCTGATACCGGCACCACCGGGACCCGATGAATCCGCTGCGGCGCTGGCCAGAGCCGGAATCTGCACGACATTGAAGTAGTACAGCAAGCCCACCCAAAAGATGCCGGCGACGATGTGCAACCAGCGTGCCATGGCCAGCTGATTGATCTCGAAGCCGCCGATCGCGACTGCCATGAGGGCAGTCAGCACAAAGCCGAGTATCAGTGCATAGCGGTGATTCAACAGTAGGCTCACAGGCCCCCCTATTGGGTGTCAGGCGCGGCTGGCAAGTACTGGACGTTGCAAGTCTGCGGTGGATTTGAAGAATAGGCGAGGACCCCCCATAATTCAAACGAGCAGGGGCTAGCGGCACGTGCTGTTGTGCTGACGCCAACCCATCTGAACTACAGATATCTGAACTATAATGGAGACGATCCGTCGATGATCGATGCCGCCCCTGCTACGGAAAGCCGGCCGATGTCGCCTTGTATTACCATCTGTGCGCTGGGTGCAGACGAACTGTGCAGCGGCTGCCTGCGCACTCGCGCCGAGATTGCCGGCTGGCTTGGGATGTCGGCGCGCGAGCAGTGGGATCTCTTGGCGGTGCTCGGCCAGCGTCGGGCGGCGCGTGAATGAGGCAGCTGACTTTCAGTTGCCCGCTACGGACTTGGAGAATGACTAGTGACTGCTGAAGCTATCGATCGCATCAAACAACACCTGGATTCAAGCCCAGTCGTTTTGTTCATGAAGGGTACGCCGGATTTCCCGCAATGCGGCTTTTCCGCACAGGCGGTGGCGGCGCTACGCCACTCGCGCGCCAATTTCCAGCATGTCAATATCTTTGAGGACCCTGAGTTGCGCGACGAGCTGAAGCGTTACTCGAACTGGCCTACCTATCCGCAGCTATACGTGAAGGGTGAGTTGGTTGGCGGTTGCGACATCCTGCTCGAGATGTACCAGAACGGCGAGCTGCAGGAACTGCTCGACTCCTCGGGAGCGACGACGCCGGCTTAGTCGCCGCTGCTTGCAGCGTCAGGCGCGGCGCTCTCGCCCGTCTGCTTGCCGTTGCTCCAGCCGAGTTCGCGGGCACGTATTTCTGCCGCGCGATAGCTCGAATCGAGCGTATTGCAAATATGACAGAAGAGGTCCGCGGTGCGTTCCGCATCGTACGCGGCCGAATGTGCTTCGTTGGTGTCGAAGTCGATGCCGGCGACCGCGGCAGCCTTGGCCAATACGGTTTGGCCCAATGCGGCGCCCGCCAGGGTTGCTGTATCAAAACAAGAGAACGGGTGAAACGGATTGCGCTTGATGCCCGCGCGCACCACGGCCGCGTTGAGAAAGCCGAGATCGAACGCGGCATTGTGACCCACTAACACCGCGCGTCTGCATGCCTGCAGTTTCATTTCGGTGCGTACTTCGCGGAACACCCGGCCGAGCGCGTCCTTCTCGAGGAGTGCCGGCCGCAGCGGATGAAACGGATCGATACCATTGACTGCGAGTGCCGCAGGCTCGATGTTGGCACCGTCGAATGGCCTGACATGGTAGCTATGGGTTGCCCCGCGTCGCAGGCGGCCGGTGTCTTGGTCCAGCTCGATCAGTACCGCCGCGATTTCCAGGAGCGCATCGGTGACGCTGGAAAACCCGCCGGTTTCGACATCCACCACGATTGGCAGAAAACCGCGAAACCGCCGTGCCATTGGCGGATCCTGAATCCCGTCTGCCGTACCCGGATTCAACTCGGGTTCACTCATGACGGTGAAACTCGCCACTGGATTGATTCGTTGGCACGCATTGGGATGATCTTGCCGCTGCCATATGCATAGCTTGGTGGTGGTGACCAGTTGTCCTTGATGAGCGTGAGCGTGTCCTGATTGCGCGGCAAACGATAGAAATCAGCACCGAAATGGGCGGCGAAGCCCTCCAGGCGATTGAGACGGCCCACTGTGTCAAAGGCTTCCGCATACAGCTCGATTCCTGCGTGGGCCGAAAACATACCGGCGCAACCGCAGCTCGTTTCTTTGGCTGTCTGGCTGTGCGGTGCGCTGTCGGTGCCGAGAAAGAAGCGCGGATTGCCGCTGGTCGCGGCGTCCAGCAAAGCCTCGCGGTCAGCCTCCGTTTTCAGGATCGGCAAGCAGTAGTAGTGCGGACGAATGCCACCCGCAAAAATGGCGTTGCGATTGTGTAACAGGTGCTGCGGCGTCAGCGTTGCCCCGACTCCCTGGCGTGCGCTGTGGACGTAACTGACCGCGGCAGCCGTTGTGATGTGCTCGAAAACGATACGCAGCTTGGGAAAACGTTGCACTGTCGGCTCGAGTACTGCCTCGATGAAGCGGACTTCACGCTCAAAAATGTCGACGTCGCCAGTCAATTCACCGTGCACCTGCAGCACCATGCCGCGCTCGGCCATCCGTTCCAACACCGCATCAATGCGGCGTATATCGGTGACTCCGGCAGCGGAGTTTGTGGTTGCACCGGCCGGATATAGCTTGCAACCTGACACCTGACCACTCGCCATTGCCCGATCGATCTCGTCGGGATCCGTATTGTCCGTGAGATATAGTGTCATCAGCGGCTCGAAATGCAGACCTGCGGGCAGCGCCGCCAGGATGCGGTCTCGATAAGCGAGCGCCGCTGCGGTGGTCGTGACTGGCGGCTTCAGATTCGGCATCACAATGGCGCGCGCAAAGCGTTGCGCCGTGAATGGCAGGACCGCTGCAAGCTCGGCGCCATCGCGCAAGTGCAAGTGCCAGTCATCAGGTCGAGTGATTGTCAGTGTATTCAATGGGTTTGCTTGACCGTCAGCTACCGAAAACCGATCATAGGCGGTTGGAATCCGAGCCGATTTGGGTTCATTTCTAGCGCCCGAGATCCTAGCATAGCGCGGCCGTCACACCGGCTGTTGGAGCCAGATTTCCTCATGACTGACCTGCCAAAAATCGATGATATCGACCCTACCGAAACGCATGAATGGCTCGAAGCGATCGATTCCGTTCTCACGCACGCGGGACCCGAGCGGGCCCATTTCTTGTTGGAGCGGCTGATCGACCACACGCGCCGCTCCGGTGCGTATCTGCCGTTCAGCCCCAACACGGCCTACGTGAACACCATCTCGCCGGGCCAGGAGCGCGACTACCCAGGTCGGCGGGATCTCGAGCGGCGGGTCGAGGCGTATATCCGCTGGAATGCCATGGCTATGGTTGTGCAGGCCAACCGGCGTTCGTCGGAATACGGCGGCCATATCTCAACCTACGCGTCATCAGCGACGCTATATGAAGTCGGCTTCAATCATTTCTGGCGTGCGCCCACCGACAAGCACCCCGGTGACATGGTCTTCATGCAAGGGCACTCGTCGCCTGGCATCTATGCGCGTGCGTACCTCGAAGGGCGGCTCACCGAAGAACAGCTGCGACACTTCCGTCAGGAAGTGGGCGGTGATGGATTGTCGTCCTATCCGCATCCATGGTTGATGCCCGGGTTTTGGCAGTTCCCGACCGTCTCGATGGGTTTGGGGCCGATGATGGCGATCTTCCAGGCGCGCTTCCAACGTTACATGGAACACCGTGGTTTTGTTAGTCCGTCGGACCGCAAGATCTGGGCATTCCTCGGCGACGGTGAGATGGACGAGCCGGAATCGATGGGCGCCATCACGATGCCGGTGCGCGAGAAGCTCGACAACCTGGTGTTCGTAATCAATTGCAACCTGCAGCGGCTCGACGGGCCCGTGCGCGGCAATGGCAAGATCATTCAAGAACTGGAGGCGGCATTTCTCGGTGCAGGCTGGAACGTCATCAAGGTTCTCTGGGGTGGCCGCTGGGACCCATTGTTAGCCAAGGACAAGGATGGGCTGCTGCGGCGAGTGATGGAGGAGTGCGTCGACGGCGAATACCAGAATTTCAAGGCGAAAGGCGGTGCGTACACGCGCGAGAACTTCTTCGGCAAGTACCCGGACTTGAAGGCCATGGTCGCCAACATGTCGGACGAGGAGATCTGGCGCCTGAACCGCGGTGGTCATGATCCGCGCAAGGTATTCGCAGCCTACTGGGCCGCGGCGCATCACCAGGGTCAGCCAACCGTCATCCTGGCCAAGACGGTCAAGGGCTACGGTCTCGGCAAGTCCGCCGAAGGCATGATGATCTCGCACCAGCAGAAGAAGATCGATAGCGAGGGGCTGCAGCACTTTCGGGATCGTTTCAATATTCCGATCAGCGATGAGGAGATCGAGCGGCTGCCGTTCAGCAAGCCGGCCGACGACAGTGAAGAGATGCAGTACATGCGCCAGCGACGACTCGAGCTCGGCGGTTATCTGCCCGTGCGCCGTGCGGATGCGCCGGCGCTGGTGGTTCCCGAGCTGGCGGCTTTTAGCGCTGTGCTCGAGGGCAGTGGTGACCGCGAAATATCAACCACCATGGCCTTCGTGCGCATTCTGACCACGCTGCTGAAGGATAAAACGATCGGCAAGAATATCGTGCCGATCGTGGCGGACGAGGCGCGTACCTTCGGCATGGAGGGTCTGTTTCGTCAGATCGGCATTTATTCCTCGGTAGGTCAGCTCTATACACCGCAAGACGCCGACCAGCTCATGTCGTATCGCGAAGACAAGAAAGGCCAGATGCTGCAGGAGGGCCTCAACGAAGCAGGTTCACTGTGCTCGTGGATCGCCGCCGGCACGGCCTACGCCAATCACGGCGTACACATGGTGCCGTTCTTCATCTTCTATTCGATGTTCGGCTTTCAACGGGTCGGTGACTTTATCTGGGCAGCAGGCGATAGCCGCACGCGCGGCTTCTTGTTAGGAGCCACGGCCGGCCGTACCACGTTGGCGGGCGAGGGTTTGCAGCATCAGGATGGTCACAGTCAGGTGCTTGCCACGACGGTGCCGAACTGCGTCACCTACGACCCTACTTTTGCCTACGAGCTGGCGGTCATCATCCAGGATGGCATGCGTCGCATGTATGCCGACAACGAGTCGGTGTTCTATTACATCACGGTGATGAACGAGAATTACGTGCAGCCCGCCATGCCCGCAGGGGTCGAGCAGGGCATCTTGAAGGGCATGTACAAGCTACAGTCGGGCGGGCGCAAGAAGCTCCGCGCAACGCTCATGGGCTCGGGCACCATCTTGCGGGAATGCCAGGCGGCGGCGGAGATGTTAGCGGCGGACTTCGGCGTTTCGGCGGACGTCTATTCGGTGCCGAGTTTTGCTGAGCTGCGTCGTGACGCCATCGACTGCGATCGCTGGAACATGCTGCATCCGGCCGACGAAGCCAGGCAACCCTATGTGCAGACGTTGCTCGCGGATGCGGACGGGCCGTTCATCGCAGCGACTGACTACATGCGCCTGGTGCCCGATCAAGTACGCCAGTGGGTGCCGGGCCGTTACGTGACCTTGGGAACCGACGGCTTTGGCCGCTCCGACGCGCGGGCCGCGTTGCGGCAGCATTTCGAGGTGGATCGGCGCTACATTGTGGTTGCGACCTTGCATGCGTTGGCCGCCGACGGTCTCCTCCCACCTGCCAAGGTGGAGGGCGGCAATCGTCAAGCTGGGGATCGACCCCGCCAAGCCCAATCCACTAACGGTCTGAATCTGACATGAGCAATGTGACTGAAATACAGGTCCCCGATATGGGGAGTTTCGAGTCGGTCGCGGTGATCGACGTGTTGGTCAAGCCCGGCGATGTGATCGAAGTCGATACGCCGTTACTAACACTCGAGACAGACAAAGCGACCATGGACGTCCCCTCAACGGTCGCCGGGACCGTGCAGAAGGTGCACGTCGACAAGGGTGGTTCGGTCCGCGCGGGCGATTTAATTGTGACCGTGGCGGCCGACCAGTCGTCAGCCAAACCAGCGCCGACCGAGGCGCCGCAGCAGGCTACTACTGACTCTACTGGCGCGGCCAGTGCTGCTGACAAGCCAACCGCAGAACCTGTCGCAAAACAGACCACGGCGGTTCCATTGGCCGCACCCAGCACCGCCAGCGGTACGGGTGTCGTGGCGACCAGCGGCGGCACACGGATTGACGAGTTGGGGTTCGCGCGTGCACACGCGGGTCCGTCGGTGCGCAAGTCGGCGCGTGAATTGGGCGTGGATCTCGCGCGCGTCAAGGGCAGTGGTGACAAGGGGCGTATCGTCCACGACGACCTGAAGGCGTTTGTAAAGGGCGTGCTGGCGGGTGGGGCGGCGGCCAGTACCGGGCCGTCGTTGCCCAAGGTTCCGACGGTTGATTTCGCCGCATTTGGCAAGGTTGACGTCCAGCCGCTGTCGCGCGTGCAGAAAATCTCCGGTCCGCGGCTGCATGCTTCGTGGGTCAATCTGCCGCATGTCACGCAGTTCGACGAGGCGGATATCACCAGCCTGGAGAGCGCCCGCAAGAGCCTGAAGAAGAAGTCGGAGGCTGAGGGCATCAAACTCACGCCGCTGGCTTTCATTATGCGTGCCTGTGTCAAAGCGTTGCAGCACTTCCCGCTGATCAATGCGTCGCTCGATGCCAACGGCGAGAACCTGGTCGTCAAGAAGTACATCCATCTGGGTTTCGCTGCTGATACGCCGGGCGGCTTGTTAGTCCCGGTGATCCGCGATGCCGATCGCAAGGACATTTACGAACTGGCGCGCGCACTGGGTGAGCTGTCAGAGAAGGCCCGCAATGGCAAACTGGTAGCGGCTGACATGCAGGGCGGGTCATTCACAGTGTCAAGTCTGGGCGGCATCGGCGGTACGGCGTTCACGCCGATCATTAACGCGCCTGAGATCGCGATCCTGGGTGTCGCGCGCGCTGCGCTCAAACCGATTTTTAATGAGCAGGGCGGCTTCGTGCCGCGCTTGATGCTGCCACTGTCGTTTTCCTACGATCATCGGGTTATCGATGGCGCTGCCGCCGTACGGTTCACGACGTATCTCGCCGAGAAGCTGGCCGACGTCGAGGGCCTGCTCGAGGCCGTGCCATGAGTCGCGTCGATGTCGTTGTGCCGGATCTCGGCACCGCCGACGAAGTGTCGATCGTCGAAGTACTAGTGAAGCCGGGCGATGTGATCGAGCTGGAGACCCCGCTGCTCACGCTCGAGAGCGACAAAGCGACCATGGACGTGCCAGCGAGTGTCGCCGGTACCGTGGCCGAAGTGCTCGTGCAGGCCGGCGGGAAAGTGCGCTCGGGCAGCTTGATCATGCGGTTTGATGCTTCGTCGAGCGACCAGGCTGCCGCACCGAAAGAGGCATCGACTTCTGCGGTCGCGCCGGATGTTGCCGCTGCCCGCGCAACCCCCGCTGCTGCCACCGGCCCTGCTGCCGTTGCTGCAGCTGAGGCGGTGCAGCGCTCGCCAACGTCCGTCATTGACGAGCCGCACGATCGCAAAGCGCAACTGCTGGTGTTAGGCGCTGGCCCCGGTGGTTATACCGCCGCATTTCGGGCGGCGGATCTTGGATTATCGGTCGTGTTGGTCGAGCGCTGGCCGACCTTGGGAGGGGTTTGCCTGAATGTGGGTTGTATACCCTCGAAGGCCTTGTTACACGCGGCCAAAGTCATTGATGAGGCTGCCGAGATGCGCTCGCATGGGATCGACTTCGGCACGCCGAAGATCGACATCGACAAGTTGCGTGACTGGAAAAGCAGCGTGGTGGACAAGCTCACCGCCGGCCTCAAGGGTTTGGCAAAGCAACGCAAAGTCGAGACGGTCCAGGGTGTCGGCCGGTTTGTCAGTCCGCACGTGCTGGAGATCGAGCACGATGGCAAGCGCGAACGTATTGCGTTCGAGCAGTGCGTCATCGCCGCCGGGTCTGAGGCGATTCGACTACCGTTCTTGCCAGATGATCCACGTGTGATCGATTCCACTGGGGCGCTGGAGCTGCGGTCGCTACCGAATCGGATGTTAGTGCTTGGCGGTGGGATCATTGGTCTGGAGATGGGCTGTGTATACGCCGCTCTGGGTGTCAAGGTCTCGGTTGCGGAGTTGACGCCGCAGCTGATGCCGGGTTGCGATCCTGATCTGGTGAAGCCGCTCGAGAAGCGCCTGCGGGCGCGTTTCGAGAAGCTGTTGCTTAAGACCAAAGTCACCGCAGTGCAAGCGGCCAAGCAGGGGCTGACGGTTTCGTTTGCAGCGGCAGATGGCGGCGTGAGCGAGGATACGTTCGACGTCGTGCTCTGCGCGGTTGGGCGTGCGCCAAACGGCAAGGCAATCGATGCCGACAAAGCGGGCGTCAACGTCGACCAACGCGGTTTCATTCCAGTCGACAAGCAGATGCGCACCAACGTCGCGCATATCTTCGCGATCGGTGACGTCGTAGGGCAGCCGATGTTGGCGCACAAAGCCACGCATGAGGCCAAGGTGGCCGCCGAGGTGGCCGCGGGTCAGAAGCGCGCATTCGACGCGCGCGTGATCCCATCGGTGGCTTACACCGATCCGGAAATCGCCTGGGTAGGGCTCACCGAGACGGAGGCGAAAGTCCAAGGCGTCGAGTATCAGAAGGCGGCATTCCCCTGGGCGGCCAGCGGACGGTCGTTAGCACAGGCTCGAGATGAGGGGTTCACCAAGCTGCTGTTTGACCCGCAGACGCATCGCGTGCTGGGTGGCGGCATTGTCGGTCCGAACGCTGGTGAACTCATCGCCGAGATCGCGCTGGCTATCGAAATGGGCGCCGATGCGGCGGATATTGGCCTAACGATTCACCCACACCCGACCTTGTCAGAAACCATCGCGATGGCGGCCGAGGCGTTCGAAGGAACGTTGACGGATCTCTATATTCCCAAGCGCGGACGCTGAGCCGCGCAGTGCGATGACTGAGCTCGAAGTTCTGGATCTTGTCAGCAAACGCTTAGCGGGTCTCAAGCTCGATTTCATGCTGACCGGTTCGTTCGCAATGGCGTATTACGCAACGCCGAGAATGACGCGCGATCTGGATCTCGTGGTAGCTTTGACCGCCGCAGGCGCCGAAAGATTTGTGCATGCATTCGAAGCGGATTTTTATGTTGATCTCGACGCCGCTCTTGACGCCGTGCGTTCGACGCGGTTATTCAATCTCATGCATCTCAAAAGTGGCGTTAAGGTTGATATTATCGTGCAAAAGGCTGGCGAGTACCGTCAGGTGGAATTTGCGCGGCGACAGCGTGTCGACTTCGGCGGTATCGCAACTTCGATTGTCAGTCGCGAGGATCTCATTTTGTCGAAGTTGGTTTGGGCTCGCGACGCCGGATCTGATCTGCAGCTGCGCGATGTTCGAGCATTGATTGCGCCCGGCATGGACATCGCCTATTTGCATCGATGGGCGGAGTCGCTTGGCGAACTGGACAGTCTGTCGAAAGTACTGCGGGACACGTTGACGTGACGGATACAGATAGTCGTTTCGAACAAATAGTTGCGGCGCGACACGCGGCAATGACACCGGCCGAGCGCCTTGCGATCGCGTCGCAGATGTTTGAAGTGGCTCGCAAGATCGTCGCTTCGTCTCTGTCGTCTGATCTGACTCGTGCGCAGAAGCGCTTCGCGATTGCGCAAAGAATCTATGGCGATGCATTGCCGCGCGCCGCACTCGAGCGGCACGCAAACTATCTCGACTGAGGCGCGCCCAACTGAAGTGAGCAACTGACGCCCGCGAATAGGGAGTCGTTTGTACCCCCTTGCGGTGACAGTCCACAACACGTTCAGCACGTTTGTGATTGTATCAACCGTCGGTTCGAATGAGCGCCTCATTGAATTTGAAGAGCCCGACAACGCTCACGCACAGTGCAAGCGGCGCTGAATGTATGCTAGATGGAAGTACCTCGAGAAATCAGCCTGGTTACGTCATACAGTACGCGCGCCAGTGCAAGCCGCCCCGGCGCCGCGAGGTACCGTGGCCGCCAGACTGGGTTGAATTTGTCTTTGTAGTTGCGCAGGCCATCGAAGTTATAGAATTCCGCACCAAATCGATATACCAGCCGACCGAGTTTGTGCCAAGCGGGCGCCAGTCGATGTGCTTCGAGTCCGGACAGAGGCGCCATGCCAAGATTGAACCATTGGTAGCTGTTTTTGCTGCCCCACAGCATCAGTTCGACGAACAGAAAATCCATCGTGCCACGAGGTGCGGCGTTGCTATGACGCATCAGATCGATGGACAACTCGGTCTTTGAATCTGTGTCCCAGATATTTGCAAACGCAACTATCCGCCCGTTGAGCAGGACCAGCGCAGTTGGAAATTGTCGCAAGTACTGTGCATCGAAGTAGCCGAGCGAGAAGCCTTTTTCCGCCACGCGCTTCGCGCTGAGCCATTCGCTGGAGATCGCTTGCAGCTCATCGCGTCGACTGTCGAACTCCGTGGCCGGTACGATCTGGAACTGCAGTCCCTCCCGCTGTCCCCGGCGGTGGGCTTGGCGCAGCTCTGCGCGTGCACTGCCAGCGAGTGTGAATCCGCTAAGCGCTACACGCGCTTCTTCCCCGAGCTTGCTGAGTGACAGACCCGCGTCGATATAGGCCGGCAACGCGTCGGGCGAGACCTCGTAGAATGCCACCGTTCGGCCGGCACGATCAGCCAGGTCGCGGAACTTCCAGACGAGTTCCTCGCGCTCCACAGCTAGGCCCACAGGATCCCCCATGGCGACCCAACTGTGGCCGGATGTCGCATACATGATGAAGCTGGATGCCGATTCGCTGAACAGCAGTTGCTTGTCGCCCAGTAGCGCGAGGTTGGCGTTGCTGTCGTCGGACAGACGTACGATCTGTGCGACGCGCGCTGTATCGGTCACGATCCCGGCTGCAGGTGGTGATCGAGTCGGTCCGATCAGACGTACGAGAGCGTAGCCGCCAGCGAGAATGGCGCCCAGCATCGCGCCGCGCATCGCACGCGGGGCACTGGCATCAATCGCAAATTGCCACCAGAGTTCCTGGCCATAAGGTACGGCGCGATAGGCGAGCAGTGTCGTCGCGATACTGGCGCCAACCGCGATGAACATCGCAGAGATCCAGCCTGGGCTCACGGGCCCGGCAAGCAGCGACGTACGCCGATAGAACTCTCGTCGTGTGATAACCAACGTCACGACAACCGCCGCCAGAAAAACAGCTTCTTCCCAGTCCAACCCCTTCAGTAGCGATGCCGCAATGCCCGCGACTAGCAACCAGATCGTCAAGTGCCACGCGCCATCGAGGCGGCGATACAGTCCGCGGGCGAGGATCAGCATCGCGACACCGATCGCGCTACCGGCCAGGTGCGAGAGCTCGAGCACAGCCAGCGGCAGCAGACGCGACAATAGCTGTAAACGAGTCTCGATCGCCGGTGTGCTGCCGGAGAGCAAGAGCAGCAGCCCGGCACCGAACACCAAAAATGCGATTGCCTGTGGTGCGATCAAGCCTAACGAGCGAGTCGCCAGGTTGCGGAACCGCGTGACCTGAGCGGTCTGAGCCCGTAGTTCATTGACGCTCAACAGCACAATCGCCAACAGAAACGGCAGCGCGTAATAGATCAGCCGGTAGCCGAGCATTACGGCGAGCAAGTCAGCCGGCGGTATGTTTGGCAGCAGTAGTATGACCACGGACTCGAACACGCCGAGTCCACCAGGAACCGCGCTGATCACGCCGGCGCCAATGGCTACGATGAATACGCCGGCAAAGCCCCAGAACGAAATATCGTGAGCGGCGGACAGCAATGCGTAAAGCGCGCCGCAAGCGCACAGCAAGTCGACACTGGCAACGGTGATCTGGCGTACGCCGAGCGACGGTTGCGGCAGCTGGATAGTCCAGCCGCGCAGTGTCAGGGGTTCGCGATGTATTCCGCAGAACAATAGGTAGGATGCAATAGCTAACAACAACAATACGCCGATAAGCGTGGCCGCCGCGCTACTCACCCGCATGATAGGTGCCGCAACGTCGGCGTCCGTGATCAATGCAATGCCGGTCAGCGTCGTGGCACCGAGCGCAAATGTCAGCGAACCCAGTGCGATGATCTGGGTGATTTGGGTTGCTGACAGCCCAGCGGCGCTGTAAAGCCGATAGCGGATCGCGCCGCCAGAAAGCGCCGACACACCCACGTTGTGACCCACGGCGTATGCGATGAACGACGTGAGCGCGATGCGTGAGTAGGCAAGGTTCGAGCCGACATGTCGAACCGCGAGCCGCTCGTACTGGGTCAGGGCGGCGTAGCTCGCTGCCGCTGCGAATAGTGCCAACGCAAAGGATGACGTTGGAATCGTCCGAAATGCGGCGCGTACATCATTCAGATGAAACTCGCCGGCAAGCCGATGCAACGCCAACATCGCCAGCGAAAACACTACCACCGACAGTGCGGCCGGCAGGTACCGCTTGAGTTGCGCGAGAGCTGGATTGTCTGCGTTCATCAACGGTATGCGGTGGCGGTGAATTCCAGAATGCGATCCGCGATGGTCGTGTACTCGCCGCCCAGGTGATGTCCCTTGCCAACCATCTCGGCCCGCACGCGCGAGCCAGTAAGTGTCGGGCACAGTGAGTCCTTCTCGCCCTCGCCGTAGAGGCACAGCATCGGGGTTGCAAGTGCTTCAATCTCCGGTGCAATGGGTGAGCCGACTGACGCAAAGCCAGGCAACCAATTGGCAACATGGACCTCCCAAGTTGCGTCTTTGCCAAGGCCTGCCAAAGAGATCGTCGCAACGCGTGCGCGCAGGTCGGCCGGCAAACGATTGACCACAAACGGCAGCACATCGGCACCGAAGGAATAGCCAATCAGCAGGACCTCCGATTTGTCCCAACTGCTAAAGTAGTGCCGCAGCACGCGCGCCACGTCGACTGCAGTCTGTTCGGGCGTACGCTGGGTCCAAAAATACTTGAGCGAGTTGAAGCCGACCACCGGTGTGCCGAGTGCTGCGAGTCGGGCGGAGACATCCTGATCCAGACCGGCCCAGCCACCATCGCCAGTCAGGAGCAGCGCGAACTGCTTGGAAGATCTGTTGTCGGCCGCTACTTCCGTCACCGGCAGGTCTTGTATCGCGACGGGTATTGGCTTCCCTTCGGCCTGGGTACGATCAACGATCGTGCGATAGGCGGCGCGAAACTGGGGCATCCAGTTACGCTGCACTGAAAAGCCGTGGCCAACCTTCGGCAGTCGTACCACCGCCGCGCCGGCCACCTCCGTCACGAACGCATCGATGGCTGCCGGTTTACACACCTCGTCCTGTTGACCCTGAAAGGCTAGCCAGGGTTGCCGCAGATGCGATGCCGGTTCAAATACTGCGTCGCCGCGTCGGTTGCGCGTGTACTTCAAGCCGTAACCGGGACACAACTGCGCCTCGCCGATGTCTTGATCGGCGCAAAATCCCAGGCTCATAGCGCCGCTGAAAGTGCCTGGCGGTGACTGCACCAGTGTCGCGTACGCCAGTGTTGCACCGGACGAATAGCCGATCAGGATGGGCGGAGAATACTCCTTCATCTGCAGGTGCCGTTGCGCAAGATGGCTCAATGCCTCCAAGTCGACCGCGAGCGATTGGCAAGTCGTGGAATTCGCGCTGCGCAGCGTTTTGAGATAGCGCGGCGTATCGATGCCGACGACAACTGCACCCATGTCCACCAGAGCGTGCGCCATGTCGACCACCCCCGTCTTCCAACCGCCGTCGCCGGACAGGAACAACACCACGCTGTCGGGTTTGACGTTGGGCGAGTACAGCGATACGTTGCCGAAACGCTCCGTCGTCAACTGCGACTCGCCGGCGTTTGCTTGCACCATCGTCGCCACTAACAAAATAGCCGCAGTGAAGACTGCCCGTACGCGGTTGCTGGTAACAGGATTGATCATTGTTTCTTTTCCTGATGAAAATGATGTAGTAAGCGATGCGCAAAGGATGCGAGCAATATACCGGTAGTGGTAATGAACACGACCCCGCTGTAAAGCGCGTAAGCAGCGGCAAATAGCTTGCCGCCTTCGGTATGTAGTTCGTCAACCGGCCCCATGCCACCGAGAATCATTGCAGCATTGAGCAGCGCATCGGTCCAGCTCAAGCCCTCAAATTCACGATAGCCTAGAATCCCGCCGTACAGCGAGGCGGCGACCAACGCGGCCGCGCCAAGCGAATGCACCGATAGGCGCTTGATAAATCGTACGCGGCTGAGTACGGGCAGGTGGTGTTCGAACATGCGCACGCCTATCTTAGGTTACTGAGGGTCGGTGTTAGTCGCCGCCACGGCCACATCTCCTTTGGGTGTACCTTGCGCTCCTCGACTTCGTAGCCAACCGAGATCATCCAGTTCTGATAGTCCGTGCTAGTTTGTTGCAGCGTCGCCAGCAATTCCTGTCCAAAGACGGTCTCGAGTGGTCCGCCGCGTCCAGGCCAAATACGGAATTTGAGGCGCAGGGTTTCACTGTCGCCATGCAGTCTGAAGCGGCCTTCGCGGGTCGGTTTGACCAACGAGATACCTGCGAACTGCTCGTAGGTCGTGTGCATCAATTCAATCGCGCGGTCGTGCGCGGCCTGTCGCGCAGGTGTGTCCCCGCGCAGCGCAATGTCGACGAGGCAACGTACGTAGCCGCGAGGGTAGCTGACGATGTTGTTGATCGTACGATTTGGAATGAACACGGTTGCGGCCATTGTGTTCTCGAGCTCTACGAAGCGCATGGTGATGGCTTTGACAAAGCCCGTCTGTCCTGAGATCTCCACCAGATCGCCTACATCGACCAGATCAGAGAAGATCAACGTCAGTCCGGTAACGACATCCTGCACGACGCCTTGCGAGCCGAATCCGATTGCTGGACCGGCAACCGAGGCGCTGGCGAGATAGGCGGTAAGCGATACACCAAATTCGCACAAGATGAGACCAACCGCGAAGAAGTAGAGTGAGAAGACTATCGCGCTGGTGGTTAGTGTCGCAATCGAGCGAAGCTTATGGTAACGGCGCGCCGCATTACGTGATAACAGGACATTCGCATAGTGCCGAACGATGACAACTAGCAAATGCGTAGCCAGAGCAGCACCGGCGAAAACTGCGAGTCGCAATGGCAACGAGAGATTCAACGGGCTGGTGATCGTACTGTTCAAGATCAATCCTATTCTGCTAACGGGGCGCCGCGAACAGTTCGTTCGGTCGCATGAACGAGTGTAGGAATGGGGTCATGACTTCCATTTGGCCATGGTGCGCTTCAATCGCACCTTGTTTGGTCACAATTTCGCCTGCCGTCAGCGCAATTTCTTGCCACGGCAGCGCGCTGGCGCTGGCGGGCGGTGTCAGGGGCAACGTTGGTGCCAAGACCGGTGTGGGGTCGAGGGTGGCGAGTAGGCGACGAAGATCGCGCTCCAGACGCTGGTCGGTGGACGATCGCGTCATGCGGATGCAAAGGACTGAATTTTGGCAATACGATCTCGAACTGCCAAAGCCTTGCAGGACAATGCCGGACTGAACCAATTCGTTCGCCGGGTGTCAGATTCCGTTGCAGGACGCTGGACGGTTGCGGCTGCCGTGCATGTATGTGTACCGGCGCAGTGATTAGCGGCGCCTTGTACCAGCGGTTCGCGTCGCAGGGCAATTCGGACTATGCGGATCGCCTGCTGTCGGCTATGCGCCAGCAGTTTGGCGGACACCAGGAAAAAGCACAGGTAGCCCGTGGTGCCTAACAAAAATAATGATTCCTCTCGATCGGACGCGCTGGTGGTGTTCGGTGTCAGTGGCGACCTCGCCCACAAGATGGTCTTTCCCGCGCTCTATCGGTTGGTGGAGAGTGGCACGTTGACAGGGCCGGTGATCGGTGTGGCGTCGTCCAACTGGACACTCGCGCAGCTGCATCGCCGAGTTTGGGATAGTCTCAAGCACGCCAGTATCAACAGCAATCAACGCGTGCTGCGTCGGCTTCTGTCGTGCGTCAGCTACGTAAAAGGCGACTACAATAATCCACAAACATTCGCGAAGCTCGCGACTGCGCTAGGGCAAGCACGGCGTCCGGCATTCTACTTGGCCATTCCGCCGACGTTATTTGCGACCGTCATCCAGGGTCTTGGAATAGCCGGACTGGCCAAGAGCGCCCGCGTGATCGTCGAAAAGCCCTTTGGGCGCGATCTCGCTTCCGCGCGTGCACTCAATCGCGTAGCACGTACCGTATTTCCAGAAGACGCAATTTTCAGGATCGATCACTATCTCGGTAAAGAAGCGATCATGAATATTCTGTATTTTCGCTTCGCCAATTCTTTTCTCGAGCCGATCTGGAATCGCAACTCGGTCGCGAGCGTGCAGATCACGCTGGCCGAGGAGTTTGACGTGGCCGGGCGGGGCGCGTTCTACGAGTCCGCCGGCTGCCTGCGAGATGTGATTCAGAACCATCTGTTCCAGGTCGTCGCGTTGTTGGCAATGGAGCCACCGGCCTATCAGGGCTACGGCGCTGTACACAGCGAAAAGGCGAAGGTGTTTCAGGCAATGCGCCCGCTGCACCCGGCGGACATCGTGCGTGGCCAGTACGTCGGCTATCTCAAGGAGTCTGGCGTCGCCCGGCGTTCTGACGTGGAGACCTATTGTGCGATGCGTCTGTATGTCGACTCCTGGCGCTGGCAGGGCGTGCCCTGGTATCTGCGCTCCGGGAAATGTCTGGCCGCGACGGCCGCGGAGGTACTGGTGGAGCTCAAGGCGCCGCCTCAGCAGCTGTTTACCGACTCTCGGCCGCGCGACGGCCGAACAAACTACCTACGTTTCCGTATCTCGCCGAACGCCGCGGTGGCGCTTGCAGCGCGCGTTAAGCGGCCGGGCAAGGAGTTTCTCGGCGACCAACGCGAGCTCTATCTCTTGGAGGAGCAGGCGGATGAAGAAACTCCCTATGAGAGACTGTTAGGGGATGCAATGCGAGGAGACGGCGCGCTGTTCACACGCGAGGATGCGGTCGAGGCGGCATGGGCGGCGGTAGAGCCGGTTCTGACGACGCATGATCCGGTGAGTCGTTACGCCCGCGGTAGCTGGGGGCCTAAACAGGCTGACGCGCTGATTGCACCGGATGGCCGCTGGCACAATCCCATCCCAAACGACAGTGTCCGGGCGGTGCGGCGATGACCGGCCCGGCCGATACGGTCTTTCTGCGCGATGTCGACAATCCGCTCTTGAAGCGACCATTGGAACTCGCTGACGTCAAGCACATGCCGCTGGGGCACTGGGGAACGACGCGTGGACAGAATTTTATCTATGTGCATTTGAATCAGGTCGTCAAGCAATACATCGCGAAGTACGGACGCGACCTACCCGAAGTTCGAGACTGGCGATGGGCCAGCTCGTTATGAGGACTTGTGGGTGTCGCTTCAACCGGTCGGCGCTCCGAGAGTCAACTGCCAAGTTGAAACTGAAGCTCGCTCGGCCTCTCGGCGACACGAGGGCTGCGAGATTCGCATTTAGAATGAAACGACGAGCTTTGCGTTGGCTTACTGTCTGGCGGTCGCAGAGCATTCCGAAATATGACGCTCACACTGGAGTACTGCAATGAAAGTCGAGAGACATCGCTGGATCGCGTGCGCAATCATGTTGGCGTGCGCGAGCAGCGCGATGGCTGCAGATCGCTATCAAGACACGATCAATCTGTTCAAGAGCGCCGGCGAGAGCGGCAAGTTCTTTAACGAGAGCTATGGGTATGCTGTGATCCCGACCATCGGCGAAGCCGGGTTGGGGATTGGCGGTGCTCACGGAAAGGGGCGTGTCTATGAGCGCGGCAAGCTCGTCGGGAATGTCACCATGAATCAGCTTAGCATTGGCTTTCAAGCAGGCGGCAAGGCGTATAGCGAGGTCATTTTCCTCCAGAACAGGGATGCGTTCGAGGAATTTATCGCCGGCAACTTCGAATTTGGTGCCGATGTCAGTGCCATTGCTATTACGGCCGCGGTGAATGCGGTAGTGAGCACGGCTGGCGGAACATCGGCTGGTGTGAGCGGCGGCAAGAAGGATGCGACGACAGTTGGCGGCTACCGACACGGTGTCGCCGTGTTCACGATCGCAAAAGGCGGCCTCATGTATCAGGCCGCTTTGGCAGGGCAGAAGTTCTCCTACCTAAAGCGTAGCCGCTAGTCGTGGGTGCGAAAAAGCGGCGGTGTGAGCACGTGCTCGTCGTAGATGTGGGTGGTACGCACGTCAAACTACTTGCAACCGGTCAGAAACAGCCACGAAAGTTCACGTCAGGTAGATCACTGACCGCGCGCAAGATGGTGACGCGGGTCAAGCGCTGTGCTCGAGGTTGGAACTATGACGCGGTGGTGATCGGTTATCCGGGCCCGGTGCTGCGTGGCCGTCCCGTTGCCGAGCCGCACAACCTCGGACCAGGTTGGGTGGGGTTCGACTTCGACAAAGCTTTCCAACTGCGGACATTGGTCGCCAATGATGCGGCGCTGCAAGCGCTTCGGCAGCTACGAGGGTCGAAAGTTATTGTTCCTGGGTCTCGGCACGGGATTGGGCTCGGCACTGGTGCTGCAGGGCATAGTGGAGCCGTTGGAATTGGGCCACTTGCCCTATAAGAAGCGTACGTACGAGGACTATGTGGGCCTGCGGGGGCTCAAGCGCCTGGGCAAAAAGAAGTGGCGGCGCCACGTCGCTGACGTGATTGCGCGTCTATCTGCGGCCCTTGAGCCCGACGACATCGTGATCGGCGGCGGCAATGCGAATCTACCGAAGGAACTACCGAACAAGTGTCGTCTGGGGGACAACGCGAGAGCCTTCGACGGTGGTTTCACGATCTGGCAACAGCGCCAGCGCGGCGGCCAGGAGTGACAAAGCATCATGAACGACAGTCAAACAACATGGGCCGCGCAAGATGCGCCGGGCGCGCCGGGCATTCCGCCCACCTGGACATCAAGCGCCAAAGACCTTATTGGAACGTCGCTGGGGCCGAGCCGCGTTTGGTTCACGCTGGGGTACGGGATCGTCAACGAGATCTACTATCCGCGCGTCGACCTACCGCAGGTTCGTGATCTCGGCTTCATCGTTGCCGACGAAAAGGGCGCCTGGTACGAAGTCAAGCGTCTCGCTAACTACCGAGTGTTCATGGCGGCAACGGGTGTTCCTGCCGCGACCGTCATTCACAGTCACGATCGATCTGGAATTGACCCTGCGAATCGTGGCGTCACCACAGCGTGATGTACTGCTCGTCGATGTACACCTCGATGGCGACGCCGATCTGACGCCTTATGCATTGCTCGCGCCGCATCTGGGCGGTACGGGTTGGGACAACACCGCAGGGACCGGCCAACACTATAGTCGCAAAGTGTTGTGGGCCGAGCAGGGCCCGTTTGGGCTGGCGCTCGCTGCCGTTGATGGCGTGCAAACGGACGCGTTAGGTCGCCGGAGCGCAGGCTATGTGGGATTCAGCGATGGCTGGCAGGATTTCAATCGCAATGGCGCGATGACCTGGGCGCACGAGCGTGCCGGGCCGGGCAATGTCGCGCTGCTGGGCGAGCTTGATCGGCGTTGCGTCCTTGCGCTGGGATTTGGCGCGTCGCGAGGCGCGGCTGCCTCGCTCGCCGTTGCAGCACTCGCGCAACCGTTTGAACAGACTTGGATGGAATACATCGAAGCCTGGCGAAGCTGGCACAAGGAGTGTCATGCCAGGGCGACAGTCGCATCCGTTGCGCCCAAAGTAGATAGACAACTGGCACTCTCGCGGATGGTGTTGCGGTGTCATCTGGATAAAACGCATCCCGGCGCGATGGTTGCGAGTCTAAGTGTGCCATGGGGCAACGCGAAGGATGATCGCGGTGGCTACCACTTGGTGTGGCCGCGTGATTTGGTCGAATGCGCAAGCGCGCTACTGGCCGTTGGTGGTGAACGGGAGGCTCGCGATGTCCTGCGTTATCTGATCGCGACGCAGTACGTCGATGGCCATTGGAACCAGAATCAGTGGCTGGGGGGTACGCCGTTCTGGCAAGGCGTTCAGTTGGACGAAGCGGCGTTGCCCGTGTTGCTCGCGGCACTGCTGGCCGAGAATGATGCACTCGATGGCATCGAAGTCGCGGACATGGTTCGACGCGCGTTAGGCTTTATCGTGCGCGTAGGCCCAGTGACGGATCAAGACCGCTGGGAAGAGGATCGCGGCATCAATGCATTTACGCTGTCGGTGTGTATCGCTGCTCTAGTCGCCGGAGCGCAGTTCCTGGAATCGGACGAGCAACATTTGGCTTTAGACGTCGCCGACGATTGGAATGCGCGCGTCGAGTCCTGGCTATACGTGACGAATACGCCATTGGCGCAGCAACAGGGTGTGACCGGTTACTATGTGCGAGTGGCGCCGCCCGACGTGCTGCGAGATCGTGCCGCGCTCGATGCCGTTTTGCCAATCAAGAATGAAGCGACTGATCGCGCCTTGAGCGCCGCGGCGCAGGTATCGGTAGACTTCCTGCAGTTAGTGCGTTTTGGCCTGCGGGCGGCGAATGATCCGCGGGTGCGCGATTCGATCGTTGTCGCAGATGCACTGCTGCGAGTCGACACGCCTTCGGGTCCGTCCTGGCATCGCTACAATGGCGATGGTTACGGCGAGGGACTGGCGGAATGCTGCCCGAGCAAGTTTGGGACAGTGGTCCGATAGCCGGTCAGTCGTTTCGCAT
Source organism: Pseudomonadota bacterium (assembly GCA_016703895.1). GTDB lineage: Bacteria > Pseudomonadota > Gammaproteobacteria > Steroidobacterales > Steroidobacteraceae > CADEED01. The sequence continues at coordinate 198,357 of JADJBE010000002.1, forward strand.
CGGCAGGCCCACCGGATCGGCGATGCCGCTCGCTTGGGCGCACGCGGAGTTCATCAAACTAATGGTGTCGCGACAGCGAGGGGAGATTGTCGATTGTCCGCGAATCGTTTTCGAGCGCTACCACGATGCGCCGCGCACCTCGCATGTATCGGTCTGGAGCGAGTGTGCACCCCTGACGCAGTTCAAGGTTGGAACAGACCTGCGGATCAATTTCGCCGCGGTTGGCACGCTAAGCTGGCGTCGTATGCAGGAGACTCACTGGCATGAGGCTGCGCTACGCACGACGCTGCCTGGCATCTGCACGGTCGTACTGCCCACCCGCATGCTCGCGGCTGGAGATGCTGTGGAGTTTTGTTGGCGCATGATGAACTCCACAAAGTCTTGTGCGACGAGTTCAGTTGTCGCGATGTAGCAGTGTCTACAATGCGGGCTATTTCTAGACCGAATGACCGTACGTTAAATCGTGGAATGGGAGTGGGCCGTTGAGTCGTTCGAAGTTGTTTCTCTTACTGTTGGCGGTGGCTGCTCTTGTGGGCGGCCTGTTTTTCTGGTGGCGCCGTCAGGAGCTCTATCCGTCCAGTGACGATGCCTATTTGCAAGCCAATATCCTGACAATTGCGCCGCTGATTGGCGGTGCGGTTGCCGAAGTCGCGGTCGTGGAGAATGAGCGCGTCGAGCGGCATACCGTTCTCTTTAGACTCGACCAGACCGACCGGCAACTCTCGAATGAAGCTGCCATGGCACAAGTCGAGTTAGCACGTCATACGGCACTGTCGGTTGGCGACAATGTCGCCGCGGCGTCAGCGCAGCTGGCCGGTGCACGCGCCTCACTTGAAAATGCTGCCAGCGAGCTCGCGCGCAATCAAGAACTACTGCGGTCGGCTTTGGTGGCGCGGTCGGTCGTGGACCAGGCATTGGCGCAGCGCAACGAGACTGCGGCCCAAGTGGCCGTCGCCCAGGCCAATCTGGCTGCCGCAAGGTCGCAGGCGGGCAAACGCGGCGAGGATAATGCGACCGTACGCGCGGCCGTGGCGCAACTGAAGCTCGCATCGCGCAACTTGGAATACAGCGAAGTGATAGCGCCGAGCGCCGGTTGGATTGCCAATCTGTCACTGCGGCCGGGGCAGGTGGTGAGTGCGGGTCAGCCGCTGTTCTCGCTGGTTGAGGACGGTGATTGGTGGGTCGACGCGAATTTCAAGGAAACTGATCTGCAACGAATACGCCGAGGTCAGCCAGCCACAGTAGCCATCGATATGTATCCCGGCATCGAACTGCATGGGACGGTCGAGAGCATTGGTGCGGGCTCCGGTGCCGTGTTCTCACTACTTCCCCCGCAGAATGCCACCGGCAACTGGGTCAAGGTGACGCAACGCTTCCCGGTGCGCATCAAGATTCCGAGCTCGCCCGGCGATCAGGCACTTCAGCTACGCGTCGGTGCAAGCGTCACTGCAACCGTCGATACGACCGGCAGCGAGTAGCCTGCCATGGTTGCCTCGGAGTCGCTCGTTGCGCAAGCGCCGCGCGTTGAAGCGCCCGTTAAGTGGCCAGTGGTATTGGCTGTGGTTCTCACCGCGGTTCTCGAAGTGCTGGATTCGACTATCGTCAACGTGGCCCTCCCGCATTTGCAGGCCGCATTTGGCATTGCAGCGGATCAGACTACCTGGATACTGACGAGTTACATTGTCGCGGCTATCGTCGTGATGCCGCTCACCGGCTTGTTTGCCCGTTGGCTGGGCAAACGTCGCTTGATCACGATTTCAATTGTTGGGTTTACAGTGTTCTCGGCCTTGTGCGGTATCGCAGAAAATATCGAGATGATGGTTGTTTGTCGTCTGGGGCAGGGGTTGTTTGGTGCATTCCTGATCCCGTTATCGCAATCTACGCTTATGAACGCCTTTCCGCGCGACAGGCGCGGGCAGGCGATGGCGATGTTCGGTCTGGGTGTTATCGTGGCGCCGATACTCGGGCCAACGCTCGGTGCTGTTCTCACGGAGCACTTCTCCTGGCGTGCCGTGTTCTACGTCAATGTCCCGATTGCGGCTTTCGCGCTCATGATGATTTCAGGCGAATTGCAGCGTGAGGAGACGCAAAAGGTGGCGATCGACTGGACCGGCCTGATTCTCATGGTGCTCGCGATTGGTTGCTTGCAGTTCGTGCTTGATCAAGGCGAGACCCGCGATTGGTTGGAATCAAGGGTTATACAAGTATTCGTTACCGTTGCAGCGCTATCCGCCGTGTTGTTTGTCGTGCGTGGCTGGCGTCTGGACACCAACATCATCGACTTTAAATTGCTGCGGGATCGAAGCTTTGCCAGCGCAAATCTGGCAATGATCGGCTTCGGGTTGGCGCTCTACGGCACGATTGCCATGCTGCCGCTATTCGTGCAGGGCCTGCTCGGCTATCCAGTGCTCGACGCAGGCTACCTGTTCGTTCCACGCGGCATTGCGGCGGCATTCTCTATGGTGATTACCGGCTCAGTACTGATCAAGCGATTCGATCCTCGACTGCTGGTTGCCACCGGATTGCTGTTGAACGGTGCCGGGAGTCTTGCGCTGAGCTGGTTGAACCTTGATGCTGGATTCTGGCAACTCGCGCCGCCCGGTGCGATTTCTGGTCTCGGCATGGGCTTGTTTTCGTCCCGATGTCGACGGTCGCGTTTCAAAATTTCGGTCCTGAGCGGCAGGACGAGGGCGTCCGGCATTTACAGCGTAATGCGGTCGCTCGGCTCGTCTGTTGGCATTGCCGTGGTCGGTTGGCAATTGGTGAGCTCCACACAGCGCCACTGGCACGATTTGGCCGGGCATGTGACTCTGTTCAATCCAGCCGTACACGATTACTTGCGGCCGTTCGGCGTTGGGCCAACATCTAGCAAAGGCGCGGAAATAGTCGCCGCACAAGTTGCGTCGCAGGCGCAGATGCTCGCTTTTCAGGATGTCTTTCTGATAACGGGAATCGCTGCGTTTATCATGTTGCCATTGGTCTTTGTCATGCAGAAACCACACGCTTCTTCTGGGTCGGTCGTAGCGCACTAGGGTCCCTTGGGAGCTGCCAATGTTGCAAACTGCGTGAACGAAATAGTGGTCGATTGAGTCAACTGAACGGATTTGCGATGACTGCCATTGAACTGGCTCGCGCCCAATTCGCATTCACCGTGAGTTTCCATTTCCTATTTCCGGCTTTCACGATTGGACTGGCAAGTTATCTGCTGGTGCTAGAGGGACTGTAGCGCAAGACGGGGCGCGGCGTGGACGCCAATCTGTTCCGCTATTGGGTGCGGATCTTCGCCGTCGTGTTTGCCATGGGCGTGGTGTCGGGGATTGTGATGTCCTACCAATGCGGCACTAATTGGGCTGTTTTTTCCGACAGAGTCGGTCCTGTTATCGGCCCACTCATGGCCTACGAAGTCTTGACGGCATTCTTTCTGGAGGCAGGATTTCTCGGCGTGATGTTGTTAGGGATCAACAAAGTGGCTCCGAAACTGCATTTTTCGGCAACCTGTGCTGTGGCGCTCGGCATTTTGATTTCCGCGTTCTGAATACTATCGGCTAACAGTTGGATGCAGACGCCAGTCGGTTATGCGATCAACGATGTTGGACGGTTTGTACCCAAGCACGGCTGGTGGGAGATAATTTGGAATCCGAGCTTTCCGTAGCGCTTGGGTCACACTGTGATTGCCGCTTACCTGACGACGGCGTTTGCCATTGGCGCGGTGGGTGCGTGGCATCTGCTGAAGAGTTCCGCTAATCTGGGCGCCCGAAAAATGTTTTCGATGGCAATGGATGGCTGCGTTAGTCGTACCAGTTCAGATCATCGTCGGAGATCATCATGGTCTAAACACATTGGAGCACCAACCTGCAAAAGCGATGGCCATGGAAGGTCACTATCGCAGTCACCCTAATGGTGCGCCGCTGATCCTATTTGGTATTCCCAATAGCATTGAGCGACGCGTTGACTACGCCATCGAAATCCCTGGCGGTTCGTCCTTGATTTTGAAGCATGACGCTCGAGCGCCGTTGGCGTGTCTCGATACGGTACCGGAAGAGGCGCAGCCGCCGGTCGGGACCGTGTTTTGGTCGTTTCGCGTGATGGTGGGCTTTGGGCTGGCGATGTTGGGAATTGGCCTCTGGAGTTTGGTTGCGAGGTGGCGCAAGTCCCTCTATACCTCAAGGTGGTTGATACGCGGTGCGATTGCGATGGGTCCGTCGGGTTTCATCGCAGTTTTGGCGGGCTGGATTACGACGGAAGCCGGTCGTCAGCTTTGGACTGTCTTCGGGCTGTTGCGCACGCACGATTCCGTTTCTCCGCTGGATGCTCCCGCGGTCGCCGTTTCACTGCTGGCAATTGTGGTGGTCTACTTCGCCGTGTTTGGAGCCGGAATTTGGTACTTGCTGCGGCTGATGTCGAAGCCCCCCGAAGTGCATGAGCGCGCGCTGGACGGGACGGTCACGCGTGCTGCGGGTATTACGCCCGCAGCCGCGATTGTCTCAGGCGCGACTAAATGAGCCACATTGATCTCACGGTGGTCTGGGCTTGCATCATCGCGTTCGCGATCGCCGCGTATGTCGTGATGGATGGCTTCGATCTCGGCATTGGGATCCTGTATTCACGTTTCGTCGTCGGCAGGGAACGTGACACCGCGATGAACAGCATCGCCCCCGTGTGGGACGGTAATGAGACCTGGCTGGTGTTAGGGGGTGGCGGGCTGATGGCGGCATTTCCGCTTGCTTACGCGATCATCCTGCCAGCGCTGTATGCGCCGCTCATCGCGATGTTGCTGGGACTGATATTGTGCGGAGTTGCATTTGAATTTCGCTGGCGCGATCCAGCGCACCGCGTCGTCTGGGATGTAGCGTTCTCGGGCGGCTCGGTACTCGCGACCTTCGCGCAAAGCGTCACGCTTGGCGCGCTCTGGCAAGGCATCTCGGTCCCGGGACGTGCCTATTCTGGCGGGTGGTGGGAATGGCTTAGTGCGTTCAGCATTCTGGTAGGCGTTGCACTCTTGGTGGGCTACGCGCTGCTCGGAGCCTGTTGGCTTATCTGGAAAACTGACGGTCGGTTGCAGGAGACAGCCTTCACACTGGCCCGACCCCTTGCGATCGCAACCGTCCTCGGAATTGCCGCCATGAGCCTTGCAACGCCGTTTCTGGAAGCCAAGTACTAGCAACAGTGGTTTGCGTGGCCTCGAGTTGTCGTAGTCGCTCCGGTCCCGCTACTGACAGCGGTAGTGACGTTCATGCTGCTACGCGGTCTAGTCAAGCGCCAACAGCGTGCACCTTTCCTTTTGGCGCTCGCGCTGTTTGGGCTGTGTCTACTCGGCCTCGCGATCTCGATATGGCCCTATGTCATTCCCGCTCGAGTAACCATCTGGCAAGCGGCGGCACCGCATGCAAGCCAGAGTTTCATGTTGGTGGGCGCAGGACTAATGCTGCCCATCATTTTAGCGTACACCGCGTGGGCTTGTTGGGTGTTTCGCGGCAAGGTAGGCGAGCACGGGTACCACTGATCGAGTGTGAGCATGGGTAAATCGTGGCAGCAATTTCCATGGTTTGTCGCCATCTGGCCGATGAGCGTCAGTGCATTGTTGATCGTCGCGCTGCTGATTCGAGAGGTGTTGAAGCGGTAAAGATAGAGTAGTGGTAGTGACAGCGGAATAAGGGCCCGTGCGGACCCTTCGGTACTTCATCCACACCGTAGGAGTCGATAACGATTCGTTGCACTTGGCGTGTTGGCGCAAGCGAGCACCGGCGATCTCGCCACTGCCACGTTATCGGTGCGGGGCGAGCTGGCGTTGAACTATGTTCAACTGCGCGGTTCCTGGCGTACTTTGCTGCGCTCAATCTGATAGACGACGCCGGTTACAGCGCAATCAGTGCAGGTGCATTATTCGAGGCGGCGACCCGCGCCGAGCAGATCGCTCGCAATCAGTATCTGGCCGGAATCATCGGCTACTCGGATCTGATAGTAGTGCAGACTAATAGTCTGGCGGCCCGCAGCGCGGCCGCACAGGCCATCACGGACCGCCAGAGTGCAGCAATTGCGCTGCTGCAAGTTATTGGTGGTGCTTGGTAGATAGCGACCTGTGAGTGTCGTCAATCAATAGCGGAGTCATCTTATGCATGTATGGCAATGGTTATTAACTGGCCTGGCCGCGGGTATTGTTGCGCGGCTGGTGCTGCGTCGCGCGCGCCTGACATTGGGTGCGGATCTGGCGCTCGGCAGTCTGGGCGGTCTCGCGACCGGCGCGCTGCTGCGGTATGCGGGCGTTACTGGTCCAGGCACTGGGGCGCTTCATGTGCTGGTCGCATTGTTCGGCGCGGTCGGCATGATCGCTACGATGCACGCCCTCGTTCGCACAACGTCCGGTGCGGGGCGCATGGCAAAAGCTGCCATCAAGACGCCGGACCTTGAGTCGACGGTCCGCGGCCTCGGTGAACGAGAGAGGCGGGTACTACGCCGGTTCTTGCAGCGTGACACCGTGGCGCGCGACGCGAACCTTGTTGAGCAAGAACGCACAACCTTGGGGCAGCGCGCCGCGGATCGCATTGCCTCGTTCGGCGGCAGTTGGGCCTTCATGGGGCTGTTCGCCGCGGTGCTGCTTGCCTGGATGCTGTACAACGCGGAGGTTGGTAAGCCGTTCGATCCGTTTCCATTCATTCTGCTCAACCTCGTATTGTCCTGCCTCGCCGCCGTGCAGGCACCCATTCTCCTCATGACCCAGAATAGGCAGGCGGAGAAGGATCGGATCGCAGCGCGTCTCGACTTCGAGGTCAACCTCAAGCAGAGCTTGAGATCTTATCTTTGCACGAAAAGCTGGACGGTCTGCGCGACAAGGCTTGGCAGGAGCTACTCGAATTGCAGCAGCGGCAGCTAGCACTACTCGAGAAGCTCGAAAACGCGCCTCGTTAGGTTTCTTGGCGACGCGCTAGCGAACGCTATAGCCGCGCCCTTCGAGACATGCGGTCATAGCACGGAAGTAGGCGGCACGTTGATCGCTGGCTTGCTGCGGCGAAGTGCCGCCATACGGCTGACTCGGGTCGTAGCGCGTCTGATCCGCCGCCCACGTGTGGCACTCGTATCTGTCAGTCGATTGTTGCTCGGCATTCTGGCCGTTTTTTGGATAGACGAACAACTGGTCGTCACCGCTCGGTAAGCTGGTCGATACTTGATTGTCGTCAGGTGGGTTTGACACCACATAGCCACGTTCCTGAGGCAGCCAGCGGTAATACACGTTGTCCGCGTAGTAGTACGGCATCCCACCTACCCAGATGGTGGTGTAGAAGGAGGGCAGAAACGGTACGACGAGCCCAAAGGGTGGTGCGACCACGGTAAATCGGGGACCGGTCGGCCGATACCAACTGCCTTCATTGAAGTAGTACGGAGTCCCGCGGTAGCGCACCGACCTCGAAGCACGCGGAACGCTCGGCACGACTTGGCCGCGCGCCGGATAGTACCGGTTGTGATTGTAACGGTTGTCAAAGATCCGGCCGCCGTCTCGTTGCGTTGGCGTGGCGCCACGTCGGTCGATTTGATTGCGGTCCGCCCACGCGTTGCTCGCAACAGCGCTCAGCGCTAGCAAGGCTATCGTCGTCGTTGTCATAACAATCAGTTTGGTTCGACTCATTTTAGTAACTCCTTGATTCTGGCCGCGTTACTGCACGCGATAGTTGCGGCCTTCGAGGCACGCCGTCATAGCCCGTCTATAGTTGATCGCCTGTGCATCGAGGGCGGCGACCTGCTGCGCGTTGCGAGCGTCGTAGGTTCGCTGTACGCGTTGTGCCTGCTGTGCCTGCGAGGCATCCGCTGATGCGCCAACCACTGCACCTGCCACGGCGCCAATTACAGCGCCCAGACCGGCATCGCGTGGCCGAGCAACGGCGGCACCGAGCACGGCACCAGTTACCACGCCGGCCGCGGCATTTCGGCTATCACTAGCGGGTACCACTTCAACTCGCTGATGGGGTGCCAATTGCGGGCGGCTCGGGTCAAAGCTCGATTGCGTCACCGCCCAGCGATAACATTCATATTGGTCCCTGCGCTGTTGCTCGGCACTCTGGCCGGCGGCCGGGTAGAAAATGATTTGCGTTGTCGGTAACGACTGCGCCGGTGTAGTAACGACCTCGCGTTGGTAGTTCTGCGGTGCGACACAGGCGGTTAGCACTAGAACGCCACATACGACGCTCGCGGCGCGGCCCACAGTCACGATCGTTTCGCGATGCCTGATCATAGGGATAGTCCTCGAGAATCAAAACTCGACACAGACGTCTTCTGCATCGATTCGCACGCGATCAGGCTTGCCCGGTGCGACATCGAGGGGATTGAGCGATTCCTCGACGCAGACTTCACAGTCTGTTGATTCTTTACCGTCCGCCTCCACGGGCATCTCGTAGTAAGTGCGCCACGGTGGCTGCGAGTCAGCCCAGGAGACACTAGCTAGCAAACTGAGCGCAAGGATAGACAAGGTGACAATCAGCGAGAAGGTCACAGCGTCGGAGCGGTCCGCGACCGGAGCAGGGCGTGACATGTCGACACCTTAGAAACGAGTTGTGTTGTTGACCAGCGGGTTGCCCAGCTGGTTCCGCAATGCTGCGTTAAGCTTTGTTAAGCTTGCCAGACTCAGCGGTTGCTTCGGCGCGCGAGTCGCCGCACGCGCTCGAGGTAGGCGGCTTCGTCCGGCAATTTGCCCGAGCGCTGAGCCTCCCACAGGCTGGCGGCCAGCGCCTCCTGCATCTTGTGTTCGGCATCGTGCAGCGAGCCCAGTGCGGCGCCCAACTCAGCGTGGAGCGTGCTGATGCCGGCCGGGCGATTGGTCGCAATCTGGTCGCGGATCGCCAGATGCAGCCCCATGTGCAGAAACGGATTTGGCTGGCCCACCTCAGGTGCAAAGTCCCGATCGATGACTGACTCGTCGCGCTCCAGTCGCGCGTGGTACTCCGGATGCTCAGCAATCACGGCGGCAATCTGTTTCTCGAGTGGCTCGAGCGGCACGCCGGCTTTGAATTTACGCCAGGCGCTCAAGTAGCTCTCGCGCAACTGCGCCCGATTGCGATCACCAAATATCATTGACGCTGCCTCTCGCGGTTGACCGCGCGTGGGCGCACTGGTGGCCTGACTGCCACCGCGGTCTTCTTGGAGAACTCGCAGAGGTCATTGATCGGGCACGCCGGGCAGTCGGGCTTGATGGCCTTGCAGACGTACCGACCGTGCAGGATCAGCCAATGGTGCGCGTCCTGCTTGAATTCTTCCGGCGTGAACTTGAGTAGTGCCTGCTCGACCGCGAGCGGCGTCTTGCCGGGTGCCAAGCGGGTTCGATTCGCGATGCGGAAAATATGCGTATCGACCGCAATGGTTGGTTCGCCAAAAGCGGTGTTCAGCACGACATTGGCGGTCTTGCGGCCCACACCCGGCAATGCTTCGAGCGCGGCGCGATCGCGAGGTACTTGTGAGTCATGCTTGCTGATCAACTCCTGGCAGGTGGCGATGACGTTCTTGGTCTTGGTATTCCACAGACCGATGGTGCGGATATACGGACCTAGCCCCGCCTCGCCCAGTGCCGCAATTGTCGCTGGTGTATTGGCCACCGGATACAACTTGCGCGTGGCGGCGTTGACACTCTTGTCGGTCGCTTGCGCGGAGAGTATTACCGATACTAACAATTCGAACGGGGATCGATACTCGAGTTCCGTGGTCGGATTGGGATTTGCCGCGCGTAGACGTTGGAAGATCTCGCGCCGTTTGTCGGCATTCATGCGGGCCGTGCCGCCCGCTTCTTGACATCCAGCAGTGCGGCACGTTCTGCCGCCAGGCGCTCGATGCGCGTGTTGTGCGCATGGAAGCGTTGTCGATTGGCGTTCGCACTTGGTTCTGGCGACGGTCGACCGAGTTGGGCGCGTGGTACCAGTGTGATGCAATCGACGGGGCAGGGTGCGATGCAGAGCTCACAACCAGTGCATAGATCATTCAAAACCGTGTGCATTCGCCGTGCAGCACCGACAATCGCGTCGACCGGGCAGGGTGGCAGGCACTTGGTGCAACCGATACAACGTGACTCATCGATGACCGCCACCACCGCGGAAGTCGTGACACCGCAATCGGGGTCGAGTGGCAGGCGTTGGCGGCTTAGCAGCGCGGCCAGCGCATCGATCGTGGTCTCGCCGCCGGGCGGACAACGGTTGATCTCAGTTCGATGCGACGCGATCGCTGCGGCGTACGGCGCGCAGCCGTCGTAGCCGCAGCGAGTGCACTGCGTCTGCGGCAGCAGCTCGTCGATCGACTCAGCCAGCGACACGTGCCTACCTACGTGACGCGCATGCCAGCGGCAGCGCCGCGTCTGGTGACAACAGGAACAACTCCGGGCCGTCGCCACTGGCGCATAACACCATCCCCTCGGAGACGCCAAAGCGCATCTTGCGGGGCTCGAGATTGTAGATCATCAGTACATGCCGGCCGACTAACTGCTCGGGTGAGTAAGCCGCACGGATGCCAGAGAACACGTTACGCGTCTCGCCACCTACGTCGAGCGTCAGTTGCAGCAACTTGTCTGAGCCTTCCACCAACGACGCCTCGATGACGCGCGCGACGCGCAAATCGAGCTTGGTAAAGTCGGCGATGTTGGCGTTGCCAGCCGTCTCGGCGGATGCGGCAGCGTCACGCTTGTTTGTGCGTGGCGATGCCGCCTGTGCGGGTGCTGCGGCAGCTTGCGCTGGTGATGTCGGTGCGACGGCTGCTATCCCCGCAGCAGGTTCGATCAACTGAGCGACCTGTTTCGGGTCGAGCCGTATGGCTAGTGGTTCATACTTGCCGAGCGGACTCGCCAACAGGGGCGTTTCGACCGCATCCCAGCGGCTGAGCGGATCGTTGAGGAACTTGGCTGCGGAACAGGCCATCTGCGGCAATACGGGCGCCAGATAGCTCATCAGTACCCGGAACAGATTGATGCCTTGCGTGCACACTGCAAGCACTTCGGCCGATCTGGCGGGATCTTTTGCCAGCGTCCACGGCTTATGCATATCGACATACTGGTTAGCCCGGTCCGCCAGGGCCATGATCTCGCGGGTCGCCGTCGAATACTCGCGCGCTTCGTAATGTGCCGCGATGACGGTGCGTTTGGCAGCGAATTCATGGTACAGCGCTGGGTCAGGCAATGCCGCTGCCAACTGTCCGCCACCACGCGCGATGAACCCGGCACAGCGGCTGGCGATGTTGACGAGCTTGCCCACTAGATCCGAGTTCACACGCGCAACGAAGTCATCGAGACTCAAGTCCATGTCGTCGATGCCACTATCTAGCTTGCCGGCCAAGTAGTACCGCAGCGGTTCCGGTGGCAAAAGATCCAGATAGCGGCGCGCGGTGATGAAGGTGCCGCGCGACTTGGACATCTTGGCGCCGTTGATGGTCAGGAACCCATGCACAAATACCGCAGTCGGTTTGCGCATTCCGCCCCCATGCAATACCGCTGGCCAGAACAGGTTGTGGAAATAGCTGATGTCCTTGCCGATGAAGTGATACACCTCAGCAGTCGAATCCGGTCGCCAGTATTCGTCGAAATCGAGTCCACGTTGTTTGCACAGCGCGCGGAATGAGCCCAGATAGCCGATCGGCGCGTCGAACCATACATAGAAGTACTTGCCGGGTGCGTCGGGTATCTCGAAGCCAAAGTAGGGAGCGTCGCGCGAGATATCCCAGTCCTTCAGGCCGGCCTCGAACCACTCCTCGAGTTTCGCTCGCACCTGCGGCTGTCTGGCGCCAGTCTGCAGCCAGTCGCGCAAGGTTTTTTCAAACTGGCCTAGCTGAAAGAAGTAGTGTTCCGATTCGCGCCAGACCGGTGGTGTTCCGGTGATTGTCGACAGCGGGTTCTTGATGTCCGTGGACGAGTAAGTAGCGCCGCAGGATTCGCAGCTATCGCCGTACTGCTCTGCTGCGCCACACCGCGGACATTCGCCCTTGATGTAGCGGTCCGGTAGAAACATCCCGGCCTGCTCATCGAATGCCTGGCGCACGCTACGCACCGTGATGTGTCCGCCATCGCGCACCCGCTGGTAGAGCAGGTTGGTGACTTCCTGGTTCTCGGGCGAGTGCGTCGTATGGAACTGATCGTGACCGATCAGGAACTCGCGGTAGTCGCGGCGATGCTCTTCGGCCACGCGTGCGATCAGTGCCTCTGGTGTGATGCCTTCGGACTGCGCTTTGATCATGATGGGCGTGCCGTGCGCGTCTTCGGCACAGACGTACAGGCAGTCGTGTCCCAGCATGCGCTGGAAACGTACCCAGACGTCGGTCTGAACGGCTTCGACGAGGTGGCCGAGATGCAGCGGTCCGTTGGCGTACGGCAGCGCGCTCGTGACGAGAATCTTGCGGAGCATGGGCGACCTGGATCGAAACAACAGGCCGCAATTATTGCACGCCCTCGCCGCAGGCGTGCGCGCGACCAGCCGTGCGCCTAGTCCTGGTCTTTGGTCGGCTCGAACTTGGCCTTGTTGATGCCCTTCTTGTAGGCCTCTTTGCCAGACACGACTTTTTGATCCAGCAACTGTTGAATCGCGCTGTCCATGGTCCGCATGCCGAATTGCGAGCCGGACTGCATCGCCGTTTCGAGCTGATCCAGCTTGCCCTGGCGGATCAGGTTGGAGACCGCCGGCGTATTGACCATTATTTCGAGCGCCGCGACCCTGCCGTTCTTGTCCGTAGTCTGCAACAGCTGCTGGGAAACGACGCCGCGCAGACTGGTTGAGAGCATCGTACGCACGTGCGATTGCTTGTCGGCCGGGAACACGTTGACCATCCGGTCGACGGTTTGCGCCGCGCCGTTGGTATGTAACGTCCCCATCACCAAAATGCCCATCTCCGCGGCAGTCACCGCAATACTGATCGTCTCGTAGTCGCGCAATTCGCCGACCAGTATGACGTCTGGGTCTTCGCGCAACGCAGAGTGCAGCGCCGCGGCGAAACTTGGCGAGTGCACGCCGATTTCTCGCTGGCTGATCAGACAGCTCTTGCGCTGATGCACGAACTCGATCGGATCTTCAATTGTTAGTATGTGGCCTTTGACCCGGTTGTTGATATCGTCGATCATCGCCGCGAGAGTCGTGGACTTGCCCGAGCCGGTCTTGCCTGTCACCAGTATCAAACCATTGATCGTATTACACATCTGCCGCACGGCGCGCGGCATGTTGAGCTGATCGAGCGACAGCGCCTTGGAGGGAATCGCGCGAAACACTGCGCCCATGCCATTCAAATGCCGCATCACGTTGACGCGGAAGCGACCGTACTCGCCCATGGTATAGGCGAAGTCCGCGCCCTCGCGTTCCTCAAAGCGTGCTGTGGCGGCTCTAGGCATGATTTCGTACAGTGCTGTCTGGACGAACTCGCGAGCGAGTGGCTCTGGTCGCAGCGGCTGCAGTTCGCCAAACTGTCGGATCCGCGGTGGATCGCCTGCCAGGAAGTGCAGATCGGAGCCTTTCTTCTCCAGGATCTGCAGCAAATACTCGTCGATATGCGCCATCGCTAACTACCAGCGGCCGCAGCGGCGTCGAGTTTGGGCAGCACGGAAGGCTCGGTGACATAGCGCGCGAACAATTTCTTGTCTGACGCGTAGGCAACAGCGTCGTCCGCGTCCAGCTCTTTCGCCGCGAGACCGGCCAGCAGCGCCTGATCCAGCAGTTGCATGCCGGCGTCACGGCCGGTCTGGATCTGGTTTGGTATCTGGTGTGTCTGGTCGGTTTGAATGAGCTTGGCGATCGCCTTGCTCATGGTCATCACTTCGCAAACCGCGCGACGGCTGCGGCCGTCGGCAGTCTTGACCAGCACTTGGGTGATCACGGCGATGAGACTCTGCGACAAGAAACTCTTGGTTTGCTCCCGTTCTTCGATCGGCAGCGCATCGATCACGCGGTCGATAGTCTTGGCAGCACTGGTGGTATGTAACGTGCCAAATACAAGATGACCGGTCTCCGCAGCGGTCATCGCCATTGAGATGGTCTCGGCGTCGCGCAGTTCGCCGACCAGAATCACGTCCGGGTCTTCACGCATCGCCGCGCGCACGCCCTCGGCAAAGCTCGGCAAGTGGGTATTGAGTTCGCGCTGGATCAGCTGCGACATCTTGCTGCGATGGACGAATTCGATCGGGTCTTCGAGGCTGACAATATTGAGCCGTCGCGTGACGTTCAGATAGTCAATCATGGCGGCGAGCGTGGTCGACTTGCCCGTACCGGTGGCGCCGGTGACGAGAATCATGCCTTGGTGCTGGTCGCAGAGTTTCTTGACTATTGGCGGTACGCCGATGCGATCGATGCTCGGGATGTCGGCAGGGATGGCCCGGAAGGTGGCGCCAATACCCGTCTCTTTACGAAACACGTTGACGCGAAATCGGCCGCCCTCGCCAGACACGTACGAGAAGTCCAGATCCTGACCTTTGGCAAACAGCTCGGTCTGGTTCTTGCTCAAGATCTCGCTCAGGTAGCTCTCGAGCTCGGTATCGCGAAGATCGCGAAACTTGATCGGTAGCAAATCGCCGTTCGAACGCAACATCGGCGGTACGCCGACCGCGAGATGGATATCCGAACAGCCCTGCTGAGTTCCTAACTTCAGGAACGCGTCGATACGCGCCATGAACAATTCTCCAAAGGCTAAGGCCCAGCATGCGATCAGGCCCAGCGACGGAATGTGACCCACTGCGCGTTTATTCGCAACTGCTGGGTCTGCCGGGGACAATCATCCCCTGACTGCGAAGTGCGTAGCGTGCGGAGTGGCGCCTAGCGGAATGTCTCGAGCGCGGCGCGCAGTTCGAGCATTGTCTGAAAGCGTTTTTCTTTGTCGACTGCCATCGCCTTCATGACCACATCCGAGAGGCCGGGCGGCAGGTTGGGGTTTATTTCGCTTGGCGGCCGCGCCTTACCCTGCACATGTTGGTACATCACCGACATGTGATCACCGCGCGCGTAGGGCGCCACGCCCGTTACCATCTCATACAGAATCACGCCCAGCGCGTAGGTGTCAGCGCGCTGGTCGACTTTCTTGCCCAGGATCTGCTCGGGCGCCATGTACTTTGGCGAGCCGATCACATAGCCGGTCTTGGTGAGCTGCGTATTGCTCTCGCCCTCGCGGTGCGCGGCGGCGACACCAAAATCCACGATCTTCAACAGACCTTCATCGTTGATGAGCAGATTGGCGGGCTTCAAGTCCCGGTGCACGATGCCGACTTGATGGGCGACATCCATGCCCGTGCAGATGTCGCAACCAAGGCGCAGTGCTCGTGCCAGGTCCATCGGTTTCTCGCCGACCACCTCGGTACCCAGTGTATGCGACGGGAAGTACTCCATCGAGATTGCGTAGTTGCCCTGGATAAACAGGAAGTCATAGATGCGAATGACATTGTGGTGCGTGATCTTGCGCGAGTAGCGCAGCTCATGCACGAAGCGCTTCATGATCTCCTCGTCCTCGGAGACGTTGGGGTTGAGGAATTTGAGGATCAAACGCTCGTCTACCACCGTGTCCTCCATCAGCAAGACGGTGCCGAAAGCACCCTTGCCAATGCGCTCGATGTATTTATAACGACCCTCGATAATATCGCCGGTCTTGAGCGTTTGGATATCGAGCTTGGGCGGGCCACCGGACGCTTTCTCCGCTTCTTTGAGCGACCGCGCGACCGACGTCTCGGACATGACCTGTGTCTTGGTCTGCACCGGTGACGGCGGTGCCACGATGCCGGCCGCTGCAGCCGGATCGAGCGCTGGCGGCGGGCGGGTCGTCTTGGTGCCATCGGCAGGTCCGCGCGCCAGCGCCCCTGTTTGCGAGGTGACTGGCGCGCCGCTCAGCGTGAAACGTGCATCGAGTTCGGACAGCGCGCGCATCGCGGCCTGCGCCACCGTGTTGTCTGGCAATGAGGTCTGGGCCTTCAGCTGTACCCGGATGTGTTCCACCCGGCGCTCATCCGCCAACTTCGACAGCGCGCCAATCGCTTCGACACGGATGTCTTTTTCTTCGCGCGTCAGCATCGACATTACGGATTCCAACACTTTTTGATCGCCGAGGCGGCCCAGCGCTCTGACCACGACTGGCAGCGACTTGGCCGGCGTGTTCTGCAGCATTTCCATCAGCCGCGGCACTGCGCGCTTGTTGCCGATCTCTGCCAATGCGTCGACCGCACGTTCGCTGACCCACCAGTCTGGATCCTTGGTGGCATCGATCAAATGACTGACGGCGCGCTCATCTTTGGTCTGGTTCAGAATCTCGATTGCCGCGCGGCGGATGTCCTGATCGTCATCACGTATCAGGTGCAGCACCGCGTCGACGACCTTGGGGCCACCGATCTTGCCCAACGCGTCGGCGGCGCGACTACGTACCCACCAGTCTGCATCGGCAATCGCTGCCAGTAGATCCTTGATCGAATTCGTGTCGCCGATCTCATTGAGAACTTCGACGGCCGCGCGGCGCGCGTACTCGTTCTCGTCCTGCAGTATCGGGATCAAGTACTTGATCGTCTCAGGATCGTTGGCTTTGATGACGACATCGATCGCCTTGTTCTGCACGTCGAGCTCAGGGTCGCGCAGCATCTCGCAGAGCTGCGCCACATCGATCGGGCCGTCCATTTTTTGCAGCGCACTCAAGGTGGCGGCGCGCACCAACTTGCTAGGGTCTTTGAGCTGTCCCTGCAACGCGCGCTGCACGTCAGGTGTATTGAAGCGCGACAGGATATTGATGATATGCAGGCGAGCGATTGGATCCTTGCCTTGCATGCGACCGATGAGCTCGGCAACGTGCTCGTCGCTCGCCATTTCGCCGATGACACGGAACAGCGCGGCTTTTTCATTCGGCTGTTGTTGGTAGGCCGCGGTCAACAGTTCGCGCACTGTGAAGCGCGATTTCTGCGCGAGGATCACGTCCATCACCGAGGACTTGGAGATGCCCTCGACCGAGAGGGCTTCCAGCAGCAGATGTGGCGGGTAGTTGCGACTGCTGGACAGGGCCCAAGCCACGCCGGAAACGACCCGTGGGCTACCCTCGACCATCAAGCGAAAGAACTCTGGCAAGGTCTTCTGGTTGACGATACCCGACAGGACTTCGATGAAGCCCAGCGTGGCGACTTTGTCGGCTTCATCGAGCGCAGCCGCGACCGACGGGATCACGCCGGCGCCAAGCCCACGCAGCTTTGCGATGGCTTTTTGGGTGCTCGGTGCCGCGATGTCCTTGGCCGACTTGATCTCGGTGATGGACTTGTCGGCACGAATGTTCGTCAGGAAACTCACAAAGGGCTGTATGCCTCAGGGTTTGTACCAAAAATTATGCCACAGTCCATGCCACGGCTCGATATCGGTCGGTGCAAACTGCCAAGTTGGTTAGAATGGTGGGCCCCGTTCCCTAGCAAACAAAGCGATAGCATGGTCGACGAAACGTCTGGTAGTCCCGAGTCGGCGCGCCTGCGCGCTGCGGTCGAGTGTTTCGAGGAACCGTTGTTGCAAATATCCCTAGGGGCTGCCAAAGCGGTCCAGCGTGCCGCGATGGTGGATGGCCGTGCAGTCATCGAACTCGTGCTGGGAATTCCCACCGGTGGTTATGCGGCGGTTCTGGGTCCGGCATTGCACCGGCATCTGGCCGCGGCGGGTTTTGTGCTGCCCATCGATCTGTCGCTAAACAGCAGCATCGAGCAGCATGCCGTGCAGCGCCAACTCAAGCCGCTGGCAGGGATCCGCAATATTGTCGCGGTGGCGTCTGGCAAGGGCGGGGTTGGCAAGAGCACGGTGGCCGTCAATCTGGCGCTCGCGTGGGCGGCGCAGGGCGCGCGGGTGGGAATTCTGGATGCGGACATCTATGGACCCAGCCAGCCGATCATGCTCGGGCTTGAGGGGCAACGTCCAACCGCCCTCGAGAACAAGCGCATCATTCCGCTCAAGGCGCACGGCATCGTTGCGATGTCGATTGGCTTTTTGATCGACCCCAAACAACCGATGGTCTGGCGTGGTCCGATGGTGACGCAGGCCTTGACGCAACTGCTGGCCGACACCGATTGGGGGCAGCTCGACTACCTGGTCGTGGATATGCCACCCGGCACCGGTGATATTCAGCTCACCCTCTCGCAACGTGTGCCGGTTGCCGGTGCGGTGATCGTGACGACAACGCAGGACATCGCGCTGGCGGACGCGCGCAAGGGGCTGGCGATGTTCGAGAAAGTGAACGTGCCAGTGCTAGGCGTCATCGAGAACATGAGCGTGCACGTTTGCAGCAACTGCGGCCACATCGAGCATCTGTTTGGCGCAGGTGGGGGTGCGCGCATGGCCGCCGAGTACGGCGTGGAGTTGTTAGGTGAGCTGCCGCTCGATGCCCGTATCCGGGCGGAGACGGACGGCGGCATTCCGACCGTGGTCGCCGCACCGTCGTCGCCACACGCCGCGCCATATTTCGAGGCCGCGCGCCGCACGGCGGCGGCGTTGGCGCGACGCGCACGCGATCGCTCCAGCATGTTCCCCAAGATCGTAGTGGAGGAAAGTTAAACAGAATGACTATCAAGTCGGACCATTGGATACGCCGAACGGCGGCGAGCCACGGCATGATCGAGCCGTTCGCACCGGAACAGGTGCGCGAGGCCAACGGCCAGAAGATCGTCTCGTATGGAACCTCCAGCTATGGCTACGACGTGCGCTGCGCGAATGAATTCAAGGTGTTTACCAACATCAACTCGACGATTGTCGATCCGAAGGCATTTGACGCCAAGAGTTTTGTCGACATTACGGCCGACGTTTGCATCATCCCACCGAATTCGTTTGCGCTGGCCCGCACGGTCGAGTTCTTTCGCATTCCGCGCAGTGTGCTGGTTGTCTGTCTCGGCAAGTCCACCTACGCCCGTTGCGGGATCATCGTCAATGTGACGCCCCTCGAACCCGAATGGGAGGGACACGTGACGCTCGAGTTCTCGAATACGACACCGCTGCCTGCCAAGATCTATGCGAACGAGGGGGTTGCGCAGATGCTGTTCTTTGAGTCGGACGAGGTCTGCGGCACGTCGTACCGGGACCGTGGCGGCAAGTATCAAGGGCAGCGCGGCGTCACCTTGCCAAAGGCGTGATAGCTATTTAGCGGCAGTCGTTGCGGCGCGTTGCAGATCACGGATTCGCATCGTCACCTCGACGTTGCCGTTGCGTATGCGCTGGGCCATCACCGGCAGGTAACCCAGCGACGGCGCATGCCAGGTGCGGGTGATACGGCTGCCGTCTGGCCGTTTGCTGTCGTACACAACCGTATCCAACTCGCCAATGGCGGTCTTGATGCGCTCGCTGCCATGACGCCGTTGCTCGTAGTCCTTGATCTCATTGCCGTCGATCATCCAGATCTGGGTTGGTAAATCGCCACGCTGCAATTGTCGCATCGCTGCGATTTGCAATGACATCGGGTCTTGCGTACTGGGCTTCAATTCCAGGTCGACGTTGTTACCTCGCGCAGTGCCGGTCACCCGATTGCGCTGCCAGTTGAAATCCAGCGCGGTCTGGCGTTCTTTTTCGTCGATGCCGCGAAATTGCTGGGGTCGAACTTCGCCGGCTACCAGTTCGAACGTCGACGTTTGTTTGACGGGATCCGCAACCAACAGTCGTGCCAGACCACGCGCAACCGTGGTTGAGTCGTAGCGATAGTCATCGCCGCCAAGGCGTATCAACGTAAGCGTGGAAACACCTGCGGTGATGCCCTTCCATTCTACTGAATAAGCGACTGTGAACGGCTCGAGCACATCCGTCTCCGGCGGGCTTTGCGAGCTTGCCGTCGCGGGCACCCCGGTGACCAAAGCTGCTAACAACAGCGCCTGACTAACCGCGGTCGCCCAGTGGCGGCGAGTCGTCTCTGCTCTCAACATACCGCGCCTCCGGCGTGCCGCGTCCGCGGCGTGATTGAATCAATCAACGGTTGGTCGAGCGGCAGACCGTCGAACAGTACGCGATCCCCGTCGAGCTGCACGCGGCCGCTCGCCACCCAACCACAGACCTTGGGATACAGCATGTGCTCCAGCTGCTGAACACGGGCTGAAAGGCTGCTTGCGGTGTCAGCCGGCTGGACCTGGAGGCTGGCCTGGGCGATCACCGGTCCGCCGTCGAGGTCGGGTGTCACGAAGTGGACGCTGGCGCCGTGGCTAGCGTCGCCCGCCGCGAGGACTTGGGCGTGCGTGTGCAAGCCCTTGTGTTGGGGTAAAAGCGACGGGTGAATGTTGATTAGTCGGCCGCGATAGCGGCCAACAAACACGGCGCCCAAGATCCGCATGAAACCAGCCAGTGCGATGAAGTCTGCACCGTGCTGATCGAGCGCCGCGGCCAATGCAGCATCGAATGCGGTTCGATCCGCGAATTCACGTGCCGGAATTGTTTCGGTCGTTATACCCAGCGCCTGCGCCAGCTCAAGCCCCGCTGCCGCGCGGTCGGCAATGACAACCGCGATCCTGGCAGGCAATGCGCCGCACTGCGCTGCGCGAACAATGGCAGCCATGTTGGAGCCGCGACCGGAGATCACGATACCGAGCGCAGGCAGTTTGGCGATCATGCGGTCGCTTTGCTTCGGTTATGGCGGAGCGATCGCCGTCACGTGATGACGACGCCGCGATCGCCGCTGGCGACCTCGCCGATGAGGGTTGCGTGTTCGCCGTTGGCACGCAGTAGGTCGAGCGCCTGGTCAACATGGTCAGGTGCAACGACCGCTACCATGCCGACGCCGCAGTTGAACGTGCGGTACATTTCTTGCGGCGCGATCCGCCCCGCTTGCTGTAGCCAATCAAACACCGGATCCTGCGTCCAGCTGGCGCGCTCCAAGCGCACTTCGAGGCCCTCCGGCAGGACACGCGGGATGTTGTCTGTCAGCCCGCCGCCAGTGATGTGGGCGAAGCCATGCACCGGCAGCGCGGCCGCGAGCGCCAGCATCGACTTGACGTAGATGCGTGTGGGTACTAACAATCTGTCCAGCAGCGCACGACCGGCTACTTGCGTTGTGGCGTCAGCCCCCGTTGTGGCGAGGAGCTTGCGGATCAGTGAGTAGCCGTTGGAATGCGGGCCGGAAGAAGCGAGCCCGATGACCGCCGCACCCGCCTTGGTGCCAGAACCGTCGATGATCCGGTCCTTCTCGACCACGCCGACACAGAAGCCGGCCAAGTCGTAGTCTTCACCGTGATACATACCGGGCATTTCCGCTGTCTCGCCGCCCACCAGTGCGCAGCCCGCTTGCCGACAACCTGCAGCGATGCCACCGATGACAGCTTCGGCCACCTCAATGCGCAGCTTGCCGGTGGCGTAGTAGTCGAGAAAATACAGGGGTTCGGCACCTTGTACGGCAACGTCATTGGCGCACATTGCCACCAGGTCGATGCCGATCGTGTCATGTCGACCGGTGTCGATCGCCAGCCGCAGTTTGGTGCCTACACCGTCCGTTCCCGACACCAGCACCGGACGCCGATAGCGGTCAATAGGCACCTCGACCAGCGCGCCGAAGCCGCCGATGCCGGCGAGCACTTCCTTGCGTAGCGTGCTTTTGACCGCAGGTTTGATCCGTTCAACGAGCGCGTCGCCGGCGTCGATGTTGACGCCCGCATCGCGATAAGTCAGGCCGGAGTCGTTGCTCATGATGTGGCTCAGATACGTGCTGCGAGGAGGGTAATAAAGACTATGTTATTGTACAGGAACAGCCATTGCGCGAGGGGTGGCTCGTCCTGACTAGCCAGTCGAACAGATCGAATGAACACGTTTGAGAACCAGGGAATGCGCCGCGGGCGCGTGCAGCGAAATCTGTTCGTAGCCTGGCTATGCAGCCTGTTGCTGGCGACAGCGGCGAATGCCGCCGGCAATGACAGGCTGTACGACGTCACCGTCAACGCTGGCTCCCAGACTGCGGCGTTCGAAGACGCGATGCGAATCGTGTTACAGCGTGCGACTGGTCGCCGCGATGCCGCGGCCGATCCCGCACTTGGCGGGTTGTTGTCAGACCCGCGCCGCTTCGTCAAAGTCGTGCGGCCGTCTGCAGGCGGTACGCTGGTGTCATTCGATGGCGCGGCGCTTGAGCGCGCGATTGTCGCAGCGGGGCGTGCGGTGTGGTCCGGGCCCCGGCCCCGCACCATCATTGCGCTGCGCTCCACGAATATCGACAGCGCCGCTCAAGCGGAGCTTGCAGCAGTGGCGCTTGCGCGCGGCGTGTCTATTCAAATAGTCAGTGCCGCGTCTTTGGGGTTGCCAAATGCCAGCATTGAGCGCGATCAAGCACTGGCGGCAGCGCAGCGCGCTGGCGGGGACGCTTTGCTCGTCGGTGAGCGTTTTGAGAACGACGGGTCGGGCCTGTATCGCTGGGCGTTGCAGACTAGCACCAGCGCCTCGCAGTCCTCGGGCGGGTTGCAAGCCGGCCTGCATGAGGCGGTGGATGGCTACGTTCGCGCGGCCGAGGCCGTCCAGTCGCTGCCTGAAGTAGAGATCCTGGTGGCGTTCCTCGACGTGCAGAGCTTGCGCGATTTCGCCTTGGTCACGGAGACGCTCGGCGGCCTACCTGGCCTAAAGCGCGTGCTGTTGCGAGAGGTTGCGCCGCAGGCGGCGATGTTCCGGCTCGTCGCCCGCGGCGGTGCTGATGCCTTGTTAGCATCGTTGGGTAGCAGCGGGCGTTTCGAGTCGGTGCCAGCCTCTGGTGGTGCGGTGTTGGCTTTTCGAGCCAGGCGCTGACACGCTGACTCTGAGCGCGGCGAATCCCCATGCGTCACTTGCCGAATCTGATTTGTTTGTTGCGGATCGCATTGGTCTGGCCGGTCGTGCAGGCGATCGCCAGCGAACGTTATTGGTTGGCGCTCGTGTTGATGGCGTTGGCGGCGATCTCCGATGGTCTCGATGGATTTCTGGCCAAGCAATTTGGCTGGACGTCTGAGCTGGGCAAATTCCTCGATCCGTTGGCGGACAAACTGTTGCTGGTGGCAGTATTTTGATGTCTACCTGGATGGGCCTGCTGCCGTGGTGGCTGGCGGCCGCGGTCGTGGCGCGTGACGTGATGATTGGGCTGGGCGCCGTATTGTTTCGCTTGTTTTTCGGCCCGCTGCACGGTCGACCAACGATCCTCAGCAAGATAAACACTGGCTTGCAGCTGGCGGTCGTGCTGGCGGCGCTGCTGCATGCGGCCAGCCGTTTACCACCGGTCGAGGTGGTCGATGTTCTGGTAGTCGTCACATTGATTGCCACGCTGCTGTCCGGCTTAGACTACATGCAGGCGTTCGCCCGGCGAGCAGTGGTCAGTCCCGGCGAGCAGCCCGCCGAATAGCCATTAACGATGCAACAATTGCCACTCGGCGTGCAGCTGAAAGAGCGCGCTACCTTCGCGAGTTTCCTGACGGGCGACAATGCGGAGCTGATCGAGCACCTGCAAGCTGTTGCCGTGAGTGGCGCAGGTAGCGTGACTTGGCTGGCAGGTTCGCCAGCTGTCGGTAAGTCGCACTTATTGCAGGCGGTTTGCTCGCTCGCGGGTAGTCACGGTCGCGCGGGGTATTTTCCCTTGGCCGCGATCGCAGCGGTAACCCCGGAGTTCATCGCTGGTGCAGGTGGGCTGGACTGTGTCTGCATGGATGATCTGCAAGTGGTTGCCGGTGACCCGGCGTGGGAGTCCGCGCTCTTTGGGCTGTATCGCCAACTCGAAACCCGCCGCGCCATTCTGGTGATCGCCGCAGAGCAGTTACCTGGCCAGCTCGGTCTTGGCCTGGCGGATCTGCAGTCGCGGCTGGCTGCCGCCGCCAATTTCGTCGTGCAGCCGTTGAATGAAGAGCAGCAACTTGCCGCCCTGACGCTACGTGCCAAGCTGCGCGGCCTCGAGCTCCCCGATGAGACCGGTCGTTACTTGTTGCGTCGGTTGCCACGCGATATGGCAACACTGGCGGAGTTGCTCGATACGCTCGACGTCGCTTCGCTGGTTGCCCAGCGCCGCCTGACGATTCCCTTTATCCGCGACGTGTTGGAGAAGACTCCGCAAGCGTGACGGCAAGGCGCGCGACGCGTGCGCCCAGCGCTTGCGCCAGCACTTGTTCTGCATCTGACAGCTGTGCTGGCCGTTCGGCCACGCCGGCCACGTGCGAGGCACCATAGGGTGAGCCGCCCGAGCGAGTCTCGCTAAGTTCGCGGTGCGTGAACGGGATGCCGACCAGATACATGCCGTGATGAAGCAGCGGCAGCAGCATCGTGAGCAAGGTCGATTCCTGACCACCGTGCATCGATTGTGAAGCAGTAAATGCCGCCGCCGGTTTGCCGACTAAGGAACCGTCCAGCCACAGACTCGACGTGCTGTCGAGAAAGTGTTTCAGCGGTGCTGCCATATTCCCGAAGCGGGTCGGGCTGCCGATCAGCAGACCATCGGCGCGCTTCAGCTCCGCCAGTGTTGCGTAGGGCGCGCCGCTGTCAGGAACGGCTTGTACGGGTCGTTCCGACTCGGCGGACAACGAAGGCACCGTGCGCAGGATCGAATTCGCGCCGGCCACCGATTCGATACCGCGACAGATCTGGCGCGCGAGTTGCGCGGTTGCGCCATGACGTGAGTAGTAGATGACCAGGATGTCAGCCATTGGCAGTTACCTTGGACTCAGTAGCGAACGGGCTTGAGGGCTGGCTGACCGCTCTCGCCGAGACCCAGATCGTCTGCGCCATTCCAGCGCGACCAGCGATTGATCACCAGATCCGAATACCAGCGCTTGCCGACGCTACCGTTATAGCGGGCCAGTGCTTTGACAACATTGCTCTTTTCGCGTTTCAAGTAGTGACGCAGGATCGCACAACCCATCTTGATGTTCTCCGGTGTGCGCACGAGTTGATGGCGTTTCATGCCGAGTTCCTCGGGCCAGAACGGCATCACCTGCATCAGCCCGACGGCGCCGGCGTACGACACGGCCCAGCGATTGAAGCGACTCTCGACGTCGATCACCGCCATGACGAGCCCTGGTGGTAGCCGCACCTCACCCGGGCGGTGAGCCTCACAAAAAACGTGTTTTAGCAGCAGCAGACGTTCCTCACGGTCGGGGACCTGCTTGCGCAGCCGCGGCTCCATCATTTTGTACCAGACTGCTGAGTCGTACTGATCTTCGAAACACTCTGCTTGTTCGATCGCTCGACCCAGTACGCCGCGCAGCTCGGGGTCGCGTTGCGCCTGCGCGTTTGGCGCAGCCGTGGCGTACTGACCCGCGCCTGCCAGCAGTAC
Source organism: Pseudomonadota bacterium (assembly GCA_016703895.1). Classification (GTDB taxonomy): domain Bacteria; phylum Pseudomonadota; class Gammaproteobacteria; order Steroidobacterales; family Steroidobacteraceae; genus CADEED01. Next base: position 223,521 of record JADJBE010000002.1, read on the forward strand.
GCCAGCTGCCATGGCCGCAGCTAACAATCGTTGCAGCGCGCGACCGCGGACATGGCCGCGGTCGTTAGTGCGATAACCGTGTTTGGATGAAAGCCAGCGCGTCAGCATGCGGGAACTCTTCGGACTCAGTGGCGCGCCGGTGGCGGTACTCGAGCTTGCCGGCTTCGAGACCGCGGTCACCGACCACGATGCGATGGGGGATGCCGATGAGTTCGGCGTCGGCAAACTTGACGCCCGGACGCTCGTCGCGATCGTCATACAAGACTTCGATGCCGGCGGCAGTAAGGTCAGCATAGAGTTTCTCGGCCGCAGCTCGGACACGTGGCGACTTGGGTAGATTGATCGGCACCAGCACCACCGCGAACGGGGCCAGTGCCGCCGGCCAAATGATGCCGCGCTCATCATGATTCTGTTCAATCGCCGCCGCAACGACCCGCGTCACACCGATGCCGTAACAGCCCATATGCAGCGTTACCGCCTGGCCGGACTCGTCCAGCACACTGGCGCCCATCGCCTGGCTGTACTTGCAACCCAGCTGGAAGATATGACCTACCTCGATGCCGCGTGCGATCGAGATTGTACCCGTGCCGCTGGGGCTCGGATCCCCCGCGACGACGTTGCGCAGGTCGGCCGCTTGCGGCTCTGGCAAGTCGCGGCCCCAGTTCACGCCGACTAGATGCGTATCTATGGCGTTCGCGCCACACACGAAATCGGCCAGTTCGCTCGCGCTGTGGTCTGCATAGATCGGGCAGGCGAGGCCGACGGGTCCGATGTACCCCGGCTCACAACCCGCGACACGGACGATCGACTCGGCGCTGGCAAGCCGCAAGGGGGCGGCGATGCCGGCGAGCTTCTGCGCTTTGACGGCGTTCAGTTCGTGGTCACCACGCAGCACCAGCGCCACCACGCCGCCGTCGGCCGCGTCGACCAGTAGTGTCTTGACTGTTTGGGCGGCTGGGACTTTGAGAAACGCGCTGACGTCGGCAATCGTTCGGGCGCCGGGCGTGCTCGTCGATGTTAGTGTTGCCGACGCTGCGGGGCGCGGTTTGCCGGACGGCACGGCAGCCGCCATTTCGAGATTGGCCGCATAGTCATCGCGATCGGAGAATGCAATCGCATCCTCGCCCGAATCCGCCAGCACGTGAAACTCCTGTGAGGCATTCCCACCGATCGCGCCGCTATCGGCTTGTACTGCACGGAACTTCAATTGCAGCCGCGTGAAGATGCGCGTGTAGGCGTCATACATCACCTGATAACCCGCGGCCAACGACTGTTCGTTGAGGTGGAACGAGTAGGCGTCCTTCATCAGAAACTCGCGCGCACGCATCACGCCGAACCGTGGCCGAACCTCGTCGCGAAACTTGGTCTGGATCTGATAGAAATTCACGGGCAGTTGGCGGTAGCTCTTGAGCTCGCGCCGTGCAATGTCGGTGATCACTTCCTCGTGCGTGGGACCGACACAATAGTCGCGGTCGTGGCGATCCTTGAGCCGCAGCAGCTCGGGTCCAAACTGCTCCCAGCGGCCGGATTCGATCCAGTACTCGGCCGGTTGGATTGCGGGCATGAACACTTCGAGTGCACCGGCCCGGTCCATTTCCTCGCGCACGATCGCCTCGACCTTACGTAGGTCTTGAGGCCCAACGGCAACCAGCTGTAGAGCCCGGCCGACGTGCGTCGGATCAGTCCTGCACGCAGCATCAGCCGGTGACTGATGATTTCCGCCTCGGCAGGCGTTTCCTTGCTTGTATTGATCGGATATTGAGACCAGCGCATAGGGCGACAAGTCTAGCAGGCGCGCCGCGGCTGGTCGCGCGCACGCCGCACGCCTATTATCAGCAGCATGAACCAACCCAATGGCGGGCGGCCGCGCGGCCGCGGTATCTATTTATTGCCAAATTTGATGACAACCGGTTGCCTGTTCGCAGGTTTCTACGCAATCGTGGCTGCGATTGACGGCAATTTCGAGCGCGCCGGGATTGCGGTCTTTGTTGCGATGCTGTTCGACGGCCTGGATGGCCGCATCGCTCGCTGGACGGGTACCGAAAGCGAATTCGGCAAGCAGTACGACAGCCTCGCTGACATGGTCGCGTTCGGCGTCGCGCCGGCAATCGTCACCTATCAATGGGGCGTCGTGCGGATTGCTGAATATGGTGACACCTGGCGCCGCTTCGCCTGGGTAGTCGCATTCTTTACGCCGCCGCTGCGGCCTTGCGACTGGCGCGGTTCAATGCACGGGCCGCGGCAGACAAGCGCTATTTCGAAGGTCTGCCGAGTCCCTCGGCCGCGGCCACTGTGGCGGCTTTCATCTGGCTCTGGAGTCAGTGGTATCAGCCGGGGCTCACAGGTTTGATCGTAGCGATCACCGTCACGGGCCTTGCGGGCGCCTTGATGATTTCTTCGTTCAGCTATCCGAGCCTCAAACAAGTCGACGATGACCGGCGCATTCGATTCTTGAATCTGGCCACCATGTTGCTGGCTTTTGTGTTCATCGCGATCGACCCGCCGACGATGTTGTTTGCGATGTTCGCGACCTACGCGCTGTCTGCTCCCGCACTGTGGCTTTGGCGACGAGTCCTGCGCCGCACCCGCTCGTGAGTCTGGCGCCGTGACCCGCCAGGCCTATCTGCACGCTCTTGGTATCGATACCTGGACTTTGCGGGGCGCGCCGCCAGCCGCGGCAGCCGACGCGGGCGACACGGGCGACGCTTGGGCCAGCTTGTGCGGCCAAGTGGCCGGTTGTCAGCAGTGTGGCTTGCATGCAGGCCGCACCCAAACCGTGTTTGGCGTTGGCAACCGTGCGGCGAGCTGGATGGTGGTCGGCGAGGCACCGGGCGCTGAAGAAGACCGCCGCGGCGAGCCGTTTGTGGGTCGTGCGGGCAAACTACTGGATTCGATGCTGCGTGCAATCGACTTGTCTCGCGAGACAGTGTTCATCGCCAACGTCCTGAAATGTCGCCCGCCAGCCAATCGCGATCCCAAGCCGGAGGAGGTTGCGTCTTGCCTGCCGTATCTGCACCGGCAGATCGAACTAATCCGTCCGCAAGTCATACTCGCGGTGGGGCGCATCGCCGCGCAGAACTTGTTAGCGACGGATGCACCGCTGGGAAAATTGCGTGGCCGCGTCCATAGCTTTGGTGAACGCGCGACTCCGTTGATAGTCACCTACCACCCGGCCTACCTGTTGCGCGCACCGCTCGAGAAACGCAAGGCCTGGGAGGATCTGCAGTTTGCCCGCGCGACAGTGCAGACCGCTGCGGCGGCCGCACGGGCTGAGCTGGGATCCCGCTAGATGGCTGCGACATCGGATGAGCTGCGGTCGGTGCCTGCCATCACGATCCGCCAGATGCTGGAGAGCGACGTGCCGGCGATCCATGCGATCGAGCGCATGTCGTACCCCTTCCCCTGGAGCGAAGGGATCTTCCGCGATTGCATCCGGGTCGGCTATTCCTGTCGGGTGTTCGACCTCGAAGGTCAGATCATGGGCTACGGGGTGATGAGCAGCGGCGCTGATGAAGCGCACATACTGAATCTCTGTGTGCGACCCACGTTCCGGGTGCGTGGACTGGGTAGGCGGATGCTCGAACATTTGATGGAGCTGGCCGCTAGCGCAGGTGTGCAGGATATCTTTCTGGAAGTGCGGCCCACCAATACTGCTGCGATTCGTCTCTATCAAGCGCTCGCGTTTGAGCAGGTGGGCATGCGGCGCGGCTACTATCAGGCGGTGGATGGGCGCGAGGATGCGGTCGTGCTACGCAGGTCGCTGCCTGACAGGCGACCCAGGCCGGCCTGATCAGGTACAATTCCCGGCCCTTCAACTGATATACACCGATGTCACCCGAGCAGGAAATCGCTCGTCGCCGCACGTTCGCCATCATCTCGCACCCCGACGCCGGCAAAACCACGCTGACCGAGAAGCCGCTGCTGTTTGGCGGTGCCATTCAGCTCGCGGGTACCGTCAAGGTCGTAAGGCCGCGCGTCACGCCACGTCCGACTGGATGCGGCTCGAGCAGCAGCGGGGTATTTCGGTGACCTCCTCCGTGATGCAATTTCCGTATCGCGATTGCCTGGTGAATTTGCTTGATACACCGGGGCACGAGGACTTTTCTGAAGATACGTACCGGACGTTGACCGCGGTGGATTCCGCGTTGATGGTCATCGACTGTGCCAAGGGCGTCGAGGAGCGCACCGTCAAGCTGATGGACGTGTGCCGCCTGCGCGACACGCCGATCATGACGTTCATCAACAAGCTCGATCGCGAAGGTCGCGCGCCGATCGAATTGTTGGACGAGATCGAGCGCGTGCTGGCGATACGCACGACGCCGATGACCTGGCCAATCGGCATGGGCCGGGATCTCGCCGGTGTCTATCACCTGCTGGAAGACCGGATCTATGTCTACACGGCAGCCGGTCGGGGCACGCGCGGTGAGAACCGCGTGATCGATGGCTTGCACAGCAGTGCGGGACGCGCGTTCCTGGGCGATCGCGCCGCGGCCTTCGACGACGAAGTGGAATTGGTGCGCGGCGCCGCCGAGCCTTTCGATCTCGAGGCGTACCTCGCCGGCAAGCAGACCCCGGTGTTCTTTGGTTCGGCCATCAGCAACTTCGGTGTGGAGGAGTTGCTGACAGCTTTCGTGACGCACGCGCCGCCGCCGCTGCCGCGGGCGAGTGTGCAGCGCGTGGTGGCAGCGCAGGAGTCGAAGCTAACAGGTTTTGTGTTCAAGATTCAGGCCAACATGGATCCGCAGCACCGTGATCGGATCGCCTTCATGCGGCTCTGCTCGGGCAAGTACACGCGCGGCATGCGGCTCTACCATGTGCGCCTCGACAAGGAGGTGCGCATTGCGGATGCCTTGACGTTCATGGCAGCCGAGCGACAGGCAGCCGACGAGGCTTACGCTGGCGATATCATCGGTCTGCACAACCACGGTACGATCAACATTGGCGATACCTTCACCGAAGGCGAGCAGCTGACGTTCACGGGTATTCCTAACTTCGCGCCAGAGATGTTCCGCCGCGCGGTGCTGAAGGACCCTCTCAGGATGAAGCAACTCGCCAAGGGTCTTGGGCAGTTGTGCGAGGAAGGTGCGACGCAGTTGTTCAAGCCGCTACGCAATAACGACATGATTCTCGGCGCCGTCGGCCAACTGCAGTTCGAGGTCGTCGCCTTCCGGTTGCAGGACGAATACGGCGTGCAATGCGCGTTTGAGCCGATCGGTGTGCACACAGCGCGCTGGGTCTACGCGGCGGATGACAAGAAGGAGGCTGAGTTCCAGAACAAGGCCCATGACAACCTCGCGATCGATCATTCCGGCGCGTTAGTGTATTTAGCGCCGTCGCGAGTGAATCTTGAGCTGACGCTCGAGCGTTGGCCCGCGGTAAAATTCACTGCCACCCGCGAACAGCTCGCCACCTGACCAGGAAACGTATCGATGTCAGCTCATTCGCCAACTGTGGCTCTGGTTACTGTCGATGCGGCGCGCTCGCTGGATGAGGATCTCGCGCCACTCACTGCCGCGCTAACTGGGCAGGGGGTGTTAGTCGAACAACCCAGTTGGGACGATCCGAAGATCGACTGGTCGCGCTATGCACTTGCATTGCTGCGCTCGACTTGGGACTACGTTGATCGCATCGATGAGTTTCTGCAGTGGGTCGAGCGGACGGCACGAGTCACAAGAGTTCTGAATCCGCCTGAATTGGTCCGCTGGAACACAGACAAGCGCTATCTGGCGGATCTCGAGCGACGGGGCTTGCCGATCATTCCGTCCAGCTTTGCCGCCGCCGGTGAGCCGCTCGAGTTTCCTGATTCTGCGGAGTGGGTCGTGAAGCCCGCGATCGGCGCCGGTTCGCGTGGCGCGCGGCGTTTCCGTCGCGACGAAGAAGTCGCCGCACGGGCGCATGCCGCGACGCTGCAGGCCGCAGGACGTACGGTGCTGGTGCAGCCCTATCTGGCCAGCGTCGAGCAGCGCGGCGAGACGGCGTTGATTTTTTTCGATGGTGCTTATAGCCATGCCATCCGCAAAGGGCCGCTGCTGCAGGCCGGCGGCGGCGATGTCACCGCGCTGTTTGCGACGGAGGACATCTCTGTACGGCAAGCGACCGCCGACGAACTGGTGGTTGGCGCGCGTGCTGTAGTCGCCATCCCGGGTGGTGCGCCGCTTTACGCGCGGGTCGATTTGATCGAATCAGTGCACGGCACGCCCCAGATACTTGAACTCGAGTTGACCGAGCCGTCGTTGTTCTTCGCGCATGCGCCGGGCTCGGCTGACCGCTTGGCCGCGTCAGTACGTCGCCGTCTGACACCTGAATCGTGACGTTGCCACCCGCGCCGGGTTAGCCTTGAGTGGTGCGTGACCTTCTGAAACGTCGTCCGGTGGTGGCTTGGGCTCTCTATGACTGGGCCAACTCCGCGTTTGCGACCACGGTGATGGCGGGGTTCTTCCCAACTTTTTTCAAGCAATTCTGGAGCGTGGGTGCTGATCCGACCGAGAGTACGGTACGGCTCGGGCTCGCCAACGCCGCCGCCGGGTTCGTCATTGCCGTGCTGGCACCCGTGCTCGGCGCCATTGCCGACCGTGGCGGGCGACGCAAACAATTTTTATTGGCGTGGACTGCACTGGGTGTACTGGCGACCGCTGGGCTCTATTTTGTCGCGCAGGGCGAGTGGCAGCTTGCGGTCGGGTTGTTTGTACTCGGCACTATGGGTTTCAACGGCGCAATTGTCTTCTATGATTCCATGCTGCTCGACGTGGCGAGGCCCGCGGAGTTCGATCGCGTGTCGGCGCTCGGGTTTTCGGCCGGCTATCTCGGCGGGGGCCTGTTGTTCGCGTTCAATGTGTTGATGACATTGAAGCCAGCCTGGTTCGGCTTGTCAGGGCCGGCTGCTGCCGTGCAGCTGTCTTTCTTGAGCGTTGCGATCTGGTGGTTGCTGTTCACCATCCCGCTTGCGCGACACGTGGAGCCGCAGCAGGTGGTGGCGCCCGTGCCGATGCTGTTGGCAATACGCGCAGGCATGGCCGAACTGCGCGACACCATTCGGCACCTGTCCCGCTATCGTCCCATCGTCATCTTCCTGCTCGCCTACTGGCTCTATATCGACGCCGTCAACACGATCATCAAAATGGCGATCGACTACGGTCTGTCGCTTGGGCTTCCAGCATCTGGATTGTTAGCAGCCTTGTTGCTGACTCAGTTCGTGGCGTTTCCCGCGGCACTCTTGTTTGGCTATCTGGGGGAGCGGATCGGGGCGCGGCGCGGCATCCTGATTGGCCTGGCCGTGTACATCGCGGTGACTATCTACGCGTACTTTCTCGATACCACCGCCGAGTTCTATATCATGGCGGTGGTCGTTGGACTGGTGCAGGGGGGCGTGCAGAGTCTGTCGCGTTCGTTGTTTGGCCAGATGGTGCCAGCGGGCAAGAACGCCGAGTTCTTCGGCTTTTACAACATGATGGGCAAGTTTGCGACCGTGCTCGGGCCGTTGCTGGTCGCGCTGGTTGCAGGTGTCACCGGCGACTCACGCGCCTCCATCCTCTCGCTCGTAGTCCTGTTCGTGGCGGGAGCGGCTCTATTGCTGTTTGCGCCGCGCTCGCGCGACTAAGTTGAGCCCCAGTCGGCCGGGTCAAGACCGTAGAAGTTGCGCAGCAAGGCGTACAGGTCGGCATTTTGCCGTGCCAAATCTGTTGCTCGCGTGAAGAATGCTTCGGTGGCGACCGCAAAGAACTCACTGGGGTCCTCGCTCCCATACGGATCGATCAGTGATCTTGCGCCCGCGTCGACAGCGCGGCAGAGGCGGGCGTATTCGGCTTCCAGGACGTCGTGCCAGTCACTGGCGGTGACGCGATGGCTTGGCCGCGATGACAGCGTGCCACCGGCCGCATGGTCGAGGAAGTGCGCGCATTCGTGCAGCACGAGGTTCTCGCCGTACGCTGCGCCGATGACATCTGGCCACGCGAGCACAATGACGTCGGTATCGATCGCTTGGCCCGACAACAGGTCTTCCCCCTGTGTGACGACCCCGGCATCGTCTTGTACTTCGATCGGCACGACAAACGCATCGGGGTAAATCAGCACCGATCGTAGCGGGCGGTACAAGTCAATGCTGCGATTGATCACCAGCAGGGCCGCTTGGATCGAGACCGCAGCACGCATCGCATCCGAAATGGCCAGGCCGTTGCAGCCGACGAAATCGACGCGGGAGATGAATACCAGCGCAGCGCGTTCCACCCGCGCGCGCAGTTCGGTTGGCAGCAGGCGATAGAGTGGTAGCGATTGCAGCAGTGTGTTGCGCCATGCCGGGGGGAATGGCTGCTGTTGGAATGCCAGTCTGGTTCGATGCTGGCGCCAACTGTGTATGCTCGACGCGACAACGGCCAGTGCCGCCAATCCCGCTAACAGCAGGCCTAGCTGATACGCCGTCATGCCGGTTGGCGGGTCAGCTCAACGGCGAACTCACGCACTGCGCGGTCGAGTTCCTGTAGTGCTCGTTGGGAGGTCGTGGGTTCGATGGCTGACTGGCCATAGCGCAGGCGGCTGTAATGCTGCGCGATGTCGAGCGCACTGTTTGCCAGGTCCGGCCGCGCACTGCGGACCCGGGCTGCAAACGCCAACGCCGTCTCGTGTGCGAGCCGTGGCCCTGCGAGCGGCGCGGCATGTGCGCAAAACGACTGCCAAATCTGCGCCAATCGATCAGGTCGGCTACGAATCATCAGATGGCGGAGCGAATAGGCGATCCATAGCAGCCAGATGATGAACCCCGCTGCTAACAACATGGCCAGCCCGCGCCAGCCAGTGGCGCCCAGTCCCATTTTCTGCAACAGGGTCAGTTGTTGCCGGAAGTCGAACTCGACCATGCTCTCGCGCCACCAGTGATTGACGTTGTCCCAGCTCATCAGCATGCGAGCTAGCCACGGCGAGCGATGCAAGAATCTGGTCTGCGCCGACAGGGCATTGGGCAGCAAATCGATCAAGCCGCGATTGAGGCGCTCAGGTTCGACGACGCCGGTGGGGTCGACGCGCGTCCAACCAGCGCCGTCGAGCCAGACCTCGGTCCATGCATGGGCGTCGGACTGACGCACGATGAGATAACTACCGATCGGGTTCCATTCGCCGCCAAGATAGCCAGTGACCACTCGCGCCGGTACACCACCGGCGCGCATGACGGTTGCGAACGCGGAGGCGAAATGTCCGCAGAAGCCGAGTTTGGAGTCGAACAGGAAGTCATCGACCGAGTCCGCGCTGGTGCGCGGAGGTTCGAGCGAGTACTGGAACCCTTGCGTCCGGAAGTACTCGAGCATTGCGCTAACGAAGGCGCGCTCATCGGTAACCGTGGCCCGCAGCTCCGCGGCGAATCTGCGGCTGCGCGGATTGCGACTGCCGGGCAGGGCGGTCAGCAAACGCCGGCCAAGTGTCGACAGCGGCTCCGTAGCCCGTGTCTGCAGATGTGACTCGACGGTGTAGCTGACGGTCTCGTCGACTGGTTCCAGGGATACCAGTTGATGGTCGCCGGTCAGAAACACGTCCTGGCGTGGCGTGGCGGCTACGGTATCGAGCGCGAACCACCACTGTCGGTGGTGGGGTTCGAGCGTGATGCGCTGCCGGACAGGCGTGCCGAGGCGCTCGATCGGCGCGTCACGATACTGCGCAAAACGACTGCGACGCCAGGTGTAGCCATCGAAACTGGTTAGTACCGGGCCGCGCCAGTAGCGCGCCGCAGGGGGTGGCACGGCCGACTCGAAGCGGACGCGGAACGCCGGTTCATAGTGCTCGATGAGTCGATCGATACTGCCGGGGGTCATCTCGTCGCTGAGCCCGGTGGTGGCGGTGCCGCCGGTTGGCAGCGCCCAGAACTGACCGGCGACCCGCGGGAAAAACAAGAAAAAGACGATCGCAACCGGGACGGCCGCCAGCAGGGCGCGCCCTGCAAGACGTAGCGCGACTCGCGGTGTCACAGAACTTGAGCGTTGGGCAATCAACGCCAACGCGGCGCAACTGACCCAGGCATGCAGCAGGTAGAAGGGTGTGCGGGTCAGCGACTGATCAGCCAGGCAGGCTGCTAACAGCAGGAACAGGGCAACCCCGACGACGACTCGCTCGTCGCGTGGCGTGCGGGTTTCCAGCAGTTTGAGCGCACCCATCATGCTGAGTAGCGCGGTCCCTGCGGCGAGACCGTTCAGCGTGCGAAAGCTGGCAAGTACCGCCAGCAATGCCAGGGTCGTTGCGAACAAGAAGGCAACGCGGATGGTGCGGCTGGTGCCTGGCAATGGCACCACGTTGAGCACAGCAAGAAATCGCCACACCGCGCAACCCAGCACGGCAACCAGTGTCCAGACCGGCAAACTCGTTGCGTGTAGCGCGACTCCTAGCAGCAGGACCGCGATGGCAGCCGTCGCCGCAATTTGCTCCGCGCCCAGTGTTCGCGACCAGCGCGAAGGCATGCGCAACCATGGCTGCGTCATGCCGGACTCTCGTCGAGGCCAACGACCGCGAGGGCGGCGAGGCAGCGGTCGCGATGCGGCAGCCCGTCGGCCGTATCGATTAGACTGTGCGGCAACTGCAGACCATAGCGCTCGCCGCGACCATGGGCGGCTACCACCCATGCGGCCAGCTGCTCGAGTCGCGACTCGAGCGGTAGACCCGCTAGGCTATCGAACGAGAACTGACGGTACTCACCACGTGGCGATTCGTACTCCTTGACGAGCAGCTGACCGGTGCGGGCATAAGCGCGCCAGGCGATCTGGCGCGGCGAGTCACCGTCACGGAAGCCGCGCAAATGACTCCACTGATCGTCACCCGGCCGCTGGGCTACGTGCTGCTGATGGCCGCCGTGCGAGGCCTCGGGCGGCGTCCGCGTGCCGCGGGCGACCGGGTAGGCGAGCAGCACGATCGGCAAGTGTAACCAGGTCCACGCCTCGAATAGCCCGAAAGGATGAAAGGTCGCTATCCGGACACGCTCGATTACGAGCCGGCCCCGCTGCTCGAGTGGTGCCGCAATTTCAAGCACGCGGTGAGCGCGCGCCGGCAACTCCACGAGCGGGGAGGCCACGGTGACCTCGCCAAGCCGGAAACTCGCGCGCAACGCCAGCCGCGGCACGTCGGCATCGTTGGCGAGGGTGACCCGCACGAGACCAGTCTCGCCAGCAAAGCCGTTGATGCTGCTGGTCATCGTGATCCGCAGACCTAACAAGTTACGGTGGGTGAGGTGCATCCCAACGATGGCGAAACCAGCGAGCAGGAAGGTCAGAAAGAGCGCCACACTGTTGGCATAGTTGAGGCCGGCGACCAGCATCACGAGCAGCAGTGCAGCGAAGCCGGCGCCGGCCCGCGTAGGCAGTATGTAGAGTCGACGCGCATGGACACTCGCGGGCAGGCGATCCTCGCCCTGCCGTTTGCGCACCCAGGCCGCACCGCGGCGAGCGAACCAGCCACGCAGCCGCGCTAGCATGGGTCAACGACCTCGAGACCCGCCCGTCAGACCGGCACTGGCACAGCTTGCACGATATCGTCGGCGAGCGACGATCCGGCAGCCAGGCTCATGCCGTCGCGGCGTTCGAGACGATGGCCGGCAACGGCGGCGAATACTGCTTGCACATCATCGGGTAGCACGGCGTCGCGTCCGGACAGCAAAGCCCACGCCTGCGCGGCGCGAATCAACCCCTGGCCCGCGCGCGGCGACAGCCCCAGCCGCAGATCAGCCCGCTCGCGCGTCTCGCGCAGCATTGCCTGTACATAGTCAAGCAGCGCCGCTGACAGATGGATGTTTCTCACGCTGGCCTGCTGCGCGATGATTGCGGTCGGTGTGAGCGAAGCGGCAAGTCCGGGTAGTAAGTCGCGCCGATCGCCCTGCGCCAATAACTCCCGTTCGTGTGCGTGATCCGGGTAGCCGAGCGAGATCCGCATCAAGAAACGGTCGAGCTGTGATTCCGGCAGACGAAAGGTACCAATCTGCTCGTCTGGATTCTGCGTGGCGACGACAAAGAACGGTGCTGGCAAATGATGCGTTGTGCCATCAGCGCTGACCTGACGTTCCTCCATGGCCTCTAGCAGCGCGCTCTGCGTCTTGGGGCTCGCTCGATTCACCTCGTCCGCGAGTAGTAGCTGCGTGAAGATCGGACCTTTGCGAAAGTTGAATTCCTGTGAAGCGCGGTCAAATACCGAGACGCCGAGAATATCAGCGGGTAACAAGTCGCTGGTGAACTGCACGCGCCGCCAGTCGAGGCCCAGCACCTGCGCAAGCGCATGGGCTAGCGTGGTCTTGCCGACGCCGGGTACGTCCTCGATCAACAAGTGACCGCGGGCCAGCAGACACGCCAGTGCCAGGCGCACCGGGTGGGACTTGCCGAGAATGATCTGGTCGAGCGACGCGAGTGCCGCGTTTAGAGCTGTCATCAGTGCCTGCCTGCAAGTGGAATTCGCTTGAGCTTAACCTCTCGCAGCAAGTGCCGAGTGTGACAGTGCTCTCATGGGAGTCCCTAACTCGCCGACTATGGCGCCAAACGGCGTACCCGTTCGAGCTGTTCCTGCAAGCGTGTCTGTTGGGATTCGAGCTCCGCCACGCGGGCGCGGTCGCCAGCCACGACTTCCGGCGGCGCATTGGCCACGAAATTCGCGTTGCCGAGTTTACCGTTGAGCTTGGCGAGGTCCGCCGCGTGTTTGGCGATCTTCTTGCTAAGTCGGTCCGCCTCCGCCGCGGCATCGATCAGGCCCGCCATCGGCACCAGCAAGACGAGTTCGCCCACCATTGCCGTCGCCGCCTCAGGAGGTGGCGCGTTGTCGGTAAGAAAGTCAATTTTCTCGAGGCCGCCGAGCCGCTCGAGATAGACTCGATGCGATGCTGCGAAGTCGCGGTCGCGTGTCGCTGCATTCTGCAACAGCAATGGAATGCGCTTCGACGGTGCGATGTCCATCTCGCCGCGTATTTGCCGCACCGCCAGCACGACCGCTTGTATCCACTGGGTCGCAGACTCCGCCGCTGGATCAGCAGGGTAGTCAGCCGCCAATGGCAGGCGAGTCCGCATGATCGTGGCTTCGGTGGTAGTGGTCAGACCGGCACCGGTTGCCAGCGGTGCGACGCGCTGCCAGATCTCCTCCGTGATAAATGGCATGACGGGGTGCAAGGCGCGCAACAATGCCTCGAGAATTTCGACCAGCGTGCGCCGCGCACCGCGCTTGAGTGCATCTGGTGCCGTGTCTGATTGCAACACGGGTTTAGTGAGTTCGAGGTACCAGTCGCAGAACTCGTACCAGGTAAACTCGTACAGCGCCGTCGCCGCAAAGTCGAACCGATACTCGTCCAGTGCCGACTCGAGTGAACTCAACATGCGCCCGAAACGCGAGCGAATCCAGCGATCAGCGACTGACAGCTCGTGTGGGCCTGTTAGGTCGTCCGCGGGGATCGCGCCGTCCTGGCCTTCGAGTGTCAGCAGCACGAAACGCGAGGCGTTCCACAGCTTGTTGCAGAAATTGCGGTAGCCGCCGACGCGGCCCAGATCGAAACGAATGTCACGCGAGGGACCGGCAAGCGAGGCGAACGTGAAGCGCAGCGCGTCGGTGCCATAGGGCTCGATGCCGGCGGGAAACTGCTTGCGCGTCGCCTTGTCGATGCCGGCGGCAAGATGCGGCTGCATCAGGCCGCTGGTGCGCTTGGCGACCAGCGCATCGAGTTCGATGCCATCGATGATGTCGAGTGGATCGATGACGTTGCCTTTGGACTTCGACATCTTGTCGCCGCGCTCATCGCGGATCAGGCCGGTGATGTAGATATCCTTGAACGGGACGTCGCCCGCGAATTTGAGTCCCATCATCACCATGCGGGCGACCCAGAAGAAGATGATGTCGAACCCTGTCACCAACACATTGGTGGGATAAAAGCGCGCGAGTTCCGGCGTTTGCGACGGCCAGCCTAAGGTCGAGAACGGCCAGAGCGCCGATGAGAACCAGGTGTCGAGCACATCGTCGTCCTGGCGCAACGCGAACTCGGCGGGCAAGCTGTGCTTGCGGCGCACTTCCGCCTCGTCACGGCCCACGTAGATGGTGCCATCGGTACCGTACCAGGCTGGAATGCGATGCCCCCACCAGAGCTGCCGGCTGATGCACCAGTCCTTGATGTTGCGCATCCATTCGAAATACGTTTTGTCCCAGTTGGCCGGCACAAACCGGATGCGACCATCGGTGACAGCACGGATCGCAGGTTCCGCCAACGGCTCGATTTTGACGTACCACTGATCAGTCAAATAGGGCTCGATGATTGCGCCGCTACGATCGCCGCGTGGCACCACCAGCTTGTGCGCATCCACATGGTCCAGTAGCCCGGCTTTTTCAAGGTCGGCAATAATCTGTTTGCGCGCCGCCGCTCGCTCGAGGCCGCGATACGGCGCCGGCACGTTGTCGTTCATATGGGCGTCAGGCGTGAACACGTTGATCTGCGGTAGTTCGTGCCGCAGGCCAATATCGTAGTCATTGAAGTCATGCGCCGGCGTAATCTTCACACAGCCGGAGCCGAACGCCGGATCGACGTACTCGTCCGCGATGATTGGAATGTCGCGGCCTGCGAGCGGCAGCGCAATGCGCTTTCCGATCAAGTGCTGATAGCGCTCATCGTTCGGGTGCACCGCGACCGCCGTGTCTCCCAGCATCGTCTCGGGGCGTGTGGTCGCAACGATCACAAATCCCGAACCATCTGTCAGTGGGTAGCGTAGATGCCACAGGCTGCCTTGTTCCTCCTCCGCCAGCACTTCCAGATCGGACACGGCAGTGAGCAGCGCTGGATCCCAGTTGACGAGGCGCTTGCCGCGATAGATGAGCCCCTGCTCGTGCAGGCGAACGAAGACTTCAGTGACCGCTCGCGACAGATCCGCATCCATCGTGAATTTGTCGCGCGACCAGTCGACCGAATTGCCGAGTCGGCGCATCTGGCGGGTGATCGTATCGCCGGACTGCACTTTCCATTCCCAGACGCGCTCGATAAATGCATCACGGCCAAGATCACGACGGTGTTGTCCCGCTGCGTTGAGCTGCCGTTCCACCACCATCTGCGTGGCAATGCCGGCATGGTCGGTGCCTGACTGCCATAACGTACAGTCACCGCGCATGCGGTGCCAACGGGTGAGGATATCCATCAGCGTGTGCTGAAAGGCATGTCCCATATGCAATGTGCCGGTCACGTTCGGCGGCGGCAGCATGATGCAATACGACGGCCCGTCACCTTGCGGCGCGAACCAGCCAGCGGCCTCCCACTGTTGGTAGATGCGCTGCTCGATTGATTGCGGCGAGTAGGCTTTGTCCATAAATATAAGTAGTTAGTTAGAATGGTTGGCGCGGGTTGCTCGACCGCCAGTCGGTCGTCGTCCGTCCGTTGCGATCGCGTGCGTCTCGGGCTCGATGCCCCGTTCTCGATAGAGCCGGAATCGCTCGCGTGCCGCCTGGCGCACGGCGTTGTTGCCATCGAGTATCTCGACGACGCGCTCAAAGGCCGTCCAACAGGCGGGGGCTGTGTCAGTAATGTTCACTAACAGGTCATAGTGCGAGCTGACCGCCTGGTCCGTCGTCAGGCTGACCGGTGCCCGTGCCGTTTCGACGGGCACGGTAGTGTCGAGTACGTCATGTGGCACAAAGCTGCCGTCACTGAAGGTCCACAACAGTTCGTCGAGCCGGGTCAGTGTTGGCGAGTCACCGCACCACACGAGCACCTGCTGCTTCGCCAGGTAGGCTTTTTCCACCACTCGGCATGCCAGCGCCAGACGTGCGTCGGCTTGTGCGTCCTCGGTGACGTAAAAATCAACGCGCGGCACGACGCACGAGAAAGTCCGTCAGCAGCGCAATTGGTCGGCCCGTGCTGCCCTTGTTGGTGCCGCCGGTATAGGCCGTGCCGGCGATATCCATGTGCGCCCACTTCATGCCCTTGGTGAACTTGCCAAGGAACGCCGCCGCGGTAATCGAGCCACCGTCGCGCCCGGCAATATTGTCGAAATCGGCGAAGTTACTCGTGAGCTGCTCGCCATATTCCTCGGTCAGCGGCATATGCCACGCGCGATCGTCGGCACGCACACCGCTCTTGACCAGATCCTGCGCCAGTGTGTCGTCATTGGCGAACACGCCGGTGTGATGCGACCCGAGTGCAATGACGATGGCGCCGGTCAGCGTGGCAAGATCGATCACCGCCTCCGGCTCAAAGCGGCGTGCGTAGTGCAGGGCGTCACACAGGATCAATCGGCCTTCGGCGTCGGTGTTTAGAATCTCGACCGTCTGGCCCGACGCGCTCGTCACGATATCGCCCGGTTTGATGGCGCGGCCGCTCGGCATGTTCTCGCAAGTCGGGATCAGACCCACGACATTGAGCGGCAGATTGAGCGCCGCGATTGTCGTGAACGCGCCGATGACGGCAGCGGCGCCGCTCATGTCGTATTTCATTTCGTCCATCGCGCCCGGGTCTTTGAGGGAAATGCCGCCGGTATCGAAAGTGATGCCCTTGCCTACCAGAACGATGGGCGCCTTCTTGGCACGCGGATGTTTGTGTTCGAGGACGATGAAGCGCGGTGGCTCGTCGCTGCCTTGTGTAACAGCCAGAAAGCACCCCATCTTTTCGCGTTTGATTTCTTCGAGCCCCAGCACTTTGGTCGTAACGGACTTGTACTGTGCGCCGATCGCCGTCGCTTGTTTGGCGACGTAGGAGGGTGTGCAGACATTGCCGGCTAGATTGGCCAGGTTGCGCATGGCGGTGGCACCCGCGGCCAGCGCGACACCCTCATCGAATCCTTGCCGGACTTTCTTGGTAGTGCTGGCCTTGCCCGCTTCGATCAGAATGGTATCCAGTTGCGGTGGCTTGGGCTTTTTGGCCGACTTCAGATCGTTGATCTTGTAGAGCGCTGCGCCGGCCAGTTCCGCAATGACCCGTCCAAACAGCTGGTCGTCCAGCTCCCGCACTGACGGTCGCGGCAAGGCTAGCGCGACGCTCTTGGCCTGCGTTCGCCCAGCGTGCAACAGCGCCGCAGCGGTGGCTTTGCGCCAGGCTTTGCGGCTGAAGTCGGCACGCGGCCCGAGCCCGACCAGCAAGACGCGTGGCGCTTTGACGCCGTCAAGCTCCGGCACCATGAAGGTCATCGCGAGTTTGCAGTTGAAATCGCCGCGTTTGATGAGGCGCGCAATACGGCCATCACTTGCTGTGTCGACCGAGGCACCGTGCGGCGTCAGTGTGCCGTCTTGGTAAGCACCCAGCACTAAGCAATCGGCCGCGACCGCAGCGACTTTGCACTTCCAAGTTTCAAACTGCATTGTATGGCTCCAGTTGCGAGCGGCGCGCTGTGCCGGCAATCAGGCCATTGCAACGGCGGGCGCCAAAGTGCGAAAGTGTAACCGAACTCGGGGTCCGGAGAACGCATGACACTGCTCGATCGTTACGTCATTCGCGCGATGCTGGGCGGTGTGCTGCTGGTCATGACGGTGCTGCTGGTGCTGGGGTGCGCTGTTTTTGTTCGTCGGCCAGCAGGATGACATTGGCGTCGGCAGCTATACGGTGCTGGACGCGCTGTGGTTTACCGCGATGAACATGCCGCAGCAGGTCTATGAGTTGCTGCCAATATCGGCGCTGATCGGTTCGCTGGTGGGACTCGGGACGCTGGCGCGCGGCAGTGAAATTACGGTGATGCGTAGCGTCGGCTGGTCCGTGTGGCGGCTGTCAGGTGCAGTGGCTGTCGGGGCGGTCCTGCTCGTCAGCTTCGCCGTGCTGGTCGGCGAGTATCTGGCGCCACCCATGCAGCAGATGGCTAAGCAACAGAAGGCCTTTCGTAAATTCGCCAATGTCAGTTTTGGTGGCCAGAGCGGCGCCTGGGTGCGCGACGGCGATCTGCTAATTAATGTGGCGCAGCAGTCGAGCGACGCTGAGTTCAGCGGCATGCGAATCTACGAGTTGTCGCCCGACCATCAGTTGCTGTCAGTCGCTAAGGCAGCAGGTGCTGAAGCGCTGCCCGACGGTAGTTGGCGGCTGCAGGATTTTGCCGAGTCTCGGTTTGCTGGTGCGGTGATCAAGACGGTGTTGGCAGCCGAGCGCCGATTCAGCGGCAGTACCAGTGCCGAGTTTCTCGGGCTAACAGTCGTCGATCCAGCTCAGCTTGAAAGCCGCGTTCTGCGGCGGTTGATCGACAACCTGCAAGCCAATGGCCTGGACGCGCGACCACAGGTGTTCGCTTTCTGGTCACGCATCGCCCGCTCAGTCGCCATCTTGTTCGCTTGCTTGTTAGCCGTGCCGTTTGTTCTGGGGAACCTGCGCGCCGCCGGTTCGGGCGCTCGCACCGCGGTCGGGTTGTTACTGGGGATTGGCTTCTTCTTGCTGCAACGTATGGTCGACACCGGCGCGATTGTTTTTAATGCCAATCCGATCTTTTTGGCTTGGTTGCCGACTGCTGTGATGGCACTCGTGGCGCTGACGTTGATCGCGCGCACCCGCTGACCACGCTCGAGAGTCTGTTTCGCCCCGGCTACGCCGGCTATTTGACCAGCGCTATTTCGCCAGCAGATCGCCTCGGGGCTTGAAGAACTGCTCAAACTTCCAGCTTGGTATCTCGAACTCCCAGCCATTGGTCGCCGCGCTTAGGGTTGCATCGCTGGCGGCCACGATCGAAATGTACGCGTGGGCCGCGTCGCGCTGGCCGGCCACGGTCAACGTCGCGCCATCAAAGTAGGTGTAGGTGGCCCGGGTGTTGACGGCATTCGCGTTCGCATCGCGGCGCCGCACGTCATCAAAAGTGAGATCGGTGAGCGCATCTGCGGCGGCATTGGCGGCACCAGGAGCCGCGAGACTGGCGCCACGCGGCATATCGACGAGACTCAGGTCGGACTGGGCCGCCGTGTCACGGGACACCGTGTAGACGGGGCCCTCTGCCGGCACTACGGTGATGGACCGTACTGTTTTGCCTGGAATATCCAACAGTTTACGATCCAGCCACCGCTTTGGGTCGAGGTCGACTGTTATCAATGGCTCTGCCAGGTAGCTCGTTTGTTGTTCTGGGACGCGCACAAACCCCGCGCGCGGCGAGTCTTGTTTGCCGACCAGCAGCGGCCACTCTCGCTCCGGGGTGACGACGATGATTTTGACGCTCGTTGCGGTGGCGCCCTCAGCCGGTTCCACCCCGAGGCGCGCATAGTTGGCCGGATCACTGGTCTTCTCGGCACGGATCTCCAGAGCCGCGAGATCGAGCAACAGTTTGCGCAGCCGGCCGGAGTCAGCGCGAAAGCCGCGCTCGGCTACTTGCCAGTCGCTAGCCCGCCGCGTGAGTGTCACGCTGGAGCCGTCGCCCTTGGTCAGGCGTACCTCGGTCACCGCGTTCAGGTTTGCTTGCAATTGCGGCAATACCGGCGCGCCTATCGCCACCGACGGTTCGGGTTTCGATGCAGACAACCAGATGGCGGCACCGACCAGCAGTAGACCTGCTAACAATAACAGTAGCAAGCGCTTGCCGGTCATGCCTTGCGCTCTTGCTGCAGCATGACGATTGCGGCGTGTCGGCGCCGACGGAACATGACGATGGCGAGAGCGACGAGCGCAAGCAATGCCGGAATCAATACGATATTGATCAGTTTGAGGCGTGTACCCAGCGACCGGATGTCCTGATCCAGTCCCAGCCGGACTTGCCGCAGATCTTTACGGATACGGAGCTTCTCCTGCTGAAAACGCTCGAGCTCGGCTTGCTGCGCTGGTGTGAGAATTGCCGCTGATTCATTTGCCTGCGCCGATTGCAGTGTTGTCAGGCGTTCCTCGGTGCTGCGTAGCTGCTCCTCGAGCTCTTGCTCCTTGGCGCGCAGGCGATCGTCGGCGGTTCGACGCAGCTCAGCGACGCGATCGAAGGGACGTGTGAACGCCGCACGACCGCGAACGCTGATCAGATCGCCGCTGCCGGCGAGATTGTCGAGTGCATTCCAAACAAGATCGCCGTTATTGGCGATGGCCTGCGCCATGCGCTGGCCAAAGAAGTTGCGCTGCTGCAGCCAGAGATAGTCCGCGAGCATATCGGTGTCCGCAATGACCACCACGTTGAGAGGTTTGGTCGACGTCTTGAGTATGCCGCTCGCTGGCGCTTGCCGGTGCTGCTGCTGCCGCTTCTTGCGCGGGCGCGCCGTCCGGGAATGCGGTCGTAACTCTACCCGTCACGCGCGCGCCCAAGGCATACCGCGAGCCGTTCGGTTTGAAGCCATCGCGCAGGGTGGCCGGGTCGAACAGGGCCTTGAAGCGTTCGACCGGCAGCACGCCAGACTCCAGGCTCGATTGCAGCAAGGGTTCAAACTGCGTCTTGGCCCCCTCGAGCGCCGCCAGCGACCCCGCGGTGGCAAGGTTGACTGAGCTGAGACCCGATACGATCACGTCTTCGGTGTTGAAGCTGCTCGCGTCGAGTCCAAGGATACCGATGTGTCGCACCGGCGGCTCGCCGGGCCGCATACCTACTGTGAGGCCTCGTTGCTGGTCGACGACAACTTCGCCGGGATCGTAGCGAACGCCCCAGGCCTTGAATAAAGGCTCAAGGTTTGATGAGCGGTCCGCGCCCATCGCCGCCATGGGATTGTTAGGCTCGACAGCCGACGTATCCTGGCTCGCGTCGGGATCGACAAACACCAGCAGATGCCCGCCGCCCAGCGCGTATTGATCGATCGCAAACAGCGCCGCCGGCGGCAGGTTCTTCGGGTGCACCAGCACCAGCACGTCGACGTCGGGGTCGATGCTAGTGATGGTGGCGTCGAGGTTGCGTACCGTGAACAGCTCTTGTGCCTGCACCATGACGAACCACGGTTCGCTCGGCTGGCCGGTCATCGGATCCATGCCGCCCGACATTGGCAAACTGGAAAGCCACGCCACGACCGGCTTTTTGACTGTCGCCAGTTGGTAGATCAGTTTGGCGACGTCGTACTCGAGAAATTCCTCTTTGGCCGGGTCCAGGTAGTCGATCGTGGCGCGACCATCGGTGGAGTTGCTGCCGGCCAGGCTGAAATAGAGACTCTCGCCACCGGCGTTCAGTAGCAGCGCGCGGATGCCGAGCTCCGTAGCGCGGTCTTCATCATCCGAAAATGGCTCTGGATCGACAAATTCCAGCCGCAGTTTGCCATTGCTGCGCGCCCGCATCTCGGCCAGGAAGTCCTGCACGCGCAGTGAATACGTCTTTAATGCTGGCACTTGTGCCAAGGACTTGTCGGATGCAAACAGCGTCAAGGTGACCGGTTCCTTAAGCTCGGCAAGGATCTTGCGAGTACCCGGCGCGATCGTATATAGCTTGTTAGCGGTCAGGTCGACGCGAGGGCCACGAATAAAGGTGTTGGCGAGAATCGTGATGCCAATCAGTAGCAGTCCGAGTGCTGCCAGCGTACCGAGTCCAAGCGTGCGTTTGTTCATCGCCCTTTTCTCAATGGAAGCAGTGCCAATTGGAACAGTCTCAGCTCGATTTGCGCATGTCTAGGACCACTGCGGTGGCCAACAGAAAGAACGCGATGAGGCTCGCGAAGTACAGCAGGTCGCGTAGATCGAGCACGCCTTTTACGATCGACTGGAAGTGCGCATACATCGACAGCGAAGCCACCGCGTCGATCAATACCTGCGGCGCCCAACCTTGGACAAATGACAGCACCAATGGAAAGCCTGCCAGCAGCAAAATGAAGCACACGGCCGTTGCAAGGATGAAAGCAATCACCTGATTGCGGGTTAGCGCCGACATGCAGGACCCGACGGCGAGAAATCCACCCGCCATCAAAAAGCTGCCCAGGTAGGCCGCCACAATCGCGCCATTGTCCGGATCACCCAGATAGTTGACCGTGATCCAGATGGAGAAGGTCAGGACCAAGGCGATGCCGATGAAGATCCAAGCTGCGAAAAATTTGCCAAGTACCGCCTGCCACAGCGTGATCGGCTGGGTGAGTAGTAGCTCGATGCTGCCGCTCTTGCGCTCCTCGGCCCACAGGCGCATCGCGATCGCCGGCACAAAGAACAGATACAGCCAAGGGTGAAAGTTGAAAAACGGTATCAGGTCGGCCTGACCGCGTTCATACAGGCCGCCAAGAAAAAATGCGAGTGCGGCCGACAAGATCAAAAAAAGCAGTATGAACACGTAAGCGAGCGGGGTAGCAAAATAGCTCGCCAATTCGCGCTTGAGAATGACTGCTACCGCGTGCAAGTTGCTAACTCCTGATGAATTGGGTCTGCGACGAGAGGCCGGGCTAGGCGGCGACCGTTCGAAATACGTCGTCGAGCCTGCCACTTGGTGCGAGCGCCTTGAGGCCCGCTGGCGTGTCGTCGGCCACGATTCGGCCGCGGGCAATGATGATGGCGCGTGTGCAGACTGCGTCGACTTCCTCAAGGATATGGGTTGAGATGATGATGGTTTTGTTCGGTGACATCTCGCTGATCAGGCTCCGCACCTCGTGTTTCTGCAGGGGGTCCAGTCCATCGGTGGGTTCGTCGAGGACCAGTACCTCGGGGTCATGCAGAATGGCTTGTGCGAGACCGACGCGCCGCCTGAAGCCTTTCGACAACGTATCGATAGTCTGGTGCAGCACATTGGCGAGCTGCAGTCGCTCGATCACATAGTTGAGTCGCAGCTTGCGGTGCTCCACGTCGAGGCCGCGCAGCTGCGCAATGAATGACAGGAAACCCTGCACGGACATTTCGCCGTAACTCGGTGCACCCTCCGGGAGGTAGCCCAGGACCGCTTTGGCGCGCAACGGATCCCGCAAAATATCGTGACCGCAGATGCTGGCTGTGCCGGCGGTCGGCGTAATGAAGCCGGCGATCATGCGCATCGTGGTCGACTTGCCGGCACCATTGGGGCCCAGAAACCCCAGTACCTCGCCAGATTTGACTTGAAAGCTAACGTTCTCGACCGCGGTCAGTGCATCGTAACGCTTGGTCAGATTCTCGGTTTTAATCATGTCTGCAGTGCGTGAGATGGATGACGACTCACAAAGTTCCGGTGATGTCGCTGGAAGGCTGTGAATTTTGGCTAGCGCGAGGGATTCGCGCAAGTAGCCGTCGGCGCAGCTGGCGTCGGGCAGCCAGCAAGCTACAATCCAAGCCATGAACACGATCATCAAGCGTACCACGCTGCTCGTACGTAGCTGTGAGCGGTCCTCGACCTTCTACCGCGACGTGTTTGGCATGACTGTCTACTATGACGACGTCATCGAGCTGGGAGGTGTGGGGCTCGCCGCAGGCAACAAGGGCGACAAGACCCACTTGATGATCATGCGGGCCGACGACCCGGTGATTGGCATGGTTGGTCTGCTCGAGTTCACCGAGCCGCGCCTGCCGGCGCCACCGCGCCGGGAGCGCCTGGGTATTGGCGATCTCGTCTTCGTGATGCAGGGCGACGATGCCCAGGGTGTCTATCGGCGCGCGATTCAATTTGGCGCGCGTATCCATGCGCCACCCCACGCGTACGAGGTGCGCGGTGCGGATGGTAGCCAGCTATCGATGACAACCGTGAGTTTGTGGGATCCGGATGACTACTTCATCGAGTTCAACCAGAGGCATACCGCGTGAACTCGTCGCCGCCGTCATCGGCCGACAAACGGTTGGTGTGGGACTTGCCAGTGCGACTGATGCATTGGACGCTTGCCTTGGCAGTGCTCGGAAGTTGGCTGACGCAGGAGCTCGATGGTGACTATTTCAACTGGCATGTCCGCTGCGGCTATGTCGTCCTGGTCGTGGCTACCGTCCGCGTCATCTGGGGTTTTGTCGGCACCAGGCACGCTCGCTTCGGTTCGTTTGTCCGTGGGCCCGCTGCCGCGTGGCGGTATGCGCGGGCTTGGCTGACAAGCTCCGGCGACGAGTTGCCGCGCTACGTCGGTCACAACCCGCTTGGTGCGCTCGCCATTGTGGCGATGCTCACCATGCTGATTACGCAGGCAGTTACCGGTCTGTTCGCGAATGACCAGATCTTCAGCGTCGGTCCATTGTTCGGTTACGTGTCGCCGTCCACGTCGGATGAGCTCACCGGCATTCACAAGCAGTTGTTCGACTGGCTGGCCGCGGTGATCGGGCTGCACATCGGCGCGTCGCTGCTATATCTATTTTGGAAGCGCGATAACCTGATCGCGCCGATGTTGAGCGGCCGTAAGTCGGCCGCTGTCGTGCCAGCAGACGAGGCAATCAGCGGCTCACGCGTTCTGTCGTGGTTGATTGCCGTTGCACTGGCCGCCGGTGGTCTGTACTGGTTAGTGCAAACTGCTCCGGAAGGCTCGCTGAGCATTTTCTAGAAAACACCGCGCCGCGCAGCTCGCGCCACGCAACTGGCTTCGACGCGGTGTATTGCGTCAGGTGCTCAGTCTTCGGTCTTGAATTTATCGTGACAGGTTTTGCAGGCCTTGCCGGCAGCCGCTGCCGCTGGCTTGAACTTGGCTTCGTCGCCCGTCTTGGCGGCGGCGGCCAGCGCAGCTGTCTGCTTCTGCAAGTCTTGCATCAACCGGTCGAATTCAGCGCGATTGGTCCATATCTCGGGTTTGGCGCGCGTGCCTTTGCCCTTGTCGGAGCCCGGTGGGAAGCCTTCGTTCAGCATATTAGAGACAAAAGCGACACGGTCTGCGCGTTTCTGAGCCTCTTTGGCATCGAAGGGTGCTTTGCCGGCAGCCATTGCACCGAGCGGCGCAAAATTTCCGGCCATGACCGTATACATCGCCTGTCGGTACTTGACCTGCAGGTCACCGATCGACGGTGCGTCAGCCGCGACTGAATACGCTGCGCCACCCAAGCCGACCAATAAACCGGCTGCCATTGCCGCAGTGCGTTGGCACATCGCGGTTGTTTTCATTCCGTTAAACATGCTGCAAATCCCCCGAACGATAGTGCCGTGGTAGGCAAATGATTATTAACCGGGCACGACTCTACCGGATGATCGACGGCTCGTGCCACCTGCGGACGGCTATTTTTGGGCTGGACTGTCCATTCTGACCAGGACAAGCCATGATCCATGCTGTACCGCGACAGTCATCGCGCGGTGCGGTTCGACATTGAAAGGGAAAGTCTTATGCACAAGTTATGGGTGTTAGCGGGGCTGTTGACCGCGGCCTTGCTGGCGTTGCCAGGCCCGGCCTTTTCGCAAGGTCAGGATGGCACGCCGGCGGACCGCGACTTGATGGTCATGAATGAGTTGTTGCCCGGGCGGTATGACAACTGGAACCAGAACTATTTCGATGGGCGCCGCAAGCTGGCTGAGTCGCTGCGACATGAGCGCCTGCATACGCAAGTTGTGCGCGTCGCGGCACCACGCATTGGCGAGCACGTCTATTACGCTGAGGACTATCGCGACAATGCTCCGGCCAAAGTCGTCAGGCGCCGCTTCTGGTCATTGACGTCAGACCCGCAGGCGGGCGCCGTGCGCATGCAGTCGTATTGGATCGATGACGTCGCAAAGGAAAGGTTTGCGGGCGGATTGACCGACCAAGCAGTCTGGCGGAGTGTCTCGCCGGCGGACTTTCGCTACGTAGCCGGCTGTGATGTCTACTGGGTACGTGAGGCCGGACAGTTCGCAGGCGCCAGCAAACCCACAGAGTGCCGCTTCAAGTCGGCAGGGATGTTAGGAGGGAAGGGCGACGTTGTCGGTGAGTACAGCTATGCCCTCACGCCCACTGCGTTGTGGATCCGCGACGAACAACGTGACCGGCGGGGCGCGCTGCTCGCGGGACATCCCAGTGGCGTACCCTATCAACTGCAGCGGGCGCGCGAATTTGTGTTCAATGCCGCCATCCCCGGCGTAGGCGGCGGTGCTGCGATCCCGTTCGAGCGCTATGCAGACTTGAAGCTGCACGACAAAGGCGGCAATGTGTGGTTCCAGACTCGGGAGGCAAAACCGCGCGAGTTAGGATTGACGTTGTCGTTTGTCGATTGGCCGATCAACAACGAGACCGGTGCGTTTACCCGCAATGGGTTGGTGCTGTACGTGAACGAGCGCGTCGATGGCGAGGTCAAGAACCTCGCCTACAGCGGTACCGATCCCAAGGTCGAGCGGATGTTCATCAATCTCAAATGGATGCTGGTCAACTGCTACATGCAGTGGAACCGCGACGTCAAGCCGGAGTTTTAGACGCCGCTAATCACTCGATAGTGCTGCCACGCAGGGTGGCGATATGCTCGCGGTGTTGACGCAGGATGCGCCGTGTCTGATCGGCGTCGGGTCGCTCGGCCAGGCGCGCGATCAGATCGGGAAGCTCATGCCACTTGCGGCCCCAGCCTAACAGGCGCACGGCGTCCTCGACTACGAGCAGTTCGGGTGCTGCGGCAGACACCGCCGCAATACGCTCCGGTGTCTTGTTCAGCGCCGGCTGGGCTTGGTCGCGGTGCAGGGCGCGCGGATGGGTCGTGACATTGGTGCGCGCCAGCGCCTCGATCGGCACACCGGCGCGCTGTTGCATCAGCAATAGATGTACCCGGGACGCGGGTAGTCGGGGCATTTCCTTGGTCGTTTCCGGCGCCGGTTCGTGTTCCTCCGGGCTCGGATCGCGGGCCGTCAGCACCTCGCGTCGCTCTGTTTCTGGCGACGCCAGCGGGATGAATCGTTCGACTGTGGTGAGCCCGATGAGATTGGCAAGAAACGCCATCGCCTCCAGCGCCTCGAGAAACGCGCGGTCACCTTCCACCCTGCGTGCCTTGACGCTGCGAGCGAGCACGGCAACGCGCTGGCGTGCGAGTTCGACGATCCACTTGGCAGGGCGCTCATGTTTGGGCCAAGGCTGCACGTGCCAGTAGCGCTGCTCATCCAGTGCCAGGTACTTGGCGTGTAGCGCCAGACTCTGTTCCCAGCGGCTCAGCAGAGACTGTAGCTGTTCGGCTGGCGAAGGGCTGGCAGGGGATGCGGTAGTCATGTCGCCAGCTTATGGCCTCAGGCTTGCAAGTGCCCGAGACCTACCGCACAGTGGCCTGTGCGCGTGTTCACAGCTTCGGAAAATGCGCATGGATCTCGTGTTCAATGCCTCGCAAGGTGTATCTCATGTATCTGCAAAAAATACGCATGTCGATGGTCGGCGCCGCCGCGGTCTTGTGCTTGGTGTCAGTACCGCCGTCGATCGCAGCCGACGGTGCCGCGGCGAAGGAATTCCAGGCCGCCGTTGCGCTGACGCCTGATCCGGCGAACGGTGTGCGGCTCTATGAGACCTGTCGGGCATGCCACAATGCCGACGGGTCTGGCACCGTTGACGGCAACGTCGCGGCAATCGCCGGGCAGCACTATCGTGTCGTCTTGCAGCAGTTGGTGGACTTCCGGCACGACCGTCGCTGGGATATCCGCATGGAGCATTTCGTCGACAAGCACCATTTGACGTCGGCGCAAGAACTGGCCGATGTCGCGGCGCATGTCGCGAGCCTCCCGCGTCCGTGGCCGCCATCGTTTGGCGATGGCAACGACCTGCAAGCTGGGTCGCGTGCGTATCTGGCGCGTTGTGCAGGGTGTCACGGCGCGACCGGGCAGGGTAGCAACGCGTCGAAGACGCCGCGCATTGCCGGGCAGCACTTTGCTTACACCGTGCGTCAAATACAGGACGCGGCCGATGGACGGCGACCAAACATGACAGGTACGCACACCCGTATCGTCAGCCAATTGTCGTTTGAAGAGATCAATGGGATGGCTGATTATCTATCCCGCTTGGCATCGCGTGACTGACCCCTATTAGGGTTTGGGCATGCCTGAGCTAGTCCGCTCGCTGGCTGTTGCCGTTGGCGTCGGATTGCTGATCGGCTTTGAGCGTGAGCGCCGTAAAGGCGCAGGGCCTGACCGTGCGGCCGCCGGACTTCGTACCTTTACCCTGGTAGCTTTATTGGGCGCCATGGCGGCGGCAACCGGCACGGTGTGGTTGATGGCGGCTGCCCTGTTGGGCGTCGCAGCACTGGCGACTGCTTCGTATCAACGGTCACGTGATGCAGATCCTGGTCTGACGACCGAAGTGGCGCTGCTCGTCACGTTTCTCATCGGTATCCTCACCAGCTATAGCCTCGCAATTGCCGCCGGTATCGGCGTATTGGTGGCCATGCTGTTGGGTTTTCGCGAACCGCTGCATCAGTTTGCGATGGGGCGCTTATCCGAGCGGGAATGGCGCGACGCGGTTCTGCTGGCCGCCGCGGCGCTGATTGTCTTGCCACTATTGCCAAATCGACCAGTCGATCCTTGGGGCATGCTGAACCTGCAGGTTGTTTGGCGACTCACCGTGCTTGTTATGGCAATCAACGCTGCGGGTTATCTTGCGCTGCGCGCGCTTGGGCCGCGGTGGGGGCTGCCGCTGTCCGGATTGTTAGGCGGCTTCGTTTCAAGCGCTGCCGTCATCGCCGCGATGGGGCAGCGCGCCAAAGATGATGCCAACGTGATGGCTGCGGCGGTGGCGGGAGCCGCTCTGTCATCCGTCGCCACCGGGATACAACTGATGGTCGTGCTGGCACTGACCAATCCGGCGCTGCTGGCGTCAATGGTAGTGCCGTTGTTAGCGTTTGTCGCCATTGCTGCAGGCTTCGGTGCAGTCGTAGGCTTGCGCAGCTTGCGCCAACAAGCCGAGTCTGCGGCGATCCAAGGGCGAGCTTTCGATCCGCGCGCGGCTGCTATGGTCGCACTGCTATTTGCGGCAATGCTGTTAGCCGTCGGCGTACTGAATCGCGTGTTCGGTGCCAACGGCGCATTGGCGGGCGCGATCGTTGGCGGATTCCTCGACGCGCATGCCACCTCCGGCTCGATTGCGACACTCGCGCAAGAGGCGGCGATTCCCGCGACCGTCGGTTACTTGGGCGTGGTTCTCGCCGTCTCGGCCAATACCGTCACGAAGATCGTGTTGGCTGGCATGACGGGCGGCATGGCGTATTGCAGCCGCTTGGCCCCCAGTCTGGTCGCCATGCTCGCCGCTTTGGGCCGGTGTCTACCTACTCCAGTGGCGGTCAATCAATAGACCGTGAACCCCGTGATCGGTCCGAACGGTCGGCTGGTCTTGGAGATTGGCGATTTGAACGACTTGGGTTTGACTACCAATACATCGCAGGGCATTCGTTCCAGGACCTTTTGTGCCGTGTGCCCGATGAACAGTCGACGCAGTCCTGAGCGTGAGACCGCGCCCATGACCACAATCGAGGCGCCAAGCTTCTTGGCAAGTGTTGGCAGCGCTTCAGTAGGGTCTCCCAAGGCCAGATGCTGGCGCGCCTTGGGGATACCGGCGGTTGCTGACAATTTGGCGAGCGCGCTCGCGAGACTGTCGCGGTGCTCTCGTTCGATCTCGGGCGCAACCTGGGTGAGACTGACGTATTCGCCCGGGTAGCCTGGTGCAAAATAAGGATATGGCTTGTAGGCGTGCGCCGCGTGCAGTTCGCCGTCCAGCGCGCTCGCGAGAGACGCGGCCGTGGCAAGCAAGGTCCGGTCGAGCGACGCAGGTTTGTCATGCGCATGTTGTGGGTCGAGTGCGGCAACCAGTTTCGGCTTCGAGTATTTGCGCGCCGTTCGCACCAATAGCACAGGCATCGGGCAAGTGCGGATCAATTCCCAATCGGAGTGGCTGACAACCAGGTGCGCACCGGGCACGTGATGCTCGGAGTCGAGCACGACCAAATCCGCTCGCATCGCGAGGGCTCGACGCACGATCGCTTCCTGAACCGGGAAGTCCCACTCGGTGGTTGCCGTACAGGCAACATCGCGCAACAGGGGGGACTTGGCCAGCTTTTCTATCTGCTTTTGTCTGGCGGCGCGAATCGATTCGATCGCTTCTTTACGGCTGATGCGCTTGCCGTCGCGACGCAAGGTATCGCTGACAATCGGATCTGCGATGGCATGGAAGAGCTCGATGGTCGCGCCACTGCCACGCGCAATGCTGGCAGCCTTGGCGAGTGCGCGGCGTGGTGTTTTGTTGGGTGACTTGACAGCGACCAGGATACGTTTCGGAAACTTGGCTGACGGCATTTTGAACTCCCCTTTTGCCTATAGTATCACCGGCAGCCCGCATGCTTGCTATTCGCATCTACCCTACGGGTGCTGTTTTGCTGCAGTCAACTCTATCGACGCGAGCATCAACTGGGGTTCGTTGGGTGCTGCGCGTATGGTCATACCGAGAGCACGAACTAGCGATAGCATGCCGTCATTGTTAGCGAGTATATAGCCGTAGATTCGCGAGATTCCCTGGCTCGCAGCGTGGCGAAACAAGGCTCTTGCCAGTTGCGAACCGATGCGTCGTCGTTGCCAGGCGTCGGCAACCGTAAGAGCGAACTCGGCGGCGTCAATACGCGGATCGCGGGCGTATCTCGCTACCGCGATGAATCGCTCGCAAGCATCGATTGGATCAACGACCACCAACGCCATCGTGTTGACGTGATCGATCGTGGTCAACTGGCGGACGAAGCCCGACGACGGTTCGCGAAGTTGATACATGAGTCGGTTGTAACGCGACTCGGCGCTCAGCGACTTGATGAAATGACGTTCGCGTTCGCCGTCGTCGGCCGCTATCGGCCGCACTCGCAACGGGATTCCGTCGCTGGTTGTGATGCTAGCGCCGAGTGCCTCGGCGGTGGTCACTGCAAGGCCTGGATCACATACTCTCGCAGGCCGGCCGACGGCGGAAGTTCGACAGCGGCAGTTGCGCCGAGGCGCATCGCTTGCACAGCATCGGCGACGTCATTGGCGTCGGTGACTACAAAAATAGGCAGTACCGGATGCAGTTCGCGCAGGCGAGTCAGTAGTTCGCCTACGGGCTCGTCAGTCAAATCGTCCGCCAGCACGACACAGGCGAGATGTACCCGCGCGATTCTGTCAAATACACGCGACGGTTCGTTTGGCCACCAGATCGGGCCAAGCCCTTCCAGTACTTGCAGCACACAACGTGTCCGGTCCGAGCCGCGACCAATCACCATGGCAACTCGGCCCGACAAACTCCCGGTTTGCCAATCCATCTGATTTCTGACCCAGCCTTCCCGACGCTGCCGGAGACGATGCGCTGGGGTGCCTTGTCAAACAATACGTAGAGGCCGAAACGAGCGAGGGCATCCTATCTAGCGTTAGGCGTGCGGCTGCAGGTCCAGATCCATCATCATACGCACGAGCTGTGCGAGCGAGCCGGCGGCCATCTTCTCCATGACGCGCGCGCGGTGAATCTCAACCGTGCGCTGGCTGACCCCGAGATCCCCCGCCATGACTTTGTTGGGCTTGCCCTGTGTCACCAGCTCCAGTACCTCCCGCTCGCGGGGTGTTAGGGACTCGTAGCGCTTGCGAATATCATCACGTTGCTTGAGCTGTTCACGGTTGGCGGCGTCTTTCTCGAGCGCTTTTTGTACACGATCGAGCAAGTCCTGGTCGCGGAACGGCTTTTGCAAAAAATCGAAGGCGCCTTGTTGCATCGCTTCGACGGCCATCGGTATATCGCCATGACCAGTGATGAAAATGACCGGAATCATCGCGCCGCGCACGTTGAGCTGCTCCTGCAGCTCCAGGCCACTCATGCCCGGCATGCGTACGTCGAGCACCAGGCATCCCGGTTGATCCGCTTCGTAGCTCGCCAGGAAATCCGGCGCTGAGGCTGCTGTCTGCGCTGCTATGCCGACGGACTTCAGCAGCAAACGCAGTGAACTGCGAACACCCTCGTCATCGTCGACGACGAATACGGTTGGTAAACGTTCTTTCATTGCAGTTCTACCTTAGCTTCGTGCCATGTGCGGGTTGCCAATCACGAGGGAAACGAAAATCGAAAACAGGTGCCACGCGGAGAATTGCGATCGTAGACCAGTTTACCGCCGTGCGCCTGGACTATTGATCGACTGATCGACAAGCCCAAGCCCGTTCCCGCCGCTTTGGTTGTGAAAAACGGTTCAAACAAATGTTTGGCTGTGTCGTCGCTGAGCCCAGGACCCGAATCGCAGACGGCAACTTCTACCTGCCCGCCGACCAGTTGTGTGCTCAGCGTGACCTCACGGTTGATGGGGTCGCCAGCATCGCGGATCGCTTCAAACGCGTTGTGCGCCAGGTTCAAGATAACTTGCTGTATCTGAATCGGATCGACACGCACGGCAGGCAGGTCCCCTGCGAGATCGAGGGTCAGGCGTGCGTCGTGCATACGCGCGTCGCTCACGAGTAACACCTGGATGTCACGGATGATCAGATTAGGAGCAACATGCTCGCGCCGCACATCTTCATTGCGGACTAGCGAGCGCAAACGCCGGATTACTTCGCCGGCTCGCAGTGCTTGCGCCGAGATCTGGCCGAGCGCATCGCGCACTTCCTCGATATCCGCTTGCGGTCGCGCCAGCAAACGCGAGCAGGCCTGTGCATAGGTGTTGATTGCCGCGAGCGGCTGATTCAACTCGTGCGAGATGCCGGCCGCCATTTCGCCCATGGTCGCAACACGCGCGACGTGGTTAAGCCGTGCGAGCGCGTTGCGCGCTTCGTCTTCTGCCGCCAGGCGTGCACTCAAGTCATGCAGATAGCCTACATAGCGGCGCGGCTCGCTGTCGGGAATCTCGCCAACCGACAGAAACACCGTGAATTCGCTGCCATCCTTGCGCCTTGCCTGCACCTCGCGGCCGCTACCGATGATATGCGGCTCGCGCGTACGCGCGTAGCGTTCGATGTAGCCATCGTGATGTGATCGATGTGTTTCGGTCATCAAGACGTTGACATTGCGGCCCTCGACTTCATTCGAGCGGTAGCCAAACAGCCGCTCGGCCGCGCGATTGAACGCGGTGATGGCGCCGCGGTGATCGATCATCACGACTCCATCTACCGTGGCATCTAGCAGGGCCGCAATCTCGGGCGATGAAGGGTCGGTGGGCAAGCGAACTCCGCGAGTCTCAAGTGTGCTGTTGGTAACAATCTAACGGGGCGAGTCAGCAAGTCAATCGCTGCTCTGTAGGTAGTGTCCGCAGGCACTTAAGGACTGACGCGCATGGCAATCACTTTCGGCCTGCCGGATAGTGCCGGTATGACAAATCCAGAACAAGTACGCGCCCGGTTGAGTGCACGGCGCAGCGAGCTGAGCCATCGAGCTACGCGTGTCGATGCTGATCTGCAGCGTAAGGGTGAGCCACTGTCCCCTGACTTCGCGGAACAGGCAACGCAGCGGGAGAACGACGAGGTTCTCGGCGCAATTGGCGACTCGGCGCGGCAGGAGATCGCGCAGATAGACGCGGCCCTGGCGCGGCTCGAGCGCGACCAGTATGGCGAATGTGTGAAATGTGGCGCGACCATCGAAGCAGCGCGGCTGGAAGCCGTACCGTATGCTGACGTCTGTCGTGGCTGCGCGGCCGATCTCGAACGTCGGGGCGCAACCATCAGCCGGCAGTGATTTCCGGGTCCCAGATTGCCGCGGCATTGGCAAACCCGCGAATAGCTGCGGCTCCAAACAGGACGGCCCGCCGCGGTCGGAAGACGAGCCTACCAAATGGTCAAGCTGTCGACAGTGCTGGGCAACATGCCATGTCGTCCGTTCGAGCACCAGCTGCAGCGGTTTGTTGCCGAAATAGGTCGTTAGTACTTGGTCCGCAAGTGCGCGCTTGGCGGAGTGTTCCAGCGCCCATTGCTGCAATTGCTGGCGTATATGCGCTGCGATCGCAGCGATCGACTGGATGTCGCGCGAAGCTTGCGGTGGCGTGAGTTCGTAGTGCTGGTAGGTGAGTGCGCCACCACGGGCAGCGGCGAGGAAACCCTCCACGATCATCGGGATGTGGTACGCGAGATCAAGCCAGGTCCGTTCGCGTTGCGGCAGCCGTTCATGCAATCGCGAGGCTGGCAACTCGCGAGTCAGGCGCTCCGCGACTACCAGCAGTGAGTTGAGCCGTGCGAGGAGTGTCGGGCAGTCGAGTCGTTGGCGTTCGAGCTTAGTGCCAACAAAGCTTGCGACCTCATCGAGATCTTGTGCCAGTACGAACTGCGTGCCGCGGGCAAGCACGGGCACCGTGCGCACACCGAGCTCGCGCAGCGACTCGAGCGCGTGCGGATCGCTGCGTACATTGATTGATTCGAACTCTATTTGGTGCTCTTGCAGAAACTCGCGTGTTCGCAGGCAGCTCGTGCAGCCCGGTTGCCAGTAGAGGCGCAGCTTTGATTCCATGTCGGCAGGCTAACGGTGTCCGCGCCGTGCAGCAAGCTGTGCCTGATCACGCTCGGGGAGTCGTGGTCGCGGCATCTACCGACGCGAGCCCTGGCCACGCGCAGATATATTGCCCAATTGGGCAATCAATGGAGGTCGGGCGAGATGTCCCGTGTCGGTCAGCACGCTGAGATTATGCTTCCGCCCGCACTTGCGGCGTTGGCAACCCCCGCCGCTTACTCGCATGCCGTGACGGCAGTCGAGCTGATCGAGACGCACATCTCTTGGGTCATTCTCACGGGGAGCTTCGCCTACAAGATCAAACGGCCAGTGCAGTACCCATTTGTCGACTTCCGTTCGCTCGCGCAGCGCGAGTATTTCTGTCGCGAGGAACTGCGCCTCAATCGTCGCTTCGCGCCAGACGTCTATCTGGATGTCTGCACGGTCGTCCGGCGTGGTGCTACGGTCACAATGGGTGGCGAGGGTGAGATTGTCGAATACGCGGTGCGCATGCGCCAATTTGACCCGCTGCAGGAGCTTGGCACGCTGGTTGAGCGTGACGATGTGGCGGTGCCGGAGCTGCATGACTTCGGCGTCCGGCTCGCTGGTCTGCATGCCAATATGACCTCAATATTGCACGCCTGCGAGTCCGACCGGACGCGGGGCGTGTTGCTCGAGAACGCGCGGCAGTGCATGGCGGTGACAGACGCTGACCCAGAGCGCGTCATAATGCGCCGTGTGACGGTGTTGTTAGGAAAGCGACTCACCGCCTGCCAGGAGGTACTGGATGCGCGCAGTCGCGAGGGCCGAGTACGGGAGTGTCACGGTGACTTGCACATGAGCAATGTCGCCCGTATCGACGGCCGGTTGCTGGCTTTCGATTGTCTCGAGTTCGACCCGGAGTTTCGCCACATCGACGTTGCTCAAGAGGTTGCTTTCTTGGCAATGGATCTAACAGTCCACGGCCGAGCAGATCTCGCGAGCGCGTTCCTCAATGCATGGTTGGCAACGAGCGGGGACTACGCTGCGGTCGAGTTGCTAGACTTGTTTGAGGCGCATTGTGCGCTGGTGCGCGCCAAGGTTTCTGGCCTCAATATCACGCGGCCTGCAACGCGGCACCAGTCCGCGTTGCGTGAGCGCCAAGTCAAGTGCATCGCGCATGCCGATGCGCGACTTGCAACAGCACGACCGCAGCTCATTTTAATGCATGGCCTGTCTGGGTCTGGTAAATCGTGGCTGGCGGCACGGTTGGCGCTTGCGATGCCTGCAATTCATCTGCGCTCGGACATCGAGCGCAAGCGACTCGCTGGTCTCGCCCCGCAGCGGTCGTCAAGTTCGCTGCCTGGTGCCGGTCTGTACGTGCCGGAGCTCACGCAGGCGACTTATGCGCGTCTGGTGGAACTAGCTGCTGCAGTCTTGCGAGGTGGGCGCAGTGCATTGATCGACGCGACATTTCTCGAGCGTGACAAGCGCGCGTTGTTTGCCAGCCTCGCAGGCAAATTGGGGGCGCCGCTCAAGCTGCTCGACTGCCGTGCTCCGGATGATGTCTTACGAGCGAGGCTAGTCGCGCGCCGCAGCGCAGGGCACGATCCCTCCGAGGCCGATCAAGACGTCGTTCAGTGGCAACGAGACCATGCCGAACCTATTGGTCACGACGAAGGAATCCGCGTACTGAAGGTGGACACCACAGCGGCGCAAGCCGTCGACCTGGCGCACAGGCAACTGGCGGATCGCGACTAGAGGCTACGGGGTCGCTGCGGCAGACAAGATCTGCACACCGCGACTCGCCCGAGGCACTTTCGCTTCGAACCGCGGCGGTTTGACGATCAGCACGTCGCAGCCCAGCGAGTCAATCACCGTTTCCGCCGTGTTGCCGATGAAGATACGCTTGAGTCCTGAGCGCGACACGGCACCCATGAGCACGATCGAGCTACGCGTTTTTCTTGCGACCGCGGGAATCACGTCCACTGGTCGACCAGCTACCAGATGCCGATTGCTGCGCTTCACTTCGAAGCCGCCGAGTTCGCCCATGAACCGCTTGCGCGCCTCCGCTTCGGTCTCATCGCGAGGCGTGCTGACATCAACGATGGGCCCCATGGCCAGTGGTGGCAAGATCGGCATCGGTGGTGAAAAGACGTGCAGCGCGTGCAGCTCGCCCTGCAGGGCGTGGGTCAACTGCGATCCGGTGCGTAATATCTCCCGATCCAGGCTGGCCGGCTTGGCGAACGCATGGAGCGGATCGATCGTCGCGAGCAATTTCGGATGTCGGTAGAGTGACTTGTTCTTGACTAACAATAGCGGCGCCGGACAGTCACGCAATAGCTCCCAATCTGTATAGCTTAGTAGCCAGCGGGCGCGATGCTTGCCGCCCTCGTGCACCTCTGCAACGACCAAGTCCGCACGCTGTTTCCAAGCCTGCCGAACGATTGCTTCGGCCGCCGGGAAGTCCCATTCCGCGACTATGCTCACGGACAGTCCATGGCGACGAACGCGAGCTGCAATTTTTCCAGCTGTCCTCGCCGCAGCGCCAATTGGTCGCGTTGCAGCGACTTGAGGTCAACGTTTCTCGCGTACAGCATGTCCGCGTAGAGTGGCGTCGCGATGTCGTGGAACAGCACGAGTTCCGCACCAAGGCCAGTCGCAAGCTGCGTCGCTTTGGCGACTGCAGGTAACGACTTGGCAGTCGGATCTTTTACCGCGACGAGAATTCTTTTGATTGGTCGCATGTTTCCTCTCTATCGTCGTGTCTGATCGATGCCCGCAGGCGCTGTCCAGCATAGGCATGATAATTCTGGCCCCGTGAACAAATGAGCAGAATGCGTAGATATGACTGTGGTCTGCGGCAAGTGCTTACCTATGTCGCAACACTATGCCAGGATGGGATTCTCATGCAAGCGCAGCAGCAAGCCGATAGTACCTAGCAGTTTGTGGTGGCTCCGGATGGCGCCGCGACCCAGATCATTGCAGGATCGCTGCCATGGTAGATGAATCAGACGGCAACCCAGCAATCGTCGTGCTGCACGTCGAGGATGATTCGGCGATCCTGCGTGCGACGCAAATGCTGCTGAAGAGCGTCGGCTATCGCGCGCTGACTGCAGTCTCGGCCGAAGCTGCGTTTGAGCAGGTAGCTGCAATCAAACCAGACGTGCTGATTGTCGATTTCCAGATCGGTGGTGAGCTGAGTGGTACGGAGGTGGCCGAGGAGATTGCACAGCGTTGCGGCTACCGCGTGCCGACAATCGTACTCACCGCTGACTTGGCCAACGCCGACATCCCGTACATTCCTGGCGCGCCGATCATGCTTGCCGCCAAGCCTATCGATCCAGAGCGGCTGCTGAAGACAGTCGAGCATTTCGCAGCGTTACACCGCGAGCTCGACCCGCCACATCTCAAGGGGCGGTGGCAGAACGGTCGAGGATCGTGACACGCCGGTCGACTCGGCGACCGCTCGCATCGACTATTGTCACGACGTGCTGACCACCGGCTAGCGGCACGCTGAGCTGATGATGGCCGCTGGTACTGCCGGCATATTCGTCATCCACGTGCCAATACAGTGTCGCGTCGGGTCGACGATGGGCTGCCTCGAATACTGTTCGACCAACGTGCCCATCGAGATCCCGCGGGACGTAGATTCGGGCGTTGTCGTTGGGGTACAGAAAGTCCAGCGCGGATCCGTCCGTCGTATCCGTCCTCGCCAAGCAGTCCCCACGGTAATCTGGGAGTGGTCGGTAGCTGGTGTGCAAGCGCCTGAAATAGCCCTCTTGCGCGGCAGGCAAAACGAACCATGGTTGATGTCGTATGGCTGCTGGCGGCTCGCAGCTACTGTCGACGCGCCATCTCGCGGTCGCATCAAGATGCACGAGCCGGTTGTACGGAGTTTGTTGATCGAAGTGACTGCCGCGAGGGACCCAAATACGTCGCGACTCACAGCTATCGTTGGCAAGATAGCCATCGTTGCGGCAGACGTCGACTTGTTTCATCGCGTTGTAAGGTGGCGCGAACCAGCCCCCAGGCTCGAGTCGCGCGACCAGGGAAAACATCAATGGTGCGGCGGCACTCGAGCCGGTCAGACCAGGACGGCCTTCGCCCGTCGCGTTCCCGACCCATACGCCAATCGTATATCGGTCGTTAGTGCCGATGGCCCACGCGTCTCGTAGCCCCCAGCTTGTACCGGTCTTCCACGCCAGCTTGTGGGTGGAGGCAAAATTGCGCCAATGGCCTTCCTCACCGGGCCGCGTGACTTCTAGCAACGCGTTCAGCGTCAGCCAGGCGGCGCCAGGGCCAATACGGTTGGCGCGGTTGGTAGGCGCTGGCGGCTGTGCAATTGGTTGTGCCAGCTCGTTGTCGGCCCTCAGCACATGCACCTGACGCCGTGGCGTGGCGCCGTCTGTCACTTGGCCACGCGCCGTATCGGCCAGATTGGCATACATCGATGTGGCGTCCCAGAGCGTGCCTTCCGCGCCGCCGAGAACGAGGGTCAGTCCGTAGTCGGCGGCTGGCCGGCTGAGAGTTGTCATGCCAGCGTCAGCCAACAGATCGTAGAACCTCTCGACGCCGTAGCGGCGCAGCAACCGTACCGCCGGCACGTTGAGTGACTGAGCCAGTGCCACATCCGCGGCGACGGCACCACGGTATTCGCGATCGAAATTCTCTGGTGAGTAGCCGCCGTACTGAGTGGGGATGTCGGCAATCAGCATCTGCGGCAACAGCTCACCTTGTTCGAGCATCGCGGCGAACAGCAGTGGCTTGAGAATGCTGCCGGTGCTCCTTGGGCGGCGGATAATATCGACCGCATGGCCCCGACCGCCGACGCTGGACCACTTCGAATTGCCAACGTAGGCCAACACCTCGAAGCTGCGATTGTCGACAATTATCGCCGCGGCGTTGTGGATCTCTTGTCTGGCAAGAGCCAAACTGTGTTCGCGGACCACGTCGGTTGCCATCGTTTGCAACTGTGGGTCGATGGTTGCGAAGTAGCGGTGACGGTGCGGATCCTGCGCCCGCAGCGTCTCGAGCAGATGCGGTGCCGCGTTGGGCAGTTCACGCGGCACAGCAGTTAGCGGTTCAGCGATCGCCAGCGCGAGAGTCTGGGCGTCAATCACCTCACGCTCAAACAAGCGCTGTAGTACGGTGTTGCGCTTCGCTTCCAGCCGTCCTCGATTGCGGCTTAGATGAACCAGTGATGGGCTGTTAGGTAGTACCGCCAGGGTGCAGGCTTCCGCCCAGGATAGATCGTCAGGCGCCCGTCTGAAGTAGCGCCAAGCCGCGGCCTCGAGGCCAACGACATTGCCGCCAAAGGGCGCATTGTTCGCATACAGTGCGAGGATCTCGTCTTTGCTGTAGGCCGTCTCTAGTCGTAAAGCCAGTAAGGCTTCGACTAGTTTTGCGCTGATGCTGCGTTGTGGTTGTTGCAGCGCGAGTCGGGCAACTTGCATCGTTAGGGTGCTACCGCCACTGACGACACGCCCGCGCTGCCAGTTAATCCGGAGCGCGCGTGCAATCGCTATCGGGTCGACACCTGGATGTTGTCGGAAGCGCTTGTCTTCGTAGTGCACTAATGCCGCTGCAAATCGCTCCGGAACGTGTGCCAACGGCGGGAACCGCCATTGGCCGTCCGCCGCGATCCGTGCCTGCAAGAGCTCGCCGTTGCGAGCCACGAGGATGTCGGCCACCGGCGTCTGAAATAGCGGCGTCGGCAACAATCGCCAGAAGCCGAAAAGTGCGATCGCAAGCGCAAGCGTCAGCCCGCCGCCGATTGCCAGTCGGCGCGGGCGCGGCTCTTTCAGCGTGCGCTCTTGACGACTTGTATCCATTGGCCTTGGGTGCGTGCGAAGCGCGTTGCGTCGTACATGGCTTCCACCGAGACGCTTGGCAGGTAGTACCGACCCAGGTAGGCCGCATTCACGCGGCTGGTGAAAGCGATCGACTCACCTGGCTGCAGGCTGAAGTAGCGCAGGATTCGATCGTCGCGAATATCAACATGCTCCGCTCGTGCGGCGGTTGCCTCGGCTGAACCATCAACAAACCAGCCATTGGCATTACTGGCAACAGCTGCACGTTCGCCATTGACGCCCGCACCCTCCATGCGCTCATTACGGATCTCCCAGCCTGCCGGCAGCATCTGCGTGAGCGCCAGGTTGTCGAGTCGCCGGCGCGTCGTATTGGTGACCGTTACACGAGTTAGCAGGTCGGTACCTTGAGTGAGGCTAGCGATCGTCAACCCCTGCACACCGGCGGCGTCAGCGTACTCCTGCCGGATGGTGAGGCCCTGCTCAGCTGCGTCCTCCGAGCCGCTTGGAGGTACGCCGCGTACGATCAGCGTCGCATAGAGTGGGCGGTCCGCAGTATTGGTGACCCGTACCGGTTTAGCGGTATCGGCTTTGGTATCGAGTCGAGTGGTCGAGATGGTCTTTTCGGCCACGACTTTGCCGGCTCGACCGGGCGCGTTCAGCTCGTAGCTGAAAGCCTCGAATGGTTTACCACCCACATATTGACCGACGGCGAGCAGCGCGAACGCAACCGATTGCGTGCTGTGCCAGCGACCGTCGACCAGGTCAGCGGAGATCGTGTCGACTAGCGACCGAGCGTCCGTGTT
Source organism: Pseudomonadota bacterium (assembly GCA_016703895.1). Taxonomy (GTDB): domain Bacteria; phylum Pseudomonadota; class Gammaproteobacteria; order Steroidobacterales; family Steroidobacteraceae; genus CADEED01. Next base: position 264,109 of record JADJBE010000002.1, read on the forward strand.
GCGCCCCAGTAGCACCAGCGCTTGCAGCACGATGGCCCGATCACGCAGCTGCGAGCCGAAGCTGTAGTTATCCGCGGCGTCGACCGCCACGTCGAGGCTCTGACCTTTGGTTAGTTGCGCTGCTGGTTCGGTCAGACCGGCAGACTGATAGGCCGCAGCCAGCAGCCAGCGTTCGGCAGTGGATAGCATCTGACCCTCGCGGAGCCGATTCATCGCGCCGATTTCAGGCTTGCCCGCGCGCGCCAGCGTGAACAGGCGATACGCCTGTGCCAGCCTCTCAGCTTCGGCGCGGCCTGCGCTGCGCCCGGCCAGTTGGCGGTTGTCGCTGGCACTCCAGCGTTGCGCGATTTCCTTCTGATAGCGCACCCAGTTGCTCAACAGTTCCGCTGGTAGTCGGTAGCCAGCTTTCTCCGCCTCGAGCAGGAAGTGGCCCGCGTAGGTCGTGGTCCAGTCGTCGCGCCAGGCCAACGCTGCCGCCGTGGTGAAACCGCCGGGCCAATAGGTGAAGGCGCCGTTCGGTTGCTGGAACCCCTGCAGACGAGCGATTGCGGCCTGCACATTACGGTCGATTGCGGCGCGCCGCTCAGGTTCAAGTGCCAGCAGGTTTGGCAGGAACAGCTGCGGAAACACGCCGGATGTCACTTGCTCCAGGCAACCATGCGGGTAATTGATCAGGTAGTCGAGCCGCCCCTCCAGGTTGAGCGGTGGTATAGCCGACACCTCCAGCACGGCCTCGTTGGTACCAGCGATACCATGCCAGTTGACGGCTTCCTGCCAGCTCTTGCCGGGCTCGATCATGGCTCGCTGTAGTGTCGTCGTGCTCGGGTTGGGTTTACGGATCTCGAGATAGATGTCAGTGCTGGCCGTGTATTTTCCGCTAGTTGCGATCACGCGCACGTGACTGCGACCCGGCCGTTGACCGGCGCGTAGTTGCAGCATGCCAAGTTGCTCTGCAGGCTTGCTGAAGTTCACTGTGACGCTCTTGTTAGCGGGAGCCGTCATCAAGGCGTCGGTTTCGACGCGCAGCTGCACGTTCTTGATACTGCTTTCGCTGACGAAGACTGATACCGGTAGTGACACGGATTCTTCAGGGCCAAGGACTCGCGGCAGGGTCGGCAGGATCATCAGTGGCTGTCGCACATAGACTGACTGGTCAGCTGAGCCGTAAGCGGTGCCATCGCCTGCCACCAACATGACACGCACTGCGCCGATGTACTGCGGCAGCTCGATCGCATGTTGCGCCGACTGGTTGGCGGCCAGCTCGAATGGTCCGAGGAACCTCACCACTGGCGGAAAGCGCGATTTGCTCGCATTCGGATCGATCGCCGGCCCTTCGTCGCTACCGCCGAGTGCCAGCAACCTTTCGAGTTGCGCGCCATAACTTCCCACGACGTCGTCGAACAGGTCCCAGGTTGAGATCCCGAGCGCCTCGCGTCGGTAGAATTCGGCGTGCAGGTCTGGTGTGCGAAAGTTCGTCAGACCCAACAAGCCCTCGTCGACGACCGCCAGTGTGTAGGTCATCGGTCGACCCTTGGACTCACTCACCGTCACGCTGGCTTTGGCTTGCGGTGCCCATTCCTCTACCGTGGTGATTTTGGGGGCAAGCCGGGTCGCCGGGTCGGTGATCTTCAGTGGTAGCACACCGTACAAGCGGATGGGGCGATCGCTGCCCTTGTGTTCGTGCGGTTGAATCAGCGTTACGCCTACGTACACGTTAGGCGCCATCTTGTTAGTGATCGGGATGCTGACGCGGTTGCTGCCCTCGCGTGGTTCGACCCAGCGGTGTTCGAGAATCTCCGCTCCCGTTTCGAGCGTCAGCAGGGCGCGGCCTTCGGCCGCAACCGGAAACTGCACCGTGGCGGTGTCGCCAACGGCGTATTCTTCTTTATCTGCGGTGAGTGTCAGTATGTTGGCGGCTGGACCGGATTGGTCGCGCGCTTTGCCGGCATAGGAAGGCCAGTCGATGTAGAACACGCGGCCCGTGCAGTGGCCGCCGTTGAGATCGCAGGCGCGTAGCAGGTAGCGTCCCCACTGCGGGTACTTGATCTGAAACGACCACTTGCCCTGGCCATTGGTAGTCGCGATCGTGTCCTGCTTGACGATTTGCCGCGACTCGCGTTGCGTGTATTGTGCCAGCGACTCGCCCGACTGGTCCCACCACCAGCGCCATTCGATCTGCTCGAGAGTGACCTGGACCTGCTGGATGCCGACCGGTTCACCCGCCGCGCTCAAGCTCGCAATCTCGACGGTGTGTTCCTGATCAGTCATCAACATGTCGCGAGCGCTGTCGCCCTTCGGCAGCCGCAGGCCGACAAAGCGCTCGAATGGCGCGACAACACGAGTACTGCGGTTGATGCTGAATGCGCCGCCTGGCTCGAACACCCGCGTCGCGAAGCTGGCGTTCAGCATGCCGGGCGCATCACTCGGCAGGTTCAATACGCCGTTGATGCGCGCCTCACCATTCGCATCGAGTGCACCCTCGAATAGCTTCTGCGGATCGCCACTAAACTGTCGTGCCGGGTCATCGAACACGTAGTCTGTAAAGCGCGAGAATCGGGTCGTTGATGGCGTGACACGCACCTCGATGTCGGCCTTCAGTCCGGCGGCGGTCGCGCCACTCAGCCATTGCGAGCCGAGCTTGCCAGCCAGTGGTACATTGCCAACGATTGTTCCGTCGCCCAGATCGAGATCGATCTTCAGACGGTTTGGCATTACGGTTTCGATCTTGAGCGTCTTCGCGAAACTCGTGCCGCCCAGAATGGCCCGCGCGGTCCAGTTGCCGGTTGGCGCATCTGCGGCTGTTGTTAGCTCAAAAGGATAGAACTGTCCGACTGGCGTCGCGTTGGTCAGGGTCTGCACCAATTGACCGCGCGGGTTGCGCAACTCGAGTGTGACCGGGTGTTTGGCCGGGAGTGACTTGCCTTTGTCTTGTACAACAAATGTTAGGTAGATCGAGTCGCCTGGCCGCCAGACGCCGCGGTCGCCGTATAGATAGCCCTTCAGGCCTTTGCTGATCGTTTCGCCGCCAACGTCGAAGTGGCTGATCGGCAGTTGCACGCCGTCATTGACCTTCAAGTAGCCCTTGTCACCCGCGTGCTCGGCGACCAACACGAACGGCTGATCGATGGCAGGAAACTGGGCGATGCCGTCGCGGTCCGTCTTGACAGTTTCGAGTGCGCGGCCTTGAAAGTTCTGCGCCGTAACTGCGACACCGGCCAGTGTGCTGGCATCACGTAGGTTCGTGGCGACCGCGAGCCAAGCGCCGCGCTGATCGCGTTTCGCCAGCAGCCCGATGTTGGATGCGAGCAGATTGCGCGCGGAGCGGACTCCTGCGGAGTAGCGGTAGTAAGCGGGATTGCAGGGATTATCGCGTTCGCGCCAGTCTGCCTCGACGTCGGCGCCGAAGTACTCCTCAGAATAGTCCCAATTGCTGGGCTCAGCCATGTCGCCGCTTTCCTGGTTGGCGAGCTCGGCAGTCAGGGGTGAGGCTGCCGTGCTGGGTTCGACCGTCGGGCAGCTGTAAGTCGAGTCGGGCGGGGCGATCGACAGCGTCAGCTGGAACATGCCACCCGGTTCGCTCTTCAGCAGCTCGGTGACATCGAGGTTGTAGCGCGTCCAGCGGCCCGCCACCGGCGCTGTCAGCGGAATCACTTTCTGCCACATGAAGCGGCCGACGCGCCCTAACTCGTTCGTACCATCGAGCGAATTCACTTGCAGGAACTGCGGCACATTGGGTTCGTAAATGCGCAGCGCAGTGACCCGCACGGCCCGTGCGCTCACGGCTTCGAACGGTACACTGAGCGTGCTGGCCGCAGGCAAAATTACCCCGCGACCGACAAATCGCACTTGTGGCTTGTTACTGGTGAAGGTGAGCTGAAACTCGGTCTGTCCCTGTAGCTGGTCGCCGCGCGTATTGCGGATCGCGGTCTCGAGACTGAGCGTCACGTCGCCCGTAGTCGCCTCGACTGGATAGAGCGTCAACGTGTTGCCGTCGAGCCGACTGGTAAACTCGCCGCCCGACAGTCGGACCAGACCCTTCAAATTGCGTTTGCTATCGAGGTTATCCGAAAACTGCACCACCACGACGCGGCGCCCGTCTTGCTCGAGCGCTTGCACCTGGGTGACCGAGAACTGATCGCGCGCGGGCACTTCGAGTGCTAGCGAGTCGATATTGGCAACGCCAATGGGCTTGCCGTCCCAATTCAGAGTCAGCATTTGCGCGGCCGCTTGACGTTTGAGCCCGCTGATGACAAACGCATGTCGGCGCGACTGCGGCGCGTGCTGCCAGGCGATCGCCACGGGTTGCTCGCCGAGTTTCGCGCGCAAAACCTTCTCGATCAACGCAGAGTCTTCGCTGTCTGCCGTGGCCACGACACCAGTGAGTCGCATGGTCCCCGCGGCAGCATCTTCCAGGTCGAGCCGCTCGATCGATACTTCGAAATTTGGCTGCAGCGTCTTGATGACGAACTCGTACGGAGCGATTTTGCCTGGTAGGCCGGCGAGGCCGTCAGTATTCAGCTTGACGAGGTAGCTGGACGACGGCGTCAGATCCGCCTGCGGGATAAACAGAATCTCGCGACTGCTGGCGAACGTAGCACTGCCGTCGACCGACGGTTGCAGCGACAGGTTGTTACTGGCATCGGTACCGACCTTGTCAGCTGGCACAATATCGTTGACAAATACGACACGCACCGAACTCGCCCGTGATACCGCACCGGTTGTATGTGCGCTGATGATCGACTGCCAGGCGGGATCGGCTGGTGTCGGGATGACGTCATCGCCAGTACCCGTCGGCTTACCGCGCTGGCAGCCCGCCGTGACCAGCGCTACAAGTAGCAAACACACAAGAGCTGTTGCCTGCGGGAGGCTGGGGCGGCGCTCGAGAGCTGTTTCGATTCTGGTCATCGCGGTCATCTCGCTGCTATGGAAGGCGAGTGCCATCCCTTTGTGGCGCAGTCTACTCGACCAATACAAACCTGCGTGTGCCGCGAACATGCGTCGCCGCTGGCGAATTGTGGCGGAATGGGGCAGCGCTCGGTTTGGTGGCGCGAGCATAGACATGCAACGCTTTGATTGAGTTGAGCACCATGGAAAGATCTTGGGTTTTCTGGCTGGTCGGGTTACTAAGTGTTGGTGCTTCGTGGGCCGAGCCCGCGGCGGACGCGCTAGCCGCTGGGGTTGTACGCGCGGCAATCGAACGCACGCAGCAGCTTGAGACTTACGATGGACGCTATCGTGTCATTGCGTATCCGAACGGTGATGTGCCTGAGCATCTGGGAGTTTGCACCGACCGTGTGGTGCGTAGTTACCGGGCTGTGGGTATCGAGTTGCAGCGGTTGGTCCATCAGGACATGGTGAGCGAGTTTGCGGCTTACCCGCAGATCTGGGGCCTGCAGCGACCGGACACCAATATCGATCATCGGCGGGTGCCGAATCTCCAAGTGTTCTTCAGGCGCAAAGGTGCGGCGCTGCCGGTCACTCGGAATCCCGCGGACTACCTACCTGGTGACATCGTGACGTGGATGCTGCCTGGCAATCTGCCGCATATTGGTATCGTCACAAATCGACGTGATTCTCAAACGAATCGACCCATCATCGCTCACAATATTGGTGCAGGACCGCAATTGGAAGACATGCTGCTCGGTTTTCCAATCACTGGCCACTATCGATACGCCGGGCGATTTGCAGGGCGAGAGCGCGATCGTTAGCGGCTACTTCCCCGCGAGCGCCGAATGCGCGGCATCGAGTTGGTCGCGCAGAATGCGGGCCCAGCTTGCGGCCGCGCGCCGCGCGGCCGCCACATTGTCGACTCGAGTCGTCAGCTCAAGAAAGGCCGACTCTGGATCCCGCTTGCGATCTGTCACTCGCACGCTCAGATCGCCGGTCACGGAGTCACGCAATTCGGCCAGCAACGTCATTTCGCCGACCGACAGCGTGTAGGTGCGTATGTTGGCGGCTGTCATCGGGTCGGGCGCATTCACGTAGAGATCCTTGATCTCGGCTTTGACGCGTAGCACGTCATCACCCGCTTGGCTGACAACGGCGTAGCGACCGTCGCGTGTCAGCACGCGCACAAACTCCTCGCGCAGTATCTTTGCCAAGCCTTCGCGCATGGCGACCGCGTCTGTGCTGCGAATGCGGCTGGCGGTCTGGTGTTCGGCGCGCCAGTTCTTGTGGAAGGCCACCTCGATCGGGTCAAGGATCACCTTGCTATAGGGCGATAGGCTGGCGTCAGGTGCCGCCTCGACCTTGTCGAGCCCTCGCACCTGCACGGTCTGCAGTTCCGTGGCCGCTCCTGGTGCTGCCGATGGTGTCTGGCTCTCGGCAGTGCCGCTGACGACCAGCAGCAAGGCGCCGAGCACTAAGCCCGCAGCCCGCTTGCAAGTCACGCCTGGGCAAGTCGTTCGCGGAGAATAAATTGTAGCGCGTACCATCAGTTTTCCACTTGGTGACTTAGAGGCAGACCCTAAGCATGCGCCAAGTTCATTGGTCACGCATCCGCAGCTGTACTTAGCCGATCGTAAGTACAGGCCACGGTCGCGCTACCGATGAATTGGCGCTATTAGTAAGCGGTGGCCTACATGATTCTGTTGATCGACTGTCTCAAGGAGCCAGCTCACTATGACCACGAACAAAAAGTCTCAGCCCGCCGCTGCTGCCGACGCAGACAGCAGTGACGAATTCAACGAACTGTTTGAACAGGCCGACGTCGATGGTGACGGGTGGATCAGGTTCATCGAGTTCAAGGCCATGATGGCGGACCTGGATGCCAACATGAAAGAGGCCTCGTTGCGAATCGGATTCCAGGAAATCGATCTCGATCACGATGGCGAGATCAATCTTGACGAGCTGCGTGCCTGGTGGCGCAGCAATTGATCAAACGGCTAACTACAGGAAAACGTCGCCCCCATTTGGTGACAGGCACTGGCCTTGAATGTGGCGCGCATCCTCCGACGCCAGAAAGATGTAGCTCGGCACGATGTCGGCAACCTCCGCGATTCGACCTTTTGGAATCGCCTGCCGCACCGCCTGCAGCAGATCCGGCGGGACATCCGCCAGTATCGGCGTAAAGGTCGCTCCCGGTGCGACCGAATTCACGTTGACATTGCGAGCGCCAATCTCGAGTGCTAACGAGCGCGTGAAGGAAATGATCGCACCTTTGGCCGCCGTGTAGTGGGTGAGTCCCGGCGCACCCTTGTAGGCGAGCTGTGATGCCGTGTTGATGATGCGGCCGTAGTCTCGGGCATACATGCCGCGGATGACGAGTCGGGTCGTCAGGAAGCAACTGCGAAGGTGGACCGCAATGAGTCGATCCCAGGTGTCGATTGGGATCGCTTCGAGCGGCGCGGTATGCGCGATGCCGGCGTTGTTGACCAGGATGTCGATGCGGCCGAAAGTCTGTTCCGCGGTGGTGACCAGGCGCTCGACATCGTCGGCCACGGCAACGTCAGCCTCGACCGAGATCGCGCGGCGACCGACCGACTCAATCTCGGCCACGACGGCGTCCGCCGCCGCCCGTTCGTGCGAGCTGGGGTAATTGACGACGACGTCGGCGCCTTCGCGGGCAAAACCCAGCGCAACGCCGCGACCAATGCCTGAACTCGAGCCCGTGATCAGCGCAATCTTGCCGGACAGTCGATCCATCTATGGCCTTCTTTCAGACTGCCGGCTAGACCGAATGGCGCTCCCTACGGGATTCGAACCCGTGTTACAGCCTTGAGAGGGCTATGTCCTAGGCCTCTAGACGAAGGGAGCGCAGAAACCGGTGGCCAATCTCAGAGCGCGGTATTATAGAGGTCGCCTCCTTGAGCTCAAGCGGAACAGTCAAGTTTGAACGAAGTCGTTGCGCCAGATGCGGCGCCCCCAGCCCCCCTGGCACGCATCATCCCCCGGGACCAGCATTCCATCTCGCGCGCGGCGGTTTCGCCAAATGCGCTGAAAGTGCTTTATCGCCTGCGCGATGCCGGATTCGAGGCCTTTTTGGTCGGCGGCTGCGTACGGGATCTGATGCTGGGTCTCACGCCAAAAGACTTTGATATCGCCACCAGCGCCTTGCCGGAGGAGGTCAAGCGGGTATTCCGCAACTGCCGGCTCATTGGGCGGCGCTTTCGGTTGGCGCACGTGTTTTTCGGCCGCGAGATCATCGAGGTGGCGACTTTCCGGGCGACTGCGGCACCGGAGGCTGGTGACGAGCCGATCTCTGATGAGTCACTGGCGACTGATGAGGACGAGAGTCTCATCGACGACGACTCGCCAACGGCATTCGATGACCAGGACGACCTGCAGAGCATCGATCGCGTCACCGACGACAGTGGCCGTTTGCTGCGCGACAACGTCTATGGCTCGATCGACGAAGATGTCTGGCGTCGCGACTTCTCTGTCAACGCGCTCTATTACAACATCGCCGACTTCTCGTTATGGGACTACATGGGTGGCTTCGAGGATATCGCCGCGCGTCGTCTGCGACTGATCGGCGATCCGGTAACCCGCTACCGCGAAGACCCGGTGCGCATGCTGCGTGCCGCGCGTTTTCAGGCGAAGCTCGGCTTTGTACTCGATCCTGCCACCAGCGCGCCGATCGCGGACTTGCGGCAGCTGTTAGGTGGCGTGCCGGCAGCGCGGTTGTTCGATGAGACTCTGAAGCTGTTCCTGACCGGACACGGCGCTGCGAGCCTGGACGTGTTGCGAGAATGGGGCTTATTGGAAGAGCTGTTGCCGACGGTCGCGCGTTCTCTCGCCAAGAGCGGTGATTCGGCAATTGTCGGCATGTTGCGCAAGGGGCTCGAAAACACCGATGCCCGTGTTGCAGCGGGTCGCCGGTCACGCCGACGTTCCTCTTTTCTCTGCTGCTCTATGGTCCGTTTGCGACGCTCATCGAAAGCAACAGTCGGAACGCTGGCACGACATCGGCACGATCGTCGATTCGATTGATCGCGCAACACGCGACGCTCAAGCACGGGTCGCGATACCGAAACGTTTCACCCTAGGCGTTCGGGAGATGTTTGCCGCTCAGCCTCGTCTCGAGCAGCCACGGGGACGCCGTGCGCTCAGAATGCTGGAGCAACCCCGTTTCCGTGCTGCCTATGATCTGCTGCTGCTGCGGGCGGAGTTCGGCTTGGCATCGGCTGACGTCGCGCACTGGTGGACGGTGTTGCAGGAAGTGTCGCAGAGCGACCGCGAGAAGATGGCCGATTCGCTGGCGTCGGTCGGCAGCGGTTCGGACGATGGTGCGGATGGCGAGGGCGGCGCGCCGCGCTCGCGTCGTACGCGTGGCGGCCGTCGACGCCGGCGACCCTCGCGCCCGGCATGAGTAAGTCGGCGCGCCGGGCGCGCTGGGTCCCAGCATACGTGGGTGTAGGCAGCAATCTCGACGCTCCTGTGGTGCAGGTACAACGTGCAATTGAAGCTTGCAGGTCAATACCAGAGACTCGGGTCGTTAGCGTGTCGCCTAGCTACCACAGCAAGCCTTTTGGGCAAGTCGCGCAGGCCGATTTTGTCAATGCGGTGCTCGGCGTGCTGACGCAATTGACACCCGAGGCGATGCTGGCTGAGCTCGCCAGTATCGAGCGGAAGTTGGGCCGCAAGCCATCAGTGGAACGTTGGGGTCCGCGATGTATCGATCTTGATCTGTTAGTGTTCGGCAACGAACGGCGGGCGACGGCGACATTGCAGCTACCCCACCCAGGTATCGCCGCACGCGATTTCGTGGTCTATCCGCTCTGTGATGTCGCGCCCCATCTCGAGGTGCCCGGCATGGGGCGCGTCGAGGCGTTGCGCGCCCAAGTGGCAGATCGCGGTCTTAGAGCGCTATGAGCAAAGATCCAGAGGCCGCGGCGGGGCACCGCTTTATCGTGGTCGAGGGGCCGATCGGTGTTGGCAAGACGAGCCTTGCCAAACGACTAGCGGCGACCCTGGGTGCCGAACTGGTCATGGAGCAGGCCCACGACAACCCGTTTCTCGAACGGTTTTATCGCAGTCCGCGTGCCGGCGCATTCCCCGCGCAGCTGTACTTTCTCTTTCAGCGCGCGCATCAACTGGCGGCGCTCAACCAGGCAGACATGTTCGCGTCGGTGCGGGTGGCGGACTACCTGCTCGAGAAGGATCGGTTGTTTGCCCAGTTGACGCTCGACCAGCAGGAGTTCGCACTCTATGAGCAGGTGCACAGCCGGCTGGCTATCGAGCCGCCAAAGCCGGACCTGGTCGTCTATCTGCAGGCCCCAGTGAGTGTCTTGATCGATCGGATTGGGCGTCGAGGCATTGGCTATGAGTCCCTCATTGATCGCCAGTACCTGGAGCGCCTCAACGAGGCATACGCGCAGTTCTTTCACAGCTACGATCGCGCGCCGCTGCTGATCGTCAATGCGGCAACCATTGATCCTGTGCATAACGAACGCGACTACGAGGAGCTGTTTGGCACGATCCAACGGATGCAGCGTGGCAAGCTCTATTACAATCCGCTGAAGAGCAACGCACTTGCCGCGAGTGAGTCTGGGCGGAGCTGATCAGCCGCATCGGGAGTACCTAACTATGTACACACAACTTGAGTTTCGAGATTCCACCAGGCCGCCGGTGTCGCTTGCCACGCTGCAGAAGATGAAGAGCGAGCAGGACAAGATCGCTTGCATCACTTGCTACGATGCCAGCTTCGGCGTACTCGTGGATGCCGCGGACGCCGACGTCGTTCTGGTGGGCGACTCGCTGGGCATGGTGCTGCAGGGGCACGACACCACTGTGCCAGTCACGATGGACGATATCGTTTATCACTGCCGTGCTACGTCGCGCGGCATCCATCGCCCGCTGTTGATGGCGGACCTGCCGTTTGCGAGCTTTCCGACCAAAGAGATCGCGCTAGCAAACTCGGTGCGGTTGATGCAGGAGGGCGGTGCGGAGATCGTCAAGCTGGAAAGTGGCTCGAGTCAGTTCGAGATCGTGGAGTTTCTGGCGCGGCACGATATCGCGGTTTGCGCGCACCTCGGCCTCAAGCCGCAGTCCGTGCACAAGACGGGCGGTTTTCGTGTGCAGGGGCGGCAGACCGACGCGGCCGAGCAGATGCTGGCGAACGCCAAGTCGTTAGAGGCGGCTGGCGCCGACGTGGTCCTGCTGGAGTGTATTCCGAGCGAGCTGGGGCAAAGGATCACCAGCGCCTTGTCTGTACCGGTGATTGGCATTGGCGCTGGTCCCGACACCGACGGCCAAATACTCGTGCTATACGACGTGCTCGATATCACGACGGGCCGCAAGCCACGTTTTGTGCGCAATTTCATGCAGGATGCGGGCTCCAACCTCGACGCATTGCGGGCCTACGTCAAGGCTGTCAAAGACAAGTCCTATCCTGCCCCGGAACATTGTTTCTGAGCTGCACGAATCACCTGGCGCCATGCTAACGACCACGACAATTGCGGAGGTTCGCCGGCTGGTGGCAGCGTGGCGAGCACGTGGCGAGCGCGTCGTGTTCGTACCGACGATGGGCAATCTGCATGCTGGCCATGTCAGTTTGTTGGGCGCGGCCAAACAACATGGCGAGCGTTTCGTCGCCAGTATTTTCGTCAATCCGATGCAGTTCGGGCCGAACGAGGATTTCAACCACTATCCAAGAACGCCGCAGCGAGACACCGACATGCTCGCCGCGGCGGGCTGCGATCTGATGTTCATGCCGGATGTTGCTGAGATTTATCCGCACGGTGCCGAGCTCGCCGCCCGCATCGAGGTGCCGGGCATCTCGGCAGTACTGTGCGGCGAGTTTCGCCCGGGGCATTTCCAAGGTGTCGCAACGGTGGTCGCAAAACTGTTCAATATCGTTGCGCCGGACGTTGCCATTTTTGGCTTGAAGGACTTCCAGCAGCTCGCGGTCATCCAACGAATGACTGATGATCTGTGTCTGCCGGTGCGGATCGTGGGTGCGCCGACGGTCCGCGAAGCGGACGGTTTGGCGATGAGCTCTCGCAACCAGTATCTCTCCGCCGACGAGCGGCAGATGGCGCCCGCAATCTATCGTGAATTGAAACGGGCGAGCGAGCGTATCCAGGCGGGCTCGCGTGATTTCGGACGCATCGAAGCGGATGGTGCGCAGGTGCTAGACGAGCTTGGCTTTCGCGTTGACTATTTCGCCGTACGCGACCAGCTGACTCTCTATGCGCCCGGTCACGACACCCGGGCCTTGGCAATACTCACGGCCGCGCGGCTTAGTCGAGCGCGCTTGATTGACAACATCACGTTCGAACTTTGAGTGCTTGCAACTGCTCGGCGAGCGCCCATTCGACATGCTCGCGAACGATCGCGGATGGGTCGTCGCGGCGCGCATTGAGCGCGGCAAGGATTGCATCGCTGGGCGCGGCATTGCCCAGGGCGACGGCGATGTTCCGCGACCAGCGCAGGTAGCCGATCCGGTAGATGGCTGAGCCGCGCATGCGGGAGTCGAACTCCGCGGCAGTCCAGCCGAACAGATCGACCAGTCGGCTGCTATCCAGCGCAAGGCGAGTCTTGAAGTCGGGATGTGTCGCGGCGCGCGCGAACTTGTTCCACGGGCACACCAGCTGACAATCATCGCAGCCGTAGATCCGATTGCCCATTGCGCGCCGCAATTCCACCGGAATCGCCCCTGCCAGCTCGATCGTCAGGTACGAAATGCAGCGGCGCGCGTCGAGTTGGTAGGGTGCTACAATAGCGCCGGTGGGGCAGGCTGGCATGCAAGCTGTGCAGGAACCGCAGTGAGCACTAGCCGGTGCGTCGACCACCAATGGCAGGTCCGTCAACAGCTCGCCGAGGAAGAACCACGAACCGGCATCGCGCGCGATCAAGTTGGTGTGCTTGCCGATCCAGCCGAGGCCCGCATTGCGAGCCAGCGCTTTCTCGAGCACCGGTCCACTGTCGACGAAGCAGCGATAGCCAAACGGCCCGATGCGCGTCGCGATGTCGTCGGCAAGGCTTTGCAGCGCGCGGCGCATGAGCTTGTGATAGTCGCGCCCAGTGGCATAGCGCGACACGTAGCCCAGTGCCGAATCATCAAGCACTTCCCAGGCGTCGCGCGCTTCTTTCGGCCAGTAGTCCATGCGCACACTGATGGCGGTCAGGGTGCCTGGTATCAGTTCGTCAGGACGCTGACGCTTCACGCCATGACGCGACATATAACTCATTTCGCCATGCCGTCCGGCAGCCAGCCAGCGGTCGAGCTGGCCGGCGTCCGCCGCTAGCGACAGACTTGCCACACCGAGCTCGGCGAAGCCGCGCGCGCGCGCAAGCTTGGGTAGCTCACGCCGCAGGCTGGTGAGTTGTTCGAGTGTGATGAGTGAAGCTGCGTTTTCCATGGGTGCTGGGTCGCAGTCAGTATAATGCCGCCATGGCACTTCCCACGGCGGTCTACGGTTCACAGCAGGTTCGGGCACTGGACGCTTACGCGATCCGCGAGCTGGCTGTCCCCAGTTATGTGCTGATGAAGCGTGCTGCCGAAGCGGCTCTGCGTACCCTGCGTACGCGCTGGCCAACCGCGCTCAGTATCGGCGTCGTCTGTGGCGGCGGCAACAACGCCGGTGATGGTTACGTTTTGGCTCGCTTCGCACGCGCTGCGGGCCTGGAGGTGCGCGTGCTGGCGGTTGTGCCGGCGGCAAACTTGCATGGCGATGCACGGCGTGCACACGATGAGCTTATCTCGAGTGGTGGCGTCGTCGAGCCGTTTGCCGCCGATCGGTTGCCGGGGTCGGAAGTAATCGTCGACGCATTATTAGGAATTGGCTTCACCGGTGGCTTGCGCCCGGCGATGCAGCTGGCAATCGATGCGCTCAACGCCACGCTCAAGCCGGTGTTCGCGCTCGACCTGCCGTCGGGCGTCAACGCGGATACCGGCCAGGTGCTGACCACCGCCGTTCGAGCGGATGCCACCATCACCTTCGTGGCCTTGAAGACCGGGCTGTTGTTAGGGGCAGGCCCCGAGCACGCCGGCGTGATCGTCTGTGACGATCTTGAGATCGAGGCGCCCGAGCTACCTGAATTCGAGCCGCGTCTCCTGAGGCTCACCGAGACCGCGATCGCTGAAGCGCTGCCGCGGCGTGCGCGCCTCGCGCACAAAGGAACATTTGGCCGCGTGCTGATCATCGGCGGTGGCCCCGGCATGCCTGGCGCATTACGTCTGGCGGGCGAGGCAGCGCTGCGTACCGGCGCCGGGCTCGTCACCGTGGCCGGTGCAGCGCAGAATCTGGCGCCCGTTGTTAGTGGTTGCCCCGAGCTTATTTATGCGCCCATCGAAAAGCCGCACGATCTCGATGAGCACCTGCAACGAGCGGACGTCATTGCTATCGGCCCCGGACTGAGTCGTTCCGATTGGGCGCGGGCCCTGTGTGAGCGAGTGTTTGCGGCAGCGGCGCCGTTGGTGGTTGATGCCGATGCGCTCAATCTGCTGGCCGATTCTGCTGCACGCCGACGCCAGAACTGGGTGCTGACTCCGCACCCCGGCGAAGCGGCACGCTTGTTAGGGATGACGGTAGAGGCCGTGCAAGATGATCGAATCGCAGCCGTCGACGCGCTCGTCGCGCGCTACGGTGGGGTGGCCGTGTTGAAGGGCGCCGGGACGCTGATAGCGGGTTGCGGTGCGCGTTCGATCTGTGAGCGAGGCAACCCCGGTATGGCGACTGCCGGGATGGGTGACGTGCTGACAGGAGCCATCGCGTCGGTCTTGGCGCAGTGCCGCGAGCCGGGCCGTGCGGCGCGCGTCGCGGTGCTCGCGCACGCGATCGCCGGTGACATTGCCGCGCGGGACGGGCAGCGCGGGTTGATTGCGCGCGACGTGGTGCGCGAACTGCGTGCCAGCGTCAACCGTTGAGCACGCTGGCTGACCAGCGGCCGGAGCCTTGGGTCGCCGCAACGGATGCGGACATGGAGGCTCTTGGTGCTGAATTGATGCAGCGTCTGCCGGATGTGTCGCAGGCGCCGTTTGTCATCGAGTTGCGCGGCGCGCTGGGGGCCGGCAAGACGACGTTTGCGCGCGGTGCCCTGCGCGCGCTTGGTGCCTTGGGGCCAATCAAGAGTCCGAGTTATACCTTGCTCGAGCTGTATCCCCTGGCAACCGTGACCGCGCTGCATCTCGATCTCTATCGACTTCATGACCCTGCGGAGCTGGAACAGCTTGCGCTACGTGACTACCACCGGCCGAAGCATGTTTGGTTCGTGGAGTGGCCCGAGCGCGGTGTGGGCTACCTCCCTGTTGCCGATCTGGCGTTGCAGTTCCAAGTATTCCCGGATCGTCACGAGATCGAGGCAACAGCGCGGTCGCGGGTCGGGTCTGTGACCCACGCCACAGCTCAAACGGGCGACAGGCATTGAATTTGCAACATAATCGACGTAGATTACGCTGCAATTTAGAGCTTGAAGCCTATGACATTCAAGGGATTTTCTTCTTTCTGGGCCGCGTTGGGGCTGTTGCTGTGCTCGCTGATTGCCAGCGGCGGGTGGCTGCGCGCAGCTGAAATCCGTGACTTGCGGGTCGTCGCCGCGGAAGCATCGACTCAACTGGTGGTCGAGCTGTCCGGCCCGACCGAGCACAAATTGTTCACGCTCAGCAATCCGGCTCGTGTCGTGCTCGATTTGTCGGCCTCGAGTTTGCCGGCGCGGATTGCCATGCCAGCCGCTGCGGGTGTTGTGGCGGGTGTGCGCGCGGGCAAACAGCCCAAGAGTACTGTCCGACTGGTACTAGATACGGCGCAGCCGGTTGTCCCACGTATCGTGCAAGCGGGGCCGACTGGTCCATTTCCGTACCGATTGATCGTCGAACTGGGCACCGGAGCAGGTCCCGTTGGCGCTGCCGTTGCACCGGCCGCAGCAGTCGCGTTGCCGACGGCGCCGCGCGAGATCACTGCCCGGCACGCGCCGGCGGACAGTGGCCGCGACATCGTCATCGCGGTCGACGCTGGTCATGGCGGGGTCGATCCAGGCGCGCTCGGTCCTAACAAGACGCGCGAGAAAGACGTGGTGCTGCACATTGCCAAAGCGCTGGTTGAGCGGATCAACGCTCAGCCTGGCATGCGTGGTGTGCTCACGCGCGACGGCGACTATTTCCTCGAGCTGCGCGAGCGTATGCAGCGTGCCCGCCGCGCGAAGGCTGACCTGTTCGTCTCGATCCATGCAGATTCGATCGGCAATCCAACCGTTTCGGGTTCGTCGGTGTATGTGTTGTCCGAGCGCGGCGCGAGCAGCGAGGCGGCACGCTGGTTGGCCGAACGCGAGAACGCGGCCGATCTGAAGGGTGGGGTGTCGCTCGACGGTCGCGACAAAGTGCTGGCGAACGTGCTGTTGGACCTGTCGCAGTCGGCCAGTATTTCGCAAAGTATGGCGGCCGCCGAGCAGGTGCTGAAATCGCTGGTGGACGTGGGTGAGGTTCGCAAGCCGAAAGTGCAGCAGGCCGGGTTCGTCGTACTCAAGTCCCCCGACATTCCCTCGATGCTGGTCGAGACGGCTTACATCTCGAATCAGGCAGACGAACGCAAATTGCGGCAGCCGGCACATCGAGCCCGCATCGCAAACGCGATTTTTGACGGTATTCAAGATTATTTCAGCGATAACGCGCCTGATGGGACCAGGCTGGCGATGGCGCGACGCGCAACCGTCGCTGCGGTCGATAAACCCGCCCGAGCTCGCTGATCGCCGCACGCCGATCCTCCTTAGGCTTCGCTACACTCTGCGGCTCCCAACTTGCGGGCCGCCGATGCCGATACGTGTTCTTGCCGATGACCTGATCAACCAAATCGCTGCCGGCGAGGTGATCGAGCGCCCGGCGTCAGTGATCAAGGAACTCGTTGAAAATGCGCTTGATGCGGGCGCCGCACGTGTCGACATCGAGATCGAAGCGGGTGGCAAACGACTCATCCGCGTGCGAGACGATGGCAGTGGCATAGCTGCCGATGAGTTGCCCATTGCCCTGGCGCGGCACGCAACCAGCAAGATCACCTCGCTCGCGGATCTGGAGTCCGTCGCGACCCTGGGATTTCGCGGCGAGGCCTTGCCTTCGATCGCGTCGGTGGCCAAGGTAGCCGTCACCTCACGACCGCAGTCGGCGGAGCACGCCGTGCTCATCCGCATCGATGGGGGTGATCAAGCGGAGCCGCAGCCGGCGGCTCATCCCGCCGGGACCACCGTTGAAGTGCGCGATCTCTTTTTCAATGTGCCCGCGCGACGCAAGTTCCTGCGGACTGACGCGACCGAGCAGGGCCACATTTTGCGCTTCGTCGAACGGCTGGCCCTGTCTCGGCCCGACGTCGGCTTCCGCGTGACCAGCGGCGGCCGAACACTGATCGATGCACCGGCCACGGCGGCGGGCGACGTTGCGGCGCAGAGCGCTGCGCGGATCGCCCGGATTCTTGGCGCCGAGTTGATCACACGCGGCTTGCGGCTCGAGCACCGCGCAGGACCTGTTGAGATTCACGGTTGGATTGGCGCGCCAACGGCCGCGCGCGCCCAGGGGGATCAACAGTTCTGGTACGTCAATGGTCGCGCGGTCCGCGATCGTCTCTTGATGAATGCAGTGCGGCTGGGTTACCGCGACGTGTTGTATCACGGCCGACACCCGACCTACGTCCTGCACTTGTCGATCGATCCCACGCTCGTCGACGTGAACGCCCATCCGCAAAAACTGGAAGTGCGGTTTCGGGACTCACGCCAGATCCATGACTTCGTGTTTCGCGCCATCGAGCGGTTGTTAGCGACCAATGTCACGTCGGACCGATTGGCCCAGCCGCCAGCGCTTGCGCCCACCGGTGCCACGCCGCGTGGCTACGGATTGCCACTACCCTTGGCAACGGCAGACCACGGTACCGTGGGGGGTGGTTGGGCGATGGCCGCTGCCGTACGCGATGCGCTGCCCGTGCCAACGCCTGCCAGTGCGGGCGACCATGACCAGCCGGCCTTGGCGCCGGCCGATGCGCCGCTGGGTACGGCTATCGCTCAGCTGCACGGTGTCTATATCGTTGCGCAGAATGCCGCGGGACTCGTTTTGGTCGACATGCACGCCGCGCATGAGCGAGTGCTCTACGAGCGCATGAAGCGAGAGCAGACTGCGGGTGTCGCTTCCCAGGCGCTGCTCGAACCGATCAGCATCCAGCTCAAGCCGCACGAAATTGACGCGTTGCTCGAGTCACTGCCTGACTGGGAGCGAGCGGGGTTCGAGCTGGACCGTTTGGCACCGGATCAGCTCGCGGTTCGCCGGGTGCCAGTGATGCTGGGACGCTACGATATTCCGGCATTGGTGCGTGAGGTCGTGCACGACCTCGCCGCGGAGGGTGGCACGCATCATCTGGATGCCGCCACGGATCGATTGTTAGGCTCGATCGCCTGTCGCAGTGCCGTGCATGCCAATCGACGCATGAGCCTGCCAGAAATGAATGCGCTGCTGCGGCAGATGGAGCAGACACCGCGTGCCGACCAGTGCAACCATGGCAGGCCTACCTGGACACGGCTGACATTGCGGGAGCTCGATCAACTTTTTCTTCGTGGTCGCTGATGCGCACGGTACTCGTATTGACCGGTCCGACTGGCGCGGGCAAGAGCCGGCTGGCGGAGCAGCTGGCTGCCGAACTACCGCTTGAAATAGTTAGTTGTGATTCCGCGCAGGTATACCGCGGCCTGGACATTGGCACGGCAAAACCCGTGCCCGGCATTCGTGCGGCTATCCCGCACCATCTAATCGACATCCGTGAGCCTGAACAGAGCTATTCGGCGGGCGAGTTTGTGGCGGACGTCGCGGCAACCTTGCCCGCCATTTTTGCGCGCGAACGTTTGCCCGTGATCGTGGGTGGAACGATGTTGTACTTGCGGGCGCTCGTGCGTGGTCTTGCTGACATGCCGCGTGCATCAGCGGCCGTCCGGGCGGCCATTGACGCGGAAGCTGCGATGAGCGGTTGGCCGGCGATGCATGCAGCGTTGGCGCAGGTGGATCCAACGGCGGCGGCGCGCATCCAACCTACGGACCCGCAGCGGATTCAACGCGCACTCGAGGTGTATCGCAGCACCGGCAAGCCGATCAGCGAACTGCAAAGTCAGACCAAGCCAACACTGCCTTACGTGTTTATCCGTATCGCAGTTTCGCCCGCGTCACGCGAAGCATTGCACTGGCGTATCGAGCAGCGCTTTTTGGCCATGCTCCGTGTGGGTCTACTCGATGAGGTGGCACGTTTGCGCGCGCGCGGGAACCTAACGTCCCGGCACGCGTCTATTCGTTCCGTGGGCTATCGACAGCTGTGGGCGCATTTGGACGGCGAGGTTGAACTGGACGCGGCGGTGTCTATGGCCGTCGCCGCAACCCGACAGTTAGCCAAGCGGCAGCTCACTTGGTTACGGTCGGACCAAGGCACTGTATGGTTGGATCCTGCGGATTCCCAGACAATAGGCGTGCTGAGAGGCTACGCCACGAAGCTACTCGACAGCGACCGCAGATGACCGCATGTTACGATGCCAAGCATAAAGTCTGACAAGACCATAAAACAAAACGACAACAACGACTCGGCGCCAACTTATAAGGAGAACCCTATGGCCAAGGGCCAGACGCTGCAGGACCCGTTTCTGAATACCTTGCGCAAAGAACGCATTCCCGTGTCGATTTACCTGGTGAACGGCATCAAGCTGCAGGGCCAGATCGACTCTTTTGACCAGTTCGTTGTGCTGCTGAAGAACAGCGTCAGTCAGATGGTCTACAAACACGCCATTTCGACCGTCGTTCCCGCCCGTGCGGTCAGAATCGCAGCGGAAGATGGCACGACGGTTGTCGACATTGCCGAACCGGAATGAATTGATCCAGCCCGCCGCGGCGGGAGCGCATTATGTTTGAACGCCCACGCACTGGTGAGCGGGCGGTATTGGTGCGGTTGGGTCTCGGTGGTCCGGTCGATCCTGAGGACGTCGAGGAGTTCGTACGGCTGGCCCAGTCCGCGGGCGCTGTGCCGGTCGCAACGATTTCGGGCCGTCGCAATCGACCCGATCCACGTTATTTTGTCGGTAGCGGCAAGGCCGATGAGATCCGCGACGTCGCTCGAGCGGAAAACGCCGAGGTAGTTCTGGTTGATCATCCCTTGAGCCCGAGCCAAGAGCGCAATCTGGAGAAGCTCATCGAGCGTCGTGTGCTCGATCGCAGCGGTTTGATCCTCGATATTTTTGCGCAGCGCGCGCGTAGTCACGAAGGCAAGCTCGAAGTCGAGCTGGCCCAGCTGAAGCACATCGCATCGCGTCTGGTGCGCGGCTGGACGCATCTCGAGCGCCAGCGCGGCGGTGGCATCGGTGCACGTGGTCCTGGCGAAACGCAGCTCGAGACCGATCGACGCTTGTTAGGCCAGCGCGTGCGCACGCTGACCGCTCGGCTCGCCCGTATCCAACAGCAGCGCGAGACAGGTCGACGGCAGCGGGCGGAAATCCCCGTGCCGTCGATTGCCCTGGTGGGCTACACCAACGCGGGCAAGTCGACGCTGTTCCGCCGGCTGACTGGCGCCGATGCATACGTAGCCGATCAATTGTTTGCAACCCTTGATCCCACGGTGCGTCGCCTCACGCTGCCCGGTGGCACCGAAGTGGTGGCGGCCGACACGGTCGGTTTCATTCGCGATCTGCCGCATGAGCTGGTCGCGGCATTCAAGTCGACCTTGACCGAGGCGCGCGAGGCGACGCTGTTGGTACATGTGGTCGATGCCAGCGATCCTCGCCGTGACGAGCGGCTCGACGAGGTCAACCGCGTGCTGGCAGAGATTGGCGCGGCTGACCTGCCGCAGATCATGGTATTCAACAAGATCGACCGGTTGGGCCTGGTGCCGCGCGTGGACCGGGATGAGGCTGGTCGAGCGACTCACGTCTGGTTATCGGCTGCGCAATCGATGGGTTGCGAGTTATTGGCCGAGGCACTGGCAGAGCGGCTGGCGCGGGTCGCCCGTCGGGCCACCGTGCGAATTGGAGTGACTGGCGGTGCGCTGCGTTCGAAGCTCTACGCGGCGAGTCTCGTCCGTGCAGAGCGGGTCATTGAGACCGGCGCGTACGAACTCGACGTCGAAATGTCGGACCATGAGTTGGCGAAACTGGCGCGCGAGCCGGGTGTGCAGATTATTGGCACCGATTCGCACGGCAAAACTTGTGTGCTACCGGAGCGATACCTACAATCAGGACCATGCGAACGCCTTTCTGCGGAAAGTTAGCGCAGCGTCGGCCGTCGGCCGGTATCTTCCTTACCCATCTACACCATAAGAAATTAGAGACTCATGGCCTGGAATCAACCTGGCGGACAAAATCAGACTCCTTGGGGCAAACGGCCCAGCCAAGGTAACGACTTCGACAAGGCTTTCAAAGACTGGCAGAAGCGCTTTGAGTCGATGTTTGGCGGCCGCAAAGGCGGCGACGGGGAGGCGCGTACACCGGGTGGTGGTGGCGGTATCCCGCTGTCATACCTGGCGGGTATCGGGCTTGCCGTGTGGGCTGCCAGCGGCTTCTATCAGGTAGAAGCGCCGGAAGTCGGCGTCATTCAGCGTTTCGGCAAATACGTCGGCAATCAGCCGCCCGGTTGGGGCTGGCATGTGCCTTGGCCGATCGAAAAGGTCACCAAAGTCAATGTCGCCCGTATCAACAGTATCGAATACAAGTCGCGCGTGTTAACCGCCGACGTCAACCTGGTCGAAATGCAATTGGGCGTCCAGTACCAGTTGGTCAATCCTGAGAAGTATCTGTTCGGCGTACGTCAGCCCGAAGATACCCTGCGCGAGGTCAGCGAGAGTGCGATCCGCGAAGTCGTTGGTCGCAGCGACTTGCAGCCCATTCTGGTCTCCAATCGTCAGCAGATCACCGAACGCTCGCGCGATCTGATTCAGCGGACCATGGACCAGTATGGCACCGGCATTCGAGTGACTTCGGTCAACCTGACCGACGTGCAGGTGCCTGAGCCTGTTGCCCCTTCGCAGCGTGACGCTAACAAGGCGATTGCTGACAAAGAGCGCATGACGAAGGAGGCGGAGGCTTATGCGGCAGGAATCCTGCCCGCGGCAGAGGGTTCAGCCTCGCGTCAGATCCAGGAAGCCGAGGCCTACCGCGCGCAGGTTGAAGCGCTGGCCGAGGGTGAGGCCGGGCGCTTCACGCAGATCGCGCAGCAATATGCGCGCGCGCCGGCCGTGACTCGCGAGCGTTTGTATATCGAGACCGTCGAAGCCGTGCTCAACCGGTCGCGCAAAGTAATCATCGACCAGCCGAAAGGCGGAAGCGGCGGCACCAATAATGTCATGTTGCTGCCACTCGACCGGCTGATGGAGCGCAGTAACCCGGACAGCGAAAATGGCGTCGTCACGGTGCGTCCGGATCAGAATGAGCCCTCGACACCGCAGCCCGATCCGCGTCAACGAGGGCAGCGCTGATGTCCAAAAATGCCAGTACAGTTCTGCTGCTCGTCGGTGCGATTTTGGTCGCTCTACTCAGTGCAGTTTTTACCGTCCAGCAGACCGAAGTCGCCGTGCGCACCCAGTTCGGTGAGATCAAAGACTCCAACTACGGTCCGGGGCTGCACTTCAAGGTGCCGTTCGTCGATCGGATCGTGAAGTTCGAAAAGCGGGTGATCACACGCGCTTATCAGGGCGAGACTTTCCTGACGAACGAGAATCGCGGACTGATCGTCGACTATTACATCAAGTGGCAAGTCGAGGACGCATCGAAGTATCTGCGCGCGACCAGCGGCATCGAGGAGAATGCGACCGAACGCATTGCGGACATCGTCAAAGACGGCATCAAGAATGCGGTCGCGCAACGCACTTTGTCGCAGATCGTCTCGGCTGAGCGCGCAGCAGTCACGGGCGACATGTTCGAGCGGGCGCGCCTGACGGTGTCCGAGCTCGGCATTAGTTTGGTCGACGTTCGAGTGCAACGCATCGACTTGCCCGAAGACGTCGCCGCGCGCGTGTTCGAGAGCATGAAGCAGAGTTTCGATCGGTAGGCGCGCCAGCTGCGCGGCGAGGGCGAGAAGGAGTCGCTGCGGATCAAGGCTGAGGCGGATCGGCGTCGTTCGGAGATCCTGGCAATCGCGCAGCGCGATTCGCTGGAGATTCGCGGTAAAGCGGACGCGGTGGCATCGGAGACCTACGCTAAGGCTTACGAGAAGTATCCGGAATTCTATGGTTTTTATCGCAGCCTGCAGGCCTATCGTAATTCGCTGGGCAAAGAGGGCGACGTGATGGTGATAACGCCGGACAGTGAGTTCTTCCGCTATCTGAAGAATCCTGGCCGCAGTCGTTAGGTCGTCAATCTGGGGTCGACCGAGCGTGAGGATCCGTGGGTAAATTCGTTGTCATCATTGGCACGCAGTGGGGTGACGAGGGTAAGGGCAAGATCGTCGATCTGCTTACCGAGCGTGCCGCGGCTGTGGCGCGTTTTCAGGGTGGGCACAATGCGGGTCATACCCTCGTCATCGGTGGCAAGAAGACTGTTTTATCGTTGATTCCCTCGGGCATCCTGCGCGAGGGCGTGCGCTGCTTCATCGGTAATGGCGTGGTGCTGTCGCTCGAGGCGTTGTTCCGCGAGGCTGAAATGCTGCGCGGGCAGGGCGTGCCAGTCTACGACCGGTTGCGTATTTCGCCGCAATGTCCGCTCATCCTGCCGTCACATATTGCGCTCGACAAAGCTCGCGAGGCTGCGAGTGGGGTCAACGCAATCGGCACGACCGGGCGCGGCATCGGACCGGCCTATGAGGACAAGGTGGCGCGCCGTGCCGTGCGAGTTGCCGACCTGTTTCAGCGCGAGAAGTTTGCGGCCCGTCTCGGCGAGATGCTCGACTTCCACAATTTTGTGCTGCAGCAGTATTTCAAGTTACCAGCGGTGGATTTCCAGCAGACGCTGGATGCGCATCTAGCGTGCGCGGAGCGACTGCAGCCGCTGGTGATGGATGTCACCGGTGAACTGTCGAAGCTGCGCAAGGCTGGTGCCAGCGTGATGTTCGAAGGTGCGCAGGGTGCAATGCTCGATGTCGATCTCGGCACCTATCCCTTCGTCACTTCATCGAACACGACGGCGGGCTACGCGGGTACCGGGACTGGCATCGGTCCGCGTTCGTTCGACTACGTACTCGGGATCGTCAAAGCTTATACCACTCGCGTTGGCGCGGGACCGTTTCCAACTGAGTTGTTTGACGCCTATGGCGCGCATCTTTCCAAAGTGGGCCATGAGTTCGGTGCTGTGACCGGCCGTGCCCGACGTTGTGGCTGGTTCGATGCGGTCGCGTTACGGCGTTCGATCGTGCATTCGAGTGTGTCAGGTCTGTGCGTGACCAAACTCGACGTGCTGGACGGCCTCGACAGCTTGCAAGTCTGTGTCGGCTACAAGTGGAACGGTGCGACGCATACTGAGCCACCATTGACAGCTGATGGTTTCGCCAGTGTCGAACCTGTGTACGAGGAATTGCCAGGCTGGTCGGAGTCGACTCTGGGTATTACCAAGCTCGACCAGCTGCCCGTCAATGCGCGTCGCTATCTCAACCGGCTGAAAGAACTCGCCGGCGTGCCGCTCGATGTGATCTCAACGGGACCCGACCGCGACCAAACGATTGTCTTGCGTCACCCGTTTGACTGATTATTCGGCGCGCTGTGCCTGCGGTCCGCTCGATTCGTAATCGGCGACGGTCAGCTGGTTAGTGCCGTCGCTCGTTCGGCATGACGGGAACCAGCGCTGCAGAACCTGCTCAAGCTCGGTCAGTTGGAACGGCTTGCTCAAGAACTCATCCATGCCTGCTGCCAGGCATTGCTCGCGATCGCCGATCATCGCGTTCGCGGTCAACGCAATGATCGGGATGTGCTGGCCGCTCTCGGCCTCCCGCCGCCGTATCGAGCGCGCGGCCTCGAAGCCATCCATTTCGGGCATCTGGCAGTCCATCAGGACGAGATCGAATACCGTCGATGAGCTGAGCATCTCGAGGGCGCGAACGCCCGTTGGCGCCACTGCAAATTCGCACTGCAGATACTCCAGCATTGCACCGGTCACTTCCTGGTTGACTGCGTTGTCCTCGGCCAGCAGAACTCGCAGCGGCCCGCTGCGTTGTGCGAGTGCTGGTAGTGTCGTGAGGATCGCGTCAGTTGCAGCCGGGTCGAGTTCGATCGATTCGCAGCCGCGTCGTAGTGTTAGCCGGAACCAGAAGATCGACCCCACCCCCGGTTCGCTGCTGACACCGCAGTCACCGCCCATCAGGCCGCACAGCCGCCGGACGATCGCAAGCCCCAAGCCGGTACCGCCAAACTTGCGCGTGATCGAATTGTCAGACTGCGTAAAGGCTTCGAACAGACGGGGAATGACGTCGTGGCTTATGCCGATGCCCGTGTCCTCGATTGAAAAATCGTAGCCAATCGAGTCCGCGTCGACCGCGTTGGATCGGATGCGGACGCGGACGCTGCCGCGTGCCGTGAATTTGATCGCATTGCCCACGAGGTTGGTAATGATCTGCTGGTAGCGGGTTGGATCACCGACCACGGCGCGCGGGATATCGGCGGGCCAGTCACGCACCAAGGCGAGTTGCTTGCTATCCAATTGGGGTTCCAGCAATAGCAGCGCATTGTTGGTTACCTCAACGAGATCGAACGGCACGGTCTCGGTCGTCAGGCGATCCGCTTCGATCTTCGAGAAATCGAGAATTTCATTCAACAGGATCAGCAGGGTCAGCGCCGAGCTGCGAATGATCTCGGCCGAGCGTCGCTGCTTGCTATCGAGTGAACTGCGCAGCAACAACTCCGCCATGCCGACGACACCATTCATTGGTGTACGCAGCTCATGACTCATGGTTGCCAGAAAGGCAGACTTGGCGCGGTTGGCAGCTTGCGCAGCATCGTTGGACTGCTGCAACTCGCGGTTGCTGTGCTCGAGTGCGTGCATCGTCTGTTGCAGCGCGGCGGTGCGCTCCTGCACCGTACTCTCGAGCGCGATTGCCGCCTGAAACAGCGAGAACGAATTACCTTGCATGTCCATGTCGCGTTCGACACGGTCCATCAGGGCCTCAGTCACCCGTTCAAGCCTCGCGTTCTCGGCTACCAGAGCAGCGTGATTTGCGCGCAGCTCTTCAAGCTCAGTCGCGGGATCGCCTGGCGGCGACTGCAAAGTCATATCAGCCCGCGTTGCCGATGGCGATACCAGTGAATGTCTGGTTGACATGCATTGAGTTGAATTGTTCGCCGTAGGTTGCGAAGCCGATGACGTTGTTTGCCTTGAGGATGTCGCCGATCTGATCCTTGATGCCCTCACGCTCAGATTCCATACGGCGAAGAATGCAGTCGCACCCCAATACCAGCTGCGGTTGGCCCAGCGTCGCGCGCACTTTGTCGAAGGCCTCTTGCAGATTGGCAATCATGTCCACGCCTTGCGCGATCGTGAGGACGATACCTTCGTCGATCGCGCAGAAGAACGTCAGGCTTTCGTCGTCGTTGACCTTCTGGATCGAGCGCACGAAGTACTGACCGCCGACTCGGACGACGACTGGATGGGTCGCAAAAATCAGCGGTGTGAGCTCGGCGATATTCAGCCCAACCAGACGGGCGAACTCTCGACCCGCTGGCAACCCGTTGATCTCGTACACCACGCGCCGCGCCGGGTCTGCCCGAGTCACGACCATGCGCTTGTTAGAGTGTGTGAAGTGCTGGGTACGAAATGCCACGAAGGGCAAGTCGCTGCGCACCAGTGTGAGGATGGCTATGTTCTGGCGAAACTTGCCGCGATAGTAGATGTGTGTCGCGCCGAACCTTGCGTCGTCGGCCGCAGACCCGCCGACCATCTCGATTCCTTGCAGATGCTGATGCACGCAGCTGACAACCAGCTCCTCCTGCATCGCGAGGCCATCGATCAACAGAAACGCGAAGGTGTCGGTTGCACTCGGGGGCAGCCCGGCGCGCGTCCCCAGCGTCTTGAGTTGCTTGGTGACGACGCTGCCCGATGCAACGCTGTCGAATGGATCCAGCGCAATGACTTCAGTCGCCACGTCGAGTTCGGGGGACGCCAGGCTGAATCCGGTCAAAGCGCCGGCCAGATACCCTTGCGGGGTGATCTCACCGGCAGTCGTGCAGCCGATGACGTTGGTCTCGCCGAACAGGCGTTGCAGGTGTGTCGCCAGCGCGGGCAAATCGAAGTCCGCGGCGCAATAGAACACCACGAGCTTGGTGTCTGGTTGATCGAGCGACTGAAACAGTTCGGCCGCGGCCAATGCCGGGTCACGGTGTCGCGAAGTCCCTTTGCGAACTGACAAAGAATCACTCATGGGCTGCCTCTCTATGCGGGCAAACGTCGCCCGCGCCGTTACCGGTACCGCGCCCAATGTGTCGGCGGGTACGTGTGGAACTAAAGTGACAGTGGTCGGGGCGGTGATCGACGTGCGAATTGCGTCACGCTTTATGTGCCGGAATCAGGTCTTGCGGGATGCCGTCGGCGAAGAACTGATCCAGGTTGTCGAGTGCGCGGAAGCCCATTGCGCACCGTGTTTCGTGGGTTGCGCTACCGAGATGCGGCAGCAGGAAGGTGTTCTTAAGTCGGGCGTACTCCGGGCGGAAGTTCGGTTCACCGGTGTAGACGTCGAGACCTGCCGCTCCAAGATGACCCGTTGTCAGCGCATCGATGAGTGCGTCATCGTCCACGATATCGCCGCGCGCCGTATTGATGACAATCGCCCCGCGCGGCAGTCGCGCGATCCGTGCGGCATTCAGATAGTGCCGCGTGGCTGGCGTTAGCGGCAAGTGCAGACTGATGAACTGACAGGCTGGCCAGAAGGTCGTCTCGCTCTCATGATAATGGGTTTCGACACTCGCCAGATCACGCCAGTTGCGGCTGAGGTAGTGCACCTGCAGGCCGAAGGCAATAGCACGCCGAGCGACGGCCTGGCCGATGCGGCCAAAACCGACGATACCAAGCGTCTTGCCGCACAGATGAGTCCCGAGCATCTGCGTGGGGGCCCAGCCAGTCCAGGCTCGCTGGCGCATGAGTGCGTCGCCCTCGGCCGCGCGCCGCGCAGCGCCCAATAACAACAGCATGGCGATATCGGCCGTGGCGTCGGTGAGGACATCGGGCGTGTTGGTCACGGCGATACCGCGTGCGGTAGCTGCTGCGACGTCGATGTGCTCATGCCCGACCGAAAAAGTCGCGATGATCCGCACCGAGGTGGCTAACTGTGCAATCACCGCCGCGTCGAGTTTGTCGGCCGGCGTACAGAGCAGCGCGTCGGCAGCGTGGCTGCGCGCAAGCCAATCAGTCGCGCCTATCGGCTGATCGTCGTGATTCAGTGTGACTTGGTAGTCTTGCGCCGCGCGTTGTTCCACCGGTGGCGGCAGTTTGCGTGTCAGCAGCAGTCGCGGTTTCGGCAAGTAATGATCTACGCTCATGGCTCAAGCCCAAAGTTGGTTGAACTTTTCGATGCAACCATGCAGTGTGCGCGCCAGCGGGTCAAGGTTTGGAGATAGTCGATGGCCGTTATGCAGAACACGCCCGCCACAGCTCCGGAGTTTGTGCTGACACTGGTGTGCCCGGACACGCGCGGCATCGTCCATGCCGTTAGCGGCTATCTGGTCGAGCGCGACTGCAACATACTCGATAGTACCCAGCATGGCGACGCACTCACCGGGGCGTTTGTCATGCGTATTCACTTTAGTGCGCGCGCCGGTGAGACCGCTGAGGCGCTGCGTCGTGGTTTCGTGTCGATTGGCGCGCGATTCCAGATGCAGTTTCAGGTTCACGATCTCGCAGTTCGACCGCGAGTACTATTGCTGGTCTCGCGCCAGGACCATTGCCTCAACGATCTGCTCTATCGGCATCGAATCGGTGATCTGAAGATGGACGTTCCGGCGATCGTCTCGAACCATCGCGATGCGGCACGCCTCGCTGCTGCACACGACATCCCGTTCGAGTATCTGCCGGTCACACCAGAGAGCAAAGCCCGCGTCGAAATACGTCTCTTGGAGATCGTGCAAGCCGAGCGCATCGATTGCGTGGTGCTGGCGCGCTATATGCAGATTCTCTCGCCAACGCTATGCGCGGCGCTGCCCGGCCGAATCATCAATATCCACCACTCGTTTCTGCCGGGCTTCAAGGGTGCACGGCCCTACCATCAAGCGTACCAGCGCGGCGTCAAATTGATCGGTGCCACAGCGCACTACGTCACGCCGGATCTCGACGAGGGCCCCATCCTCGAGCAGGACGTGGCGCGGGTCGATCATTCCATGGACGCCGCAGACCTGGAGGCTGTGGGGCGCAGCATCGAACAGAACGTGCTGGCCAACGCCGTGCGCTGGCAGATCGAGCATCGTGTACTACTGGTGGGCTCGCGGACGATTATCTTCCGTTGAGCGAACCGCGCGACGCCTCAGTGGTCCGCGCTAGTCTGCGACTGGCTGTAGTTCTGTACACCGAGATACTTGATCAGTTCGAGTTGTGTCTCCAGGAAGTCGATGTGTTCTTCCTCTGATGCCAGTATCCGCTGGAACAAATCGCGACTCACGAAATCAGCGTGCCGCTCGCAGTCGGCGATCGCCGCCTTGAGATCCGGGTGTCCGAGCATCTCGAGTTTGAGATCGCACTCGAGGACCTCCTGGATATTCTCGCCGATCATCAACTTGCCCATGTTCTGCAGGTTGGGCAGGCCATCGAGAAACAGGATGCGTTCCATCAGGAGATCGGCGTGCTTCATCTCGTCGATCGATTCACCCAACTCATACTTGCCGAGCCGCTCGAAGCCCCAGTGACGCAGCAAGCGAGAGTGCATGAAATATTGGTTGATGGCGGTCAGTTCGTTCTTCAGCACCTTGTTGAGATGCGCGATTATCTGCGGGTCACCCTTCATTCAGACCAGACTCCTAAGATGCAAAATGCGTTAATCGACCGATGCTAGGGTAGCGGAGTTGCCGACAGTCGTCCGAACTTCATTGACCAACTCGCGCGCGGAGTGCTCACAGGCACCGCAGCACGTCGATACGCCCGTGCAAGCCTGCAACTCCTCGAACGAATTCACGCCGCGGCACAGCGCTTCGCGCAGGTGACGATCCGAGATTCCATGACAAACGCAGATATACATTTCGGGTCTCCAATGCCCCTATTAAAATGCGAATTGTTCTCATTTGCAATAGCGGCGTACACGAATATCAGCTTGCTCCTTATGTCCGGCGAACCCCTCCAGCGCGCACAGGCGTGAGCAGTACTCGCCAATGACCACCGATGCGGCCGGTGTCACCCGCTGATAGGTGCAGGTCTTGAGGAACTTGCCGACCCACAGGCCGCCCGTGTAACGGGCCGCCTTCTTCGTTGGCAGCGTGTGGTTGGTGCCGATCACCTTATCGCCATACGAAACGTTGGTTTCGGGTCCGAGGAAGAGGGCGCCGAAGTTGCGCATATTGTTCAGGAAATAGTCAGGATCGCGTGTCATGACCTGCACATGTTCGGATGCGATCTCGTCCGCCTTGTGCAGCATCTCCGCATAGGTCTCGCAGAGGATCACCTGGCCATAATCGCGCCAGGCCATGCCAGCCACCTCGCCCGTTGGCAGGATTTTCAGCTGGCGCTCGATCTCACGCAGCGTGTTGTTAGCCAAGACTTCGGAATTGGTGAGCAGTATCGCGGGCGAGTTGGGTCCGTGTTCTGCTTGGCCCAACAGGTCGGCAGCGCAGAGCTCACCGTCAACGGTGTCATCCGCGATCACCAGCGTTTCGGTTGGGCCCGCGAACAGGTCGATACCGACTCGACCAAACAACTGCCGCTTCGCCTCAGCAACGTAGGCATTCCCCGGTCCCACCAGCATGTCGACCGGCTTGATCGTTTCGGTGCCGAGTGCCATCGCACCAATCGCTTGTACGCCGCCAAGCGTATAGATCTCATCGGCGCCAGCCATATCCATGGCGACGACGATCGCCGGCGCGGGTTCGCCATTGAAGGGCGGAGCAGATGCGATCACTCGTGGTACGCCGGCGACCTTCGCCGTCACGACACTCATGTGTGCCGATGCGACCAGCGGGTACTTGCCGCCCGGTACGTAACAGCCTACCGATTCCATCGGTATGTTCTTGTGCCCCAGGATGACACCCGGCAACGTCTCGACTTCGACATCTTGTAGTGCCGCGCGCTGCACTTCAGCGAACCGACGCACCTGCGCCTGCGCAAAGCGGATGTCGTCGATGGCTTGCTGGGGCAAGCGCTGGTAACAGGCATCGATCTCCGCGCGAGTCAGGCGGAAGCTGGTTGGCGACCACTTGTCGAGCCTGGTGGAGAATTCGCGCACTGCGGCATCGCCGCGCGTGCTGATCTCGCCCAGCATCCCCTCAACGGTGGCTCGAACCTGCGCGTCGTCCGCCGCGGCTGCGGCGCTATCGCGGCCTTGCTTCAAGTATCTAATCATCAGTAAATCCCCCACATTTAGCGGCGATCATGCCTAGCATCCGTTTGACTGACTTTGCAGGACGCCCCGCAGCATCCAGGTAGTTCGACGGCACGTCGAAAGCGCCCGCCCGGATGCTCTGAAAACAGCCAGTCAGCATGCGCGCCACGGCGTCGCCCCGCTGCGGCATCAAGGTCTTGAACTTCTCGATACAAGCGTCGTCGCTCATCGGTTGGTAGCGAACGTTCATCTTGAAAACTTCGCAGACCTGCCGCAGCAGTTGCGATTGGCTGAGATTTTCGCTGGTGATGTTGTAAGTATGCCCGGCATGACGTGCATCGATGGCCATGCTTGCGTAGGCAGAGGCGATTTCATCGATGCTGATATAGGGGCACAAGCCGTCGCCGGCCGGGTTGCTGTAAACACCCGACTGCGCGGCGTTACGCATCTGGATCACATCGAGCTCCAAATACAGGCCGTTGCGACCGATTACCCACTGCAGGCCGGACGCCTGCAAGTCCTTCTCCGTCTGGCGATTGACCTGCTGGGTGGGAGCAAAGAGCGTGTTCATCTCGAGGCCGTTGCCAATCACGCTGGTAAAGAGCACGCGATTGACGCCGGCATCGCGCGCCGCTTGAATCACGTTCCTGTGCAATGCAATACGCTCAGCGCCGCCCGCGACCGGAGCGGAGATGAGCACGACGGTATCGATACCTCGCAGGGCATCGCGCATGTCGTCCGCCGACCGGTAGTCACCAGCGCGTTTCTCGATGCCGGTAGTGCGAACGCGCGCGGGGTCGCGGGCGATCGCGACGACGTCGGTGACAGCTGCCTGCTGCGGTAACTCGCGCAATAGCGCATGACCCAAACGGCCGGAAGCTGCCGTGACGGCGATTCTCATTGTGAGCAGCGTCCTGAAATGCAGCAGAGTGTCAGTCTGCTGAGCGCGTTCCTGTTGGTGCGTCGTCTAGTTAGGTTTTCGAGGCCTCATAGATGCTCTGGATCGACGCGTCGAGCGCCGCATTGAACTCGGCGTCCGAATGCTGCGCCGTGAGCCCCTCAGTGAGTGCGCGCGAGAAGCTCGCAACCATGCCGTGCTGGCGGGCGAGCTTCCGGTTGGCGTCATCACGGCTGTAGCCGCCCGACAATGCCACCACCTTCAGCACGCGCGGGTGCTTCACGAAGTCCGCGTATAGGTTGTCCAGTTCGGGCAACGTGAGTTTGAGCATCACGAGTTGACCGGTGGGCAGCGCATCGAGCCCCTTCTGCAGCGCAGACTTCAGCAGCGCTTCGGCATCGGCCTTGTCGGGGCAGCGAATGTCCACCTCCGGCTCGATGATCGGCACGAGACCGCCAGCCACGACTTGCCGAGCGACAGCCATTTGCTGGTCGACCACGGCCTGTATGCCGGCCGCGTTGGCGTGTTTGATTACCGAGCGTTCCTTGGTGCCGAAGATGCCCTTCGACTTTGCCTTCGCGAGCAGCTTGTCGAGCTCTGGCATGGGCTTCATCAGCTGCACGCCGTTGGCCTCGTTCTCAAGACCCTTGTCGATCTTCAGGATGGGTACGACACGCTTTACGTTCCAGAGATAATCGGCCGTGGGCCGACCATCGATATCGCGGTCCATAGTAGCTTCGAACAGGATGGCCGCCAGAATCCGCTCACCGGTGAAGGCTGGGCTCGTAATAATGCGGCTGCGCATCGTGTGGATCAAATCCATCATCTGCGCGTCGCCCGAGTAGGCGTTCTCGGCGATACCGTACAGCTTGAGCGCTTTCGGCGTGCTACCGCCACTCTGATCGAGCGCCGCAATAAAACCGGCCTCGTTGCGGAACTTGGTAGTTTGTTGTTCGAACTGACTCATGACTAAAGACCTCGGAAAAGCTTGCCGGTGTTTACCCCGCCAGTCTAGCCGCTAATCGCAGGTTCGTCGCCGGGCGAGTGGCATATTCCGCCGCGCTGGTAGTTAGGCATGCGAGTATTCTTGCGGCTGTCGATTTGATTCGCCCCGATCGTGGGTCAGGTGCCCGGGTCCGAAACGGCGATGCGCGCTGATCCAACATGCCGTGCAGCGCCGGTCGATGTCGTTGATAATATGGGCTGGAGTCGCGAAATACTGCGGTCGCAGGTGCTCATACCGACGCCGCGACCATCGAGATCGCGACGTTTCGAGAGCTGGCTGTTAGTTAATTCTCAATATAGAAATGAGAGCCAACTCTTTGATAAATATCTTAATCTGGTGCCCGGGAGAGGACTCGAATTCTCACTCTAAGCTATTGATTCGAAAGACTAAATTCTTTCGGTTTAGCTGAGTTACCCATTTTGTTACCCAACGACTGCACGCGTAGGCCGCGCCATGGCGTGGCAAATCACTGCACCAATCGATGCACTACGTGTAGTGCGAAGTGGTACTGTCGGGGCCAAAGGAGGATCCCATGAGCCAGCCACTCTCTATCAGACTCGATCCGCAACTGGATGCACGCCTGGAGCGGCTGGCAAAACAGACCGGACGCACGAAGTCGTTCTACATCAAGCAGGCAGTTGAAGATCATCTCGAGGATCTCGAAGACCTGTACCTGGCTCAACGCATCGTTGCGCGCGTCGAATCGGCCAAGGAGGGCGTCGTTACCTTGAAGGAACTGGAGCGCGAGCTTGCCGTGGGCGATTGAATTCGCCGAGAGCGCGGCCAAACAGTTGCGAAAGCTCGATACGCCGGTCGCGAAGCGCATCGTTTCGTTTCTGCGCGACCGCGTCGCTCCGGCCACTGATCCGCGCGTGCTCGGGGCTCCGCTCAAGGGCGACGAACTCGGCCAGTATTGGAAGTACCGGATCGGCGACTATCGTGTCATCGCGCAGATACGCGATCGCGAGGTCCGGATTTTGGTAGTGCGAATCGGCCACCGGCGGGACGTGTACCGCTAGCGTGTGAACCGGCATAGAGAGTTGACCGGCAATCGGCGTCCAACGCCAATCACGCGAAAACGAGGCAAGCACACGTTTCTCATCGGGAAACTTCAGGTGATGCCTGGTCGCGCTCCAACGCCGGCTATGCCACGAATCTGATCGAACTTCAACGCCTGTTCACAAGCGAATGCTTGAGCCATTCGTAATAGCCGCTCGGTGCAACTTCGAGCACCTCGCAAAGGGTCCTAACCGGATACTCCCGCCGATGGGCCTCGATGAATTGGTACACCTTGCGAACCTTTCCCACACTTATTCGTTTGGACATCGGTCGCTCCTAGGGCCTTTGGACTATCCATGTTCAGGTGTCCACGAAATCCTGGGAACTCCAAACCTGTCAACCGGCGCCCGAGATTGACCAGGGTAGTGGCCTGTTCCGGAGGGGTTCAGGGCTCTCGGTTCGGGGTTTCATTGCCTGCGTACGCGGTAGCACAGTCTGCCGCGCCAGCGGCAGAGTGTTCTGGGATTGGAGTTTGGCGATCATCAACCCTTGCGGTGCTTTAAGCGCTGTTGGACGCCGGTTACACCCCTAACCTGGCCAGAATTGCACGCCGGTTGACAGGCTCGACCGCATATGGCGCTGGGTTCCGGACCCGCCTCCCTCCTGTGTGGGACGAAATCCACCTGGCAAGTCGCGACATCGGCGCGATGAATCGTATGCCGTTGGGGGCAGGCCGATTCTTGGCGGACTACATCACGAATATTTCTTCGCTCCATTGTGCGCGTGACTGGATTGTTGCGGCTCACGGCGGGCAGTTTCACTGCGCGGGGTGTACCCTTCACCCATGAACGGGTGCCCATTCTGAAGTCCATACCCACTCGCGCCCCCGCCGTCGATCGCCGCCGTCGCGCGCTGCTCGCCGCGCTCCCGGGCTTCGCCCTCGTCGGCCCTCTGGCTCGCGCGGCCGACCGTGCCGCCGCCACGCCGGTCGTTCCGATCGTCGATCGCCTGACGCTGCACATCGTCGTGGACGCCCAGGTCTTCGCTTTCGCCGAACCCGTGCAACGCCCGGACCTGACCGTCGACCGTGCCGGACCACGTGGGCTCGACGCCGGCGCACCCGACCGCACGCTCACCGCCGAGTTCGGCTTCTCGATGCTCGCGGACTCCCACCGCGGTGACGAAGCGCGACGCGTGCTGATCGACACGGGCTACTCGCCGCAGACGATCGCGAACAACCTGCAACTGCTCCGTCTCGATCCGGCCACCTTCGACGCGCTGGTCGTGAGCCACGGCCACTACGATCATTTCGGCGGTCTCGTCGCGCTGCTCTCCGGCGATCGCCCGCTGCGGCGCGGTACGCCGGTCTACGTCGGCGGCGAGGAGATTTTCTGCGCGCGCGAAACGCTCGTGAAAAACGTACAGCTTCCGTTCGGGCGCCTCGACCGAGAAGCGATCCTCGCGGCCGGACTGCGCATCGAATCGAGCCTCGAGCCGAGTGTCGTCGCGGGTCATGCGTTCACGACAGGCCGCATCCCGCTCGTCACGACCGAGCGTACGGTGAACCCCACGCTGATGCGTCCGGGCGTCGGCTGCGAGCGCGCGCTGCTCGAAGCGGACAAACGCGACCTCACCGTCGTGCCCGACGACCTGCGCCACGAAATCGCGACCGCGTGGGTGGTGAAGGATCGCGGGCTCGTCGTGTCGTCGTCGTGCAGCCATCGCGGCGTGCTGAACGCGATCCGACGCGCTCAGCAGATCTCGGGCGTACAGCACGTCCATGCGGTGATCGGCGGGTTCCACCTCGTGTGGCCGCGCGGCGAACCGGAGGCACTGGAAACTGCCGCTGAGCTTGAGAAGGTCGCACCGGACTACGTGATCCCGATGCACTGCACCGGCGAGCGCTTCGTCTCGGAAGCGCTGCGTCGCTTCCCGACGAAGGTCGTACGGCCGTACGTCGGCAGCCGGTTCAACTTCGGCGCAGGGCAGGCGCAGGCACGCGCGTAGCGACGCCGCTCGACTCACCCGAGATGGCTGATCTCGTCGGCGATCTCGATCCCATCAACGCGCGCACGTGAGCGAAAGCGGCGCGATGCGCACGGCATCGTTAATGCCCGTTGGTCCCGTGATGCACCAGAATTGTGAACCGGCGAGCTGAAGTGACCGGGGGCCGGCGTTCAAGTTGACCAGCTCGATTTACCGTAAATCGCTGCATTTGACGGCCTGATAAGAAGATTGCTCCGGTCCATCTTGTGCGCCGGAAAGCGTGAAAATCCGGTCAATGTGCGACGCCGTTCAGCAATCCCGACATTTCATGTCCGATCCCCCTGAGCGCTGAGGTGGTCCCACATTTTTCGTAACCGTTTAGACTGTATAAAGCCGCTTCAGAGCTCTTGGGAAGAACCATGAGCTGAAACGATGACGCGATGGCACTTCGAGGGCCGCGTCCAACCAATTCTGCAGGACACTCTCGAAGAAACTCTATGCAGTTGGGGTTGGCGGATACTGCGGTTCGCACAGTGCTGTTCGATCCGCTAGCATGAGCGCCGAACGAAGAGGCGGTCCGCGCCGTTCTCATCGCTCAAAAATAGTTAGATGTGACTTTAGAAAAGCACTCTAACTGATTGAAATATAACACATTCTGGTGCCCGGGAGAGGACTCGAACCTCCACGGTGTTAACCGCTAGCACCTGAAGCTAGTGCGTCTACCAATTCCGCCACCCGGGCGTGGGTTGGGGCGCAGCAATTTACGTTCGAGAACAAGGTCTGTCAATTGAACCAACGTCGAAAATCATCCAATAAGCCGACTTCCCGTCACACTGGCACGGCGGGGCGCTCAAAAAGCACGTCGCGCGACTCGCTGCACGAGGGAGTGGTGACCGCCAACCGCTCCGGCTTTGGCTTTGTCAAAGTCGATGGCCTTGAGGCGGACGTGTTTTTGCCCCCGGGTCAGATGCGGGGCGTCTCCCACGGTGATCGAGTCCGCGTCAGCGTGGTCGAAGATCGCTCGGGACGGCTATCGGGTCGGCTGGAGCGCGTCCTGACGCGCGGCACGACAGCTTTCCTGGCGTCGATCGAAATGCAGGGCCGCAGCGCCTATGCCACGTCGGTCGACCGTCGCTTGAGCTTGCGCTGCGCCGTGGCACCAAACGATCTGGGCGGCGCGCGGCATGGCGACTGGGTAATCGCCGCGATCACGAGCTACGCGAACGGCGGCGAAATGGCGACCGCGCGGGTCGCCAAGCGGCTCGATCCGGCCCGACCCGTGGAGCTGGCCACCGAGGCAGCGATCGCCCGCTATGAGTTGCCAGTGGACTTTCCACCGGAAGCGCAGCACGAGGCGGATGCCTACGGCGGCCAGGTTGATGCGGCCGAGTCGGCGCGGCGTGTCGACCTGCGCGACTTGCCGCTCGTCACGATTGATGGCGCGGATGCAAAAGACTTCGACGATGCGGTCTATGCCGAGCCGAACGCGGGCGGGTTCCGGTTGATCGTGGCGATCGCCGATGTCAGCTACTACGTGCGCCCCGGCACCGCTTTGGATGCGAACGCGCGCGAGCGTGGCACGTCGGTGTACTTCCCCTCGCGGGTGTTGCCGATGCTGCCGGAGGCGCTGTCGAACCGCTTGTGCTCACTCGAGCCGAAGGTTGATCGACTGTGCTTCGTGGCGGACATGCAAGTGAGTCGCACTGGCAAGCTGGCTGAGGCGCGCTTCTACCCCGCAGTCATGCGCTCGGCGGCACGCCTGACCTATAACCAGGCGTATGCGGCCTTGTTCGAGCACGATGCCACCGTGCGCCAGTCGTTAGGGGTGGCAGTCGACAAGCTTACGCCGCTGGTGGAATTGTATAAGGCACTGGTCAAAGCGCGCCATCGCCGTGGGGCGCTTGATTTCGACGCGCCGGAGGCGCAGCTCGACATCGACAAGCACGGCCAGATCGCTGCGATCAAGCTGCAATCGCGCAATGAAGCGCACAAACTGATCGAGGAGTGCATGATTCTCGCCAACGTGGCGGTCGCTCGTGAGCTCGAGCAGCGTCAGGTCGGCACGCTCTATCGGGTGCACGGCGAGCCGGAAGAGCGCAAGCTCGATCTATTGCTGGGGTCGCTCGCCGCGTTGGGTATCGCCGCCGAAATTCCGGCCGAGAACCTCAAGCCACGGGATCTGCGGGCCATTACCGAGCGGTTGGGGCAGTCGCCTGAGCGCCCATTGATCGAGTCGTTAGTGATTCGCTCGATGCAGCAGGCGGTTTATCAGCCGACCAATATCGGCCATTTTGGCCTCGCGCTCGAGCAGTATGCGCACTTCACCTCGCCGATCCGCCGCTATCCCGATCTGGTCGTGCACCGCACTTTGCGGGCGATGCTAACTCCCAAAGACCCGCATGGGGTGCGACTCGACGCAGAACGACTGTCGCTCATGGGGGCGGATCTGTCGCGTCTCGAGAAACGCTCGGATGAGGCGGACCGCTATGTCGAGTCGTTCCTGGAGTGTGTCTATCTGCGCGATCGCATCGGCCAGACTTTCGAAGGGCTGGTCACGACGGTGGTGGAGTTCGGTTGCTTCGTACAACTCATCGGTCTTGGGATCGACGGACTGCTGCACACCGATGCGTTACGCGACGATGCTTTCAGCCTGCAGGAAGAGGGGCGTGCCTGGATCGGCGCGCAGTCCAAACAGCGGCTCGCCATCGGCGTGCACGTGCATGTCGTTGTCACAGGCGCCAATCCGGTCGAGGGTTTGATCGATCTGCAGCTCGACTCCACCGTGCCTGAGCCAGTCGGGCCGAGTCGACCGTCGCGGCCGCAGGCCAAATCTGGCGGTCGTAAGTCGGCGGGCAAGACCGCGGACAAGAAGCGTGGCGGCGGCAAACACCCGTCACGCGGTAAGCGTCGGCGGTAGCGCAGCATGGCGGGCACCGAGCGAATCTATGGCTGGCACGCCGTGCGCGCCGTACTCGAGCGCGGTGCGGACCGCGTGGTTGCAGTGTATATCGGCGAGCAACGCGAGGATCCGCGCGCGAAAGCGGTGCTGGACCTCGCGAGTCGTGTCGGGCAGCCGGTCAAACGCGTACCCGTCGCGCAGTTGACGCAGTGGTTTGGCGAGGTGGCCCATCAAGGGGTCTGTGCCGAGGTGCGGCCACTGGACCCCTGGGGTGAGGACCAGCTACTGGCTGCGCTGGGCGCCGCACAGTCCGCGTCACAGTCCGCGCTACAGGGCGGCCCACCCATCGTGCTGGTGCTGGATGGCGTGCAGGATCCACACAATCTGGGGGCCTGTCTGCGAACAGCGGACGCGTGCGGCGCGCTCGCGGTGGTCGTGCCGCGCGACCGTGCCTCGCAGCTCAATGCCACGGTACGCAAGGTGGCGGCCGGCGCCGCCGAGACCACACCAGTGGTCGCAGTCACGAATCTGGCGCGGTCGCTGGCGCTGATGAAGGATGCGGGCTTGTGGGTCATCGGTGCAGATGCGGCTGGACCCAAACTCGCGCAGGACACCGATCTTACCGGACCGGTGGCGCTGGTCATGGGAGCCGAAGGTAGCGGGCTGCGGCAACTGACTCGTCAAACCTGCGATCTGCTAGTCCGGCTGCCGCAGTCGGGGGCGGTTGAGAGCCTGAATGTGTCGGTCGCTGCGGGCATGTTGCTCTACGAAGCCACCCGCCAGCGCGTCGGCGCGGGTTGACGCCGCGGACCCCTGCACGGTTCCTGCCGAGCTTGCGCAAGCCAAACGCCTTCCCTATGCTACGCGCCCTTCGAACTGGGACTGGCCGCGGCTGATCCCGAGTTCTCCTTGCCACACTGCGTACCCTCGCGTGGGTGGCTTTTTCCTCAAGGAGATGACATGAGGCATTATGAGATCGTATTTCTGGTCCACCCGGATCAGAGCGAGCAAGTCCCGGCCATGGTCGAACGCTACAAGGGCATTTTGACTGCCAGTGGCGGCGCCTTGCATCGGTTCGAGGACTGGGGCCGACGGCAGCTCGCCTTCCCGATTGCCAAGGTTCACAAAGCACACTACGTGCTGCTGAACATCGAGTGCGATCAAAATACGCTGAGCGAGCTTACCGGCGCGTTCCGCTTTTCCGACGCGGTCATCCGGCATCTGGTGGTGTCGATGGACGAAGCGGTGACCGAGCCCTCGCCGATGGCGAAAGGCGAGGAGGATGGCGACAGCCGCCGTCGTGATGATGACGACGATGATCGCGGCATGCGCGATGACGACGACGAAGATCGGGGCCGCCGCCGGCGCGATCGCGCCAGTGAAGGCGATGAGGTTGCCACCGACGACTGAGTGGCAGAGCCACTGCTCGCCCGCACTCACACACGGAAATCCAAACCATGAATATGAACCGCACCTTTTCACGCCGGCGTCGCTTTTGCCGGTTCACAGCTGATGACGTCAAGCAAATCGATTACAAGGATCTCGGCACGTTGAAGCAGTACATCACCGAGACCGGCAAGATCGTCCCAAGCCGCATCACGGGCACCAAGGCGTTCTATCAGCGGCAGCTTTCGACGGCGATCAAGCGGGCGCGCTTCCTCGCCTTGCTGCCCTATACCGATCAGCATTGAGCAGGGGTAGTTAGCTATGGATGTCATTCTACTCACCAAGGTTGCCAACCTCGGCACCATCGGCGATCGCGTCGAGGTCCGCTCTGGCTATGGGCGCAATTTCCTGCTGCCGACCGGCAAGGCCACGCTGGCGACTCCCGATAACATCAAGAAGTTCGAGGCCCGCCGCGCTGAATTGGAGAAGAAGGCGCACGTTGAGCTGCAGGATGCCGAGAGCCGCGCCGCGCGACTCAAGGATTTCAAGTTGCAGATCACGGCGAAGGCCGGCAACGAGGGCAAGCTGTTCGGCTCGATCGGCACGGCCGACATTGCCGAGGCGGCCACTGCGGCCGGGCAGAACATCTCGCGCGCTGAACTACGGTTGCCGTCTGGCCCGCTCAGAATGGTGGGCGAGCATATCGTCAGGCGTGCATTTGCACACGGATCTCAATGTCGACCTGACAGTCGTCATTGCGGCCGAAGACAAGCCCGCCAGCGACTGATCACCGCAGGTTCTCGCGCACTCACCGTAGTATTTCGGTGAGTGCGCGGAATCCTTCTCACAAGCGTCGGCGCGGCGCGTAGTATTTGCGGTCAATCATGGCCAGCAACCCAAAATTCAAACGCAAGCAGGTGATCAGCCTGGAAGGCCGCGTGCCGCCGCATTCGGTCGAAGCAGAGCAGGCCGTGTTGGGCGGCGTGATGCTCGACCGTGCAGCTTGGGACAATGTCGGTGACGTCATCCGTGCCGAGGACTTCTATCGGCCGGACCATCAACTCATATTCAAAGCCATCGCGACGCTCGCCCAAGAGGCCAAGCCTTGCGATGTGGTGACGGTATCGCAGCATCTGGAGCGGCAAGGCGAGCTGGATGCGGCTGGTGGGCTCGCGTACATCGGTACGCTGACGCGCGACACGCCGAGTGCTGCCAACTCACGCGCCTATGCGGACATCGTCAAAGAGCGCGCGTTGCTGCGCGAATTGATTACCACTGGCAACGAGATCACGAGCTCCGTGTTCTCCAACGAAGGTGAGACGGCCCGCGAGCTGGTGGAGCGCGCCGAGCAGAGTATTTTCAAGATTGCAGAGGGCAGCACGCGCGGCAAAGGCTATGTTCTCGCGCGCGACGAACTACCCAAGCTGATTGATCAGATCGACGAATGGCAGCGTAACCCGGCGGGCTTGCGCGGTCTCGGCACCGGCTTCATCGACTTTGACCGGATCACGGGTGGGCTGCGACCCGGCGACCTCGTGATCGTCGCGGGTCGACCATCGATGGGCAAGACAACTTTTGCGATGAACATTGCCGAAAATGCAGCGCTCGACATGCAGAGTCGTGCTTCGGTGGCTGCCTTTAGCATGGAAATGCCGTCGGATCAGTTGCTGATGCGTATGCTCGCCTCCATCGGTCAGGTGCCGCTGGCGGCGATTCGTAGTGGGAGTTGAATGATGAACACTGGAATCGGTTGGTAGGCGCGTCAGGGCAACTACGTGATGCCAAATTGTTCATCGATGAGACGCCGGCGCTGACGCTGACCGAGCGCGCGCGTGCTCGGCGCATCAAACGCGAACATGGCCTCGATCTGGTGGTCGTGGATTACCTGCAGCTCATGCAAGTGCCTGGCAACAACGAGAATCGGGCGACAGAGATCGCCGAAATTTCCGTGGTCTTGAAAGCCTTGGCCAAAGAACTTTCGGTACCAGTGATCGCGCTCTCACAGCTCAATCGCGGCGTCGAGCAACGCGAGAACAAGCGGCCGGTGATGTCTGACCTGCGCGAGTCCGGTGGTATCGAGCAGGATGCCGATATCATCCTGATGCTCTATCGGGACGAGGTGTACAACCCGCAGTCGGCTGCCAAGGGCGCGGCGGAAATCATCATCACCAAGCACCGCAACGGTGAGACGGGCACGTTCCAGCTCACCTTCAAGGGTGAGCTCACCAAGTTCATGAGTTATCAGGATCCCGCTTACGTCGAGGGCGTGCTGCGTTGACCGAGCTGATCCGCGCTCATCGACACCACCGCGCTGCGCC
Source organism: Pseudomonadota bacterium (assembly GCA_016703895.1). Classification (GTDB taxonomy): domain Bacteria; phylum Pseudomonadota; class Gammaproteobacteria; order Steroidobacterales; family Steroidobacteraceae; genus CADEED01. The sequence continues at coordinate 306,910 of JADJBE010000002.1, forward strand.
ACAACCTGGAGGTACTCCGCCTGGCCGCGGGTGGTGCCAAAGTCATGGCCGTCGTCAAGGCCAATGCCTATGGGCACGGCCTGACGCAGGTCGCGCAGGCGCTCCCTGGCGCCGATAGCTTTGCTGTCGCGCGTCTGGAGGAGGGCATTGCGCTGCGCCAGGCCGGCATACGGCAGCCGATCGTTCTTCTCGAGGGCGTCTTCACCCCTGCGCAGTTAGCCGCAGCGATTGCACACGGTTTTGAGCTGGTCGTGCACGAGCCGTCACAGCTCGCCTTGTTAGAGGCCTGCGACACGAATGCGCGGTCGATCCTGTGGCTCAAAGTAGATACCGGCATGAACCGGCTCGGTTTTCGCCCGGAGGCGTTTGCCGTTGCACTCACTCGGCTGCGCGCGCTGCAACCCGCACCGCATGAAATCCGTGTCCTGACCCATCTGGCGTGCGCGGACGAGCGCGAGTCTGCAATGACCCGCGAACAAGTGGCACGTTTCGACGCCTTGATTGAGTCCCAAACGTCAGAACGCGGTCCGCGGCTCGTGACGAGTATCAGCAATTCCGCCGGCGCGCTCGGCTGGCCCGAGGCGCGCGGTGATTGGGTTCGCCCTGGCTTGGCGTTGTATGGGGCGTCGCCGTTTGCGGGTGAGCCGGCGAGCAATTTCTGGCTCCGGCCTGTTATGACGATGGAAACCACCGTCATCGGGTTGCGCCGCGTATTGCAGGCGAAACGGTGGGTTATGGCGGCACCTGGATGGCAGCTCGTGACAGCAGCATCGCCATCTTGGCGGCGGGCTATGGCGATGGTCTGTTGCGGAGCTTGCCGCACGGCACGCCGGTCGCGTTCAAGGCAGCACGCGGCTTGCTCGTCGGACGTGTGTCGATGGATATGATCGCCGTTGATGTCACGGCCACGCCTGGAGTTGCCGTCGGCGACAAAGCGATCCTGTGGGGCAAGGGTCTGCCGGTTGAAGAGCAAGCCGAGCGCGCCGGTACGATCGCGTACGAGTTGTTATGCGGCGTGCGTCAGCGCGTGCCGATCGAGCTGTGCTGAGTGCCAACGATCACGTGAGCCGCCCTTAGCCGGCAAAGAAACCCATCTTGACGCCCGCGAGCTGAATCACGTCGTTGTCATTCAGCTTCTTGGCCTGCGCGCCAATTGCCGTACCGTTGATGAGCGGGTAGTCGTTTTCCTTTTCGCTCTCGACGTGCACGATGAAAAAGCCTTCCTGGCGGCGCGTGATCGCCGCGACCTGCACGCCTGGACGACCGAGAGTGGTCAGGGCCTTGCTGAGCTCAAGCTCGCGCCCCGCAAACGCACCGGACAGCACTTGCAGCTTGGCCTTCGCCACGGCGACCTTGCCGTCGGCCTGCAGGCTACGGCGCATACCACTGGCCGAGATATTGGATGCCGCCTTGGCCGCGGCAGCCTGGATCTTCCCGACTGGGCGCGACGAGGGCTGGATGACCATCGTCTTTTCGAACTCGTCCTGCGCCTCATCGTCCTCGACGAAACGTAGCTGATGATGGCCGACCGTCACCACGTCGCCATGCTGCATGGCGTGCTTCTTGATGAGCTTGCCATTGACGTAGGTGCCGTTCGTGCTATTGAGGTCTTCGAGGAACGAATCGTTCAAGATATTGATGATCAACGAGTGATGACCCGACACAGCCGGGTTATCAATGCGGATATCGTTATCCGGGAGTCGGCCCTATCGTGTACCGCTCCTTGTTCATGTTGTATTCGGCCAGAACTTGACCGTCCAGGCTCAACACTAACCGTGCCATGCTCTCGCCTCGACCTTAGCTGAACCAGCTCAAAATCTTGTCAACCACACTGCGTTTTGCAGGAAATAGCTCGACCGCCTGCGCCAGCAGTACCGAAATGTTGTCCCGGCCGCCGTTATCGTTGGCAAGCTGAATCAATTGTTTAGCGACCTCATCAAGATTAGCACCAAAGGTGTTTATCGTTAAGCGGATATCCTCATCTTGGACCATATCCGAGAGGCCATCCGAGCAGAGGACGTAAATATCGGCCTTGTCTACCGGCAATTCCTTGATTTCGACCTCGACGGACGCCTCGACCCCGAGCGCGCGCGTCACGTAGTTCTTGTTGGCGGCACGCTGTGCCTCTTCCGGGGTGTAGAAGCCGCGGTCGACCAGCTCTTGCAGCAGGGAATGGTCGAGCGTCACCTGGGACAGCTTGTTTGACCGCACTCGATACAGCCGCGAGTCGCCGACATGCGCAATGGAGATCTGATTGTCGTAGAAGAGGGCGGCAACCACCGTGGTGCCCATGCCTTCGCATTCCGCCTGCGTCCGCGCCGTCTGGTAGATGATTTTATTGGCCCGGTGGATCGCGTCGCGCAAGATGATCGACGGGCGCGACAGCCCTGACGCGGCGTCCCGTCGCTGCAAGTCTTCGCGTTCGACACCTTCGCGTACCAGATTGACGATCGTCTTGACGGCGATGCCGCTCGCAACCTCGCCGGCGTTATAGCCGCCCATGCCGTCGGCGAGAACCACCAAGCCGAGATCATCGTGTGCCGCAATTGTGTCTTCGTTGTGCTCGCGTACCTTGCCGGTATCGGTCAAGCCAACGCAAACCAGATTGCCACGCAGATTCATGCGCTGTCGCTCGCGCGACTGCTGGACATCGGTTTGTACATGGTCTCGGCCAAAACTGTCTCGATCTCGCCCCGCAGCACCGGCGCAGTTTGTATAAAGTGGGGGACCTGTTGCACGGCCGCGTCGCATGGTTAATCGGCAATGCATCACAGTTCGTGCCGCGAACGGGTCGCAGCAACGCCCCCAATGGCTCAAGAGCGCCGTTCCGGAGCGCTTGGAGTCGCAATGCTAAACAACGGAGCATCCCCGTGCATCGTATTTATGCACAGTCTGAGACCTCGGTAGTGCCACAAGCGGACTTGTGTCGCGGAGCCGTGCTCAGGGTTTCCCCACGGTGAGTAGATCGGCCGTCGTCTATGTCTGCCGCGGATGTGGCGCGGAATCGGTCAAGTGGCAGGGACAATGCCCGCAATGCAGCGAGTGGAACACGCTTGAATCGCGCACGGTCGCACGCGCGCCGCGCGCTGCGCGGCGCGCGGACAGCGACGACTCATCGCCGGCTGGTGCCACCGCGCTCGCTGCGGTGGACCCCGAGGCCGCAGGCCGCGTAGACACCGGTGCTGCCGAACTCGACCGCGTGTTGGGGGGTGGGCTGGTGCGCGGTTCGGTGACTTTGCTAGGCGGCGATCCCGGTATCGGCAAGTCAACGTTGTTATTGCAAGTTGCTGCGCATTGCGCGGCGGCTGCACCCGTCCTGTATTCGAGCGGTGAGGAATCGGTGAGCCAGATAGGCCTGCGCGCCGAACGATTGGGGCTGAAGCCCGAGTCGCTCAAAATCCTTGCGGCAACGGATCTGGATACCGCGCTCGAGGCCACACGGTCGGCGGCGGCTCGCTTGTTGATTGTTGACTCCATCCAGACTGCGCAGTCGGCCAACCTGGAGACCGCCGCTGGCGGTGTCTCGCAGCTGCGCGAATGCACTGCGCAACTGGTGCGCTTTGCCAAGACCACTGGCACGAGCGTCGTGATCATCGGCCATGTCACCAAAGAGGGGGCGATCGCGGGTCCACGCGTTCTCGAGCACCTGGTCGATACCGTGCTGTATTTTGAAAGCGACGCCAGCAGCCGTTTCAGAATCGTGCGTGCGACCAAGAATCGGTTTGGACCGGTGGGTGAATTGGCGTTCTTTCACATGGACGAGAGTGGTTTGCGCGAGGTACGCAATCCGTCGGCCATTTTTCTGTCGCGCGCGGCGCAGCCGGCCGCCGGTAGCATTGTCATGGTAACGCGCGATGGTCAGCGCCCTTTGTTAGTGGAACTGCAAGCGTTGGTTGATCGGATGCGCTTTGGCGCGCCGCGCCGTTTGGCGCAGGGCCTGGACGCGGGCCGCTTGTCGATGCTGCTGGCTGTGCTGAATCGCCACGCCGGCATCAACCTGCAAGAGCACGACGTGTTTGCAAACGTTGTCGGCGGGCTCGATATCAGCGAGACGGGCAGCGATTTACCGTTGCTGCTGGCGCTGGCGTCGTCGTTGCGCGATCGCGCATTACCGCAGGAGTTGATCGCCTTTGGCGAAGTGGGTTTGACTGGCGAGTTGCGTCCGGTGGCTTATGGCGAAGAGCGCCTGCGCGAAGCCGCAAAGCAGGGTTTTGCGCGCGCCATCATCCCGGCAGGCAATGCGCCGCGCAAACGGATCGACGGGCTCGAGATCGTGGCGGTGGCGCGTGTCGATCAGGCCATCGAGGCTGGCTTCAACCCCCTATAATCCCGCCATGGCATTGTTCGACAATCTTACCGGGCGCTTGTCGCGTACCGTCCAGAACCTGCGCGGTCGCGGCCGCATCACCGAAGACAATATCGGCGAGACGCTACGCGAGGTGCGCATGGCGCTGCTGGGGCGGACGTCGCCTTGCCGGTCGTCAAGTCGTTTATCGAGGGCGTCAGACCAAGGCACTGGGTGCTGAGGTGGCCAGCAGCTTGACGCCCGGTCAGGCGCTGATCGGCATACTGCATAACGAACTCGCGGCGCTGATGGGCGCCGGCGCGGGCAAAGCGTTTCAGCTGCGCGCCACGCCGCCGGTGGTGGTCATGCTGGCCGGCCTGCAAGGCGCCGGCAAGACGACGACAGCCGCCAAGTTGGCGCTGGCTGATCGAAAGCCAGAACAAGCGCGTCTTGTTAGTGAGTACCGATATTCGGCGGCCGGCCGCCGTGTTGCGGTGCAAACACTCGCGGGGCAGGTGGGCGCGGATTTCTTCCCCACGGACGCGTCGTTGTCGCCGGCAGCGATCGCCGCCGCAGCGCTCGAACAGGCACGCCGCGGCGTGTTCGACGTACTGATCGTCGACACGGCGGGTCGTTTGCACATCGACACCGAATTGATGGGCGAGGTGCAACAGATCGAGGCTGCCGTCGAGACGCACGAACGGTTGTTCGTGGTCGATGCGATGGCGGGTCAGGATGCCGTCAACTCAGCCCGTGCCTTCGGTGAGGCGCTCGACCTCACCGGCGTGGTGCTCACCAAGACCGACGGCGATGCCCGCGGTGGTGCCGCGTTGTCGGTCCGTCAGGTCACGGCAAGCCGATCGTCTTCATGGGCGTGGGCGAGAAGACCGACGCGCTGCAGCCCTTTGATGCCGAGCGGATGGCCAATCGAATTCTCGGCATGGGCGATGTCGTGGCGCTGGTCGAGCAGGTCGGCAAGCAGGTGGACGCCGAGGCGGCCGAACGTCTGGCCAAGAAGGTCGCGAAAGGCAAACGGTTCGATCTGGTGGATCTCAAGAGCCAGCTCGAGCAGCTGCAGAAAATGGGTGGCATGAGTTCCTTGATGGACAATTGCCGCAGGCCGCCACGCGCGGCGCGGCGCCGGTGGAAACCGGTGATCGGGAGGTGCGGCGACAACTCGCCATCATCAATTCCATGACGCAGCGTGGAGCGACGGCAGCCGGGGCTGCTCGATGGATCCCGCCGGCGGCGTATTTGCTGCTGGCGCCGGTTTGCAGGTGCAGGATGTCAACCGTCTGATGAAGCAGTTCCTGGAGATGCAGAAGATGATGAAGGGCATGCAAGGTGGCCGCCTGAAACGCATGTTGGGGGGCCTTCAAGGGCGGTATGCCACCGGGCTTTCCGGGTGCTGGCGGTTAGTTTCCGCCCGGATTGCCGCAAGGCCTTTCCCCGGACGAGCAATCTGCGTAGAATTCGCGCTCTTTTTTGGCCTACCGGGGCACTAATGCCGCGGCCGGGCTCGTCAAGTTAAGAAGGTTTGCAAGACATGGTGACGATTCGCCTGACACGACGTGGTGCCAAGAATTCGCCGTTCTATCACGTGATGGTGACTGACAGTCGCAAGCGCCAGGTGGCAAGGCGCTGGAGCAGGTCGGTTTTCTCCAATCCGGTTGCCCGCAAGAGCGACGTGAAGCTGCGTCTCGATTTACCGCGCATCGACTACTGGGTTTCCCAGGGTGCGCAGCAGTCGGATCGCGTCAAACAGCTCGTGACGACCTTTCGCAAGAGCAGCGCGAGCGTCGCAGCCTAACCACTTGCCTGGTTGGCGTTCGCGCAGCGTTCGCAGCGTGCTCGCAATATGACTGACGGTCGGATCGAGGTGGGGCGTATCGGGGCGCCGAATGGCGTCCGAGGTTGGCTCAAGGTGCAGTCCTTCATGGCGCAGCCAGAGGACTTGTTCGAGCGCCGCGACTGGTCGCTGCGGTTTGTGCAGGGCGCGGTCGAAACGCTGCAAATGACGGCATGGCGCCGCCATGGCGACGGTTGGATTGCCAAGTTCGACGGGATCGATGAGCGTAACGGCGCCGCAAGGCTGACGGGCGCATTGATCGAGATTGATCGGGCCAGCCTGCCGCCGGCTGGGGAGCATGAGTACTACCTGGCTGATTTGCTCGGCATGGTGGTGCGTAATCGCGATGGCGCGGAACTGGGAGTCGTGGACCATTTCGTCACAACCCCCGGGAACGATGTGATGGTGGTGTGCGGCGAGCGCGAGCACTGGTGCCAGTCACGGCGCAGCATTTTTTGCGTGTCGATCAGCTCGCCAAGTTGATCGAGGTGGACTGGCCGGCAGACTTTTGAGGTTGGGTCGCTCGAGTTGTTAGGCGGAGTGGCGTATGCACATCGAGGTGGTAACGCTGTTTCCGGGCATGGTCCACGAGGCGCTGGCGCACGGGATCGTCGGTCGAGCGATCGAGCGAGGCTTGGCAACCGTGGTCTGCGAGGACCCGCGGAGTCACGCCACCGATGTGCATCGGACGGTCGACGACCGGCCGTATGGCGGCGGGCCCGGGATGGTGATGAAGCCGGAGCCGCTGGCGGCGGCCATCGATGCCGCGGCAGCGCGAGCGCCTGCAGGCGTCGAGAGGGTGTATTTGTCAGCGCAGGGCGAGCCGTTCTCGCAGGCGCTGGCGACGAGGTGGGCGAACGGTGCGGGGCTGGTGCTGGTGGCCGGCCGCTACGAAGGGATCGATGAGCGTATCGTGCAGACGCGAATCGACCGGGAGGTCTCTCTCGGCGATTACGTGCTCTCGGGCGGCGAGCTGCCGGCGCTGGTGGTGATCGATGCGCTGGTAAGATTACTGCCCGGCGCGCTGGGTGACGAGCGCTCGAGTGTCGAGGAGTCGTTCGGCAGCGGGCGCGCGGGCGCGAAATTGTTGGACTGGCCGCATTACACGCGGCCGGTGGAGTTCGAGGGCCGCAAAGTGCCGCTCGTGCTGCAAGGGGGTAACCATGCAGCCATCGAGCGCTGGCGGCTACGCGAGGCGGTGGTGCGCACGTGGCACCGGCGGCCGGATTTGATTGCTGCGACTGGTCTCGATGGCGAGGCTGGCGAATTGTTGACAGAGTATCTCGCCGAGCGTGCACGCGACGGCGGGACTAACAAAGGTGAGTGACATGGCTAATATTATTCAGGCGATGGAGCAGAGACGGATCACCCGCGAGGTGCCGGACTTCAACCCCGGTGACACAGTCGTGGTGAACGTGAAAGTGATCGAAGGTGATCGCGAACGCGTTCAGGCCTACGAAGGCGTCGTCATTGCCAAGAGCAATCGCGGCCTCAATTCGTCATTCACTGTGCGCAAGATTTCGCATGGCGAAGGCGTCGAGCGCGTGTTCCAGTCGCATAGCCCGTCGATCGCCGATATCAGCGTCAAGCGCCACGGTAAAGTGCGTCGCGCCAAGCTCTACTATCTGCGTGAGCTATCCGGCAAGAAGGCGCGCATCGAAGAGAAGATCTGAGCGCGCTCAGCGCGGCATAGCGGGGGTCGTTAGTGCGTCGTGGGTAAGTTCTTTGCAACGCTCTGGCGAGGGCTGGACGGCCTGCGGAAGTTTCTGCACCTGTTGCTGCTGTTGCTGCTGTTTGGCTTCTTCGTGGGTGCGTTACGGCCATCCATTCCGCACATTGCCAAGGACTCCGCGCTGACGATCCGGCCTGAAGGCGCGATCGTCGAACAGCTGTCAGGTGACCCGCTGCAGCGCGCGCTCGACCAAGTGCAGGGCGTGGCGCAGGCCGAGACGCTGCTGTGGGATCTCAAGGACGCGCTCAAGGCAGCCAAGGATGACGCGCGCATTGCCCACGTCGTACTCGATCTCGACTACCTGCTCGGTGGCGGCCAGCCGACCCTGACCGAGTTCGCGGCGTCACTCGATGATTTCCGATCTTCGGGCAAGAAGGTCCTGGTGCGCGGCACGGCGTTCACCCAGGAACAGTACTTCGTCGCAGCGCACGCCGATGAGGTCTATCTCGACCCGATGGGCTTTGTGTTCATCGATGGTTATGAACGCTACCGCCAGTTTTACACCGGACTGCTCGAGAAAGCCGGCGTCAAGATGAACGTCTTCCGGGTCGGTGCCTACAAGAGCGCCGTCGAGGTCTGCACACGCCAGGACATGTCGCCGGAGGATCGGGCCGAGAGTCTGGGCTACCTGAATGCGCTGTGGAATAACTACCGCGGCGACGTTGCCAAGGCGCGTGGTCTGACCGAAGCGGACTTGAGTAAGTATGTTGCCAATGTCACTGAGGCAGTGCAGGCGGCGCGCGGCGACACCGCCAAAGTGGCGCTCGATGCCAAGCTGGTAACCGGGCTCAAGACCAATCTCGAGTTCGAGGATCGTGTTGTTGAGTTAGTCGGTGAGAATGACGCGGGTGACTCATTCAAATCGACCGAGCTGACTGACTATTTGCGTGTCGTGCGAGCCAGCCAGGAACTGAAAGTCGACGGACGTCCCAAAGTGGGCGTAGTGGTTGCGTCCGGTGAGATTCTCGATGGTGAGCAACCGCCTGGCACGGTTGGCGGTGAGTCGACGGCGCGGTTGATCCGTGGGGCTCGCCTGGACGACGAGATCAAAGCCATCGTGCTGCGTGTCGATAGCCCCGGGGGCAGCGTGCTGGCTTCGGAGTTGATCTATCGCGAGGTTAAGGCCGCCAAGGATGCCGGCAAACCAGTCGTCGTCTCGATGGGCGACCTTGCTGCGAGCGGTGGTTATTATATCGCTGCGCCTGCCGATGAGATCTGGGCCTATCCCGCGACGATCACCGGCTCGATTGGGATTTTCGCGACCATTCCGACCTTCAACCAGACGCTCGACAAGATAGGCGTCACCACTGACGGTGTCGGTACGACGCCGTTGTCCGGACAGTTTCGAGTGGACCGTCCGCTAGGCGCCGATGCTGAGAAGCTGATCCAGGCCACGATCGAACGTGGTTATGAGGATTTTCTGGCGCGAGTCGCTGCTGGTCGTGGCAAAACGCGCGATGCGATCGACACAGTCGCTCAAGGCCGCGTTTGGTCGGGTACCGACGCCAAACGGCTCGGACTGGTGGACCAATTGGGCTCATTTGAGGATGCCATCAAGTCAGCCGCCAAGCGAGCGTCCTTGGCCGATGACTACGAGACGATATTCATCCAGCCCGAACTCTCCTGGGCCGAGCAGTTAGCAATGCAGGTGCAGGTTTGGGGTGTCAAGACGTTCCTGGGTGAGAACAAGCACTACGCAGCTCTGGCGGCATTGCGTCAGGAATTGCAGCCGCTCGAGCGCGAAATGGCGCGCTGGGCACGGCTTTCCTCGCGGGACAATCGTTACGCCTACTGTTTTTGTAGCGTCGACTAGCTGCCACAGGCGACGGTGTCAGGCTGCCCGCCAATGTGGGTCGGGCGCGCTGCGCGTACCCTGGTCAGAGCGCGGGGCGCATCTTCCCCCTGGCGGAGTAGTTAGTCTGAATGAGGAGCAGGAGCGCCCCGCGCTCTGACTGCGGCGCCCTCAACACACTGGCGAGCAGCCTGACACCGTCGCCTGTGGCAGCGCGCCGAAATGAACTTTCCTCGGGCCGACGTGCGGCGATAGCCGGTTGGCAGTTGGAAGGGAGATATTCATTTCGGTCGTAAGCTTGCCTTGTTGCGCCGCACAGGCGTAGGTTCAACGTGTCGACCGGAAACACTGACGCATCAGGGGGAGCGAAATGACCAAGACCTCGCACGTCGATCCTCAATCTGTTGTCGAGCAATCACACAGCGGCGCTTGTCTGGTGTGTGCCACCGCCAACCCGCATCTCGGACCACCCGGCGGCAAGTCGCCGCAGTCCCAGGGGCAAACGTCACGCCGCTCGTTCTTGGGCGCTGCACTGGGAGCATCTGTAGCCGCACCATTTGTAAGCCAGGCGGCGGACGATCGTAGCAGCAGCGTCGGCGAGAACATGGAAGCAGAGATGCGTCGTGGTGGCCGCGACCGTCGCTACGTCATCGATGCTGGCCTCGCATTGCTCGAGTCCAATGGCGAACTCGAAGTCCGCGACAACATATCGATTCTGGTCGAGGGCGATCGAATCGCTGCCATCGAATCGGGATCGCCGTCATGGCGCCGCTATGGGCGCGCCCTGCGAATCGATGCCAGCCGGCATTTTGTTGTGCCGGGTTTCATCAGCGGTCACACCCATGTCGCAGGCGGCACGACCACGCGCGGCATCATCGAGATGGGACGCTCATTCGCGCGGCCGCTCGTTCTGGCCGATGCCTTGGCTGACGATGAGCTCGATGCCATCACGGCATTCAACCTTGCCGAGCTGATGTTGTCCGGTTGCACGACTCAGGTCGAGATGGCGCTCAGCCTAAAGCAAGCAGAATCCTATGTCCGAGTCGCGCAGCGGCTCGGCGCTCGCGGTTATCCAGGTGGGATGGTGCCCGGGATTCACCGCCTGTTTCCGATCTGGTTTCGTACTAACGATCAGGCGCTGTTCGACTCTGTGCCCGGCACTCTTGCAGAGATTCAGGCAAATCTTGAGTTCGGGCGGCGAAATCGCAATGCGTCGGAGGGCCGCATACGGCCGATGATGTCGCCGCATGCGACAGACACCCAGACTCCCGAGACGATGCGAGCTCTCGCGGCAGCAGCGGCCGAGCTTGACACGGGCATTCACATTCATCTCTCGCAGTCGGCCAATGAGACTAATACGGTGCGTCGGCTATGGGGGATGACACCGACGCAGTGGTGCGCAAGCCTGGGACTCATGAACGGGCCGTTTTTTGGTGCCCACATGAGCGGGCTCGATTTTGCAGTCGATCCGGCGGTGCTGAACGCTAACGGTGCCGTCTATTCGCACTGTCCATCGGCGGGTGGCGCCGGGGGTGGTACGCAACCTTACCCGGAGGCGCTGGCACAAAACATGCGCGTCAACATTGGTATCGATACGCATTCGAACGACTACGTCGAGAATCTGAAGCTGTCGGTGTTGTACGGTCAGGCGCGCCGCTCGTTGTTAGGTGCTACGAGTGCGTTCCCGTTAGCCAATCCCACGATGTGGAACGCCATCGATGGGGCCACCCGCATCGCTGCCGTCGGCCTGAGGCGGCCGGACCTTGGCCGATTAGCGGTCGGCGCCAAGGCGGATATCGTGTCGATCAATGTCAGCGGCCCGCTGGTCGGCGTGGGCACGCTGCCACCCGAGCCGCTCAACAACTTGCTGTATGCCAACGGCATGTCCGTGCGGCATGTGATGACAGATGGCCGGTTGCAGGTGTGGAACGGGCGCTTTGTCGCGGCGGACCTCGGTCGCATCGCGCGAGATGCAGGTCGCGCGGTGAGTCGGCTGTGGGGGTTGTTGCGTGCGGAGGGGTTTTTCGACTAGCTACCACACCTGGGGTAGCGGCCGCATCAGATAGCCCAGACAGTCTTGGCGTATGACCGCATGATCGCGTGTCAGCATCGCGGGCGTCGCGGCTTGCAGCAAAGTGATCGCGCCGTTTTGCGCTGCGAAGAACTGGGACGTGAGTACGCGATTCTGTTCGTCCAGCACCGCGAGTGGCAGCTCGGTACAGGTGCTGCTGCCGAGAGGTGTTCCGGCCGGTAAATCGCGGAAGTTCATCTCGTCGAGATCCGTTCGCAATATCAGCTCGGTCTCCGCTTCGCCAAATGAAAAGCTGCGTTGCGGATCAACGAGTATGCGACCGACTGTTTCGTAGAGGCGGAGTTCGGAGTCGCGAGGTGCTGTTGTCGGTAGAGCGTCGGCATGCATCGTGCGGTCGATCAATCGCAAGGCGGACTCGATGCCGGTCGAGTCACCGTTCTGGCCACACTCGATGGTGATCGCCGGACAAAACTCCGCGAACGCCATCGACTGCGTTGTTGGCGGGTTGCGGTAGTACACACCCAGGGGTGCAAACCACGCTGCGAGTTGTAAGTCGGCCGGACGCAATACGTTGATGCACCCGTAGTGTGGATTCCTGCCCGTGTTGTTATGAATGTCGATGCTTGCAAACGGTCGCAGCGCTTGCGCGATTCGTTGCACTTCATTCGCCAGTGTGACAAAGCCGCTGTCGCCACCGGCCCAGATCCGGTTGAAATCTGGTTGTCCAGGCAGTAGACGAGCAGCTGAGGCGGTCGCTTCTACATTGCCTGCGAAGATCAACAAGCTGCGCGACGGACGACGGTCGCGGTAGCGTCTCGCGAGCGCGCGCAGCACTTCGAAGCTGGTGGTTTCGTTGCCGTGCAACAGTGTGCAGATGAACAGCGGTGGATCACGTTCGCCGGCTACCGAGATCAAGGTGGGATTCGGCAGTAGTTGCAGGATTTCCGTCGGTGAAGTCTGCTCGAGTTGCGCGGGCAGCGCGTTCAGTCGGTCGAGCCGCATGGTGCAGCTACACCGTCCAATCGTGCACGGGTCGGCCGCTGCGCTGCCAGGCCAGATAGGATTGCGTCAGTGCCTGAAAATTGCTGCCATTGCATTGACAGTAACTGCGTTGCCATTGGCTGCCGGTTCGACCGGACTGCAAGCGCGGCAGCAGGATGTCGTCGAAACACTCCACCAGATCGGCGCGACTCACGCCTCGTTCATCTAGCGCCCGACGGGCACGCGGCAGGAGTTCATCGTGCAGCAGCGTTTGCACGCCCACTCTCCGGCCCTGCCAACGCACCGTCGCGGCGAGCCCGTCACGACTGCAAGCGTAGAAGTTGTTGCGCGCATCCTCGAACGGGATCAGTGACTCCGGTGGCGTCTCCTCGGTCGCGAGTGCCAGTGTCAGGCCGAAAGATAGAGCCAGGTTGGCAACCGTATCGACTATCGATGGGCCAGCTGGCATGACGCGTTGCTCGATTCGCAGGTGTGGTTGACCGTCAGCATTGAAACCCAGAATCGGCCGAACCCACCGCCAGATCGTGCCGTTCTGTAAACGCAGATGAGGCAGACGTTCACGCTGTTCGACGAGTACGGGCAGCAGCACCGGAAAAGCCAGATTCTCCAGAAACAATTCCAGCATCGAGTGACGCAGATAGTCCGTACCGAGCGTTACCCGTAACACGTCACGGCCTGTAACGTCGCGGAAGCCGTGCACTGCGGTGGCTTGTTCAAAAGCTGGAATGCGGGTTTCCGACCACAGCGACTTGCCATACAGAAACGGCGAGTTTGCTGTCGCCGCAACCAATGGGCCTGCCGCAATGATCGACGCATTGTAACTGCGCACTGCGTCGTCCTGGTTCACTTGCAGGTGGGCCTGCAGTGACGTGCAGGCCGCCTCCAGCATGATGTGGTTACAGCGCAGATCCAACTGCTCGTCGCCGTCAATGAGCACGTGCAGCGGTTCGTGATTGCGCAACCGTAGTAGTTCCTGGCTCAGTGCGCGATAACGGTTGGACTCCGACATCCAAGCTGGCTGCAGCATCTCGTCGCGCACGGTGGGCAAGATACCGATCGCAACGGGTGCCAGGTTAAGTGCGGCAGCGGCCGCTTCGCAAAGCCCCCATAACGACTCCAAGTCGCGTCGTGTCTGTCTCAGAAAGTCGTCGGCGAGCGGCCGTGGGTCGACATTCAACTCAAAGTTGAAGCGCGACAGCTCGGGCACGATGCGCGCGTCGTCTGCAATGGCGATGAACCGATCATTCTGCGGCGCGGGCAGCAGATTCTCGTCGGTTAGCCAAGCCTCGAGCTCGAGGCCGGTCGTCGGCGTCGACGACTGCTCGAACGCTTGCTCGTCGAACCAGTGCTTCAGCGTCTTGGTCTCATGGCGCAGCCGCGCGCGAAACGTCTCCTGCTCGTGTGCGCCGAAACTGGTCTGCTCGATCTCCTGACCCATTCGTGCTCAGTGGTTCCGGGGAGTTTGCCCGCACCAGCTTAGTCTGGTTCGCGACGTTTGAGCAATTGGCGTCGTTGTTGCGGGTCGGGATCTACTGGCTACAGGTGCGATTTCACAAATTAGCTACTTGAGGTGCTTTGCCCGAGGCGTGGTTGTCGGGCTGCCCGCCCATGTGGGTCGGGCGCGCTGCGCGTGCCCTGGTCAGAGCGCCGCGCGCATCTTTCCCCGGCGAAGTGGTTAGCTTGAAGGCGGAACAGGAGCTCCCGGCGCTCTGACTGCGGCGCCCTCAACACACGGGCGGGCAGCCCGACAACCACGCCTCGGGCAGGGCGCCGCAAGACTAGCGTAGTCTCGGGGACGAGCTGGCAACGCACGCAGCGGTATCAGTAGCTCCGGCAGTGAGTGTGCCAAACGTTACGCGTTCGCAGGCAATCGCAGCATCAGCGTCATCGGATCAGTCGGCGACGATTAGAAGCCGCAGTGCTCGTAGAATCGTTTGGCGTGCTCATGAAGTGCGTGAACCAGCATCGCTCCAACGCCCGCGTTCTCGGACACCGTCACCGCTCGTTTCATCGTGTCCTGACGCAATGCCGCACCGAGATGCAGCCCTTGTGTCTCGCGATCGACCGCCAGTCGTCCCAGCACCATCACGGGTACTGGGTCAGGCATATTGCGCCGAACCTTTCCGAACGCCGTTTCGTGTGCAACCGCACCGGCTGCCAGGGAATGGAAGCCCCGTACCCTGGCATCGGCTTCGCAGACCACAAACGTTCGACTAGCGCCCGTGGCCTGATTGCCGAGTGCGCGACGCTCGAGCCATTCATCAAGCAACTCTTCTCCGCACTCGAACAGGTCGAGTCTATGCGAAGCCGTCAAAGGCTCCGGTGGCTGCAGGTGCACGGTCAGGATCGAGCTTTCTTGTTGGCCCAACGTGGCTCGATCGCCATCAGGCGCTTGAGCCCGGTGTTCGGCGTCGGCGGTGCGTCGAGTATATTGGTGAATTGCTTGAACTTCGCGGCGTCGAGTTTGAAGAAGACCTGATGGAGCAGCACCGCCTGCGCTTTATCGCAGGCGGCCTCCAGCATGAAGTCCGAGCGGTTCTTGCCGAGCAGCGAAGCAGCCTGATCAATCAGGTCACGCTGCTCCGGTCGCGCACGAAGGTTAATAGCAGCATCACGCATGGCGGGAGCCACACTAGATACACAATCGATATACAAATATTGGGTGAGTGTATAGGGGTTGTCGATACAGGCGAAAACAGCCGCGTAAGCGAAGCCGCCGCTGCGACAACACTTGCCGTTGGACCGAAGGTCCGCAGACACAGACCGATGGGGCTTTGGCAAGGCAATGCGAAATAGGCGTGCTAACAAGCCGCGCTAGATTGGTCGCATCCGCATTGGCGAAGTAACGATTGTGGGCGGGCGTGACCGTGTCAGCTAGGCTTCTTTGATCGCCGACGGAGACCGACGGGCGCGCTGGCGCGGGCGTGCATGCCAGACTGCCCGTCTGTGTGTAGAGGGCGCCGCAGGCAGAGCGCGGGGCGCTCCTGTTCCGCTATCAACATAACTACTTCGCCAGGGGGAAGATGCGCCCCGCGCTCTGACCAGGGCACGCGTAGCGCGCCCGACCCACATAGGCGGGCAGTCTGGCAGGTGCGCCCGGGTGAACGCTCCTAAACAACATCGCGCCAAAATCGCAAGAGACTGATTGCAACCACAAGCGCGCCGACCCCAAGCATCAGCCGTCGCTTGGGTAGACGCGCCGTCAGTAGCGCAGCCATAGGCGCTGCAAGCAAAGCGCCCGCTAACAAGCCAAACACGGCCACGCCGAACTGTTCGAAGCCGAGATGTCGCACGAGTATCGTGAAGACCACAACTGCGATGATGGCTTCGGCCAAGTTGCCGGTGCCGACCGCGTGTCGCGGCTCCGTGCCGAGTGCCACGAGATTGCCCGTGGCGAGCGGTCCCCACACACCGATCATGGCTTCCAAAAAACCGGCGGCGGTGCCGACGCCGGCAACGCGCGGCGCACTCACGCGCGTGCTGTCAGGGCGATGGCGTGCGCGATACAAGATATATAGCCCCACTGCTAACAAATATGCATCAACTGCCAGGCCGACCCATTCGGCGGTCATGCGGGTCAACACGGTGGCACCGGCAAGCGCGCCGACTAGACCGCCGCTAAGCAGCCAGCCGAACAGGCGCCAGTCGACGTTGCCGGCGATAATGTGCGAAATCCCAGAGATGGCTCCGGTGAACATTTTCGCGCCGTTGATTGAAGCGCTGACGTTGACACGTGGATAACCGACCAGGGTCATGGCGAGTGCTGAGAGCGCTCCGAACCCCATACCCAGCACGCCATCGAGTAACTGCGCAGCAAAGCCAATGGCGGCGAAAGTCCAGAAAGCTGGCTCACTCAACTGAGTTACCAGCAAGTCGATCACGGCGTCGCCGGCAAGGTCTTGCGAAACGGACTAACGCGTACGGTCGCAAACAGGCCGGCGAGGGCGTAGGGGTCGTTGTTGATGATCGCATCGAGCGCGGCGCGGTTTGCTACGTCGAATACCGGCAAGAAGCCGTTCGGCTGTCCGGCGTCGTCAAGCAATGGCCCGGCAAGCAGGATGCTGGCGCTGTGACTCTGCAAGTATGCAAGGTGCGGTGGGCGGGTCGACAGGCGCAGCTGCAGTTGCCCGGGCTTGTCCTGGCATTCGACTACAAATTGCATTGCGTGAGTTCCTAAAGTTCTGTTTTTAGTGCAGCGTGGACCAGTCGAGGATCACCTTGCCGGACTGGCCGGATCCCATGGTCTCGAACCCGAGCTGGAAATCCTGGATAGGGAAGTGATGGGTGATGATCGGGGTGACATCAAGACCACTTTGCAGCATCGCTGCCATTTTGTACCAGGTCTCGAACATCTCGCGACCATAGATGCCCTTCATCGCGAGACCTTTAAAGATCACGTGATTCCAGTCGATCGCGGTTTCCTCGGGTGGTATGCCGAGTAATGCAACGCTGCCACCGTGATGCATGGTTCTGAGCAGATCGCGAAATGCCGTCGGGTTGCCGGACATCTCGAGGCCCACGTCAAAGCCCTCCTGCATACCTAGCTCACGCATCGTATCATCCAGCTTCGCGCGGCTGACATTGACGATGCGGGACGCGCCCATCTTGCGGGCCAGCTCGAGGCGGTAGTCGTTCACGTCGGTGATGACCACGTGGCGTGCGCCAACAAAGCGCGCGATCGCCACCGCCATGATGCCGATAGGGCCTGCGCCGGTGATGAGCACGTCTTCGCCCACCAGGTTGAATGCCAGCGCGGTATGGGTGGCATTGCCGAGCGGATCGAGTATAGAGGCGATGTCATCGGTTACCGCATCGGGTAGCTTGAAGGCATTGAAAGCGGGAATGACAAGATACTCGGCAAAACTACCTTGGCGATCAACGCCGACGCCCACGGTATTACGGCACAGATGACGCCGGCCGGCACGGCAGTTGCGGCAGTGTCCGCAAGTGATGTGGCCTTCGCCCGAGACGCGATCGCCAACCGCGAAGCCGCGAACCTCGCTGCCGAGTTCGACAATACGGCCGAAGTACTCATGGCCCACTGCCATCGGCACGGGCACGGTCTTTTGTGCCCAGGCGTCCCAGTTATAGATATGCATGTCGGTGCCGCAGATCGCAGTCTTTTCGATCTTGATCAGCACGTCGTTGGGTCCGGCGGTGGGCTCAGGGATGTCGGCCAACCAGATGCCGCGGGTTGCTTCTTTCTTCACCAGTGCTTTCATGCGATCACTCCGAGTTCGCGACCAACTTTGCCAAACGCCGCGAGCGCGCGGTCGAGCTGCCCGCGTGTATGGGCTGCCGACATCTGGGTCCGAATCCGTGCCTGGCCCTTTGGTACGACCGGGAAGGAAAAGCTGATGACATAGATTGCTTGTTCGAGTAGCCGTTCGGCCATCCGTGCCGCCTGCGTGGCATCGCCGAGCATCACCGGAATTATCGGATGTTCACCAGCGGGCAGTGCAAAGCCGAGCTGCGTGAGCCCCTTGCGAAAGTAGTTAGCATTGAGCTGCAGTTGCTCGCGCAACTCATTCGAATCGCGGAGCAGCTCCAGTACCCGCAAGCTGACGGCGGCAACGACGGGCGGGATACTGTTGGAAAAAAGATAGGGCCGCGAACGTTGGCGCAACCAGTCGATCGCCGCCCGCTTGCCGGAGGTATAACCACCACTACCACCGCCTAACGCCTTGCCGAGCGTGCCGGTCAGAAAGTCGATCCGGTCTGCGACGCCACAATGCTCGGGCGTGCCGCGTCCCGCGGCTCCCATGAAGCCGACCGCATGCGAGTCGTCGACCATGACCAACGCGCCGTAGCGGTCGGCCAGAGCGCAGATTTCCTTGAGCGGCGCGACTGTGCCGTACATCGAGAACACACCGTCCGTCGCGATAAGACGCGTGCGCGCCTGCTGGGTCTTTTGCAGACAGGCCTCGAGTTCGTTCAGGTCACGGCTCGCGTAGCGCAGGCGTTCGGCCTTGCACAGCCGTATGCCGTCGATGATGCTGGCGTGGTTGAGTGAGTCAGAGATGATCGCATCGCCCTCGCCAAACAGCGTCTCGAACAGGCCGCCGTTGGCGTCCCAGCAGGACGAGTACAGGATAGTGTCCTCGTAGCCCAGAAACTGACTCAGCGCCAGTTCGAGTTGTTTGTGTACGGTCTGCGTGCCACAAATAAATCTTACCGACGCCATGCCATAGCCATAGCGGTCGATTGCTCGATGGGCGGCCTCGC
Source organism: Pseudomonadota bacterium (assembly GCA_016703895.1). GTDB lineage: Bacteria > Pseudomonadota > Gammaproteobacteria > Steroidobacterales > Steroidobacteraceae > CADEED01. The sequence continues at coordinate 325,827 of JADJBE010000002.1, forward strand.
GGATGGCGGGATGATTGGCAAGCCCGAGATAGTTGTTGGCGCAGAGGTTCAGCACCTCGCCCGCGGCGGTGCGGACCAGGGGCTGTTGTGGCCCGAGCAGCACGCGCTCGGTCTTGTACAAACCCTGCTCGCGCAGGTCCGCGAGATCAGTTTCTAGGCGAGAATAAAGGTCTGGTGGCAAGGTAGGCTCTCAGCTGGTCAAACAACCAATTAAGCCGACCCGCATCGCGGGTTCGGCTTCAATTGGCAAAGTACTACACTCAATCAACTCCATCTTCCCCAGAATTATACGCAGCACCGGATGACGTCTTCGCATTCTGATATTGACCCTGTGCCCACGGTGCGTCTCGACCTGTGGCTCTGGCATGTGCGCCTGTTCAAGACACGACGGCTGGCGGCAGACGCGGTTCAGGGCGGTAAAGTCCATCTGAACGCCAGCAGAGTGAAACCGGCGCACGTCCTGCGCGTAGCCGATCAGGTATCTGTCAGCCGGCCCGGCTACACTTTGCAGCTCATCGTTCGGGGACTGCCGTCGCGCCGCGGCTCTGCCGCTGAAGCGCAGCAGGCTTACGAAGAATCGGCGGCCAGTCGGGCGACTCGCGAGACCGTGGTCGAGCAGCAGAAGCTCGCCGCGGCCTTGATGCCGCGATCGACGGTGCGTCCGACCAGGCAGGGCCGGCGGGAGTTGCGGCGGCTGCGCGGGCGGGAATGATCGGCGCACCAGGCTTCTCGGGCGTATAGGGGGTAGAGTTGAGAACACTGGATCTCAAGGCCAATCGGCTGTTTATCGTGTTGGCCGGGTTTTTCCTGACCAACGCGCTGGTGGCCGAGTTCGTCGGCACCAAGATCTTTGCGCTCGAGCCGACACTGGGTATGGACCCCTACGAGTGGCGTCTGTTAGGTGTGTCGGGCACGCTTAATTTCACTGCGGGCGTGTTGTTATGGCCGTTCGTGTTCATCCTCACTGATACGATCAACGAATATTTCGGTGTGCGCGGTGTGCGCTGGATTTCGTGGGTGGTCGTGGCGTTCATCTCATACGCCTTTCTGGCGGCATACGTGACCATCGCGCTGGCGCCGGCAGGGTTCTGGATCGATGCGAATGCCAAGCTCGGCGTGCCAGATATCCAGAACGCGTTTGCGCAGATATTTGGTCAGGGCATGTGGACGATTGCCGGCTCGATCATCGCCTTCATGATTGGTCAGCTAATCGACGTGTCGGTATTTCACCGCATCCGGCGCATCACCGGCGAGCGGTTGGTGTGGATGCGCGCGACAGTTTCGACCGCCGTTTCGCAGCTCATAGACAGCTTCGTGGTGTTGTACATTGCGTTTGTACTTGGGCCGCAGAAATGGCCGATCGCACAGTTTCTGGCCGTCGGTACCGTCAACTACATCTACAAGCTGCTGTGCGCTATCGCGTTGATCCCGCTCTTGTACTTGGGTCGCGCTTTGATCGAGCGCTATCTGGGCGCGCGCGAAGCGGAACGGTTGCGACACGAAGCCGCGTCTTGACGGGTCGCGCGAGCATGGCCTAGTGGAACATGGCCTAGTGGAACATGGCTTAGTGGAACATGGCTTAGTGGAACATGGCTTAGTGGAGCAGGGCGGCCAGGCGGCGGCGCCAATCGTGTAGGCGCTGGTCTTCTGTGCCTAACAAGGCGAATACTTGTCGCAGATCATCCTGGCCACCGTTGGTCACGAGCGGACGCGAACTGCGCATCTCCGCCAGCAACATTTCGACGCCGCTGTCGATGTCGCCCCCCAGAATGGCGCCCGCAACGCGCGCCCGCACCGAATCGACCTCTGACTTGGCAGGTTTGTTAGCCTGGGTTGCAAAATGTGTCACGGCATAAGCTGCCAAGACCGCTGCGTCACTCTGCCGCACGGGCGGTAGCGCCTCGAGTGTTGCTCGCGCGCCGGTGGGATCGCCGGCCAGCGCCTGCAAGCGCGCCAGGTCGATCGCAGCGGCATGGTTATCAGGGTCGGTGGTCAGGACAGCCGCGAGCGCCGCGCGTGCGCCGGCAGCGTCGCCGTCTTTGAACAGCTTCAGGGCCGCCAGGCGCTGATCTTCCGACGGACGCGGCAGATGCGGTGCGAGAAACGCGCGAATCTGCCCTAGTGGTTGGGCGCCGACGAACTCAGCCGCCACTTGGCCATTCTTGAACAGTTTGACCGCAGGGATACTGCGAATGGCGTATTGCGCGCCGAGCTCGGGGGCTTCGTCGGTATTGACCTTGACCACCTTGAGCTTGCCTTCGAGCTCTACCGCCAGTTGTTCCAGCACAGGACCGAGGGTCCGGCAGGGCCCGCACCAAGGTGCCCAAAAATCCACCAGCACCGGCACTTGGCGCGACGGTTTCAGGACCTCGATTTCAAAATTGGCGACTGTGGCGGCAACAATGGCTGCACTCATGACGGATACCTGCAACGGACCTCGGGATAGCTCAGAAATGGGGGCGGGTAGGGCTCAAGTCAATATTGTTGCAAAATTAATACAGGTAGAGATTAGCAGGATGTCTCTCTATACTTCGGCCGCTGAAAATTACCTAAGGAGAGGGGCATGCGCGCTCGTTTGAATGTAATAGGTTTGATTCTGGTGGGGGCAGCCGCTGTTGCGCCCGCACACGCCGAATGGAAGGGCCAGGGCCAGGCCGGTATTGTCTTTGCCCGCGGCAACACCGACACCGACACCGCCAACGTCAAAGTTGAGATGGCTAAAGAGATCAACAGCTGGACCCACAAGTTCGGCATCGCGGCGCTGCGCGCTGCCACCAGCGGCGACAAGACCGCTGAGCGCTATGAGGGCATGTGGCAGTCGGACTACAAGATCTCGGAGCGCAACTACTACTGGGGCGGCGTGCGTTACGAAGACGATCGCTTCAGCGGCTTCGATTACCAGGCCTCGGCGACCACCGGGTACGGTCGCAAGTTCATCAATACAGATGACACCAAGTTCGTTGGTGAAATTGGTGTCGGTTATCGGCGCCTGAAGACGTTGGCGCAAATTGGACCGCCGATCCTTGCGTCGGAAACTTCAGGTAATGCGATCCTGCGTGGTTTCTTGGGCTACGAAACCAAGTTGACCGATACCACCAGTCTGATCGACAAATTCACCGTTGAAGCGGGTTCTGACAACACCTTTATGTCCAATGTGTTTGCACTGCAAGTGAAGATGAACGATGCGTTCGCGCTGTCGTTAGGCTTCGACGTGCGCTACAACACTGATCCGCCAGCGGGGCTCAAGAAGAGCGATACGCTGACCACGGTCAATCTGGTGTACGCGTTCTGACCGTTGCTGGCGCGGCGCGGATGTACCTCCCGCGCACGGTAGCGCGAGTAGCAGAGGCCCGGCGTGCGAACGTCGGGCCTTTTTGGTTATGGGTTGCGCGCCGCCGTCGGCGCTTTGCAAGAATGCCGAGCGCTACCGGCACGCCATTGGCCTAGAATCACCATTATGTCCACCGCGGGCTTCAAACCGGCAACCTGGCAGACGCCAGTGGGTGCGGCGTTCAACTCCCAGTACTTGGCCGACGAGGACCATGCGCTACGCGAGCTGGCCAGTCGCGCGCGGTTGGCGCTGCCAGATAGCCGCAAAATCACGCAACGCGCGGCCGCGTTGGTGCAATCGGTGCGTAGTGAGCAACGGAGTGGCGGACCGCTCGATGCTTTCTTGCGGGAATACAGCCTCGGCTCGCGCGAGGGCGTCATTCTCATGTGTCTCGCCGAGGCGCTGCTGCGTATTCCTGATGGTGAGACTGCCGATCGCTTGATCGCCGACAAGATTCCATCGGGCGCCTGGGACGAACATCTGGGTGATAGTGAGTCGTTATTTGTGACGGCTTCGACCTGGGGCCTGATGCTCACCGGGCGCGTGGTGTCGCTCGACCGCACAGACGTCGGTGAGCCGCGTGCCTGGTACGCCAGACTGACGGCGCGACTTGGAGAGCCAGTCGCGCGGGCAGCGCTCAAGCAGGCGATGCGCATTCTTGGCTCAACGTTTGTGATGGGGCGCGATATCGAGGCAGCGTTGCAGCGTGCCGACGGCAAGGACGAGCGCGCCTATCGTTATTCGTTCGATATGCTGGGTGAGGCGGCACTGACAGCCGCCGATGCCGAGCGGTATCTGCAGAAGTACGCTGACGCGATCGCCGCCGTCAGTCGGCGCGTCCGCACAGACCAGCCGATGACGCAGCGGCACAGTATTTCGGTCAAGCTGTCCGCTCTGCATCCGCGCTACGAATACGCGCAGCGTGAGCGCGTACTGCGCGAGCTTGGTCCGCGACTCGAGCAACTCGTGCGGCTGGCACGGGAGGCGAATATCGCCATCACGATCGATGCCGAGGAAGCGGACCGTCTCGAGCTCTCGTTGCTGTTGATCGACCGCATTCTCGCCAGCGACGTGACGGTGGGCTACAGTGGATTCGGCCTCGCAGTACAGGCGTATCAGAAGCGCGCCTATGCCGTGCTCGAGTGGTTAGTTAAGCGGGTGCGCGAATTCGACCGGCGTATCACGCTGCGGCTCGTCAAAGGCGCCTACTGGGATACTGAGATCAAACGTGCCCAGGAGCGGGGGCTGTCGGGCTACCCGGTGTTTACGCGCAAGTGCAATACCGACGTGTCCTATCTTGCGTGCGCGCGGCTGCTGGAGGCCAACAGCTAGCGGATCTATCCGCAGTTCGCCACCCACAACGCGCATACGATCGCCTACGTCGCACATCTATTTGATAACCAGGCAGACCGGTTCGAATTCCAGCGCCTGCACGGCATGGGCGAGGAGCTGTATGAGCCGATCATCGGTGGCGACTGGGGTCGGCATGCCTGCCGCGTGTATGCACCGGTGGGTGCGCACGAGGATCTGCTGCCCTATCTGGTGCGCCGGCTGCTCGAGAATGGCGCTAACACCTCGTTCGTGAATCGGATCGTGGATGCGACGCTCCCGGCCGAAGAAGTGGTGGCCGACCCGGTGGCGGAAGTGGCTAGCCTCGAGCGAGCCTCGCATCCCCGAATTCCTGTGCCACTTAACTTGTTTGGTGCCGAGCGCCGCAATTCTGCTGGGTTCAATTTCGCCGATGGCAGTGCTATTGATGCACTGCTGGTGGCGTGTGCTCGCGAGAGTGCACAGCCCTGGACCGCCGCCCCGATCGTTGCGGGACTTGAGTTGCGCGGCCCATCTGCGACTATTCGCAATCCAGCGCAACGCGATGACGTGGTAGGCACGGTCGTCAACGCCGACACCGCCGCTGTCGATGCGGCGTTCGTCGCCGCAACGCGCGCTGCGCCCGCCTGGGACGGGCTCGGCGCAGAGAAGCGTGCGACGATTCTCGAGCGCGCCGCGGATCTGTTTGAATCACGCACCGCAGCTCTGGTTGCTCGCTGTGTCTGCGAAGCTGGCAAGACGCTTGCCGATGCGATTGCCGAAGTGCGCGAGGCGGTCGATTTTCTGCGCTACTACGCCGCCGCGGCGCGACGCGACTTTGCACACGAGCTCACGCTGCCGGGCCCGACGGGAGAACGCAACGTGTTGCGGCTCCGCGGCCGTGGTGTGTTCGGTTGCATCAGTCCTTGGAATTTTCCGCTCGCTATATTCACAGGGCAGGTCGCTGCGGCGCTTGCGGCCGGTAATGCCGTGCTGGCCAAACCGGCGGAGCAAACGCCACTGACAGCAGCGTTCGCGGTGCAGCTGCTGTTGGAGGCCGGCGTACCGCCTGAGGTATTGAATTTCTTGCCAGGTGAAGGCTCGGTGGTGGGTGCGGCTTTGACGCGCGATGCGCGCATCGCGGGCGTTGCGTTTACCGGTTCGACCGACACCGCGCGACTGATCGAACGTTCCCTGGCGGCGCGAAACGGCGCGATTGCCACCTTGATTGCAGAAACCGGTGGTCTCAACGCAATGATCGTCGACAGTTCGGCGCTGGCCGAACAAGTGGTACTCGACGTCGTGTCGTCCGGTTTCAACAGTGCCGGACAACGCTGCTCAGCGCTACGATTATTAGTGGTGCAAGAAGAGATCATGGCGCGGGTGAAGACGCTGCTCGCCGGGTACATGAATGAACTGCGAATCGGTGATCCCGCGGAACTCGCTACCGACATCGGGCCCGTCATCGATGCGGAGGCGCTCGCCATGTTGGCGACGCATGCCACTCAGATCACCCATGGGTCACGTTGGCAGCACCGTGTTCCGGAGGCTAACGTACAAGCCAAAGGTTTGTTTTTCCGACCACTGGCCGTCGAAATCGACCGCATCAGCGTGCTCGAGCGGGAGGTCTTCGGGCCCATTGTTCACTTGGTGAGCTATCGCGCCAAGGATCTCGACGCTGTCGTCGATTCGATCAATGCACTCGGCTACGGACTGACGCTGGGCATACATACTCGCATCGACGGCCTGGCGCAGCGCGTCGCGCGGCGCGCGCGAGTGGGTAACGTCTATATCAACCGCAACATGATCGGTGCCGCGGTCGGCGTGCAGCCCTTTGGGGGTTGCGGCTTGTCGGGCACGGGCACCAAGGCGGGCGGTCCTAACTACCTGCATCGATTCGCGACCGAGCAGACCATTACCACTAACACGGCAGCGATCGGCGGCAACGCGGGCCTGCTGTCTCTGTCGACCCGGTAAGCGCATGGCACTGTCCGTCTTCGAAGTGTTCAAGATCGGCGTGGGTCCATCGAGCTCGCACACGATGGGTCCGATGAGCGCGGCCCGTGCGTTCGTGCTCGATCTCGACCGGCGCGGTCTGCTCGCCAACACCCGTAGTGTGGCGGTTCGTTTGTACGGGTCGCTGGCACTCACCGGGCGGGGGCACGCGACTGATCGCGCCATCCTGTTGGGCCTCGAGGGCAACGACCCGCAGACTGTTGAGCCCGAAGAGATGGACAACGCGATCGCGCGGATCCGCGCCAGCCATCGGTTGAAGCTGGCGGGCAGACACGAGATCGCGTTCGATGAACCCATGCAGTTGCTATGGATGCAGTCTGAACTTCTGCCGCGTCATACCAACGGGATGCGTTTCACTGCGCTCGACTTGAGCGGCGAGAAGATTCTGGAAGAAGACTACTACTCGCTTGGTGGCGGCTTCATCGTGCGCGGGGATGTCGAGGCTGGCGCCGCAACCGCCGGCACACCGGACGACGCGCCCTTTGATTTCACTTCGGGCGAGCAGTTGTTGCAGTTTGGTCGCGAACAGGGCCTCGAGATTTTCGAGTTGGTACTGGCGAACGAACGAATCTGGCGCAAGGACCCGGAGATTCGTGCTGGTCTCGAGCGCATCTGGGCGGTCATGCAGCAGTGTGTGGAACGCGGCTTCGCGCAACAAGGTGTGCTGCCCGGCTCGCTGAAGGTACGGCGCCGCGCCCCCAGGATGCATCGTATGTTGTCCGAGAGTCAGAGCGCCAGGCCGCTCGATGTCATGGACTGGGTCAATGCGTTTGCCTTGGCGGTCAATGAAGAGAACGCGGCCGGCGGCCGTGTCGTGACGGCGCCGACCAACGGCGCTGCGGGAATCATCCCGGCGGTGTTGCACTACTATCGGCGTTTCGAGCCGGGTGCCAATGACGAAGGTGTGCGCCGCTTCTTGTTGACCGCAGGTGCCATTGGCATGCTCTACAAACGCAATGCGTCGATCTCGGGCGCCGAGATGGGTTGTCAGGGAGAAGTTGGGGTGGCTTGCTCTATGGCCGCTGCCGGACTCGTTGCCGCGCTCCATGGCACTAACGAGCAAGCAGAGAATGCGGCTGAGATTGGTATGGAGCAGAATCTTGGCCTGACCTGCGATCCGGTCGCGGGCCTGGTGCAGATTCCGTGCATCGAGCGCAACGCGATGGGCGCGGTCAAGGCAATCAATGCGGCACGCTTGGCGATGCGTGGCGATGGCAGTCATAAGGTATCGCTCGATCAGCTGATCGCGACCACGCGCCAGACCGGTGAAGACATGCGCACGATCTACAAGGAAACGTCGCAGGGCGGCCTCGCCGTCAATGTTCCAGAGTGCTGATCCGGCGGGGCGGGTCTGCTAAAAGTCATTACAGGTCGGCGGTTTGTTGTCGAATCGTCAGGCCGCGCGGCGTGACCCAGCGCTCCACCAGTTCCATCAGACCCTGCAGCAACAATGCCAGCACGGCCGCCGGTATCGCGCCTTCGAGTATCAGCGGTGTGGAGCGCAGTCGAATGCCGGTGATGATCGGCTGACCGTAGCCGCCCGCGCCGATGATCGCGCCCAGTGTCGCAAGCCCTACAGCAATCACGGCGGCCGTCTTGATCCCCGCCATGATGGTAGGTAGTGCGAGCGGCAGATCGATCCTGCGCAGGCGCGCCATACGGCTTAATCCCAGCGCATCCGCACTGTCCAGCAGGCTCGCTGGGATGCCGGTGAGACCAGCATGCGTATTACGGACAATGGGCAGCAGTGAGTACAGAAATAGTGCTGCGATAGTGGGCGGGGCACCGATCCCTAACAATGGAATCAACAGTACGAACAGGGCCAGGCTCGGGATCGTTTGCAGCAGGCCGGTGATGCTCGTAATGAATGCGCCGAGACGCGGCTTGCGCGCGGCGGCGATGCCCAGCGGTAACGCGGCCAGCAGTGCCGCCAGCAGCGCGACCGTGACCAGCGACAGATGCTCAAGTGTCCGTGAACTGATGCGCGCGGCGAGCCCCGGTCCCGCGCGCTTGTCGCTGGCGACCCCCAGTCGATCCGCCAGGAATGTCGCTGCAACAGCCTGCTCAGACTGACGTTCGAGCTGTGCGGCGGCATTCATGCGCTGCATGTCGGTGGTCGAGACCGCGCCTTCCAGGCGCTGCAGTGCTGCAACCGCACCGGATTCGAGCGAGCGGCGATAGAGCAGTACCGCGTCATAGCGTGGAAAGAAACCTCGGTCGTCCTGCAACAGAGTCAGCCCCAGCTGCCCAATCTGCGGGTCGGTTGTATAGGCGTCGATGACGTCAATCTGGTCAGCGTCTAGCGCTGCATAGGCGAGATCGTGGTCCAGGCCGCGTGGTTGTTGTGGCAAGCGGTAGGCGCCGGCGAGCGCGGGCCAGCCGTCGGTCCGGTCGAGAAACTCGTTCGACAGTGCGATGCGTAGCTCGGGATGCGTGGCGAGATCACCGATCGAGCGGATACCCAGCGCCGCAGCTCGATCGCTCCGCATCGCCACGGCATAGCTGTTCTCGAAGCCTAACGAGCGCGTCATGCCAATGTCGTAGCGGGCGAGGGCAGTCGCAAGCTCGCTGTCATCGCGGAGTTTCTCGTCGGCCAGCAACTCGAAGCGCAGTGTCCCGGTGTAGTCGGGGTACACATCGATCGCACCGGCGAGCAATGCCTCCCAGAGAATGCGTGTACCACCCAACTGACGGCGGTGCACGGTCGTGACACCAGCGTCCGCCAGCGATAGCCGCGCCAGTTCGCCGACGATGACACCTTCAGTGAAGTTCTTGGAGCCGACTTTGACTTGTGCCCCAGCGTGTTGGGAAACCAAGGCCGACAGAGCGACCGCCACACCAAGCAGTATGTGTCGCCACGCGGTATTCAAAGCGCTCGCTCCGCGGCGATGAAATCGGTGACGAAGGCATCGTTCGGTGTCCGCTCCAGCTGTTCGAGACTGCCAGACTGTACGATCTGTCCGCGCCGCATCAACACGATGCGTTCTGCGAAGAACTGCGCCTCGCGCAGGCTATGGGTCACCAGCACCACCGTCTTAGACAGCGCGGAAAAGATACTTCGCAGTTCGGTTGCGAGGCGTGCGCGAGTGATCGGATCTAGTGCCGACAGCGGTTCGTCGAGCAGCACGACATCGGGATCCAGCATCAGCGCTCGCATGATACTGACGCGTTGGCGCTGGCCGCCCGAGAGCTCCGCCGGATACCGTGCCAGGGGTTCGTCCGGCAGTCCGACGATCCGTGCGAGTTCAGTCCGTCGCTGGTCGATGCGGTCGCGCGACCAGTGGAGTTCGCGCGCCATGATCTCAACGTTCTCAGTTGCTGTTAGATGCGGGAATAGGCCACCGTCCTGGATGACATAACCCAATCGGAGGCGCACGGCACGCCAATCAGCGATCGAAGAACCGGCAAATTGGACCAAGCCGGTGGCGGGCACAAGGCCGGCAAGCACGCGCAGCAATGTGGACTTGCCTGAGCCGCTGGGGCCAACCAGTGCTGTCGTACTACCGGGCTCGAATGCCAGGTCGGTCGGCTGCAGCGCCGTGGTCGTACCGAATTGAACGGCGACTTGCTCGAGTGAAAACACTGCGCCGTTCGTCAGTCAGACTATGCGTAACCGAGCTGACCCGGTGAGTAGTATTGTGCTTGCTCAACGTGATCTGAACGCAAATCGGACCCCTGTACATTTTTATACCGCAGCGTCAGCGCACCGGCGGTGTGCAAGTCACGGGGTGCAACGCCCGGCGCGAGACCGCCTGCAAGTTCCGACAGGCCAGGATTGTGGCCAACGACTAATAAGTGTTCGACGTCGGCTGGCATCGACATGATGACAGCGAGGATGCGATCCGCTTCGGCGAGATAGAGCGATTCGTCGAACATGAGCACGGCGCGCTCGAGCGCTAGATTGCGCAGAATCGCTTCGGCTGTTTGCCGTGTGCGTACTGCCGGACTCGCCAGGATACGGTCAGGTATCAGGCCGTTGGCGACGAGGCATTGTGCCATTTCGCCAGCGTCCACCAGGCCGCGTCGATCGAGTTGGCGCTCCCGATCGCTGCCGCCTGCGCGTGGCGCTTCGGCCTGCGCGTGGCGCAGGAGCGTCACACGCCGCAGTAAGACTGGCTGGCTCACGGCGCACGCACTTCAATACGGTCGCCGTGCTGGCGAACCTCAAAAATCCGTAGTGGTTCGTAGGCAGGTGGCGTAAGTGCCGCCCCCGTGCGCAGGCAGAAGCGCGAGCCGTGTCGTGGGCAGATGATCTCGCGGCCTTCTATCTCAGCATCATCGAGCGGCGCGTCGTCATGCGTGCAACGATCCTCGAACGCATACAGATCGCCGCCGACTTGCACGCATTGCAGGTAGTAGCCGTCAATCTCGGCCAGCAGCCGCGCACTGTCCGCCAGATCCGCGGCCGCACCGATATCAGTCCACGCGCTCATCAAAACATGCCGGTCTGCAGCCGTGCGGCTTCAGACATCATGGTTTGATTCCACGGTGGGTCGAATGTCAGTTCGACATTGGTGCTGGTCACCGTCGGGATCACTTCGAGTTTCTGCTTGGCGTCTTCGACCAGCACATCGCCCATGCCGCAGCCCGGCGCAGTTAACGTGAGTCGAACTTCTATGTGGCGTGTGCCATCGGGGTTGCCACGCACGGCGCATTCGTAGATCAGACCCAATTCAACGATGTTGATCGGGATTTCCGGATCGTAGCAGCGGCGCAGCTGATCCCAGGCGAGCTGGCGCACGTCTTCCTCAGTTGCATTGGGTGGTAGCTCGGGCGCTGCGACCACTTCTTTGCCGATTGCGTCGCCGTCTTCGCCGGCTATACGGAACAAATTGCCTTCGATATAAATCGTAAAGCTGCCACCCAGCGCTTGCGTGATGAAGCCTGCCTGGCCGGCCTTGAGATTGACCTCGACGCCCGCCGGCACAATCACCGCTTTGACATCGCGGTTGACGACTACCGGTTCGTTTTCATGTGTGCGCATCGGCTCAAGCTCACTCGGTCGAAATACTGGGGACAGCGCTTGCGTCAGCGCTGGATTGATCGTGTTGGGCTAGCGCAGCGTTCAAGGTGTGCCAGCAGAGGCTGGCACATTTCACTCGCGCCGGGAACTCGCGGACGCCGCCCAGTGCCGCTAGCTTGCCGAGGTCCTGCGAGGGTACGAACTCGCGCTCGGTCAGCAGGTGGTGCACGTCGTTGAACAAGGTTGCGATGTCGGCACGCGTCTTGCCCTTGACGGCCTCGGTCATCATCGAGGCCGACGCAGTGGAGATCGCGCAGCCCTTGCCGTCGAACTGGAGATCTTGCACGCGATCGTCCGCGAGCTGCAGTGTCAGATGCAGGCGATCGCCGCACAACGGATTGTGGCCATCCGCCGCGGCGTTCGCCGGCGTCAAGACGCCGAAGTTTCGCGGCGACTTGTAGTGATCGAGAATGACTTCGCGATACAGCTCGCTGAGATCCATCAGGCAAACACCTTCTGCGCCGCTGCCAGCGCTGCGAGCAACCGATCGACGTCGCTGCGGTCAGAGTAACAGCCGAAAGACGCGCGCGCGGTTGCTGGCAGCTCAAAGAAATCCATGACTGGCATGGCGCAATGATGCCCGGTGCGAATGGCGACTCCTTCGGCGTCGAGAATCGTGCCGAGATCGTGCGGATGAATACCGTCAATCGTAAAGGAGATCACCGCCGCTTTGACAGGAGCGGTCCCTATGATCGTCAGTCCCGGGATGGTGAGTAGTCGTTGCGTCGCATAGTCGAGCAGTTGATGCTCATGCGACCGAATCTGTGGTCGGCCGAGCGCCTCAACGTACCGCAAGGCCGCGGCCAAGCCGACAACGCCGGAGATATTGGGTGTACCGGCCTCAAACTTGTAAGGCAAGCTGTTGTAAGTGGTTTTGTCGAAGGTCACCGCAAGAATCATGTCACCACCGCCTTGCCATGGCGGCATCTCGGTGAGTAGTTCCTCGCGGCCGTAGAGCACTCCGACCCCCGTTGGCCCATAGACCTTATGACTGGAGAAGGCGTAGAAGTCACAGCCGAGCGCCTGCACGTCGACGTCCTCGTGCGGCACAGCCTGCGCGCCGTCAACCAGCACCGGCACTCGGCGTGCATGCGCCGCGCGCACGATGTCACGGATCGGCAACACAGTGCCCAGCGCGTTTGATACATGGGTGACCGCAACGAGCCGCGTGCGGTCTGACAAGCGAGCATCGATTGCGTCGATCGACACGTTGCCCGTGCGGTCGATCGGCGCAACGACCAGCTTGGCGCCCGTTTGCTCGCGCAACATCTGCCACGGCACGATGTTGGCGTGATGCTCGAGGCCTGTGATCAGGATCTCATCGCCGGGCTGCAGGCGCGGGCGCCCATAGGACTGCGCCACCAGGTTGATCGCCTCGGTGGTCCCACGGACGAATACGATCTCGCGCGTCGAGCGAGCGTTCAGGAACTGCCGAACGGTGTCGCGTGCGCCTTCAAAAAGATCGGTGGCTTCCTGACTGAGCGCATGCACGCCACGATGTACGTTGGCATGGTGCCGCGTCTCGTAGTCATTGACGGCGTCGATGACGCACTGTGGACGCTGCGCCGATGCCGCGCTGTCGAGATAGGTCAGTGGCTTGCCATGGACCTGGCGAGTCAGTATCGGGAATGCGGCGCGCACCGCTGCAACATCATAGCCTGCGGCCTGCGGCGCGATGCTGCGACTGACATCGACGCGGGCGCTCACTTGACATCTCCTAACAGCCCGTCGAGCGCGGCGATATCTTGAAATTGTCGCGACAGTTCCCGCTCGAGCTGGCGGCGTAGTGCTTCGGGCCTGATCCCGAGCAATGCATCCTCGATGAACGCCCACTTGAGCAGGCTCTGCGCGATGTCGCGCTCGATGCCGCGCGACAACAGATAGAACAACATGGCATCGTCCAACTTGCCGGTCGTGGCACCGTGCGCCGCTTTCACAGCGTCCGTGTAGATCTCGAGCTGCGGCCTGATGTCGATCTCGGCTTCCGACCCTGCCAACAGACCCTTCAGCATCTGCACGGAGTCGGCGTCGCGGGCGTTCTGTCGCACCACCATTTTGCCGTTGAAGGCGATCCGACTGCGCCCGGAGGCAATGCCGCGAAACAGTTCGCGTGTCGTGGCGCCCGGGGCGGCGTGATCGACGACCGCATAGGTGTCCAGTGTCTGTGTGCCCGACGCAAGACAACCCGAGGTCAGCTCGACTCGGGATCGGTCGCCTTGCAGAGCGACACGGAGCGTCGAGCGAGCAGCTGCGGCGCCATAGGCAATACAGTGCAATTGATAATGGGTATTGCTGGCCAACCGTGCGTCGAGCGTGTCCACCAGAGTGGTTCTGGCGCCGAGCTGCTGCAATCGAACATGGTCGAGCCGCGCATCTCGGTCCAAGCTGACATCGATGACGCTGTTGACCATCGAGGCGGCAGCACCGACCGACACATGCCGCTCGATCAGGTGCACGCGAGTGTTAGCCTCGAGTCGCACGGACAAGCGGGGATAACTGCTGCCAATAGTCGCGTCGGCGGTGGCGACAAACAGCACTTCGATCCGCCGTATTGACGCCCCAGTAGCTGCACTATCTGCCGCAGTAATGTGCACACAGAGTCCGTCAACTGCGAAAGCATCCGATATCAATGCGAAGCGTGCCTCGCGTGCAGCGGGCGTATCCATGTCGGTGGGCGAATTAGCCGCGATGCCCGGACCCACGTTCCCGCTGGGCGTGGCCGACAGACCCGCGGCGAACTGTCCATCAACGAACACGTATCGCTCGAAACCATCCAGGGCGGCCGGCAGATCAGGCGCGGCGATGGGCTGGTGCGTCGCGATCGGCGCAAAGCGACTTCGGCTCAAGGCGCGAAGATTTGCATACCGCCAGTTTTCATCGCGATTGGTCGGCAGGCCGGCCGCCGCCAGTCTTTCGACCGCTGCGCTGCGCGAGTCCCTTACCGTTGTGTTGGGCAATTGGTCTGCGACTGCTGCGAACTCGGCACGCAAGCGATCTACCAAGCTGTCTTGTGAGGCTGCCATGCGCGTCAGGCGGCCTCCAGAACCCAGTCGTAACCCCGGCGCTCCAGTTCGAGCGCGAGTGAGCGATCGCCGCTCTTGACGATGCGGCCACGCGCCAGCACGTGCACGTGGTCCGGCACGATATGATCCAACAGGCGCTGGTAGTGAGTGATCAGCAACACCGCGCGGTGTTCCGAGCGCAGCGTGTTCACACCACGGGCGACGACTTTGAGTGCGTCGATATCGAGGCCCGAGTCGGTCTCGTCCAGCACGGCGAGGGTGGGCTCCAGCACGAGCATTTGCAGGATCTCGTTGCGCTTTTTCTCGCCGCCGGAAAAGCCCTCGTTCACACCGCGCGACAGGAACGCCTCATCCATCTGCATGAGCTTCATCTTTGCACGGACCAGCTGCAGGAATTCAAACGCGTCAACCTCGGGCAGTCCCTTTGCTTTGCGCGCTGCATTGATCGCCGCTTTCAGCAGGTAGACATTATTGACGCCGGGTATCTCCACCGGATACTGGAAGCCGAGGAACAAGCCCGCGCGGGCACGTTCTTCGGCGGGCAGGGCGAGCAAATCCTCGCCTCGATATAACACGCTGCCGCCCGTGATCTCATAGCCGGGTCGACCCGCGAGCGCGTAACCCAGCGTGCTCTTGCCTGAACCGTTCGGGCCCATGATGGCGTGAACCGAGCCAGCGTCGATGCTGAGCGACAGCCCGTTGAGTATCTTCCTCGGCCCCACCGTAACAACTAGATCCTTGACCTCGAGCAATGCACTCATCCAACTGCTCCTTCGAGCGTGACGGCAAGCAGCGCTTGCGCTTCGACGGCGAATTCCATCGGCAGCTCCTTGAAGACAGTCTTGCAAAAGCCGCTGACGATCATGTTGACGGCATCCTCCTGGCTGATGCCACGTTGCAGGCAATAGAACAACTGGTCGTCGCTGATCTTTGAGGTTGAGGCCTCGTGTTCAATGGTTGCGTCGGGGTTCTTGACCTCGACGTAGGGGAAAGTATGCGCGCCGCAGTCACCGCCAAGCAGCAGCGAATCGCATTGTGTGAAATTGCGGGCACCGTGCGCTGACGGCAGTATCTTGACCAGCCCGCGATACGCATTCTGGCCATGCCCGGCAGAGATGCCCTTCGATACGATCGTGCTCTTGGTGTTGGCACCGATATGGATCATCTTGGTGCCAGTGTCGGCTTGTTGGTAGTTAGTCGCGGTGGCAACCGAGTAGAACTCGCCGACCGAGTTATCTCCTCGTAACACGCATGACGGATATTTCCAGGTGATCGCCGAGCCGGTCTCGACCTGCGTCCAGGAGATCTTCGAGTTGCGGCCGCGGCACTCGCCGCGCTTGGTGACGAAATTGTAGATGCCGCCGACGCCGTTCTCGTCGCCCGGATACCAGTTCTGCACGGTCGAGTACTTGATCTGCGCGTCGTCGAGCGCCACGAGCTCGACGACGGCCGCATGCAGCTGGTTCTCATCGCGCATCGGTGCGGTACAGCCCTCGAGATAGCTCACATGGCTGCCGGCCTCGGCGATAATCAAAGTGCGCTCGAACTGGCCGGTGTTGGCGGCGTTGATACGAAAATAAGTGGAGAGCTCCATCGGGCAGCGTACGCCTTGCGGCACGTAGACAAAGGAGCCGTCGGTGAACACCGCCGAGTTCAGCGCCGCGAAGAAGTTGTCCGTGTGCGGTACGACCGTACCCAGATACTGCTCGATCAACTCTGGATGATTTTGCACGGCTTCGGAGAAGGAGCCAAAGATCACGCCGGCATCGGCGAGGCGCTGTTTGAATGTGGTGGCGACCGAGACGCTGTCAAACACCGCGTCGACTGCGACTCCCGCGAGTCGCGCCCGCTCGTGCAGCGGCACGCCGAGCTTGTCGTATGTTGCGAGTAGTTTGGGGTCCACCTCGGCAAGCGATTTCGGCGCGTCTGCCTTGGACTTGGGCGCCGAGTAATACGAGATTGCCTGGTAGTCGATCGGCTTGATCCGTACATGCGCCCAGCTGGGTTCGCGCATCGTCAGCCAATGCCTGAGCGCGCGCAGCCGCCACTCAGTCAGGAACTCAGGCTCCTTCTTTTTCCTCGAGATGAAACGCACGACGTCTTCGTCGAGCCCGGGCGGTAACGTATCCGATTCGATATCGGTCACGAAGCCGTGCCGGTACTGCCGGCCAACCAGCGCGTCGTAGTTCTGTGTTTCGGTCGTCATCAGTCGTTAGCCTATTGTCTGCGGGCGCCAATCGCCGCCACCGCTACATGGAACTCGCGCAGCGGCAGTCGCGGCGCACGTTGATCGAGTCCCGCCAGTTGCGCCAAACTGACCTCGCCGAGAGCTGCGCGAATGGCCGTGTTGAGCCGTTGCCAGGTGGTGCTGACGTGGCAATGGGACTCTATCTCGCAGTTGCCGGCACCCGCCGAACACTCGGTTAGCACCACCGGCCCCTCGACCGCGTCGAGGATTTCCGCTGCCGTGATCGCCGCGGCCGGTCTTGCGAGTTGATAGCCGCCATGCAGGCCACGGACCGAGTGCACCAAACCGGCACGCTGCAACTGTTTCAGCAGTTTGCTGACGGTTGGAACGGCAATGCCGGTGGTGTCCGCTAGCGCCTTCGCCGCGTGCAGACCTGCCCCGTCGGCAGCGATGCGGCCCAAAATCACAGTCGCGTAATCCGTCATTTTGCCAATTCGGAGCATGTTGTAGGTCCATTGCCGGTGACGGCGATTATACAACTAGGACCATTTTAGTCCCATTTGCATCTGTCGCCAAGTACGCACGGCAACACTATCCGCCGCGGCGTCACGATGAGGTTTTGGTATCCTTCGCGCCCTCATAGTCAGGAGTCATGATGCAGCGGAGCGATTTCGACGCCGACGCTATTGTCGAGGTGCGCGATGTTCACTATCGGATCGGTGAGCGGGACATATTCAGCGGCATCGATCTGACGGTGCGTCGCGGTCGCGTAACCGCCATCATGGGTCCGTCCGGCACCGGTAAATCGACGCTGCTCCGACTGATAACGGGTCAGAACGCGCAGCAACAGGGCGTCATCAAGGTTTGGGGGGACGACGTGGCGGCGATGTCCAGGGCAGCGCTGTTCGGTATGCGACGCCGGGTCGGCATGTTATTCCAGAGCGGCGCACTGTTGACCGATCTCGATGTCTACGAGAACGTGGCCTTTCCTTTGCGCGAACATACCGATCTGCCAGAGTCGCTAGTGCGGCAGCTCGTGCTGACCAAGCTGCAGGCCGTCGGGCTGCGCGGTGCAATCGATATGATGCCTGCCGAGCTCTCGGGCGGCATGGCGCGGCGCGTCGCTTTGGCACGTGCGATCGTGATGGATCCGGAACTTCTCATCTACGACGAGCCGTTTGCCGGACTCGATCCGATTTCGCTGGGCGTGATCCTGCGCCTCATCCAGGAAATGAATGCCGCACTGGGCCTCACCAGCATTGTCGTCTCGCACGACGTGCAAGAGCTAGCAACCATCGCCCACGATAGTTATCTGTTGTCCGAAGGCAAAGTGGTGGCCGCCGGGACCCCGGCGGAACTGGCGGCGAGCGACCAGCTCATCGTGCGCCAGTTCATGGAAGGCCAGGCAGACGGTCCGGTGCCGTTCCACTATCCCGCGCCGGACTATCACCAGCAGCTGTTAGCGGATCCCGAAAGATGACGCGGCTTGGGAAGTTCATCGACGGTCCGGTGAGCGCAATGCAACGGATTGGTGCCGTCACGCTTTTTCTTGGGCAGATCCTTGCGCAGGTGCCGGCGGCGCTGCGACGGCCCGGTTTCATCGTGGCCCAAGTTCACAACGCCGGCGGCCGTTCACTGATCATCATCATGTTGTCTGGACTGTTCGTCGGCATGGTGCTCGGGCTGCAGGGCTTCGATCTGCTGCAGCGCTTTGGGTCCGAAGATGCCTTGGGTGTTGCCGCAGCCTTGGGTCTATTGAAAGAACTTGGTCCGGTGGTCACCGCGCTCTTGTTTGCGGGTCGAGCGGGCACGGCACTCACCTCGGAGATCGGCCTGATGCGGGCCACGGATCAATTGACGGCGATGCAGATGATGGCCGTCGACCCTGTACGTCGTGTCGTCGCGCCGCGGTTTCTGGGCGGCTTCATCGCGGTGCCGTTGTTGACCGCGGTCTTCAACGTGGTTGGCGTGTTTGGTGCGCAACTCATTGGCGTCAGCTTGATGGGTGTCGACTCCGGTTCATTCTGGTCGCAGATGCAGAGTGCCGTCGAAGTCGACGACGTCATGGAAGGCGTCATCAAGAGTGTGGTATTTGGCGCAGCGTGTAGTCTGGTAGCCGTGTATGAGGGCTACCATGCCGCACCGACGGCAGAAGGGGTCGGGCTTGCGACCACGCGTACGGTTGTCACCTCATCGGTGCTGATCCTGTTCCTCGATTACATTTTGACGGCGGCGTTTCTGTAGAGCCGCTGCTAACTTCTGCAAAGAGATTAGGTTATGAAAAATTCTCGCTCCTTGGAAATTGGCACTGGGCTGTTCGTGCTGCTCGGTTTCGCGGCGCTGTTTTTTCTGACCACCCAGTTACCGAGCAGTGGCTTGAAGCTGGCGGGCGACAGCAGCGGTTATCGGCTCACCGCGTACTTCGACAACGTGGGTGACCTCAAGGGTGGTTCACCGGTGACCATGGGCGGCGTACGCATCGGACGGGTCGAGTCGGTCAGTTATGATGCAACGCAGTTCAAAGCCGTCGCAGTGTTGCGTATTGACAACGAATATAACCAGATTCCTGACGACAGTGACGCCAGTATCCAAACGGCGGGCTTGCTGGGCGGAAAGTACGTTGGAATTGGCCCCGGTGGGTCGGAAACCTTCTATCAGGACGGCGGTCAGATAGACTTCACGCAGTCTGCAATCGTGCTCGAGACCCTGATCAATCGGTTTTTTGCCAATTTTGCATCTAGCCAGGGTCAGGATAAGGGCCAGCCAGCAGCCGCTTCTGGTGCGGAAACAACAACCGAATCTGATGCGGTGAACAAGTGATTCACGTGAAGTGATTTTGAGGAGCGAAATGATGGGTCGATGGATGAGTATCGTGGTGGCGTTCGGACTGGCGCTCAGTTTGCCGCTGGCAGCAGCGCAGCGGGCGGTTGATACCAGCGGGCCCGGCGAGTTGATCGAGAGTTCCTCGCGCATCATTCTCGGTGAGATCGAAGCCAACCGTGCCGACTTCCGCAAGCATCCCGCCAAAGTGCGGGCATTGGTCGACGAGGTCCTGCTGCCGCATTTCGATACCCAAATGGCAGCGCAGCGCGTTCTGGCGCAGCACTGGCGCACTGCGACGCCGGAGCAACGGCGGCGATTCGTCGACGCGTTCTACAAGTCGTTACTGGCGCAGTACGGTGACGCACTGGTTAGTTTCACCTCGGATCGTTACGAGGTGCTGCCGGCGCGCATCAATACCGCGGGTACGGCTGCGACCGTGCCAACCAAAATTCGACGCTCGAACGGTGAGCAGATTCCTGTTAACTCCAGCTTGCGCAAGACGCCGAGCGGCTGGAAGGTGTGGGATATCACCGTCGAGGGCATCAGCTACATCAAGAGCTTTCAGGCCGACTTTGGCGCCGAGATTGCGCAGAAGGGCCTCGAGACCGTGATCCAGCGCCTCGAGGCTCAGGCTGCCAAGGTTGAATACCGGCCGGCGACTAACAAAGGCACACAGTGACCGCGACCGCAGACGCCG
This sequence comes from Pseudomonadota bacterium, assembly GCA_016703895.1. Lineage (GTDB taxonomy): Bacteria > Pseudomonadota > Gammaproteobacteria > Steroidobacterales > Steroidobacteraceae > CADEED01. The sequence continues at coordinate 346,236 of JADJBE010000002.1, forward strand.
CACGAGCATCAACTCAGCGCGCTGTGGACATTCAGGTGGGTGCTGAGGGCAGTCTCGTCGCGGCCGGTGAGCTCAGCTTTGCGACCGCTCGCGCAGCCTGTATCGCTGGAGCGCGCGCAGTGCGCGCTGCTGCAACACCGACGGTCACTATCGACTGCGGCGGCGTGACTCGCGCGGACAGTGCCGGCGTTGCGGTGTTAGTCGAGTGGCTGCGTGTCGGGCGTAAAGCGGGCCGGGAAGTGCGCTACGTCAACTTGCCGTCAACGGTCGTGGCGATCGCGCGACTTAGCGAGCTTGACTCACTACTAGCAGGCAATTGACTCAGGCCGCAGCGCCTGGATTAGAAGCGTCGGTGTCGCCTGCCGCCGGCGGCGGCGCTGACTCAGCGCTACTCGGTGGGGTAACCGTTGGCGCGGTGTCGATCGACTCGAATTCCATATCCAAGGTCGGATCTTCCGGCGGTTCCTCCACGAAACTGCCGTCGCGAATTTGTGAGAGCCGCCGCAGCCGCCAGATGTTGCGCAGGAACGCGTAACGGTCAAACACGTTCTCGAGTGGCTTTTCGATCACTAGCAAATTGGCGCGCGAATCGACCACGTTCAGCACGTTGGCGGCAATGCGTGCGTCCGACGTACCGACCAGGTTCTTTGGGTCCATCAAGTTGTCAACGATCCTGGCCGGCGCGTCACGCGCGTTGGACGGCCCAAAGATAGGCAGCATCAAATATGGCCCCGACGGCACACCCCACACGCCGAGCGTTTGGCCGAAGTCCTCATCATTTCGCAGCAGGCCCGCGACACTTGCCGGATCCAGAATGCCACCCAGCCCGACGACTGTGTTGAGTAGAAAGCGACCGCTGTCCCGCCCAGCCTGACGGAACTTGCCCTGCAGCGCGGCGTTGACGGCCGTGATGGGGTAGGTGATGTTGTCAAAGAAGTTAGAGACGCCAGTGCGTACCGGACGCGGCGTGACTTTGCGATAGGCTTTGGCCGCCGGTTTCGCGATCGCCCGATCGACACCATCGTTGAAGATATAGACGGATCGATTGAAGCGTTCCCACGGGTCACCGGGATCAGGCGCTGTGCCAGCCGGGATCGTGGCGCAGCCGCTTACCGTTATCCAGGACAAGAGTGTGGCCGCAAAGACCACAAAACGAACGAAGGGAATCATGACGCGATTCTAGCAGGGTGATGTGAGCTTGTGAGGAACGCGAACTGTCGCCGAACACTAACGGTCGACGAGTCGTTGATCCTGCGAATCAGCGTCACTCATGCGTCTCGCATTGCGGCGCCGGTCTCTTGACAAGGCCTCACGCACCTCGTCCAGGCGCGCCTGAAAGCGTTGCCGCTGCACCTGTGTGAGGTTGGGTGCGGCGAGCGCCAGTTCGAGCTGTTGTGAGGACAACTTCAGGTCGCCACCGGCAATGTGATACTCACTCATGTAGTAGTAAGCATCGCCCGTGTCGCCGGCCGCGCTCGCGGCAAGTGCTGTCAATCGGATCTGATCCGGAGTAGGTGGCACATTGTTGAAAAGATCAAGCAACAGGGTGTGAGCGGCTTTCGGGTTGCCCGTCTTCATCAACGCCTCGGCATAGCGGACGGTCAGCGGGACGTTCCGGGGTGACAACGCCAGTGCGCGCTCAAAGGTTGCCATCGCACTGCGCTGGTCGCCAGCGGCGAGTTGCGCCTGCCCCAGGGCGGCGTAGATCGCCGGCAAGTGCGGATACTGCGCCGCGAGCTGCGTCAGCTCCATCGCCGCAGTGTCGGCATCGCCAAGGCGTAGATTCGCGATCGCCATGCCGTAGCGTTCTGCCGCGTTTGGTGGTTGAGCCTGGCTGCGCATTGCGTAGTAGGGCCGAACGTCCGAGCCGGACTCGCCGCCAATCACCCGCAACCGTTCGCGCATCAAAGCGTAGCTCGCCGACTCCGGCTCGACCGTGACATGCAGTTGGGCCGCACGCGCCTTGGCCTCAGCGATGCGATTACTGGTGACCGGATGCGTTTGCAGGAATTCGGGGATGCCGCGGCCGGCAAGACCCGAGCGGCGTCCCATGGAATCGAATAGATCCGCCATCGAGTTGGGATCAAACCCGGCTGCAGCGAGAAAAGCCATGCCGACTCGGTCGGCTTCGTATTCATTGGCGCGCGTAAAGTTGATCCGGCTCTGCAGCGCGGCCCCCTGGGAAATGGCGATCGCGCCTTGTACCGCGTCGGCGCTGGCGCCGGTGGTGGCGCCGAGCAAGATCGCGGCCAGGATAGCGGCTGCAGACGCGATACTCTGCCGACCTTGAGCCTTGACGCCGCGCGCGATGTGTCGCTGCGTCACATGCGCCGATTCGTGCGCGAGCACGCTCGCCAGCTGGGCTTCATTGTTAGTGGTCAGAATAAGACCGTAGTTGACGCCAATGAAACCACCGGGCAGTGCAAACGCGTTGATCGAATCGTCGCGAACCACGAAGAACTGGAAGCGCTGGCCGGAATCGCCACTTGCCTGCGAGGCAATCCGCGAACCGAGCGACTGCACGTACTCGGTGACCTCAGGGTCCTCGATGATCTGACCTTCCGCCCGCAGATTGCGCAGGACCATCGCGCCAATCTGGTATTCCTCGCCCTGCGTCAGGACGGAATTGGCGGGGCTGCCGATATCCGGCAGTTCGCTGGCTGTTTGTGCGGGCGCTGCAAAGCTCGCTAGCCCTGTCGCGAGGGCGGCCAGAATGCTGATCTGCAAACGCGCACGAATCATGTTGGAGCAGCCTGTGAGCCCTTGCCGTCTGGTGGATCGACAGTATATCGACCGCGAAACCGGGCGGAGGTTCCTGTCGCTACAGCGTTTCCGAGGCGTAATCGGCCAGACGAGAGCGCTCGCCACGCAGCAGGGTGATATGCCCAGCGTGCGGCCAGTTGGCAAAGCGATTGACGACGTAGGTGAGGCCTGAGGTCGTTTCCGTGAGGTAGGGCGTGTCGATCTGCGCAATGTTGCCGAGGCAAATGACTTTCGTGCCGGGGCCGGCCCGCGTCACGAGTGCTTTCATTTGCTTCGGCGTTAGATTCTGCGCCTCGTCGAGAATCAGAAAGCGGTTGAGGAAGGTGCGGCCGCGCATGAAATTCAGCGAGCGGATCTTGATTCGATTGCGCAGCAAGTCGTTAGTCGCGGCGCGGCCCCAGTTGCCACCAGCTGTGCTCTTGGTCAGTACTTCAAGATTGTCCATCAACGCGCCCATCCAGGGCTCCATCTTCTCTTCCTCAGTGCCCGGCAGAAAACCGATGTCTTCGCCCAGCGGGATCGTTACGCGGGTCATGATGATCTCCGCAAAGCGATTGGTATCGAGGGTCTGCGCGAGACCAGCGGCCAGCGTCAACAGCGTCTTGCCGGTACCGGCTGGGCCCAGAATCGTGACAAAATCGATCTCGGGATCGAGCAGCAGATTGAGGGCGAAATTCTGTTCACGATTGCGCGCGCCGATGCCCCACACATTGTGCTTGCCGCTGCGATAGTCACGCGCCAGTTCCAGCGTCGCCGTCTCGCCGTCGAGCTTGCGCACGGTAGCCTCGATGCCATTGCTGCTGTCCTCGAACACGAACTGATTGAGCTGCAGGGAGCTGACGATCGGGCCCGTTACACTGTAGAAGGTGCGGTCAGCCTCTTTCCACGAGCGAATGTTCTTGCTGTGTCGATCCCAGAAATCGGCGGCGAGCGAGTGGGTACCGGTCGAGAGGATGTCGGCGTCTTCGATAGTCTTGTCGCTGTAATAGTCCTCCGCGTGTACGCCAACGACCGCCGCCTTGATGCGCAGGTTGATGTCCTTGGAAACCAGCGTGACCCGCGAGTCGGCATGCAGCGCCTGTAGTGCGAGACTCTGCGCCAGGATCACGTTGTCAGAGCCATGCCCCGGTAGGTAGTCGGGCAGAGCGCTGGAGAGCTGTCGTGTCTGAAAGAACAGTCGACCCGCCGACGGCTTGCGCCCGTGGTTGCCCGTGCTGGATAACACCGAGGGCAGCGGCAAGCCGCCGTCGATCTCGTCCTTGGACGCATTGCGCATCAAATCATCGAGAAATCGGCTGACCTGGCGGGCATTGCGCGACGCTTCCGAGATACCCTTCTTGTTCGAGTCGAGTTCTTCGAGCACGACCATCGGCAGATAGATGTCGTGTTCCTCGAAACGAAAGATGGCAGTAGGGTCGTGCATCAGCACGTTGGTATCGAGCACGAACAGCCGCTGCGTCGTGGCGGATCGCGTTTTTTGGCGCGACTTCTGCCGTGACGCCAAGATCAGAGCGCCTTGGCGGCCGCCAGTACGTCGTCTGCGTGCCCGGCGACTTTGACCTTACGCCATTCGTGCCGCAAAACGCCCGCAGCGTCGATCAGAAATGTGCTGCGTTCGATGCCCATGACTTTCTTGCCATACATGTTTTTTTCTTTGATCACATCGAACAGCTTGCAGAGCTTTTCGTCCGTATCCGACAGCAGTTCGAACGGCAGCTTTTCCTTGTCCCGAAAGCGGACATGCGAGGCAAGGCTGTCGCGCGATATGCCGAGGATCTCGGTTTGTGCCTTGCAAAACGCAGCGCACAAGTCACGGAAATCCTGGCTCTCGGTGGTGCAGCCCGGCGTCATGTCCTTCGGGTAGAAGTACAGCACCAGATGTTTGCCACGCGCGTCGGCCAGCTTGAACGTCGTGCCATCGGATTGGGTAGCGCTGAAGGCGGGCACTTTTTTGCCGATTGTCACTTTACTCATGGTTCTCTACTCATGCTTTGACCGGTTCGAGAATAGCGTCGAGATTCATCGTGTCGCAGAACTCCATGAATTCCTCACGTAGCTGCGAGATCTGCACCTGCTTGGGGACGTTCGCGATCATCTGCACCGAGAACATCTGTGCGCCGGTGTGCGGCGCCGGATAGTTGCGAGTCGCCACCTCAGCGATATCGATGCCGCGCACCGAGAAGAATCCCGACAGCTCCGACACGAGGCCCGTCTGGTCGAGGCAAACGACATCGACCGAGTAGGGCACCATTTCTGTGCGCGGGCCACGCGGCTCGGTCCGCTTGATATGTATCGACAAACCGGTGTCGGTGGCCAGCTTCTGCAGCTCGGTTTCCAGTTTCGCCAATGAATGCCAATTGCCGCCGACCAGCAGAAGCATGGCAAATTCGCTGCCCAGGGCGGTCATCCGGCTCTCGCTGATACTGCCGCTGCAGTCGGTGACGATCTTGGTGAGGTCATGGACCATGCCCGTGCGGTCGCTGCCAATGGCAGAAATAGCGATGTGTTGTTTCATCAGCGGTGGACGGCCTTGGAGACTGGCCGCTAAGTGTACCGTCGCGCGCAATGTTGCGAATAGCGGCTGCCGCCCCGTAACATCCGGCAGCTTTCCAAACTCCTGGATCCCCATGTTTTCCGGCAGCCTGGTCGCCATCGTCACGCCGATGCGACCCGACGGCAGCGTCGATTATGACGCTTGGTCGCGGCTCATCGAATTTCAGCTTGCCAATGGTACGAGCGGCATCATTGTCGGTGGCACAACCGGTGAATCGCCTGCGCTGCTCGACGCCGAACTGCGGGAATTGACCCAGCGCGCTCGCGACCAGGTGGGCAGCAGGGCCGCGGTCAGGGGCTACGGCGTCACTTCGAGGCCGTTGCCGACGCATCGACGCTACCGATCATTCTCTACAACGTGCCGGGCCGTACCGCGGTCGATTTACTCCCGCCGACCGTGGTGCGCTTATCCCAGCTGCCGCGGATCGTTGCCTTGAAAGAAGCCGTGCCGGACGTCGCGCGGATCGCACAGTTGGTGAGTGACTCGCCGCCAGGTTTTGCGATCCTCAGCGGCGACGATCTGACTGCGCGCCAGGCGATTGCAGCGGGGGCGGCGGGCGTGATTTCCGTCACCGCCAATGTTGCCCCTCGCGCGATGTCGGACATGGTTGCAGCCGCGCGGCGTGGCGACACGGCGGCGGCCGCAGCGATTGACCAGCGCCTCGAGCTCCTGCATCGCAATTTGTTCGTCGAAGCCAATCCGATTCCCGTCAAGTGGGCGCTCGCTCGAATGGGTATGATGGACGGCGCGTTGCGGCTGCCGTTGACCGAGTTGTCGGCACCGTGGCACGCGGCCGTGATCGACGCGCTTGGCGCGGCTGGGATTGCGCTGAACTCCTGATCAATAACTAGGTCGACCTGTCTATGGATTCAATGTCTCGTTCTCTGTCTGCGGCTGGCGTGGTGCTGTTCGCGCTCGCATTGACGGCTTGCGGCACCTTTAAATCGAGCTGCGCCAAGCCAGACGACTACGCCAATGCCAAAGACCTGGCGCCGCTGGAAGTGCCCGCCGGTCTCGAAGCACCCGATACCCGTGCGGCACTGAAGGTGCCGGAGTTGGTCGATCCCGAACGTGCTCGAGTGGATGACGAAGGCTGTATCGACCACCCGCCGAAGTTCGCCGAGCCAAAGCCCGCCGCAGGCCTGATTCGCGTTGTGCTGCTCGTGCGCATCGGCGAGGCTCGCTGGTATGATCACAGGCGCAATTGATCCCGTGCTGTCTTCGCCGCGTTTCGGGATTATTTACGTAAGCAATTGAATTGGTTTTCTTTTTGGGTATTTTTTCGGAGAGATGGCCGAGCGGTCGAAGGCGCTTGATTGGAAGTCAAGTAACATCGCAAGGTGTTCGTGGGTTCGAATCCCACTCTCTCCGCCAACTTCTTGTTTCAAGCCGTCTCAGGCGGTCTCAAAAAACGCAAGAATCGTGAAATGGGCCTGGTTTCATAGGTGTTCGAGTCTCATAGTGTCTCATCTGGATTCTTGGTAGTTCACCGACTTGTTGGTATATTTGTTGGTACTTGGGGCTGCATCGGCAGAGGTACCAACAAATGCTTTCGGACACCCAGATACGCGGCATCAAGCCCCAAGACCGACCGCAGAAATTCTCGGATGGCGGCGGCTTGCATCTTCTGGTCAAGCCCAACGGCGGCAAGTACTGGCGCTACAGCTATCGATTTGATGGCAAGCAAAACTTTGGCATTGGGTGTCTATCCGGACATCCGACTTGTGCAGGCGAGGGAAATGCACAAGCAAGCGCGTCAACAACTTGCTAACAGGTCAGATCCGTCTGCAAAGCGCGCCGCTTCGGGTCTAACGTTTGAGGTTGTGGCACGGCAGTGGTATGCGCACTGGGCGGCGGACCGCGCCACCCGCCACGCTGGCTACGTTCTCAGGCGTTTGGAAGCCGACGTTTTTCCGCAACTGGGATCGCGAGTCGTATCGGAAATCCCGACGTCAGCGTTTCGGGATGTTGTGAAGAAGATCGAGTCACGCGGCGCATTGGACATTGCCAAGCGCGTGCTGCAGAACTGCGGACAGATCATGCGATACGCCGTGGCCAACGATCTGGCGAGTCGCAATCCCGTGGTGGACGTCAAGCCTGCAGATGTCCTGAAGTCTTACAAGCGACGCAACTATCCCCGGGTCGACGCCAAAGATCTGCCGGAGTTGCTGCGTGCAATAGACGGGTACGTGGGCACTGAACACACGCGGTTGGCGCTGCAGTTCATGGCGCTGACCTTCGTGCGGACTTCGGAGCTGATCGGCGCGCGCTGGTCGGAGTTCGACCTGAAAGCCGAGCGCTGGAACATCCCGGCGCATCGCATGAAGATGGATACGCCGCATATCGTCTCGTTGAGCCGGCAATCCCGCCTCGTGCTCGACCGATTGGCAGAAATCTCATTCGGTCGCGAACTCGTCTTTCCGGGCGATCTCAATCCGAAGAAGCCCATGAGCAACAACACGATCCTTTTTGCGCTCTACCGGCTGGGCTATTGTGGGCGAATGACCGGGCACGGCTTTCGAGGCGTCGCGTCAACAATTTTGCATGAACAGGGTTGGCCACATGAGCACATCGAGTTGCAACTGGCCCATCAGCCGCGAGACGAAACCAGCGCGGCGTACAACCATGCGCTGTATCTGAAGCCGCGAGCGCAGATGATGCAGGCGTGGGCGGATCACGGATGCGCTGCGCCAGCAGCGGCCGGAAAAATCGCGGCGTAGGACACGCCGCGCAAACGGGTCCAGATCGTTAGTACTTTCGCGGTCGCCCGGGCCGTCGGCGGATGTTCGGGACGACAACCGGCGTAATTCGGTAGCCCTGCGGATCGTTGATCCACAGTTCCAGAGATTTCGGCGTCCAGGCGCATGCGCGGCCGCCAAGATGGACGGGTGGTGGAAAGCGTCCAGCGGCAATTCGGCGGTACAGCGTCGGTCGACTCAACGACGTTAGCCGCAGCACGTCCTTCATGCGGACGAAAGCCGGGCGTGGAATTGAGTGCGAAATACTGGCATCCGCGTACTCGGTTCTCTAGCGCGCTGCGTCGCTGTGCCTGATTCGTCGCTCATTCCGCAATCTCATCAGTGATTGCGTTCGCGACCGTCCGGAGAAAGACGCAGCCACCCTCAAGGAATGGAACCGCGGGGATCAACGGGCAAAAGATCTTCATCGACGACCGCCCCGCCCGTGCGGTTCCGGTCGCGTTGGGACGAGTTGTCACTCAATGGTGATTTTGCTCTCGAGAAGTGCAAGCGATGCATCTTGGGTTTGTTGGCAAAAGGCGCAATTACTCCTTGGCACGCGATCGAGCGAGGGCTCGCCAGCATAGTCGAACGGGATGTCACGAAGTTCGAGTGACGCGTGTGGCGTTGGTTCGAATCAACCGAGGCTAGCGGGATGCATATGTTGTTAACTCATTCTATTATGCTAGTAGGCAGCGATAATCATAATTATGCGATGCGATCAAAAGCGCCTTCTCTTTAACCTCTGATAAATATACTTATCCGACCTATTTGATAGAATCACGATTGTGAGATCGATGAATCATCCGGTCAAATTGACAGCTCTTCGGATGCTTCCGCACGCGCGGTCTAGCGCCGCGACCGGGCGGGTGCTAGCCTGGTGGGCGCGGGTCGAGCAGGTGTATCCGGCGAATACGCAACGAGCCTGGCGGAGTGACGGGGCGGTGTTTTTGCGGTTTTGCGAGCCGCGGAATCCGTGCCCGTTGCCGGCGAGGCCGGAGACCGTGGCGGCATTTGTGGAGGATTGTCTGGCGCGTGCCAAGAAGCCGGCGACGGTCAGACGGTATCTGGCGACGATTGCGCTGGCGCATCGCGTCGCGAAGCTGCGCAATCCGTGCGATGACGACGCTGTACGGCTTGAGCTGCTTCGGCTGACACAAGCGATGTAGGTCTGGCGGCGCCAGGCACGCGCGTTGGGCTAGGAGCAGATTGATCTGTTTCTGCAAACGGTCGACGACACACTCGCGTCGATCCGCAAGTGGGCGCTGCTGTGCGTGGCCCATGACGCTATGACCCGGCGCAGCGAAGTCGTGGCCCTCAAACGCGACGACGTGGTGTTTCAGCGCTATGGCACCGGCCGTGCGCTCATCCGACGCTCAAAGACCGATCAGGCCTGGGAGGGCAGTACGGTGTATCTGTCGCGCACGACGTGGCGGTATCTGAAAACTTTCCTGATGTTCGCGCGGATCAGGCAAGGCGTCGACTTTCGGCGGGAGATCGGACGCTGGTACCGCGACCGAAATCAAGGATGGACGCGGGCGGATCGGTGAGCGACTGAGCGCGGGTGCCGTCGCGCGAGCCTTCAAGCGCGTGGCGTCATCGGAGTCATTGGCCGAGCCGGAGGGCGAATCATCTGGGCCAACTCCCTGTGGCTCAAAATGACCGATGAGGACATCGCTGATGTGAGTGGTCACTCGGTCCGCGTGGGGGGCGACCCGGCTGCGCAATGAGTAGCGCGCGTTATTGTCGAGAACGGGACGCGTCGCGCGTGTTGCGAAGCCGTTGTTGCAGTGGGCGGTGTTGTCGTGTTGGTATCACAGTAGCATGGCGCGTTGCCTCACCGGCTCTAGCATGGCACGCACGGGGCTTGACAAAGAATTGATGCTCGAGTCCAGACTTGGAGAGTTAGCTCGGATGGCAACGCGGCGACTCAACATTTCCAACGCGGTGAAAAAGAGGCTGCGCGCGCAGGCCGGAAACAAGTGTGCAAATCCGGGCTGCCACAACACGCGGACGCATTTCCATCACATTCGTGAATGGCACGTGTACGCGACACATGACGAAGCGCATATGATAGCGCTCTGTCCGTCATGTCACGACGCCGTGCATATCAGCGGCGTATCAGACGACGTTCTGTACTCGTGGAAAAGTATTGAGCAGCCCTCGGGTCCGCACACCCAAGTTATATACGTCGAACCTGGCCCGCAGCCAGGATTTTGTTTGGCTCTATCAGAATTGTCTCGAAAAATCGTGTTTGCGTTGTGCGAGCAGGCGGTGGGAACCACCTCAGTATCGAGGTTCAATCGGGCTCTATCCTTCGTATTCCGAGCTTGGTGGTGAATACTTACCACGGTGAATCTCTCGTGAACGTCACAAATGACTATGTGGAGATTCCAACGCATTTACAGCCGAGCATCAACTTTGCTCAAGTTCCCGGCAGCCTGTGCGTTACCGTTCCGGCGACTGAGCAGCTCGTACCTGCCTGGGTAGTAGATGCTATGCGTCAGCAGGAGCCAATGTACGCCAGTGATGGCCGCATTTTGGCGATCATGGTGACGGTGGTGGAACCTGAGTAGCGAAGCTCCAAGGATGTTGGTGCACGACGGAATATGCCATCGTGGCGACCTCCGTCGCGCTAGCACTTTATTCGACCGGGTATGGCGAGGCCCACAACCTTGTGTCGGAAAATTATGGCGAGGCAATATTCAACTGCGACGCTCGTGAGTTCGATTTGTTTGGGTTCGCTCACTCGGCTCTTTTCAATATGGGTTATCTCCTCTAGGTTCCAAATTCTTGGAGCAACTCTGCGATGGAAGCGGCGGGCGATACGATCTCCGTCGATTTGGGAGTGCGCGGCTGCGGGTCGCCTATGAAGTCATGGCCCGGCGCAGCAAATTCGCGCCGCTCAATTGCGAGGACGTAGTGTTTCAGCGCGACGGCACCGGACGTGCGCTGATCCGGCGCTCCGATACAGATCAGGCGGGCGAGGGCAGCGCATTGTATCTGTCGCGCACGACGGCAAGATAACTGAAAGCCTGGCTCAAGATCGCAAGGATCAGAGAAGGCGCCGTCTTTCGGCGGAGATCGCGCGGCCGTATCACGACCGCAGTCGCGAAGGGTGCGGGCGGATCGGTGAGCGGCTGAGCGCGGATGCCGTTTCGAAGGCATTCAACCCCGCCGCATCGTGGCTCAGGATGACCGATGAGGAAATCGCTAAGGTGAGCGGGCACCGGATGCGCGTCGGCACAACGCAGGAATTTTGGCGTTGAATACCGCTCTTGCGTCGGTCATGCAGGCCGGGCGTTGTAGGGCCAGCCGGATGCAGATGCGATACGGAAAGCATGTATTGGCGGCACGCGGCGGCATCGCGCGGACGGCTGAGTTGTTTAGTAGAGAGAGGGCGACGAGTCGTCGATTGTTCTCCGACCGCGGAAGATCAGAGGTCGCATCAAGGAACCGCGTATGTGCCGGCCCGCCGCCCGACCGGAGAGATGCGCTCGCATGCGAGCGCGAAAATGCGTTTGTAGACCCTTATCGCCCGAGCGCTTTGGATCCAGACTGCCGGAGCAAGTCCGCTGGAGTGCGCAACTCGCCATTGTCAGTAGTTGCACATGAGTGGGCAACCGTCATGGCACGGTGTTCCAGGGCGATACGTTTCGGCGGCGTCCACCAATCGGCTGTGAGACGTCGAGCCGTGAGAGATTCCACGATCTCATGACACGTATCGATCGAGATATTGAGAAATCGACTGTAAGTACTTCAAATCACAATAGGCACAATGGCCGATCTTTTTCGAGACCTGTTAGTAGTGGCTGAGTACAAAAACAACTGTCGGTCCGCTAAATCTGAAGTCCCCAAAAAGGTGTATTGACAGCGCCACGCTTCCGGGAGTCAACTGGCGGCGATCGATGGTCCGAAGCGTCAACCAACGCCAGGATCGCGCATCGTCAGACAGAACTAACGATTCGAGGGAGTCTCTCATGTCAGGCATTCAACGGCGTTCAGCGGTGGCTCGAGTTCTTCGATCTCTAGGCTTGATGGGATTAGCCGCGCTGGTATGGCCGTCGATGGCTCAGCAACCGCCAGTCGCTCCGGCGCAAACTGCCGAGACAACGCGGACCGTTATCCGATACCCGATGCCCAAGGTATCAGGACGTATTGAGCGAATCGGCGACGTTGCCGAGTCTGATAAACGCCTCGCAGGTCATGGCGATCAACCAGGCGGGGCCGTTCATCATAGTGGTTGTGCGTGCTGATACCGCTCTGCCACCGGCGCGCGCTTCGGAGTTGTGCGCTGCTTTCGTTAGACACTTCCGTGATCGGGGTTACGAGGTGAATCGTGGCCAATTGATCGTCGATAGGTCCCGCGCCCGAGAAACCGACTGCAAAGTCACTGGCTAGAATTAGGCGGGGCCGACGTGGCAAACGAGCGTGATGAGGGGATGCGGGCTCGAGCGACGCGCCGGGGAGACAACTTGAAGGCCAAATCTGACCGAGTGTCGACATCTCGATTGCGCTGGAGTCGCTGGCTGACGGTCGTGCTAACGAGCGTGATCGCCGCCGGCGCGCTCGCCTCGACTGTTACGTACACATACGATGAGCTCGGTCGGTTGACGACCGTGCTGTACGACGATGGGACCACGACAAACTATGCGCTCGACGCCGCGGGCAATCGCACTGCCGTCACGACGTCGACCAGTGGCGGTGGGGCCGCGACCGTTCACTTTGGGGCAGCGACTTACACGATCGACGAAGACATAGGAATATTCCTTTAGTTCAGTTCAGGGCCTATCTCGGCTCCCCAAGACATCATATGGGGAGTCATATTGTTGAGTTCTATAACGTTAAGGCGGGAGCGCGCGAGCGCCCCGCCTTTTTCGTTGGGAGGGACGGCGATGAAGAGATGGGATCGGTTACTGGACTCCTATATGGAGATGTATAACGCCCGCGGGCTGAGCCCGGCGACCGTGGCGCACACGGCGTCACGGCTGGAGAAGTGGGGCCGGTGGATGAAGCGGCGGCGCCCGCGGGTGCGCATCGAGGACATCGATGCGGATCTGATCACCCGCTACATCACGAGCAGCACGACGTTTCGGGCCAAGTCGACGGTGTCGGGAACGCTGTCGACGATGCGCGGCTTTGGGGAGTTTTGGTGCGCGAAGGACTGTGGCAGCAGAACCCGCTGCGCTGGATGAAGGGCCCGAAGTTATCGCCCTACAGTCGATTGCCGAAGCGTCTCGATCGTGAGCAGATGGCGGCGTTGTGGCGCGAAGCGGGCGGTCGCGGCGGCCAGTACAGTCGGCATCTGTGGGTCTCGATACTGGCGTTGTTATACGGCAGTGGTCTGCGTCGCGGCGAACTCGAGCGCCTGGAGCTGGCGCATTTTGATCGGCTCGAAGGCGTCCTCGTGATCGACGGACGCAAGACGGGCCGCGAGCGCCGTGTGCCGCTGCCACCGATCGCGCTGGGTTGCCTGGAGAGCTACTTGCCGCAGCGTCACAACCAGCTCGAGCGCTTGGGCGTGTTAGGCGAGTCGGCCTTGTTCATCAGTATTCATGGCCAGCGCGTGAGCGGTCAAGCGATCAGCAACGCCGTGCACGCGATCGCGCGCCGCGCCGGTGTGCCGTTCAGCAGCGTGCATCAGTTTCGACACACCTGTGCGTCGGACCTGCTGGCCGCCGGCGTGCACGTCGCCGAGGTGCAGCGGATCCTCGGGCACGCGGGCGTCGCCACCACGGTGCGCTATCTGCACATTGCCGACCCCGAGCGCCGCGCGGCAATGAGTCGCCATCCGCTGAACGACTGGTTACTCACTGCCTTGGAGGAGGCGGCACGACGTACCTCCGCTCGCTCACTACTCCCGCCCCTGGATCCGTTGATCGAGGGCTATCTCACCTATCTGAAGACCGTGAGTCGCAAGGCCCCGGGCACACTCGCCGACGTGCGCTGCACGCTGCGCCGTGCGGTCGCGGCACTGGCGCGCAGCGCGTCCGGGTGTGGATCTGTGGCACGCGCCGCTGCTCGATTTCCTGCAGTGGTTCGAGGCCGAGCGCGCCGCCGGTCGCGCCAACAACTCGTTGCCGGCATGGCTGGTCACGTGCGCGGCTTTCTCGACTACGCCTGGCGCAGCGGCCGCTGCGAGCGCAACGTCCTCGATGGGTTCTCGTTAGAGCACACGGTGCGCGTGAGCGTCCCGAAGCATCTGACGTTCGAGGAAGCCGAACGGTTGGTGCGCGCCACCGAGCGCCTCTCGGGCCCGACCGCGCGACGCGATCGGTTGGTGATTTTGCTGCTGTACGGCTGCGGTTTGCGTACCGGGGAGCTGGTCGGGTTGAACGTCGCCGACATCAACCGCGAGCGCCACGAGCTCGTGGTCACCCGCGCCAGGGGCGACAAGCCGCGCGTGATCCCCATCCCCGAGGCGCTCTTCCACCGAGCTTTTGGCCTACCTACTCGAGCACGGCAAGCGCGGCGCGCTGTTTCGGACGCAGTGCAAGGCGCCGGCTCGCCGCCAAAGACGTTTGCCAGATCGTCACCGCGGGGGTCGCCCCTGCGCGGGCCTGCGCCGGCGTCACGGCCAAGACCTGCGCCACAGTTTTGCCACCCATCTGATGGATCGCGGCGTGGACCTGGCCGTCATCGCTTCTTTGATGGGCCATCGCTCGCCGCAGGAGACCGGCGTCTATCTACACGTGCTGCCGCAACGACCCGAAGCGGCCGTTCGCAGCCTGCCGATCGGAGAACCCTCATGACCTGGTCCTACTGGATGACGCTCT
>JADJBE010000003.1 GCA_016703895.1 Pseudomonadota bacterium
GGAGATGTCCGATGGAGTATCTGAGACCCTTCGCAACGCTTGCGTTGGCCGCGTCGATTGCTGGTTGCGCAACGACGAATGCCGCTCCGAATGTTGCGGTAGTCATTGGCAGGGGTCAGAGCGGTGCGCCGTTGGCGCGAATCCTGAAGGAACAGGGCTACACAGTCAGGGTCATGGTGCGTGATCCGAGTCGCGCAAAGGGTTTGCCGGAGGGCGTGCAGGTTGTGAGCGGCGACGCGACGCAGCCCGCAAGTCTGTTAGCAGGACTCAAAGGTGCTGACTACGTCCTGTCCACGATTGGCGCGAACTGTGTGCCCAAAAAAGACTTCCCCGCGCGCGGTGCACCGCAGGACGTCGACTATCGCGGCATTGAGAATCTCGCGGCGGCAGCAAAGCAAGCCGGTATAGGGCAGTTTGTGCTGATGTCCTCACTCGGCGCTGGCGACACCGACCCCAAGGCCATGCTCAACGCGATGTGCGGCATGGTGCTCCAATGGAAAGGAAACGGCGAGGCTAGCCTGCGCGCGTCCGGTGTGCCATACACAGTCGTGCGGCCGGGCGGATTGAAGCCTTTCCCGGTCAACCGGAGTGCTTCGAAGGCAAAGAGAGTCTCGCTCTGTATGGCCGCGACGTAGCGCAGGAACCGGGCACGGTCTGTCGTGCCGACGTCGGCTTGGCGATGGCCCATGCACTCGGCAATCCCGACGCGCTCGGCAAAACCGTCAACCTGGTTGCGGACAAAGATTTGCCTTTGGACGCCTGGCGTGCGGCCTGGGCCGCGGCCCGTGCCGACTGACACGCGGAACTCTATTGGGCTTGCCGTCAGTAATGGTGATTTCCGACGCTGGAAAAGATGGTCAGACAGAACAGAATGAGCATTAGATTCGGACTCGCGCTCGATTTCTGGAGCCCTTCCAAGCCTCTGGACAAGTTGCTGGACGACTACGTGCGGCTATTGTCGATCGCCGAGCGCTACGGCTTCCATTCCGTGTGGGCTGGAGAGAATCGACCCGTAGCGCCAGAGTCCGGGCACGTACCGTCGCCGTTGCTGATCCTTGCTGCGTTAGCGACCCGTACGACGCTGCGACTAGGTACTGCGGTGACGCTACTGCCTGTCTGGCAACCACTCCGACTAGCCTACGACGGTGCGATTCTCGATCAGCTGTCGCAGGGGCGATTCACACTCGGTGTCGGTGCCGGTATTGCACGGACACTGCAGCGCTATGGAGTGCCGCCTGCGGAAACCGCCTCGCGCATGGACGAATCACTCGCGTTACTCAAGCGCGCATGGTCCGGTGCCGATGGCTTCCAGGGCAAGCATTTTTCCTATGAAGGCAAGGTGTATCCAGGGCCGGTGCAGCCCGGCGGGCCACCGATACTGGTTGGTAGTTCAGTGGCGCGTGGTGTGCAGCGCGCCGTGGACCTGGCCGACGGTTGGATCGGCGCGACGCAGTTCCACCATCGGCTCATCAAGTTGCAGGCGGAGCGATACTGGGATCGCATGGCGGCGCAGGGCAAGGGTCGGGAAACGGGCACCGTGGCGATCAACCGAACCTGCTTTGTGGCCGAGTCGGATCAGGCGGCGCGTAAACAAGGCAAGCCGTACGTCAGCCAGGTGCTTGGCTTTTATGGGCGGATGGGTGCGATCACCGACAATCAGGGCAATGCGCTCGACCCAAACGATGATCTATTTGAGTTAGTAGGGCCTGAGATCTATCTGGTGGGTAGCCCGGCGACTTGCGTAACCAGTATCAGGATGTACGAGGCGATCGGCGTGAATCAGATCAATCTGCGCGTGACGATGGGAGACATGCCGCTCGAAGTCGCCGAGCGGACGGTTACCTTGCTCGGCGAAGAGGTGCTGCCGCATTTCAGAGCGTAGGCGTCGCGCCGGCGCGGTCGACGTCAGCTGCTGAGTACTGCGACAACCGCGCGCTCAGCAGTTTCCATGGCGGCTTCCATGCCGAACTCGAGCTGTCGCAGATGCTCGCCGGCAAAGTGAATGCGCTTCCAAGGCAGGCCCATCGAGTGGACGAATCGATTCACCTGGCCGGGCTTGAACACATGCCGATGCCCATTGATGTATGGATTGGCGCCCCAGGAGTAGTGCTGCAGGTAGCGCAACTTGCCGGCCGCTGCCGGCCGGACTTTCTCAATCTCGCGGATCACATATTTGCCGATGTTACTTGAGCCAATGCGGTCGAGCCGGTCGGCGCCGTCACCGTTGACCCAGATGCGAAAGTGGCGGATCGATCCGTCCCGGGCTTTACGCGCGAATACCCGCTCGAGTGGACCGTCCATATACATCGAGGGGCCGAAGCCGTCGTCATCCCAGAATGGCGCCGTTGCCTCCAGGACGACATGCGTCGTCCCGCCGTAGACGCATTGCGTGATAGCGTCACGCTGCGCGCCTTCAAGCGGTGGGTCGATCATGATGTTCTTCAGCGTGCTGAAAGGGATCGTGCAGATTACGGCGTCAGCGGCAAATCTTGAACCGTCCGCACAGCGCACTGTGACGCCGTCCGCCGCGCTCTCGATCGACTTGACGATTTTTCCGCAGCGAACCGGACTAGTTAGACTCTGTGCCATTGCGTCGGTTAGCCGCTGCGAACCGCCCACGATGCCGGCGCGCGGGAATCCGCCTGGACCGTGCAACGCGCGGCCGGTGTCGCGCAGGCCGCCAAGTCTCGCGCGTGCAACGTCGCGGAAGACCGACAGCATCGAGGTGTTGGCCAAGCTTGTGTAGTCCGTCGCGATGTTCATCAGCGCAACTGCTGCCGGCGATACGCCTTGTGCCTGAAGATAACTGGCGGCGGACACATCGAGCGGTGCCGCCTTTGGCTCGAGCCAGGCGCCCACGTTCTCGCCGAATGGATTCATGCGGAACGTGTAGGCCGTCTCCAACACGTGGGGTAGCACGTTGCGTTCCTCCCCCACTGTCCGGTTTGCTGCCGATTCGGACCAGTCGGCTGCGCGCAGCAGTTGTCCGCCGATCGAGAAGGACATCTCGCCGATCGCGATCGGATCAGGCGATAGAGTTACGTTGAGGCGCCGGGCGGTATCGATCACCCGGCCATAGTTGCCACCGACATCGGACGCACCCAGCTCGAACGGCTCGCCGTCGATCATCAGCGTACGTATCCGCCCGCCGGCCACGTCGCTCGCCTCCAGCACCGTTACGCGCGCGCCTTGATCTTCCAGCAGTCGCGCAGCGTGCAGACCGGCCAACCCGGCTCCTAACACCAGAACATCCGTGCGAGACTCGGCGGCCCGCAGCAACCCCGCTACGCAGGCGCTTCCAAGCGCGGCCTGCAGCAGTAGTCTTCGCTTCATGTCGGCCGGCGAGCCAGCTACTTCAGCCGCATTGAGGCAAGCTTCTGCTGCCAAACGGCATCTGCGCCACCTTCGCCATTGCTCACTGAGAACGATCGGTTAGTAGCGGCCGGCAACCCGGCAACGGCGATCACCACTGATGCCAAATCCGCGTGGGTGATCATCATGCCGCTCTGGTATTGTTTGCGCGGCATCACGTTGATCTGCTTCTCGCCGCCGGCATCGTCATTGATCCGGGCGGGGCCAACGACCACATAGGGAACGCCTGACGCGACCAAAGCCTCCTCGGCCTTGCCTTTCCAGACCAGTACGTCGCCCCCGATGAAGTTCATGATGCCGCCGCGCTTGCCCGACACAGACGAAGTGATGATAACGAAGCGCTGCACGCCGGCAGCCTTGGCGGCCTTCGCCAAGTTGATCGTGCCTTCGTAGTCCACTTTGTCTGGCCGATTGCCGCCGATGGGCATGGCGGTCGCAACGGCCGAAATGACAATGTCCACGCCCGTCATGGCTCGCTCCAATGACGCCGGGTTGGTAACGTCAGCCTCGACCCATTCGTACTAACTGCCGAATTCTCTCGCGCCGACTCGACATCACGACTCATCGCCCGCACTGGCAGGCCGAGTTCGCTGAGCTGTCGAAGCACGACACGACCGTTGTTACCGGTGGCGCCTGCGAGCAGGATGACTTTGCCTTTCAGCGCCTCGAGCGCTGGCTGGCCAACCACTTGCCGTGCTGCTTGGGGTGCCGCCAATGCGACCCCGCCGATCAGGCTGGCCAGCACAGGAATCAAGATAGAGGCAGGTTGGGCTTGCATATAGCAGTGCAATCTTGCTTACGTGTACGAAACGGCATAGTACACGGTAAAGGTTGGGGTTAAAGTTGACCGCGCGGCCGCACGAGCCGGCTTTGCAATTATCGTTCGGGGCTACTCACAGGCGGGGTTGATCATGCAGATTTCAGCGCGCGTTTTGTTGCTACTAGTGATGACAGGCGCTGCCGCCTGTAGTACGCCGCCGCAGGGCAAAACCACATTGCCACCGCTGATGGATTTCTGTGGCGAGGCGCAAATGCTTATCGCCAAGACGACCCTGCAGCCGCAAAATATCGTTTTGTCGGCCGAGGAGTTTGGCCAGTCCAAGGCGACCATACGACCGTTGTCGACGCGGCAGTCGAACAGCTATGCTGACGCGGCGCAAACGCAGCTCACGCAAATTTCCTGCAAGATGAAGACTGCCGATCATCTGCGAACCGAATACGGCACCGATGCGGCAGTGCCCGAGGGGCTTTGCGCCGACATCAATCGTCGAACACTTGCCGCCGTTCTGGACGGCTACACGCCGACGCAGCGACGTGCGCTTCGCTATGCGGGTGGTAGCCGAGTTGTTTTTGATGCCGAGCAGGTGACGTCGAATGGCCGCGAATGGCTCGCACCCTATCCGTTGGCATGGGAAGGGCCGGATGGTCAGTTGCATATTTTGGCCAAGGCGCAGCGCAATGACTGGCTCGACCAGCGCTATGTAGACGCCGATCCGAAGTTTCGTGGCACCCGCTACTGTCATTTGATTGCACCGGACTATCTGCGACGTATTCTAGAGGGGGCGGTTGAAGTTGGTACAACACCGCCGCCGCCGCTGGGACCACCCATTCGTTAGCTGCGCCCATGCTGAAGTTAACTGGTTACGCCGCAGGCTTACTGATCGCAATCGCAGGATCGGTGTATCCGACGCTCGCGTCCAGCGCGCCGCCCGAGGCCACTGAACAGGCAGAGGCGGCGGCATTGGTAGCGAGGTTCGGCGAAGAGCTTGGCGACAAGCTGCAGTCTGCGATGAAGTCAGGCGGGCCAGCGCATGCGGTGAGTGTTTGCCGTGATGAGGCGCCAGCGATTGCGAGTCGTCTGTCGCGTGAGAGCGGTTGGCAGGTCAAGCGCGTGGGCACGCGCGTCCGCAATCCGCTCACAGGTATGCCAGATGCGTGGGAGACGGAGGTTCTCGCGCGCTTTGCCGAGCAGATCGAGCAGCGGGCTTCTAACGAAAAGCTTGCTGTGTTCCAGGTCGTAGAGGGTCCGCGGGGGCCCATTAAACGTTTCGCTAAAGCGATCCTGATTGCGCCCCAGTGTCTTGTATGTCATGGGGCGCAGAATGCGCGGCCACCGGCGGTGCGTGCCGCACTGGAGCGCGAGTACCCGCATGATGCGGCGATCGGCTATGCGGTCGGTGATCTGCGCGGCGCATTCTCACTGCGGCGACCGGCGCTGCCAGATCGCCCGTCGCAACCCTAAAGCACGGATCGCCGGTCGTGTGGCCTATGCGCCGGGCTTCCACTGTTGCATGTAGTCGCCGAATTCTCGCGTCGGCTGCCACGTCGACAGATCAAAGATCTCTGGCGTCTTGGCTTCGAACAAGGCACCCACAGCGACGGGCAGTTCCGCAAGCGCGCCCAGTTTTACGCCGAGTGCTTTGCCGTAAGTGCGGCCTGGCGTCTTGCCCATGCCCATCCAGGGATGAAAACTGATCAAGTTCTGATACTGCACCACCGACCGTGCAAAACTCACAGACTCGTCGAGTATTTCTGCAATCCGCGCTGCGAAAAAGATAGGTGAGTCCCAGTAGTAGGTAGGATCGCCAGCTTCTTTCGGCCACTCTTGCTCCTTGAACGGAGTCGGAAACGAGAATGCCGATTCCGTTGGCAGCAACACTGTGTCGCCTAGTACGTCGAGGCGCATGCTGCGCGGTTTGAGTGTGGCGCCAGCGCCTGTAATCACGCCGTCTGGTCCAATTTCGATGCTGATCGGACCGCCGCGAAAGTGAAATGGCTCGCGTACATCGTCGGTGACTGGGTTGCGCCACTGTTCGAGCAGTTCGTCAGTATCGAACTGGGTATAGACGCCAGCCTCTCGCTGTGTGGCGGCGTAGTGACCGTTAGGTAGTGCTCGCCAGGTCGCGGCGCTCAGGTTTTGCAGCGTATAAAGTGGCTGCAGATTGCCATCGTTGCGCCACAGGTAGATATGCAACCGGCAGAACGTGTACACCGTCTCCGGAGCGATCGAGCCGACGATCTTGGTCCGCACGCGCGCTCTCGCAGCAGGATCTTCTAGAAGTCGCATGAGGTGTTGTGCGGGGTCCTGCGTGCCTGTGTCGCCGTCACTGCTGGCCCTGCTAGTTGCCGCGAACATGATGCCGGCCGCGCCAGTGAGCAGCGCCGCGCGACGTGCAGTATCGAGTGGACCCTGCGTCACTTGAGGTTCTCCGGACTCGGTTTGCACGACATCGAATCTAGTATCTCATGCATCACTTGGGCTAGAGTGAGGTCATAACTACCGATTCGAGGTGCAGGCGCACGCGCCAGGAGTCACGATGCCCGATGACAGTAAGCCAACCACGCCAGGCTTGGCGCCGCCTTTGTGGTCGCGCCGCGACGTGTTGCAAACAGCTCAGACCTTAGGGTTGGGCGCATTGGCAGTCGGCGCCGCCGCCAATTCGTTAGCAAAACCGGCGGCAACCAAAGAGTCCGCAGTCGAGGATCGAGTTTTCCCGGGTGGGCCGGGCCGAATCTTTGGACCAGGACCCAAGGGCT
Source organism: Pseudomonadota bacterium (assembly GCA_016703895.1). Taxonomy (GTDB): domain Bacteria; phylum Pseudomonadota; class Gammaproteobacteria; order Steroidobacterales; family Steroidobacteraceae; genus CADEED01. The sequence continues at coordinate 6,910 of JADJBE010000003.1, forward strand.
GGTGGGATTCCGGGCGCGTCTCGTGTCCGCGAGTGCTGCGCGGCGCCGATGGGCAATGGAAGATGTGGTACTACGGCCGGGATCCGGATTTCGATCGCAAGGTCACGCTACCGACGGGGCGGGTTGGTTTGGCGACGTCGGACGATGGTATCCGTTGGCAGCGCGTGGCGGGCCCATTGACCATGGGCGCCGTGTTCGAGCCCCATCCAGATCTGAGTCGCTTTGATTCCTCGCATGTCGGTATCACTGACATCCACTTCCACGACGAACTGTATTGGATGTGGTACTTGGGCGGCGATCAATCGATTCGGAAGTTTGGGCTAACAGAGGCCAAGGGATTTCCAATGTTGCCTGGCTGTGCGATATCGCGCGATGGCTTGCATTGGACCCGTCTGGCTGGACCACATCGCGGCGCGTTGCTCGACGTGGGTGTCGCCGGCGATTTCGACGAGGCGATGGTGTCGTGGCCGCAAGTTGTTCGGTGGGACGACGGAAGCTGGCGTCTGTACTACCACGGGCTCAACGCGCAACGTGACTACACGATGGGTTGGGCCGAATCGTTAGACGGTCTGAGTTGGCAAAAGCGTGGCCCGCTGCTGGGGCCCGGTCCCACGGGGCGCTTTGATGACAAGGGTGTCGCGACCCGTCATATGCTGAAGATCGGTGGACGATGGGTACTGTTCTATGAGGGCTGTCGTTACGTTGGTAGCCCGGTTCAGGTTGATCGGCAGATCGGGGTGGCCGTGTCCGATGACGGTCTGGACTGGCGACGGGTCGATGGTCCGCTGGAGCACGGCGCGGTGCTCGCGCAAGCGACAAAGGGTTCGGGTGGCTGGGACTACCGGATTGGCTGTCCGTGGGTCGTGCCGATGCCAGATGGATCGCTGCGTCTCTACTATATTGGCTCGAACGAGCACCAAGGCGGGACGGAGCTCGAAACGGTTCACCAGATCGGTGTCGCTGTTAGCGACGGGGACATCACTCAATGGCGCCGGTACACATGACAACGCTGCCGATGAATGGGCGAGGTCGGTGAAGCGACGGGCGCTATTAGTCGCGGCCGCCGGCGGTCTGGTAGCGAGGATTGCTACCGCCGAGGCGGCCCGCGAGTCACTGCAGGACTTGCAAGTCGAGGACGAGCACAACCTGCATCGGATCTATCGGCGCATGCGCTTCGCCGCCGATGATCAAGTGGTCTTCTGGTGGATGAAAGGCCGCCGCTTCGGCATCGTCGACAATGAACTGCAGCCATTCTTCAACATGGAGGTGGGCTCGATGCATCGCTGCCGCGAGCGTGACGATGGCGGCTACGAAGTCGCGACAGCGGCAGCGATCTACTACACGGATCTGCAGTCCGAAGAGCTGCTGCAGTCGTGGCGCAATCCGGTCACGGGCGAGCTGGTTCGGTTCGACTACAACGTGCCTGCTGCTACAGCTGCTCACTACTCTTACCTGTCTGGGCGGCTAGACGAACCGTCGGCTATGGGCATGCGCGTTGAACGGCGGACTACGTTTGACCCGGTGCGTGTCGACAGTGCCGAGGTGTGGTTGACGGAAGAAAACTACGTCAGGCTGTTTCGCGAGGCCAGTGCTGCTGCCGACCCCGCCATGCGCGTGCACGATTTGTACACCTATTCGTGCCAGCATAGTGCGCTGCGCGATTCGCAGCTGGCCTACGTCCATGCTGCCGTACAGTTCAATGACTACAATGACTGGTCACCGCGCTTTCAGATGGGCGAGCATCGCGGTACGAGCGTGTCGCGCTGTGCGGGCCGGAAGGAGTCACGTTTGGAGCAGTTGCCTGGCAGCTATTTGAAATTGGCGCGCCGCTTACATCCCCAGGCGTTTGCTGACCCGATCAAGACCTTGGCCCAGGCCTGGGCTGGCTGACCGGCGTGGACGTCGCTACCAAGACGTCGACGCTGAAGCCGTTTGCCGACGGTGACATTTTTCTCGGCTGCACGTACCTCATGAATGTGCCGCAGGATGATCACGCCGGCGAAGGCCGCATTCTGCAGTTCGACCGCAATATGGTTCCCAAAGGAACGTTGTACACCGCTGGGACTACACACCTCGTCGTGAATCTCCGCTTCGGCCCCGATGGCGTGCTGTGGGCCTTCGATCCTTTTGCGCGCGTCGTCGTGCGCGTCAGTCCGGATGGTGAGCAGCTACCAAGGGTCGATTTCGGCGGGCGCGGTTGGGGCAGCGTGTGCTTCGGACACGATGGCAGTGTCTATCTTTGCGAGTACCTCAAGGGCGATAGGCCCTATCAAGGTGGCGCTATGCGCACGCTACCCGGCACCAACGTCGTCGGCTATGGGCGGATTGCGCAATTCGACGCGTCAATGCGGCTGGTTCGTGAGTTCGCCAATGAAACGGCAGAGTCGCTCACGGGCTTTCATGGGGTGACGCACTCGGCCATGCACCCGCGCGATGAGGTCGTCACATACCTGACCGATCTCGGCATGCGCGTGATGCGTTACGACGTGTCTGCGAACAAACAGCTGCCGGACCTCGTGACCTATCCGGGCGGTGAAGCCTATGCACGCAAGTGGACCACTGGCGTCGCCTATCGGCGCGATGGCACCCTGTTGTTATTGCGCGGCAGTTTCATTGATCTGCTTGATGATCGAGGTGACTCGATGCGCACGATTCCCTTGGACGCCTACGGCTACGCCATGATCACGGCATCGGCGGACGATCGCCATGTATTCTGCACCAACATTTTCACGGGTGTCATGTCGAAGATCGAGCTCGAGTCTGGCACGATTGCCGGGCAGATCGACACCGGCTTCGCCAAGCCGCAGCGTAGTCTGGCGGGCGTGGCGGAGTACCGCGCGAGCTGAGCCGATCCGGTCAGGCTTTGAACCGCAGAATGTCGTGACCTAACTGTCGTCCGAACGCCAACGCTGGCGTGACCGACATGCCACCGGGAATCGAGCGGCCCATCAGTCGTCCCATCCCTAACAGTTCGCCCGCCGCATACAGGCCGGCAATCGCCGTGCCGTTAGCGCGAATCACCTGCAGATTGCCGTCAACTGCGAGGCCGCCGTAGGTGGTGAGATTCCAGCTTTGCAGCTGAATAGCGTAGTAGGGTGCTTGCGCAATCGGCAACGGCATGTATTGCCGGCCAAGTGAATCCTCGCTGCCCGCTTGGGCGCGATTGTAAGCGGCGACTGTTGCGACCAGCCCCGCCGCATCCACGCCCGCGGCTTCGGCCAGCGTGCCGATGGAATCAGCCTTGAAGTACATGGGTGTGCCAGTCGCGAACGCGTTGACCGTGTCTTCCTGCGACCAAAGCGCATTGATGCCGCTCGTTGCTAACGGTGGCGCCGCACGCAAGATGGCGTCATCAAACACCACCCAGCAGCGTTCATTCTCTTGCGCGGCTGCGCAAAAATGCCACGTGCGCGCCGATCTATCACCTCAGCTTTGTGCTCGACAAGCCACTCATCGAGGATCTGGACGGCTGCATGGTGTTTGGCAACACGACGAACCTGATCTATCTCGAGATCCCGTCCGCCATTTCACCTGGAACGATTTCTCCGCCCGGGACCTATGTACACACTGCTTACGGGGCGCCGGCTGATGCGGCGACTGCCGACATCGAAAGTGATTTCAAGAATATGTTGGCGGAGTTTGAAACGAATTTTCCGGGTGCGTTGGCCCGTGCAAATATCCTTGTGAAGGCCAAACACATCGGCCAGGCGCCGGGCATGCATCGTTGGGCCGGGTACGGCATGCCGGTCAACACGCCCGTCTCTGGATTGTATAACGTCGGGGACGGTTGCATTCAGCCGGGAACTATTGGCACTGAGGGTGCAGCAGCGTCCGCTAGAGAGGCTGTAGATCAGATCCTGAAGAGAACAGCGGCCGTCAAACGCTGAGATAACGACTTGCAATGTGGACGTTGCGCATCACGGCACCGCGCAATTGATTTGGGCGATCAATTCGACACCTATGTAGGCTGAGTCGCACGCGGGATGGGTCTCGTCTTACAATGCCAAGGCTCGCGGATGACTGAGAATGCCTTAGATGATTTTGACCGAAACGATCTCGCGGTTGGTGCAGGCAGCCCTGGTGATTTCAGTGCTAGCGGTCTTGGGGGGCTGCACATCTGTCCCGCCACAAGCGGCCGCAACGACTAGCGGTCCACGGAGCATCCTGGCTCCAGTCACGGAGAGCATCAGCGAATTGCGCGAGCAGTTTGTTGATCTCCCGCCTCCAAACGGGACTGGCAATCGGCTCGACCACTGGCATGACCGCCTATATATCGGCATGCAAAATCTGATCGAACGAACGGACCAGAAGTTTGCTGACGACTGTCTCCGCCCACTGCCTACGCCTGCCGCACCCTTTCGACTCGGCGTTGATTCGCTGGTCGTCGAGGACGGCGAGATGGCTCTCAACGCCAGCGTCGATCTTGATGTGTTGCTCGAGTTGCCCAATATTGAGAAGCGGCTGCGGCTGTTCATTACCAACGACGATGTCCAGGAGTCGCCCGGCGAACAGGGGCGACGCAGCAACCTGCGTGCCGGATTGCGGCTGCCCGCGTTTCGCGCGCTGGACTTCGACGTCGGCCTGCGTGCTGACTTCCCCGATGCGGCTTTCATGTCGCTCCGGTGGCAGCGCGACTATTCGCATGGCGATTTGCACGTTCAGCCGTTCGCCAAGCTCTATCTTCAAACTGGCGACGGGCTTGGTTTCGTCAGCGGCCTCACGTTTGATCGTTGGCAAGATCGTTGGCTGCTTCGTAGCTCGAGCTATGCCAACTGGCGCAAGGACCGTGCGGCAACCGAATGGACGCAAACGATGTTGGTGGCCAACATCAGCGAGATTATTCGGTTCGCACGGTATGGCCCGATCGTACGCGGCCGTGATCTGGCCGGCGGCGTGGGGCTACAATTGTTAGCGTCGGGCGTGCGAATATCTACCACGGATACCTACGAACTGAGCGTGTTTGCCAAACAACCGACCCGCAAGCGCTGGCTGTATTGGCGTGTAACGCCGCTCGTCCGCTGGCAACGCGACAACAACTGGCGCGCCGAGCCCGGGCTTTACGTGGGCGCGGAGGCACTGTTCTGGCGCCTTGCAACTCAGTAGTTGAGGCGGTGGTGCGACGTTCGGTTTCTTGATGTGGGGAAGTACGGATTGAGATCTTGCCCAGTTCCGCACGAGAATGACCGTACCGCAGTCGGTATTCACGGCGAGGAGAATTATCATGTCAGAAGTACGAGTCAAGAGACTGCAGCGTGCGGACGATCGATCGCTGCCGGTTTTTCGCCAAGCCGAGGAGTTGTTGGAGAAGATCCGAGCACGTGCGTTTTCGCTGTTTGCGGATCGCGGCTTCAAGAATGGGGGTTCACTGGATGATTGGCTGCTTGCTGAGCAGGAGTTATGTTGGCCAGCCGCGAAAATTGTCGAGAGTGAAGTGGACTACACGGTCGAGTTATCGCTAGGTGGATACGATCCTGGCGAGGTGGAAATTACCGTAACTCCTGGCGAGATCGTGGTGCAAGCGCATGCTGAGACTGAGCGCAAGCCCGATCGGAAGAAGCGCAAGACGGATGTTCATAGGAGCGAGTGCCGTAGCAACGATGTGTTTCGCCGCTTCGAGTTTGGTGTGGAGGTCGATTCAAGTCGCGTGAGTGCATCGCTAGAGAACGGCGTACTGAAGATTGTTGCACCGAAGCGCGAGGCAGAGGCGCGAAATGTCACGATCGCGACAGCTGCTTAGGCTTGGTTTTTCACCGCCGGATTGGAGCGGGGCTTGCAACTACCGCTGACGGTAGATCGCGCTGGCGGTTCGCCGTGCGGCTGCCACAGTTCGCCATGACGTGTTGCAGTGCCCATCGCGGGCCAGTGTTAAACAAGCCATGAATCTGGACGCATACAGAGGGTACTTTGATGTCTGTTGCTGATACAAAACGCTCGCGGCGACTTCTGATTGGGCTGATCGCGTTGTTATCCGGCTGTGCAAGCCTAACGACACATACGGATTTCGATCGCTCGAATGATTTCAGCGGCTATCGAACATTCGGTTGGATGAATGTGGATCCCGTGCAGGAGGTGCGGGGTGAGACTGCTCGCGTCAGCCCCCTGAATCGTCAGCGGGTTGTCGCTGCGATCGAGCAGGAGCTTGTCGCAAAGGGCTTCCGGCGTATGTTGCCCGGCGAGAGTTCAGACTTTGTGGTTGACTACACAATTGGTGCGCGCGATCGGATAGAAGTCGATTCGTATCCCGCTGGCTATCGGGGTCCGTGGCGCTGGGGCTGGCCCGATCTTTGGCGTGAAGTCGATGTGCGCACCTTTACAGAAGGGCGGCTCGCTATCGATATCTTTGACGGTCGCTCACGGCAGCCAGTGTGGCATGGCTACGCAAAGCGCCAAATTACAGAGGCCGATATTGAGCGGGCGGAAAAGGAAATACCGAGAGCAGTAGCTGCTATCTTGGAGTCATTTCCGTCGCGATGACCGTCAGCTTCATGAGGGGTTGTTAGCTTGGCTCCGCGCGGCGATATACTCGACGAGATCCGTCAGACGTCGCATGCCGGCGTACTCGGATTCGGGGATGTCGACTCCCAGGCGCTGGTGCAGCGCGACCAAAAAGTGTAGGTGATCCATCGAGTCGAGCTCGATCTGCTCGCGCAGCGGCACGTCCGGGTCGAGATCGAAATCGCTGACTTCCGGCGCGATCGTTGCCAGCGCATCGACGATCGTCTTCAGCAATTCTGGTTTTGTCTGGGTCATCAAAGAGACTCCGGTTGTTGCAGCCGGGACGCGATGCGCGCCAGAAACTGCGCGCCCCGCCGGCCGTCGCTAACGCGATGGTCTGCCGCGAGCGAGATCGTTACGCGTTCGCGCGCGACGAGGGCGCCTGCTTCGACGGCCGGGCGCGGGCCGATCCGCCCGATGCCCACGAGCGCTACTTGCGGCGGGTAGATGACGCCGAGCAGTCCCGCTGAACCCTCGTCGCCGAGGTTCGTGACGGTTAGCGTTTGCCCAGAGATCTCGGAGCTGCGCAGTCCGCCAGCGCGTGCGCGTCGCACGAGGTCCGAGAGATTGCGCATCAGCTCATCGAGTCCCAGTTTGTGAGCGTCGCGCAGCGCGGGTGCGATCAGCCCGCCACCGCGCAACGCAATGGCAACACCGAGATGCACGGCGCTGCTCGGCTGGAACGCATCGTGCTCCCAGCTGCCGTTCATGTCGGGAAACTCGGCGGCCGCACGGGCAACCGCTGCGAGCAGCAACGCAGCCGGCAACAGTCTGCTGGTGACGGGCCGTTTCTCATTGCTGGACTGCAGCCACTGCATCGCGGTGGTCACGTCGATTTCGTCCCACAGGTAGTAGTGTGGGATCTCGCGTTTTGAACGCGCCATCGCCAGTGCGATCGAGCGGCGCATCCCCTCGTGGCGATCGGCGCGGTCACTTGTCACGGCCTTCGCCGCACCAGATTTCGGCGCCGCGGCGCGCTCCACATCCTGCAGCTGGATCGCACCGCCGGGACCACTGCCGCGCAGCTGGGCGAGATCGATGTCGAGCGCTTGGGCTCGACGCCGCGCGGCCGGGGAGGCACGCGCGAACGTCGTCGCGCCGCCTGTCTCGCCTAAGTTCGCAGCCTTCGATGCGGGCGCTTCCACCGGTGGTGCGCGGCGCGCCGGCTCCGGTGGCGTCGCGGAGGTAGCCGCCGGTCGCGCAGCGACAGGAGTCTCACCGTGATCCGCGAGCCGCACGATTGGCATGCCGACGGCGATCTCAGCACCTGGTTCTGCCAGCAGTTCGATCACCTCGCCGTCGTGCCAGCTCTCGACATCGATCGCCGCTTTCTCCGTATCGACAACCGCAATCACATCGCCCTTGCGGATCTTCTGGCCTGGCGCAATACGCCACTCAAGCAGCTTTCCCGAGGTCATGTCGGGTCCGAGCGAAGGCAACGGCAGCTCGATCATGCGCTGCCGCCGTGAACGACGCTGCGTGCGGCGGCGACAATGTTCTCGATCTGCGGCGTTGCGGCGACTTCGAGATGGGCGGCGTAGGGCATTGGGACTTCCGCACTGCAGACCCTGAGCACCGGCGCGTCGAGTTCGTACAGCGCCCCCTCCATGATACGCGCGCTGATTTCGGCGGCAAAGCTGCCGGTACGCCAGCTCTCATCGACGACGACGGCACGACGGGTGCGGCGCACTGATTCAATCAGGCGTTCGTTGTCGAGGGGGCGCAGGCTGCGCAGATCGAGTACTTCGGCCTCGATTCCCTCGGCGGCAAGCCTCTGCGCGGCTGCGAGGGCACGACTCAGCATGCCGCCCCAGGCAATCAGTGTCAGGTCTCGCCCGACACGACGTGTTGCTGCTCGCCAAGCTTCGTCGGGGGTGGGCGGCGCCCCGATCGTGCCAGTTTCGCTATAGAACTGCGCGTGCTCGAGCAGGATCACGGGGTCCGGGTCGGCGAGCGCGATCCCAAGCATGTAGCGAGCGTCGGTGACGGTGCCAGGTGTTAGTACCTTGAGACCCGGAATGTGCGCGAACCAGCCATCGAAGCTGTGCGAATGCTGGGCAGCGAGTTGCCGTCCGGCGCCGGTTGCCATGCGCACGACCAGCGGCACGCTGAACTGTCCGCCGGACATGTGTCGCAGCGTCGCTGCTGTATTGACCAACTGATCGAGCGCCAGCAGGCTGAAGTTAACCGTCATGATCTCAATGATCGGGCGCAGCCCGCCGAGCGCCGCGCCCACGCCAGCGCCCGTGAAGCCGAGCTCTGACAACGGCGCGTCGCGGATCCGCTGCGGGCCGAACTCCGTCAGCAGGCTCTTGCTGACCGCATACGAGCCACCGTAGCGCCCCACATCCTCGCCGATCAGCAGCACACGTGAGTCGTTAGTGAGCGCCTCGCGCAGCGCATCGTGCAGCGCCTCGCGTGCGCTGGTCGTGCTCATGCACTCGCCTGTGGAGTGTGGACGTCGCGCAGCAGGTCTTCGACGGGTTCGAGCGGTGAGGTGTCTGCGAACTCGAGCGCTGCACGAATCTCGTCAGCGACCTCGGCATCGATCCTCTGGAAGTCCGCTTCGCTGAACACCTTTTCAGCCTTGAGGCGATCGGTGAAGGTGTGCAGCGGGCCGCGTTCGCGCCACAGTTCTACCTCGGCCCGCTCGCGGTAGAGCTCCGGGTCGAACATCGAATGCGCGCGGAACCGGTACGTCTGGAACTCGAGGAAGGCGGGTCCGGCACCGTTGCGGACCTGCGCTGCGGCTTCGCGTGCGGCTAGCGTGACCGCGACAATATCCATGCCGTCGACTGCGCGTGCCGGCATGCCGTAACTGGCGGCGCGCGCACACAGATCCGTCTGCGACTGAGAGCGCGCCAGCGCTGTACCCATCGCATAGCCATTGTTCTCGCAGCAGAACAGGACGGGTAGCTGCCACAGTGCCGCGAGATTCATTGCCTCGTGGAAAGCGCCTTCGGCCACCGCGCCTTCGCCGAAGAAGCACGCGGTGACACGTGGTCGCGCGAGCATCCGGTCCGCAAGACCCAGGCCGACCGCGACTGGCAGGCCACCTGCAACGATCGCGTTGCCGCCATAGAATCGCCGCTCGGCATCGAATAGATGCATCGAACCGCCGCGGCCGCGCGAGCAGCCGGTCGAGCGGCCGAACATTTCTGCCATCAGGGCTTTAGCTGGAACGCCTCGCACCAGCGCGTGGCCGTGCTCGCGGTAGGTTGCGACGATGGCGTCATCTGGCGCCAGCTCGTGAATGACGCCGGTCGCAACAGCTTCCTCGCCGATATAAAGGTGAAGAAAGCCGCGGATCTTCTGTAAACCGTACCACTCGGCGCAGGCTTCCTCGAAACGCCGGATGCGTAGCATCTGGTGGACGAGTTCGCGCGACTCCTCGATCGGGAACGGCACCGGATGTATGCCGCGCAGGGTCATCGGGCGATCTCGAGCGCCGACGTGTCGCCTTCCGGCAGGCCGAGCTCCCGCGAGCGCAGCAGTCTGCGCATGATCTTGCCGCTGCGCGTGTGCGGCAACGACTCGACGAATGCGATGTCGCGCGGTGCCAATGACGGTCCGAGACGACGCCGAGCGTGCGCAATCAGCTGGCTGCGCAGCGAGTCATCTGCGTCCTCGCCGGCTCGCAGTGTGACGAATCCCTTGATCGACTCACCGGCAATCGGGTCTGGCAGACCGACTACCGCTGCCTCGATCACGGCCGGGTGCTCCATCAATACGCGCTCGATTTCGAACGGGCCTACCAAGTGGCCCGAGGTCTTGATCACATCGTCACTGCGTCCGAGGAACCAGTAGTAGCCGTCGGCGTCGCGGCGCACCAGATCGCCACTGAGGTAGAGCTCGCCCACGAAGCACTTGTCGTATCGTTCACTTTGCCCGAGATAGGTTCGGAACATCGACGGCCAGCCGCGCTGCAACGCCAGTTCGCCGCTCACATCAGGCCCCTGGAGCACCTTGATTTGTCCGTCTGCTTCGTGCTCGACGACGCAGGCCTCGATGCCCGGCAGTGGTCGGCCCATCGAGCCGGGCTTGATCGGTTGAGATGGCGTGTTGGCGACGACGATGCCGCCCGTCTCAGTCTGCCACCAGTTGTCTAGGATAGGCTGGCCGAGCACGTCCACTCCCCACCAAACTGCTTCGGCATTCAGCGGCTCACCCACACTGGCAATCAGCCGCAAGGAAGGACGTCGGAATCGGTCGGCAAGTTCGCGTCCCGCTTTCATCAACAGGCGCAGCGCCGTCGGCGCTGTATACCAGACGCTGACCTGTTGTTCGTCGAGGATTCGGTACCAGCGCTCGGCCTCAAAATCGCCCGCATCGACGATCAGCGTGACTCCATGCAGCAGCGGCGCGATGACACCGTAAGACATGCCGGTGACCCAGCCGGGATCCGCCGTGCACCAGAAGATGTCCTGATCGTGCAGATCGAGTGCATATCGACCGGTCGCAAAGTGCATCAGTGCCGCGTCGTGCACATGCAGCGCACCCTTCGGCGTGCCGGTCGTCCCACTCGTGAAGTGCAGCAGCGCGGGCAGCTCAGCCGCGGTAGGTAGTGTCGTAAACTCCTGCGACGCGGCGGTCATCAGCAATTCGTAGTTGTGAGTCACAGGGTCTTGGCTCGCCGCCTTCGTGGCCGAATCGGCGTCGAGCAACAACACGTGCTTGAGCTTTGGTAGCGCTGCGCGGATCGGCGCGATCTTGCGCCGGTAGAGGCTCGCCGACGTGACGAGGACTTCAGCCTCGCCGATCTCGAGACGCGTGCGAAGCGGTTCCGGTCCGAACGCCGTGAACAACACCGAGACGACGCACTGTGCCTTAAACGAACCGAGCACGGATTCGTAGAGTTCCGGGCGCCGCCCAGTCAGCATGAACACCCGAGTGCCTGCACCGACGCCGAGTGCGCCAAGCAGGTTCGCAAACCTGTTCGCGCGCGATGCGAGCTCAGCATACGACACGTCGCGCACGGTTCCGTCCTCAGCGACGCAGCGCAGCGCCGTACGTCGGCCGCGGCCGGCGGCGAGATGTCGATCGAGAGCAAGGCTTGCAATGTTGCCGTGCCCGCCCGCGCTGCCGAACAGCTCATGGCGGACGTCGGACCAGCGGAACTGTTGGCGTGCCTGCGCCCAGTCGCCAAGATTAGGCGGCAGTGCCAATTTCGCAGGGTCGCGAACGATGGTTGCGGGTCGATCCGTCATTGTGCCGCGCGGTGTAACAGGACAGGCTCCAGAGTGGCATCGAGTCGCCAATATCCTCATACCTTAGCCTTGCGCGGCGGTCGCGTGGCATGTCGGAACATACTTAGGATCGGGCGGGATCTACGTCTCGTGCCGCGGGCAGCGGCGCGCGAGCATAGGCGCGTCATTGGTGCAGGAGATGTCGATGCTTGGCACGCACCGGAACTTCGTCCGACCTTTCAGTTCGATCGGCATCGGCGACGTTGCAAGTGTCGGTGGTAAGACCGCTGCGCTCGGCGAAATGTATCGCACGCTGGCGCCGGTCGGCGTGCAGGTGCCGAACGGCTTCGCGATCACCGCCGACGCGTACCGAGCCGTGCTCGACGATAACCAGTTGTGGCCGCGACTAAGGCAGCTGCTCGAGGGCGCGTCGTCTGCGAACGTCGAGGACTTGGCGCGCCGCGCCGCCGAAGCTCGCGCGCTCGTTGCTACGGCGCCTCTGCCGACCGAGCTCGTAGATCAGATCGTTGCGCAGTACGAAGTATTGCGTCGCGAGTATGGGGATGACGTGACGCTCGCGGTGCGCAGTTCAGCGACCGCCGAGGATCTACCGCAGGCGAGCTTTGCGGGGCAGCACGACAGCTTCCTGCATATCGTCGGCCGCGACGCGCTGCTCGATGCGGTCCGGCGCTGCTTTGCGAGCCTGTTCACCGACCGCGCGATTCAGTACCGGCTCAACAACGGCTTTGATCATTTCGCCGTAGCGCTGTCGGTTGCAGTAATGAAAATGGTCCGCTCCGACATTGCCTCGAGCGGCGTCGCATTTCTCGCTCGACACCGAGACCGGCTTCCGCGACGTTGTCTTGATCAACGCGACCTGGGGCCTCGGCGAAGCGCTGGTGCAAGGACTCGTCGAGCCCGATGAGTTCTATGTCTTCAAGCCAACGTTCAACGCCGGATACCGCGCAGTCCTGCGCCGCTCGCTTGGGCGTAAGGCGAGCAAGCTCGTATACGCGCCATCGGGATCTGCAGAGGCGACTTTGGCCGTAGCAGTTCCGAGTGAGGATCGCGACCGCTTCTGTGTCAGCGAAGTGGACGTGCTCGCGCTCGCGGGTATGGTCATCGCGATCGAGCAGCATTTTTCCGCAGCCGGCGCGGCGTTGCAGGGAATGGATGTGGAGTGGGCACTCGACGGTCAAGATGGGCAACTCTATATCTTACAAGCGCGGCCTGAGACAGTGCAGTCGCACCGCACGCTAACAGCTCTGGAACGCTTCCATGTCGAGTCGCCGCCGCAGCCGCTGTTGACCGGCAGGGCGGTCGGCATGCGTGTGGCAGCGGGCGCGGCGCGGATCATTCGCACCGCCGCGCAGCTCGATAGGGTGCAGTCCGGCGACGTGCTCGTCGCTGAGACGACCTCTCCGGACTGGGGTACGGTCATGAAGCAGGCTGCCGCAATCGTCACGGCGACGGGCGGGAGAACCTGCCACGCCGCGATCGTTGCACGTGAAGTGGGCATCCCTGCGGTAGTCGGTGCGGCCGATGCCCTTGAGCTCATCAAGGACGGCGACATCGTCACTGTTTCGTGCGCAAACGGGCAGGTCGGCGATGTCTATCCGGGCCGCGTGCCATTCAGCGTCGAACTGGTCGATCTGACCAAGTTGCCAAAGCCTAAGACCCAAATCATGATGAACGTGGGTGATCCATCGGCGGCTTTTGCACTGAGCCAACTGCCGAACGACGGCGTCGGCCTCGCGCGCATGGAGTTCATCATCGCGCAGGAGATAGGCATCCATCCACTCGCGCTGCTGCACCCGGATCGCATCGCCGACCCCAACGAGCGTGCTGAAATCGAGCGCCGGGTACGGCACGAGCGTGAGCCCGCTGACTACTTCATCAACCGGCTCGCTGAGGGGATAGCGACTTTGGGCGCGGCGTTCTACCCGCGACCCGTGATCGTGCGGCTGTCCGACTTCAAGACTAACGAGTATGCGCACTTGCTCGGCGGAGCCGCGTTCGAACCGCACGAGGAGAACCCAATGCTAGGGTTCCGAGGCGCGGCGCGCTACGTGCACCCGGCCTATGCGGAGGGCTTTGCGCTCGAGTGTGCGGCATTCCGCAAGTTGCGTGGACCGATGGGGCTGCACAACGTACAGATCATGGTGCCTTTCTGCCGCAGCGTTGACGAGGCACGCAGGGTTGTTGCGAGCCTCGAAGCACACGGACTCAAACGCGGCGATGATGGTCTTGAACTCTATGTGATGTGCGAGATTCCTAACAACGTGATCCAGGTCGCGGAGTTTGCGCAGTACTTCGACGGGTTCTCGATCGGCTCGAACGACCTGACCCAGCTCGTACTGGGTGTCGATCGGGACTCGGCGATGGTGGCCGATGCATTCAATGAGCGCGATCCCGGCGTCATGGCGTTCATCCGCAGCGCGATCGAAGGCGCGCATCGGGCCGGCCGACATATCGGCATCTGCGGACAGGCGCCCTCGGACTACCCCGAGTTCGCGGAATTCCTGATTGGCTGCGGCATCGACTCGATCAGTCTGAACCCGGATTCGCTCGTCGCAATCACCGAGCGCGTGTACGCGATGGAGCAGCGGCTCGGCGGCGCTCAAGGAAAGAGGTAGCTCGATGGCTATGAGATCCCAAGCAGAACGCCGTGCGGCAATGGTGGAGCGAAACATTGCGCGGCGAGGCATTCGCTCGCCGCTCGTGCTCGAAGCGCTTGAGCGGTGCCGCGCGAGCAATTTCTGCCCGCGGCGCTCGGCGAGTTTGCCTATGACGATGCCCCCTTGCCGATCGACGAGGGGCAAACGATCTCACAACCGTACATCGTGGCACTCATGACGGAGGCGCTGGGCCTTCAAGGTGGGGAGCGCGTACTCGAAATCGGCACCGGCTCGGGCTACGCGGCCGCCGTGTTAGCGCATATTGCCAAAGACGTCTATACGGTCGAGCGCTACGGCCAGCTTGCAACCAAGGCCGCAGACACGCTGAGTCATCTCGGCTACGGCAATGTCCATGTGTTGCATGGCGACGGTACGCTCGGCTGGCCGGAGCACGCGCCGTACGATGCCATTGTCGTTGCCGCAGGGGGGCCGAGCGTCCCGGAGGCGCTGAAGGCCCAGCTCAAAGTCGGTGGCCGGCTGGTTATCCCGGTCGGCGCGGACCGCGGGTTGCAGGAGTTGGTGCGCGTCACTCGCCGCTCACAGCACGACTACCAGCAGGAAGATCTGGCGGATGTGCGCTTTGTCCCGTTGGTCGGCGCGGAAGGTTGGGCACCAGAGCGGCCTGATGATATTCCGCCGCCAGCACCACCTCCACGGCGACGCAGCCGAGACGCTGATCTCGAACTCGTGGAATCGATACGGGCTGCCTGCGAGCCGTTCCAGGATATTGAAACAGTTGATCTCAACCCGTTGCTAGCGCGTATCGGTGACGCTCGCGTGGTCCTGCTGGGTGAGGCTTCGCATGGCACCTCCGAGTTTTATCGGATGCGCGAGCGCATCTCGCGCGAGTTGATCGAACGCCGGGGCTTCTCATTCGTGGCGATCGAAGGCGACTGGCCAGACGCCGCGCGCGTTGATCACTACGTCAGGCATGCCGAGTATCCGCCGTCTGAGTGGACGGCGTTCGCGCGCTTTCCGACCTGGATGTGGCGCAACGAAGAGGTCCGACGTTTCGTTGACTGGCTGCGTGATCACAATCAGCAGCTTGAGCCGCAGCGTCGGGTCACGTTTCGGGGACTCGATCTCTATAGCCTCTACAATTCAATACGCTCGGTGCTCGCGTATCTCGATCAGGTAGACCCCCACACGGCTCGCGTTGCACGCTTGCGCTACGGTTGCTTGACGCCGTGGGAGGCCGATCCCGCGACCTATGGTCGTGCGGCGTTGACTGGCCAATACGAGACCTGCGAAACGAAAGTCGTCGCCATGCTCAATACCCTGCGGAGCAAACAGCAGGCCTATGCAGAGCACGACGGTGAGCGCTTCCTCGACGCGATGCAAAATGCGCAACTCGTCGCGAATGCGGAACAGTACTACCGAATCATGTATTACGGCTCGCGTGCTTCGTGGAATCTGCGCGATGGGCACATGTTCGATACGCTCAAGAATCTGCTCGAATTCTACGGACCTGACAGCCGTGGGATTGTCTGGGCTCACAACTCGCACGTTGGCGATTCCATCGCCACCGAGATGTCGCATCGGGGTGAGTACAACATTGGTCACCTGTGCAAGCAAGAATTTGGACGAGCTGCCTTCTCGATTGGATTCGGTACTCACGATGGAACAGTCGCCGCGGCATCGGACTGGGACGGCCCAATGCAGACGATGAAAGTGACGCCTTCACTCGCTAACAGCTACGAGGCCTTGTGCCATGAAGCCGGTGAGCAGCAGTTCTTGTTGAGTTTAAGGGCGCCAAGCTCACCAGAGCTGCTTGCCGGTTTGTCGCGACCGAGACTTGAGCGCGCCATCGGCGTCATCTATCGCCCCGAGACGGAATTGCAAAGCCACTATTTCCAGGCCGACTTGACTCGCCAGTTTGACGAATATATCTGGTTCGATCGCACCCACGCCGTCACGCCACTGCAAGTCCAGATGCTCGCGGGTCTGCCCGACACATATCCGTTCGGGGTCTAAGCAGCGCAGGAGGATAGTGGCATGGCGTGGTCTGATACAGGCTATGTGCTGAAGAAGCTCGCGTGGATGCGTAATGAGGGCATTTGGCCAAACGGCCCGCCGTTTATACGTACATGCGCGCTAAGCGTCGAGGCTCGCACGCGGGTGCATCATCGATAGTGCGAATCCGGCCGAAGCGTTGTTCATTCAAACCGGATTGCCTCGACCCCGTCGGCGCCGGACACAGCCACGCTCACTGTCAGCAGCGTGAGCGCAGCGGCGGAAGGCCCGCAGGTGGCGTTGCTGCGAGGCCTGCTGCAGATTGCGCAGCACCGCAAGAATGTCTGGACGCTGCGTCGCCTGGAGTAGGCGGTCGTACATTTCTCCATTGGCGATCTCCGCGGCGATCCCGGCATTGCACGCAGCCTGCAGATCTGGGCAGCGATCCACTTGACCTGGCCAAGGATTGTCGGGGATTGTGAGTCCGTAGCGAGCAAAAAGAGTACATAGCGCATCGATGTGCCGTGCCTCTGCGTCCCGAATATTACTGAAGGGCCTTACATCACCAAAGTCGGCGCTCACCTGATCGTACGTCGCCCACGCACGGTATTCGTCATCCAGAGCTTCATTGAGTGCGTCGAATTCGCATTCCGTGATGATCTTCATGGCCTAACCTCCTAAATGGAACAATCCAATGGTTGCGATTCCCGCGAGCAGCAGGACGAATTGGCGTATCGAGGCAGCGGGCCCCAGTTGTCGGTGAAGTCCGGGAATCAGATCCGCCGCAGCGATATAAATGAAGCTGGCGGCGGCCAGTGCCAACAGGTATGGCACGACCGTAGGTGGTTACTGCGTATTCCGGTCCATGTCGGGCCACGGTTCCGGGGCATGCCGGGCCAGGATTCCGGTCGATGCCGGCCACCCTTCCGGAGCATGCCGGCAGGGGTTGATGTAGGGCGGGTTAACCACGGCTACCGTGGTCTCTTTTCCAGTGGGAAGGGGATCGACGGTGGCGCAGCAGAGGTTACCCGTGCGGAAGATTCGCGAGATCTTGCGGCTCAAGGCCGATGGATTCAGTGACCGGCAGATCGCGGCCAGTATTGGCAGTGCGCGCTCGACGGTGCAGGACTGCGTGCGTCGGGCGCGAGAAGCCGGTGTCGCTTGGCCGTTGCCGTTCGAACTCGATGAAGCGACGCTGCAGGCGACGTTATATCGGCGCGAGGTGCCGCTATCGCGCACGCCTCAGCCCGACTTTGCCTACCTACAGGGCGAGCTAAAGCGCCGCGGCGTCACCCGGCTGCTGCTGTGGCAGGAGTACAAAGCGGTCGAGCCTGAGGGCTGGCAGTACAGTGTGTTCTGCGATCAGTACCGGCGCTGGCTGCGCACACAGGAGCTCGTCTTTCGCCAAGAGCATGTGCCTGGCGACAAGTTGTTTGTCGACTATGCCGGGCAGACGGTGTTGATCACCGATCGGCTGACCGGCGAGACATGGGCCGCGCAGATCTTTGTGGCCACACTCGGTGCGTCTAACTACAGCTTTGTGGAGGCCACCGCCTCGCAGCAGCTCCCGGACTGGCTCGGCAGTCACGTGCGCGCGCTGCAGTACTTTGGCGGCGCCCCGCGCGCGATCGTGCCCGATAACCTGAAGAGCGGCGTCACCCAGGCGCATCGGTATGAGCCGGATATCAACCCCGCCTACCAAGAGTTCGCCGAGCATTACAACTTGGCGATCTTACCCGCACGCGTGCGCAAGCCACGAGACAAGGCGAAGGTGGAGACCGGCGTGCTGATCGTCGAGCGCTGGATCCTGGCACGACTGCGCAACCGGGTGTTCTTTTCCCTCGAGGCGCTCAACGCGGCGATCGCCGAGCTGATCGAGTATTTGAACACCCGGCCGTTCAAGAAGCTGGAGGGCTGCCGCCGCTCGCGCTTCCTCGAACTGGAACAACCCGCGCTGCGCCCGCTACCGCTGCGAGCCTATGAGTTTGGCGAGTGGCGCCGGTCGAAGGTGCATCCGGACTATCACATCGAGGTCGACCGCGCGTACTACTCGGTGCCGTATCGATTGATCGGCGAACGGGTCGACGTGCGCTTGAGTGCGAACGCCGTCGAGATCTTTCATCACGGCAAGCTCGTGGGCGCACATCCCCGAGCGCAGGAGCGCGGCCGGCGCTCCACGCGTCGTGCCCATCGCCCCGATCAACATGTCGCGGTGATCGAGCACACACTCACCCGTACCTTGTTGCGCGCCGCCGCGGTGGGGCCTGCCACCGTCGCACTGATCGAACATCAAGCCAACCACCGGCGCCACCCCTGAGGAGACGCTCCGCAGTGCGCAGGGGATCTTGCGCCTGGCGCGCGACTACTCACCCGCGGCACTCGAAGCGGCCTGTGAACGTGCGCGGCCCGGAGTATTTCCAGTGAACCCGATTGACTAACCACTCCCAAGGAGAACCGAAGATGTTGACCGAACCACTGATCCAGCAACTGCACGACCTGCGCCTCAAGGGCATGGCCGCCTCCCTCGAGCAACAGCTCAGCTCGACCAACACGACCGCCCGCTCGTTCGAGGAGCGCTTGGGTCTCATGATCCAGCACGAGATCACCGAGCGGGCGAGCTATCGGCTGGCTCAGCGCCTGCGCTGGGCCAAGCTGCCGATGGCGGCGTGCCTGGAAGATCTCGACACGTGCACCGCCAGAGGCGTCGACCCGGCGCAACTCGCCCAACTCACCGATCTCGCCTGGATCAAGCAGCACCTGAACGTGCTCTTGACTGGGCCGACTGGTGTGGGTAAGTCCTACCTCGCCGCCGCACTCGCTCACGCCGCCTGTCGCGGCTCATCGATGAACTCACCCGCTACAGCGCGATGCAGAAGCGTTCGGCGCTGTTCAAGCAGCTCGCCCGTGCCGACTTGCTCGTGCTCGATGACTTCGGTCTTGCACCCCTGTCAGACCAGACCGTCAGAGACTTGTTAGCGATCCTGGACGACCGTTACGACCGCGCATCCACGCTCATCACCAGCCAGTTGCCGCTCGATCAATGGCACGCCTATCTCGGTGACCGTACTGTCGCCGATGCCATCCTCGATCGCCTCGTGCACAACGCCTACAAAATCAACCTCAAGGGCGACTCGATGCGCAAAGCCAAGAACGCTCAACGAAGAAATCATTGACGAGAAGTTCGTTCTCGATGACAGTTCTCATCCCGCCCAACATCGGCCCGGCATCAACCGGAACGGTGGCCGGGCTTGCTCGGAATGCTGGACCGGCATGACCGGAATACGCACGCTAGTGAGGGCGCCGGCTCGACTCAGCGTAGTAGTGTCGCTTCAGAAGCTCAGTCGCAATGATGTAGCCGAGTGTAATCGAGCCGATCGCAGCTAGCATCGTCATGTTCAGCGGGACAAAACCGAAGAGACTCGCAACCGTGCCACTGAACGGTAGAGCTAGCGCAAGCGCGCCAATTGTCGCTGTGGAGATCATCAGCAGTCGACTGGGGCGACTACGCCAAAAGGGGCCCTGAGTCCGTAGGACTAACACCACAGACAGCTCAGTCAGCAGCGACACAGTGAACCAGGCTGTTTGAAACACGGCCTCGCCGGCGTGAAAGACCTGCAGGAAGAGCCAGAATGTCAGCAGGTCGAACGACGTGCTCGCGAGGCCAAATACAATCATATAGTGGCGCAACTCGCCAATGTGCCAGCGTTGCGCGGTCAGCAGGCGTTCTTCGTCCACGTGGTCGGTGGAAATCGCGATCGAGGGTACGTCGGAGAGAAAGTTGTTCAATAGAGTCTGCTTGGCGACTAGCGGCAGAAACGGCAAGAGCGGTGTCGCCAGCGCCATGCTGACCATGTTGCCGAAATTGGCGCTGGTCGTAATGGCAATGTATTTGAGCGTATTGGCGAAAGTCCTGCGCCCATCTTCCACGCCTTGGCACAGCACTGCGAGATCGGGGCGTAGCAGGACCACATCTGCACTTTCTCTCGCCACGTCCACGGCCTGATCCACCGAGATTCCGACGTCTGCCGCGTGCATCGCCGGCGCGTCATTGATGCCGTCGCCTAAATAGCCGACCGCGTGTCCGCGATGCTGTAGAGCGCGAACGACACGTTCCTTCTGCTGCGGGTCGACCTCGACAAAGAGCACAGTTTCCTCGGCGCGGTGCCACAGCGCTTCATCTTTCATGCTGCCGATCTCAGCGCCGGTTAACAGGGCCTCCGCATCGAGGCCAACGCTTCGTGCCACCTGTGCGGCAACATAACGATTGTCACCCGTGACGATCTTGACGCAGATTCCACGTTGCGCGAGTGCCTTGAGCGTGGCCTCAACCTCGCTTTTGGGCGGATCGCGGAATAGCAGAAAACCCACAAAGGTCATGCCGACTTCGTCGTTGCGCGAGTACTCGCGACGCGGTGAGAACTCACGTGTCGCCAGGGCCAGAATCCGCAGTCCAAGCGCACCTTGTTCGCGGAACCAGCTCTCAAGTCGTGCGCGCTCTACGTCGTTGAGTGGTTGTGAGCCCGTTGCGCCTGAGAGGTGAGTGCAGACGTCGAGTACATTCTCGAACGCACCTTTAGTGATGAGCAGATGCGGGCGATTTGGGACGGGCTCGACAATGATCGTTAGCCGCTTGCGCATGAAATCATAGGGGATCTCATCGATCTTGCGCAGCCCGACCGCGCTGAGGCCGGCGCGGTTGCCCGCCGCGACTAGCGCTGCGTCCAGCGGGTTGTCGATGCCGGTCTCGAGTGCCGCATTCCAAAACGCGAGGCGCAGTGCGTCTTCCGACGCGGTGCCGGTGGGGTCACACGCCGAGTGTAGCGTCATGAGACCCTCGGTGAGCGTGCCAGTCTTGTCAGTACATAGGACGTCCATACTACCGAGATTCTCGATCGCCTCAAGGCGGCGCACGATAACGCCGCGCTGAGCCATACGGCGCGCGCCCGCCGACAGCGTGACGCTGATGATTGCTGGCAGCAATTCGGGGGAGAGGCCGACTGCCAGTGCGACGGCGAACAACAGCGACTCGACCAGCGGCCGACCGAGCCAGTCATTGATCGCCAGCACAAAGATGACCATGACGAGCATCGTGCGCAGCAGCAGAACGCCGAACTGCTGCACGCCCCGTGCAAAATCCGTGTCGGGTGCCGCCGTGCGCAGGCGAGCCGCCACCGAACCAAATGCGGTCCGTTCCCCCGTCCCGACGATCAAGACAGTAGCGTTACCGCTGCGCACCGACGTGCCAAGAAACACCGAGTTGGTACGCTGGGCAATCGGCGCGTCCAACTCGACGACGCCCGCTCGCTTCTCGACTGGATAGGATTCGCCTGTGAGACTGGCTTCCGTCACCAGGAAGTCGCGTGCTGCCAGCACGACACCGTCAGCCGGTACGAGATTCCCGGCGGCCAGTTCGATGATGTCACCTGGTACCAATTGGCTCACCGCAAGCGTTCGGACCTCGCCGTCACGCCGCACTTTCACCGTCAGGGCAAGACGTCGCCGCAGCATCGCGACCGATGTCGACGCGCGATATTCCTGCACAAATCCGAGTGCCGTACTGCCCAGTAGAACGGCCAAGATAATCGCCGCTTCGACCCATTCGCGCAGCAGCGCTGATACGGCCCCGCCGAAGACAAGGATTAGCACGAGCGGGCTTGCAAGCTGCCGTAGGGCGAGTCTTGCGATGTTCGCGGCCGGTTCATCGACTATGGTATTGGAACCGATTGCGCGCAGGCGTTGCTGTGCTTCGTCGGAAGTCAGTCCAGACGAGTCGGTGTGTAAAGCGGCAAACAAATCGCTCTGCTCGCGGCTCCAGAAGTTGGAGGTGTTGTTCGATCGCATTCGTGCTGCGCCCAGGGTTCAATGTCGCTGGGCAGTCTGGCCCGCCACAAGTTCGATGATCTCCTCGGTAATCTCTTCCTGCCGAACGAGTCTCTCGTTAGCGCGCAAGTCGACTAGCTTGTGCTCGATATGACTGTGCGCCGCCGCCATGGCGCGCATACGCACTTCATTCTCGGCGGCGAACGCATGGAGGGCCGAATGGCACAGCTGAGCATGAAGGTAGTCGTCTGTTAGCGTTGCCAGTAGAGTTTCTGATGGGAGGTTTTGTAACGGAGCGTTGCTGTCTGAAATATTAGGCAAATCGGAGGGTGCGAGCGGCAGCAAACGACGGTGAACGACTGACATCGCATCGCCCGCATGGCATTCGGCGAACACTGCATCGAGACTGTTCAGTGAGCCGGCGGCAATACGCGTGTAGACTGCGTCGCATATGCGGTCGGCCAGCTTCGGAATGCCGAGAGATTGTGACGGCATTGCGCTATACCAACCGGCTAATAGGCCGCGCTCATCAGCAAGTGCGCGGCCGCGTGTGCCGATCAGAAACAGGTTCGATTGGGGCGGCAGATTACGTATCGAGTCGAGCACGTGTTCACTAAATGCGCCGGCAAAACCCTGTTCGGCGCAGAATACGACCACCGCTTGGCGCTTCGATTCCCGTGTCGCAGTGACTGGTCGTCGGGCCGCTGACGTTTGCACGCGTCCGATCGCCCGCGCGATGGTGGCTGCGTAACTGTCGACCGCGACCAGTTGGCTGCGTGCCTGCTGTGCGCGGGCCGCAGCGATTCCGCGCATCGCGTTCACGACGCCTCCAAGCTGACGCATGCCCTCGACGCGTGCTCGTATATCGGCGAGCCGCTCGGTCATGACTCGTGCGTTCCCGCCGGCTTCTCAAGCACTATTGCCAGTGACTGGATGAGCCGTTGCACGGCGTCATGCAGGATTTGCCGATTGGGCCCGTCGAGCTCACCGGTCTTCTCTATCTGGATTACGACGCCGGGCGCTGCGCGTTCGAGCGCCGGGTGCAACGCTTTTCGCAACGCGGGAATGGCGGTGAGCGGCAGCGAATCCAACCAACCGGATTGCACCGCGATAATGAGTGCGACCTGATCCGCGAGTGGCAGGGCAGTGTGCTGCGGCTGATTGAGGATGGCACGAATCCGTGCTCCTCGTGTCAGTTGACGACGTACGCGCGTGTCTGGCATGCCGCCGAAGCGCGTGAATGACTCAAGCTCAAGAAACTGCGCGTAGTCGAGTCGCAGGGTTTCGGCGGCAGCGCGCAGCGCCGTGGCTTGCGTTTTGCCGCCAACGCGGCTGACGCTCGTACCGACATCTACCGCGGGTTTGTGCCCCTCATGAAATAGCTTCGCGTCCAGCACGATCTGACCATCCGTGATCGAAATGAGATTGGTTGGGATGTAGGCGCTAAGGTTGCCGGCGTCGGTCTCCGCGATCGGCAATGCTGTCAGTGATCCGCCTCCCTTGGCGGCAGACAACTTGGCGGCTCTCTCGAGCAGACGCGCATGCACATAGAACACGTCGCCTGGGTAGGCCTCCCTGCCGGGTGACTGCCTCGTCAACAGCGCGATCTCACGGTGGCTGGCCGCATGCTTGCTCAGATCATCGATGACGATCAGGGCATGCTGACCACGATCCCGAAAATATTCGGCCATCGTGAAGCCGGCGAACGGCGCTATCCACTGCAGGCCCGGCGACCCGGAGGACTCGGCGACGACAATGATGCATCGGTCAGATGCGCCGAAAGATTGAATAGCGTCAATCGCGCGTCGAACGCTCGAGCTCTTTTGCCCCACCGCGACGTAGACGCACACGATGTCGGTCGATTTCTGGTTGATTATCGTATCGATCGCGATGATGGACTTGCCAGTGGCGCGGTCCCCCACAATGAGTTCGCGCTGCCCGCGACCGAGCGCAAATAGCGCGTCGATGACCAGCCAACCCGTTTGGACGGGCTCGGTTACGAGGTCGCGATCTATGATCTCCGGTGCAGGACGCTCGATCGGCTCACGACTCTCGGCTTCGATCGGACCCTTGCCGTCGAGCGGGCGACCCAGCGGATCGACGATACGCCCCAGCAGCCTCGACCCGACCGGCACCCGTACGACATCGCCCAAGCCACGCACCGTGTGGCCCGCTTCAATCTCGTCGAGATCGTCGAACAGCACGCACCCGACGTAGTCGCGCTCCAGTACTTGGGCAAAGCCGAGCTGGCCGTTCTCGAATCGCAACAACTCATCGAGCTTTGCGGTCGGTAGGCCCGAAACTAGCGCGATCCCATCCCCCACCTCCATGACGCGACCAATCTGCTCCGTACCGGGACCGAGTTCGGTCCTCTGCGCTGCTGCTCGAGCGCGCGACAGCCACCCGTCCGCTGGATTGTTAGGGTTGGTTGGCATCAGCGAGATTGAAGTGAATCCGAGCCAGATCGGCGCGCCAGCTGTTGCTGATGATCAGATGTGCGCCGTGTAGCTCGAGGCCCGCGATCAGCTCGGCATCGGCTCTGTAGGTGATTATAGCGCCCGGTTGTCCAAATGCCCGCGCGATCAGTTCACCGTAGCGAGGCTGTTCCGCCAGCTCGATCGGTACGGCGCTAATCAGCTCTAGCGTAGCATGCTGTGCAGCTACGGCTTGACGAGTCGATTCCGGAAGCTTGCCAATCTGGTCCAGCACGCCGTTCAGAAAGGCGCCCTGTATGGAAGCGCCGTCCAGTCGACTTACCAGTTGCTGGCTGATCTGTAACGCCAGCGCTCCTGCGCGTTCTGCCCATTCGCTCTCTACGGCGACTCGCTCTTTGTCGATGGCGACTCGCGCCGCGGCCACCGCGGCTTCCGCTTCCTGTCTGGCCGTAGCCAAAATCGCAGTACGCGCATTTTCCGCCGCTGCCTGTGCCGCGGCGACCGCCAAGTCTTGCCGCTGAACCAGCTCGTTCCGCTCGCGCTCAGCGTCGGCGAGCGCCGCTGTCGCCTGTTCGCGTTTCGCTGCGGCCTCCGCCAGTAAGCTTGCCGCGTCGGCGCGGCGTTTCTCGATCATTGCTGCGATCGGCCGCCAGAAAAAACGTTGCAGCAACCATACCAGTACGAGGACGTTGACTGTCTGAATGGCCAGCGTCCACCAATCGAAGTTCATGGTGTCACTTCAACAGCGGATTGGCGAACAGCAACAGCAGAGCGATCACAAGGCAGTAGATTGCCATCGTTTCGATCATGGCAAGTCCGACGAACAGTGTGCGGGAGATCGTATTGGCCGCCTCCGGCTGACGCGCGATCGCGTCCATCGCGGCTGCAACCGCGCGTCCTTCGGCAAATGCCGGTCCGATCGCGCCGAACGACACGGCTACCGCGGCGGCAATAATGCTGACAATCGCTATCCAGTTCATTTGCTTTTCCTCTCAATGGCGGACTGGGTCATTAGGTTTTGTCCCGTTCGATCGCCCCTGCGATGAAGACCATCGCGAGGACGGCGAAGATATAGGCTTGCACGGCTCCCGTGAGCAGCTCAAGTGCCATCAACGGGATCGGCACGAGCAAGCCAGCAAGCGATAGCACGATGCCAATCACATACACACCACTCATCACATTGCCGAAAAGGCGTACCAGCAGCGAGAAGGTGCGGGTGAGACTCTCGATGAAGTTGAGCGGAATCATGACGGGGCTTGGGGATGCGAACGTAGCGAGAAAGTCGCGCACACCGCCAGCGCGCACGCCGAACCAGATCACCGCGACGAACACCAGCAATGCCAGCGCCGCGTCAGTGGCCAGATTCGCAGTGGGCGGCTCCATTCCGGGTACCAGCGCCGACCAGTTGCACACCAGGATGAATACGAAGAGCGAGCCGATGAATGCACGATACGGCGCTGGATCCACTCGCATCGTCGCGCGAATCTGGGAGTCGACGGCATCGACGACCAGTTCGAATAGCGCTTGGGTGGTCGACGGAACGAGTGCGAGACCGCGCCGAACGACTACGGCGACGATACTCAGAATGACCATGATCGCCCAAACAGTCGCTACGCTTGTCGAAATGGGTACGGGGCCCACGGTAAACAAGACGCTACTGTCGAGTGGTGAATTCATGGTGTGTCTATGCGAGCACGGCGTAACGAGACAAAGCGAGCGATCAGGATGCCGATCGCGATGCAGAGGAGGACTGCAGCGCCTTGCAACGCCGCGAGTACCAACAGACACGCGAGTAGTGCGAACCGCAGCACGAAGACTGCGATGGTCGCGGCGGCACCGCCGCCGTTGACTAGTCGATGAATGCTCCACCACAGGCCACGAAAATAGAGACGACCGATCAGATACCCGGCGACCGGACAAATCACCAATAGCAACAGGTTGGCCCAGTGTGACAAGTCTGGACTGAGCACATTCATCATGACTGGTTCATCCAACGCCAGGCGGACCACGATCCCACCAGCAGGCCAAGTAGCAGCAGCGGCGCTGTCCAAAAGACGCCGCTGCTAAACAAGCGATCAAGCCAGCGCCCGGCGAATACGCCGAGCAGCATCGGTATCACGATCATCCAGCCCAGCACGCCAATCTGCGCCAGCCGGCGAACGACCGATGCGTCCCCGTCCTGCAACCATTTGCGGTTGCGCTCGATCCGTCGCCGGACACTCTCGACGAGTGCGTCTTGGTCGGAATCGTCGCCGGTATTCATGGGAGTTGACCTTCGTCCGTGAAGCTACCTGGCCGAAGATATCGCATGATCTGGCGGATCGCGTTGAGATGTAGCCGGGAGCTCTCAATGTATGTCGCGCGCTCGGTTTCCCGCTCAGTGCGGAACCGCTGCAGGACTTCATGATCGAGCTGTTCAAGGTTGGCACTGACCACCGCCTCGCGCGTCGCAACCGTGATTGTCTGGCCCGTATCGACGGTCAGGACGCCGCCACGGACAGCGCAATAGTTCGTTGGTTTGTCGCTGGTCGTCCAAGCAACGATCGAAATCGCGAGACTTGTCAGAAAGTCGGCGTGGCGTGGCAGGATGCCGAAGGCGCCACTGGCATCCTCTGCCCGAAGTGACGAAACGTCGTCTTGGTCAACGATGACTGCAAGGGGTGTCACGATACGAAGCTTCATCGAGCGGCAGCCTGCGCGTCGGCCGCCGCGTCCTTGCGGCGCGCTTCATCAAGCGTGCCGATCATGTAAAGCGAGTTTTCGGCCCAATCGTCGGTCTCGCCGTCGAGTATCGCGCGACAGCCGGAAAACGTGTCGACGCGATGCACGCTGCTCCCGGGTATGCCAGTAAATGCCTCAGTCACCGAAAACGGTTGTGTCAAAAATCTCTGCAGTCGCCGCGCGCGTTTTACAAGCATTCGGTCGCTCGCGCTGAGTTCTTCGACACCGAGCAGCGCGATGATGTCCTGTAGATCTTTGAATCTTGCCAGCGTCTCGCGGACTCGTTCCGCAACGCGATAGTGCTCTTCGCCGACAATCAACGGATCGAGCAGGACGGAGGATGATGCCAGCGGATCGATCGCAGGGTAGAACCCTTGCGCGGCCAGCGAGCGGGATAGCATGATGATGCTATCTGTGTGGCTTGAAATCGCAGTAACCGCAGGGTCGGTAAAGTCGTCGGCCGGCACATAGACTGCCTGGATCGCCGTGACCGCGGCGCCGGCAACCGACGCGATTCGCTCCTGAAGTGCAGCAACTTCCGTCGCGAGTGTCGGTTGATAGCCGACGCGGGACGGAAGTCTACCCAGTAGGCTCGACAGTTCGCTGCCGGCCTGCACGAACCGAAAGACGTTGTCCATCAGTAATAAGACGTTCCGATGCTGCTGGTCACGAAAGCTTTCCGCAATCGTTAGAGCAGTCATCGGCACGCGCCAGCGCGCGCCGGGTGGTTCATTCATCTGCGCGTAGACGAGCACCGTGCGCGCGAGCACGTCAGAGCGTTGCATGTCGGTCAATAGTTCGTGACCCTCACGAGACCGCTCGCCGACTCCGGCGAATACGGAGATGCCTTGATACTTCTCGACCATCGCGTGGATCAATTCCATCACCAGCACGGTCTTGCCCACGCCGGCACCGCCGAACATCGCGGCCTTGCCCCCGGTTGCGAGCGGTGCCAAGAGGTCGATCACCTTGATGCCGGTCTCGAATACGGCGCCCGTCGCGACTTCGTCTGCGAGTGCCGGCGGCGCGGCATGAATGCTACGACGCGGTGTGTCGGATGGTAGAGACGCTCCACGATCGCGTGTTGCACCGACAACATCCAGCAATCGCCCCAGCACGGCGTCACCAACTGGCGCAGTTATTGGAGTACCGGTCATATGTACCTGAGTTCCGCGTGCGAGGCCAGAGGTTCTCTGCAGCGCGATTGCGCGCACGGTGCGGCTATCGAGATGGCTGTGAACCTCGAGGACCAGCGGTTTGGGCCCCCACGCGACGAGCAATGCCGTATTGAGGGGCGGTAGTGAACCCGTGTCGAATTCGACGTCGACCACCGCGCCGCGAACGGCCGTGACGTGTCCGATTGCAACAGAGCCATTCATACAATGCCCGACTTCGCTGCTATCGTTCGGCGTCGTTGCGCCGGGCGTTACCGGTACGCGCGGCATTGCATCGCGCTAAAAAGGATACGTGTACGTATAAGGGGTTAGGTCGGGCGGCTGAACCTTATACTGAGCCTGCAGGAACGCGACAAGGTCGACCAGTTGCTGCACTGTCATGACACCATTCAGCGACGCAACCTCCATGAGCGACTGTCCGCCAGGTGCGACTGAGTCGCGCGGATAGTTCGGCGCAATGCGATGGGAGGGGTTGATGATAGAGGTAACTAGCTCACCATAGGTCCGCACCCGCGTCGTCTCGCCGCCGAGGCGTATGTCCGCTGCACCTGTTCCGTCGAACTTCTCGCTGACTCCCTCTATCTGGTGGCAGGCGTAACACCGAAGACTGACGAAGGCTTGTTTGCCCGCGACTGCGTTGCCGTCCGGCAGTCGAAAACCGCTCGGGGCTTTCTGGTCGAACTGCCCGCAGCCTGGTAGCGCGAGCATCGCGATGGCACAGCAGATCATCACAACAGTCGCGAGGAAGCGCAATGGCTCGGCGCTGTGATCGCTAATTATCAATTGTTGTTTGGGACGCATGACTATCACGCCTTCATTTGCGACGGGCTGGATATCGGTTCGGTGGCTTACCAATTCTACCGACGACAAGTCTGTGAACATCTTCTGAAATGGCTATTCGGGCATCTGCGTATTGGTCGCGTACTTGTCCGTGGCTAGAGTGTAATAGCAGCAGAAAGCGAACTCACTGCTCAGCTACGGGAGCATCGCATGTCATGTATGTAGACAGCGGTAAACGCTGGAATAGCGTGTGGAACGAGCTGCTAGGAGCGGCCGCCGTGTTGAAACGCAGCATTCTTGTTTGTTTGGCGACATTGCTATCTGGACTAGCGATTGCCGACAGCCCGCACGATACTGAACGTGTCGTCGTGCGCGATCTCGGTGCAGATCATTTTGTCGCGGGCGACAGCATCCGGATCGACAAGCCAATCGTGGGCGACTTGCTGGCGGCGGGTGGTGAAGTCGAAGTCAACGCGCCAATTGGCGGTGACGCCGCGCTGGCGGGTGGGAAGATCCGATTCACCGGCAGCGTTTCCCAGGATGCCTATATAGCAGGCGGACAGCTCGATCTCAGCGGCAGCGTGGGGCGCAACGCACGCATTGCTGGCGGACAAATTGAGACCGATCAAGATCTGGCGATCTTTGGCAATGCGACCGTCACGGGCGGAGATGTCAAACTACGAGGCAAGATTGCGGGTTATCTGCAGACTGCGGGTGGGCGTGTCTTGCTCGACGGTGCCGTTGATGGCGACGTGGTTGCGACCGCCGGTGAGCTGAAGTTGGGACCCAATGCGCGAATTGCCGGCAAGTTGCGCTATGCGAGTCGTAAGGACGTCAGCGTGGATCCGTCCGCCTCGGTCTCCGGCGGTATCGAACGCATGACAACGCCGCCAATGGGCCGGGACCGAATCGATGCGGACGATCGCCGACTGGTCGCTCGTGGAGTGGGGTTGGTCTGGACGCTTGGCTTGATGTTGCTTGCCGGTCTTTTCGTCGGCGTTTTCCCAACAGCCTCGTCGCGCGTGACGGAAGCTGCTCGTGCGCGATTCGGTTTCAGTCTGCTACTCGGCTTCATCGCACTGATATGCATTCCGTTTGCGGTCCTGATACTGCTGTTTACGCTTGTCGGTATACCGCTAGCATTGCTCGCATTGGGAGCATATTTCGTACTGCTGTTTGTGGGCTATGTCGCCGGTTGCATCGCGGTTGGCGAATGGATACTGCAGATCTTGGGTTCCGCAAGGGCGAACAAGACTGGATGGCGACTCGGTGCCGCGGTGGCAGCGGTGCTTGGCATCGCATTGCTGACGCGCGCCCCCCTGTTGGGTGGTCTAGTTGCGCTGTTTGTGCTGTTGCTAGGAGTTGGTGCCATCGTGGTTTCGCTCGCACCGAAGCAACGATTTGTGCGGGGCTAAGTGCGCGCTCCGCCGACAGTACCGTCTAGTTAGAGGTAGATGTTCCAGTAGCTTGCGCGTTCAGCGCGTCCGAGGGTTTCGGCTCCGAAACAGGCGTCGAATTCCGCTGCTGCGCGGTGCAGCTGCGTCATGGTGTCCGGAATCACCACAGTATGTGTAAGAGTTGTTGCGGATGTTGTAGCGGTGCAAGACGCGTAACACTGGTTCGTCATACACACTCTTTGGAAGGAGACTGCGATGAATCTGATCAGTTGGGAACCGTTCCGGGAACTGATGCCATCGGCCCTGCGTCGCTGGCCAGCACTGAGTGATGACGTTAACGGCAATAGGGAATGGGCACCGTCTGCTGATATCAGCGAGACTGACAAAGAGTACCTGATTCGTGCTGAGCTGCCGTCAGTCAAGAAGGAGGACATCAAGGTCGCGATCGAGAACGGGATGATATCGATCGAAGGCGAGCGCAAGTACGGTAAAGAAGAGAAGAACGAGAGGTTTCATCGTGTCGAGAGCTTTCAGGGGAAGTTTGCTCGCAGCTTTATCCTGCCAGACGATGTCGATGAGAGCGCTGTGCACGCAGAGAGCAAGGATGGCGTGCTGACCGTGCATGTACCAAAGTCAAAGGTCGTCAAGAGTCCGAGCACGCAGGTCAAAGTGCGTTGATAGCCTCGGTTCTTTTGCATTTACCAGGACGTAGTGAGGTTGGGTCGTGAGCGCAAAACAGATTCTCTTTCATGCCGCCGCACGTGAGAAAGTGCTGCGCGGCACGACCCAGCTCGCCGATGCGGTTCGAATCACGCTCGGACCGAAGTCAAAATCGGTGCTCATGCAGAAGAAGTGGGGCGTGCCAGTTGTCTGCAACGATGGCGTGACGATTGCGAAGGAGATGGCTCTCGCCGATCCCGAGGAAAACCTTGGCGCTCAAATGCTGCGACAGGCTGCTGAGAGAACCGGTGACGCCGTCGGCGACGGAACGAGCACGGCTACGCTCATCGCGCAGGCGATTTTCGCGGAAGGCGTCCGCAATGTCGCGGCTGGTGCGAGTGCCATCGACCTTAAGCGTGGCCTCGATCGCGGTTTGAGGGCGACGGTTGCTGGCCTCAAGCTATTGTCTCGGCCGGTTGCCTCGCGCAAGGAACAAGCCCAAGTCGCGACGATCTCCGCGCATAACGACCCCGCCATCGGTGAACTCGTTGCGGAAGCTATGGAGAAAGTCGGAACGGATGGCGTCATTACTGTTGAGGAGTCCAAGACAACTGAGACAGCCCTTGATGTCGTCGAAGGCTTGCAGTTTGACCGTGGCTATTTGTCGCCGTATTTCATTACGGATACGACAGCGATGGAGGCCGTGCTCGAGGATGCGTTGGTATTCGTCACCGACCGTAAGATCGGCTCGATCAAAGATCTGATCGCGTTTTTGGAGCAAGTCGCCAAATCGGGGCGGCCGCTGCTGCTCATCGCGGAAGATATTGAAGGCGAAGCGCTGGCGACCCTCGTGGTCAATCAAGTGCGCGGTGTGCTGAAGAGCTGCGCCGTCAAGGCGCCGGGTTTCGGCGACCGTCGTAAAGCGCTGCTGCAGGATATTGCGGTACTGACTGGCGCTCAGCTTATTTCGGAAGAGCTGGGCGCCAAGATCGAAGACGTTTCGATGGCGCAGCTGGGTCGTGCGCAGCGAATTGTGGTCGACAAGGATACGACGACCATTATTGGTGGCGCTGGTCAGCGCGACGCGATTGACGGGCGTATTCGCCAAGTGCGCCGTGAGATTGAGGATACGAAGAGCGACTATGACAAAGAGAAACTGGAGGAGCGGCTTGCTAAGTTGTCAGGCGGTGTTGCCGTGATCCGGGTCGGTGCCGCATCTGAGTCTGAAATGAAGAGTCGTAAGGATGCGCTCGACGATGCGATCAGCGCCACCAAGGCGGCGATCGCTGAAGGCATCGTGCCGGGAGGCGGACTCGCGCTCATCCGCGTGGCCGCGGGGCTCGCGACGGAGGAGGCAGACTGCTCGGGGGACGAGCGCACCGGTATACAGATTCTGCGCCGTGCATTGGAAGTGCCCGCCCGCCAGATCGCAGAGAACTCGGCGGTCGATGGTGGCGTGGTCGTGGATCGCATGCGGAACTCAACGGGTAACGTTGGATTTGATGCTGCCGCTAACGCCTATGTCGATCTGATCGAAGCGGGCATCATCGACCCAGCGAAGGTGATGCGTATCGCGGTGGAAAACGCGGTATCGGTAGCCAGTGTACTGTTGCTAACAGAGGCAACGATGACCGAAATACCGGAACCTGAGGTGAGGGCAGGTCCGATGGCGGACTCACTGTGAGGGCTGTCATCCCTACAGCGCTCGGGTCTGCGCAGGAATTCATGATCATGGGAGGCGTCATATGAAAACGTTCGTTTTGGTGGCCGACGGCGGTGAAGCGAGACTACTGCGGGTCCTCGGTCGCGGCGACGCGAGAGTGCTCAAAGAAGTTGAGCGATTCGACAACCCCAGTGCACGCGTCGCCGCGCGAGACCTGACGTCCGATCTCACGGGGCGAGTATTTGTTCTGCCGGGCGCGGGCCGCGCGGTCAACCAACTTCAATACGTCATGGTGCTGACAGTGACTTCGATCCACACGCCGAGAAAGTGCTGCGGTTCGCGCGCCGTCTTAGTCGCAAGCTAGATGTGCTGAGACGCGCGGGCGAGGCGGATGAGTTTCTCGTGGCGGCGGCGCCTCACTTCCTTGGAGTGCTCCGGCAGGTAATGAGTCGCCCGACTCGCGCGATCGTGACCCACGAACTGGATCGCGATCTTGTCCATTCCAAGGAAGCACAAGTCGCAAAGGCGTTGTTCAGTGCGGGCAGAAATCGCTGAGCCGCGCGGATGATTCGATCCGTGTATGAGGCAGAGTCGGCCAACTCATCTGGAGATACACCGCTAAGCGATGCCTCGGCTCATCCGTGGTTGACCGCCTATCCGAGTGGTACGCCCGCTCAGATCGACCCCGATGCTTATGCATCACTCGTCGATCTGCTGGAGCGCAGTTGCGCGCAATTTGCGACTCGGCCAGCGTTTGCCAGTATGGGGCAGGTGCTCACTTATGCCGAGCTAGATCTGCTGTCGAAGAAATTCGCCGGGTATCTGCAGAGTCTCGGAATCGCGCGGGGCGACCGCATTGCGCTCATGCTGCCGAACATCCTCCAGTATCCGATTGCGCTTTTTGGCGCGCTACGCGCGGGGCTGACGGTCGTCAACACCAATCCGCTGTATACAGCGCGCGAACTCAAGCACCAACTGACGGATTCAGGCGCAACTGCCATTGTGGTACTCGAGAACTTCGCCCATGTGCTCGAAAAGGTCCTTGATGCGACGCCTGTGCGTCATGTCATTCTAACGAGCGTCGGCGACATGCTGCAGTGGCCGAGGCGGGGCATCGTCAATCTGGCAGTGCGCTACCTGAAGCGCAGCGTGCCTCGCTATCATTTGCCGCACGCCGCGCGTTGGCGTGAGGCAATGCAGCGCGATGCTAAACAGGGGTTTAGCCCTACGGCGATCTCCGGATCTGATTTGGCATTGCTGCAATACACTGGCGGCACGACAGGGGTTGCCAAGGGGGCAATGCTCACGCATCGCAATCTAGTCGCCAATCTGCAGCAAGTCGCCGCGCTCTGGCATTCGGCTATTGAACCCGGCCGTGAGATTGTGATCACGGCGTTGCCGCTCTATCACATCTTTAGCCTGACGTGTAACTGCCTTCTTTTTGTGCATCACGGTGGTTTGAACGTCCTGATTGCCAATCCGCGCGATATGCCTGCATTCCTCGCCGAATTAGCGCGTTGGCGATTCAGCATAATCAGCGGTGTGAACACTCTGTATGCGGCCTTACTTGAGCAGCCGCGCTTCGCGCGACTCAATTTCCGCACTAAAGCTTGCTGTGGCAGGCGGCATGGCCCTGCATCCGTCCGTTGCCGCGCGCTGGCAAAGCTTGACGGGGAATGTGTTGATCGAGGGTTACGGTCTCACGGAGGCCTCGCCAGTCGTAGCTGCGAATCCACCCGGCGGCGTTCGTATCGGTACGATCGGCGTACCCGTTCCATCGACCGATGTGGCGCTTCGCGATGGCGACCTTGCAGTACCTCGCGGAGAAGCGGGGGAGTTGTGCGTGCGCGGCCCACAAGTGATGCACGGGTATTGGAACATGCCGAAAGAAACGGCGGCGACGTTGGACCCAGACGGGTGGTTGCGCACTGGCGACATCGCGACCCTTGACGATTACGGCTATCTCAAAATAGTCGATCGAAAAAAGGACATGATCATCGTATCGGGGTTCAAGGTGTTTCCGAACGAGGTCGAAGCGGTGCTAACCAGCCACGCAGAAGTGCTAGAGGCGGGGTGTGTCGGCGTAGTGGACGAGAAGTCCGGTCAAACGGTGAAAGCCTTTGTTGTGCGGCGCTCTCAAAGCACAGTGACAGCGGAGGCGCTGCACGCATTCTGTCGCGAAAACCTGACAGGCTACAAGGTGCCCAAGCATTTCGAGTTCCGTGAGTCTTTGCCGAAAACTAATATCGGCAAGGTGCTGCGGCGTGCGCTGCTCGAGCCGGACGCAGAATAGTGTCGACGTCATAGTCGGCTGAACAACAACCGCAAAGCGCGCCGCGTACGCGCTGTGTAGGGGGGGCGCAGACTTAACAGCCCAGCGATATCAATGCGTGTCTGGCGGTAAATGGAACGCGCGTGACTGAAAGTACGGAAGCCCTGTTCGCCATGGTAGGCTCCCATGCCGCTGGCACCGACCCCGCCGAAGGGCAGGCTTTCAATCAGCACGTGCATGGCGACGTCGTTGATCGTGACACCGCCCGATAGCGTGTGGCTCAGAACGGCTTTTTCCTCGGCTCGATCATTCCCGAACCAATATAGGGCCAGTGGTCGAGGGCGAGCACGAACGAATTCCACCGCCGCCTCGATATCATCGTAGGGAATCAGCGGTAGGATTGGTCCAAATATCTCTTCCCGCATCACACTCATCGTCGCAGTGGCGCCGATGATGAGCGCGGGTGGTAGCAGGCGCTGACTGTCACTTGGGTTGTCCGCCGCGCCAGCGTCTGCGCCGAGCTCGACAATCTCAGCGCCGCGCGATCTCGCGTCATCCAGATAAGCTCGCAGCCGCTCACGATGTTGCGGGTTGATAATCGACGTGTAGTCTTGGCTCCTGTGCGGTGCGCCATAACTGTGAGCAACCCACTTTCTTGCTAACTTGATGAATTCGTCGATTTTCTCGCGTGGCAACAATACATAGTCGGGTGCGAGACAGATCTGGCCGGCATTGAGTAGCTTGGCGAGCAGAATACGATCGACCGCACGTTTTAGTCCGGCCGACCGTCCGAGTATGACCGGGCACTTGCCACCGAGCTCCAGAGTGACTGGCACCAGGTTTTCGGCCGCGGCGGCCATGACTCGTCGTCCAACTGCAACCGACCCCGTGAACAACAAATGGTCAAATGGCAATGCGGCAAATGCCGCGCCGACCGCTGCCGACCCTGTGCACACAGCCACTTCAGATTGGTCAAATGTTGCCGCCACCATGCGTTCTAGCAGCTCACTTGTTTGTGGCGTGTGTTCCGACGGCTTGAGCATGCACCGATTGCCTGCCGCGAGCGCACCCGCGAGCGGCGCGAACGTCAGATTGATCGGGAAGTTCCAAGGACTAATAATCCCCACGACGCCAATCGGTTGGTAGACGACCGATGCTTTTGCGCCGGGAATCCACGTGCCGATTCGAGGCGTATGATGCCGAGCACGCGCCCAGGACTTCAGATTGTCGCGCGCATACGAGAGGGCGCTGAGCGCCGGAAAAACGTCCGTGAAACGCGTAACGGTTGCCGGGCGCTGCCCGAAATCATTGTTGAGCGCCTCGCAGACGGCGTCTTCGTGCTGCCGCAGCATAGCTATGCATCGGTCGAGTCGGTCGCGCCTGCGGGTCAGTTTGACCTCGCCCTCGTGGAGAAATGCCTGGCGCTGATGGTCCAGAATCGCCTGCAACGACTCGGCCGTGTGTGCTACCAATGTATGCCTCGCAAGAGCGTCGCAAACGCAATTTGCTCATCAGTTGACGCATCTGACTTCGCAGCGGATCGAACCGATGCTTCACCTTCTGGGGGCGGCAGCGCCTCGAGTGCCGCTTCGGATTCGGGGAATAAGCGATACGCTTGACTCATGACGACCTCCGTTATCTTCGGCGCGAATAGACTCATGAGCTGGGCGAAGATGCCGAGGCGCGTCGCCAAGCGTTTCGGCTGATGGATGACCGCATCGCAAACCAAGTCGGCGGCCTCTTCAGGTGCGATCAATGGCAGCTGTTGGTAGACCTTGGTGGGGGCGGTCATCGGTGTCCGCACCAACGGCATGTTGATAACCGTAAACCGCACATTGCGTTCGCTGTACTCGGCAGCGGCGCAATTGGCGAATCCCTCGAGCGCCGCCTTGGAGGCGACATAGGCAGAGAAGCGTGGCGAGTTCGCCAGTACGCCGATAGACGAAATGCAGATCACATGACCCTGACCGCGTTCGACCATCGATGGCAGCAACGCGAGTGTTAGTCTTACGGCGGCGTAGTAGTTGATATTCATCAGCCGCTCGAAATCGTGGAACCGATCGTAGCTGTTCTCAATTGCTCGCCGGATGGATTTGCCGGCATTATTGATCAGGATATCGACGCGCCCATGGTCCGCGAGAATTCTTTTCGCAACCGCGTCGCACGCGTCCAGATCAGAAATATCCGCGCTGTATGTGAAGACCTTGCCACCCGCGGCGGCAATCGCCTCGCGTATGCGTGCCAGGCGACTCTCATCTCGTGCGATGATCACCACAGTTGCACCGGCGTCGGCCAAGCGCAACGCGGTAGCGCGACCGATTCCGGACGAGCCACCGGTGATGACGACGACGCGGTCGCGGACTTTGCCGCTCAAGCTCCGATCGGTTAGCAGGTCCGGATCGAGGTGTCGCTCCCAGTAGTCCCACAGTCGCCAAGCGTAGTCTTCGAGCGGCGGTACCTTGATGCCGGTGCCAGCGAGCAGCTGCTGGGTACGATCGCAGTCAAACACCGTGGGATAGTTGATTAGTTGCATCACCGATTTCGGCACGCCAAGCTCGTTGAGAATTTCGTCGATGATGCGATTGACCGGGCGAATCGAGACGAGAGCCGCGCGAACCATGCGCGGGATGCCGGCGAACACCTGAGAATCGAGCCGTAATGTCATGGTCGGCGCATGCGCGGCTTTCGCCAGCAGATTAAGCACCTCCCCGACGTGGCGCTTGCGCGGATCGGTGAGATGAAAGCACTGTCCGTCCTGCCCGGGTAGATGGGCGAGGTGGTCCATTGCACGCGCGACATAATCGACTGGTACGAGGTTGATCTGTCCGCCTTCAATTCCGATCAGTGGCATCCATTGCGGAATCGTGCGTCGCAGCTTCTGTAGCATCTTGAAGAAGTAGTAAGGCCCGTCGATCTTGTCGATGTAACCAGTCGCAGAGTGACCCACCACCATGCCGGGCCGGTAGATCCGCCACGGAACCCGGCGCTGGCGGCGCACCAGCGCCTCGGACTCGTGCTTGGTACGGAAGTACGGATGGTCGAGCCCCTCGGCTTCTTCGAACATGGTTTCGGTAAACGTGCCAGGGTATAGCCCCGCCGCTGCGATTGAACTGACTAGATGAAAGCAGCCCACCGTTAGATCATCGGCGAGCGCCAGTGCGTGATCCGTGCCCAGCACGTTGACTAGGTCCGTGGATTCGTTGCCGGCCGTGAGGTCATACAGGGCGCCGAGGTGAAAGCAGTGCTTGATCTGGCCACGGAGTTTCGTTCGGGTTTGGTCTGATACACCGAGCAATGGCTCCGTGAGATCACCGACAACTGCGACGATATGGCGGCTGGCGTCGCCCCAAAACTGCTGCAATTGGTCGAACTTGCCCAGCGACTCCGCGCGGACGAGAACGTACACCGGTTCGCCGCGCTTGGCGAGCTTCAAGAATGACGTGGCGCCCGATGAATCCGGTCGCACCAGTAACCAGGTAGCTCATATGTGAAGACTACTCGTGGAATTCCCTGACTCCATCGTGGGAAACCGCATGTCATCATGTCTCTCCTATGAGGAGCCGAACCGAGACCATGTCGCCCGTCGATCGTGCCTGGTTGCTGATGGAGCGCCGCACGAATCCCATGATGGTTGTGGCACTGATAGTTCTGCGTCGCCGGCTGACGATCACGGCGCTGCGTCGAATCGTCACTGAGCGCTTCCTGCCCTACGAGCGATTTCGCTACCGGCCGGTCAACGACTATGTCTCGGCTAGTTGGGTTCGCGACGAGGATTGGGATCTAACAGCGTTGGTCCATCGTGTCGGATTGCCCGCACCAGCCGGTCAAGCAGAACTGGAGGAACTGGCCAGTGAACTCGCCAGCGCTCCGTTGCCGCCGACACGACCAATGTGGTCGTTTCATCTGGTCGAGAACTACCAGCGTGGTAGCGCCGTGTTGATACGCATCCATCATTGCTACGCAGACGGCATCGCCCTCGTACGTGTCATGTTCTCATTGACCGATCAGGCTGCAAGTCTCGGTGCGGTGCCACCCGCAGACGCCGACTCAGGCAAGCGCGACGAGTCCGGGGGTGGCTGGTTCGATTCAATCGACGCACTGTATCAGCCGTTTTCAGGCCTAATTGAACGCGGCTTACACTTGATGTTGCATCCAACCGAGGCAGCTGCAGCCGCACGTGGTACGGCGGAGATCGCAACGGAGCTGGGTAATCTCGCTACGCTCAGCGCGGACCCTGCGACACGGTTGAAGGGCGTGCTGAGCGCCAGCAAGCGCGTTGCTTGGGTTGAGCCGTTGCCGCTCTTGGAAGTGCGCACGCTCGCTAAAGTGCTGGGGTGCACGATCAATGATGTATTGATGTCCACCTTGGCCGGCGCGATTGGACGCTATCTGGAGGATTGCGGTGAGGAGTCCGAAGGCCTCACGATTCGAGCAGCAGTGCCGGTCAATTTGCGGCGCCCCGGTGCATCGGTGACGGCGCTCGGCAATCAGTTCGGCTTGGCATTTGTTGATTTGCCAATTGGCGTGCGGCATCCGATCCAGCGTCTATATGCCATGCATGACGCGATGGCCAAGGTGAGGAAGTCGCAGCAACCACTGGTCTCTTTCGGTTTGCTGGCGGCCCTCGGTTGTATGCCGTCGCCGCTCGAGGAACGCGCAGTTGAAGCGCTGAGCGCGAAAGCTACTGCGGTCGTGTCGAACCTGCCGGGGCCTCAACAAGAGCTGAGTATGGCGAGCGCGCCGATCTCGCAGCTATTATTCTGGGTGCCGCAGTCGGGCAGTATCGGCATCGGTGTCAGCATTCTGAGCTATGCGGACCACGTGCAGTTCGGCGTGATAGCTGATAGCAATCTCGTTCCGCGGCCAGGCGAGCTCGCGGCACACTTCGCGCAGGAGTTCGAGCGATTGATGTTAATCACGTTACTTGGCGCGCCGCCACCGACCAGATAGTGCGCTCACTGTAGCTGTGCCCGCGCGCGGAGGATGTCGAGGTGTTCCATGGCATCCGCTGGCGGGAGTTTCGACGCAGTCGTATAGAGCTTATTAGCCTGTGCAGCGTGGCGCTTTGAGTCGAGTAGTGTCAGCCCATGCGCATATTCGACCAGCGCGATCGCGGAGTCTGGCACGAGCTTGAGTGCGGTGTCGAAATGCCTGAGACAGGCATCTTTGGATACGCCGAAGGTCAGTCCACCGGCCAGTGCTCCCAGCTTGCCGATAATTTCCGCGTGATAGAGTCCTAACGCAATATGCGCATCGGCATGTTTGGGCTCAAGCTCTAGCGTTCTGTCCAAGCAAGCGCGCAATCGCGTCGCGTGTCCCTCAGCAAGCGCTTTGACAATCGAAATTCTTTGACTGAGGCGTCCGCCAACGAACGCAAGCGTGTAGTGCGTATTGGCGTGGTTCCGGCAATTCCTCGGCAGCGTGCTCGCCAAGCGCAACGGCGGATTGCAGGAGATCGCGCGCGATCCTCGTCGGGTTCCACATACGTAGCGTAGACGCCACAAGCCTTGTTTGCGACAACTGCGCCTAGCGCACCCAGTTTGCCGCCTGCCTCAATTGCGGCGCCGAAATCGCCGACATGGAATGCACGCCATGCGTCGACGAGTGCCGCCGTGGAGCGGGGCCAAGGCTCGCAATCACCTCTATGCAATCGCGACCAGCTGTTTTTGAGCTTGTTCCCAGCGTAGCAATATGCTGCCGAGTCGTATGGAAAACGCTTCCACTTCTTGGTAGCCACCTCAACCGCCCTTTGTCATCGGAAAGTACGCATCGCAGCGAGTGCCCTATCGTCAGATACTAGTGGAACTGGTAGAGAAGCGAAATGTGATTGTTACGGACGCCTCGTTCGATCGAATACTTCTTCGAGCATTTCTAGACCGGCAACCGCGTCGTGAGGAGAGCAAACAATGGCTAAGGCAAAGAAAAAGGGTAGTCGGGCGGGCGCTGGTCACAGCATCACGCAGGGCGAGATGCTTGAAACCGTGCACCACATCTGGCTCGCCGGCGTCGGTGCGCTGGCAAATGCCAAGAAGGACGGGCCGCAGGTTTTCGAGAAGTTGCTGGCCGAAGGTGCCCGTATCCATGAATCCAGTCGCAAGGCTGCCGATGAGGCGGTTCGATCCGCTCTCGAGCAAGTGCAGACGACCGTGAGTGAGCGCATGAAGGGGGCGCAGTCGCAAGCGACCGAGGCTTTCGACAGTCTTGAGAAGATTTTTCAGACGCGGGTTCATCGCGTGCTGCATCAGCTCGGCGTTCCAAGCTCTGATGAGATTGCGGCTTTGTCCAAGCGAGTCGATGCGCTCAACGAGAGTGTCGGTCGAATGTCGGGCGCGAGACGCAGCCCGGCGAAATCCCGCAAGAAAACTGCCACCCAATCTCGATCGCCGCGCAAGACTGCAAGCCGGCGCAAACGCGCCGCCTAGGTTGCATGCTCACACTGCAGCGCGCGAGTCAGGGGCGCCGCAGCGGACGATCGATCGGGCTGGCACTTGCTGGCGGCGGCCCACTCGGGGCGTTTTACGAGCTCGGTGCGCTGCACGCATTGAGCGAGGCTGTTGATGGCCTGGACTTGACGGCGTTAGACGTCTATGTCGGTGTAAGCTCCGGATCGATAGTCGCCGCCGCGTTGGCAAACGGTTTCGATACCACCACGATGGATCGATATTTATTACTAACGATTCGAGCCGCTATCCGTTCGCGCCGAGTTTATTTGTTCGTCCAGCTGTCGCTCAATATATGGCGCGCGCGGTCCGGCTGCCGGCGCTACTTAGCCGCGCCCTGCGTGATTACGCCAGCGATCCTGTCCATGCGGTTTGGGCGGGGGCAATGGGCACACTGATGCACGCCGTCCCTGTCTCCCTGTTCGACAACGAACCAATCGGCGAATTTTTGGGGGAGCTATTCAGCTCGCCGGGGCACACCGACGATTTCCGTAAGCTACGAACTAAGTTGTTTGTTGTATCGACTAACCTCAATACTGGCATCGCGGTGCGGTTCGGTGAACCTGGTTTCGATGACGTGCCGATCTCGCGGGCGATCATGGCCAGCACGGCACTGCCTGGCTTGTATTCGTCAGTGCAGATCGACGGTCAGTCGTATGTGGACGGCGCCCTCAATCGCACTATGAATGCATCGCTTGCGTTCGACGCGGGCTGTGATTTGGTTCTGTGCGTCAATCCGTTGGTCCCATTTGATGCAATGGATGGTCCTGAGGAGTCGCGCGTGGATCTAGCCCGCTCGAGCTTGGCAACGATTCTGTCGCAGATGTTTCGTGCGATGATCCAGTCGCGAATGCAGGTTGGCATGGCCAATTATCAGACGCGGTATCCGGCAGCGGATCAGGTGTTGTTCGAACCGGATCGAAACGACGCGCGCATGTTCTTCGTCAACGTGTTTCGATATGCAGACCGTCAACAGCTGGTCAATCATGCCTATCAGCGGATGCGGTACGACCTGCGACGTCACAGCGACGAGCTTGCCCCGGTTTTGGCTCGACACGGAATGTCGTTGCGTCAGGATGTGCTGCGGGATCGTCGCCGGCGGTTTTCGACCGCGGTCGTCGAGCGCGCCACGGCCGCGCGCCGAGTCACACGAGATCTCTCAGATACGCTAAGTCGGTTGGAGATCGAATTGAAACGGTTGGAGGCCAGGGATCGGCGGTCACGATGACCGCTCTTTTTTGGCGCGGCGTTGTCTTGGCACAGTTAGTGCTTGCCTTGGTCGCGGCGTGGTATGCCGCGCCGATACTCAGTCGTGCGTGGCAGCTCGAGCAATGGCTCGTTGCGGCGATCAGCGCAGTCGTCTTTATTGCTGTCATTCAACTCACGTTTGCGGCTGGCACACTGTTGGTGGCGGCGGCGTATGAAGAGCCTTCGACCTTGGCATCAGGCAGTCTGTTGTCTAGCAGTGCGCGGCGGCTCCGCGTCGCTTGCAGTGAGGCGGCTGTATTTG
This sequence comes from Pseudomonadota bacterium, assembly GCA_016703895.1. Lineage (GTDB taxonomy): Bacteria > Pseudomonadota > Gammaproteobacteria > Steroidobacterales > Steroidobacteraceae > CADEED01. Next base: position 50,095 of record JADJBE010000003.1, read on the forward strand.
CCGTCTGTCAGTGCTTGATGGCAATGGAACCGTGGCTCTCGATGACGCATAGCGCCGCTCCGCGTGGGAAATTGAGACCGGTTCTGCTGCTGCATGGCGTTCTTTGCAACCGTGCGGTTTGGTGGTTGTTGCGACGCCGACTGGTTGCAGCGGGATTTGGTCCGGTCCGCGCGGTCAATCTCGAGCCGGCGCACGCTTCCATTGATTTACTGGCGATTCAGGCTCGGCAGGCGATCGTTGCGCTGAGTGCCGAGGTTTCCGCTGTGCCCGTTGTAGTTGTTGCACACAGTATGGGTGGTTTGGTTGCGCGAGCCGCGCTGAGCGCAATGGATCAAGAAATCGATACGCCGCCAGTGGCGCAGGTGATTACGCTTGGTACACCGCATCGCGGCAGTGAAACTGCTCGGCTGTGTCGCGGCGCGGCGTGTCGGCAGATGAGAATCGGGTCCAGCTGGTTGGCGGCCATAAACCTCGAGCGGCCGCACCGTCGTGTCACTGCGATGACGTCTATCTACAGTATTGACGATAATCTCGTCGTGCCCCGCGCGAGTGCGCGTCTTCCGGGTAGCCAAGCATTGGCAGTAACGGGAATCGGGCATTTTGGCCTTCTATGGTCACGCCAGGTTGCCAAGCTGGTTATCCAGCAACTCGAGTCGACTGCCCCATCAGTCGCGCGGGTATCCCAATGAGCACGACGAGCCAGACGATCGTGTCCCATCTCGAGCGCAAGGAAGCGCTAGCAGCGGCGCTTGCACGGGACAGCGAACTGGGCGAACGGGTGCGTCAGCTGCAGGAGTGGCAAGCCCGGCGACTCGCGACGACCTATGAGGACCTACTGGCGGAGTCGACCTATAGTGCTGCGCTGCGGTTCTTTCTCACCGACTTGTATGGTCCACACGATTTCTCGCCGCGTAACCGGGAGTTGCGGCGCGCGTGGCATTCAATGGAGCGTGCGTTGCCTGATGCGGCATTGCACGTGCTGTGCGATGCACTCGAACTGGAATTACTGACGCTGCAGCTCGACGCCGCGCTCGCTCGTGCCTTGCCATCCGAATGCATCGAGACCGAGTCGTACTCGGTCGCATATCGCGCCGTCGGGCGAGGACAGGACAGAAACAGACAAATTGTTCTGATTGTTGGACTTGCACGTCGCCTGAGCGGGCTCATGCGTCATGCCTGGATTGGGAAGATGTTGCGCCTTGCGCGCGGGCCGGCACGCGCAGCGGGGCTGGGTTCCTTGCAAGGGTTCCTCGAGCGCGGGTTCGAGGCCTTTCGCGGGGTGAGTGATCCTCAGACGCTCGCTGCGACGATCGAGCTGCGAGAGCGAACGATCATGCGCAAGTTGCTAAACGGCGAGCGGGATCCGTTCGTGCTGGATTCAAGCCATGCCATCGCGTAGGTCAGCGTATGACTACGTGATCGTCGGGGCCGGATCGGCCGGCTGCGTGCTCGCGAATCGATTGACTGAGGACCGCGACACGACTGTTTTGTTAGTCGAGGCGGGTGGGCGTGACCTCAATCCATTCATTCATATGCCGGCTGGGATCGCGAAACTCGTTGGGGATCGGCGGATCGATTGGCAGTTCTATACAGAGCCTGAACGCCAGTTGGCTGGGCGGCGCTTGTATTGGCCTCGTGGCAGAGTGCTCGGCGGCAGCAGCTCGATCAATGCGATGTGCTACACGCGCGGCGCGGCCGCAGACTATGATGAATGGGCGGCGATGGGGCTCACGCAGTGGGGCTACCGCAATGTCCTGCCCTATTTCCGCAAGGCAGAGCGGCATGTGGGCGGTGCCAGCGAGTACCACGGTGATCACGGTCCGCTCGTCGTCGAAGATCTACGCTACAGAAATCCACTGAGCACGGTATTCGTTGAGGCTGCGGCCGCGAGCGGCATGCCACGCAACGATGATTTCAATGGCGTGCGCCAGGAAGGCTTTGGATACTACCAAGTGACACAGAACCGCGGTCGTCGTTGCAGTGCCGCAACGGCGTATCTGCATCCTGTGCGGAAGCGGCCCAACCTCACCGTCATCACTCGGGCGACGACCACGCGCGTTCTCGTCGAGCGCGGTCGGGCCGTCGGTATTGAGTACAGGCATCGCGGCCAGACTCATTCCGTCCATGTTGAGCGAGAGGTGCTGCTTGCAGCGGGTGCCGTCAGCTCGCCGCAACTGCTCATGCTGTCCGGCATCGGGCCTCCGGCAGAGCTTGAGGTGTGGGACATTCCCGTTGCTGCGGCACTCAACAGCGTCGGCGAAAATCTGCAGGACCATCTTGATTTCTGTACCTTGCAGAAGTGTACCCAGCCGATCACTTACGACTTCGGCATTCTGGGCGAACTCGCAGTTGGTCTGCGTTACCTCGCGACTCGCTCCGGTCCCGGCGTGAGCAACGTTGCTGAGGCAGGCGGATTTGCTCGTTCGCCGCTTGCGCCTGATGAGCGTGCTGACTTGCAGTTTCATTTTGTTCCGGCGCAGCTCGATGATCATGGTCGGAATCGATTGCCCGGACACGGCTATACGTTGCACGTCTGCGTTCTGCGGCCGGAGAGTCGCGGCAGGATCTTGCTGCGGTCGGCATCGGTGGCGGATCCACCGCGGATAGAGGCGAACTACCTATCGGACGAACGCGATTTGGCACAGCTGGTCAGTGGCGTGCGGTTGTCGCGGGAGATCCTTGCGGCGGCCCCGTTCGATCCGTATCGCGGCGCCGAGGTCTTTCCTGGTAGCGGCGCACAGACGGATCAGGAGCTTGCCGCCGTCATCCGCGAGAAAGCGGAGACTATCTACCATCCTGTCGGGACGTGCCGAATGGGCATAGACGCCGACTCAGTAGTCGACGCGGAGTTGCGGGTGCGGGGGATTGAACGGCTGCGGGTAATCGATGCGTCGGTGATGCCGAGTCTGATCGGCGGAAATACTAACGCGCCGACGATCATGATCGCTGAGAAAATAGCTGACATCTTGCGCGGCCGAACGCCCGAGGGACAATCCCAGGCGCCAATTTTTGCACCGTAGCGACGGCGTTGACTGCCAGCACGTCTGGAGCCACTGCTGACAAGAGAAACATATCGCCAGCGACGGATTCCCGCACGTCGCCGGCAAGCAGCTCAAGGGTGGCGTCGTGTATTGCCTGTTCGCGGCGGGCGCACTCGCGCTGTTTCCTTGCAGCAATTCCCAGCAGAGTCTCGCGATGTCATCGACGACTAGGACTAACAGTAATATCACAATCAATAGTCATGAGATTCACTCGTTCCGTTGCGGGGCGGCGACGTTCTCGTGCCGCTGACCTGTTCCGGACCAACGCCAGTCGCGGATTGCTGGTTGGTCCTCGCCGTGCTCGTTGAGGTATTGACGGTGGTCTAGCAGCGCGTCGCGGATCGCTTGCTTTGCATACGCGGCGCGCGCGCCGAGCTGCGGCAGTCGGTCGATCACGTCCTGCACGAGATGAAATCGGTCGAGTTCGTTGAGCACGCACATGTCGAAGGGGGTCGTCGTCGTACCTTCCTCCTTGTAGCCGCGCACGTGGAAGTTGTCGTGGTTGGTGCGGCGGTAGGTGAGGCGATGGATCAACCAAGGATAGCCATGAAAGGCAAAGATAGTTGGCTTGTTAGTGGTAAATAGCGCGTCGAAATCGCGATCGCTAAGCCCTTCCGGATGCTCGTGCGGTGGTTGCAATTTCATCAGATTGACGATATTGATGACGCGGACCTTGAGCTCAGGCAGGTGTTGGCGGATAAGATCGACGGCGGCCAGCGTCTCGAGCGTCGGCACGTCGCCGCAGCAGGCCATCACTACATCGGGTTCGTTGTCGCGATCATTGCTGGCCCATTCCCAGATGCCGATGCCTGCGGAGCAGTGACGAATGGCGTCGGGCATCGTCAGCCAAACGGGCGCAGGCTGCTTGCCAGCGACGATGACGTTCACTCGGTTGCGCGTGCGCAGGCAGTGGTCAGTCTGGTACAGCAGGCAGTTCGCATCAGGCGGCAAATACACTCGGACGATCTCGGCCTTTTTGTTGACCACGTGATCGATGAAGCCCGGGTCCTGGTGCGAAAAGCCATTGTGATCCTGACGCCAAACGTGCGAAGAGAGCAGGTAGTTGAGCGATGCGATCGGGCGTCGCCAGGGGATTTGATTGCAGACCTTCAGCCATTTGGCATGCTGGTTGAACATTGAATCGATGATGTGGATGAAGGCTTCATAGCAGGAAAAGAAGCCGTGCCGGCCGGTGAGCAGATAGCCCTCAAGCCAACCCTGGCACTGGTGTTCGCTCAGCATTTCCATCACGCGCCCATCCGGCGCCAGGTGGTCATCGTAGTCGTGCCGCTCTGCCATCCAGGTGCGCTCGGTCACCTCGAGCACGTCTTGCCAGCGATTCGAATTGTTTTCATCCGGGCTGAAGAGCCGGAAATTGCGCGCGCTGAGATTGCGCTGCATGGTATCGCGCAAGAATTTGCCCATCTCGCGCGTCGCCTCGGCGTCGCTAGCCCCTGGTTGACTGACTTTCACGGCGTAGTCGCGAAAATCTGGCAGTTTCAGGTCGGTCAGTAACAAGCCGCCGTTGGTATGCGGATTGGCGCTCATGCGACGCGTGCCGACTGGCGCCAGCGCGGTCAGTTCGGCGCGCGGCGCGCCGGCCGAGTCGAACAACTCCTCAGGGCGGTAGCTCCTCATCCATTGCTCGAGAATTTTGATATGTGCCGGATTGCTATGCATCTCCTTGAGCGGTACCTGATGAGAGCGCCAGGAGTCTTCGGCTCGTTTGCCGTCGATCTCCTTGGGACAGGTCCAGCCCTTGGGCGTGCGCAGAATGATCATCGGCCAGATTGGCCGCTTGCGGACGCCGTCTTGGCGCGCGGCGTGTTGAATCTTTTGGATCTGCCCGACCGCCTTGTCGACGGCCACCGCCATCTGGCGATGCATTATCCCCGGCTCGCTACCCTCGACAAAAATGGGTTGGTGGCCATAGCCGCGGAACAACTGCTCGAGCTCGTCGTGACTGATGCGCGCCAGTACAGTGGGATTGGCGATCTTGTAGCCATTGAGATGCAGGATCGGTAGGACCGCGCCGTCGGTGGCCGGGTTGAGAAATTTGTTCGAGTGCCAGCTGGTCGCGAGCGGTCCAGTCTCCGCCTCGCCATCGCCGACGATCGCAGTCACGATCAAATCAGGATTGTCGAAGGCAGCACCATAGGCGTGGCTGAGCGCGTAACCGAGTTCGCCGCCCTCATGAATCGACCCTGGAGTTTCTGGCGCCACGTGACTCGGAATGCCGCCGGGAAAAGAGAACTGTTTGAACAGTCGCTGCATACCTGCTTCGTCGAGCGACACCCCAGGATAGGTCTCGCTGTAGGTGCCTTCGAGCCACGTATTGGCAACGATGCCGGGCCCGCCGTGCCCCGGCCCGACCACCAACATCATGTTTAGGTCAGCGTCCTTGATCGCCCTGTTCATATGCACATAGACAAAATTTAGACCGGGCGTGGTACCCCAATGGCCAAGCAGACGAGCTTTGATGTGCTCCTTCTGGAGCGGTTCCTTCAGCAGTGCGTTGTCCTGCAGATAGATCTGGCCGACCGAGAGATAGTTGGCGGCGCGCCACCATGCGTCCATGTTGTCTAGTAACTCAGCCGAAATGGCTCTGCGGATCTGTCGTTTCACGGTAGTGGGAGTCTCCTAAGGAACTGGGCGGCCGCGAAGATCAGGCCAATTTCGATATGCTGCTGCGAGATCGGCGCAACGACATGACATGGAAAGCGGCGTACGCGCACCATACGGCTGCGGGCATGCTGCTGGCAATAGCCGCCGCAAGCAACGCTAACAAATCAGCAATACGTGATATCTACATGACCGCAGCGACGGGCGATACAAGACAACGACCAGAGCCCGCCGACGCTCGGCACGAGGTCGTCCTGTCCGCGACCGGCGTGAGCAAGATCTATCGAACAGGCGAGGTGACGGTGCACGCTTTGAAGGACGTCAGTCTCGAGCTTTACGCCGGCGAGTTGCTGGTTCTGTTGGGAGCGTCCGGCAGTGGTAAGTCCACGCTGTTGAATATTCTCGGCGGGCTCGACGTTGTCTCGAGCGGCCAGGTGCAGTATCGCGGTAAACGGCTTGATACACTCGATAGCGACGGTTTGACCGAGTATCGTCGGGAGCACGTAGGCTTCGTATTTCAGTTCTATAATCTGATTCCAAGCCTGACGGCGCGCGAGAACGTCGCGCTTGTCACGGACATCGCCGTGCGCCCAATGTCGCCGCACGAGGCGCTTGAGCTGGTGGGTCTCAAGGAACGGCTTGATCATTTCCCGGCCCAACTCTCTGGCGGTGAGCAGCAACGCGTTGCGATTGCGCGCGCCGTCGCCAAGCGGCCCGACGTCCTGTTGTGCGACGAGCCTACCGGCGCTTTGGATGCCGAGACTGGCAAGCTCGTGCTGTCAGTGCTCGATCGAGTTAACCGGGAGACTGGTACCACGACGGCGATCATCACGCACAACGCAGCGATCGGCGGGCTCGGCGATACGGTCGTGCGCATGAGCAGCGGTGAGATCGTCGAGCGACGCACTAACGATGTGCGCGCCAGTTTGGACGACATCACTTGGTGAGCGCACGATCATGACGTCGCTCATGCGCAAACTGAGTCGTGAGCTTTGGCAGCTCCGTGGCCAAATGCTCTCGATCGCCTTGGTTGTCGCGACCGGCATCATGACCGTAGTCACCATGCGCGGCAGCTACGAGACCCTGGTCGATGCGCAGCAGGCCTACTATCGCGACATGCGGTTCGCGGATGTCTGGGCCTCTGTGAAGCGCGCGCCGGAGCCGCTGCGGCGAGAGATCGAAGCGATGCCGGGCGTCGCAGCCGTCGATACGCGAGTATCATATTACGCGACGCTCGATCTGGAGGGACTCGATGCGCCAGCGCAGGGGCACTTCATCTCGTTGCCCGAGCATGGGCGTCCGACCGTAAACGATATTCGCTTGCGGAGTGGTCGCTACATCGCGCCGGGCACCTCTGATGAGGTTATTCTCAGCGAGAACTTTGCGCATGAGCGCGGTCTGCGACCCGGGAACAGCATTCGGGCGGTCATCAACGGCCGGGCCCGCGATCTCGATATTGTTGGCATCGCGATTTCGCCGGAATACACCTACGCCGTGCCGCCGGGTTCGCTCTATCCTGACGACAAGCGTTTCGGCATCCTATGGATGAGTCGCGAGGTGTTAGGGCCTGCCTATGACATGGACGGCGCGTTCAACGAGGTGATGCTGAGGCTCTCGCCCGATGCCAATGAGGACGCCGTCATTGCGCGGCTCGACGGCTTGCTGGACCGCTATGGAGGGCTCGGGGCCTACCCGCGCGCCGAACAGCCCTCGCACCTCATATTGCAGGGTGAACTCGACCAGAATCGGGTGATGGGTACTGCGATTCCGGCGGTTTTTCTGGGCGTTGCGGCGTTCCTGCTCAATCTGGTGCTGGGACGGCTTATCCGCACGCAACGGGGCGAGATCGCCGTTCTCAAGGCTTTCGGCTACCGTGATCGCGAAGTCGGTCTGCACTACCTGCTGTTCGCGCTCGCCGCGGTGGTCGCCGGGGCGATACTCGGCTCTTTCGCGGGCGTGTGGTTAGGCCAAGCCTATGTCAATTTGTATGGCAAGTATTTTGATTTTCCTAATCTGCAGTACCAGCTCAGCCTGCCGTTGTTGATTGCGGCGATCGGCGTGAGCCTCGTCGCGGCGATCGCCGGCGCGCTGGCGGCTGTGCGGCACGCGATTAGGTTGCCGCCCGCCGAAGCCATGCGCCCCGAAGCGCCAGCGCGGTTTCACGCCGGCTGGCTGGAGCGCACGGGATTGACGGCGTGGCTGCCATCGGCGGGGCGCATGATCTTGCGAAATCTGGAACGTAAACCTATCCAGAGCCTGCTGTCCTCGCTTGGCGTCTCGTTCTCGGTGGCTATTCTGGTCATCGGACTATTCATGTTCGACGGCGTGAAGTTGATGATGGATCTGCAGTTTCGCGTCATTCAGCGGGAAGACTTGATGCTCACTTTTGACGAGCCGCTCGATGCGGCCGTGATTGATGATCTCCGCCATCTCAAAGGCGTGACGCGGGTCGAGGCGTTTCGTGCCGTGCCGGCGCGATTGATCGCGGGTCAGCGCGACCGTGAGGTCAGCATCAATGGCATGGAGCCGGACGGTGCATTGCGTCGAATCGTGGCGGCGAGCGGACGCGTGCATCCGCTGCAGCTAGAGGGTGTGGTGCTGAGTGAGCTCTTGGCAAAGAAGCTGCATGTCACAACGGGTGATTCGTTGCTCATCGAAGTCCTCGAAGGACGGCGCAATAAGCGTACCGTTGAAGTCGTCGGAGTCGTTGAGGACTTTCTGGGTATGTCTGCCTACATGAACCGATTCGCACTGCAGCGTCTGGTGGGCGGCCCAAAAATGGTATCTGGCGGCTACCTATCGGTGGCGACCGATGCGCGACGTGCCCTGGAGCAGGAGCTCAAGAATCTGCCGGCTGTGGCTGGCGTAGCGTCGCCCGCGTCGATGTTGGAGTCATTTGAGAAGCAGCTGGCCGAGAGTTTGTTTGTCGCAGTCGGCTTTCTGTTAGCGTTTGCGAGCGTGATTGCCGTCGGTGTTATCTACAATGGTGCGCGGATCTCGCTGGCGGAGCGAGGTCGGGAACTGGCGAGCCTGCGCGTCATGGGCTTTCGGCGTAGCGAGACAGTGGTACTGTTGCTTGGCGAGCAGGCTGTGATTACGCTGTTGGCCATTCCGATCGGCTGGTTGCTCGGCTATGGTTTGGCGATCGCCGTTGCCTCATCGCTGCAGACCGAAACCTATCGAATTCCTTTTGTGATCAGTCCGGCCACGTACTTGATTTCTGCCGGTATTGCGCTGGCTGCCGCCATCGCGAGCGGCGCTATCGTCAAGCGCCGTGTCGATCGACTCGATCTGATCGCAGTCCTCAAGACCCGAGAGTAGTCAGTTATGGAGCCACCAAAGTCACGCCGCTGGATTTACTTGGGCCTCGCTGGCTTGCTTGGTGTGGCGCTGCTGGTGCTGCTGCTGCGTCCGTCAGGTACCGTCGTCGATACGGCAACGGTTGCACGCGGAACGCTCTCAGTGACCGTGGAGGAGCAGGGGCGTACGCGGGCCCGCGAGCGCTATACGGTGGCGGCGCCTATCACAGGACGACTGCTGCGCACGAAGTTTGAGGCGGGCGACAGCGTAAAGGCCGGCGACATCCTCGCCAAGATCGGGCCGCCTCCCAATGATGCGCGCGCCACGGCGACCCTGCGCAGCGATCTTGCCGCCGCTCAAGCACGCGCGCGCGCGGCCGAGGCGGCTTTACGCGAGGCAGATAGTGCCAGCAAGCTAGCCAGCGCCGAGGCGGCACGCCGCGTAGATCTGTTTGCGAAGGGCCTAGTAAGCGCTGAGAGTCGCGACAGCTTTTCGCAAACCGCGGCGGCAGAGCGTGCTCGCGCCAGTAGTGCTCGCGCCACGCTCGCGGCGGCTCGATCAGAGGTGGAGAGCGCCCGTTCGCGGCTGCTAGGCGCCGGTGGCAATACAGGGAATGGGGCGACTATTGAAGTGCGCTCACCGGTCAGTGGCACAATTCTGCGCGTTGTCGAAGAGAGCGAGCGAGTGGTGCAGGCCGGCGCGTCGTTGTTCGAGTTAGGCGGCGGCGGTGGCCTGGAGTTGATCGTCGACCTACTCACCGAGGATGCCGTACAAGTGCACCCTGGTGATGCGATTCGAGTTACCGGTTGGGGCAGTGATCGAGTGCTGCCGGGCAAGGTGCGGTATATCGAGCCTGGTGCCTTCACCAAGATTTCGACACTCGGAGTCGAGGAGCAACGCGTCAACGTCATCGGTGATCTCATCGATCCGCCGCCTGAGCTCGGCGCCGGCTACCGGATCGAAGCGGCAATCGTGACCTGGACTGGGGACAACGTGCTCAAGATTCCGACCAGCGCGATTTTCCGGCGCCAGAATGCGTGGCACACTTTTGTGGTCGAGGATGGTCGAGCGCAGTTGCGGGCGGTCGAGATCGGGCGAAGAGGGACTGACTTTGCGCAAGTGTTGAGTGGCGTAGACGAAGGCGCAAACGTGGTCGTCTTTCCATCCGATCTGATCGAAGATGGCATTCGCGTTAGCGACCAGGGTGTCACTAGTGTAGGTTGAGCGAGGTCTCGCGCTGCACCAGCGCGGAGTCTGGCTAGCCGAAATCCCAGTGGGACCACCGGTCCGCATTGATCTTGATCAGGACGGACGACCCCAGGCTCGAAATATATTTCCAGCCGGCACTATCGGGATGGCCGTAATAGCGGTACATGAGGGCCTCACGATACTTTTCATGGACGGCATTGTCGTCGATGATCTGGGCAGTCCCCTGCACCATGATGCCTTTGTAGGGACTCGTTGGCGTATCGATTGTAAAGCAGACTTTCGGCTCCCGTTCCAGGTTGCGGAACTTCTTCCGGCCCCGCTGGGTGCCCACATAGATCTCGCCATCCATCATGGCGTAGAACACTGGCGTGCAGTGCGGCGTCCCGTCCGGGTCTATAGTGGACAAGTGGCCGATCTTCTGCAGCGCGACATACACGGCCCAGTCACCAGTTAGTTTTTTCCCCATAGCCAGTCTCCTCGGAAATGAAACGTTTCTGGCCGACCGACGGTACGCTAACACGCAGCCGCGCAATATGGCAGCCAAGCCTTCTCCAAAATCAAATGGCGCTTCGTCCGTGGCTACCGGGCCGCGGAGCCTGCGGCAGGCCGCAGTCGAGCCTCGGGTGGCTGACGCCAGCTCGGGTCAAAAGCTCAGCCATCGAAGGTAGCGCAGCGCCAAGTACGAAGAGGTTCACTTGCGGAGGTGGCGTGCTCAATCCAGCAGCGGATCAGTCCAGAACGTCAGGAGTTGAACACTCCCTTATCAAGTCAATGCGCCGGGGCGTTTAACCCGGTGCTATGCGATGCACACTCTGGTGGTGGATGTACCAAGCCGGATCGCACGGCGAATCGTGGTGACTGTGTTGCCGGCGTTTCTGGAATGTCACCCGAAGCTGAAAGTGGACTTGCGCGCCGACGACCGCATGGTCGATCTCGTCGAGGAGGGCGTTGATTGCGCGATTCGAGTTGGTCCACTGCAACCGAGTACGCTGGTTGCACATCCGCTGGGAACGCTCAAGCTAACGACTTGCGCAGCCCGACCTACTTGGCTGCGCGACCACCGTTACGTCAGCCTGAGGACCTGCGCGCTCATGTGGTGGTGCGGTACGAAACTCAACACGCCGCCGATCACGGCAGCGCGTTCTTGGATTATACCGACGCGAACCAAAGCCCTCAAAGTCTGCAGGTGCCCAGCCGCGTCAGCGTGCGCACGGCGGAAACGTATATCGCCTGCGCGATCGCACGCGGAGACCTGGTCGAGGTACTGCCTCAATGGCGCCCGGCCCCGATGCCAGTGCACGCGCTTTACCCGCACCGCCGGCATCTATCGCCGCGAGTTCGGGCGTTTGTGGCATGGTTTAAAGCGCTGCTGCAGGACGCTCAGCAGTGATCTAGCGGAAGATCACCTGGTTATCAGGCGGCCTCGCAACGCAAATGATTTTGACAGAGCAACAAAGTAGCTACGATGAACCTACGCGGCCTTCTGGCGACTTGTTTATTGGTCGCGTGGCTCGCGGTTGCCGCTGCAATCGCACAATCACCGGCGCCATCCACTGCCGTTGCTGCCGCGTCCGGGCCAAGCACTGCGGCCACTACAGCACAGCCGAGACCGCATCGGCGGAGCAAGCGCAGGGTGTTAGTGATAAATAATCAGTAACATCGAACTGGTGCAGGCGGCGGCTACTGAATAGTTCTCGAAAGCTGTTGAATCGGTCCCGATTCCGGATTTCTATTTTGGCGACGTGCTTCCACAGATGCCCCCAGGTCGTTGGGATGAGTCTGGATGACCTCAGTTGCGGCAATTCGGCAGAATTGCGCGCGCAATATTGCAGACTTCCCCCTCTGTCACCAGTCCATGTTGGCTGCCTGTGTCGCGCCTTGCTGCGGTTGCCCGGGGCGGGTCTCGCGCTGCACCAGAGCCGAGTCGGGCTAGCCGAACTTCCAGTGGGACCAGCGGTCCGCATTGATCTTGACCAGAACCGACGACCCCAAGCTCGAAATGTACTGCCAGCTGGCGCTATCGGGGTGGCCGTAGTAACCGGTACATGAGGGCCTCACGATACTTCTCGTGGACGGCATCGTCGTCGATGTCAAACGGCGCCGCAGCTTTCACAATTCATTCTTAGCTCGAACCTACCGGACAAACTGGGCAAGAATCAGCGGCGTCAGATTGAGGCGTTCCATCGATCAACGCGCTGACCGCGCCTATTCGCCCCGCAACGGGTTGTGGATAGGCAACACTGCTTTGCCTAACCCCTAAGCGGACGAGAGTCTCTGCGTACAGATACCCCGTCCTCGCTGCGTCGACCACGGGTACAGAGAGTCGCATCGCGACTCTATCGGCAATGGGTGACATACAGGTGCAACCGAATACGATGGTGTCTGCGCCATCTCGCCGAACGGCAATGTTAGCTGCCTCTACGACTCGATCGATCAGCTCGACATTTCCTTGCCTGAGCTTGTCGACGGAATCGTTCTCGGAGCCTGCTTCAAGCTCAGCGTCGTCGAGTACGTAGCGAACACTGACACACCGCCGAGACATACCGCAGGCGCCGATGCGCTCGTCATAGATAAAGCTCAGTTTGCGCGGCCAAATCGTGACGATCGAGAATCTCCTGCCCAGCGATGACGCGACCAGCATTGCCGATTCCCCGGCACCGACTACCGGAATCGCCAACGCCGATCGGAGTTCGGCCAGGCCGTAGTCTCCGAATGTATTCAGGAATACTGCATCGGCTCCCTGCGTTGCCGCGATAATTCCGGCGTCAATATGAGCCATGACTGCCAAGGAGCGATCAAACGGCGTTGCCGGAAACACGTTCAGTCTGAATGCCTGCAGCTGCGGAGAGCATGACGGTCCGGCGATTTCGCTGATTTCACGTGGAACAGTCACGATCCCACGGGAACGAAATCCTGACCCGATAATCGCGATCTTGTTCGGCGTCACGCTGTTGCCGTCTGCTCGGAATCCCTCCGCACGAACCTAAACTCAAACTAGCTCTGCAAGCAATCGGAATGTCTGCCGGCGCATCAACAACTAACCCTTGTTGAACTCGTCACATGTCGAGTTAGGCAATCGGGGTTTTTACCGCATCCTTATTGATCAGACTTATCCGCAATGGATGCTATCGATGACTGTAGCCGTAATTCGGTCAATTGTCGTAGGCGTTTCAAGCCTCGATGGATCGATTCGCCTAGTTATTGGCGCTTTGAAGCACCAGATCGGAAATGCGGTGAGCAAAGAGGTGTTCATTTTCGGACCGGACTTGCTGCCGACGCAGTTGATGCTCGGACATCGCCACGCGGCGACCCGCTGCCCGCGGGAAGCCCCGACGGTCCGTTCAGCGACAATAGGACTGCTTCCGATAAGCCAGCCGTGGCCCGATCCAAGCGCTGTTCGAGTTTTCCAGCCGTAGCTGAGTTGTGCAGCGCACATTGCGGTTGATGAGATGAACGGCGATGCACGCGATGATTGTCGAGGCTCCAGGAGGTCCCGAGGCACCGGTCCCGGTGCGATTGCCCATACCCGTGCCCCAACGCGGCCAAGTGCGCATCAAGGTCGCTTTCGTCGGTATGAACCTTATGGATGCGCTGCTCAGACGCGAACGTCGCGACTGGATGCCGGTCACCTACCCATTCGTGCCCGGCACCGAGCACAGTGGTATCGTTGATGCAGTCGGCGAGGGTGTCGATGCGACGCTGGTCGGCCGCCGCGTGCTATCGAGGCTGAGCTTCGGTGGCTACGCGGAGTACTCAATTGCGCAGGCGTCCGGATTAATCGAATTGGCCTTTGGAACGAGCCTGAAGTTGGGGGCAGCTAATCGCGGTTGTACGGCCACGGCCTGGTATGCGCTGCACGCCGACGCGCGCGTGCAGACGGGTGATACTGTGTTAGTCCATTCCGCTGCCTGCGCGGTCGGTGCAATGGCGCTGCAGATTGCACGCGATGCGGGAGCGCGAGATCTGCTCGCAGACCTAACGGCGCCGCACTCGATTATCTGCGCGAGGACTGGAGCGTCGCGGCGTGCCATGACTGGGCGCTGGCGGGTACCAGTGACCGAATCGGTACCATTGACCGAAGTGGCATCGCTGCATGCTCGTCTCGAGGCACGCAAACTGATGGGTCGTGCCGTCATTGAAGTTGGCGGGGAGGGGATCGCATGACTGTCTCTGCCAACCCATCGCGTGGCATACCGCTTGGCTTCGCCGCGATCTGCGTGCGTTCAATGGACGAGAGCATCGCGTTCTACCGAGATGTGATCGGCTTCGATGTGCTCGCCCGCGGATCCGCCGGCGCTGAGTTTGTCGCACTACTGGGCCTGCCCGTCGGCACTACAGTCGAAATCTGCCGCCTCAGTGCATGCGGGCTCGGCATCGGACAGCTGTTGCTGCTTGCGCCGAACCTAACAGGCCGCGAGACCGTGCGCCGCAAGGGGGACCGCACAACGCGCGGCCTGTGGAACATCAACTTTTATGTCGATGACATCGTCGCAGTGTCGAAGGCTCTATGGGATCGTTATGAGTTCTGGTCGGAACCCAAACGCTACTTCGTCAACGCTGAGTCGGGCGAGGCGATCGAGGTGGTGTTTGAGGCACCAGACGGCGTCGCGATCAATCTCGTGCAACCTCTGGGTGATGAGACAACCTTCATCGGTCGTGTGCGGATTGCAGCGGCCGCGTTCGGTCGCACCCGATGCGGCTTCACACCAATTGCGACAACGGCGCACTGCGTTCGCTCGATGTCGGAGGCGCAGCGCTTTTACGAGGCGATGCTCGGCGTTAGTGTCGTACTCGACGCGCAGCTCGGCAAACCCGAGACTAACGTGTTCTTAGCACGCCCGCCTGGTTCTGTGGCACACACGGTGTTCCTTGCAGGTGCGCACTTTTTTGGGAAGCTGTCGCTCAACCAACCTCTTAACTTCGAGGTTCCTGATCGGGTGAATGCCGCGCAACCAGCGGCGATCGGCTATATCGCGCAGGGTTTTTTCGCGTCAGATATCGCCGGCGCGACCGCCGCAGCACTCGCCGCGGGCGGGCAGACAGTGAACGCGGGAAAGATGGTGCTGCCGGGCTTCAACGGCGAAAAGGCGGTACTACTGCGCGCGCCCGGCTCCGGGGCACTCGCATGGCTCGTGGAGGCGATGACGTGAGCGCGCTTGAGACCCGACTGCAAGCGCTGCTCGGTAGGGATGCGGTCATCACCGATCGCGATGCGCTGACGGAGCTGTCGAGCGACATCTTTGGCAGCAACGCGATCGCGGCACTCGCGATTCAGCCGCGCTCCGCGGAGCGGCTCAGCGAGGCGGTCGCGGCGGCCACTGAAGCCGGCTTTGCGCTAGTACCGCGCGGCGGCGGGCTCAGTTATACCGGCGGTGCTGTGCCACCGCATGATCGGTGTATCGTCGTCGATCTCCGTGCGCTGGATCGTATCGTCACAGCAGCGGAAGGCGATCCGGGCCCGTGATCACATGGGGGCGCCGACGACTTGCGCCAGTCGTGCGCCGAACTCCTCGATGTCTTAGGTCATCCGGAGTGGCTCAGGAAATCCATTCGGCCGCCATCGACCGAAATGGCTTGGCCGGTGACAAACCCGGCATCGTCGGATACGAGGAAGGCAATCACGCCGGCGACTTCGTCCATGGTGCCGACACGCCGCAGCGCCGTGTGGCGGATCTGCTGTTCGCGCACGTCGGCTTGCACGGCTTTAACGCATGCTGCGCTTCGAATACGGGCCAATCAGCAGCAGCGAGAGCTCCGTCAGCACAAGCGCGGCAACCGATATGAGAACAATTGCGTTTGTCGGCTAGTGCGGGCCGGTGCGGAAGCGGTTCGGTGAACTGTCGCTGGAGCTGACCCACTTTCGTGGACGGGTGGCTATCGAGAGTCACGATCATCCTCCAAGGCGGACCGTGCGGGCCGATGTGTCATTGGAAGCGGCTCAAGTGTGACGTCGGTCGTAGTAGCGTAGTAGAATTGGTACCTGTGAACCTGCTACCAGACACGCCGCTGAAACGCGTAGCCCGCGAGGAGTTGCCGCAACACATGCAGAAGGCGTGGGACCAGTCTCTCGCGCTGCACGGCGACACCACGTTCATCGAGGTCTTCGGGCACGCCCCGCAAGCCTACGATTGGTATCTGCAGGATTTCTACAGCAAGTTCTTCTACTCGGGCCGCATCGAGCGCAGCGTCGTTGAACTCGTGCGGCTGCGTCTGGCAAATATCCACGGCTGCGCATTCTGCAACCGCGGGGACACGCTCGCCGCGCGCGAGGCTGGTGTGCCGCAGGCGCAGATCGATGCACTTGCAGAGTACGAGACCGGGCCATTCAGTGAGCGGGAAAAGTGTGCACTCGCGCTCGCCGACGTAATGGCGCTCACGAATACACGTGGGCGCATCACGCCCGCGCTGTATGGGCGGCTCGCCGCGCACTTCACGGACGGTGAGCTCGTCGAACTCGGTGTCATCATGGCGATGCTGTGCGGCATGGCGAAGATGATTTTCGCCTTCGATCTCGTCGAGAAAATGCCCAGTTGCCCACTTTAGTGGGCGTCAGCGCGCAGTTCCTGCTGGTCGACGCCGGCGGTTCCCGCTGCGCTTCCTCTTGGCCACCGAACCCGAGGCCTTGACGGCGATGCCGGGAATTGTCTAACGAGCCATGAGCTCTTGCCGAGGTATTCGCTCGTCCGGCCACTCATCAAAACAGCGATGAATACCGTCAGGATTGCGAAGATCAGTATGCCGTTGCAATTCTTTGATCAGATGCAAGTCAACTGGCAAAATAAGTACGAAGCACACACGCCAACACCAGCGCCCAGACACGACGCGAAAAGCAGCATGTGAATGAAAACGCCATTTCGACAGACATTTAAATCACTCGAAGAAAGACAGGAGTTCGGAGGCCAGCGCTGCCGGATCGCGCGGTAACGCTTTGGCCGTGGCCGCTTTGCTGGCGGTGAGTGTTTGACGAATAACGCCCGCCGCATCGCTGAGCAAGATGGGGCAGGCCACCTGCGGCAGTTTCTCCAGCACGGGGTAACGAAAACACGCGCCGTAAGCCGATTGATAGATATCGAGCGCCTTGAATAAATCAACAGTGCGACGATGGATCACGGTGGGCTCGATATCGGGTTCATGATCGCGAACGATGTGGTCTTTCTTGCGCATATACCAGGGCGAGAACAGTTCCTGGTCGCGCACCATGTTCCACACCTTGAGCCAGTGAACACCGTAGTCTTCCAGTTCAATGGTCGGTGTGTAACGCGCCAGGTACTCGTCGCGCACGACATCGGGCAAGACCATCAACGTAGGCGCTGCGACGTGTTTCACAAGGTCTGGGTGCTGAACGGCTAATTCCACCGCCACGGTGCAGCCGCCCCAATACCCGAATAAATCGACCTCGGTGTAGCCTGCGGCTTTGATGGCTTGCGCCAGGTATTTAGCTTGCGCTTCCACCGTCACCGTCGTGCCCATGGGGTTGTCGGACTCACCATTGCCCGGCAAGTCGAACGCGATGACCGGGCGCTTGCCGATCAACGGTTTCATGAAGTTATCCATGCTGTAGCTTGAGCCAGCGCTGGCATGAATGAACACGATGGGGCGCCCTGTGCCGTCGGTGTTGCGGCGGGCGTAGATCGACCCGCCATCAACCTGGAAATACTCCTGCCAGATTTTGCCGGGCATGGGCTTTGTCTGTGCGAGCACCGGTGCGGTGTTTGATGTGGCGTTGTCAGCTAAAATTTTGATGAACTGCTCTTTTGACTCATCTGGATTTGCCGGGTTCAGCAGCGTGATGTTGGACGGCACGTCCTTCAACAGCGCGTGATACTTACCCAACACATCGGTTTTCGCCGTGGTGATGACCATGTTGCCCTTCATGTTCTTCACCGCATTGACGGTGTCGAACAGGAATGCGGGGCGATACGCGCGGCGATAATCCTGGCACTTAAGGAAATCCATCACGGCCAAGTGCGTGACCGCAGGCGCTGGCACATCGTAGTTCATGCGCCGTGCCAAATCCTTACGGAACCAGGGAAAGAACAGCACTTGCTCGCGGAAGCGCGACCATGTCCAGGTCAGGTGCGATCCACTCCAGTCAGGCACGACCTCCGGCAGGTAGTGCTGCAGAATTTCGTCGACCTCATCTTTGTCCATCTGAATGTAGCCATTCATGATGGCCACGGTGAAGCGGTCGGGGTGGCGCAAGCCCAAGGCCAACGCGCACACACCGCCGGTGTGAAAGCCATAAACGGGCGCCTTTGTTATTCCCAATTCATCCATTAAGTTCACCACGCCGTCGGCAAACTCTTCCATGGGCTTCCATTCATCACCCGGGAACGGGTCGGACATGCCGTTGCCCGGCGTGTCAGGTGAAAACACGGTGAAGCCCTTCCCAGCGATCTCTTGAATCAGTGGAATATATTCACGCGATGAGGTCGGCGATTGGTGCAGCAAAATCACCGGGGGGCCCGAGCCCGCGCGCCGGTAATGAACCTGGCGTTCGCCCTTGACTGTTGCGAAGTGGCGCGTGATCTGAATCGCCATATATTCCTCAATAAACTCTGTGTTTAGCATGCCCTGGTGGCGCTTCGGTGCACCTTACCCCGTTGTAGTTGATCCTGACAGCGGTACCCAAGGTAACAATTGTACTGGCTGGTGCAGCGCACAGAAAGACGATTTGCCGCCAGCGCGCGCCGAGGAAGCCAATCGCGAAAATCATCGGTTTGCATTGCCGCCGACACCAGCGCAAGCGGAGCATCACAAACGTGATGATTTTCGCGCTAGTGCGCTGCGCGGCTGGCAACTATTGGCGAGTACCCCTAGGCAGCGACGTCGCTGGCCGGCGAGGACTTCCCGCCTGACGGTGCGCTGTCTCGCCGCGCTACGTTGACGAAATACAGTTCAAGGTCATTCGTTGATATACCTCTACTTGTAATACTTTCAGCGTCGTTACGAAGAGCAATCAATGAAAGGGAAGTATCGACCAAATAATGTCGATGCCTTCTGAGTTGTCCCGAAGTATCTGACCAAAATGACTGCCTGTCGCGGCAATCGACTGGGCTATTTTGCGCGGCGCGCAATTGAACGTATGGAAAGCGAAAAGATCATTCATCGCGCAGTAGGTCGACGACTTACAACGAGGGCCGGTCTACTCGACACGGTCACTTGCTAGCCAAATTGCAAGAGACGGCTTTTAGCACCCTGTGGACGTCAGATGATTTCGTGACCGCCCCCGGTGGACGTGCGTGCCTAAATCCATCGAGGTAGTCGGCCAAGACCTGCATCATCTTTCGACGCTCTTCGAGATGCGCGGTGCGATTGTCGGTCCGTCCGTTAGGTTCGCGAAAAGCATGCGCCAGTTAGTGTTCTATAACATTGGGCCGGAATCCGAGCACTGCATCGAGAATCGTTCTGGCCATCGCGCGGAATCCGTGGCCCGACATTTCGTCCTTATCGATATCCATGCGTCTCATGGCGGCTAATATCACGCAGAACGGAGACGGCCTGCGTGGCGAGCGGCACGATGTGCGGCGTTTTGGTTTTGCTCGCCGTAAATCGCCGCTCCTGCGTCTCGAAATCGATGTCCTCCCATTTCGCCGTCCGAAATTCTTCCGGCCGCGCAAAAACCAGCGGCGCTAGCTCTAAGGCGCAGCGCGTAATCAGCGATCCTTCGTAGCCGTCGAACGAACGCAGCAGTTCGCCAATCCGAACGGGTGCCGTAACCGCTTGCAATGCACCGTGCAATGCGCGCGTCGGATTGTTCGCCGCGCGGCCGGTCGCAATGCCGTAGCGCAGGACTTGACCGCAAATGCCAAGCGCTCGATGGGCCGTCTCGATCATAAAATCGATACGACTGTGTTGAAGGTGCGGCGTGTTTGATGGCAGTTTCGGTGAGAGGCATCTGGGGGCATCTCCAGAGGGAGTACCAAGCGATGCCCCTGGACCGCGCTGTATGTCAATGGGAGGTATCCACCAACTTTGGACAGAAAGTCCACAAAAAAACCCGCATTTCTGCGGGTGCTTTGTACTGCCTTGTACGGACCTGTACCACCAACTGGTGGAGGCGGCGGGAATTGAACCCGCGTCCGCAAGCCCTAGACGTGAATATCTACGTACATAGCCCTCTTATTGGTTCTTACTCTGCGCTACCCAAGGGGCAGGGAAAACGCCGAGCCAGCTACAGTGACTCTTAACGGCACCGCCCGTAGCACACGGTGCCGCGATCCTATGAACGCGTCCCCAGATTCAGTCCCATAGGCAGGCGCTGGTCTGGGGGCAACTGCTAATTAAGCAGCTAGTGCGTAGTTGTCGTCGTTTGCAACTATAAATTGCACAGTGATTAACGAGGGCCATGCGCCTCGGTACGCCATTCACGGTTCGCAACCCACGTCGAAACCGGTCGCCCCCGTAACAGTTATCTACATCCTAGTCTTTGATTGGGCCAAACGCGAGAAGTTCAAGCGCCGGGCTGGCCCGAGCCTCTGCAATACGCTAACCGCGTCGCAGAATCCGTGCCTTGTCGCGCTGCCAGTCGCGGTCTTTGTCAGTGGCGCGCTTGTCGTGCTGCTTTTTACCCTTGGCGAGGCCGACGGTAAGCTTGGCGCGTCCATTTTGCCAGTGTAGATCGAGCGGCACCAGGGTGTAGCCCTTGCGTTCGGTAAGGCCGACCAGCCGCGCCAGTTCTGACCGCTTGAGTAGCAGTTTGCGCGTTCGAATCGGGTCGGCGGTGACGTGCGTCGAGGTGGTCTTGAGTGGCGCAAAATGCGCACCAAAGAGGAATGCCTCGGCGTCTTTCATGTAGACATAGGCTTCGGCGATCTGCGCCTTGCCGGCCCGCAGGGCCTTCACTTCCCACCCCTCGAGGGCGATGCCGGCCTCGAGCCGTTCTTCGATGAAATAGTCGTAGCGGGCCTTGCGATTCTCGGCGATCAGCCGCTCGCCGTCCTTCTGCTTGTCCTTGGTCTGGGCCATATATCCTTGCCATTGTAGCGGCTTGCAGTTGTCGGGAGCGGTTGGCTCCGCGACAATTTGGGCATGAAAGAGATCAAACGCTCGGCGCTGGTGGCGGCGACCCCGGCGCGCATGTTCGAGATGATCAATGACGTGGCGCGTTACCCGGACTTCGTGCCGTGGTGCGAAAGTACGCGGATTGTCTCGCAGTCGGAGCGATCCATGGTGGCCACGCTCGCGGTCAAGCGCGGGCCGCTGCAGTTCGAATTCACGACGCGTAACCAATTGCAGCCGCACGATCGTATCGATTTGTCGCTCGAGGGGCAGAGCCTACTCCGCACGCTGGCTGGTACCTGGTCAATTACGCCGGTCGGGGCGGCGGGCTGCCGGATCGAGCTTACGCTGCGCTTCGAATTCGCCAACCGGCTTTCGGCAATCATGTTCGAGCCGCTCTTCGGTGAGACGGCTGGGTCGCTGGTCGACGCATTTGTCGAGCGTGCACGCCAGCCTGCGGCGTGAGCGCTGTCAAGCACATCACGGTTGTCTATGCGGCGCCGGATCGACAAGTGATCTGGCGGCTTGCGGCACCGGCCGCGGCGACCGTGGCTGAGTTGTTAGTGTTGGCGCGCCGGCAGAGTGGTTGTGAAGACGTGCCGTGGGAGAGCGCCGACGTAGGCATCTTCGGTGAGCTGTGCGCGCGTGACACCGTGCCGCGCCACGGCGACCGTGTCGAGCTCTATCGGCCGCTGACTGTAGACCCTAAAGAGTCGCGCCGGTCCCGGGCCCGCCGACGGGGTCGGGGTTCGGGTTAGCAGGGTCTGGCTGCGCAGGCACGGGACTCGGTGCCTCCTCGGGGTCGGTGGCTGGGCCTGCGACTGGCTCGTCGGCCACTGCTTTGCCACGACCGGTGAGACGCTGCCACAGACTGCGCTTGGGCTTCTGCGTCGCCCCGGCAGTGGCGGCGCGCGGCAGAATGCCATTGTTTTCGTAGCGGACGACTTTGTCTTCGGCGAAATACACGATCAACTGGCGCCGCTCAGGTTTCTTAAGGCGCCCGCGCTGCAATGTATAGAGGTAGTCCCAGCGATCATTGTCGAACGCATCGGGCACCATCGGCGTGCCGAGCAAAAACCGCACTTGGCTGCGCGTCATGCCTGTCTTTAATTGATCCGTGGTTTCCGTGGTCAGGAAGTTTCCCTGCTGGATATTCACGCGATATACGCAGGCGCTCATGCCGAACGCGACGAGCGCAACAATGACAGTACGTAGTGCAAGCTGCTTCATGGTGGCGCATCATACCGGATTAGATATTTGCCCGAGTCAAAGCTGGGGGACATGCGGGTGGAGAGCCAGGATTTACGCAATGCGGGCCTCAAGGTCACGACGCCGCGGCTGCGCATCCTCGAAATTCTCGAGGGCAGCGGCGACGACAGCGATGGGTGGGTCCAACGCCATCTCTCGGCGGAAGAGATCTACAAGCGGTTGCTCGATGCCAACCTTGATATCGGCCTCGCCACCGTGTACCGCGTGCTCACGCAGTTCGAGGCGGCCGGGCTCGTGTCCCGCCACCATTTCGACAGTGGTCTCGGGGTGTTTGAGCTCAACCAAGGCGCGCATCACGACCATATCGTCTGCATAGACTGCGGGCGCGTGGAAGAGTTCGTCGACCGGTCGATCGAAGAAAAACAAATGGCGATTGCCGACCGTGCAGGGTTCGAGTTACGCGACCATGCCATGGTGCTCTATGGCCAGTGCAAGCGTGCCAACTGTCCGGATCGCAAATCGCGCGGCAACAAGTAGTTGCGCTGTTAGCCAATGATCCGCTCAGGGTTTGGCGCGTGCCTTGCCCGGTGTCTTAACTAGTGGTTTCGTAGTTGTTCTCGTCGCTGCTGGTGCTGCGCCCAGCTGCAGCATCTCGCGGGCGTGTTCGCGCGCCTTGCCGGTTACTTCGAGGCCGCCCAACATCCGCGCTAACTCCTCGGCACGCTCTTCCATGGTCAACTCACGCACCGACGTGCGAGTGTTTTTGCCGTCGGTGAGCTTGGCGATCCGCAGGTGATGGTGCCCTTGGCTAGCCACTTGCGGCAGATGGGTGACGCATAGGGCCTGACCACCGTGGCCAAACGCCTTGAGTTCCCGCCCGACGATCTCGGCAACGCCACCGCCCACGCCGGCGTCGACTTCGTCGAAGACCATACAGCGCGACTCCTCGGCGGCACAAGACACCTGCACGGCTAACGACAGTCGCGACAGCTCACCACCGGAGGCCACTTTGGAGAGTGGTCGCAGCGGTTGGCCGGGGTTGGCGGTGACGCGGAACTCAATGCTGTCGAGTCCGTGCGCGGTCGGTTCGCCGGTTGCACTGGGCGACACTTCAATCAGAAATCGTCCGCCGGCCATGCCTAGTGTCTGCATCCGCGTGGTGATGTCCTTCGATAGACCACGCGCGGTGGTGACCCGTCTGGCCGACAGTTGCTGCGCCAGTTTGCGGTAGGCGTCGAGCGCCGCCTGCTGTTGCTGTTTGAGTGTGGCGAGATTTGTCTCGGCTCGTTCGAGTTCGCTCAATTCCAGCGCTATCTGCGTACCTCGTGTGGGCAGGTCGGCGGCCGGCACCCGGTGCTTGCGTGACAGCTCTTCGATCGCCGCCAGGCGTTTTTCGACTTCGTCCTGACGAGCTGGGTCCAGCTCGAGCGTCTCGAGGTAGCGTGACAGTTCGTGTGCCGCTTCCTGGATCTGGATGATCGCGCCGTCGACCAGCGGTACCACGGCACCGAGCCGATCATCCACGTTGGCAAGACTCTTAAGACCTGCCAATGCGCGGCTGGCGGCGGCATGGGCGCTGCCCTCATCAGCGTCATAGAGCAAGCCGACCGCTGCCTGCGCGGCTTCAGCCAACCGGCCCCGATTGGAATGCCGCGAGCGTTCGTCCAACAGTTGTGGCATTTCATCATCAGCCAGCGCGAGTGCCTGCAGCTCGCCCACTTGGTAGCGTAGCAGCTCGAGGCGCGCGTCCCGGTCGCGAGCGCGACCTTCGAGCTCCGCGGTTCGATCGACCAGCTTGAGCCACTCGCGGTGCGCAGCGGCCAGTTCATCGGCAAGCGTCACATTCTTGCCGTACTCATCCAATAGTTCGCGTTGTGCTGCGGTGCGCGTCAGCGACTGGAATTCATGCTGGCCGTGGATATCGATCAGATGCCCGCCCACCGCCTTCAGCAGCTGGATCGACACCGAGACACCGTTGAGGTAGGCGCGCGACCGTCCGTCAGCTGCGATGACCCGCCGCACGGACAGCTCATCGTCGAGTTCGACTGACTGTTCTGCTAACAATGTACGCAATGTCTTGGCTGCCGCGGGCACCTGAAAGGTGGCAGACAACTCGGCCCGGTCGGTGCCGGCGCGCACCACCTCGGCGCCACCCTTGCCGCCTGCAAGCAATGCCAGCGCATCGACCATGATCGATTTGCCCGCGCCCGTCTCGCCTGTTAGTACGGTGAGACCGGCGCGCAGTTCGAGCTCCACAGCGTCGATGATGGCGAAGTCGCGAATCTGAAGATGCGTCAGCATGTTGTGCTACTCGTTCTTGCTGTATCCACCGCGCCCCCAGTGCAGCTTGGAGCGCAGTAGGCGGTAATACTCGAATCCCGCCGGGTGCAGTAGCCGTATTTTTCGGGGTGAAGGATGAATTTCGAGCCGGTCACCCGGCATGAAGTCACCGAGGACCACGCCATCGCAGGTGACCTGGGCGCGCGCGTCGAACCGTTCGATCAGGGTGACCGCCACGACACTCTTTGACGACACCACGATCGGCCGGTCGGAGAGCGTGTGCGGACAGATCGGTGCGACCACCAGCACGTCAAGATCGGGTGCCACGATCGGACCCCCGCACGACAGCGCGTAGGCGGTGGAACCGGTTGCGCTGGCGATGACGAGTCCGTCGCCGCCGTGATTGTTCACATAAATGCCATCGATCCAGGTCTCGAAGTCGAGCATCCGGCCGGTTTCGACCTTCTGCAAGACGACGTCGTTCAAGGCGAGTATTCGTTGTGATACGCCGTTGGCGGACAGCAGCCGCGCCTCGAGCAACGGCCGCTCGTCGAACTCGCATTGGCCGGCGAGCGCTGCATCGACCGAGGCGACCATGTCCTGTGGTAGAACGTCGGTGAGGAATCCGAGCCGGCCGCGATTGATACCAAGCAGCGGCACCTCCCTATCCGCGACCAGCCGAGCGGCGTAGAGCAGGGTGCCGTCGCCGCCGATAGCCACCATCAGGCTGGCCTGGTCGGCCAATAAGTCTTCAGGGACGCGGTGCAGATGCCGCGCGACTTGCGGTGAATGGGGCAACTCGAGCTCGGCGTCCTGCGCGATGCGCAGATCGACGCCACGCTTGCTGAGGTGCTCGATCAGGGCACGGGCGGATTCGGCAACCCGCTCATCTGCGAAGCGCCCCACGATGGCACAGCTTGCTGCTACGTTCGTCATATTGCTTTGTAGCATGCGGCAAGCAGCCGTGGAACGCAGCGACGCAGGTCTTGCGGCACGCGTCCGCCTTCGGTAGTTTGCTTGGAACATGAGCACCGAGGCTCCCGACGACCTCAATGAGCGCGAACAGTACCTCCTCAGGGTGCTGGTGGAGAGCTATATCCGCGACGGTCAGCCGGTCGGATCGCGTGCGCTAACCCGCGACTCGGGCCTGCAACTGTCATCGGCCACGATTCGCAATATCGTCGCGGATCTCGAGCATCTGGGTTTTGTCACCTCGCCACACACCTCGGCTGGCCGGATTCCCACCGACAAGGGCTATCGGTTCTTTGTCGATTCGATTCTCAAGTCGGGCCGGGCGCTCTCGGATGATCTTGCAGTCGAGCTGCGCACAAGATTTGGTGCTGGTGGCGACGACTCCAAGGCATTGGTCGCGGTTGCGTCCACGCTGCTGTCGAGTGTCACCCGGCTGGCTGGCGTCGTGACCATTCCGCGGGCCCGCCAGTCTTCGATCACGCATATCGAGTTCGTCTCACTGTCGGAGAACCGCGCACTGGTCGTGCTGGTGTTCGACGATCGTGAGGTGCAGAACCGCATCATCCAGCTCGAGCGCTATTACTCGGCCGATGAGCTGCGCCGCGCAGCCGCCTTTATCAACGATCAGGTGCGTGGTCAGACGCTCTCGCAGGTCCGCCAGGAGATCCTGCGCCAGATGCACGAAGCGCGCGAGACGATGAACCGGCTGATGCAGGATGCGATCTCGGTGGCCGACCGAGTCTTTGAGGAAGACCCGAAGCGCGAACTCGAGTACGTGATGGCGGGCGAGACCAACCTGATGAGCGTCGGTGAGCTGGCATCGGTCGATAAGCTGCGGCGGTTGTTTGAAGCGTTTACCGAAAAGCGCGACATATTGCATCTGCTGGACCACAGTCTGCAGGCGCAGGGCGTGCACATTTTTATCGGCCAGGAGTCGGGTTACCAGATCCTGGATGACTGCAGTTTGGTGACCGCACCCTATAGTGCAGACAACGAAGTGCTCGGTGTGTTGGGCGTGATCGGCCCGACCCGCATGGCCTACGAGCGCGTCATTCCGATCGTCGATTTATCCGCCAAGCTGCTCGGTGCCGCACTCTCGCGACGCTCTTGAAATAGATACAAACGACCCCATCTCACGCGCAAGCGCTTTACTAATGCGCAAGTAAATTCTCTAATCAGGTCATAAGTATCTGATTAATATATTTTTATGCGAGGTGAGCCGGTGACGAATTCCGGATCTGAGGCGGACAATGACAAGACCGCCGTATTGCCTGAGACGGCAGCTGAATTAGTAGAGCACGAGCAGCTCAAGGCTGAGCTGGCGGCGTCCGAGGCGCGTGCCAAGAGTCACTGGGACCAGTATTTGCGCTCGCTGGCGGACATCGAGAACATTCGCAAGCGCGCCGCCCGCGATCTGGAGTCGGCTCGTCAGTTCGCAATCGACCGTTTTGCGCAAGAACTGCTGGATGTGAAGGATAGCTTGGAACTCGCGGTGCAGAACGCGACGCAGGCGGGTGCCGCAAGTCTTGATCTGGCGAGCTTGGTGGAAGGACAGAACGCCACCTTGCGACTGCTTGAGAAAGCATTCGAGAAGAACCAGATCGCAACCATCGATCCCGTCGGCACGAAATTCGATCCGGAAATGCATGAAGCGATGATGGCGCAGCCGTCGGCCGATGTACCGGCGAACACCGTCCTGGCTGTGGTGCAGCGAGGCTATCAGCTCAACGGCCGGTTGCTTCGACCGGCACGCGTCATCGTCGCGCAGTAGCCGTAGCGCGTCGCGCTTGAAACTGGCCGGGCAGGGCGCACATAGGGACTAAGTCGGTTGCAATGCGAGCGCGTCGCTCGTAGCAGCCAAGGTTTTTTTGGAGAGATAAAGTCATGGGTAAGGTAATCGGCATTGATCTGGGCACGACAAACTCTTGTGTCGCGATCATGGATAGCGGCAAGCCGCGCGTGGTTGAAAACAGCGAGGGCGATCGAACCACGCCGTCCATCGTTGCGTTCACCAAGGACGACGAAGTGCTGGTGGGCCAGTCGGCCAAGCGGCAGGCGGTTACCAACCCGACCAATCCGCTGTATGCGGTGAAGCGTCTCATCGGTCGTAAGTACGACGATGATGTCGTGCAGAAAGACGCCAAGATGGTGCCCTACACGATCGTGAAGAACGACAACGGTGACGCTTGGGTCGAGGCGCAGGGCAAGAAGATGGCACCGCCGGAAGTCTCAGCGCGCGTCTTGATGAAAATGAAAAAGACCGCCGAGGATTTTCTGGGCGAGGAAGTGACCGAGGCCGTCATCACGGTGCCGGCTTACTTCAACGATTCGCAGCGGCAGGCGACCAAGGACGCCGGCCGTATCGCCGGCCTCAACGTCAAGCGCATCATCAACGAGCCCACTGCGGCTGCGCTGGCCTATGGGCTCGATAAAGCCGGCAAGGATCGCAAGATCGTTGTCTATGACTTGGGTGGTGGCACGTTCGACGTGTCGATCATCGAGATCGCTGACGTCGATGGCGAGCGGCAGTTCGAAGTGCTCGCCACCAATGGCGACACGTTCCTGGGCGGCGAGGACTTCGACCTCAAGATCATTAATTTCCTGGGCGACGAGTTCCTGAAGGAGTCGGGCGTCGACGTGCGCAAGGATCCGCTGGCGATGCAGCGCCTGAAAGAAGCGGCCGAGAAAGCCAAGATCGAGCTGTCATCGAGCCAGCAGACGGATATCAACCTGCCGTACATCACGGCCGATGCCTCAGGCCCTAAGCATCTCAACATTAAGCTGACGCGCGCCAAGCTGGATTCCCTGGTCGAGTCGCTGGTACAGCGCACGATGGAGCCTTGTCGCACGGCGCTCAAGGATGCGGGCCTCGGTACACAGGACATCGCTGAGGTGATTCTGGTCGGTGGTCAGACGCGCATGCCGCTGGTGCAGAAGCACGTCAAAGAGTTTTTCGGCCAGGAGCCACGCAAGGACGTGAACCCTGACGAAGCGGTGGCGGTAGGCGCCGCCATTCAGGCCGGCGTGCTCGCCGGTGAAGTCAAGGACGTGTTGCTGCTCGACGTTACGCCGCTGTCGCTGGGTATCGAGACGCTGGGTGGCGTGATGACCAAACTGATCGAGAAGAACACCACGATTCCGACCAAGGCGTCGCAGACGTTTTCAACGGCTGATGACAACCAAACCGCAGTCACGATTCACGTTCTGCAGGGCGAGCGCGAGCGGGCGTCTGACAACAAGTTGTTAGGCAAGTTCGATCTGGCGGATATTCCGCCGGCGCCGCGCGGCATGCCGCAGGTCGAGGTCGCGTTCGACATCGATGCCAATGGCATCATGCATGTCTCGGCCAAAGACAAGGCTACTGGCAAAGAGCAGAAGATCGTCATCAAAGCCTCCTCGGGTCTGTCGGAAGATGAGATCAAGCGGATGGTGAATGACGCCGAGGCGCACGCTGAAGAGGATCGCAAGTTCCGCGAGCTGGTGGATACGCGCAATCGTGCCGATCAGCTGCTGCATAGTGTCGAGAAGTCACTGCAGGACCTCGGCGACAAGGTCGACGGAGCGGAACGGGCCAAGGTCGAGTCGGCGTTGTCTGATTTGCGCACGGCGATGAAGAGTGACGACAAGGCCGCCATCGACAAGAAGGCCGAGGCACTGGCGCAGGCTTCTGCCGCCATTGCGCAGCAAGCTTATGCTGGCGCTGAGGGAGAGGGTGCAAGCGGCGGCGAGGGCGCAACGGGTAAGGCGGGTGCGCGCACCGGTGGTCAGGACGACAACGTCGTCGATGCTGAATTCGAAGAAGTAAAAGACGACAAGAAAGCGTCCTAAGCTTCAAGGCGCTCTGCGGTAACGCGGAGCGCCATCAACCAAAGGCGCAGCCGCCGGGCGTATGGCATACGCTCGGCGGTTTTGCTGTTTGACGGGCAAGCATGACCAAACGCGACTATTACAAGATTCTCGATCTGCCGCGCTCGGCCACTGAAGCCGATATCAAGAAGGCCTATCGGCGGCTCGCCATGAAGTTCCATCCAGATCGCAATCCGGATGACGCCGATGCCGAGGCAAAGTTCAAAGAAGCCAAAGAAGCCTATGAGGTACTGTCTGACGCTAATACTCGCGCAGCCTTTGATCAGCATGGACACGCGGGAGTTGACGCCTCGCGCCGTCAGGGCGGCGGCGGTGGCGGTGATGCGTTCAGCGACATCTTCGGTGATGTGTTTGGCGATATTTTTGGTGGCCAACGTCGTGGCGGTGGTGGCGGTCGCAACCAAGTCTTTCGCGGCGCTGATCTGAAGTACGATCTGGAACTGGATCTCGACAAGGCAGTGTTTGGTGCCAGCGTCGAGATCGAGGTGCAGAAGCTGTTCGAGTGCGACACCTGCGGTGGCAGTGGCGCGGCGAAGGGACACAAACCGGAGACCTGCGACACCTGCGGTGGCAATGGTCAGGTGCGTATCTCGCAGGGCTTTTTCCAATTGCAACAGACCTGTCCTCGTTGTCGTGGCACGGGCAGCGTTGTCAAGAACCCCTGCGACACCTGTCTCGGCCAAGGGCGAATCCGCCGCACCAAACAGTTATCGGTCAAAGTACCGGCGGGCGTCGACACGGGCGACCGCATTCGTTTGAGCGGCGAGGGCGAGGCCGGGCGCAACGGTGGGCCGGCGGGTGATCTGTACGTCGAGATGCACGTGCGCGAGCACGATATCTTTGAGCGCGACGGCGAGCATTTGTCTTGTGAAGTGCCGATCAGTTTCACCACTGCGGTGTTGGGCGGAAGCGTCGAAGTGCCGACACTCGATGGGAAGGTGTCACTCAAGGTGCCCACGGAGACTCAGTCTGGCCGCGTTTTTCGGTTGCGCGACAAAGGGGTCAAGCCTGTCCGTGGTGGCCCGCGGGGCGATCTGTTCTGTCGCGTCATGGTCGAGACGCCGGTGAATCTCTCGAGCGAGCAGCGCGAGCTGCTGCGTCAGTTCGACGCGTCTTTGAGCGCCGACGGGCAGTCGCACGCACCGCGCGAAGCGAGCTTCTTCGAGGGCGTCAAACGGTTCTTTACTGGCGGCGTCGGTTGGCGGGCGCGTCCGGTTCGATCAACGCCATACTGAGGCGCTGCAACTCGAGCTGTTGCTGCGCCCCGCGACGAACCGCTGCTGTTGTTGCTCGGCTGACAGCGCTTGCGCGCTGCGAGTCGCGATGCGCTGGTTCAGTTCCAGTTGCCAGTCGAGCAGCGCTTTGGCGTAGCTGTGCTGGGCGCGCGCCGCCGATTCACGGGACTCGCCCTCAATTGGCGCCGCGGCGACGGGACTCGCCAAACGCATGGCATCCTGCTCCTGCTTGAGAATCCGCGCCATTTCGTCCACTTGATCGGGCTTTAGCGCGATGCGTGCCAGGTCGAGCTCCTGTACCAGCGGCGTCAGCATTGAGCGTTCCTGCAGCGTCGCGCGGTACTCAGCGAACCGTGCTGCCTTGTCAGGGCCGAGCAGTGCGGTGATGTCACTCGCCTCGGCTGTGTCGAGATCCGCGGGTCCGTCGCCGCCAAAGGTACTGGCGTCCGCAGGTTTCACACCCAGATTGCGGCCGAGAGTCGCCATCTGCCGCTGCGCCAGGATCTCGATCAACGAGTCCGCATCTGCCGGGTTGAGATCGAGACGCTTGATGAAGTCGGCATATTGCAGGCGGGCGATCATGCGGTGCTGCGCCATGTAGGGTTCGCGTCGGTCGGGGGTTGTGAGTATGTCGGCCACGAACCGACGCTCGGCCGCGGCCGCGTCGACCACGCTGTCACCGGTTTCCGCAGCTGCCATTGACGGCAGAGCCGCGCCTACTGGCGGCAAGGGCGCCGGCTTAAACGCGGGGCTGTTCGACCAAGTCGTTAGCGTCTTCTCCAGCTCCGTCAGGCGCTGTTCGAGTTGCGAGCGCTGCTGGCGTTCCGCTGCCAGGCGTTCACCGGCCAGGTGCAACGCTTGTTGGCTGCGCCAGGCGTAGGCACCGAGCGCTAGGACGACAATCCCCAGTAATGCGACCAACATCTTCATGCCACGAGTCTAAACGTTTGGCGCCGCAGGCCGCGACCACCCGCGCGTGCGCTCGACCGCGCGCGCCCAATCGACCAGCCGTGCTTGCGCTGCAGCAGTGTCGAGCTGCGGCAGGAAGCGGCGTTCACTCTGCCAGTTGGCGGCGATCTCGTCCTGCGACGACCAGAAGTTGACGCCTAACCCCGCGAGATAGGCCGCGCCGAGCGCGGTCGTCTCAGCGTATCGTGGTCGGACCACCGGGATGCCGAGAATGTCGGCCTGAAACTGCATCAACAGGTTGTTAGCGGTGGCGCCACCATCGACCCGTAGCTCGGTGATCGGCGTACCGCTGTCTAGCTGCATGGCCGCCAGCAGGTCAGCGCTTTGAAACGCAATACTCTCGAGCGCAGCGCGTGCGATGTGCGCGCGAGTCGTGCCGCGTGTCAGACCGAAAAACGCGCCACGCGCGTGCGGGTCCCAGTGCGGACTGCCGAGTCCGGTGAACGCGGGTACGCAATACACGCCGTCGCTGTCGGGTACGCTGGCGGCCAGTGCTTCGCTGTCGGCAGCGTGTTGCACGATCCCGAGCCCGTCGCGCAGCCACTGCACCACCGCACCGCCGACAAACACGCTGCCTTCGAGCGCGAACTGACGCTGCTGGTCGATCTGCCACGCAACAGTTGTCAGTAGTTTGTGCTGTGAGATCTGGGCGGTATCGCCGGTATTGGCAAGTAGAAAGCAACCCGTGCCATAGGTGTTCTTCGCCATGCCCGGCGCAAAGCAGGCTTGGCCGAACAAGGCCGCATGCTGGTCGCCCGCAATCCCGGTCAACGGCACAGGATGGCCGGCGATGTCTGCCACCATGCTGGTTGCGGCGCGTGCGGTCGCTACGATGGTTGGTAGGCAGGCCGGCGGAATCTGCAACAGCCGTAGCATCTCAGGATCCCAGTCGCCCGTTTGCAGGTTGACCAGCATTGTGCGACTGGCATTGGTGGCATCGGTCACGTGCTGCCGATGGCCCGTCAGTTTGTACACCAGCCAAGAATCGACTGTGCCAAAAGCCAGCTCGCCGCGTGTTGCACGCGCGCGTGCACCCGGGATGGTATCGAGCAGCCAGGCAAGCTTGGTAGCCGAGAAGTATGGATCGAGTCGTAAACCGGTGCGGCGCACGATGTCGGGCTCAACACCCGTGGCACGCAGCAAATCGCAAGCCGCTGCGGTGCGCCGGTCCTGCCAGACAATGGCGGGCGCGACCGGTTGGCCGCTGTGGCGGTCCCAGAGGACTGTCGTCTCGCGCTGATTGGCAATACCGACGGCCGCCAGTTGTCGGGGTGACACGTCGGCCTTGGCCAGTACCGCCGCGATGGTGGCCGCTTGTGTCGACCAGATTTCGTTTGGGTCATGTTCGACCCAACCGGTTTGTGGAAACGACTGGGTCAGCTCCGCTTGCGCGCTGGCAACAATCTCACCCGCTCGGTCGACCAGGACGGAGCGTGAACTCGTCGTGCCTTGGTCGAGCGCTAATACATAACTTGCTACCGTGACCATCGGAGCATGATGCGACGCCCGCTGCGCGCCGTAAACCGAAGTTGGCAACGGGACGCAGTTGGCTGCCGCGCCACGGCGCGTCCGGTAGAGTGCGAGCGATGCAAACCGCAGCGATTTCTCAGCCATTGCCTGCCAACGTCGACTTGCTGGTGGTGGGTGGTGGCATCAATGGTGTCGGTATCGCGCGCGATGCAGTGGGTCGTGGCCTGACGGTCGCGCTGGTGGAGCAGGATGATCTGGCGGCGCACACGTCGTCCGCCAGTACCAAGTTGATTCATGGCGGGCTGCGTTATCTCGAGCAGTATCGCTTCGCGCTGGTACGCAAGTCCCTGCAGGAGCGGCGCCTGTTGTTGGGTCTGGCACCGCACGTAATCTGGCCGATGCGCTTCGTCTTGCCCCACGACGCGCATCTGCATCCGGCATGGTTCATTCGGCTCGGCCTGTTTGTTTACGACCATCTGGCTGCGCGCGCGGGTTTGCCGGCGTCACGACTGGTGCGCCTTGGCAAACATCCGGCGGGCATGCCGCTTGATCCACGCTATCGCGTCGCGTTCGAGTACTCCGACGCTTGGGTCGACGACGCCCGGCTGGTGGTGCTCAATGCCATGGACGCGGCCGAGCGCGGCGCGAGTATTCTGACGCGGACGCGTTGCGAGGTCGCGGTGCGCGAGGGCGAGAGTTGGCGTGCAACGCTGGTGGCGGCCGATGGCGGTCGCACGCAGCTTGTCGCCCGTGCAATGGTGAACGCGACGGGTCCGTGGGCCGGACAGTTTGCGCGTGACGTCGCCACGCTCGTCGACCCACCGCAGATGCGACTCGTGCGTGGCAGTCATATCATTGTGCGGCGGCTGTTCGATCACGACTACGCCTACATTTTTCAGACGCCGGATCAGCGCATCGTGTTTGCGATCCCCTATGAGCGCGACTTTACGCTGCTGGGTACGACCGAAGTGGACGTGGGTAGCGATCCCGTGCCGGCCGCGATTTCGAGCGCCGAGATCGACTATCTTTGCGAGCTTGCCAATCGATATTTTACGCGCACGATAGCTGCGGCTGACGTGCTTGCCCACTATTCAGGCTTGCGGCCGCTGCGCACGGCTGACATCGCTGATCCCTCCAAAGTCAGCCGCGACTATTCGCTCGAACTCGACACCGCAGGCGCACCGTTGTTGTCGGTCTTCAGCGGCAAGATCACCACCTATCGACGGCTCGCCGAGGATGCCCTGCAGCAACTCGCGCCTTGGCTGCGCGCTTCCGGGAACCGTGCGAAACGCCAAGAGAACGGCGAGTTCACGGCTTGGACGCATCAGGCACCGCTTCCTGGCGGCGACCTGCCAGCAGGTGATTTCACGACGTTTCTCGATCGTATGGCGGCGAGGTACGCCTGGTTACCTGCCGCGCTGTGCCAGCGCTACGCGCGTGCCTACGGTACGCGGATGGTGAAGTTGTTAGACCGGGCAGACACGGTCGCCGCGCTCGGTGAGCAGGTGCTGCCTCGGCTCTATGAGCGCGAGATTGACTACCTCATCGAGCATGAATTTGCGCAGTCCGCCACCGATATACTTTGGCGACGTACGAAGCTTGGTCTGCACCTTGATGCGTCGGCGGTCGAGGTGCTCGAAGCGTGGCTATCGAAGCACGTGGTCCGTCGCAGCAGCTCGAACTAGCGGTACACTGGTTGGTATGTCTGGAAGAGTCGTGAAGATCGCACTGCTTGGCGCATCGGGGCGCATGGGGCGCAGTATTCTCGCGAATGCGCGTGAGGATACGGCCGTCGAGATTGTGGCGGCGGTCGTGTCACCCGGTAGTGATTCGCGCGGCATCGACGCGGGCACGTTGGCGGGCGGTGCGCCGCTCGGTGTGAAGTGCACGTCCGATCTTGCGGCAGCGTTGGCAACGGCGTCGGTCGCTATTGATGTCACCCAAGCCGATCAAGTCGCCAATAATGCGGCCGCGTGCGCCGCGGCCAATGTGCCGTTGCTCGTCTGCACGACGGGACTCTCGGCAACGACGGAGCAGTCACTCATTGCCATCAGTCGCAAAGTCGCGGTGCTGGTTGCGCCGAACACGAGCATCGGCGTCGCCGTGGTCAGATCATTGGTGCGCCGCGCGGCGCAGTTGCTACCCGACTCGTTCGATATCGAGATTGTCGAAGCGCACCATAAGCACAAACTTGACGCGCCGTCGGGTACTGCCAAGGCGCTGGGCGAGGCCGCCGCGGCGGGACGTGGCGTCAAACTGGCGGACGTGCAGGTATTTGATCGAGCGGCGCAATCGGCACGGCGCGCCGGCGAGATTGGCATGGCGAGTGTCCGCGGGGGCGATATTGTCGGTACCCACACAGTTTGGTTCGCAGGTCAAGGCGAGCTGGTCACGATAAGTCATCAAGCCAGCGACCGCGGGATCTTTGCGCGAGGTGCTCTGCGTGCGGCGGCCTGGTTGGCCGGGCGCGACCCCGGCCAGTATTCTATAGATGATGTTATTGGTTTATAAAACAAACGATTACATGATTTATATATGGTAGGAAGTGAGAAGTCGGATGTAACTTGAGTTCCATTGAAAAGCGGCGGATTGTTCCAAAAACAGTCTGGATTTCGCATGGACACCCTCCCTCGCGGTTCGTAAGATTACCGCCTAATCCGAAACGGGTTAGTCCAAAACAGGGCGGGAGGATGTTCGCGAGAACTCCTCCCGCTTTGTCCATGTAACTCCCGCATTAGGCCACCCGACAGCTCATACGGCTGCAGCGCGCTACCCGACAACGGTATCGTGCGGGGTTGACGCGCGCCTGCGCCGGCAGCGACGGCGTCGGTTGGATTTTTTTCGCAACGCGCGTGTCTTTCGAGGCGGCGCGGGGGAGTTAGGGGTGACGACAGCAGCGGTTCTTGCGCTCGCCGATGGTTCGATTTTCCATGGCCGCTCGATTGGCGCCAAAGGCAACACGACTGGTGAGGTCGTCTTCAATACCGCGCTGACGGGGTATCAGGAAATTCTCACCGATCCTTCTTATGCGCGTCAGTTAGTGACGCTGACCTGCTCGCACATCGGCAATACCGGCACGACGCCCGAAGACATGGAGGCCCCGCAAGTCTTTGCCGCCGGGCTCATCATCCGCGACCTGCCGTTGCTGGCAAGCAGCTGGCGAATGAACGAATCTTTGCCGGAGTTTCTGACGGGCCATACAACGGTCGCGATTGCCGATATCGACACGCGCTGTTTGACGCGCCGGCTGCGTGAGCAAGGCGCGCAGGCGGGTTGCATCATGACCGGTGACAAAATCGACGCTGCAGCTGCGGTGCGCGCCGCCAAGAAATTCCCTGGGCTCAAGGGCATGGACCTGGCGAAAGTCGTGAGCGTCAAGCGTTCTTATCAGTGGAACGATGGCACCATCGACCGACCTGCAGACCGGCCGCTGATCCGCGCCCATCAGCGCATGCATGTCGTCGCTTTCGATTTCGGCGTGAAGCGCAATATTCTGCGCATGCTTGCCGATCGCGGCTGCCGAATCACGGTGCTGCCGGCGCAAACGAGTGCCGCCGAAGTACTGGCGCTTGATCCGGACGGCGTCTTTCTGTCTAACGGGCCCGGTGATCCCGAACCGTGTACTTACGCGATCGATGCCATTCGCGAGCTACTGGCAACGAATCTGCCGATTTTCGGCATCTGCCTTGGACATCAGTTGTTAGGCCTGGCGGCTGGCGCCAGCAGCGTCAAGATGAAGTTTGGACACCACGGCGCCAATCACCCGGTACAGGATCTCGGCACGGGTCGCGTGTTCATTACTAGTCAGAACCACGGCTTTGCGCTCGATGAAGCCAGTCTGCCGGACAATGTGCGCGCAACCCACCGGTCGTTGTTTGACGGTTCATTGCAAGGGATCGCGCTCGCCGACAAGCCGGCTTTTGCTTTCCAGGGCCATCCCGAGGCCAGTCCTGGGCCGCACGACATTGGCGTGTTGTTCGATCGATTCTTGGCGCTGATGTTGCAACGCTTGCAGGATCGCCTGCGGCGTCGAGGCAGTGATCGGCGCGCGGGCGGAGGTCAAGTCTGAGATGCCAAAGCGCACTGACATCGAGAGCATCCTGATCATCGGCGCCGGCCCGATCGTCATCGGGCAGGCCTGTGAATTCGACTATTCGGGCGCGCAGGCTTGCAAAGCGCTGCGCGAAGAGGGGTATCGGGTCATTCTCGTGAACTCCAATCCCGCCACGATCATGACCGACCCGGACATGGCGGATGCGGTCTACATCGAGCCGGTGAATTGGCGCACGGTGGCGAGCATCATCGAGAAGGAACGGCCGGACGCGCTGCTACCCACAATGGGTGGGCAGACTGCGCTCAACACCGCGCTCGATCTGGTCCGCGAGGGCGTGCTCGAAAAGTTCGGCGTCGAGATGATCGCCGCGTCACGCGATGCGATCGATACCGCAGAGGACCGCGGCTTGTTCCGCAATGCGATGCGCGAGATCGGGCTCGAATGCGCGCGCGCCGAGATTGCGCATACGCTCGAGGAAGCCTTCGAAATTCAGACCATGGTCGGGTTTCCCTGTGTCGTGCGGCCGTCGTTCACGCTCGGCGGTTCCGGCGGCGGCATTGCCTACAACCGTGAGGAGTTCGAGTCGATCGTTACGCGCGGACTTGAGATCTCGCCCACCACTGAGGTGTTGGTCGAGGAGTCAGTGATCGGCTGGAAAGAGTTCGAGATGGAGGTGGTGCGCGACCGCAACGACAACTGCATCATCGTCTGCGCGATCGAGAACCTGGATCCCATGGGCGTGCATACCGGTGACTCGATCACCGTGGCCCCCGCGCTGACACTCACCGATAAGGAATACCAGCGGATGCGCGATGCCTCGATCGCCGTGCTGCGGCGGATCGGTGTCGAGACCGGCGGCTCGAACGTGCAGTTTGCGGTCAATCCCCGCGATGGTCGGTTGTTAGTGATCGAGATGAACCCGCGCGTGTCGCGCTCGTCGGCGCTGGCGTCCAAGGCAACGGGCTTCCCGATTGCCAAGATCGCGGCGAAACTCGCCGTCGGGTACACGCTGGATGAGCTGCGCAACGACATCACCGGTGGCGCGACACCGGCGTCGTTCGAGCCATCGATCGATTACGTGGTCACCAAGATTCCACGCTTCACGTTCGAGAAATTCCCAGCCGCCAACACACGTTTGACGACCCAAATGAAGTCCGTCGGCGAAGTGATGGCGATCGGGCGGACTTTTCAGGAGTCCCTGCAAAAAGCGTTGCGTAGTCTCGAGACGGGTCTTGATGGCTTCAATGAGCAGGTTGAGTTGCCGCTCGACGAAGAGACGCAGGAGAAGCTTGCCTACGAGTTGCGTTCGCCGGGCCCCGACCGGTTGCTGTATGTCGCGGATGCGTTCCGTGCGGGCTGGTCGCGCGAGCATATTCACGAGTTGAGCTATATCGACAACTGGTTTCTGGCGCAGATCGAAGATCTGATCGAGGCTGAGGCGCAGGTGAAATCGGCAGGCGCGGCAGGTCTTGACGAGGTACGGCTGCGTGCTCTCAAGCGCAAGGGCTTTTCTGACCGACGCCTTGCCACTTTGACCAAACAACCCGAGCTCGCGGTGCGCGAACAGCGCGTCAAGCTCGGTGTACGTCCGGTCTACAAGCGGGTTGATACTTGCGCCGCCGAGTTCGCAACCTCCACGGCCTATCTCTATTCGAGTTACGAGGAGGAATGCGAGGCTGCGCCCACGGATGCCCGCAAGATCATGATTCTGGGCGGCGGACCGAACCGAATCGGTCAGGGTATCGAATTCGATTACTGCTGCGTCCATGCCGCGCTCGCGCTGCGCGAGGACGGCTTCGAGACCATCATGGTCAATTGCAATCCAGAGACCGTTTCAACTGACTACGACACGTCCGATCGACTGTATTTCGAGCCGCTGACGCTGGAGGATGTACTCGAGATCATCGCGGTCGAGAAGCCCGAAGGTGTGATCGTCCAATACGGCGGCCAGACGCCGCTCAAACTGGCACGTGCACTGGAAGCGGCCGGTGCGCCAATCATCGGCACATCGCCCGATTCGATCGATATTGCAGAAGATCGCGAGCGCTTTCAGGTGTTGGTGCAGAACCTGGGGCTGAAGCAGCCCGCCAACGCCACCGCGCGTACCGAGGAACAAGCCGTACGTCTGGCGCGCGAGGTGGGCTACCCACTCGTGGTCCGGCCTTCTTACGTGTTAGGCGGCCGAGCGATGGAGATCGTCTTCAACGAAGACGACCTGCGCGGCTACATGACCGATGCGATGAAGGTCTCGAACGATAGTCCGGTGCTGCTCGATCGATTTCTCGACGTTGCGATCGAAGTCGATGTGGACGCGGTGTGCGACGGTGAGCATGTTCTCATCGGCGGCATCATGGAGCATGTCGAGCAGGCAGGTGTGCATTCCGGTGACTCGGGCTGTTCTTTGCCGCCCAATAGTCTGCCGGAGGAACTGCAGACGGAGATTCGCGCGCAAACGCGCAAGCTCGCCAAGGCCTTGTCGGTCATTGGTCTGATGAATATTCAGTTCGCGATTCAGAACGGCGTCATCTACGTGCTCGAGGTCAATCCGCGCGCGTCGCGCACCGCGCCGTTCGTATCCAAGGCCACCGGCAGACAACTCGCCAAGATCGGCGCCCGGGTGATGACCGGCAAGAAGCTGGCAGCGCAGAATGCGCTCGAAGAGTGGGTGCCGCCTTACTACTCAGTCAAGGAAGCCGTATTTCCATTTTCCAAGTTTCCAGAGGCGGATCCCCTGCTGGGGCCCGAAATGAAGAGTACAGGCGAAGTCATGGGCACTGGCCGCACCTTTGGTGAGGCATATGCGAAAGCCCAGGCGGCGTCGGGAATTGGCTTGCCCAGCGAGGGTCTGGCGCTGATCAGCGTCCGCGAACGCGACAAGCCGGGTGCTGTGGTCTTGGCGCGCAAGCTGATCGAGCGCGGTTTTCAGGTCGTTGCCACGGCCGGTACCGCCAAAGTGATCACCGAGGCCGGTCTCGCGTGCCGTGTCGCGAACAAAGTGCGCGAGGGTCGGCCGCATATTGTCGACATGATAAAGAACAACGAAATCGCACTGATCGTCAACACGACGGAGGGCAAACGCGCGGTGCGGGAGTCCAATTCCATTCGCCGCGAGGCCGTCCATCGGCGACTCACGTACTTCACCACGCTTGCAGGCGCGCTCGCGACTTGCGAAGCTCTGGATCATCTGCAGGATTTGTCCGTAAATCGTTTGCAGGATCTGCACGCCGAGGCGAGACAATGAAACGAAACCCGATGACATTGAAAGGCGCGGAGGCGCTGCGCGCCGAGTTGAAGCAGCTCAAAGGGTGAGGCGCGCCCAAATGTGATCAAGGCGATCGCTGAGGCTCGCAGTCACGGTGACCTATCCGAGAACGCCGAGTACCACGCGGCGCGCGAGCAGCAGGGGTTCATCGAAGGTCGGATCAACGAGATTGAAGCCAAGCTATCGACCGCAGAGATCATCGAGACGGCGGCCATGACTAACAATGGCAAGGTCATTTTTGGTGCCACCGTCGATCTCGAGGAAGAAGACAGCGGTAAGGCAATCACCTACCAGATCGTGGGCGAGGACGAGGCCGATATTCGCGCGGGCCGTGTGTCAGTTACGTCGCCCATTGCGCGTGCCTTGATTGGAAAGACCGAAGGTGATGTGGCCGATGTGGCGGCGCCGGGTGGGACTAGAAGCTACGAGATCATCAAGGTTCGTTATCTTTGACGTGCCGTTGGTCGGTGCTCACAAACGCGAATCGAGCGCGCCGGACGGCGTTCCCGCATCCGGCCGCGGGGCGCATCTTCCCCCTGGCGAAGAGGTTTAATTTGTAGGAGAACAGGAGCGCCCCGCGGCCGGAATGCGGCGCTCTCCACGCGTTTGCGAGCGCCGACCCACGGCGCGTCAACGCTAGCTAACACTTGGGCGGAGTAGGGCCGCAGGCAGTACGTCGTCGCCAAGCGTGTTCAAGACCCGCTCAGGGCCCGCGGCCGTTGAACCAGTCATTCGTTCGATTGACAATCGCTACGAGCGAGAGCATCACAGGAACTTCAACCAGCACACCAACAACAGTTGCCAGCGCCGCACCTGACCTTAGCCCAAAGAGCGAAATCGCAACCGCTACGGCTAACTCAAAAAAATTGGACGTACCAATCAAGCAAGCCGGTGCGGCGATACTGTGCGGCAGCTTCATGGCCTTGGCAGCGCCATAAGTGATCGCAAAGATGCCGTACGTCTGGATCAGCAGCGGAATGGCGATGAGTAGTATGGTCTGCGGTTGATTGACAATCTTTTCGGCTTGAAAGCCAAACAGCAGCACGACGGTTGCCAGTAGCCCAACAATTGACCACGGCTTAAGCTTGTGAACGAACGCATCCACACGACTAGCATCGTGGCTTGCGTCCAGCCGGGCACGCGTAAGCACGCCGGCAATCAGCGGAAGTACCACGTACAACGCGACCGATAGCAGCAAGGTCTCCCAAGGAACGGCAATGTCGCTGACGCCGAGTAGCAGCGCCGCAAGCGGTGCGAATGCAAACACCATTATCACGTCGTTGATTGCAACTTGCACAAGCGTGTAGTTCGGGTCACCTTTTGTGAGCTGGCTCCACACAAAGACCATCGCCGTGCAAGGAGCGACGCCGAGCAGGATCATTCCGGCGATGTACTCGGTAGCGGATCGTGGATCAACCCAATCCGCAAAGAGCACCTTGAAGAAGAGCCAACCTAAAGCCGCCATAGTGAACGGCTTAATCAACCAATTGACAACGAGCGTTAGCGCTAGCCCCTTCGGTTTTCTGCCTACGTTCTTGATTGCAGAAAAATCGATCTGCACCATCATTGGGTAGATCATGACCCAGATGAGAACTGCTACCGAAACATTGACGTGTGCGTATTCGAGGCTCGCAACCACTTGAAATGCTTCCGGTATCCAGTTACCAAGCAGCACACCTACGAGGATGCAAAGACCTACCCATACGAATAGGTAGCGCTCAAAAAGCCCCACTAATTCAGCGCTCCGATACGTGACCATTGTTCTGTGAGCTCTGCCGTTTGCGCCCCCTCAAACTCCTCCTGCAGCAATGCATCAATCCGGATCGCGATGGTTCGCGCTACCTGACGGAAGGCAGCGTCAATTTCTTCATCCGAACCCTTGTGCCGCGATGGATCTGGCAAACCCCAGTGCGCTTTAGCGGCGGCCCCAAGCCATGCGGGGCAGGCCTCATTAGCCGCGTCGTCACAAACCGTGATCACCGCGTCCGGAGCAAAACCCGTCAGATCTTCAATGCCCTTGCTGCGCAGATCAGCCACCGGATAGGCCCGACTCGCAAGAAAGCGCAAGCTGAGCGGGTGAACCCGACCCGACGGCTGACTGCCTGCGCTGGCGACCTCAATGCGATCGACAGCATGATTGCGCGTAATGACTTCGCAAAGAATGCTGCGGCAAGCGTTGTGGGTGCAAAGAAAGAGCAGTCGCATGAAGGAACAATCTCCGTGTTTGCAATTCGCGCTTGTAAGGCGCTAACGTTGGATCTATATTCCGCTCACATGATATACCGAATAGTGCATATAGAAAAGATCAGGGTGTTTGCCGCGCTCAGTAATGCAGTCCGATTGCGGTGCGTGTATTTGCTCGCGAAACACGATGAAATTTGTGTGTGTGAACTGGTCGAAGCGCTGAATATCAGTCAACCCACAGCTTCCAAGGCGCTGTCTAGCTTAAAGGCTTCAGGACTAGTGAGCGACCGGCGCGATGCGAACTGGATTTACTATCAGCTGAAGCCTGACTTGCCCGACTGGCTCCAGACAGTGTTGCGCACCGTGGTAGACGATTTGATCCGAGACAAGACCTACATCGCCGATGAAAAGCGGTTTACACGCTTGGTGGCGCGGCCGAGGGCAGTCGTGTGTTCCTAGCGATACCCGCTAGAAAACGCAGCTGGTGCCTAACTCCAGGCGCCGACCGACGTAGCGTCGACTCTAGCTAACACTTGCGTCTGAGTGGCGAGGCGGTTGCGGCATCCTGCTAGTCTGGATGTGCGAGGATCATGCCGTAATGGTCGGGAGAAAAGCCGGTTGGGATTTCTCCTTATCGCCACGCCGCAGCTGGTCGCCCGCGCCAGGGCATTGCGTTTTACGTGCGACCTGACAATGATTCGCGCAAGGGAAGCCTGCGATCGATGGCAAGTCAATAGCCGCACGCGGGTTCTTCCGAGGGTGATCGAGGGGCGATTTTCCAACGCATAGGACGGGCATTTACGTCATCCGAAGCTCTGTGGCTGGTGTCGGATTCAAGCGCGCTGCATCGCAAGCCGTCTGACGAGCAACTGTTTGCCCGACGATTCCCATACCCTCTGGTGCCCGATGTGTTTGAGCGAGCAAGCGAGTCGTTAGGTTTTGAGATCTGGCGCAAATCGATTGCTTCTAACTCAATCTCCCCGTGGCTGCGGGCATGCATGTGAGCGCGGAGATCAAACAAGGAGAACGCACCGTCATGGAATATCTATTGTCGCCGGTACGCCGCGTCGCGCAGGAGTCGGGGGTGGAGCGGTGAGTCGGCTCGGCCTGACGGTCCTGCTCGGCACGCTGATGATCGCCCTGACGTCCTGTTCATGGGAACCGAGCAAGTGGGTGTGGACAGAAGACGTGCAGTTGTCTGATGGCTCGATCATACAGGTGCGCCAAATGAGACGCTACCGGACCGCCGGAGAGTGGGCTGCGCCGAGTGATATGGTCAAGCAAGCGTCAATTCAAGTTATTGGCGGAGAACCGGAATCGCCCGAGTTTAATGGACCGGAGCCACTCCTCATCGACCGATCGGCTGATGGGTCTCTGTTTATCGTTACCATCGTATCGAACGAACTGATGATTCCAGCTGGACGAACGGATCGAGCGCGACCACCGTATCCTCCGCACCATCCGTATCTGCAGTATCAACTTACGAGCGATGGCTGAATGGAAGAGCCGCTTGATCCGGAACTGTTTGGCCGCGAGTGCAATCTGCTAATCAATGTGGCGGCTTTGCGAAAGCAAAATCAGCACATCATTCGTGCGACGAAACAGGCGCTCAATCCAAAAGCGCCGATGCTGCGCATGGATAGACAGATTCTGCCAGATGCTTACTTGGGCGATACACGCGGCAATTACTTCGCACCACTCGATGATGAA
Organism: Pseudomonadota bacterium; assembly: GCA_016703895.1. Taxonomy (GTDB): domain Bacteria; phylum Pseudomonadota; class Gammaproteobacteria; order Steroidobacterales; family Steroidobacteraceae; genus CADEED01. The sequence goes on from JADJBE010000003.1 coordinate 94,480, forward strand.
CAACTCAAATTGGTTGAAGCGTTAAAGGACGGTAAATAGCCATGGCAGACGACAACGTATTGGTTCAGCTGGCGAGCGCGGTTTATTTTCGGCTGCCGGCGAACCGCACGCCACTGTTGCGCCCCGGCTCCAGCACCGAGACCGTTGAGATCTAAGGACTCTGATGCGTTCTTGAGTTTAAGCAGAGTCTTTTCCGCCGGCGCTTACTTAGGTCCGGGCAACGAGCTGGTGATTTCTTTTTCTGGGACGCTGCCCGGCGCGACGGATTTGCTCTGGCGGAACATTCCGGCGGGGCTGGGTCTTCCCAACGCGCAGGTTCGTCAGGCGATTGAGTTCGTCTCGGATGTCATGGCCGCTGCCCCTGTCGGAGCACAGATCCAGTTTACCGGCCATTCGTTAGGCGGTGGGCTGGCGAGCTTGATGAGAGTTTTCTTCGATCGTCCTGCGGTGACGTTTGATATGGCGCCCTTCGAGCTGGCCGCCAAGGAGTCGTTTGGCAGTTGCGCCTTCCGCTCAGAATACTGAGCAAGGGGTTGGATTAAGGGCTTTCTTGCTGCTGCGGCGCTGCGCGACACCCCGCTGATGAGCGCGTTGAGCGCGCCGCACTCCGGACGCGGGGCGCTCCTGTTCTCCTCGCAATATAACTACTTCGCCAGGGGAAGATGCGCCCCGCGTCCGGGCGCGGGAACGCCGTCAGGCGCGCTCGATCCGCGTTCGCCACCGGGGTGTCGCGCAGCGCCACACCACCGACACAAGCCACTCAAACCACCTCAAGCCGCCGATTGGGCATCGTGTCCGACAACTGCATTTCTCGCAGCAGCTCGAACGTATTCTCGGCAGGCATCGGCTTCGCGAAGTAGTAGCCCTGACCCAGCGAGCAACCGAGCGCCAACAACTGCGATGCTTGTTCGCGCGATTCGATGCCTTCTGCGACGGTCGCGAGGTTCAAACTCGAGGCCATGCCAATGATCGCGCGCACGATGGCGGCGTCGCTGTTGTCAATATTCATATCGCGGACGAACGAACGATCGATCTTCAGCGTATCGATGGGCAAGTTCCGCAGATACGAGAGGCTCGAGTAACCGGTGCCGAAGTCATCGACCGAGATGCGCATGCCGAGATCGCGCAACGCATGCAGCTTTTTCGACGTGCCGTGCCGAGTCGTGCATGGCCACGCTCTCGGTCAACTCGATGCCGATCAGTGACGGCGGTATGTTGAAGTCCTTCGCAATTCTGAGAATTCGATCGGGCAGGTCGGACAGCTGCAATTGTTTGGCGGAGACGTTTGCGGCGATCGGGACGGGCTCGAGGCCGGCCTCTTGCCACTGCGCGATCAATCGTGCCGCAGCACGCAGCACGTTCTCGCCCAATTGCACAATCAGGTCGCTCGCTTCAGCGACCGGGATGAACGATAGCGGCGGCACGGGACCATGGACGCGATGATTCCAGCGGGCGAGGGCCTCGAAGCTCATGATGCGACCACTACGCATGTCGAATAGCGGCTGCAGATGAATATCGATCGCGTCTTGTTCGACTGCGAGCTTGAGGTCCTGTTCCAGCGACAGGCGCGCGTGCACGCGCTTGTTCATGGCAGCGTCGAACAGTTGGTAGCGATCGCGGCCGCGCGCTTTGGCCTCGTACAGGGCGATATCAGCGGCCCGTAGCAGGTCGCTCATGTTGTTGGCGTCGCGCGGGAAGACGCTGATACCAATGCTGGCGGACATCGAATACGCGGCGCTGCCGAGTTGAGTGGTTTCCTTGAGGCGGGTGCTCAAGCGAGTCGCAATAGTCTCGGTAACCGGTTCGTTCGTCGGCTGGCGCGTGACGACCAGAAATTCGTCGCCACCCATGCGCACGACGAGGTCGTCTGCCGCAAGCGTGCCGCGGATGCGCCGGCCGACGGAGCGCAGGTACTCGTCGCCGACGTGATGGCCGCGAGTGTCATTGATATTCTTGAAGTGGTCGCAGTCGATGTAGAACACGGCCAAGGAGCCGCCGCGTCGACCGACTTCATCGATTAACCGTGGCAAGTGTTCTTCGAGATAGGCGCGGTTGGGTAGGCCTGTTAGCGGGTCGTGCGTCGCCTGGTGCTGCAGCAGATGTCGATGTTCCTGCGCGCGCCGTTCCGCTTCGCGCCGATGTGAGATGTCGCGCATGATCAGCGCACGTACGTTGTCGCCCAGTGGCTCGATCTCGACCACCGCATACTCCACGTCGAGCGGTGCACCTTCGGTGCGCGCGATCTGTGCGGTTAGATAGTCGTCCTGATCGCTTGAGCCTTGCGGCGTCGGCGCGCTGTCGATTGCGCTATCAAACAGGGAGCCAACCCGGTGCTGTTGCAACAGCGGCAGCGGGGCGCCGAACATCCGTTGTGCGCCGAGGTTGGCGTCGAGGATCACCTGCGATTGGTGGTTGAACAGCACAATACCGGTGGGCGTGCGCTCGAACACCGCGCGATATCGTGCCTGATTCACGCGCGCGACTGCGCTCGACGCGCTCAGTCTTCGGCGATACACGTGCCACGCGATGACTGCGATTGCAATTAAGAGTGCGACGATCGCGACCATCGAATTCGCGCCACGCAGGCCGCTCTGGATTACGTCGCGATCGCGATGAGTAGTCATGACAGCCAACGGTTGGTCGTTGATATCATTCAGGCGGGTGGCGCCGTCCATACGCACGTTCGATGTGCCCATCATCAGCGCGCGCGGGCTGGTCGGTTGATCGATCAGTTGCCGTGCAAGGGGCGGCAGATCGGTAAGCGTATTGCTAACAATCGAGCTGGTGAGTAGCAGACGCGCGGGTGTCTGCGCTGCGGTCGAGATCTCTTGCATTTCGGCATCGCGGATCGCGCGTGTGAAGACCAGTGTGCCTGCCGACGGGCCGGTACGGTCGGAGTGCAGGATCGAATGTGCTGCGATGACATGCAGCGCGCCATCGATCGTCAGGAGCCGAAGATTGCCTTGTTGATCCGCGATCTCGCGGATGGCGGGCGTGATCGAGCCAAGGAACTTCGCCATCTCGGGGCGTACCGGGTGATCGTAGCGGTCGCCCGCCGTATCGTTTTGAAACGTCGAAACGACCTTGCCGCTGGGGTCTAGCAGCCACACGAGTTCGACGTTCGCCTCATCAAGACCTTGCTGCGAGAAATTGTCGTTCTCGAACTCAGTATCGAGCGTCGAGATGTAGTCATACATGTCATCCCAGCGTGCGTAATCGCGCGACAGGGTCTCGACGGCCGTATTCTGCGCGAGCAAGGACTTGCGCAGTACTGCGAGCGTCTGCGCCATGTCGCGTTGTTCGATCCGCTCGAACCGCTGGACAACGATCAGTCGAGATGCCACGAGCGTGCCGATCACGACCAGCAGGGCGCAGGTATAGACGACCAGCGCTTCGCGGAGATGGGGTTTTTGCCAGAACTCTCGCATATGATTGGCGCGGCCGCTGCGAACCGTTGTGGTCGCTGCTGTTTGCACCTGCTCCTGTTACCCGACGGTTGTCGGCTCTCCAGAAGTTGTGTCGGCGCGCAGCGCGCCATCTTGAAGTGAACCCGGCGTTTATGCGGCCGGGATCACAATTCCAGGCTTGTCCTTGTGCGGTCTGTAAAGGACAGCAACATGCCCGATACGGTGCACGAGACTGCTCGCCGTACGCTCGACTAGTGCCTGCAAGGCAGCCTCACGAGTGGCACGGTCGCTGGCGCGCACCTTCACCTTGATCAGTTCGTGGTCCCTTAAGGCGCGCTCGGTTTCCGCCACGACGCTGTCCGTCAGGCCGGGGTTGCCAATCCAGACGACAGGTTCGAGCGGATGGGCGAGTCCGCGTAGGAATTTGCGTTGCCGCTCCGAGAGCGGCGTTGGTGGGGCAGTCTGGGTAAGCGAATTCACGGCAGTATTGTACGGGCGTGGCGGGCTGTCTGCTGTGCAGTCGCTTGAAAAGCAACCATTCAGCCCCATTGCTGGGGAACGACGGATTGCGCCGACGGCCGTCTGAGTCCCTTAGTTCCCGCGCGTGACTTGCTGGCGACCGGCAGCCGGATAGTGTAGCGTGATCAAGCGGTGGCCATGCCCGCCGCATCCTGTAGCGTCCTGACAGACGCCTCTCATTAGTAAGCGAGGAAGCCGCTTTGAACGATTTGACCAAGAACATCCTGTTATGGGGCGTGATCGTCCTGGTGATGTTCGTAGTATTCAGTCGCTATATGCCGCCGGCCGCTCAACCGGAGCCGGTACCGTATTCGCAAGTGTTAGATGATCTCAGCAACAATCGGCTGCAGTCGGTCACGCTGCAGGGCAACGAGATTATTGGCATACGCAAGGACAAGAGCCAGTTCACGGCCTATAACCCTGAAACGGAATACACGGCGCTCATCGGCTCACTCAATAAGGCTGGTGTTCTGATCCGTGGCAAGGCGCCAAAAGAACCTAATTTCCTGGCGCAGCTCCTGCTGCAGCTCGCGCCGGCGCTGCTCCTCATATTGGTCTTCGTCTACATGCTGCGCCAGATGCAAGGTTCGGCGGGCGGCCGTGGTGCTATGTCGTTCGGCAAGAGCCGGGCGCGTTTGCTGGGCGAGGACCAGGTCAACGTTACGTTCGCCGATGTGGCGGGAGTCGATGAGGCCAAGCAGGAAGTCGGTGAGATTGTCGACTTCCTGAAGGACCCCCTCAAGTTTCAGAAGTTAGGCGGGCAAGATTCCCAAGGGCGTGCTGATGGTCGGCTCGCCCGGCACCGGCAAGACCCTGCTCGCGCGCGCCATCGCGGGCGAGGCCAAAGTGCCGTTCTTCACCATCTCGGGTTCAGATTTTGTGGAGATGTTCGTCGGTGTCGGCGCATCGCGCGTGCGCGACATGTTCGAGCAGGCCAAGAAGCACGCGCCATGCATTATCTTCATCGACGAGATCGATGCAGTGGGGCGTCATCGTGGCGCCGGTTTGGGTGGCGGGCACGATGAACGTGAGCAGACACTCAACCAGCTTTTGGTCGAGATGGACGGCTTCGAGGGCAATGAAGGCATCATCGTCATTGCGGCGACCAACCGCCCCGACGTGTTAGACCCGGCCTTGCTGCGCCCAGGTCGTTTCGATCGACAAGTGGTGGTGCCGTTGCCCGACGTGCGTGGGCGCGAGCAAATTCTGCGGGTCCATATGCGCAAAGTCCCGTTGGCAGATGACGTGAAGCCGGCCCTCATTGCCCGCGGTACGCCAGGTTTCTCGGGCGCGGACCTTGCCAACCTTGTCAATGAAGCGGCCTTGTTCGCCGCGCGTGGCAACCGTCGCACCGTGTCGATGGAGGAGTTCGAGCGCGCCAAGGACAAGATCATCATGGGCGCCGAGCGACGTTCGATGGTGATGACTGAAGACGAGAAGAAGATGACGGCCTATCACGAGGCGGGCCACGCCATCGTCGGCATCTCGGTGCCGGAGCACGATCCCGTCTATAAGGTGACGATCATCCCGCGTGGCCGGGCCTTGGGCGTCACGCAGTTTTTGCCGGAGCAGGATCGCTACAGCCTGTCCAAACGACGCATCGAAAGCACGATCGCAACGTTGTTTGGCGGGCGTATTGCCGAGGAACTTATTTTTGGTCGCGATGCGGTGACGACGGGTGCGTCTAACGACATCGAGCGTGCCACGGACCTCGCCCGTAACATGGTGACCAAGTGGGGTCTGTCGGACCGGCTTGGGCCCTTGACCTATTCGGAAGAGAGCGGCGAAGTGTTCCTTGGGCGCTCCGTTACCCAGCACAAGCAGGTGTCTGACGGCACTGCGCTGGTGATCGACGAAGAGGTGCGCAAGGTCATCGAATCTAGCTACAAGCGTGCGCAGGAGATCCTTGAGTCGCATCTTGAGAAGCTGCACGCGATGGCTGGTGCACTGATCAAGTACGAAACGATCAACGACGATCAGATTCGAGACATCATGGCCGGCCGAGACCCGCAGCCGCCTGCGGATTGGGACAGTTCGGTCTCCAATCCACCGCCGCGACGTGGACCAGAGGTGATGCCGGCAGCTCGCTTGGCTCGCCCGCAGGGCAACACTGATCGTTAGCGACGCGGCCTTAGTCCTCGTCGCTGGCGTTCGAGTCTGCGATGCGGCTAGTTTGCGGCTCCCGCACAGTTGATCTGTCCGCGCCGGTCGTGATGGGCGTCGTCAACGTCACACCGGACTCCTTCGCCGATGGTGGCCGCTATGCGAATACTGCCGCTGCCGTGGCTCACGGCGAGCGACTGCTCGCAGAAGGCGCCGCCATTATTGATGTTGGCGGTGAATCGACGCGCCCCGGCGCAGTCTCGGTCGGCATCGCGGAGGAGATCGATCGGGTCGTCCCCGTTATCGAGCAGCTGGCCGGCGCAGACGCCGTCATTTCTGTCGATACGAGCAAACCACAGGTCATGCAAGCTGCTGTGGCTGCTGGCGCAAGTCTCATCAACGATATTCGTGGCCTGCGTGAGCCCGGGGCGTTCGAGATGGCCTGTCAGTTGCCGGCCGCGCTCGGCATCATGCACATGCAGGGTGAGCCTGTAACCATGCAACAGCAGCCCAGCTATCGCGATGTTGTGAGCGAGGTCCGGGATTTTCTGTCAAGTCGCGCGCAAGCTTGTTTGGTCGGCGGTGTCAGCCCGGAGCGAGTTCTGCTCGACCCTGGCTTTGGCTTCGGCAAAAGTTTCGAGCACAACATCGAACTACTGCGCGAGCTGCGACAGTTTGCGGCGCTCGGCTTTCCGCTTATGGTGGGGTTGTCTCGCAAGTCGCTGTTGGGGCCACTGACTGGCCGCGCGGTACATGAGCGTCTGGCAGGCAGTGTGGCGCTTGCGACGGTCGCGGTCTTGCATGGCGCACGGGTTGTGCGGGCGCATGATGTGGCCGCGACGCGGGATGCGATAAAAGTTGCCACTGCGTTTGCGGACTAGCAATCGCTGGCAAAGGGAGTTCTGGTACATGGCAAGAAAGTATTTTGGCACCGACGGTATTCGTGGCCGCGTCGGCACACACCCGATGACGGTCGATTTTGCGTTGCGCCTTGCGAGTGCCGCGGCGCGCGTACTGGCGCCCGACGGCGGCACGGTACTGATTGGCAAAGATACTCGCTTGTCAGGCTACATGTTTGAGGCGGCGCTCGAAGCTGGCTTTGTTGCCGCCGGCGTGAATGTCATGTTGATCGGGCCATTGCCCACTCCCGGGGTTGCCTACCTCACGCGCAAATTCGAATGCAAGTTCGGTGCGGTGATCAGCGCCTCGCACAACAAATACGATGACAACGGCATCAAGTTCTTCGATAGCGAAGGCGGCAAGTTGTCTGACGAAATCGAGGAGCAGATCGAGGCGGAGATCGACAAGGATCCGGTGACACGTGATTCAGTCAATCTGGGCCGCGCCGCCCGTGTCGACAAGTCGCGTCGCTTCTATCAGGAGTTCTGCTCGGCCACGCTACCGCCTGGGATGACCCTGGACGGCATGAAGTTAGTAGTTGATGCGGCGAACGGCGCTGGCTACAAAGTGGCGCCGCGCACCTTGGCCGATCTCGGGGCGCAGATTATCCCGGTGGGTCATCGCCCAATGGCCGCAATATCAATGACGGTTGTGGTTCGACGTCCCCTGAACTATTGCAGCTGACCGTGCCGGGTGTGCGCGCAGACGCAGGCATTGCGCTCGATGGCGATGGGGATCGGCTCGTGATGGTGGACGAGTATGGGCGGATCGTTGACGGCGATCAGCTGTTATATATTTTGGCGGTCGCGCGTCATCGTGCCGGGTTGCTCCCGGGGCCGGTGGTCGGCACAGTCATGAGCAACCTGGGCCTGGAACTGGCACTCCGAGATGCCGGCATCCCGTTCCAGCGCGCTCAAGTCGGCGATCGCTATGTCTTGGCAATGCTGCGCGAGACGGGTGGAGTCATCGGCGGCGAGACATCAGGCCATATCCTGACGCTGGACAAAACGACTACCGGCGATGCGCTCATAGCTGCGCTGCAGGTGCTCGCCGTTATGCGCGAGACGGGCGAGAGCCTGGCGCAGCTTGCGGGCAAAATGTCGCGGTTTCCGCAGACCATGATCAACGTCCGGGTCGCGAAGCGATTCGACCCCAATGACGTTCCAGAGGTTGCTGCAGCGGTCAAGAGTGCGGAGGCGCGGCTGAACGGCGAGGGCCGGGTAGTGCTACGCGCGTCCGGCACCGAGCCGCTGATCCGGGTGATGGTCGAGGCCCGCGAGGAGGCAGCCGCCCAGTCAAATGCCGAGGAAATCGCCGCCGCAGTGCAGCGCGTTGCGCGCGCTTGACCTGATCGTTATCATCGCGCCCCTTTTTCCATAGAGTTCGAGGCGGGCGCGAGTCTCGTCCCCCTGGGTCTCGATCGCGAGATTGTGATGCGTCGACGTATCGTTGCTGGCAATTGGAAGATGCACGGGAGTGTCGCCGAGAATACGACGCTCGTTGACAAGCTGTTGCAGGGGTTCCCGGCTGACGCGGGGGCGGACTGCTACGTGTGTCCACCCTTTGTTTATCTGCGCGGCGTCGCCCGTCAACTCGATGGCTCGGCGATCCGTGTTGGTGCGCAGGACGCCAGCGCCGAGATTCAGGGCGCATACACGGGCGAAGTGGCGGCCGGGATGCTGGCGGACGTGGGATGCAGTGCCGTCATCGTGGGTCATTCCGAGCGCCGCACGTTGCATCACGACAGCGATCAATTGGTAGCCCGTAAGTTCATGGCAGTCCAGGCTGCCGGGTTGACCCCGATTCTGTGTGTGGGTGAGCAGCTCGGGCAGCGTGAATCGAAGCAGACCGAGCAGGTGGTGGGGCGGCAATTGGATGCGGTGCTGGATCTGGTTGGCGTCGCGGCCCTTGGCAAGGCCATTCTGGCCTATGAGCCAGTTTGGGCCATCGGCACGGGCCGCACGGCGACGCCGCAGCAGGCTGAGGATGTGCACCACTTCATTCGCAAACGAATTGCCGCGCTCGATGGTAAGATTGCGGGGCTAGTGCCGGTCCTTTATGGGGGCAGTGTCAAAGCTGCCAATGCCGGCGAGTTATTTGCGATGCCGAACGTCGACGGCGGATTGATCGGCGGTGCATCGCTCAACGCTGAGGAATTCCTGGCGATCTTGCAGGCTGCTCGCACATAGCGGTCGCTTGCCAAGGGGAGAGGTTTACACATGTTGCAGACAGCACTGACCGTGGTGCAGGTTTTTTCGGCGATCGCAATCGTCGCCTTGGTCTTGATCCAGCGCGGCAAAGGTGCCGATGCGGGGGCGGGATTTGGTGCCGGTGCGTCTGGCACGATGTTTGGTGCGCGTGGCGCCACGACCGGCTTGTCGCGCGCCACGGCCGTTTTTGCCGCCATTTTTATGCTTAACAGCCTGCTGCTGACGTATGCGTTCAAGCAGAACTTGCAACAGGACTCGATTCTTGATGCCGTGCCGGTGCCAGCGGCGCCGGTCCCTGGTAGTACTGGAGCAGGCGAAATCGGCGCAGGCGCGCCGTTGACGATGGACGCACCAGTGCCTGCGCCGATAGAAGGGCAGCAAGGCGTGCCTGTCGTATCGCCGCCGCCGGCTGAGAGTCAGTCGCAACCGTGACACATGCCGACGTGGTGGAATTGGTAGACACACCATCTTGAGGGGCTAGCGGAGCAATCCGTGGGAGTTCGAGTCTCCCCGTCGGCACCAATACGATTCTCCTGATACAATTCGCTGGAGTTTTTCCGGGGGCATCTGGCTCTTGTCTGGCAAGAGTGAGCTGTCCCCTTTTTGTGATGCGTACCCATGCTGGCTAACTACCTACCAGTTTTGATTTTTCTGGCCGTCGCTACCGGCCTCGCCGTCGTGTTGCTAACGGCAGGTACGCTGATCGGTCGATCGCAGGCCCGCTTTGGCGATGATCGTGACAAGCTCTCGCCATATGAGTGCGGATTCGAAGCGTTCGAGGATACGCGTGCGAAGTTCGACGTTCGTTATTACCTGGTGGCCATTCTTTTCATCGTGTTCGATCTCGAGATCGCATTCCTGTTTCCGTGGGCGGTTGCTCTCAAGGACATCGGTACGCCTGGCCTGGTAGCGATGGGGCTGTTTTTGTTCATTCTCGTGGTCGGGTTCGTTTCAAGAATGGAAAAAGGGGCGCTGGAATGGGACTAGAGGCGGACCGCTCCCCGTCGACGAGCGACTCGAATCTTGCGGAGCCGCAGGGCTTTGCCGAGCGCGGTTTCATGACCACGAGTGTCGATGCGGTCATGAATTGGGCGCGCACAGGCTCGATGTGGCCGATGACCTTTGGTCTGGCTTGTTGTGCGGTCGAAATGATGCAGGCGGGCGCGTCCCGCTATGACCTGGATCGGTTCGGCATCGTGTTTCGCGGCAGCCCGCGCCAGTCGGACGTGATGATCGTTGCGGGCACGCTGGTCAACAAGATGGCACCAGCGCTGCGCAAGGTATATGACCAGATGCCCGAGCCGCGCTGGGTGATCTCGATGGGGTCCTGCGCCAACGGTGGCGGCTACTACCATTATTCTTATGCGGTCGTGCGTGGCTGCGATCGGATCGTGCCGGTTGACGTCTACGTGCCGGGCTGCCCGCCGAGTGCCGAGGCGCTAATTTACGGCATCATTCAATTGCAGAAGAAGATCGCGCGCACCAGCACGATTGCCAGCTAATGAATCAGCAGATCACGGCACTGGCGTTGAAGATCGAAGCGCGATTCGCGACGAAGTTGCAGCGCGTGGCTGCCTTGAGCGATGAGCTTTGCTACGAGGTGGAGCCCGAGTACCTGCTGGAGGTCTGCCGCGGTTTGCGTGACGCTGACGAGCTGCGTTTCGAGATGTTGATGGATGTCTGCGGCGTCGACTACCTGGACTATGGCGTTGACGAATGGAAGACGTCCAGCGCAACGCGCTCTGGGTTCAGCCGTGGTGTCGAGCGGGGCCGGCCGCGTGCACCTCACGAGGGCGCGCGTTTCGCGGTGGCCTATCAACTCCTGTCAATCACGCACAATGTGCGCTTGCGACTGCGGTCACGCTGTATCGACGCGGAAGACCCGATGATCGATTCGGTGGTGGGTATCTGGCCAGCTGCCAATTGGTTTGAGCGCGCGAAGCGTTTGGCTTATTCAGCATCCTGTTCACTTGGACACCCGGACTTGCGCCGCATCCTCACCGACTACGGCTTCATCGGCCATCCGTTCCGCAAGGACTTTCCGCTGATCGGCAATGTCGAAGTCCGCTACGACCCACAGCAGGGCCGTGTCGTGTATGAGCCGGTGAGCATCGAGCCGCGCACGCTGGTTCCCAAGGTTATCCGTCACGACAGTCGCTACGACCCTGCGTTGACTGCCGCTAAGCCGCAGACCAGGTAGACATGGCCGAGATCCGCAACTTCACGATGAACTTTGGGCCGCAGCATCCGGCTGCGCCGGCGTTTTGCGGCTGGTGCTCGAGATGGACGGTGAGTCATTCAAAGGCCGACCCTCACGTTGGGCTGTTGCACCGGGGCACCGAGAAGCTGGCAGAGTCCAAACCATTCAATCAGTCGATCGGTTATATGGACCGGCTCGATTACGTGTCGATGATGTGCAATGAGCACGCTTATGTGCTGGCGATCGAGCGAGGTTGTTAGGTATCGAGCCGCCAATCCGTGCGCAGTACATCCGTGTGATGTTCGATGAGATCACGCGCGTGCTCAACCATCTGATGTGGCTGGGTGCCCATGGTCTTGATATTGGTGCCATGACGGTATTCCTGCTGGCATTCAAGGAACGCGAAGACCTGATGGATTGCTACGAGGCGGTTTCGGGCACTCGTATGCATGCCACTTACTACCGGCCGGGTGGTGTTTACCGGGACTTGCCGGAGACCATGCCGAAATACCAAGCGTCGAAATGGCGCTCCGTGAAGGATGCGGCGCGTCTGAATGAAGCGCGGTCGGGCTCGCTGCTGGATTTCATCGATGAATTCATCGGGCGTTTCCCGGCTGCGATCAACGAATACGAAACTCTGCTGACCGACAATCGGATCTGGAAGCAGCGGACCGTGAACATTGCTGTCGTAACGCCAGGCGGGCGATGGCGCTCGGCTTCTCCGGTCTATGCTGCGTGGTTCGGGCGTCGAGTGGGATCTGCGCAAAAGCAGCCCTACGAGGTTTACGCCGATCTCGATTTCGATATCCCGGTGGGTGTCGGTGGCGACTGCTACGCGCGTTATCTGGTGCGCATCGAGGAGATGCGCCAAAGCAACCGAATCATCAAACAGTGCGCCGATTGGCTGCGAGTCAATCCGGGTCCCGTCATGTTGGACGATCGCAAAGTGCGACCGCCACGACGCGCCGAGATGAAAGGCGACATGGAGTCGCTGATCCATCACTTCAAGCTGTTTACCGAGGGCTACAACGTGCCTGAGGGTGAGACCTATGCAGCCGTCGAGGCGCCGAAGGGCGAGTTCGGCGTTTATCTGATTTCTGATGGTGCTAACAAGCCATACCGTCTAAAGTGCCGCGCACCCGGATTTGCGCACCTCGCGGCACTCGAGGAGATGACGCAAGGTCACATGCTGGCCGACGTCGTGGCCGTGATCGGTACGCAGGATATTGTGTTCGGGAGATCGATCGCTGATGGCGCATGTGGTAACAACCGCGGACGGTGGTCAGTTCGAGCCTGGCTTAGGCGACAAGGCGCTGCGGCTCAATGAGCATACCCGGCACGAGATCGACGCCTGGATCAGCCGGTTTCCCGCTGGCCGGCAGCGCTCGGCCGTGCTGTCGGCGTTGCGCTTCGCGCAGGAGCAGAACGATGGCTATCTGACGCCGGAGCTGATGGATGGGGTCGCTGAGTATCTGCAATTGCCACCAATTCAGGTTTACGAGGTGGCAACGTTCTATTCGATGTTCGAGACCAAGCCCTGCGGCCGGCACCACGTCAGTATTTGCACCAACATCAGTTGCATGTTGCTAGGCGCCGAGGATCTGGTCGCACACTGCGAACGCAAGCTCGGCATCAAACTGGGCGAGAGCACACCGGATGGGCGCATCTTCCTCAAGCGTGAGGAGGAATGTCTCGCCGCTTGCACAGGCGCACCCATGCTGATGGTTGATCACCATTTCCACGAGCATCTGACACCTGAGAAGGTGGACAAGATCCTGGACGAATTGAAATGAGGGCCGGGCGATGACGACTGCGCACGAGCGTTGGGCCGACAAGATGAACTTGACCTTGTTCGAGCCGCTCGACCTGCCAAAACCCTGGACACTGGACACCTATCAGAAGATTGGTGGCTACGACGCCTGGAGGAAGATTCTTACCGAGAAGCAGCCGCGTGAAGCGGTGATCGACGCGGTCAAGGCCTCAGGCCTGCGGGGGCGCGGTGGCGCTGGTTTTCCGACCGGTTTGAAGTGGAGTTTCATGCCGCGCGCTGCACCGATGCAGAAGTATGTAGTGTGCAATTCTGACGAGAGCGAACCGGGCACTTGTCACGATCGGGACATCTTACGTTTCAATCCGCACTCGCTGATCGAGGGTATGGCGATTGGCGGCTATGCCATGAACGCGACGGTAGGTTACAACTATATTCGCGGCGAGTTCCTCGGCGAGCCGGTGCCGCGTTTCGAAGCGGCACTCGCTGAAGCCTATGCGGCCGGGTTGTTAGGCAAGAATATTCTGGGATCCGGCGTTGACTTCGATCTGTACACCGCAGTTGGTGCCGGTGCGTACATTTGTGGCGAAGAGACGGCTTTGCTGGATTCGCTCGAAGGCAAGCAGGGCAAGCCGCGGTTCAAGCCGCCGTTCCCTGCGGCCTTTGGCCTGTATGGCGCGCCTACCACGATCAACAATACGCAGAGCTTTGCCTCCGTCCCGACTATTCTGCGTAAGGGCCCAGACTGGTTTGCCAAGTTGGGAGTTGCCAACGCCGGCGGCACGGCGATTTTTTCCGTGTCCGGGCACGTGGGCAAACCCGGCAACTATGAGTTGCCACTCGGGGTCCCGTTTGCCGACCTCCTCGAGATTGCGGGCGGCGTGCGCGGTGGGCGCAAGTTGAAGGCCGTGATTCCGGGCGGCTCGTCGGTCTACGTTTTGCCGGCCGAGAAGATCATGGCGGCGAACATGGACTACGACTCGCTGAAGGCGGCTGGCTCCTCAGTGGGATCGGCGGCGGTCATCGTGATGGACGAGACCACCTGCATGGTCAAGACGCTGGAGCGCCTGTCGCGCTTCTATATGTCGGAGTCCTGCGGGCAGTGCACGCCATGCCGCGAAGGTACCGGCTGGCTGAATCGGATGCTCAAGAGGATGCTCGCCGGCGAAGGCCGACGGGCGGATATCGATTTGTTAGTGGACGTGGCGAGCCGGATCGAAGGGCATACCATTTGTGCCCTGGGCGATGCGGCCGCCTGGCCAGTGCAGAGCTTCATCAAGCATTTTCGCCACGAGTTCGAGTACATGGTCGACAATGGTGGGCGCAGCATCGTCACCGAGCTGGAGCGCCGCGCAGCATGAGCACGCCCAACCCGACCGTTGCAGTCGCACCGCCTGCGGACGAAGTCAACGTTGAAGTTGACGGTCGCGCGGTCAAGGCCAAGAAGGCCGCTATGATCATTCATGTCACGGACGCTGCAAACGCCTACGTGCCGCGCTTCTGTTATCACGACAAGCTGCCGATAGCCGCCAATTGCCGCATGTGTCTGGTCGAAGTAGAGAAGGCGCCGAAGCCTCTGCCCGCTTGTGCCACGCCAGTGGCAGAAGGCATGAAGATTTTCACCAAGTCGCCCAAGGCCATCGCAGCCCAGAAGGCGACCATGGAATTCCTGCTGATCAACCATCCACTCGACTGCCCGATCTGTGATCAGGGCGGGGAGTGTGAGTTGCAGGATCTGGCGATGGGCTTTGGCCGCGATATTTCGCGGTTCACCGAGCGCAAGCGCGTGGTCAAGGACAAGGACATCGGGCCACTGGTCTCGACCGACATGACCCGCTGCATCCACTGCACGCGGTGTGTGCGGTTTGGCAAAGACATTGCTGGCATCCAGGAGCTTGGCACCACTGGCCGTGGCGAGCACATGGAGATCGGCACGTACGTCGAGCACGCTGTGACGCATGAGTTGTCCGGCAACATCATCGATCTCTGCCCGGTGGGTGCGCTCAATTCCAAGCCGTTCCGTTATCAGGCTCGCTCCTGGGAGATGACGCAGCAACCGCTGATCTCGCCGCATGACGGGATGGGCACCAATATTTTCGCGCACGTCCTGCGGGGCCGTGTCATGCGAGTGGTGCCACGGCCTAACGAGTCGATCAATGAGACTTGGATCGCAGACCGCGACCGCTTCAGTTATGAAGGACTGCTGAGCGAGGATCGCCTGCAGAAGCCGATGCTGCGCGACGGCGATATCTGGCGCGAGGCGAGCTGGGAGCAGGCGCTGGAGGCTGCCGCCGCAGGCTTGCAGCGTGCAGGCGCCGGTCTTGGGACGCTCGTTAGCGCGAGTGCGACGCTCGAGGAGCAGTACCTGGCGCAACGACTGACGCGCGGTTTGGGGTCCAGCAGCATCGACCATCGTTTGCGCCAAGTGGATTGCCGCGATCAGGCCTCTGATCCGTTGCGACCGAGCTTGGGTGGCCTGGAGTTCGCTGCGGTCGATACACTCGACGCTCTGCTCGTCATTGGCTCCAACTTGCGTTGCGAGTTGCCGCTGCTCGCCCATCGGGTTCGCACCGCCGCCACGCGCGGTGCCAAAGTGAGCTTCCTGAACCCAGTGCGCTTTGATCTCTTGTTTCCCACCGCCGGTTACATCGAGTCGGCGCCTGCCCGCCAGGTCGGTGACTTGGCGGCGATCTACGCCGCTTGTCTCGACGGTGCAGTACCCTCATCGACGCTGCAGTCGTTAGTGGCTGGTGCCACGGTCAACGTGGGTCACCGTACCATTGCGGCGTCGCTCAAGTCCGGCACTCGCCGAGCCGTTTGGTTAGGTGCGTTGGCCATACGCCATCCGGCCTACGCGGATCTGCGCGCCGTTGCCGCGGCGCTCGATGAGACAGTTGGCGCAACGCTCGGATTCTTGGCCGAGGGTGGCAATGCCGCCGGGGCTTACCTGGCCGGTGCGGTGCCGCATCGTGAGGCGGGCGGTGACGCGGCGCCGGCAGGCGGCCGCACGGCGCGCGAAATGTTGAGCAAGCCGCAGGCGGGTTATCTGCTGGTCGGAGCGCTCGAGCCGTGGTCTGACAGTGTGTTTTCGACCGCGGCAGCGACGCTGGCAAGCTCGCCGTTCGTCGTTGCGGCGACGCCGTATGCGTCAGAGCAGCTCAAATCCGTGGCGCATGTGTTGTTGCCGGTGGCTAGTTTTGCAGAGACGTCGGGCACCTACGTCAATCTCGAGGGTCGCTGGCAGACCGTGGCAGCGGCCGTGAAAGCACTGGGTGAGGCACGGCCCGCGTGGAAGGTGCTCCGTGTGCTGGGCAACCTCGTTGGCTTGCCGGATTGCGAGTACGTCAGTTCGGAAGAGGTGCGCGACGAGCTACGTAAGGTTTGTGGCGCGCCTGGCATCGCCACTTTCCAGACCTCACACGCCGCGAGCGCCGTGGCGGGGGATATCCGCGTTCCCGACGTACCGATGTATGCCGTGGATCCGATCGTCAGGCGCGCGCAGTCGTTGCAGCGCACGGCCGCAGGCCAGCGCGAGACTACTGTGTACGCGGGGATGGAGCGCTAGCGATGCAGTGGCTAATGACTACCTGGGATGCACTACCCGCATTTGCACGGTCCAGCTTCTGGATTCTGGTGGTTACCGTCGTCTTGATCTTGGCGGTGGCATTCACCACATTGCTCGAACGCAAGGTTATCGGCGCGATGCAATTGCGCAAGGGTCCAAACCGCGTCGGCAGCATCTTCGGCTTCCTGCCGGGTATCTTTCAGCCCTTCGCCGACGTCTTCAAGCTGCTCTTCAAAGAAATCGTCATCCCGTCGAGTGCTAACAAATTCCTGTTCCGCATTGCGCCTGCCATCACGTTGATACCGGCGTTCGCCATCTGGGCGGTGATTCCGCTCGATCCGAAGCTGGTGATCGCCGACGTCGACGCGGGTCTGCTGTATGTGTTGGCAATGACCTCGGTCGGTGTCTATGGCGTGATCCTGGCCGGCTGGGCGTCGAACTCCAAGTACGCCTTTTTGGGCGCCATGCGTTCGGCGGCACAGATCGTCGCCTACGAGATCGCCATGGGCTTCGCCCTGGTGGGTGTCATCATGGCGGCCGGCAGTCTCAAGCTTGGCGCGATTATCGAGGCGCAGCAGGGCGGCTGGTTTGCGTGGAACTGGTTCTGGCTGTTCCCGCTGTTTGTGGTCTATCTGATCGCGGGTGTTGCGGAGACCAACCGCGCGCCGTTCGACGTAGCCGAGGGTGAGTCGGAGATCGTCGCTGGCTTCCACGTCGAGTACTCGGGCATGGCGTTTGCGCTGTTTTTCCTGGCCGAATACGCCAATATGATCCTGATCTCGGTGCTCGTTGCAGTGCTGTTCTTCGGCGGCTGGCTCAGCCCGTTCGATGGGCATATCGCGGCGGACAGCGCGCTGCGCGAGCTGCCGTTGTTAGGCTTCGTAATTGGCGACGGCTTTCATTGGTTGTTCCTGAAGCTCTTTATCGTGCTATTCAGTTTTCTGTGGTTCCGCGCCACCTTCCCGCGCTACCGCTACGATCAGATTATGCGCCTCGGCTGGAAGGTGCTGATTCCGGTCACTATCGTCTGGATCGTGGTTGAAGGTGCGATGGCCTACTACGGCGTCGGTCCCTGGAAGGCTTGAGGTAAAGGGCAAAATGGCACAGATCAATCCGTTCAAGACGTTCCTGCTGACCGAGTTGCTGCAAGGCTTGTCGGTGACCGCGCGCACCTTCTTTCGTCGTAAGGTCACGATCAACTATCCCGAGGAAAAGACGCCACAATCGCCGCGCTATAGGGGCTTGCACGCGTTGCGTCGTTATCCCAATGGTGAGGAGCGCTGCATCGCCTGCAAACTCTGTGAGGCGGTCTGCCCGGCGCTCGCGATCACGATCGACTCAGATGTCGCTGCCAACGGCACCCGCCGCACGACGCGCTACGACATCGATCTGTTCAAGTGTATTTACTGTGGCTTCTGCGAAGAGGCTTGCCCGGTTGACGCCATCGTCGAGACTCGCATCCACGAGGTACCACATGGAGAATAGGGGCGAGAACATCATGAATAAAGACAAGCTGCTGGCCGTCGGCGATCGCTATGAGGCGATGATTGCGGCGGACAAAGCGGCCGACGCGCCGTATCGCTGAGGGGTAGTTAGAAGTGCTGGTCGAGGGTCTCTTTTATCTGTTCGCGACTATCCTGGTGGCATCGGCCATCGGCTTGATCGTGGCACGCAATCCAGTGTATTCCGCGCTGCTGCTCGTGCTGTGCTTCTTCACCAGTGCCTCGATCTGGCTGCTGATCGAAGCGGAGTTCCTGGCGGTGGTGCTCGTGCTGGTCTACGTCGGCGCTGTCATGGTGTTGTTCCTGTTCGTTGTCATGATGCTCGATATCAACGTCGAAGAAATGCGGCGCGGCTTTACGCGCTATGCCTGGGTGGGCTGGCTCACCGCGTTTGTCGTGATCGTGCAGATCGTCGGCCTCGTCGCGGCGCGCCGTCTGGGGGTTGATGTCACGCAAGGCATGGTGCCGTTGCCAGCGGACTACAGCAATACGGCTCATCTCGGTCGTGTGTTGTACACCGAGTATCTCTACCCGTTCGAGTTAGCTGCGATCTTGCTGCTGGTCGCGATCATCGGCGCTATTTCTTTGACGATGCGCCGCCGGCGGGCCTCAAGGTCCAAAATGTGGCCCGGCAAGTCGCCACCATGCGTGACGAGCGCGTGCGGCTGGTGAAGATGCCTGCCGTCAGGCGTCCCACTGGTCCAGACAAGAGCGAGGGCGAGCCATGATCACCCTGGCCCATCTTCTGACCCTGTCTGGCATCCTGTTTGCGATCGCGGTTGCAGGCGTGTTTCTCAACCGCAAGAACATCATTCTGTTGTTGATGTGCATCGAGCTGATGCTGCTCGCGGTCAATTTCAATTTCGTCGCTTTCTCGCGTTTTCTGAATGACATCGACGGCCAGATTTTTGTGTTCTTTGTCCTGACCGTGGCGGCTGCAGAGTCGGCGATCGGTCTTGCCATTCTGGTGGTCCTGTTCCGCAATCGGCGTGACATCAACGTCGAAGCGCTCGACACGCTCAAGGGTTGATGGCGCGCGCATGAATACCACCCTGTTACTTGCCATCCCGCTGTTGCCATTGGTCGCAGCGATTATCGCCGGTCTCGCTGGCAAGGCCGTGGGCCGCCAAGGCGCTGCCGCGGTCACGATCCTGGCGGTAGGGGCGTCGTTCGTGTTGTCCGCCATTGTAGCCAAACAGGTCTTCATCGACGGTGTGCCGGTTTTTAACGAATCGATCTACACCTGGCTGGTGAGTGACGGCATCCGCATGGAAGTCGGCTTTCTGATCGATCAGTTGAGCGCACTGATGATGTGCGTCGTCACGCTCGTGTCGCTCTGCGTACACGTGTACACCATCGGCTACATGTCGCAAGACCCGGGCTACCAGCGCTTCTTCAGCTATATCTCGTTGTTCACCTTCGCCATGTTGATGCTGGTGATGTCGAACAACTTCATGCAGCTGTTCTTCGGCTGGGAAGCGGTGGGTTTGGTGTCCTACCTGCTGATTGGCTTCTGGTACACGCGGCCGTCGGCCGTGTTCGCCAACATGAAGGCCTTCCTGGTCAATCGCGTTGGCGATTTTGGCTTTGTGTTAGGTATCGCTGCGCTGGTCTATTACACCGGCTCGCTAGACTATCGAGATGCCTTTGCGATGGCGCCTGATATCGCGGCGAAGACTTATGCGATCACGCCGGGGTGGACGGTTTCCGCGATCACGTTGGTCTGCATCCTGTTGTTCATCGGTGCGATGGGCAAGTCTGCGCAGGTGCCGTTGCATGTGTGGTTGCCGGATTCGATGGAAGGCCCGACGCCGATCTCGGCGCTGATCCACGCAGCAACAATGGTCACGGCCGGTATTTTCATGGTGGCACGCATGTCGCCGTTGTTCGAATACTCCGAGGCCGCACTCTCATTCGTGCTGATCATCGGTGCAACGACCGCGCTCTTCATGGGCTTTCTCGGTGTCATCAACAACGACATCAAGCGCGTCGTGGCGTATTCAACGCTCTCCCAACTGGGGTACATGACCGTGGCACTCGGCGCGTCCGCCTACAGTGCAGCAATGTTCCATCTGATGACGCATGCGTTTTTCAAGGCGCTGCTGTTCCTTGCCGCGGGTTCCGTGATCATCGGCATGCATCACGAACAGGACATGCGCAAGATGGGTGGTCTCGCGAAATACATGCCGATCACGGCCATCACCTGTTGGATCGGCGCACTGGCGCTGATCGGCACGCCATTCCTGTCGGGCTTCTATTCGAAGGATGTGATCATCGAGGCGGTGCACGAGTCGAATCGATTCGGCGCGCACTACGCTTACTGGTGCGTGATGGCCGGCGTGTTCGTCACGGCGTTGTACACCTTCCGTATGGTCTTCATGACCTTCCATGGCAAGCCGCGCTTTGACACCTCGCCGGCGCACGGCCACGGCCAGGGTCATGGCCATGGTCATGACGATCACGACCACGACGATCATGGCCACCATGGCGGCGTGCCGCATGAAAGCCCTTGGGTTGTCACCGCGCCACTGGTGGTGCTCGCCATTTTCTCGGTGGTCATTGGCGGCCTGACGATCGCGTCGCTCCTGTTCGGCGGTGGTTTTCAGGAAGCTATCTTTGTGCTGGGTGCCAACGATGTGGTGGCCAAGGTCGGCGAGGAGTTCCACGGCGCTGTTGCCTTCGCGCTGCACGCCTGGGCTCATCCACCGTTCTGGCTGGCGCTGGGCGGCGTGTTGACTGCCTGGCTGTTCTTCCTCGCCAAACCGCAATGGGCTGATGCCGTCGATCGCAGCTTTGGTTGGTTGCGCAAGGTGCTCGAGAACAAGTACTACTTCGATTGGTTCAACGAGCATGTCATTGCCGCCGGCAGTCGGGGCCTCGGCCGGATTTTCTGGCGCGGCGGCGACCAAGCGATCATCGACAACGGCATCATCAATGGGTCCGCGGCCCTGGTGGCGTCGCTCGCTGCGGTGACTCGCCGCGTGCAGAGCGGGTTCCTGTATTCGTATGCTTTCTGGATGATCTTCGGTCTGGCGGCGATGCTCGGCTGGTTTCTCTACAAGACGACTAACTGATGCCACATCTGGGTTTACTCTCGGTTCTCATCTGGCTGCCTATTGTCGGCGGCGCGCTCGTGCTGCTGCTGGGGGAGCGCAACATTGCGCTCGGCCGCTGGGTGGCGCTCGGCACGGCGCTGCTCACATTCGGTTTGTCGATTCCGCTGTACACGGGCTTCGACTCGAGTACGGCCGCCATGCAGTTCGTCGAACGCCTGCCGTGGATCGCGACCTTCAATGCCGACTATGCACTCGGCGTCGATGGGATCGCGTTGCCGCTGATCCTGCTCACCACTTTCATGACCATCCCGGTCATCGTCGCAGCCTGGACGGTGATTGAGGCGCGGCCGGCACAGTACTTTGCCGCCTTCCTGGTGATGGAAGGGCTGATGATCGGCGTATTCTCCGCGCTCGATTCGCTGCTGTTCTATTTTTTCTGGGAAGCCATGTTGATACCGATGTTCCTGATCATCGGTATCTGGGGCGGACCGCGACGCGTTTACGCCACGATCAAGTTCTTTCTCTACACTTTCTTTGGCTCGGTGTTCATGTTGGTCGCGCTGATCTACATGTACACCAAGTCGGGTGACTACAGCATCGCCAGCTTTCAGGCGTTACCGCTCACCTTGACAGAGCAGACCTGGATTTTTATTGCGTTCTTGCTGGCGTTCGCCGTCAAGATCCCGATGGTGCCGGTCCATACCTGGTTGCCGGACGCGCACGTCGAGGCGCCGACCGGTGGTTCCGTGGTGTTGGCCGCCATCATGTTGAAAATGGGTGGTTACGGCTTCCTGCGCTTCAGTCTGCCGATCACGCCAGATGCCAGTCGTGAGCTCGACTGGATCATCATCGGTTTGTCATTGTTTGCGGTGGTATACATCGGTTTCGTGGCGCTGGTGCAAACCGACATGAAAAAGCTGATCGCGTACTCGTCCATCGCCCATATGGGTTTCGTCACGCTAGGCGCGTTTCCGGCCTTCGATATCCTTGCCGCCAACGGCAGTGTGCAGGGCGCGGCGATGGGTATCGACGGCGCGATGGTGCAGATGGTCTCGCACGGGCTGGTGTCAGGCGCCATGTTCCTCTGTGTCGGGGTCATGTATGACCGGCTACATAGTCGCGAGATCAGCTCCTACGGGGGTGTGATCAACACCATGCCGCGTTTCGCCGCCTTCATGGTGCTCTTTGCGATGGCCAATGCGGGTTTGCCAGGCACGTCCGGTTTCGTGGGCGAATTTCTGGTGATCCTCGCCAGCTTCAAAGCGAACTTCTGGTACGCCTTTCTGGCGGCGACCACGCTGGTGCTCGGCGCTGCCTACACATTGTGGCTCGTCAAGCGAGTGATCTTCGGGCCGGTCGCTAACAACAATGTCGCGACGCTGGAAGACCTCAACGCGCGCGAGTTCGTGATATTGGCGGTGCTCGCCGTCGCGGTGCTCGTGTTGGGGCTCTGGCCCGCACCGCTGCTGGAAGTCATGCAGGTCACCGTGCGTAACCTCGTTGAGCATATCGTTGTGAGCAAGGTGCCGCTGTGATGGAGACGGGTTTCAACATGGCGAACATCGCGCGTGCGATGCCCGAGATGTATCTCGCCGGTGCGATCTGTTTCGTGCTGCTCGTCGACGTGTTCTTTGGTGAGAAGCGGCGCGGGCTCACGCCGACGCTGACCTTGCTGGTCTTGGCGGTTGGCGCTGCATTGACTCTGCTGTACGCCAATTTGCCTGGGCGGGAGTTCCTGTTCCACGGCCAATACGTGAGCGATCCGCTCGCCGTGATGTTGAAGCTGTTCGGCTTTCTCGTCGCAGCCATCGGGTTGCTGTATTCGCGCGACTACCTGCAACGTCGTGACATGAACCGCGGCGAGTACTACGTGCTGGTGCTCACGGCCTTGCTGGGCGTGTTTGTCATCGTTTCGGCTAACAGTCTGCTCACTGTCTATATCGGCGTGGAGCTGTTGGCGCTGTCTGTTTATGCCATTGTCGCCTTTGATCGGCAGTCCGGCATTGCGGCCGAAGCGGCCATGAAGTACTTCGTGCTGGGAGCGATGGCCTCGGGCGTGTTGCTCTATGGCATGTCGATGATCTACGGGTTGACGGGCACACTCGCGCTCGATGAGCTGGCGCAGATGGCGAGCGGCACGCCCAGCCTCGGCGTGACATTCGGTCTGGTGTTTATCGTGGTAGCCGTGGCATTCAAGTTTGGTGCCGCGCCGTTTCATATGTGGTTGCCTGATGTCTATCACGGCGCGCCGACGGCCGTGACCACCTTTATTAGCACCGTGCCGCAGATCGCGTACTTCGCATTGGCGTTCCGCTTGCTGTCCTTCGGCATGAGCGGCGTGGCGGAGTACTGGCAGGACATGCTGGCCATCGTGGCGGTGCTGTCGCTGGTGCTCGGCAATCTGGTTGCCATCGCGCAGACCAATATGAAGCGCATGTTGGCTTACTCAACCATCGGCAACGTCGGCTTTATCCTGCTGGGGTTCGTCGCCGGTAACTTGCAGGGTCATGAGGCGGCGCTTTACTACACAGTTGCCTACGTGATCATGGCCCTCGGTTCGTTCGGCGTGGTGCTGCTGCTGAGCCGTACGGGTTTTGAGGCTGACGAACTCGATCACTTCCGCGGTCTGCATGCCCGTGACCCGCTGGCGGCCGCCGTCATGGCCATCCTGATGTTCTCGACCGCCGGCATCCCGCCGTTCGTCGGGTTCTGGGCGAAGTTCAATATCCTGCAGGCGCTATGGCTCGATGGGCACGTGGCGCTCATTATCGTCGCGGCCGCCGTGTCGATCATCGGCCTGTTCTATTACCTGCGGGTGGTCAAGCTGATGTATTTCGACGCGCCCGACGGTTTGCCCGCCGCCCAGAGCGGGCAGGGCGGTGTCCGGCTGACCCTGGCGCTCAACGCGCTCGCGGTCGTGGCCCTGGCATCATGCCAAACGTGCTGCTGCAGCTTGTGGCGCGGGTTATCGGCTAGCGTTTCGCACAGGCTGAACGGATCGCATTTCCCGCCAAGTTCATTTATACTTGTCGGCTCGGTTGCGGGGTGGAGCAGTCTGGCAGCTCGTCGGGCTCATAACCCGAAGGTCGTAGGTTCAAATCCTACCCCCGCTACCAACTTCCCTGGCATCAGTCTGGGGAGGTTGCTACTGCTCCCCAGATCGTCTATCTCCGTACCACGCTCACTGCGCGCATTCGCCGCCGTCGACCGGTATGACGGCCCCCGTTATGAATGCGGCCTGCGGACTCAATAGCCACAGCACCGTGTTCGCGATATCGCGGACGTCGCCGGGATGCTTGAGAGGGATCTCCGCCAACCGCGCATCGATGACAGCGCGAAACTCGACGCGCGCGGCCTCGAATTTCTCGGTGGCGATCAAACCGGGGGCGATCACATTCAGTCGTATGCCTTGCGTGGCGTATTCCAGCGCCGCGGACTTTGTTAGCCCGATGAGTCCCCACTTGGCGGCGCAATAGTCCTGGATCCCGGCAAAGCCGCGTGTGCCACCAATCGAGCTGGTGTTGACGATCGCCCCGCCGGCGCCTTGCAGCATCAGCGCGATTTCATGTTGCATGCAGCGGAACGTGCCAGTCAGGTTGATATCGATTGTTTTGGTAAACCGCTCTGGCGGGGTCTCGTGCGTGGGTGACTGCCCGAGCGTCGCGCCGACGTTATTGACGGCATAGTCGAGGCGGCCGAACTGCTGCTGTATAGCCGCGAATTGGTGTTCGAGCGATGCCGCATCGGTGACGTCTACCGGTAGCGCAACAGCTGTGCCGCCCGCCGCAACGATCGATGCGGCAACCTGCTGGCAGCGCTCGCGATCTCGCGCGCCGACAATAACGCTGGCGCCGGCCTCACCCAGCGCCAGGGCAGTCGCTCGCCCCATGCCAGTGGAGCCGCCTTGGACCAGCGCCACCCGTCCCGTAAACTCTATTCGCATCAGCCCCTCCGTAAGGATGCTCAATGATCCGCTTTGGCCCAGTCATCCTCGCCGTGGTGTCGCTAGTCGCTGTTACGTTGTTCGCTGGCGCGGCCGGCGCCAATGACGCGCCGCTCGATAGTAACGCGACGGGATTTCAAGATTGTGCGGATTGTCCGGCGATGATCCGCGTGCCGGCTGGGTCGGTGATGATTGGAGCAGGCCCGGACGCCTTCGATCGCAAGGCGAACGAGCGACAACGGGTGCCCGCAGCGATCGCGGCCCCGTTCGCGATGGCCGAGACTGAGGTTACGCGGGCGCAGTTTGCCGCTTTCATTGCGGCCACCAAGTACTCCATGCCGCGTGGCGAGCTCGATGGTAAGCCGGGACCGATCGGCTGCAACTACTGGAATGGCGTGTATGGCTATGTCGCCGTACTCAGTTGGCAGAATCCTGGCTTCATTCAGCGCGACGACGAGCCGGTGCTGTGTGTCAGCTACGAAGATGCTGCCGCTTACGCGTCCTGGCTCGCAAAAACGACGGGCCGGTCTTATCGCGTACCATCGTCGGTGGAATTTGAGTACGCCTCGCGCGCCGGCAGTGACGCGGCGTGGCACTGGGGTAACAACTCCGAAGATGCTTGTTTGTACGCCAACGTGGGCGATACCACCTTGAAGCGCCGCTTTCCCGAGCGCCAGGATTTCAACTGCAACGATGGCTTCGAGAATACGTCGCGGTGAAGCACTTCAAGCCGAATGCCTACGGGCTTTACGACATGGTCGGCAACGCCTGGGAGTGGACCGCGGACTGCTGGCACGACGATCTGACTACCGCGCCGCTCGATGGCAGCGCCTGGCTGGCGGCGGACGGCGGAAACTGCGGGCGGCGCACCCCCATGGGCGGTGGCTGGATCAGTGGGCCGGGTTGGGCGCGCTCTTCTATCCGTTCCAACGACCCAGCGAGCTATAGAAGTTATATGCTGGGGTTTCGTGTTGCTGCGGATCTTAAGAGGAATGCACATGCCAAGAATTGACCCACCTGCTATCGATTCGCTACCGGACGATCTGGCGAAAGTCATGCGGGGCGCCGAAGAGTACATGGGCTTCATTGCCAATGATGGACTGGCGATGGCCTACAAGCCGGAATATCTGCGTACCGCAGGACCTTTGATGCAGGCTATCTACAAGGACGACAAAGTGAGCTTCGAGCTCAAGCGGCTCATCGGCATGATGTCGAGCTGGGCTGCGGGTTGTCAGTATTGCGTGGCGCACACGGCGCACGGTGCTGCCAAGTTAGGCATAGCGGAGGAAAAGATCGCTGCGTTGCCAAGCTTTGAGACCAGCCCGCTATTCGACGATGCTGAGCGTGCCGCGTTGCGAGTGGCACGCGGCGCAGGCCAAGTACCGAACGGCGTCACTGACGCTGAGTTTGCCGATCTCAAGCAGCACTACTCGCTCGAGCAAGTCGTGGAGATCGTCGGTGTGATCGCTATGTTCGGCTTTCTCAACCGTTGGAATGCGACGCTGGCGACCGAGCTCGAATCCTCACCGCTGCAGTTTGCCCAGCGCGCACTGAAAGGAACTGGCTGGTCTGCCGGTGTGCACGCAAGCAAAGCTTGAGCGTCAGCGACGCCAGTAGCGCTCCATTTCGAGGTACAGGAACGAGGCGGACCAGGTGATCAGGATGAAGCCGATCAGTGCCTCGGTGCCGGCGACAAACCGGATCGGGCCGATGGGAGCGATATCGCCGTAACCCACGGTGGTGTACGTGGTTGCCGAGAGATACACCGCGTCGAGCAAGTTGTGCTGCTCGGGACCTCCCATGGCGCCGCTCTCGGGTATTGTGAGCAGCGCCCAATAGGCGACACCAAACAACCAGATCTCGATGACATGCAGCACGATCACGGCATATACGCCGTAGAGGACTTTACGACGTCGATCTGAATGCGAGCGCTGCAGCGCGCGTGACAGCCACTGCAGGCCCTCGTAGTGAATGGCGACGCACAGCGCCACGGACAACGCTGTCACGACGACGACCAGCGCGTTGATTGTCCAATTGTCGTACATCTGCATTCAGTCGCTATGCTACAGTTTGGCGCTGTTCCAGGGAGGAAACACGATGCGACTCATGATAACCCTGATGTTAGGTGTGTTGTGGCTGACAGCCGCGGGTGAATCGTTGGCGCAGTCCACTTTCAGTGCCGCGCGACCGCAGGAAGTCCGAGTCGTCTGTGCGGCGCGCGGCGTTGCCCGGCAGCAGTGCGGCGCCGACTTGCGTGGCTATGTGTTTTCGCGGGCGATCGATGCCGCGGGATCGCGGTGCGAAGTCGGCCGCAACTTTGGCTATGGCGACACCGCTATGTGGATCGAACAAGGTTGCGGTGGTGAGTTCTTCTTCACGAATCGTGGCGATGCGGTGGTGCCAACAGCGGTGGCCGGCGGCGAACGCTCGGTGCGCTGCGAATCCCAGGATGGTCGGCGCGCCAATTGCGCCGCGGATCTTGCCGCATACGCCTTGCGTGATCTGCGGCAACAGTCGCGTACCAACTGCGTGGCAGGGGAGAACTGGGGTTGGGACGACCGCGGCGTCTACGTGGATCAAGGCTGTCGCGCCGACTTTCTGTTTGTGCCGCGCACCGATCAGGGGATGGCGGCTGGTGCTGCTTCGCGGACCGTTGGCTGCGCGTCGCGCGACGCCCGACGAGCGGAGTGCGCGGCGGACCTGACCGGTTACGTCATGCGGGACTTCCGCCAGGTCTCGCGCAGCGTATGCCTGGCAGGGCAGAGTTTTGGCGTCAGTGAGCGTGGCGTCTGGGCGGATCGCGGTTGTCGGGTGGAAGTCGTGTTCGACTACGTGGGCAATCGCGGTCGTGGCTATGTCCGATCAACCTCGGTCGCCGCAGCGTCGACGAACCCACCCGGTGGGGCCACAGCGCTAGGCTCTGTGCCGACCACGATCCGGTGCGAGTCGCTCGACAATGGCCGCAACTATTGCGACGCCGCTTTCGCGGTGCGGGCGCGCGTTTCGCAGCAGCTCAGCCGATCCGCTTGCACGGAGGGCAGCAGTTGGGGGCTGGATAACCGCGGGCTCTGGGTGGACCAGGGTTGTCGGGCCGATTTCGAGGTTTTTCGCTGATTGCGGGGACTTTTGCGCGTTTCTCCGGGATACCGTACAATTCGCGACCGCGGTGGGTAGACGGCTAGTCTGGATACTCCGTTGAGGGTGAGAAATCGCGCTCAAGTGCTTGATTCAAGAAGCCCCCGCGGGGGCTTTTTTTGTTT
Organism: Pseudomonadota bacterium; assembly: GCA_016703895.1. Classification (GTDB taxonomy): domain Bacteria; phylum Pseudomonadota; class Gammaproteobacteria; order Steroidobacterales; family Steroidobacteraceae; genus CADEED01. The sequence goes on from JADJBE010000003.1 coordinate 122,913, forward strand.
GGACCCCTGGCCGGGGTGATTGCGATGGCAGCCGTTGGTTGCGCAGCGCGAGCGAGCAGGACAGATCAGGGCCTCATGGCCCTTTTTTATTGGGCGGTAGTGTTGTTAGGAGCGCGGGCATGGCGACGGACATACGTGAGCAAGTCACGGCGTTGCTGGAGCCAGTGGTCGAGGCGGCAGGCTACGAACTGGTGGAACTCGAGTTCCTGCCAGGTAGTGGTGGTGGCGTCTTGCGCCTGTATATCGATTTGGTGTCCAGCGATCCGGCTGCCGCGATCGCGATCGAGGATTGCGAGCAGGTGAGTCGCGCGGTTGCGGCGACGCTCGACGAGTCGGACCCGATTCCGGGCGCCTACTCGCTCGAGGTCTCCTCGCCTGGGTTCGATCGGGTGCTGCGCAAGCCAGCGCACTTTGTGCGCTTTGTCGGTGAGCGAGTGAAGGTCGAGTTGTCAGTGGCGCGGGCCGGTCGCAAGCGTTTTACGGGCGCGCTCACGGCTGCGGACGAGAGCGGCATCGAGCTCGAGGTGGACGGTGTTGAAGTCAAGATCGCGTACGCCGATGTTGGTCGCGCGCGAGTGGTGCCGGTCTGAGCCGCGTTGCGGTTCTGCATCGGTGTGCGATGAGTGTTTGAGGTGTTAGCAGCATGAACAAGGAAATCCTGATGGTCGTCGACGCCGTCTCCAACGAGAAGGCGTCGACAAGGAGATCATATTCGAGGCGCTCGAAGCAGCGCTGGCGGCTGCGGCCCGCAAAGCACAACGAAGAGTGGGATGTGCGGGTGGCAATCGACCGTGCAAGACGGGCGACTACGACACCTTCCGTCGCTGGAAAGTCTTTGCGGACGACTCGACCGAACTCGAGACACCGGACCGCGAGCTGCGTCTGGAGGACGGACTCGATATCGATCCGAAAGCGATGCCCGAAGGCTTCGTCGAAGAACCGATGGAATCGGTAGCGTTCGGCCGCATCGCCGCGCAACAGGCCAAGCAGGTCATCGTGCAAAAGGTGCGCGAGGCCGAGCGCGCACAGGTGGTCGAGGCCTATCAGGACCGTGTCGGCACCCTGGTCTCGGGTGTCGTGAAGCGTGTCGACCGAAATGGCGTGTATGTCGACCTGGGTGGCAACGCCGAGGGCTTCGTCCCGCGCTCAGACATGATCCCGCGCGAGATCGTCAAGAGCCAGGACCGCATCAAGGCATTCTTGCGCGAAGTGCGCTCCGAGCCACGCGGACCGCAGCTGTTTCTGACGCGTACCGCGCGCGAATTCCTGGTCGAGTTGTTCAAGCTGGAAGTACCCGAGGTAGGCCAGGGTCTGATTCAGATTCTAGGTGCGGCCCGTGATCCTGGCGTGCGCGCCAAAATCGCCGTCAAGAGCCTCGAGGCGCGGGTCGACCCAGTGGGTGCGTGCGTGGGTATGCGCGGCTCACGCGTGCAGGCGGTGTCTAACGAGATCGCGGGTGAGCGCGTCGACATCATTCCGCATGACGGCAATCCAGCACAGTTCGTCATCAATGCGATGTCGCCGGCCGAAGTGCAGTCCATCGTGGTCGATGAAGAGTCGCATAGCATGGACATCGCGGTCGCCGAGGACAAATTGTCGCAGGCGATCGGCCGTGGTGGTCAGAATATCCGCCTCGCCAGTCAGTTGACGGGCTGGGAACTCAATGTGATGACCGAGTCCGACGCTGAAGCGAAGAGCGAGACCGAGTCAAAAGCGTTGGCCGAGAATTTCAAGAAATTGCTCGACGTCGATGAGAACCTGGCTGCGATCTTGGTGCAGGAAGGCTTCTCGACGGTCGAGGAAGTGGCCTACGTGCCGCAGGCCGAACTCATGTCGATCGAGGAGTTCGACGAGGCAATGGTCAAGGAGCTTCGCAATCGAGCTCGTGATGTCCTGCTGACGCAGGCGATCGCTAGTGAGGAGACACTCGATAGCAACATGCCGGCTGAAGACCTGCTGTTGCTCGAGGGGATGAAGCCGGATCTCGCGCTCGCTCTCGCACGCCGCGGTGTGCGCACTCGTGAGGAGCTGGCGGAGCAGGCGGTCGACGATCTGAGCGATATCGCTGATCTGGCGCCCGAAGAAGCTGGCCGGCTCATCATGAAAGCACGTGAGATCTGGTTCGAGGGTGAGGCCAGCTAATTGCAGTTTGCCCCGCCTTTGGAAGCAAGAGAGTTTGAGGTAGTAGCGCTATGTCGGATGTAACGGTTTCGCAATTCGCCGAGGTACTGAAGGTCCCGGTCGATCGGCTGCTGGTGCAGCTTGAATCCGCCGGCATTACGGTTGCCGGGCCGGATGATCTCATCAGCGACGAGGCCAAGCTCGAGTTGTTAGGGCACTTGCGTCGCTCGCACGGTGAGAGCGGTGGTGGCTCGGGCGCCGGTGCGGCCGCGCCCCCCAAGATTACGCTGAAGCGCAAAACGACCAGCGAACTGAAGCTGGCCGGTATGCAGGGCCGTGCCCGGACGGTCAATGTCGAGGTGCGCAAGAAGCGTACTTACGTCAAACGCGACGTGCTCGAGGAACAGGCGCGCCAGCAGCAGGAAGAGACCGGCGGCAAGCAACGCGAGATCGAGGAGCAGCAGCGGCTCGAACGCGAACGTCAGGAAACGGCGCGGCTCGAGGGCGAGCGCATCGAGCTCGAGAATCGCAAGCGGATCGAAGACGAAGCGGCGCGCAAGAAGGCCGCTGAAGACACACGGCGCGCGCAGGAAGAGCAGCGTGTGCGCCAGGAATCCGAGAAGACACGGCGACCGACAGAGTCGCCGGCGGTCGTCGAGCGGCCAGCCAAGGCGGCCAATGAGGCGCCCGCACGCGGTGCGGATCGCGGCGGTGATCGTGGCACGCGCTACGGTCGGCAGGAATTGCATGTCGTTGGTGACGCATCCAAGCGCAAGAAGAAGAAGCGGGTGCGTGAGCGCACCACCGGCTCCGGTATGTCGGTCGAGGCGCGGCACGCGTTCGAGATGCCCACGGCGCCGGTCAAGCGCGAGATCAGTATCGGCGAGACGATCACTGCGCAGGAAATCGCCCAGAAGATGGCTATCAAGGCCACGGAAGTCATCAAGACGATGATGAATATGGGTGTCATGGCAACCATCAACCAGCCGATCGATCAGGACACGGCTGTCCTCGTGGTCGAGGAGATGGGGCACGTTGCCAAGATGCTGAAAGACGACCAGATGGAAGCTGACTTGCAGGGCGACAAAGCGCCGGATGATGAGCAGTCGCGACCACCGGTTGTTACTGTCATGGGGCACGTCGACCATGGCAAGACGTCGCTGCTTGACCATATCCGTCGCTCCAAGGTTGCCTCGGGTGAGGCCGGCGGCATCACGCAGCACATTGGCGCGTACCACGTGGAGACCGACAAGGGCGTCGTGACGTTCCTCGACACTCCCGGTCACGCCGCGTTTACGGCGATGCGCGCGCGTGGCGCCAAGGCGACTGATATCGTGGTGTTAGTCGTGGCGGCGGATGATGGTGTCATGCCGCAAACCGTGGAGGCCGTGCAACACGCACGCGCTGCTGGCGTGCCGATCGTGGTCGCAGTCAACAAGATGGACAAGCCCGACGCCGATATGGACCGGGTGCGTACCGAGCTCGCCAAGCACCAGGTGATCCCGGAGGACTGGGGCGGCGAGAATATATTTGTGCCGGTGTCGGCCAAGACCGGGCTGGGCATCGATCAGTTGCTCGACTCCATCCTGCTGCAGTCCGAAGTGCTCGAACTGAAGGCGCCCGTGAACGGTTTGGCGACCGGTATCGTCATCGAGTCGTCGATCGAAAAGGGCCGCGGTGCCGTGGCGACAGTGCTGGTCAAGAAGGGCACGCTCAAGACCGGCGATCCGATCATCGCGGGCGCTGAGTTTGGTCGCGTCCGCGCAATGTTCGACGAAACCGGCAAGGCGGTGCAGTCCGCAGGCCCTTCTTTTCCGGTGCAGGTGCTGGGTCTATCCGGCGCGCCCAATGCGGGTGAGGAATTTCTGGCGGTCGAGAGTGAGCGCAAGTCGCGTGAAGTTGCGCTGTATCGACAGGGCAAGTATCGCGACGTCAAGCTCGCCAAACAGGCGTCGTCAATCCAGGACGTGTTTGCCACCATGGGTGAGCAGCAGGCTGGCATCGTCGCCGTCATGTTGAAGACCGATGTGCAGGGCAGCGCTGAGGCGCTGCGCGACTCGCTTGCCAAGCTGTCGACCGCTGAGGTGCAGGTGAAAATCATCGCCAGTGGCGTCGGCGGCATTACGGTCTCCGATGTTCAACTCGCCGCGGCATCCAAGGCGTTGATCATCGGCTTCAACGTCCGTGCTGATTCCGGGGCTCGTGAGGCACTCAAGGACAGTGACGTGGACCTGCGCTACTACAGCGTGATCTACGAGGCGATCGATGACGTCAAGCAGATGATGAGCGGCATGCTGGCGCCTGAAGTCAAGGAACAGATCCTGGGCGTCGCCACCGTGCGCGAGGTGTTTCGCTCCAGCAAGTTTGGCGTGGTGGCCGGCTGCCTCGTTACGGACGGCGTGGTCAAGCGCAACAATCCGATTCGGGTGCTGCGCGACAACGTCGTGATCTTCGAAGGTGCGCTCGAGTCCTTGCGCCGCTTCAAGGACGAAGCCAACGAGGTTCGCTCCGGGACGGAGTGCGGTATTGGTGTCAAGAACTACCAGGACATCCGCGCCGCTGATCAGATCGAGTGCTATTCGCGCGTCGAAATCGCGCGCACGTTGTAATAGCACGTGGCGGCGGATCGTAACCAGCGCCGCTCGCGTGTAGGTAGCGAGATCCAGCGCGTGCTGTCCGCGCTGATCGTGCGCGAAGTCAAGGACCCACGGGTCGGCAACATCACGGTGACCGAGGTCAAAGTGAGTCCGGATCTCAGCGAAGCGCGGGTCTATGTCGTGCCATTCGGCGGTGGTCGCAGCGCGGCGGAGTCCGAAGAGATCATCGCCGGTCTGACCCATGCCGCAGGCTTTCTGCGCGGCGCCGTGGGCCGCGCGCTGGGCTTGCGCCATGCGCCGAGGTTGCAATTTGTGCTCGACGAGCAGATCGATCGCGCCGCCAATCTCTCGCGGTTGATCGATTCGGCGGTCGACGAAGACCGGCAGTCGCACCCGCGGGATGACACCGAACCGGTCTGAGGTCCACCCCATGCCGAACGGCATCCTGCTGCTCGACAAGCCGCGCGGCCTGTCCTCGAACCGCGCTTTGCAAACCGTACGACGCGCGTTGGGCGCGCGCAAAGCCGGCCATGTCGGCACGCTCGACCCGCTGGCTACCGGCATGCTGCCGATCTGCCTCGATGAGGCCACCAAAATCATTGCGCTCATCGAGGGCGGCCGTAAGGCGTACGCGTTTGGTATCAGCCTGGGTACACGAACGGCAACCGGTGACGCAGAAGGCGCCGTGGTCGAGACTCAGCCTGTGCCTGTGTCTACGCCGCAGCAGATCGAGGCCGTACTGTCGGGTTTTCGCGGTGAGCAACAACAAGTGCCGCCGATGTACTCGGCCTTGAAGCGCGATGGCGAGCCGCTCTATCGACTGGCACGGGCCGGGATCGAGGTCGAGCGGGCACCCCGGCGAGTCGTTCTCTATCGCCTGGAGCTGCGCGCTCAGTTGCCTGACCGTCTCGTGCTCGAGTGCGAGTGCTCCAAAGGGACCTATGTGCGCGTGCTCGCTGAGGACATTGCGGCGGTGCTTGGCACCTGTGGTCATGTCGATGAACTGCGGCGGTTGTGGGTCGAGCCATTTGCGGCGACAACCATGCTGACTCTCGAGGCGACCTTGGCTGATCCTTCACAAGCGCTGCGCAGCTTGCTGCCGGCCGACCAGGCGGTGCTTGCACTGCCGCCACTCGCCTTTGCCGAGCGCGAGGTGCAAGCGCTGCAGCAGGGTCAGGCGGTCTCCGGCGCGGCGGCTGGCACGCTGCCCGCGGGAGTCAGCGCCCAAGTAGCTGCCACGGGTACCGTTGCGATGCCCGCTGCCCTGCGCGTGCGGCTCTATCGTTTGTCAGGTGAGTTTCTGGGCCTGGGAGAGATCGTCGGCGGTCAAGTGCTGCCGCGCCGCCTGTTTGTCACCTAAGTCACCGTCATGCCTTGTTTACGAGCACCCTCTGGGTACACTTCGGCCCCCGAAAATACGGCAATGTTTCAAGCTAGAGGTTTTGATTCGCATGGCTCTTACCACCGAGCAGAAGAGCGGAGTACTGACGCAGTTCCGCCGCGACCCTAAAGACACAGGTTCGCCAGAAGTCCAGATTGCGCTGCTGTCCCAGCGCATCAGCGGCCTGGGGGAGCATTTCGGCGCCCACAAGGCTGACCACAGCTCGCGCCGCGGGCTGGTGAAGATGGTCAATCAGCGTCGCAAGCTCCTCGACTATCTCAAGGCCACTCAACCCGCCAAGTATCAGGAAGTCGTCGAGCGACTTGGGTTGCGGCGCTGAGACAAGATTGCTAGAGACAAGGGCCGCGTTGATCCGCGGCCCTTGTGCTTTGTGAGCATTGCTCCAGATTACTGTCTTTCACACTAACAACCATTTCCAACAGGACTCGGGGCATGGGGCCTCGATAGGGAGTCCATCTTGACCGCATACAAAACTTCGTTCGCTTTTGGCGAGCAAACCGTCACTCTCGAGACTGGCGAGATGGCTAGGCAGACTGACGCCGCCGTCTACGTGACTATGGGCGACACGATCGTCCTCGTCACCGCAGTGGCGAAGAAGCAGCCGACGCCAGGTCGGGATTTCTTCCCGCTGACAGTCAACTACATCGAGAAGACCTATGCCGCGGGCCGCATTCCCGGCGGCTTCTTCAAGCGTGAAGGCCGCCCGTCGGAAAAAGAGACGCTCAATTCCCGCCTGATCGATCGTCCGATCCGGCCGCTGTTCCCGGACGGCTTCTACAACGACATCCAGGTGGTTGCCACCGTGGTATCGCTTGATCCGGAGATCGATGCGGACATTCCGGCTTTGCTCGGTGCCTCGGCATCGCTCGCGCTGTCAGGCGTCCCCTTCGGTGGCCCGATTGGCGCTGCGCGAGTCGGTTACGTTGACGGCAAGTACTTGTTGAACCCGGCCGCCAAAGCGCTGCAGGAATCGCAATTGCACCTGATCGTCGCCGGCACCGAGAAGTCTGTGCTGATGGTCGAGTCGCAAGCGAGCGGCTTGTCTGAAGAAGTGATGCTCGGCGCGGTCGTATTCGGCCATGAGCAGATGCAAGTCGCAATCAAGGCGATCAACGAGATGGTGAAGGCTGCCGGCAAGCCACGCTGGCAGTGGCAAGCGCCGGCTGAGAGCGCCGAGCTCGACAAGGCGGTTGCGACCCAGTCGCGGGCCGATCTCGAGGCCGCGTACCAGATCACCGAGAAGCAGAAGCGCTATGAGCGGGTCGGTGAGATCAAGGCTGCGGCCACCGCGGCACTGGCCTCGGGCGACACGCCCAAGTTCTCTGCGGATGACGTTGGCAATTCGCTTTACAAGCTGGAGAGCAATATCGTTCGCCAGCGGATTCTGAATGGCGAGCCTCGCATCGACGGTCGCGATGCCGTCACCGTCCGGCCGATCACCATCAAGGCCGGCATCCTGCCACGTACGCACGGCTCAGCGCTGTTCACACGCGGTGAGACCCAGGCGCTGGTGGTGACGACGCTCGGTACCGGTCGCGATGCCCAGATGATTGATGCACTGGAAGGCGAGCGTCGCGAACCGTTCATGTTCCACTATAACTTCCCTCCGTTCTCAGTCGGCGAGACCGGCATGATGGGCTCGCCCAAGCGCCGTGAAATCGGCCATGGCAACCTGGCGCGTCGCGGCGTGCTCGCCGGGATGCCGGATATGGAGAAGTTCCCCTACGTCATTCGCGTAGTCTCGGAGATTCTCGAGTCCAATGGTTCCTCCTCGATGGCTTCGGTGTGCGGTGCGTCGCTTTCCATGATGGACGCGGGCGTGCCTATCAAGGCACCGGTCGCGGGCGTGGCCATGGGTCTGGTGCTTGAGGGCGAGCGTTTCAAGGTCATCACCGACATCCTCGGCGACGAAGACCATCTCGGCGACATGGATTTCAAGGTGGCCGGCACCCATGACGGCGTCACGGCGCTGCAGATGGACATCAAGGTCGAGGGTATTTCCCCCGAAATCATGCAGGTGGCGCTGGCACAGGCGCGGACCGGTCGACTGCATATCCTCGGAGAAATGAACAAGGTCCTGTCGACCCCACGCGAAAAGATGTCCGAGTGGGCACCGTCGATCATCACGCTGAAGATCGATCCGGAGAAGATCCGCGACGTCATCGGCAAGGGCGGTGCGGTTATCAGGCAGATCACCGAAGAGACCGGCACCACGATCGATATCGACAACGACGGCACGGTGCGCATTGCCAGCGTGTCGGGAGCCGCTGGTCGCGAAGCGCAGAGTCGGGTCGAGCTGATCACGGCGGACGTCGAAGTCGGCCGCGTCTACGAAGGTAAGGTGGCGCGGCTGATGGATTTCGGCGCGTTTGTCACGATCCTGCCGGGTCGCGATGGTCTGGTGCACATCTCGCAGATCAGCGAGGAGCGTGTCGAGCGTGTCTCTGACAAGCTCAACGAAGGCGACGTCGTACGCGTCAAGGTGCTGGAAGTAGATCGCCAGGGCCGGGTGCGCTTGTCGATGCGCGGCGTCGACGAGTAGCGCAACAGCGAGCGGCTAACGCCGCAACAACAGCACGGTCTTCCCGAACTAGCCGCGCGGCTAGTTCGGGGGTGGACCGCTTTGCTCGACCGACTTGTCGTCGTTTGCCGGACGATTGCTGCCAACCGTGGCGTCCATCAAGGTGCGCAGGATGTCATCCTGCGCGGCTCGCCAGCGCTGGTAGTTGCGTTGCGCAACGGTGGCAATCGTCTCGACCGGATCAATGCCAATCACGTTGCGCAGCCGATCCCGCAAATCTCGCTGCTGCGTGCCAAATAATCTGACACTCTGCTCCAGGTAGCTGCCCATCAGTCCCGGCACCGTGTTGCCATACGAGCGAATGATTTGTGACAGGAAGTCGCGGCTCATCATCGGTTCTGCACCGTTCTCCTGCTCGGCGATCACCTGCAGCAGAATCGTGCGCGTGATGTCCTGCTGGCTCTTCTTGTCGACCACCATGAAATCGATGCGCTCGACTACCAGCTTGCGAATGTCGGTCAGCGTGATGTAACGACTCTCGACAGTATCGTAGAGTCGACGGTTGGGATATTTCTTGATGACGCGTGGCTCGCTCATGGATCACCCTGGCAGTTGCTGGCGGTGTGTGCCGCGCTACGAAACCCAACGATAGTACATTCGATCAAACTCGCGTACAGATATGTTGAGGAGCAGCTAAAAACTGTCGCTGTGTGGTGACAGGTAGACGGCGCTGCGGCCTTGGATTTGCGCTGCTTGCCAATGTGCATGGGCCCAAGCCCAGATTTCCGCAATGGTCTGCTGCTGGAGTTCGGTTGGCGGCCTCTGGGCTAGTAGCCCAAGAGCGGTTACCAGCAGCGCCGGTGCCCGCGCCGTGTCCAACGCGATTGAATGGCTGGATTTTGCGAGCTTGGTGCCCGCGTCTTCCATTACCAGCGGCAAGTGCCCGTAGCGGGGGCGTGGCAGCCGCAGCGCCTGCTGCAGACAGATCTGCCACGGTGTGCTTGTTAGCAGGTCATAACCACGAATGACATGTGTGATCTGTTGCATGGCATCGTCGACCACGACGGCGAGTTGGTAGCTCGGCACACCGTCCCGTCGCCGTATGACGACAGCGCCGAAATCGGCAAGTGAGAAGTGCTGGTGCCCCTGGAACAGATCCTCGAAAGCCACGTCTGCCGCACACCGATCGACTCGCAGCCGCGTGGCCGTCGGCCCCACTTCGGCAGGGCCTTGGAGGCAGGTTCCAGGGTAGGGCTGGCCGGGGCGTCCGCTGTGGGCACCAAGGTCGCGGCGTGAACAACTGCACTCGAAACTCGCCGCGTCGCGGCGCAACTCCTCGAGCGCAGCGCGATAGGCGTCGTGGCGGGTGCTCTGGAACAACACCTGGCCGTCCCACTCGAAACCAAAGGCGTCCAGTGTCGCCAACATGTTGTCGGCACAGCCGGGAATGACGCGCGCCGTATCCAGGTCCTCGATCCGCACGAGCCAGTGCCCGCGGCGCATACGCGCGTCCAGGTAACTGCCGACGGCAGCGACCAGGGATCCGAGGTGCAGAGGTCCGGTCGGCGAGGGCGCAAAGCGCCCAACCGGTACCGGTGTTGCCGGGCTGCTAGCGGTAGCGATCGTCGCGATCGCCGTACTGGCGTTCACGCCGTTCGCGGCGCTCCTGTGCCTCGATGCTGAGCGTTGCGACGGGACGCGCTTCGAGGCGCTTGACGCCAATCTCTTCCCCGGTTTCCAGGCAATAGCCGTAGGAGCCGTCGTCGATACGCTTTAACGCCTCGTCGATCTTGCGGATCAGCTTGCGTTCGCGATCACGGGTGCGCAGCTCGAGGCTGAATTCTTCTTCCTGCGTCGCACGGTCGTTCGGATCCGGGAAGTTTGCCGCCTCATCCTTCATATGCGAAACGGTGCGGTCGACCTCTACCATCAGATCGCGCTTCCAGCTGGTCAGGATCGTTTGAAAGTGATTGACCTGCTCCGTGCTCATGTATTGCTCACCGCGTTTTGCGATGTAGGGCTGAACATTGCGTGGACCTGCAAGCAAGCTGCCGTTGTCATCGCCGTCATCGAAGTCTTGATTCTGGACCGCCATATTGTGGCGCGCCGCCGCCGAGGCAGGACTTGTCACGACGCCCGTGGCAACGACACCGCTCCCCATTGTTGGACGCGACACGGTTGGACGCGACACGGTTGGACGCGACACGGGGGATGGGCGCGAGACTGGCTTGACAGCGCTGGTGCCACCGGCTGCAGCCTGCTCGGGGGCGGGGGCGGGGGCGGGGGCGGGCCGTTGTGCCGATTTATTCGCCGCCGATTTAGCTTTGGTCGCAGTCGTTCGTTTCGGTGTCACAGTTTTCTTAGCGCTCGACGTGCGAGCGGCGGGTTTAGTGGGCACAGCCTTCCTCTCAACCTTTCTGGTTTTCGATTTTGCGGCGGCCTTCGCAGGCTTCGCAGCTTTCTTCGTCGCCATTTGGCCTCCTGCGCCGACGGGAGGCCGGCAAAAAGGACGCGCGATTATACCGGCGCGTGCCCGTACGTAAAGCGGTGCCGCCCGCACTACGCAAGTCTTTGATCAGAAAGGCGGTTGTAGCAGAAGATTCCGCCGTCGCCGGGCTCAGGGCAGTTGCACCGGTGTTGCGGCTGACCAGCCCGGTTTGCGTCGCTCGACAATTACCGTTGTATAGATCCCACCGCGGACATTGAATCGACCAGCGAGCCGCAGGAATCGCGGCCCGCAGGCACGGGCCAAGACGTCGGCAATTTCATTGGTGACGGCTTCGTGGAATGCGCCTCGATCCCGGAACGACCACAAGTACAGTTTGAGCGATTTCAATTCGATGCACTGTTTGTCGGGAACGTACTCGAGCTCGAAGGTGGCGAAGTCTGGTTGGCCTGTCTTCGGACACAGGCAGGTGAACTCAGGCAACGTCATGCGAATGGTGTAATCCGCTTCGGTGTTCGGGTTGTCGAAAGTCTCGACGGTAGTGTTTGGTTGTGTCGTCATGGTGATCGCAAGTGTATCCCGTCGCCAGCGCATCCGTTGCCAGCGCATCACGCGGCGCTTACCGCCGCAACATCGAAAGCCGCCGCAGATTACTTTACACTAGCTCGCGCGCTGGACCGTCGGAGCAGCAGAGCACGGCGCCAGCACTCGTTACAGTTTTTTCGCCCCTGTTGGCATTGGCTTCATTGGGATTTAGATGCGCCTCACCAAGATCAAGCTCGCCGGTTTCAAGTCTTTTGTTGATCCCACGGCGGTGTCTTTTCCGAACAATCTCACCGGTGTGGTGGGGCCCAACGGTTGCGGCAAGTCCAATGTCATCGACGCTGTGCGCTGGGTCATGGGCGAGTTGTCAGCCAAGCATTTGCGTGGCGATAGCATGGCGGACGTCATTTTCAACGGCAGCAGCACGCGCAAGCCCGTCGGCGGCGCGTCCGTTGAGCTGCTTTTCGACAACTCAGACGGCAAGCTTGCCGGGCCCTACGCGGATTACAACGAGGTTTCGTTGAAGCGCACGGTCGCGCGCGATGGCACCTCGGGATACTTCCTCAATGGCGCGCGTTGCCGCCGCAAGGACATTACGCAGTTGTTCCTTGGTACCGGCCTGGGCTCACGCAGCTACGCCATCATCGAGCAGGGCATGATCTCGCGGGTGATCGAGGCGAAGCCTGACGATATGCGCTCGTTTGTGGAGGAAGCGGCCGGCATCTCGCGTTACAAGGAGCGTCGCAAAGAAACCGAGAGCCGCATTGCCGAGACGCGTGAGAATCTCGAGCGCCTGCAGGACGTTCGCGATGAGGTTGATAAGCAGATACGCCACCTGCAACGGCAGGCGGCGACTGCGCGTCGCTATCAAGCGTTGAAGGAGACCGAGCGCAGGCTCACAGCCGAGCTGCTCGCGCTGCGCTTGCGTGAACTCGATAGCGGCGTCGAGGTACACGACGGCGCCGTGCGCGAGCGTGACCTTGCGATGCAGAGCGCCTTGGCTGACCAGCGCGCCGCAGAAGCGGCGATCGAGACCCAACGCAGTTTCCATACCGAACAAGGCGAGGTTCTGGGTCGGGTGCAGGGTCGTTACTACGAGATTGGTGCCGAGATCACCCGCACCGAGCAGTCCATCCAACACACGCGCGAACTACGTGAGCGGCAAACCAGCGAGTTGGCGCAGGCTCGCGCCAGCTTTAACGATCTGGGCTCACACATCGAACGTGATACCAGCGAGATCACGCAATTGCGCGCTGAACTGGCATCGCTGGCACCCGATCTGGAGCAGGCGCAGGCGGTCGAGTCGAACGTGCAGCAACAGTTGGTGGTGGCCGAAGCTGCGTTGGCAGACTGGCAACAGCGCTGGGAGGAGTTCAACCGCGATGCGGGCACCGCCCGTCAGACCACCCAAGTCGAGCGCGCGCGAATCGAGCAGCTCGACAATCAGTTGCGACGTATCTCGGCACAGCTCGACCGGCTCGAGGTGGAGCGCGAGGCGTTGGTGTCGCAGGAGTCGAATGAGCTGTTGTCAGGGCTCACGTCGCAGGAGTCGAGTGCGCGGCAGTTAGCCGACGAGCTGGCGCGCGTGCTAACCAGCGCGCTCGACGATACGCAGCGGCTGCGGGCCGGACAGTTTTCGCTCGAGAAACAACTGGAAGCGGCGCGTATCGAACGCGATCGGATCCGGGCCGAGATGGTTTCGATCGAGGCGCTGCAGCGGGCAGCGCTGGGTCGCGGGGAAGCGCGCACGTCGCAATGGTTGAGCGACGCCGGTCTCGAGCAACGCTCGCGGGTGGCGGAGCAGATCACGGTTGATAGCGGCTGGGAGCGTGCAGTCGAAACGGCGCTGGGCGACTATCTGGAAGCCTTGTGCGTCGACGAACTCGATCAGGTTGCGGGTCTGATCGAACGGCTCGAGTCTGGTCGCGTCATGATGCTCGAGGGGCAACTGTCAGTTGAGCGGGGCAGTGATGACACGCTGGGGGCACGGGTTGCTGGCCCGGCGGCGGTTGTGGGCTTGCTCGCGGCGGTCCGCGTGGCTGACAGTTTGACGACAGCGCTGGCAATGCGGCGGTCGTTGTCACGCGGCGAGTCAGTGATCACGGCGGCGGGTGAGTGGGTTGGTCGGGATTGGCTGCGAGTCAATCGCGCGGAGGATCCGCACGCCGGTGTGCTGGAGCGTGAGCAGCGCCTCAAGCGACTGCGCAATGAGCGGGGCCAGGCCGAAGAGAAAGTCCAGACTACCGAACGCGAGCTGCAGGATCTACGCACGCAGATGGCTGCGGCCGAAGCGCAGCGCGATGGGACACAAAGTCGCATCCAGGGTGCGCACCGCGAGCATGCCGATCTGTTGGGGCAGCTGGAGGGCGTGCGGGCACGCTCGCAAGAATCTGCGCTTCGGCGTGAGCGGCTGGAATTGGAAAGCGCAGAGCAGCGCCGTGAGCGCGCTGAGTCGCAAGCCGCACTCGAGCGCGCGCGCGGTGAACTTCAAGCTGGACTCGTTGCGCTCGATACGTTGGATTCGAAGCGTCCGCAGCTCGAGGCTGAGCGTGAGGAGCGGCGCGAATCGGTCAATGGCCAGCGCGCCAGTGCCCAGACCGCACAACTGGCAGCGCGGGATTTGCTGATCCGGATCGAGTCGCGTCGATCGAGCGAAGCGTCGATCTCGGTGGGCGTGAAGCGCATGCAGGAGCAGCGTGAACAAAGCGCCGCGCGCTGCGCCGACTTGGAAGCTGCGCTGGCGGGTGGTGACCAGCCGATACTGGATCTGCAGGCCTCGTTGGCCGACTTCCTGGCGCGACGTCTCGACGTCGAGGCTGAGCTGTCGAGTGCGCGCCGCGCCTTGGAAGACGCCGACGCTGAGCTGCGCAGCCTCGATGAGAAGCGGCAGGCCGCGACCCAGCGAGTGGGCGATGCCCGTCAAGCGATGGAGGAAGCTCGCTTGGCGGCGCAAGAGTCCCGGGTGCGACGCGAGGGGCTACTCGAACAGTTTGCAGCCACCCGCTTCAGTCTTGACGAAATCGGGCAGGGCCTGCTCGCGGCGGCGGCGAACGTCATCGACTGGGAGCAGAATCTGCTTGGCACGCGCGCCGATATCGAGAAGCTGGGGCAGGTGAATCTCGCGGCGATCGATGAGCTCAAGGAGTCGAGTGAGCGCAAAGAGTATCTTGATCGTCAGTTCACTGACGTGACGTCGGCGCTCGATACGCTCGAGCAGGCGATGCGGAAAATCGAGAAGGAGACGCGCTCGCGCTTCGAGGAAACCTTCAATCGCATCAATACGGGTCTGAAGGAGAAATTCCCGCGCCTGTTCGGTGGCGGTCACGCGTATCTGGAACTGACCGGGGACGATATTCTCGACGCCGGCGTTGCCGTCATGGCTCGGCCTCCTGGCAAGCGCAACAGTACGATTTCCCAGTTGTCTGGCGGCGAGAAGGCGCTCACGGCGGTGGCGCTCGTATTCTCGATTTTCGATCTCAACCCGGCGCCGTTCTGCCTGCTCGATGAGGTTGACGCGCCGCTCGATGAATACAACGTCGGCCGTTTTTGTGAAATCGTGCGGGAGATGTCGAGCCGCGTGCAGTTTATCTTTATCACCCATAATAAAGTGACGATGGAGTTGGCGTCATCGCTACTGGGCGTCACGATGAATGAGCCGGGTTGTTCGCGCTTGGTTGCGGTCGATGTCGACGAAGCGGTCAGGCTGGCGAGCGCCTGACGCCGCCCCATGCCCGAACTGCGCTGGATACTGCTTGCACTAGGCGTTTTGCTGATCGGCGCTTTGTACTGGTGGGACCGTCGGCGCCACACTCTGCGCTCTGGTGCTAACTCGGCCGACGACGCGCGCGCACTGGCAACTCGACAGGCCGACCACAGCCAACAGGACCAGGGGCGGGTCGCTGCGCCGCTGCGCGAGTCCCGCCGCGCGCTGCCAGTGATTGAATTCAATGACCAGCCGGTTGGTGATACACACGGCTTTTCCGGCAGTCCCTCAAGCACCAAGCGGTCCGGTGTTACCGTCATGCAAGGGCACGCCGTCGACGTTCCGGGCGCGAGTGTCGCGGCTGAGGCTAGCGAGTCAGTCGTTAGCGGTGATGCGACCACAATCGTCGAAGCCAATCCGCCTCAGTCCTACCAATCGACGCGACCGGCCAAGATCCTGCTCGATTGGCCGCCCGAAAAGGAGCGTCGTCTCGTCAGCGTCAGGGTGGTTGCACAGCGACCCGACGGGGCAGCGGCGGATGCCGCTGTCGAGGCACGTTTGAGCGGCGCGCTCATTCGACAGGCGCTTGCTGCTGAAGGCTTCTGGTACGGCAAGTTCGATATCTTTCATATGCCGCTGCCCGATGGGCGGGTCGTTTTAAGTGCTGCGGGTCTGACGCAGCCGGGCACCTTTGATCTAACTACGATGGACTCACAGCGTTTCGTCGGCTTGAGCATTTTCGGCGTTTTACCTGGGCCGTTGCCTGATACTGTGACCTTCGAGGAGCTCGTTGCGGTGGCACGGCAAGTGGCCGCCAGGCTCGGCGCTGATTTGCAGGATTCTCGCGGTGCGCCGCTGACGAGCACACGAGTGATGGATCTGCGTGCGACCTTTGTTGCGACGGATGCGCCGGCCACCGCAGGTGGTGAGCGTTGACGATGGCTGCACCCGCGCGCCGTGCCGCCGAGTTGCGCGAGTTGATCGACCAGCATAACTACCGCTATTACGTCCAGGATGACCCGACGGTCCCAGATGCCGAGTACGACCGGTTGATGGGCGAACTGCGGGATCTCGAGAGCCGCCACCGGAGCTCATCAGCCCGCACTCTCCGACCCAGCGAGTCAGTGGTGAAGTTGCTGCTGGCTTTGCCGAGGTGCAACACGCCGTTGCGATGTTGTCGCTCGACAATGCGTTCGCGGATGATGAAATCACCGCCTTCGACCGGCGTGTGCGCGAGCGTCTCAAGCGTAGTGACGCTGCGGATTCCATCGATTATGCCGCCGAGCCAAAGCTGGATGGTTTGGCAGTGTCGGTGCTGTATGTGGATGGTGTCTATCGACGGGCTGCCACACGTGGCGACGGCGTCACCGGCGAGGACGTGACCGCCAATGTACTAACGATACGCACCGTGCCGCAGCGCTTGCGCGGCCGCGTGCCGGCAGTCCTCGAAGTACGCGGCGAGGTGTTCCTGCCGTACGCTGGCTTTGCGCAGGTCAATCGTGAGGCGCTCGAGCGCGGTGAGAAGACTTACGTCAATCCGCGCAATCTCGCTGCGGGCTCGTTGCGCCAGTTGGATGCCAGCATCACGGCGACCCGACCGCTGGAAGTCTTCTTCTATTCGGTGGGTCAATTTGAGGGTGGCAGCTTGCCGCCGATGCAGTCGCAACTGCTGTTGCAACTGCGCGACTGGGGTCTCAGGACCTGCCCGCTCAACGCGCGGGTACGAGGTGCCGATGGCTGCCTGACTTACTACCGCGACGTCGGCGCGCAGCGACCCCAGTTGCCTTACCAAATTGACGGTGTGGTCTACAAGGTGGACTCGCGCGATGACCAGCAGGCCTTGGGTTTTGTGGCGCGCGCGCCGCGCTGGGCGGTCGCACACAAATTTCCGGCCGACGAGGAGCTAACTACTGTGACGGGTGTTGACTTCCAGGTCGGCCGTACCGGCGCGCTGACCCCGGTAGCCCGCCTCGCGCCCGTATTCGTCGGCGGTGTGACCGTCAGCAATGCCACCTTGCACAACATGGACGAGGTGGCTCGCAAGGACGTGCGTATCGGCGATACCGTCGTCGTGCGGCGGGCGGGTGACGTGATTCCAGAAGTCGCGCGCGTACTGCTTGAGCGTCGACCGAGCCAGACGGAAGCGATCCGCCTGCCGTCGCAGTGTCCGGTCTGCAACTCGACGGTTGAACGAGCGCCAGGGGAGGCCGTTGCTCGCTGTACCGGTGGGCCAGCAGTCTGCAGCGCCCAATGCAAAGAATGGCTGAAACACTTCGCCAGCCGGCGCGCCATGGATATCGAAGGGCTGGGCGACAAGTTGATAGAGCAACTCGTTGACGCCGATCTGGTCCGCACGCCGGCGGATCTCTATCGTTTGACCGCTGCGCAACTGGCCGGGCTCGAGCGTATGGGTGAGCGGTCTGCCGCGAATGTGCTGGCCGCGCTCGAGCACAGCAAGGCAACCAGCTTGCCGCGACTGCTGTTCGCGCTCGGCATACCGGATGTGGGCGAAACAACCGCGCGAGCCTTGGCGCAACAGTTCGGCACACTCGACGCGCTGGCCGCAGCGCGCGTCGAAGCGATCATGCAGACGCCTGACGTCGGGCCGGTCAGCGCCGGTGCCCTGGTCGAGTTTTTTGCGGCTACTGGCAACCGCAAATTGATCGCCGCGCTGCGCGACCAGGGAGTGCACTGGCCCGATATTGAAACGCTAGGCACGAACCTGCCACTCGCCGGGCTGACGTTTGTCTTGACTGGTGCGCTGGCGCAGTTCAAGCGCGAGCAAGCTGAAGAGGCGTTGCGCGAGTTGGGTGCAAAGACCACTGGCAGCGTGTCGAAACGTACTAGCTATGTAGTGGCTGGCGCTGACGCAGGCACAAAGCTGACCAAGGCGGAGTCGTTAGGCGTGAGGATTCTCGACGAAGCGGCGCTGGCAACAATCCTGAGTACGAAAAAGCCGCCCGCGACCTGACGTTCCCGGGCGGCTGATTTCAAGCGCGGCTAGTCGACTAGGGCTTGGGGGCTTCGGTCGCTGTAGCTGCGTCAGTCGCCGCTGGCGCGGCGGCTGTTAGCGGCGGATCAATCTTGGCTGCCGCCAGCAACTCGTCTGAGTACTTCTGCAGCTTCTTGCGCTGCACGATCTGCGCCAGTTGTTCCTTGGCTTGATCGAACGAGGGCGGTGACGCTTCCCGAATGTCGTCCAATTTAATGACGTGGAAGCCAAACTGGGTTTGCACTGGCGTCTGCGTGTACTGGCCCTTCTTGAGCTGCATCAGCGCGTCGGAGAACGGCTTGACCATCGCGTTGGGCGAGAACCACCCCAGATCGCCGCCGTTTTCTTTCGAGCCGTCGATCGACAGGCTCTTGGCCAATTTGCCAAAGTCCGCGCCACCCTTGAGTTGCGTGATCACACGCTCGGCCAGCGCCGGGCTTTGGACCAGAATGTGTCGGGCGCGAAACTCCTGCTGCGGCGTATCAGCGATTTGGGTCTCGTACTCGGCCCGCAGCTCCTGCTCGCTCGGCGTCTTGTCTTTGAGAAAGTGCTGTGCTGCAGCTGCCTGCAGGACCGACAGGCGCGACAGCTCCATGCGGCTGGCGTTTTCCGCGTCCTTCAGGACCCCGTCCTTTTCGGCCGCCTGCGTCAAGGCGTAGATCCGCGCCAGGCTGTCGAGCGCGCGGTTGCGCTCTTCGGCGGTGAGCTCCGCTGCTGGTTTGCCCGCCACGTTCTTGACGTAGAAATTGAAGAAGTCCTGCGAAACGGCGGTGCCATTCACTGTCAGGAGGGGCTGGGCTACGGTTGCAGCCGTGGTAGCCGTCGCGTCGGTAGCCGCGGGTGCGCCACCTTGTTTGCATCCGGCTAGCGTCAAGGCGGCAGCCACTACGATGAGCGGTGTAAGTTTCATTTTAAATCTCAATAGGTTGAGTGGGTTTCTTAAGAATCAACTGAAAGCGGTGCTGCGCGCGCATCGATCGATAGCGCATGGACGCCGTTGCCGAGCAGCGCCGCAGCGGCGTCGTACACCAAGCGGTGGCGTTCACGAACCCGAAGGCCGACGAATCGCGGCGACACGATACGGACGCGAAAGTGGCCACCCTCGCGCGCACCAGCATGGCCAACGTGTTGGGCGCTATCGTCCAATATCTCAAGTTCGCTGGGGGCGAGCGCTTCGACCAAGGCGGTACGCAAGCGTTCGCTGCTGTTGCTCCGGTCTGACCCTGCTAGGGGCGTTGAAGGTGGGATGGTCACAAGCGCTGCGTCAAATAAAGCGTCACTAAAGACCGTATGATACCCGATGCGTCCACATTTTCGCCGCTTGGCGCTGCCTCCATCCCTTTGACACAGTATTTCGAGATCCATCCGGTCAACCCGCAAGCTCGACTGGTCAGCCAAGCGGTCGAGATCATCCGTGCGGGTGGGCTGATTGCCTATCCAACTGACTCTTGCTACGCGCTCGGCTGCCATATCGGCGACAAAGAGGCTCTCGAGCGCATTCGTCGCATACGCAAGACCGACCGGCACCATCACTTCACCTTGGTCTGTGACAATCTAGCGCAGGTTGCCCGCTACGCGCGCCTCGGCAACGCAGAGTTTCGCATGCTGAAGTCAGTCACCCCGGGGCCCTACACGTTCTTGTTGCCGGCTACCCGCGAGACGCCGCGGCGCGTGCAGCACGATCGGCGCCGGACGATCGGTGTGCGAATTCCCAACCATGCGGTCGCGCTCGCACTCCTTGCTGAGCTTGGTGAGCCGCTGATGAGCTCGACGCTCGCGTTGCCGGGCGACGATTTGCCGCTGACGGACGGGGCGGCTATTCGGGACCGACTGGACCGTTTAGTCGATGCGGTACTCGACGCGGGGCATTGCGGTATCGAGCCGACGACCGTGGTTGATCTTGCAGTGCTGCCACCTACGGTGGTGCGTGCGGGACGCGGCAGCTTGGAGCCGCTCGGCCTGTCGGCTCCTGTATAATTCGGGTCTTCCATGAGCGCAAATCCGCAAACCAAACGCGTCCTGTCCGGGATGCGGCCGACAGGTCGGCTACACCTCGGCAACTATCACGGTGCCCTCAAGAACTGGACCGATCTGCAGTACCAGTATGAGTGCTTTTTTTTCGTCGCGGACTGGCACGCGCTCACGACGGGCTACGACGATACGAGTCAGCTGCCAAAGTTCACGCATGAGATGCTGATCGACTGGTTGGCTGCCGGTCTCAACCCATCCGTGAGCACAATCTTCGTGCAGTCGCTGGTGCCGGAGCACGCAGAATTGCATCTGCTCTTGTCGATGATCACCCCGTTGGGCTGGCTGGAACGCGTACCTACCTATAAGGATCAGCAGAGCGAGCTGGCCGAGAAGGACCTCACGACTTACGGTTTCCTGGGTTATCCGTTGCTGCAGAGCGCCGACATCCTGCTATACCGGGCTGCGTTCGTGCCGGTGGGCGAGGATCAGGTAGCGCATGTCGAGGTGACTCGCGAGATCGCACGGCGCTTCAACCATCTGTTCGGACGTGCGCCCGATTTTGAGGAAAAGGCCGAGCACGCCATCGCGGTGCTGGGTGGCCGAAATAGCTCGATGTATCGGCAGCTGCGCAAGAAGTATCAAGAAAGTGGCGACGCAGGTGCGATCGACAAGGGGCGCGCGCTGGTGGAGAGCAACACCCGTCTGACCGTGGCCGATCGAGAGCGCTTGTTAGGCTATCTGGAGGGCTCCAGTGTCTCGATTCTACCGGAGCCACAGGTGTTGCTAACGACTTCGCCGCGAATGCCTGGCCTCGATGGGCGGAAAATGTCCAAGTCCTACGGCAATACGATCGGCTTGCGCGAAGAGCTGGACTCGGTGGTGAAGAAGCTGAAGACCATGACCACGGATCCAGCGCGCGTGCGCCGCACCGATCCGGGTGATCCCGAGAAATGCCCTGTCTGGGACTTGCACAAGATCTATTCCGATGCAGCCACGCAATCCTGGGTGCAATCCGGCTGCCGGTCTGCGAGCATTGGTTGTCTGGAATGCAAGCAGCCGCTGATCGACAAGGTCGTGGCGGAAGTCGGCGGCATGCGTGAGCGTGCGCGCGAATTTGAAGAGAACCCGGATCTGGTGCGCAATATCGTCTCCGACGGCTGTGAGAAGGCGCGCGATGCGGCCCGGGCCACGCTTGACGAGGTGCGCCGCGCGATGCATTTGCGGTTCGAGTGACACAAATTACCGAGGAAGGATTTTTGAGTGGCCAAACCTGAACTCAGGATCGTTGCGTCCAATCCGCCCGAGGCTGCCCCCGCGGCTACGCCATCGCCCGAGCAGGTGGAGATGCCGTTCGCCGTGATCAACGGCGAGCCGCTGACGCAGCTACCGAAAGACCTCTACATTCCGCCGCAGGCGCTCGAGGTGTTTCTCGAGGCGTTTGAAGGACCGCTCGATCTACTGCTATACATGATTCGTCGTCAGGGTCTGAATATCCTCGATATTCCGATCGCGGACATCACGCGTCAGTACATGGATTACATCGGGCTGATGCATGAGATGCAGCTCGAGCTAGCGGGTGAGTATCTGGTGATGGCGGCCACGCTTGCTGAGATCAAGTCACGCATGCTGCTGCCGCGTGCGGCCGACCCGGACAATGGTGAAGAGTCCGACCCGCGAGCGGAACTCGTGCGGCGACTGCAACAGTACGAACGGTTCAAACGCGCCGCGGAGAGTATCGATCGGTTGCCACGTATCGAACGCGATACCTGGCCAGCGACGGTCGACTTCAGTGCGCGTGGCGCCGCGCGCCCGGTGCCGCAGGTTGCACTGCAGGAAATGCTGCTTGCTTTTCGTGACGTCGTGCAACGTGCCGAGTTGTTTGCGCATCACCATGTGCAGCGCGAGCGATTATCGGTGCGCGAGCGGATGTCGAGTATTCTGGCGGCCCTTGAGCGGTCCAGTTTTGTCGAGTTCGGGCAGTTGTTTCGTCCCGAGGAAGGTCGGATGGGCGTGACGATCACCTTCGTTGCGATTCTTGAGATGATGCGCGAAGGCTTGATCGATATCGTGCAGTCCGAGCCTTACGCACCGTTGCACGTACGGGCCGCAACTGCGGATCGTGGACTAAAGTTGGTCAAGCGTGCTGACGACATTGCAATATCGTCTGTCGATGAGTCGGCGGAAGTCGAATCTGCGTCAGTCGATGCTGCGTTTGATGACGAAACAAATGACGATACTGATGATGAGCTCGTCGACGACGAGTTGAGTTTGGACGATGGGGGCAAGGAATGAGTGATTCGTACGTCAGAAATGTGATCGAAGCGGCCCTCTTGGCGGCGCAACGTCCGGTGCCGGTCGCGGAGGTGGCGCAGTTATTCAATGAAGCGGACCGTCCGGATTTGCAGACAGTACGCGCGGCACTCGCGACACTGGCCGAGGAGTACCAAGGGCGCGGCATTGAAATTCGCGAGACGGCCAGCGGTTTTCGTGTCCAGGTACGCGGTGAGTTCGCAACCGAAGTCGCCCGTCTTTGGCCTGAGCGCCCGCAGCGATACACCCGCGCGCTGTTGGAAACGCTTGCGTTGATCGCGTACCGACAGCCGATCACACGTGCGGAGATCGAGCAGGTACGCGGTGTCGCTGTGAACTCCAGCATCATTGGCACGCTGATGGAGCGTGGCTGGATTCGGGTTGTTGGACATCGTGATGTGCCTGGACATCCGGAGGTGTTAGGGACGACCAAGGATTTCCTCGATTACTTCAACTTGAAGTCGATCGACGAATTACCGCCGTTGGCCGAGCTCAAGGAGATTGGTGATTTCAATTTGCCCCTAGATCTGACGGGCGCGGGCGAGGTGAGTGCGGGCGCTGACGCGGCAGCGTCGGCTGAGCTGTCGAGCGCGCCATCTGCGGGTGAAGATGCCGGCGCAACGCCAGAGGTTGAAGACGACGACCCTGAGCAAGTGGCGGGCACCGACGCGCTTGCCGATAGTGAGTCGGGCGATGACGAGGCGGGCGACGATGAGGATGCGTCAGGTGACTTACGGGCTGCGCCGGGTCTTGTGGCTGCGCCGCCGCGACATGACGATTGAGCGCAATTCGCGACAAAGTGTCTGCCGGCGAACGTCTGCAGAAGGCGCTCGCCCAACTCGGATTGGGCTCACGCCGCGAGATTGAAACCTGGATCCAGGCGGGCCGGCTGACGATCAACGGTCAAGTCGCCGCCTTGGGCGCGCGCGTGCAGGCTGGCGATGAGGTTCGTCTTGATGGGCGGTTGATTCGACGCCGCCGGGCCGCACCCGAGCAGGTGTTGCTCTGTCATCGCTCACCCGGCGATGATTCATTGGTTGAGCGGCTGCCAAAAAGTGCTGGGCGACGTTTTATCGCCATCAGCCCCATGCCGCGCATTGATGGGGGTTTGGAACTGTTGACGTCGGACGGCGAGTTGGCGCTGGAATTGCAGCGCTGTGTGAAAGACCAGGTCTGTGAGTTCAGTGTCCGCGTAAATGGTGTACTCAGCGAAGCACATCTGGATGGCCTGCGCGGTGGGCAGCTCGACGGCGCTAACCATGTCGACGTGCAGGCGGTGGAGTTTGACGAGGCGGACGAGGAGTCAACGGCCGCCAACCGTTGGTACCGGTTGCGCGCGCGCGGTGCCAGTGGCAAGGACGTACGACAGCTATTCGAGCGGCAGGGCGCGATCGTTAGTCGAATCCTGCGCACCCATTTCGGACCGATTAGTCTGGAACGCGGACTGGCACGCGGCCAGCACCGGGCGTTGACTGCCAGCGAGCTTGTGGCTTTGGTGCCAAGGTTGGCGCCACCGCCGGTGGTCAAAGCCGCTGCGCGTCGAAAGCGCGCCCCGTCACGCCGCGGCTAACTGGCCCTAACAACGCGATGTAGGGCGCCGTGATGGACTCGGGCGTCGCCAAGCGAGCCAGGTCTTCCGATGGGTAAGCAGCACGGCGCATGGCGGTGCGAGTCGCCCCGGGGTTGATGGTGTTGACGCTGATCGGGGTCGTGCCTTCTAGTTCATGCGCGAGTACTTGGGACAGCCCTTCGATCGCGAACTTTGATACGGCGTATGCACCCCAATAGGCGCGGCCGCGCCGACCCACGCTGCTGGAAGTGAATAGTACCCGCGCATCGGCTGATTGCTTGAGCGCCGGTAGCAGGACTTGCGTCAAAGCAAACGCTGCGGTGACATTGACGTGCATGACGCGTGCGAACAGTGGCACGTCGTAATCCCCAACCGTGCTCAAGGTGCCCAAGATCGCCGCGTTATGCAGCAGACCGTCCAGTCTGCCAAACCGCGTCAGCAACGCATCGGCCAGCTGATCGTAGTCCTTGGCGACTGCTCGCTCCAGGTCGAGTTGCGCAATGCTGGCTTCACCGGCGCCGAGGGCGCTGATTTCCGCGTGGACGTTGTCGAGCTTCTTCGCCGAGCGGCCAACCAGTACCACGTTGGCGTGGGCGGCTGCACAGGCGAGGGCGACGGCGCGTCCGATGCCGCTGCTGGCACCCGTGATCAGGATGACACGACCTTCCAGGGCTCGGGGTTTGGGTTGGTAGTCGCGGGGGTCGAATGCGTCGGGTGCGGTCACAGTAAATCTCGACTCATCAAAGGAGGTAGTTGAAAGGCTTGGCGGCATGCGCGTCTTGCAAAGCGCCATGCTCGCAGGTTGGCGCGCAGCATCGACCAAGGCGTAGCGACCGGCTGGTCTGGCTGGCGCGCTAGGGCATCATAGCTGCATCCAAGCCACACGAGAACCGAGGCCAGCGTTGCCTGCTGCTCGCGCGGCAAGGATGCGACTGCGGTGTGCAGCTGCGCGCGCGCGTCACGCATGAGCGTGCTGGGTTGTATGGTTGACATAGTTAGAGCGGCATTGCCTTCGCTGCTGCCGCTGCCGCAGACGCGACGTGAAGCGCGCTCTAGCCCGAGCGCTTGGCCCGCTGTTGCGGCAAAGTGGCGCACGGCATCGCGCGCTGTCCCGTCCGCACCGCCATTCAATTGTGCTTGCTGGCGCAGGGATTCGACCACTGGCTCGAAGATCGCAAGCGACCACGCTTGAGCATGGTGGTCCGCTGCTTGCTGCGAGGGCAGCGTTGCCGCGGCCAAGTCCCACCGCAGCGTGGCAACCAACGCGCGCAGATCAGGTTGCCCCAGCCCCTGTTGCAGGCGTGCGGTACACAGACTCTCTGTCAGGGGATGGCGGGCGGCGCCGGCGATCAACTGCTCAGCTTCGGCTTGCCACCAGTCCAGCCGTGCATGGGCCACCGCATGGTCGATCCCGGAGCGCACGCTGGCGCTCAATTCATATTCCAAGGCGAACGTCAGCTCGACCATCGGACGTTGTTCAGGCCGCGCGTACAGCCAGGCAAAGTAGCGGGGCGACCCAGGCGGTGTTGCTGCGGCGAAGGGCTCGATGGCCGCGGCAATCACGCGCTGCTATCTCCAGTCTCCACCTTGTCGGGCGAGTCTGTCCCAAGGGCCGGCGTGCGCACCAGTCGCTCGATGGGCTCGATCACAGGCAGTGGCGCGTCGGAAGTCACACCAAGCTCGGGGAAACGCCGCGCCTGCGGCATCACGTTGCGTTCGAGTGAGCCGACCGCCGCGTTGTAGGTATCTACCGCGCCCGCCAGCGACTTGCCTAACTTCGTCAAATGCTGCGCAAACGTGCTCAGCCGGTTGTGCAGGTCCTGACCCAGTTGACGTATCGTTGCCGCGTTATCGGCGACTTGCGATTGCCGCCAACTGTAAGCGACCACTTTGAGAACGGCCATCAAGGTCGACGGGGTGGCGATAATGACGCTGCGCTTGAGAGCCTGATCGACGATCTCAGGATTCTCGGCCAAGGCTGCTGACAGGAATTGATCGCCCGGCAAGAACAGGATTGCAAAGTCCGGACTGCGTTCAAATTGGGCCCAGTAGCTCTTGTTAGATAGGTCGCGCACGCGAGCTTCAACCTGCCGCGCATGGCGCACGAGGGCCGCCCGACGCACGGTATCATCGTCGGCCTCGATTGCTTCCAGATACGCGTCAAACGGCGTCTTGGCGTCAACCACCAGGTCGCGCTGGTCCGGCAGGTGCACCACTAGATCCGGCCGCTGACTGCGCTCGCCGGTGTCTACCTGTAGCTGCTCGGTGAAATCACAGTGCTCGGACAGGCCCGCCAGCTCAACCACGCGCCGCAGCGTGATCTCGCCCCAGCGGCCGCGGACCTCGGGCCGGCGTAACGCGGTCGCAAGATTGCGTGTCTCGCGCGCCAACTGGGCTTGGCCCTGCCCCAGACTTTCGATATGGCCGCGCAACGCGCCAAAGGTCGCCATCCGTTCCCGTTCGAGTACTTGTACCTGCTGCTCTGCCTTCATCAACGCCTGCCTGATCGGGTCAAGCATCTGGCCGATCGCAGTTTCGCGTTCTTTGAGGCTTGCTTGCGCGGCAACCTGTTCGCGGCTCAGCGACTCGCGCGCCAGGCGCAGGAAGGTCTCGCTGTTGTTGCGCAACGAGTTGTCGGCCAGATCGTCGAAGGCGGCTCGCAAGCGCGACTCGCTTTGTGCCAGCAATTCGCCCGCGCGTGCGAGCTGTTGTTCCTCCGACTGCAAACGCGCCTCGGCGGCCGCGAGTTCGGCGCGCAACTGTTCGCTACGCTTGCCGGCCCGCAGCGCGGCAACTAGATAGCCAAGCAGCGCTCCTAACAGGAACCCCGCGACCAGCACCAGTACGAGTTGCAGGCTGCTCAAGCTGCGGTCCTACTCACCGCGAGAGGGCTGCAGATAGCCGAGTAATTCCCCCGGATGATCGGTGCCACCGTGCTGTGGCCACTGTGCCAGGTCATCGCCCGGTGCGAGATAGCCGTAGCGGGCAACGATCGCCCGCATGCCAGCCGCCGCAGCCGCTTGCATGTCTCGCTCCGCATCGCCCACATACAGACAAGCTGCTGGGTGGACGCCGAGCAACTCGGCGGCATGCAGCAATGGGCGTGGATGGGGTTTGCGTTCGGGCAGCGTATCGCCGCTCACCACGCAGGCGGCGCGCCGATCGAGCTCCAGGGCGCGCAGTAACGGCTCCGTCAGCCAGCCGGGCTTGTTAGTCACGATACCCCAAGGGCGGTCGCTGGCTTCGATGGCAGCCAACACCGCGTCCATGCCCGCAAATGGCCGGGTTGCTTGCGCGAGGCTCGTGGAATAGAGCGCCAGGAAACGTAGTCGCCGGCGTTCGAACTCCTGCTCGGCGCGCGCTGCGTCGCCCGGCTGGTCAGTGGCCGCCGCAAAGCCGAGTGTCACCAGTGCTTTGGCGCCGTTCGAGACGTGTGGTCGAATGATGTCTGGCGGTAACTGCGCCCGGCCTTCTTCTTGCAGCAGTGCGTTGAGCGCGGCGCCCATGTCGAGGGCTGTGTCGAGCAGCGTGCCATCCAGATCAAACAGCACGGCCTCAACGGGTACACCTGCGTGGCTCACGTTCGCGCCCCGTCGTCGGCGCTACTATCATCACTGGCGCGCGGCGCGACCAACTGCATGATGTAGTTGACGTCAGGGTTACCGTCCAGTGACGCCGTGTCGCTGAATGGGTCGTAATGCAAACCACCGATGTCGCTCACCGCCAGTCCCGCCGACCGACCGTAGGCTGCGAGTTCCGACGGTCGAATGAAACGCTCGTAGTCGTGCGTGCCGCGCGCCACTAGCCTGGTCAAGTACTCCGCTCCAACAATAGCCAGTGCGAACGCTTTTGGGTTGCGGTTGATGGTCGAGACGAATAGCGAGGCGCCAGGCGCGAGTACCGCAGCGAGCGATTCGACCGTGGCTGCTGGGTCCGGCACGTGCTCCAGCATTTCCATGCAGGTGACGACGTCGAACTTGACTCCGGTGGCCGCGATCGCCTCGGCGCTGGTTAGTCGGTAGTCGATCTCCAGCTTGGCTTCGAGGGCGTGCAGCCGCGCAGTTTCTACCATGCCCGGGGCCAGATCGATTGCGGTCACATGGCTACCCGCCCGGCGCAGTGCCTCAGCCAACAGACCGCCGCCACAGCCGACGTCGAGCACCCGCTCGAGGGGGGTCCGCTCGCTGATGAATCGCAAACGGACCGGGTTGAGACGGTGCAGGGGCTTGAACTCACCGTCAGGGTCCCAAAAACGGTGCGCGCTGGCATGAAAACGGGCGATCTCAGCACGGTCGGCGCCCGGCGGCGTGGAGTCGGCTGTTGGGTTGTCCGGAGGGTGCCGCATGGGTGCAAAAATCAATCACCGTGGTCGGCTTGCAGTATAGCGTCTGTTGGTGGCTGAAAGGCGCGGAAAGGCACTTGCTTGTGTTAGAATTGCGCTTGCATTTGCAGCTTCAGAAATCCCCACGATGATCTGTCCAAGACCCCGCCTTTTCGCCCGCGTCGCGGCTCGTTCTCATGACTGACATCGCGCGCGAGATTCTCCCGGTCAACCTCGAGGACGAGATGCGCAAGTCGTATCTCGACTACGCGATGAGCGTCATCGTCGGGCGCGCACTGCCCGACGTGCGCGACGGCCTCAAGCCGGTCCATCGCCGCATCCTCTTTGCGATGCGCGAGCTGGGGAATGACTACAACAAGGCTTACAAAAAGTCGGCACGTGTCGTCGGCGACGTCATCGGCAAGTATCACCCGCATGGCGACAGTGCGGTGTACGACGCGCTCGTGCGGATGGCGCAGCCATTCTCGATGCGGCATCTGCTGGTCGACGGCCAGGGCAATTTTGGTTCGGTCGACGGCGATGCGCCGGCCGCGATGCGTTACACCGAAGTGCGCATGTCGAAACTTGCCGCGGAACTGCTCGCTGATATCGAGAAGCAGACCGTAGATTTTGTCCCGAACTACGACGAGTCTGAGTCCGAGCCCGCCGTGTTGCCGGCGCGCGTGCCGAACCTGCTCATCAATGGGTCCGCCGGTATCGCAGTCGGTATGGCGACCAACATTCCGCCGCACAATCTCACCGAGATCGTCAACGCTTGTTTGGCGGTGCTCGAGGATCCGGCAATTTCTCTCGCCGGCTTGATGCAGCATGTCCCCGGCTCCCGATTTCCCGACCGCTGGCATCATCAATGGCGCTCAAGAGATAGCCACTGCGTACAAGACCGGTCGTGGTCGCCTGTCGATCCGCGGTCGTACGCAGATCGAGGACATCGGTAAAGGTGACCGACAAGCGATCATCATTACCGAGCTGCCCTATCAGGTTAACAAGGCGCGGCTGATCGAACGGATTGCCGATCTGGTGCGCAACAAACAGATCGAAGGCATTTCGTCCGATGGTCTGCGCGACGAATCGGATAAAGACGGCATGCGCGTCGTCATCGAGCTCAAGCGCGGCGAGAATGCGGAAGTCCTGCTGAACAATCTGTATGCGCAGACGCCGCTCGAGACGGTGTTCGGTATCAATATGGTCGCGCTCGTCGACGGTCAGCCGCGGTTGCTGTCGTTGAAGGAGATGCTCGACGCGTTCATTCGTCATCGACGTGAAGTGGTCACGCGACGCACGATCTTCGATCTCGCCAAGGCGCGCGATCGGGCGCACATACTCGAGGGTCTGACGGTTGCGCTGGCCAACATTGATGAAGTGATCGCACTCATCAAGGCGTCGCCGGCGCCGGCTGAAGCCAAAGCGGCTTTGGTCGCTCGCAGTTGGGGGCCTGGTGCAGTGCCCGAGATGCTGCAGCGCGCGGGTGCAATCTCCACGCGGCCGATCGGCCTGGCGGCGGAGTTTGGTCTCGCGCGTGACGCCTCGGGCTATCGGCTTTCCGAAGCGCAGGCTCAAGCCATTCTGGATATGCGCCTCAACCGGCTCACGGGGCTCGAGCAAGACAAGATTCTGAGCGAGTACAAGGAGTTGCTCGAGCGGATCATCGACTTGTCCGACATCCTCGCACGGGCGGAGCGGTTGACCGAGGTCGTACGCGATGAGCTGATTGCGATTCGCGACGAATACGGCGAAGCGCGCCGCACGGAGATCAACCTCGCTGCTTCGGATCTAACAACCGAGGATCTGATCGAGCCGCAGGACGTGGTCGTGACGCTTTCGCACGCCGGCTACGCCAAGGCGCAGCCATTGACGGAGTATCAGACGCAGCGTCGTGGTGGTCGAGGCAAGGCGGCCACCGCAGTCAGGATGAGGATTTCGTCGACAAGCTCTTCATCGCGAATACGCACGATACCCTGCTGTGCTTCTCGAATCGCGGCAAGGTGTACTGGCTGCGGGTATTTACACTGCCGCAGGCTGGGCGCAACGCGCGTGGCAAGCCGATGGTCAATCTATTGCCGCTCGAAGAAGGTGAGCGGATCAACGCGATCTTGCCCATCAAGCAGTTCGATGATGAGCATTTCGTGTTCATGGCGACGAGTTTTGGCACCGTCAAGAAAACGCCGTTGTCGGCTTTTTCTCGACCCCGTACGAGTGGCATTATCGCTTTGTCCCTGGATGAGGGCGATCGACTGGTTGGCGTCGCGCTGACCGACGGCTCACGCGAGATCATTCTCGCCACCAGTGGCGGTAAGGCCATTCGGTTCCACGAGGAAGCCGTCCGCGCCATGGGGCGGGAGGCCGCCGGCGTTCGAGGTATTCGTCTGGGTGCCACCGAGGATGAGCCGCACCGGCTGATTTCGTTGATTGTCGTCGACGAAGGCTATGTCCTCACGGCATCGGACAACGGCTTTGGCAAACTCACGCCGCTGGCGGACTTCCCGTCGCACGGCCGTGGTGGCCAAGGCGTCATCGCGATGCAAACGAGCGACCGTAATGGCGCCATGGTGGGTGCGTTGCTGATGACGCAGAACCAGGAACTGATGTTGATCAGTTCCAATGGCACGCTGGTGCGGACGCCGGTCGCGGATATCTCGGTAGTCGGCCGCAATACGCAAGGCGTGCGGCTGATCCGGCTGGATGACGGTGAACGCCTGGTTGGCATCGAGCGCATCGAGAATCTGGGCGATGACAGCCTTGGGGATGACAGTGGTTCTGCGGACGGCGAAATGCCGCCGGGAGCAGATCCCGCTGGGCCGTCGGACTCGGCGCCATCTGATAATCCATCCGATCATTGATAGCGGTCGCCCGGATATCCCATTGCCTGGGATGGGGCTGCGCTCGCCGCGAGTGCGCTGGCTGATTGGTTAGTTTTAGTGGGTCGATTTGCTGAAGGAATATTTGTGCGCGTTTACAATTTTGCTGCTGGTCCCGCCACGCTGCCGCTCGAAGTTCTGCAAGAGGCGCAGGCGCAATTGCTCGATTGGCAGGCCTCGGGCATGTCTGTGATGGAGGTCAGCCATCGCAGCAAAGCCTTCGTCGCCGTGGCGCAAGCGGCGGAAGCGGATTTACGTGAGTTGCTGGCGATCCCCGACAACTACAAGGTGTTGTTTCTGCAGGGCGGTGCCACGGGGATGTTTGCCGGGATTCCCCTGAATCTGGCGTCCGCTGAGAGCAGTGCGGACTACATCAACACTGGGCAGTGGTCCAAGAAGGCGATCGGCGAAGCCAAGCGCTTTTGCAAGGTGAACGTGCTGGCCGATATGGCGAGTTCAAACTACTGCACCGTACCAGCGGCGAGTGAGATTCGGCCAACGGCTGGTGCGGCCTACCTGCATTACACGCCTAACGAGACCATCGGCGGTGTCGAATTTGACTATGTGCCGCAGTCGGGTGACACGCCGCTAGTGGCGGATTTTTCTTCAACTATTCTGTCGCGGCCGGTCGATGTCGCGCGTTTCGGTCTGATTTATGCGGGCGCGCAAAAGAACATTGGCCCAGCCGGCATCTGCATCGTGATCGTGCGTGATGACCTGGTCGGCAAGGCCAGGCCCGGGACGCCGCTGGTCTGGGATTTCAAGGCCATGGCTGACGACGGCTCGATGCTTAACACGCCACCCACTTTCGGCTGGTATATGGCCGGCCTGGTATTCAAGTGGCTCAAGCGTCAGGGTGGGCTCGAGGTGATCGCCGCGCGCAATCGCGCCAAAGCGACCCTGCTGTACGGCGCGATCGACGGCTCTGGGTATTACGCCAACCCCGTTGCCAAGCACTGTCGCTCGTGGATGAACGTGCCGTTCACGATCCCTGACCCGGCGCTGGAAAAGACTTTTGTGGCTGAAGCTGTCGCCGCAGGCCTGAAGAACCTCGAGGGCCACAGGTCTGTTGGTGGCATGCGTGCCAGTATTTATAACGCCATGCCGATCGAGGGCGTACAGGCATTGGTCGACTTCATGAAGGATTTCGCGCAACGTCATGGCTGAACGCTTCAGGATTCTGCAACTCAACAATATCAGTCTGCGCGGGCTAGGCGGTTGCCGCGCGATCGCTTTGAGATCGCCTCGGACATCAACCGGCCGGATGGTGTGCTTGTGCGGTCGGCAGACATGCATGCCATGACCTTGGCAGACTCAGTGCTGGCGGTTGGGCGCGCCGGTGCCGGAGTCAACAATATTCCGGTGGCGGAGCTGTCGAAGCGTGGCATCCCGGTATTCAATGCGCCGGGTGCCAACGCCAACGCGGTCAAAGAGCTGGTGATCGCCGGGCTGTTTCTCGCCGCGCGCAATATCTGCCAGGCTTGGCAATTCGCGCGCGCGCAGACCGGCGATGATGCCGCCATCGATGCCGCGGTCGAGAAGGGCAAGAAGAACTTCGCCGGCTTCGAACTGCCGGGACGAACCCTGGGTGTGATCGGACTCGGAGCGATCGGCGTCGAGGTTGCCAATAGTGCGCTGGGCCTTGGCATGAAAGTCCTCGGCTACGATCCGCAGATCACCGTGCAGCGCGCCTGGCAGTTGTCATCGAACGTGGAGCAGGCGCTGTCCTTGGACGATCTGTTTGCGCGTAGCGATCTGATCACCGTGCACGTGCCGTTGATGGATGCCACACGCGGCGTCATCAACGCCTCACGCCTGCAGTTGCTGCGCAAAGGTGGCGCGGTACTGAATTTCTCCCGTGCGCCGATTGTCGATGAGGCGGCTATCCTGGCGGCGCTGGACGCCGGCCACGTGCACGCCTATATCTGCGATTTTCCGAGCAATGCGCTGAAAGACCATCCGCGCGTCGTTACCCTGCCGCACCTGGGCGCATCGACCGGGGAGGCGGAAGAGAACTGTGCCGTCATGGTGGCCGAGACGCTGCGTGACTACCTCGAGAATGGCAACGTTCGTAACAGCGTCAATTTCCCGGAGGCGGTCCTGCCGCGCGTACCGAATGCAATGCGCATATCCATTGCCAACCGCAACGTGCCTAATATGGTCGGTCAGATCTCGACAGTACTGGCGTCGCGCAAGCTTAATATCGCGGAGTTACTCAATAAATCGCGCGGTGACTATGCTTATACCTTGATCGACACCGATGGTTCGGTCGAAGAACAGGACCTGGTGAATATCCGCGCAATCGACGGGGTGTTGAAGGCCAGGCTGGTGTGAGCAGGATATGAAAAAGACGGCAAAGAAGCGTGCACCGCGAACTGCGCGTGCCAAGACTTCACCGGCACCGCTGCAGTCGCTGCGTAGCGAAATCGACGCGGTCGATCGGCGTATACACGAGTTATTGAACGCGCGCGCCGACCTGGCGCGTCGTGTGGCCGATTCCAAGCACGGTCTGGTTGGTAGCCCAGTCGAGTTCTATCGGCCGGAGCGCGAAGCGCAGGTCTTGCGGATGGCGAAAGAACGCAACAAGGGCCCGCTGCGTGACGAAGAAGTGTTGCGGCTGTTTCGCGAAATCATGTCGGCGTGCCTCGCGCAGGAGGAACCGCTGAAGGTGGCCTTTTTGGGCCCCGAGGGCACCTTTACCCAAACCGCTGTCCTGAAGCACTTCGGCCATTCCGTCCGCGCCTTGCCGCTAGCCTCGATCGATGAGGTATTCCAGGAGGTCGAGGCGAAGCACGCCGATTTTGGCGTCGTGCCGATCGAGAACTCGACCGAAGGTACGGTCAACCATACGCTGGATCGGTTTTTGTCATCACCGTTGAAGATATGCGGCGAAGTGGAGCTACGCATACACCAGTTCCTGATGGGGCGGATGGGCTCGCTGGCAAGTATCAAGCGAATCTGTACTCATAGTCAGTCGTTAGCGCAATGTCGCAATTGGCTCGATGAGCATCTGCCCAACGTTGAACGTGTCTCAGTCGCCAGCAATGCGGAAGGCGCGCGCCGCGCCCGCGATGAGGACGGTACCGCCGCGATCGCTGGCGAGACGGCGGCGGAGGTCTACGGCTTGAATCTATTGGCGCGCGAGATTGAGGACCAGCCTGACAACACCACGCGGTTTTTTGTGCTTGGCCGCAAGCTGTTCCAGGCTAGCGGCCAGGATCGGACAACGCTGCTGTGTTCTGCGCGCCAAACCGACACCCACGGCGCGCTGTTTCGCTTACTCGAGCCGTTTGCACGGCATTCGATCAACATGACACGGATCGAATCGCGTCCCTCAAAGCGGCAGAAGTGGGACTACGTATTTTTCCTCGACATCGAAGGGCATGTCGAAGAGCCAGCGATCAAGCGAGCGTTGGCTGAGTTGAAGAAGCGTGCGTCGCTGCTGCGCGTGTTGGGCTCCTATCCCCGCGCCGTGCTCTAATGTCGCGCCTGCCCGCAATCGCCGCCAACGCCAGTCCTGGCGCGCTGGCAACGCCGGCCGTGCAAGGTCTGGCGCCATATCTGCCGGGCAAGCCAGTCGACGAGCTGGAGCGTGAACTCGGGATTCGCAATATCATCAAACTTGCGTCGAACGAGAATCCGTTTGGGGCCAGTCCAAAGGCAATCGCGGCGGCGCGTGACTCGCTTGCGTCCTGCGGCACTTATCCGGATGGTAGCGGGCACCATCTGAAGCAGAAACTTGCCGCACTGCATGGTGTGTCCGCGCCGCAGATCACGCTTGGCAATGGCTCGAACGACGTATTGGTCTTGCTGGCCGAGGCATTTCTTGCGCCGGGTCTCGAGGCGGTCTATTCGCAATACGCCTTTGCGGTCTATCCGATTGCCGTGCAGGCCACCGGTGCCACTTGCCGCTCGGTAGCCGCACTGCAGAGCCCGCAGCCGATGGCGCTCGGCCACGATCTGGTTGCGATGCAGGCGGCGATCTCGGCGCAAACTCGCTTGGTGTTCGTCGCCAACCCTAACAATCCAACCGGGACCTATGTCGAGCCAGCCGAGTTGCTGCAGTTTGTGCGCGCTGTCCCGCGGCACGCGCTGGTTGTGCTCGATGAAGCGTACTTCGAGTACTCTCGCTCGATTCCGCTGCAGAACGGCATCGAGTGGCTCGCCGACTGCCCGAACCCTGGTGATCGTCAGAACATTCGCCAAGGCCTACGGCCTGGCGGGACTCCGCATCGGCTACGCAGTTAGTCATCCTGCGGTCGCCGACATGCTGAATCGGATCCGCCAGCCCTTCAACGTGTCGAGCGTCGCGTTGGCTGCCGCCGCCGCCGCGCTGGACGATCCGCAGCACGTTGAGCGGACGGTCGCGGTGGCCACCAGTGAGCGTGGCAGGCTCAGCGCGGTGTTGCGTGAGCGCGGCTTCTGGGTCGCGCCCTCTGCGGGGAATTTTCTGCTATTGCATATTGGCTCGCAGGCTGCCGCAGTCTATCAGCGACTGCTGCACGCCGGTATCATCGTGCGGCCGGTGGCTAACTACGGACTTGGCGAGTACTTGCGGGTGTCGCTAGGTACGATTGCCGACAATGAACGATTTCTAGCGGCATTACCCGGAGCTATGCAACATGCCTGAGATGGCCTATTTGCTGCAGCCTGCACGTGAGATCGGGGGTGTCATCACGGTGCCGGGTGACAAGTCTATTTCGCACCGGGCTTTGTTGTTAGGGAGCGTGGCTATCGGCACGACGCGTGCCGCCGGCTTTGGCCAGTGAAGACTGTCTGGCCACGTTGCGTGCGCTCGAGTCTCTCGGCGCAGATCGAGCGCGGCCGACGGCAACCGAGATAGTGGTGCAGGGCGTCGGGCTGGATGGGCTCAAGTCACCCATTGCGGCGTTGGATCTGGGCAATTCTGGCACGGCCATGCGGCTTTTTATGGGGCTGTTGTCGGCGCAGCCGTTCGACAGCGTGCTGGTGGGTGATCGCTCGCTCATGCGTGGCGGCCCATGGAGCGAGTGGCTGGACCGTTGCGAGCGATGGGCGCGGACCTTGCGACGCAAGACGGTAGACCGCCTGTGTCGATCAAGGGTGGTCGCAAGCTCAACGCGATCGACTTCGCGATGCCTGTAGCCAGTGCCCAAGTGAAGTCAGCAATCCTGCTGGCCGGCTTGCAGGCCAAAGGCACGACACGCATTACCGAGCCCGCGCCGACCCGGGACCACACGGAGCGGATGCTGCGCTCGTTCGGCGTGGCGGTCGAACAGCGCGGTCCGCTGGTCGAGCTTGCCGGTCAGCAAAGCTTGAGTGCCACGCAACTGGCCATTCCGGGCGACATTTCCTCAGCAGCTTTCTTCCTGGTTGCCGGCGCACTGGCTGCCCCGTCCGGTCTGACGATCCGCAATGTGGGTGTCAATCCCACTCGCACGGGCATTGTCAGTTTGCTGCAGTCCATGGGTGCCGATCTGACCGTGGCGATTCACGACCCAGAAGCCTCGGAGCCGGTCGCCGATCTGACGATCAAAGCCAGTCGGCTGCGTGGCATCGACGTGCCGCGCGAAATGGTGCCGCTGGCGATCGATGAGTTTCCGGTTTTCTTTATCGCCGCTGCGTGTGCCGAAGGCGTCACGACGTTACGCGGTGCGGAAGAGCTGCGCGTGAAGGAGAGCGATCGCCTGGCGGTGATGGGCGCGGGGCTCGCGACGCTGGGAGTCGAGCACGAGTTGTTACCTGATGGCATCAAGATCATCGGTGGGGCACGGTTGGGTGGTGGTCGAATCCATAGCCACGGGGACCACCGGATCGCCATGGCGTTCGCCGTTGCCAGTTTGGTGGCGAACGAACCGCTCGAAATAACCGATACAGCCAACGTTGCAACGTCGTTCCCGGAGTTCGAACGGCTGGCGCAAGCCGTGGGTTTGCGGTTGGAAGTCTCGACAGTTGACGCATGATGCCGGCAGCCAGCGTTCCGATCATCACCATCGATGGTCCCAGCAGTTCGGGCAAGGGCACGATAGCGCGCGCCGTTGCACGTGCCCTCGATTGGCATCTGCTGGACAGCGGCGCCTTGTATCGCCTGGTGGCGCTTGCTGGGCAGGGCCGCGGCGCCAATCCTGACGACATCGATGCGCACGTCATGCTGGCGCGTGCCATGCGGGTCGAGTTCCTGACAGATTCTGCCGGCTATGAACGCGTACTCCTCGAGGGGCAGGATGTAACCGGCGCGGTCCGGTCCGAGCAGGCGGGGCAAGGGGCGTCACGAGTTGCGGTCTGGCCGGCACTCCGTGACGCGCTGGTGGAACGGCAACGCGCCTTCGCCGCGCCACCGGGCCTGGTGGCCGATGGTCGTGACATGGGCACGGTGATTTTCCCGGCCGCCGAACTGAAGGTTTTCCTCACTGCCAGCGCTGACGAGCGTGCAACCCGCCGGCATAAGCAGTTGATATCAAAGGGTTCTGCTGCTAACCTTGCCGACCTTTCGCGCGAGATCGCCGAGCGTGACCATCGGGATACTTCCCGGGCAGTCGCGCCCCTCAAGCCCGCGTCAGATGCCGTGATGCTCGATTCCACCGGCCTGTCGATACAGCAGGTCGTGGCGCGAGTGTTGGCATTGGGTCGTGAGCGTGGCCTGTGGCAAGTTGGCTGAGCGCGAGCGAGAGTTTGGATTAAATGAGGTGCGCCGCAAGGATGCGGTGCATTAGTTAGTAACCTTGAGGCGACAGGATAGCCGCCCTGAGCCCCAGTCGCGGCCCAAAGCTGGCCGTGCCAGAGATAAGACACACACACATGACAGAAAGTTTCGCCGAATTATTCGAGCAGAGTCTCGCCAATCAGCGGATTCGCCCCGGCATGATCCTCACGGGTCTGGTGATCGAAGTTGGTTCCGATATGGTCGTCGTCAACGTCGGCCTCAAGTCCGAAGCGGTCATCCCGATCGAGCAGTTCAAGAACGAGCTCGGTGAAGTCGAGGTCGTCGCCGGCGACAGCGTGGAAGTCGCGCTGGACTCCGTTGAAGACGGCACTGGTGAGACGCGGCTGTCGCGTGAAAAGGCCAAGCGGGCCAGGACCTGGACGCGGCTCGAAGAGGCGTTCAATAATTCGGAGATCGTCGGCGGTGTCATCACCGGCCGTGTCAAAGGCGGTTTCACCGTCGAGATCGACAACGTTCGCGCGTTTTTGCCCGGCTCACTGGTCGACGTGCGGCCCGTACGCGATACGGCTTATCTCGAAGGCAAGCCGCTCGAGTTCAAAGTCATCAAGCTGGATCAGAAGCGCAACAACGTCGTCGTGTCGCGCCGCGCGGTCGTCGAGCAGGAGTTCTCCGCTGAGCGCTCCGCATTGATGGACAATTTGCAGGAAGGCTCGGTCGTCAAGGGCGCCGTCAAGAATCTCACCGACTACGGAGCGTTCGTCGATCTGGGCGGCATCGATGGTTTGCTGCATATCACCGATATGGCGTGGAAGCGCGTCAAGCATCCCTCGGAAGTCGTCAAGGTTGGCGACGAGGTCGAAGTGCGTATTCTCAAGTTCGACCGCGAACGTTCGCGTGTCAGTCTCGGGCCCAAGCAGTTGGGTGCCGATCCGTGGGAGAACATTGCATCGCCGCCACCCGCCTAACACCCGTGTTTGGCAAGGTTACCAATATTGCGGACTACGGCGCTGTTGAAATAGAAGACGGCGTCGAGGGCCTGGTACACGTGTCCGAAATGGACTGGACCAACAAGAACGTCAATCCCTCCAAGGTCGTGCATTCTGGTCAGGAAGTCGAGGTCATGGTGATCGACGTTGACGAAGAGCGTCGGCGTATCTCGCTCGGACTCAAGCAGTGCCAGCAGAATCCCTGGAAAGAGTTTGCCGAGAACCACAATCGCGGCGATCGTGTTTCTGGGCAGATCAAGTCGATCACCGATTTTGGCGTGTTCATCGGCTTGCCTGGCAACATCGACGGTTTGGTGCACTTGTCAGATCTCTCCTGGGACCTCACCGGCGAGGAGGCAGTGCGCAACTACCAGAAGGGTCAGCAGCTCGACGCCACCGTGTTGTCGATCGACCCGGAGCGTGAGCGGATCTCGCTTGGAGTCAAGCAGCTCGCGCAGGACCCGTTCTCCAACTACATCGCGGCGAACCCCAAGGGGACGATCGTCAAAGGTGTGGTCAAGGAAGTCGACGCGCGCGGCGCTGTGATCGATCTCGGCGACGGTATCGACGGCCAGTTGCGGGCTTCCGAGCTGGCACGCGACCGGGTGGAAGACGCCCGAACCGTGCTGAAGGTTGGCGACGAAATCGACGCGCGTTTCACGGGCGTCGATCGCAAGACACGCACCATTACCCTCTCGGTGAAAGCCAAAGAGATGTACGAAGAAGCGGAAGCGGTGCAGAACTATCGTTCGGAGCAACCGACTTCTGGCACGAGTCTCGGCGATCTACTCAAAGAGCAGATTGGCGATCGGTCCTAATCTCCTCTAACTACCGGGAACGCCTGGGTGATGTTCGTCACCCAGGCGGATTACCGGCAGGGAGCCGAGCTCGGCATGACAAAGTCCGAACTGATCGAAATCATCACGGCCAAGCAGAAGCATCTGCCGGCCAAGGATGTCGAGCTGGCGCTCAAACAGATCATGGAGATCATGAGCGATACCCTCTCGGCTGGCGATCGCATCGAGATTCGCGGCTTCGGGAGTTTCTCGCTGCATTTTCGGCCACCGCGGCAGGGACGTAACCCCAAGACCGGCGAAGCGGTGGCTTTGTCCGGCAAGTACGTGCCGCATTGCAAGCCGGGTAAAGACTTGCGCGAACGTGTCAATGACGGCGCGGACCATCCGATTCGCGACTGAGCAGCCTTAAGAGTTGTCTGGCGGTATGCAGCTGGAGACTGTGCCGTCGTTCATGCTGCTGTTGCTGGCGTTCCTGGTGGTGGCAGTAGCTGCTTGGGTGCTCGGACGCCGCTCGATACCCGTGCGTCGCGTCAGACTGCCGCGCGACTACCTCACGGCTTTGAACCATCTCGTCAACGAGCGTTTCGAACTGGCGACGGAAGTCATCGAGCGCTTGGCTGCGTCACGGACTGAG
Source organism: Pseudomonadota bacterium (assembly GCA_016703895.1). Taxonomy (GTDB): domain Bacteria; phylum Pseudomonadota; class Gammaproteobacteria; order Steroidobacterales; family Steroidobacteraceae; genus CADEED01. Next base: position 163,346 of record JADJBE010000003.1, read on the forward strand.
CAGGCGGATATTCAGCTCGCGCTGGGTAGTTTGTTCAGGCGTCGTGGTGAAGTGGCTAGAGCGAGCGAGATCCACGAGCGGCTACGCGAGTCGTCGGTGACCGCTATTCGCGAGCAAGCCACGTTTGAACTGGGGCTGGACTATCTGGCCGCGGGCTTGCTCGACCGTGCCGAGTTGTACTTCGAGCGGTCCACGTCCACCGCAGCCTACCGTGAGCTGGCGCTCGACCGTTTGGCCTGGGTCTACGAGCAGCAACGGGATTTCGCCAGTGCGCTGCGCGTTTGGCACGAGATGCCGGTGGCGATGCGTGAGGCGCGCGCGGCTACGGCAGGCCACTATCTCTGCGAGCTGGCGCAACAGTCGCTGTTACAGGGTGAAGTGGAGCGCACCCGGACGTTGCTGGCCGAAGCGCGAACCTACGATCCAGATTCGGCGCGCGCGTTCCTGCTCGACGCGCGTGTCGCGAAACGCCTTGGGACGATTGACGCGTCTCGGGTGGCGTGGCGACGCGCGTTTCTCGCCAATCCCAGTCTGCGCGAGGCTTTTCTCGATGAAGCGCTGCAGGATGCCGACGCAGAGACGCGACTGGCTTTTCTGGCAACCCTGCCGGAGTTGCGGCACCTGGACTCGGCTGCTGGCATAACGGCAAACCGCTTCCGCTGTGGCGGTTGCGGTCTCGAGAGCGTCGCATGGCAGTGGCGTTGTCCCGGGTGCCGGTGTTGGGACACGTTGGTCAGGAGCGGCTCGAGTCAATTGTCACCGCGACTAATGCGATAGATGCGACGGATTTGCATGTCGTGAGCGTCGCAGTGGCGCGCTAGTCTGACGGCTCCCATCCTCACCATGGAGTGCCTCATGAAGTTCTCGAACATGTCCTGTCTGCCAGTCGCTTTGTTAGTACTGTCCCTGGCAGCCGTTGTTGGGTCGGTGAGCGCGGAGCCGATCAATCTCAACACCGCCGATGTTGCGACGCTCGACCAAGTGCTGGTCGGGATTGGTGCCGAGAAGGCCAAGGCCATCGTTGCCTATCGTCAGCAACATGGGCCTTTCAAGACAGTTGATGAACTCGCGCTGGTAAAAGGCATCGGCCCGAAAGTGATCGAGCGCAATCGAGCCAACATGCGCGTCGACAGCGTGCGTCCACGGTCGGTCCCAGGTAAAGCGGCCGATGGCACTCGCCCGCAACGCGAACAGCCCGTGCGGCCACCCAAAGGTTCCGCTGAGTGACTCGCGAGATCGGACCTGCGTCACCATACCTGCGGCCGGTGAGCCGGTCGCCTGGCCGTTCCATGCTATCGTTTGCTCTTTCGAGCGGACAGGTAGCGGAACCATATGCAGCGGCATGGCATTGAGACGGCAGTATTCCCGGTCGCAGGACGCGGGACTCGTTTCTTGCCAGCTACCAAGGCGAGCCCGAAGGAAATGCTGCCGATCGTCGATAAGCCGCTCATTCAGTATGCCGTCGAGGAAGCGTTGGCTGCCGGCGCGCGCCGGCTAGTTTTTATTACCGGTGCGTCAAAGCGAGCGATCGAAGATCACTTCGACTCGGATGCCGAGCTTGAGAAACTACTCTTGAAGCAAGGCAAGTCGCGGTTGGCGCAGAGTCTGCGCAGCGTGTTGCCGTCTTATGCGACCTGCATCTACATTCGCCAGTCCGCGCCATTGGGGCTGGGTCACGCCGTGCTGTGTGCCAAGCCGGCGGTGGGGCAGGAGCCATTTTTCGTGCATCTGGCCGACGATTTGATCGACGCCGAAGTGCCATGCCTGGAACAGATGGCGCAGCGCTTTCTTGGCTACAGTATCGTGGGTGTGCAGACCGTGCCGAAGATGGACTCTGACAAGTACGGCATCGTCAAGACGACGGCCGCCACGGGCGATCTGTTTCGGGTCGAGAAGATAGTCGAGAAACCGAAGCCGGCAGTTGCACCATCGCGGCTCGGCGTCGTCGGACGCTATTTACTAACTCCCCGAATCTTCCATCATCTCGAACGGATTGGCGAGGGCGCCGGGGGCGAGATTCAGCTTACCGATGGCATAGCGCGTTTGATGAACGACGAGTCGGTATACGCGTACAAATTCGACGGCAAGCGGTTTGATTGCGGTAGCAAACTGGGCTATTTGCAGGCGACTGTGGAGTATGCGCTGGCTCACCCGGAGCTCGCCAAGCCTTTCCGCAAGTACCTACGGACGCTGGCACGGACCCTCTAGCGTCCGCCGGCTCTATTGGCAGGTGTCGGTCGGTATGCGGCTGGTGGTCACTTCGTGCGCCCGGCGGCGGCGGCGGCAATTTGCCGATACACTAGCCGCCTGTCCTCACTGAAGCGGCCTTGAGCCGGCCGGGTCATATGGAAATCGACATTATTTTAGAGCCAGACCTGTCACCGCGACAGGTGGCCGAGCTCGGCATGGCGGCCGAGCGATTCGGTGCACGCGCGGTATGGAGCTCCAATTTTTTTGCGCATTGGGACTGCTTTCTGTCGCTCGTGCCGCTGCTGCAGCAGACGCAAAAGCTACTCGTCGGTCCGCTGGCCGTGAGTCCTTTTGAAATGCATCCACTCAAGATGGCTAACAGCCTGTTGTCGCTCAATGAAATGAGTAGCGGCCGTGCGGTCATCGCGATGGGGGCGGGCGAGGGCAACAACGACGCGATGAATCTGCCGCGACCGCCCAAAGTCGTACGTGCGGTCCGCGAGGCAATCGAGATCGTCCGTGGCGCCGGTCGCGGCCAGCTTGCCAAGGGCTATAGGGGCGAAGACTTTCAGGTCACGTATCCATGCGCCTATGACTGGATCAAGGCATCACCACCGTTAGTTTACGGCACAGCCTATCGCGGCATGATGATGCGGATGGAGGCACGTGTGGCTGACGGTGTATACATCGGCTGCACGCCGCCGGAGGTCATGGCCGAAGCCATGGCGGAAGTCAGCGAAGGTGCGGCCAAGCGCGCCGCCGACATGGCTCCGCTCAAGACCAATACGTTCTGGGCCTGGCATCTCAAGCGTGACCGCAAAGAAGGCTATCGTGAATCAAGGCGCGAACTTGCCTGGCGGGCGCGGAAGCTGGAAGCAGAACTGCTGGCGCACGTGCTCAATCCGGACGAAGTACGCCTGGTGCGAGACAATTACGATAAGTGTGTCGCCGCATGGTTCGATCGCTCGGGCCACATTCAAGGCATGCCAGAAGAAGTGCCGAACCGTTTGTGCGAGTACTTCACCTCCACTGGTGGGCTGGAAGACATCGATCGCGAGATCGAGCGGTTCCAGGTATTCAAGCGCGCGGGTCTGACCGAGGTTGCGCTACGTTTGCATGACGATCCGATGGAGTCGTTGCAGATCATTGGCGAACACGTCATCCCGAGATTGAAGTCCTGAATATGGCCGGTCCGGTAAGCGTCGCCGTGCTGGGTGGCACTGGAGATCTGGGTGGAGGTTTTGCGCGCTTTCTGCTGCGGCAGGGCGCGCGCGTGATCATCGGCTCCCGTGATGCGGAGCGTGCACGCGCGGCCGCCCGCGAGCTGTCGAGCGAATTTCCGAATGCTCCGACCGTGCTGGGCGAGTCGTTAGCCGAAGCTGCGGCCGCAGCAGAACTCGTGGTCGTGACGGTGCCCTATGCCGCACACCGGGCGACCCTCGACGCGGTGCGTGATGTCGTGCAAGGCAAGCTGCTGCTGGATGCCACCGTGCCGCTACGTCCGCCGAAAGTGCTGCGTGTGCAGCTACCAGCCGCGGGGTCTGCGGCCGTCGAGGGCCAGCAACTGCTGGGCGAGGGCGTGCGGATCGTGGCAGCACTGCACAATATCGCGGCGAGTCACCTTGCCGCCGGGACGCTGCCCGATTGCGACGTGTTGGTCACCGGTGACAAGGAGGCGGATCGCCAGGTCATCGTCGATCTGCTGGAGGCGGGCGGACTGCGCGCTTGGCATGCCGGCCCGTTGGCTAACTCAGCTGCGGCTGAGGCGCTCACCTCGATACTGATCGGTATCAACAAGCGTTACGGCATTCACGGCGCCGGTATTCGTATCACCGGTACGCCGCAGTCAGGCTAAAGGTTCGGTGCTGTTGTGCCTAGTGCCGCGCCGCGTTCACTCACGCTGACTGCACTGGAGTCGCTGCCGCTCGTGCAGCGGGGCGATGATCTAGCGGCGTTGCTTGCCGATGCGCTGCAGCGCGAGGGACTTGGACTGACCGCCGCTGACGTCGTCGTCGTCGCACAGAAGATCGTCTCGAAGGCCGAGGGGCGTACGGTGGATTTGGCGACCATCAAAGCGTCGCGTCGCGCCGTGGTTCTGGCTGCGCGGACCCGCAAGGATGCACGGCTCGTGCAGCTCATACTCAATGAGTCCAAACAAGTCCTCAGAGTCGGGCGTGAAGTCATCATCGTCGAGCATCGCAATGGCTTTATCTTGGCCAACGCCGGTATCGACCAGTCAAATGTTGGGCCAGATGATCCGGACAACCATGCACTATTGCTACCGGCTAACTGCGACTTGTCCGCGCGACGCTTGCGGGCAGGTCTACGGTCTCGCTGCGGCGTGGCGCCGGGTGTGCTGATCATTGACAGCATCGGGCGCGCCTGGCGGCGCGGTACGATCGGGCAAGCGCTGGGTGCCGCGGGCCTGACCGCGCTCGCAGATCTGCGCGGCGATCCCGACCTGTTCGGACGCGCCCTGCGTTCTACCGAAGTCGGTAGTATCGATGAGTTGGCGGCCGCAGCGTCAATCCTGATGGGGCAGGCGGGTGAGCGCCGTCCAGCGGTGATCGTGCGTGGGTTTCCAGTCCTTGCCGCCAACGGTGCCGGCGCAGTGACGCTGCAGCGGCCTGAGGATGAGGATATGTTCCGTTGATGACTATAGTAGCAAGGTAGGTTGCGGGCAGTGCGTGTGGTTGCTCTGTCGGGCGGCGTCGGTGGCGCCAAATTGGCGCGGGGCTTGAGTCGCGAGTTGGCGCCTGATGAGTTGGTCGTCGTCTGTAATACGGGCGATGACTTCGAGCATCTAGGGCTCACGATTTGTCCGGACTTGGATTCCGTCGTCTACGCGGTGGCCGGGCTTGCCGATGAGGCGCGGGGTTGGGGACGAGCCAACGAGACGTGGAATTTTCTCGACACGCTGCGGACCATGGACGGCGAGAGCTGGTTTCAGCTCGGGGATCGCGATCTGGCACAGCATGTCCAGCGCACCGCCTGGTTGCGCGCTGGTGAGTCGCTGCAGGAAGTTACCTCACGGTTGGCGCGCGCCCACGGCATCCGTCATGCGATCGTGCCGATGAGCAATCAACCGGTGCGAACACAGCTCGAGACCGCCAACGGCTGGCTCGATTTCCAGACCTATTTCGTGCGCGAGCGTGCCGCGCCTGTCGTCCAGGCTTTACGCTATGTTGGCGCCGCCGACGCCCTCGCCACCCTGTCGTGGCCCGATGCCTCGGATGGACTTGCGGCGTTCGTGATCTGTCCGTCCAACCCCTATTTGAGTATCGACCCGATTCTGGCGGTGCCGCAGTGGCGTCACCGGTTGCAACAGCGGCAAGCACCAGTCGTGGCAGTGTCACCGATTGTGGCGGGCGACGCGCTGAAAGGCTGCGCGGCCAAATTATTGCGCGAATTCGATCTCGCGGTCAATCCCGCAACCATTGCTAATCACTACGGTGACTTGTTAGATGGTCTGGTCGTTGACCAGCAGGACGCCGCGTTTGCCGCGCAGATCGAGAAGCTGGGGATTGCGGTACTGGTCGCCCAGACCGTCATGCGTAGCGATGCGGATCGCGACATCTTGGCGCGTGCCGTGTTGGAGTTTGCAGCCACGATCGATGTGCGGCAGTCATGACCGGGCCGCTCTGCGCGCTGGTACCGGCGAAGAGCTTTACGCAAGCCAAGTCGCGGCTCGCGGCGGCGATGTCGCCAGCCGAACGGCAGGCGCTCGCACAGCACTTGCTGGCGCGAACACTCGAAGCCTGTCTTGGGTGTGCGACGATCGAGCGCATCTACCTGCTGACAACTGAGCCAACCGGGCCGGAATGGGCGGCCCGATACGGCGTCCGTCTGCTGCGCGATACGGGCGCCGCGAACTTTGCGACCGTCATCGACCATGCGCTGGATGAGCTCGCGGCAGACGGCGGTGGAGCGGTCTGCTATGTCGCCAGCGATTTGCCGGAGGTCACTGCGGAGTCATTGGGCGAACTGGTTGCCGAGGACGGCCGGGTCGCGGTGTTCGCTGCTGCGGCCCGTGACGGTGGCCCCAACGCGTTCTGTATGGCTTTGCCGCGCCGGATCCAGCTCGCTTTCGGCGTCGATAGCGCCGCCGGCAATGCGGCCAAGGTTTTGGCGACCGGGGCCGGCGCCCGGACGGCGACTATCGGCCCGCTGGCACTGGATCTGGACGTGCCGGCCGACTTGGAGGGATTGCCCGCAAGGGCGCTACTGGGCACTCTATCGTCATGAACGAGTTGCTCAAACTAGACCTGCCGGAGCTGCTGTCGGCCGCCCGTGCCAAGCGCGACGCGGCGTTTGCGCGCGTCATTACCTATTCTCCTAAAGTCTTTGTCCCGCTCACCCGGCTTTGTCGCGACGTTTGTCACTACTGCACGCAACGACGCCGTCGCAACTCGCCAGTCCGTATTTGGAGATCGACGAGGTGCTGGCCATCGCGCGGGCAGGCGAGACCGCTGACTGCCGTGAGGCACTGTTCACGCTGGGCGCTCGTCCCGAGACTCGCTATCGCGCCGCGCGCGACTGGCTGAATGAGCGAGGCTTCGCATCGACGGTCGACTATCTGGCCGCTGCGGCACGCGCAGTCCGCAGTGAAACCCGGCTGCTGCCGCATATCAATGCGGGGGTGTTGAACGAGGCGGAGTACCGACAGTTGCGGCCGCACGCGGCGTCGATGGGCTTGATGCTCGAGTCCATCTCGGTCCGCCTGACTGAGCGCGGCGGGCCGCACTTTGGCTCGCCGGACAAACACCCGGCAGTGCGCCTCGAATCGCTAGCCGCGGCTGGCCGCTCGAAAATACCGACCACGAGCGGATTGTTAGTCGGGATCGGTGACACGCGTGCCGAGCGTGTTAGCGCCCTGTATGGACTGCGGGATCTGCACACAACTTTCGGTCATCTGCAGGAACTGATCATCCAGAATTTTGTGCCGAAGGCCAATACCATTATGCGCGGCGCAGCGCGCGCCGAGCTGGTCGAGCTACAGTGGACGATCGCTGCCGCACGCTTGATCTTGCCCGACGATGTCAGCATCCAGGCACCCCCCAACCTCAATGCCGGCGCGATCGATGCGCTGATTGAAGCTGGCATCAACGACCTAGGTGGCATTTCGCCCGTGACGCCTGACCATGTCAATCCGGAGTCGCCATGGCCGGCTTTGCCGCCGCTCGCGCGCGCGTTGGAGGCGATGGGTCGGGTGTTAGTGCCGCGGCTCACCGTTTATCCACGCTATATCGAGCGCCGTGCGGAATGGCTGGATGCGGCGGTTGCGCCCGCAGTCCTGGCGTTGGCGGACGCGTCGGGGCTCGCGCGGACAGACAGTTGGCTGGCAGGCGAATCGGTAGTACCACCGCCAAGACGCGCGTGGCGCGGCGTAGAACCTGCGGATCTGCCGGCTCTGGCGCGGCCGCTAGTAACGCAACGCCAGTCATCCGGTCGCCGCGTGCGCGGTGATATTGCGCGAATACTTGACGCTGTGAGTGACCGCCAAACGCTCCCGGGCGACAGTATCGTCAGGTTGTTCGACGCGCGCGGTGCAGAAGTCAACGATGTGGTCCGTGCAGCGGATCGCGTGCGCCGCGAGGTGTGTGGTGACACCGTGACTTACGCCATCAACCGCAATATCAACTACACCAATATCTGCAGTTACCGCTGCGGCTTCTGCGCATTTTCCAAGGGTCGTTCCGCGCAGTCCTTGCGGGGTCCGGCGTATCGGCTGGATTTGGCCGAAGTCGCCGAGCGAGCGCGCGAGGCGTGGAACCGTGGTGCGACCGAAGTCTGCATGCAGGGTGGCATACATCCCAGCTATACAGGTGACACCTATCTGGAGTTGCTCCGCAGTGTCAAACACGCTGTGCCTGAAATGCACGTACACGCGTTTTCGCCGCTTGAAGTGCTGCATGGCGCCAGATCCTTAGGCCTCGACGTGACTGAGTTCTTGCACCAACTGCGCGGCGAAGGGCTCGGCAGCCTGCCCGGAACTGCGGCGGAAATTCTTGATGATGGAGTTCGCGCGCAGATATGCCCAGACAAGTTAACGTCGGCGGAGTGGTTGGCCGTGATCGAAGCGGCGCACGGCGTCGGCCTGAAGACAACCTCGACCATCATGTTCGGCCACGTCGAGACCGCGCATGCCTGGGCGCGGCACTTGTTGGCGCTGCGCGAATTGCAGCAACGCACGGGTGGTATCACCGAGTTCGTGCCGTTGCCGTTCGTTCATCGTGAGGCACCGATGGCACGTCGAGGCTTGACCCGTTCCGGACCAACCTGGCGCGAGTCCTTGTTGATGCACGCCGTGGCCCGCCTGGTACTGCATCCTGTGATACGCAACATCCAGGCGTCCTGGGTGAAGCTGGGGCCGGCGGGCGCCGCCGCGATGCTGGACGCTGGGGTCAATGATCTGGGCGGCGTGCTGATGGACGAGTCGATCTCGCGTGCCGCCGGTTCGGTGCACGGTCAGCAACTCGAGGAGCGCGACATGCGCCGGCTGATCGCACGCCGTCGCCGCTTGCCGCGCCAGCGCACAACGCTCTATGGAGCACCGAACTGGGTCTGGACCGAGGCTCAACCGCCGGCCAGGCAGTTGGCGGCAAAAAGTCGCGCGGGTTGAGATTGCGCTGACGCGGCGAGCAGACAGGCTTTGCGGCGTGTACCACTGGCCGGTCGGGTCGGGGCCTTTGCCCAACAGCTCATAGACGCTAAGTCGGCGCTTTACTATGCTCACGTGTGCAACGTTTGTCGGTGGGTATAAAAGGGGGTAAGGCGTGCGAGTTCTGTGGCGTCTGACCAAATGGCTGGTCGCACTGCTGGTTATTTTTGTCGTCGGCTATACCTTGGCGATGAGTGGCTATCATTCTCCGCCGACAGCATCGATTGCTGCGCTAACCCCCGATGCGACGCCACGCACGGTTTTCGTGGCGGGTGCCACTGGCAAGACGGGTGTGGAACTCGTGCGCGTCCTGCGAGAGCGCGGTGATCGAGTCGTCGCAATGGTTAGAGCAACGTCGAACACGGCGGCAATCGATGCGTTCGGCATCGAAAAAGTCGTTGCCGATGCCTTGGATGCCGATGAAGTGAAGGCCGCGGTGGGTGCCCAGCCAGTTGACCTGGTGATCTCGCTGCTGGGCACGTCGTCCAGCGATTTGCCGGAGCGCACCAACCCGATCATGGGCATGATCGAGGGACCGCCGTCGATGGATCCCAATACGCGGCCAGATTTCATCGGCAATCGCAATGTTATCGATGCGGCGCGCGCCAACGGCATCGCGCGGTTTGTGCTGGTCACTGTGATCGGCGCGGGCGACTCGGCGGAAGCTATTCCTCTGGCGGCGAGGAAGGGCCATAGCGCAGTCGTGCCGCTCAAGTCGCAAGCCGAGGAGCATCTGCGCAGCAGTGGTCTGCAGTACACGATCATTCGGCCCGGCGGTCTCGGCAAGCAAGCTGCGCGAACGACGGCCGTGCTGACCAAAGATCCGCTCGCCTTCAGTTTTCTGTCTCGCGCGGACCTGGCACGGCTGACCGCTGATGTGGCGCATGATGCTGCGACGGTCGGCAAGACCTACACGGCGTATGATCCGGACCGCCGGATGCTGTGGAAACTGTTTACCGCAGAATGATGGCCTGCCATCTTGGCAGTCTCACTCGCGTAGTCTCAAGGAGTCCAAGAATGAAAACTTATCTACTGCTATTGCTGGCTGTCGCGAGTCTCGCCGGCTGTGCTGCAACCGGCCCTGTCACCAGCGGTGATTCGTTGGCCCGTGAGCAGGCGATTCAAGCCGCTGTCGATAATCCCGCGCGCCCAGCCAAAGATCGCGAAGGACCCGGACCGTCGGCCGATCGAAGTGATGAAATTCGCCGGCGTCGCTCCCGGACAAAAGGTTTTGGACCTGTTCAGCGCGGGCGGCTGGTATGCCGAGTTGTTAGCAGGCGTGGTCGGGCCTACGGGGCAAGTTTACATGCAGAACCCAACCGATACGCGTATGGGGTCCAAGGCGGCCGATGAGCGCCTTGCGGGCGATCGACTGCGCAATGTCGTCCGTTGGGACAAGCCCATGAACGAAATGGACCTGCCGCCGGCGTACTTCGACGGCGCCATGCTGAACCTCGTGTACCACGACTTCTACACGCTTTCGGACGACGTTGATGATGTGCTGGCGGATTTGTACGCGGGTCTGAAGCCCGGTGCTTGGGTGGTGGTCGTCGACCATTCGGCGCCAGCCGGGACGGGAAAGTCCTTCGCGACCGACCCACGCGGGGCGCATCGCATCGACGAGGCGTTTGCCAAAGCCTCGTTTGCCAAGGCGGGTTTCGTGCTCGAGGCTGAGAGTGATCTGATGCGCAATACGGCTGACGATCGACAGAAGGCCTTTTTTACGCCCGAAATGAAGGGCAAGACGACCGACAAATTTGTACTGCGGTTTCGCAAGCCGGGCTGAATTCAGCCCGGCTTGCCGTCGAGCCTGGGTCGCAGCAGGATTGGGCCGTAGATCGCGACGAAAACCAGAAAGCCCAGTGTCCAGAGCGTCGCGACCACAATGAGAACTTGTTGGTAGTGCGATGGCCACAGGATGGGTGCCGCAATGCGTGCGACAGCGGCAGCTGCGACCAGTAGGTAGGCGACGGCTATTGCCGGCCGGACAACCAGCGGTCGTCCGGTATGCCCCAACGTTGCGCGCGTCATCACCGCCAGAATCATCAGGGCAAACACGCCGATGCCGAACGCGTGTTGCCACCATTGCGCCCAGGCGGCACCCGTTGCAATGAAGACTGCCTTGAGCAAAAAGCCAATTGGCAGCCACAGGTAAGCCAGGTGCAGTACCCAGACGATGGGTTTGTCAGTGACGCGCAGGCCGCGCCAGCCCGACAACCGTACGCTATGCAGGATTGCAGCAAGCGCAGCGACCGCCAGAGCGAGTGACCCGCCCGGTATGGTCGCGTCGATCAGGATGATTGACAGCATCACCGCTGGCAGGACCCGCTCGATAGGCTTGAAACTTCGCAGGCTGACTGGCACCTGCGATTGTCGCAGTGCATTGCCGGTGAATGCCGGGACGATCCGGCCACCGATGATCGTAATGAGCAGTAGAATCACGTTGATGGCGACGCCAAGCGAACGTGAGGCCGCAAGCGGATCTTGCTGATAGAGCGCGAACAGGAACGCGGCGTCGGTCAGCCATAGCAGGGCAAGTACACCGAGCATTGCGACGTTGCGATTGCGCTCGCGCAGGATCGGTGGCGCGATCAGTGCGGCAATCACCGGCAGAAATAGCAGCTCGACGCTGGCAACCAGCGGCAAAGGTAGCGTGTACGCAAGGGCGAAGGCGACGCGGCCGGCGAGCCAAGCCAGCGCAGCTACGAGCAGAGGAATCCCGGCAAACCCCCGACTGCCGGTCCAGCTCGGTACGGCCGTGAGTAAAAACCCGCCGACGGCCGCGGCGACGAAGCCAAACAACACCTCATGCGCATGCCACAGCGATGGTGGCATTTCGCCGAGTGGCTGCAGGTCAGTGAGCAGAATCAAGATCCACGCCGGGATGCTGATCGCCGCATAGAGACCGGCGTCAAGTCAAAAGTGTCTGAACCCATAGGAGAACAGTGTGGTTCGGTGTATCGCTGACATCGTGGCAGCCTGACCGCTTCACTTGCATCGCGACGATACGTAGTTGCCGCAGGCGTGGCTGCCGACAGCGCAGTGAGTCACGCTGGCTTGGCAAGGCGTGATTGCGTGTAAAATCCTTTACGATGGAATTCAAGGACTATTACAAGATTCTGGGCGTTGCGCGTACGGCTTCTGCTGATGAGCTGAAGCGCGCTTATCGAAAGCTCGCGCGTCAATACCATCCAGATGTTAGCAAGGAGGCCGACGCCGAAACCCGCTTCAAGGAGATGAAAGAAGCCTACGAAGTCCTGAAGGATCCGGAGAAGCGGGCGGCCTACGACCAGCTCGGCAGTGACTGGCAAAGTGGGCAGAGCTTTCGCCCGCCGCCGTCGCGCGATGCTGGGTTCTCCGCAGGAGCAGGTGGTTATCGCGATGCCGGCGAGTTCAGCGAGTTCTTCGAGACCCTGTTCGGCGGTGGTCGGTATGCGGGCGGGCAGGCGGACGGCAGACGCGGCTCATTTCGCACTGCCGGCCAGCCGATCGAGGCCCGCATCAGCATTTCTATCGAGGACGCTTATCACGGTGCCACTCGACAGCTTGCCTTGCAGGTGCCTGCAATCGACGCGACTGGCCAGATGCGAAACCAGCAGCGCACACTCAATGTCAAAATTCCCCGCGGCGTGACCGCGGGCCAGCGCATACGCCTTGAGGGGCAGGGTGCGCCGGGCTTCGGTGGCGGACCGGCCGGTGACTTGTTGCTCCAGGTCGATTTCGCTCCGCATGCCATCTATCGGGCGCAAGGTCGAGACATCTATGCCCGCGTGCCCGTGACTCCTTGGGAGGCGGCTCTGGGACGGTCCGTCAAGGTGCCCACCTTGGGAGGCTGGGTAGAGCTCAAGTTGCCCACCGGTGTCGCCGCGCGCAAGTCGCTACGGCTGAAAGGGCGAGGCTTGCCGGGCAAGACGCCGGGCGATCAGTATGTCGAAGTTGAAATCGCCGTACCCAGTCCGATCAGCGATCAGGCGCGCCAGCTCTACGAACAGCTCGAGGCTGACAACACGACTGACCTGCGTGCCGATATCAAGGTGTCTGGACAATGAACACGCAACGCGGCCTAGAGGGCGTACTACTCGATGAGGAACTGACGTTCAGTTTCATACAGTTTTGCGAGCTGTGTGATATGTCGCCGGCAATCGTTATCGAGATGGTGCAGGAAGGTGTCATGGAACCCTTGGGCGCAGGCCCCGACGACTGGGCGTTCCAGGGTTTGGAACTAGCGCGAGCGCGGCGCGCGGTGCGGCTCATGCAAGATCTGGAGCTGAATTGGGCAGGCACCGCATTGGTGCTCGATCTGCTCGAGGAGCTGGAGCGCGTCTCGCACCAAGTCCCCGGCAAGCGGCCGTGAGTTAGGCCTTGAGTGATTTACTAACGTTAGAGCAAGTCTCTATCGCGGTCGATGCAGATGTTCGTCGCCCAGCGGGTCGGATTTGACTCGATCAATATCAGCGAGCGGTGACCAGTCGCAGCAATAGATGTCGGGCGGCTCGCCAGTGATGCCGCTTGCATGCACGGCGCGCGTCAGTCGCTGACCGCCGTAGTGTCGTTCTGGTTCGTGCGGCTCGCCCGGATCTTGCGCGCCCAGCGGTATCACGGACCGATGTACTGGACGACTGCGAGTTGCTTGCTTCGGCGTCGGCTTTGATCGCTTTGCCATGGCGCGTCCCTCGTCGTTTGAGATGCCAGATAAAATTGTACATCTATCCGTAGAGCGGCGCATCGGCACTTGTCCCGATATGGCAGCAGATTGACGTCGCGCAACGCAGACAGACATCGCGGCTGCGTTTGCCTGACACGCCGCGAATTGCAAGCGCGTTGATTCGACTGGCGATAAATGTTATTCAAAAACACTATCGTCCGTTGCGCGAGCGCACCCCGTACCTTGCAAGCTGAAGAAGACCCTGGCCAGCGCGCCGTAGCGATGCCTCTGCTCACACGTTTTCGTCATACACGTGCGACGACCGTTGGCCTGTGCGAGCGGCTCGAGGCCGAGGATTTCGTGGTGCAGTCGATGCCGGACGCCAGTCCGGCCAAGTGGCATCTTGCGCACACCGCCTGGTTTTTCGAGGAGTTCCTGCTGGGGCATTTTCGGAGTGACTATCAGTGCTTCGAGCCGCGATACGGCCTGCTGTTCAATTCGTATTACAAAGGCGTGGGGCAGGCATTCACTCGGGCAGAGCGCGGCCTGTTGTCGCGGCCCACGGTCCGCGACGTAATGGATTACCGGCAGCACGTTGATTCGGCCATGGAAGAACTGCTGGCACGGCGTGGTGACGACGCGGAGATGCAGCGGTTGGCGGAGCTGGGCTGTCACCACGAGCAACAACACCAGGAGTTGTTACTAACTGATATCAAGCACGCGTTTTCGTTGAATCCATTGCGACCGGCCTATCAAGACCAGCGCCCGCCGAGCTTGGCCACCGCAGCGATGCCGCTGCGATTCGCCGAATTTGCAGGCGGGGTTGTCCCAGTCGGGCACGCCGGTAGCGAATTCAGTTTCGACAACGAGACGCCGCGTCATCAGGTTCTGTTGCAGCCGTTCGCTTTGGGCAAGAGACTCGTGACCAACGCTGAGTATCGCGATTTCGTGACGGCTGGCGGCTACCGCGACCCGGCCCACTGGCTCGCCGATGGCTGGGCGGTGGTGGAAAGTGCCGCGGCAGGCGACAGCTTGAGCCAGATGTTTGGTGATGTCTGGGAGTGGACGCAGTCGCCGTACAGCCCTTATCCGCGCTTCAAGTCGTGGTCTGGGCGTATTGCTGAGTACAACGGCAAATTCATGGCGAATCAGTTCGTGCTGCGCGGTGGCTCGTGTGTCACCCCCAGGAATCATATCCGCGCTACCTACCGTAATTTTTTCCCACCGAATGCGCGCTGGCAGTTCGCCGGTCTGCGCCTTGCCAAGGATTGCTGACGTACCATGAATCAGATTGCAAACAAACAGACGCCTGTACACGCCGCCGCCGGGATCATTGCGGATCTGCGGCGGATTCCGAAGCAGTTGTCGCCCGCGCTGTTCTACGACCAGCGTGGCTCGCAGTTGTTCGATCAGATTTGCGAGCTGCCGGAGTACTACGTCACGCGGGTGGAGACTGCGATCTTGCAGCGTCATGCCGCCGCGATTGCGCAGGCGATCGGCGCGCAGGCGCTGTTGGTTGAGTTGGGCAGTGGCTCAAGTATCAAGACACGCCTGTTGCTCGATGCGCTGCCGTCGTTAGCCGCTTACGTGCCCATGGATATCTCCCGCGCACACTTGCTTGAGTCGGCGCAAGCGTTGGCCGCCGACTATCCGCAGCTCGACGTCATGCCGCTGTGTGCCGATTTTCTGCAAGCTTTCACGTTGCCGCAGCCGCAACGAGCCGCCAATCGCGTCGTGTTCTTCTTCCCGGGGTCGACAATAGGCAACCTCGATACCGTGCAGGCCAAGAAGCTGCTGACACGACTGCGATCGATGGCGGGCAACAACGGCGGACTGGTGATCGGCGTTGATCTGGTGAAGCACCCGGATGTACTGCGGGCTGCCTACAATGACGCCGCAGGTGTGACGGCGGAATTCAACCGCAACATGCTGGTGCATCTCAATCGAGAATTCAGCGCGGCATTCGATGTTGCCAGCTTTCGGCATGCAGCGGTCTGGGACAGTCCCCAAGGCCGGATCGAGATGCGGCTCATCAGCGACCGAGAGCAGGTTGTCACGGTGGCCGGGGAGTCGATCAAGTTTGCGGCGAACGAATATATTGTGACTGAGCGCTGCCACAAGTACACGCTGCCTGGGTTCAGAGCGCTTGCGCAGGCCTGCGGTTGGGTGACCAATGCTGTGTGGACAGATGACGCCGATCAGTTCAGCGTGCACTACCTGCGGGCGGCTTGACGCCGCCGCCCGCGCGGCCGTCGCGTCTCATTTCCAGCGACGTTTGTCGCGTAGGTAGTTGGCCGAATCCAAGCCGTCCGTCGGTTGGTAGGCGGCGAACAGATTCGGCGGATAGGCTTCAGCGTATTCGTCGTACAGACGGCGGTAGAGTGAGGCGTGAATATTGGGTATCCGCCGGCCCTCGCGGAACGCTTTGATCGGAATCCGCGCGAGTACGGGGCCTTCGTTCGCACTGTTGGCTCGCGCCAGCACCTGACCATCGGGCCCAAAGATAGCGCTGCCGCCTGAACGCACGTCGTCGAAAGATCCCGGGTTACCTCGCGAAATCGCTTGATTCACGATCGCGGTGTACATCGAGTTGTAACGCGCGTTGGCTTGGATATCGAATTCGTCAAAGCCGCCAGAGGCAGTGCGCAGCATGATCTCGCCGCCGCGCAGCGCAAAGGCACGAATGATCTCGGGCTCGAGCTGCGTGGACGTGGTGCAGATGTTGCCGATGGACGTACGGGTCACCGGCGCGACTTCGTGCACGCCATACATTTCGATGTACTGGTCCAGAACGTCGTAGATGGTGGTCGTGAACACCTCGAAACGACCGCCAAACAGCCCCTTGATATTGCGCGCCTTCCAGTGGCGGCCGACGACGTCGCCTTGCGGGCCGATAATCGTCGTGATCGACAGGACGTGGTTGGGCCAGGCGGGGTCACGGGCATAGGACCCGAACACCACATGGCAGCCGTAACGCTTGGCGCGTGCCGCGATGGCCTCGGTCTCCGGCCCCGGGATCTCGATTGCCACTTTCAGCAGGTCTTCGCGCCGCCAGCGCGCATCGAAGCCGGTGATCGGAAACTCGTGGAAAAAAACGATGTCCTTCGGTCCGAGCCAACCGTTGGCCGCGTCGATCAACTCGAGTAGATGGTCGAGGTTCTCTTTGACGGACGCATCGCGTCGCTTGACGTCGACAGCGCGAATACGTGATTGCACCACGCACAGCGAAATACTGTCCTTGGTCAATGGTACACAGTCGTATTGACCATCCAGGTGCAGGAGCTTCTCTGCCGACATAAGGGTCTCCGGGTTGACTCGCGCGACCGTTGGTGGCCATGACGTTGGTGACCATTAAACAGTCGCGCGGGGTATATTGGCGGCGCGCGACCTGCGGCGACCGCCTGTCGGGAGCAGTTCAAGCGGGCGAGTTGTTTTAAAGGGAGCAGATGGAAGCGGGTAGTTTGCAGCGCCATATCGTCGGCGCCTCGCTGGTGCTGGCCTGTGCGCTGCTGGGTACCTGGGCGGCAGCATTCCTCGGCACATCCGTGTTTGGCTTTGCCAAGAGCCCGATCAGCGGCGTCATGGTCGCTATTCTTCTCGGGCTGTTGGTGGCCCAGGTTGCGCCGCGACTTGTCGCAGCGTCGGCCAAGACCTTGCGGTTCTTTACGACCACCGTGCTGGGCGCCGGAATCGTGCTGCTGGGGACGCGTCTCAGCTTGGTTGCGGTTTCCGCGCTGGGTCTGCAGGCACTGCCGGTCGTCCTGCTCTGTATCACAGCAGCTTTGCTGATCGTGTTGCTCGTCGGTCGAGCGATGAAACTGCCAACTCAGCTGGGGTTGTTGATTGCAGTTGGCACTGGCATTTGTGGTGTCACAGCGATTGCCGCGACCGCGCCGCTGATCCGGGCGCGTGCGTTGGAAGTCAGTTATGCCACGGCCTGCATTACGTTGTTTGGCATGCTGGCGCTGTTGGTGCATCCGTTTATCGCCCACGCATTGTTTGCCGACAGACCTGACCTGGCAGGGATCTTCCTGGGTACCGCCGTACATGACACGGCACAGGTGGCCGGCGCGGCGATGCTTTATCAGCAGCAGTACAGTGCGCCGCTAGCGCTGGAGGCAGCGACTGTTACCAAGCTGCTACGGAACCTGTTCATGGCCGTGGTCATTCCTTTTGCGGCTGTGCTTGCCAATCGCATGGTTGCCGATCTCCGCCCAGCCGACGCCCAGACCAAACGCCCACCGTTGGTGCCGTTGTTTGTGGTCGGTTTCATTGCCATGTGCGCATTGCGTACGGTTGGCGATTTGAACGAACAGCCGTTTGGTCTGCTGACTGCGGAGATCTGGCAAACGGCCTTGCTGTGGATGCAGCGTCTCTCGGAATGGTGTCTGTTGGCTGCAATGGCGGCGGTCGGGTTGCAGACGCAACTCAGCAGCTTCCGTGAACTCGGCCTGCGACCACTGTTGTTAGGCCTGATTGCAGCTGCCTTGGTAGGTGTGATTAGCGCGGGTGCGCTGAGCGTACTGGCTTGAGCGCGCGTTGCACTGGACAGCGGCGCGGGTCGGAAATATCGCGCCGCAGCAAGGAGCGGCGAAATCCCCACGAAAATAGTTTGTTTCGGGACGTCGGGTTTTTTTACAGCGCCTGCCTTGCAGGCCGCCACTAGCCCATTCGTACTTCCACTGGATTGTCTTTTGTAAAAAAAACAACAGCAAGGTTTGCGGCGATATATAAGATAACTCGGTAGGATTTTTGACCGACAGCAGAGGAAGGAACGCTCGATGCGTCACAATTTAGTTGCTGCTATCACCGCCAGTGCAGCACTCGGGTTTGCAGGGATTGCGAATGCCGGGTTTGTTCTCATCGACACTAACGGCGAGCCGCGCACTACCGTTAGCCCCATACCCACTAACAACGATTTCCGGGCCGAGTTGGTAGCCGCTGGCATTAGCCAGTTCGATTTGGGCACCAGTCTCTCGGTTACGCCGGGTCCGGCCGGTGCGTCGGAGTACTTCATCGACGTCGAAGTGTTTGGCGCCGAAGCCGGCTACGCGAACCGCTTCGAGATGGGCAGCGTGTCGTTTACGTCGCCTGGCAACCTGTCGTGGGGCTCGCGTTTTGTGGGTACCACGCCCGGTGGCAGCGGCGTCATGGACTTCGAGTTCTGTGCGTTGACCATTTCGGCTTGTATCAGCAATGCCCAGAACGACAACACCGGCATGGATAGTGCCCAGTCGATCGGCATGTGGGTCTCCGGTGACGGCAACAGCGCTTGGTTGCTGTGGGACGATTCCGGTGCGCGCCAGGATGACAATCACGACGATCTGATCATCCGCTTGACCTACCGCGTGCCAGAGCCTGCGACGCTTGGCCTCTTGGGCCTTGGGTTACTCGGCCTGGGTGCGGTACGTCGCAAGCGACGTACGGCTTGAGGGACTGACGCCACGTTCAGGAAAAGCGGCGCCGCGAGGCGCCGTTTTTTTAGGTACTGAGCACGACGGTCAGAAGTCGACCGACTTGCCTGGCGATGTCAGCCGCCGCATCACATAGACACCACCCATGCTGCCGAAATTGATGCGCATATCGGCATCGCAGAACACCACGTCTGAGTGCAGCTTGGGTGGCTTCAATTCCTGCTTCAAAGGCAGGTCGGGCTGCAGACCAAACTGCTCACGGAATGTGGTTGCCGCGACACCCTCGGGCGGCACCAGTTCGCAGGCATAGAAGCTGACGCGATAGCGCTGCGGTTCTTCGGGCAGCAGTTCGTATCGACCCCAGACAACAATGCGGCCCGAATGCTGACCATCGGGTGTCGTCATCGAAATAACGTTGTTGTAATGGTGCCCGTCGACGCGAATTTCCTGATCGATCGATTCCACCTGGATTTCAATGGCCGGAAAGCGATTGAAGCTTTGCAAGCTGAGCTTGCTCAGATGGCGAATCGGCTTGCCGGCGGTGTGACGCATCCCGAACTGCGCAAATCTGCTGCCCCAGGGCGCCTGCACGAACTCCTGGGCATCGATTGGCCGTGGTGTCGGTGTGAGCGGCACCAAGGCCTTGATGCAGGCGTGGATACGCTCAAAGGTCGCATCGTCGTAGAGTCCATCCGGGCCTGCTTGATCGATCGCAGCGTCCAGATCGGACTTCAAAGCGCTGATGCTGCTCATTGCGTCAGACCCTGTGAGGTTGGGCTATTTGCCTAGCATCTTGCCGGCCATGCCCAGAATGTCGTCCAGCGGGTTGCCGTTGCCGTTCAAATCCAGCAACGAGCCCATACCGGGAGCCGCCGCTTGCGAGCCGTTGCTGCCGCCCAGCAGACTGCCGAGCAGGCCACCCAAGCCGCCGCCGGGCTGTGCCTCGACTTGCGCCGTTCGGCCCGTGCCGGACTTCGCCATATACCCTGCAACCAGCATCGCCAGGATCGGCAACATCTTCCTGAGGAGCGACGGGTCTAGTCCGGTCTGCGACGAGGCGTTCTGTGCCACGGCGCGACTCACGTCCTTGCTGCCGAAAATCTGGCCCAGCACATCGTTACCTTGGGACACGTTCGTCGCCTGCGGCGCCAGAACGTTCTCCAGCAGACCACCACCGCCAAGTTTGCCCAGAAGACCTGCCAATCCTTCGAGGCCCGTAGGCTGCGCCTGCGCCTGTTTGGTGAAGCCGCCGAGGATTGCTGGCAACAGTGCTGCTGCGCCGCTCGAGGCTTGGCTCTCGGTGACACCGAGTTCACGGGCAACGGATTGCAAGCCGCCGAGCTGATTGAGTACGTCCATGATCTGCATGTTTTAGTCCTTTTTTGTAGGCGTTGTCTGGCAACACCGGACTCTATACGACTTGCGAAGAGGGGAGAGAAAAGCGGACCCATCCTTGCGCCCGCCAGCAAGAATGCTAGCCCACGGGCGGCGAGCACACTGTCAACAAAGGTCAATATGGCTCCCTGGGTTGGACTCGAACCAACGACCAACGGATTAACAGTCCGACGCTCTACCGACTGAGCTACCAGGGAACGGCTAGGAGGGCGGGAATTCTCGTGGCAGCGGCTAGCGACGTCAAGCAACCGCGCCGAATTTAGTCAAAAAAAGCGCCGCACGGTTGCCCCTGCGGCGCTCTTTTTCAAGCGGCGTTACTTGAAGTTGAACGCGGCGGTCATGCCATAGGTACGGCGGTCGCCCAAGTTGGCCACATAGCCGTTCGAGAACCCCAAGAACAGCGAGTTGGCGACGTACTTCTTGTCGAGCAGGTTCTTAGCCCACACCGACACTTCCCAGGCACCATCCGTACCTGAGAAACCGGCGCGTGCATTGACGAGCGTGCGAGCCGGCACCCAACCCACGTTCAGCAGCTCCATGTACTGCTTCGATTGGTAGGTGACGTCGCCGCGCACGAAGTAGTTGTTGCCACCGGCGGTATTGCCCGAGTACTGCGTGCCGAGGTTGGCCTGCAGCTTCGGCACACGGTTGAGCGTATTGCCACCGATGTCAGCATTGACCGGGCATACCGTGCCGTCGCACCAGTTATCGAGTGCTGCCTCAATGTAAATGATGCCGTCGTCGAAGGTTGGGTTGTTATAGGACAGCCCAAGGTTCATGCGAATCGCGTCGGTCGCCACCCACACACCTTCGAACTCCGCGCCGTAGGTGGTGGCGCCGCCGATATTGTCGATCTGCACCGGGTCCTGCGGACCGCCGCCGATCGCAGTCGTATTGATCTGCAGGTCGGACCAGTCGATGTAGTAGACCGCGAGATTGGCGAGCAGACGACCGTCGAGGAAGGTGTTCTTGGAGCCGATTTCGTAGGTCCAGTTACTTTCTTCTTCGTAAGTCGCCTGCGATGGATCAATCGGGCGCCCGGTGTTAGCCAGGATTGGACTGTTGAAGCCACCGGACTTGATGCCTTGCGCAAACGACCCATAGAGCAGGTGCCCTGGGGACAGCGTGTAATCCACCGTGAGGCGCGGTGTGAAGGCGTTGAAAGACGCCGACGCAGCCGTGTTTGCAATGCCGACGGTTTCAACGGCCTTGTCGTCCTCCGAGTAGCGACCCTCGAGGTTAAACTTCAGCCGTCCGTCCAGCAGTTTGAGGCCGACCTGTGCGAACAACGCCTCGGTCTTGTCCTCGAACAGGTCCGGGTTGGGATCAGTGTTCGGCAGGTCGCGTAACGGAATCGAGCCGAGTGGCGCGAGTGTGTAGCCGATCGCCTCGTAGACGTCGGTGGACTTGTAGTGGAAGTAGCCTAACGACGCGTTGAAGATGCTGTCCGGATCGTAGGACAGGCGGATCTCGTGTGAGTCTGCCTCAAGCCCGCCGTTCGGCTGTGAATCGAATACAACCTGACCCGCCGAGAAGTTCAACAGCGACATCGGGTTGCCCGACCCGTTGATCGCGTCCGGAATCGACTGACCACCCGAGCGGATACGCGACTTGGCGCGCCCGAACTGATAGCTCGCCTTCACCGTGTCGCTGATGTCCCAGCCGGCCTTGGCGCTCAGAATTTCGTTGATGCCCTGCTGGCCCACGGAGCGTGGGTCGCGAATCAGCTTTTCACCGCTGCCGCTGCCCGGCGGTAACTCGGCGGTCAACTCACCGCACCACAGCGCATTGTTAGCACCGAGGAAACCCAGCATCGGCTGGGTGGTCCGAGAGCAGTTCAGCGTATTTTGGTTGAAAAAACCAAAGAAGGAAATACCGTCACGACCCATGCGGGTGAAGCTCGCCCGTGACTCTTGGTTGATCTCGTTGCGGTAGTAAGCGAGATCGGCAACCAGTGAATCGGTCGGCGTGAAACGCAAGGCTGCAGCGATCGTCTGGTTTGTCGTAGCCGCCCAGATTGCCGTCGGTGCCGGGGCTGATGTTGTCATCGGCGAGCGGGTGGCCATTCTCCCACGTGCCGTCGAACGATTCCTTGCCGAAAGTCACGAGTCCCAGCAGCTTCTCGCCGATGATCGGGCCGCTGAATGTCGCTTTACCGCCAAACAACTTGTCGGAGCCCAAGCTAACAGACACGTCTGCTTCGAAGGCTTCCGTGGGCTTCTTGGTGACATAGTTGATCGCGCCACCGAATGAGTTCTGACCGTAAGTGGCCGACTGCGGGCCCTTGAGAACTTCGATCCGATCGAGCGACACGACGCCCACGTCGATCATGTAGGAGCGCTGCAGATACACGCCATCGAGGAATGTCGACACGTTCTGCACGGGGTTGTTCAGGCGCACTTGATTCTGGCCGCGGATCACGGGCGCCTCGAGCGCACCGCCGTAGTCCTCGAATGACAGGCCGGGCGTGTAAGCGGCAATGTCACCCATGCTCGAAATGCCGAGGTTGTCGAGTTGCTTCTCGCTGAACGCCGTGACGGCAACCGGGATTTCCTGCAGGTTCTCGTCGCGCTTACGCGCCGAGACGATAATTTCTTCTAGTAGTTGGACCTGCGGCTGCTGCGCCTGCACTGGGGGTGAACCCGTGATGGCTGCGGCAACAGCGCTAATGAGAACCAGTGACGTCGAACGATTGACCATTGTCGAGATGCTCCCCAAGGCAAAAACTCAGCGGGGAGCCTAGCACAGGGCATTTGCCACTGTACCGGTCTCGCGACGATTGCCATGCATTCCTTGTATGGGTAGCCAGATATATGTTGTATCCTGACAACACATGCGAATGAACTCGCCGATGGTTATGTTCTCAGGCGGTCTTGGCGATCACACCGCGTTCCAGCGCACCCCGGATCCGAGCGACCGCCTTCTCCAGCGTCTCCATGCTGCACGCGAACGAAATCCGCATGTGGCCCGGCGCGCCGAAGCCGGAACCGGCAACCACGGCCACGCCCGCGTCATTGATTAGTCGCTCCGCAAACGCGTTGTCGTCACGGCAGCCGAGCGCGGCCATTGCACCGCTCACGTCCGCCCAAGCGTAGAACGCGCCCGAGGCCGGCAGACAAGTCACGCCGGGCAGGGTGTTGAGCGCAGCTACAATATAGTCATGTCGCTTCTTGAACTGCGCGTTCATCTCGGCGACGCACTGCTGATCCCCGTTGAGTGCGGCCACCGCCGCCTTTTGCGAAATGCTTGAGGCGTTCGAGGTGGACTGACCCTGGATCGTGGTCATGGCGGTGACGATTTCCTTCGGGCCGCCGCAATAGCCAATGCGCCAGCCAGTCATCGCATAGGCCTTTGAAATTCCATTGATCGTCACGGTGCGGTCGTAGAGTTCGGGCACCACTGACAGCAGGCTCGAGAATTTTTCGTCCCCCCAGAAGATGTGCTCGTACATGTCATCAGTGCCGATGACGACGCGCGGATGTTCGAGCAGCACGTCGCCGAGCGCACGCCACTCGGCGCGCGTGTAGGCGGCGCCGGTTGGGTTGCAGGGGCTGTTGATCAGCAGCAAACGCGTCTGCGGCGTTATCGCAGCTTCGAGTTGGCGCGGCGTGAGCTTGTAGCCCTGCTTGGCGCTACAGTCAGGTGTCACGGGCAGACCATCGGCCAGCATCACCATGTCCGGGTACGAGACCCAATAGGGCGCCGGGATCACCGCCTCGTCGCCCGGGTCCAGCACTGCCATGCACAAGTTGTAGAGCGTCTGTTTGGCGCCCGATGACACCAGAATCTGCGCGCGCTCGTAGTCGAGCTGATTGTCGCGCTTGAACTTGGCGATGATCGCGTCCTTCAGTTCCGGGATACCGTCGACGGTGGTGTAGCGGGTAAACCCGGTGCGGATCGCTTCGATGCCCGCGGCTGCAATGTGCTCCGGCGTATTGAAGTCCGGCTCGCCTGCGCCCAGGCTAATGATGTCCTTGCCCTCGGCTTTGAGCTTGGCGGCGCGCGCGGTGACGGCGAGAGTGGGCGAGGGCTTGACGCGCTGAACGCGTCGCGACAGGGCTACTGGCACGAGTGGTCTTCCGGCTGTGGGGGACGCGGTATGATACGCGATTGCCCGCGCCTGCAGCACCCAGATCTCCATGGAACAACGTCTATTTCAACTTGAGTCCGAGTATTCACCGGCCGGCGACCAACCCGCCGCGATCAGTGGTCTGGTGCAAGGGCTGCGCGATGGACTGGCGCATCAGACGTTGCTCGGCGTCACGGGCTCAGGCAAGACTTACACCATTGCCAACGTCATCCAGCAGGTGCAGCGCCCAACCATGGTGCTGGCCCATAACAAGACGCTGGCGGCGCAGCTCTACGGCGAATTCCGCGAGTTCTTTCCGCACAATGCGGTCGAGTATTTCGTCTCGTATTACGACTACTACCAGCCGGAGGCGTATGTGCCTTCGAGCGATACGTTCATTGAGAAAGACGCGTCGATCAACCAGCACATCGAACAAATGCGCTTGTCGGCGACCAAGGCGCTGCTCGAGCGGCCTGACTCGATCATTGTCGCGACGGTTTCCTCCATCTACGGTCTGGGCGATCCGGCCGCGTATCTTGCGATGGTGCTGCACCTCGTGCGTGGTGATCGCATGGATCAACGCCGGTTGCTGCGCCGGCTCGCTGACATGCAGTACACCCGCAACGAACTGGATTTGAGTCAGGGCACGTATCGCGTGCGTGGCGATGTCATCGATATCTTTCCGGCTGAATCCGAACGCGAAGCGGTGCGGGTCGAGTTGTTTGACGAGGCGATCGAATCGCTGGCGCTGTTCGACCCGTTGACCGGCGAAGTGGCGCGCAAGCTGCCGCGGTTCACCATTTATCCGGGCTCGCATTACGTGACGCCGAAGGAGCGGCTGATCGGCGCCATCGATCAGATCCGCGTAGAACTGCGCGGCCGTCTGGCGGAGCTGCGTGCCGCCGACAAGCTGGTCGAAGCGCAGCGGCTCGAGCAGCGCACGATGTTCGACATGGAAATGATGAAAGAGGTGGGTTACTGCGCGGGGATCGAAAACTATTCGCGCTATCTCTCCGGCCGCGAGCCTGGCGAACCACCCCCTTGCTTGTATGACTACTTGCCGCGCAATGCGCTGTTGGTCATTGACGAGAGCCATCAGTCCATTCCGCAGCTCGGTGCGATGTACAAGGGCGACCGCTCGCGCAAGGAAACCCTGGTGCAGTATGGTTTTCGCTTGCCGTCGGCGCTCGATAACCGGCCGCTCAAATTCGAGGAATGGGAAGCGCTCGCGCCGCAGATGATTTTCGTCTCGGCGACGCCGCGCGACTATGAGGCGCGGCACGCGTCGCAAGTGGTCGAGCAGGTCGTGCGCCCCACGGGGCTCATCGACCCGGCGGTCGAAGTGCGTCCGGTGCGCACGCAGGTGGATGACCTGCTGTCGGAGATTCGTCTCGCAGTCGAACGCGACGAACGCGTGCTGGTGACCACCCTCACCAAGCGGATGTCTGAGGATCTCACCGAATATCTGCACGAACATGGCGTGCGCGTGCGGTATTTGCACTCCGGACGTCGAGACGGTGGAGCGTGTCGAGATCATTCGCGACCTGCGGCTAGGCCAGTTCGATGTGCTCGTGGGCATCAACCTGCTGCGCGAAGGCCTCGACATGCCCGAGGTGTCGTTAGTAGCGATTCTGGATGCCGACAAAGAGGGCTTTCTGCGCTCCGACAATTCGCTCATCCAGACCATTGGGCGCGCGGCCCGGCACGTACGCGGCCGAGCTATTTTGTATGCCGACAAGGTCACCGGTTCGATGCAGCGGGCCATGGACGAAACGGACCGACGGCGGCGTAAGCAGGTGGAGTTCAACGAGCTGCATGGCATCATCCCGCAGGGCATCCGCAAGAGCGTGACCGACGTGATGGAAGGCGCGCGCTCCAGCTCGCGGACCGACACCGCGAGCAGCGGTGCCCAGAAAAAGGCCCAAGGAAGGGGTGGCGGCAAGGGGCGCCCACGCGCCATGATCGAGGCGGAAGAGCTCAACGTCGCGGCATTGGGGCCGGCCCAGATCGTCCGCGAGATCAAGCGCCTCGAGGCTGAGATGTTCAAGCGGGCGCGCAATCTGGAATTCGAGGAGGCCGCCGCATTGCGTGACCGGATCGAGCGTCTGAAGCGGTCGGAGCTCGGTTTGAGTGACGTACTGGCCAGTTGAGCGTTGCCTCGCTTGCTGGCGGCGGTCAGCTCTTGTATCTTGCCGGCCTTTACAGCAGGCGCGTAGCTCAGTGGTAGAGCACCACCTTGACATGGTGGTGGTCGGTGGTTCGATCCCACTCGCGCCTACCAAATCTTTTCACGACATCGCGAGGGCCTGCGCCTCGCCGGCAATTTTTCCCTGTGCGTAGTCGATGCCGACGTCGGCCAGGCAGGCGCCAATGGTTTCGTCATCCACTTCTTTGGCGATTGTCTTGATCGACATCACCGCAGCGAGTCGCTGTATCGCCTCGATCATGGCCCGGTCGCTGCGCAGCCGCGCGACGCCCCGCACCAGTTCGGCGTCCAGTTTCAGATAGTCCACGGGGAGATTCTTCAGATAGGCGAACGAGGACTCGGTGCCGCCGACGTTGTCCAGCGCAATCAAGCAGCCGAGCTGGCGCAAACCGGCAAATACCCGGGTGGCGAACAGCGCATTGGCAAGCGCCGCCGACTCGGTGACTTCAAAGCATAGGCGACCGGCTGCCAGCTCACTGTCCAGCACCCGGCGCCGCAGGAAAGCCAGCATCGCAGGCTCGGCGAGTGAGGCCGCCGAAAGCTGTAGGGTAAACGTCGAGTTAGCATGGATTGCCCCGCTCGCTGTTAGGGCGGCGATCCGACGCAGCGCATGGGTGATGGTCCAGCGGTCGAGTGTCGCCAGCAGTTGAAATCGATCCGCGGCCGCGAGTAACCGATGCGACGGAATTTCCTGCTGCTGCGCGTCCAACAACAGGACCCGCACGGCATACATTTCAGCACCGGAAGTGGCTCGTTGCAGCGGCGCGATAGGCTCAATCAACAGCTCGACGCTGTCGTTGTCGAGCGCGCGCGACAGCGTCGCCATCCAGCCGATTTCCTCGCGCCGCCGTCGCAGCGTCGTACTGGCACTTCGCATCACGTAGATCGACTGTGTCTGTGCTTCGCGGGCCTGCTGACTGGCATCAAAGGCCTCTTGCAGCAATGCCGGTGCGTCAAGCGACGCGTTTGGCAGCGCGATGATGCCGATATTGAGCGCCCGTTGCGGCAGGTCGTGCGCGAGGTGCTCGCATCGGGCGCGGAAGTTCCGCAGCAGTTCTTGCGCGCGTCTCTCCGCGTCTTCGAGAGCTGTATCGTGCATCAGGATGGCAAACTCGTCGGCCTGCAGCCGCGCAATCGTGCAGTGCTGATGTCGCTCGGCCTGCAATTGCTTGCAGAGTTCGAGTAACGACTCGTCGACTGGTTGGCGCCGTTGCGGGTTGCGCGCTGGTCGCGGTCCCGATGAGCCCAGATATAGCAAGGCATGTTGACGCTCGTCGAGTTGCGCTGCACTCAGTGCTTCACTGAGTGTCAAAAGAAATTCGCCCTTGCCCATGAGTGCGGGCGTTTCTGGATTCTGCCAGAGCTGGGTACGCCACTCGTCGAACGTGGGTTCTAGTACAAACAACCAGCCGCATTCAGTGCCGGCGCTGGTCAAGCGCTGCGACTTGACGTGCGCCGCGACGCGACGCCCGGAGCTGTGTCGCAACAATACCGGTACATCCAGGCGGATTTCGGCAGGGTTAGACAGTCGCAACGCGAGACCGGGCTTTTCGCCTTCGACTGAACTGATCGGTAGCAGCAAATCAATTGCCTGGCCTTCGATCGGTTGCTCCTGCCAGCCTGCCAGCGTGCGTGCGCGGCGATTGGCCCAGATGAGCCGAAACTGCTCGTCAACTCTGACCACAGCGTCGCGTGTGAGCTGTCCCAACGCCACGAACGGGTCAACGTCAACCGTCCCGCCCGCCACGGCAAGGTTGCATTCCGCCGCTACGCGCGTCAGTGCCATAATAGTGGTACAAACACGCTGTCGTGCATGCGCCATTATTCGGTCGGTGTCGTTGGGGGCAGGTTAACGATGTTCAGCAGTGTGTAAAAAATCGTCACGAACGCGGATTCACCGGGCGCTTGATTGGCTGCTGCCGGCTTGGATGGAGTCTAGATAGTGCGTATCGCAATGCTGGAAGACGATCCGGACCAGTCCGCCTGGCTCGAGCAGGTGCTGGTCGCCGCCGGTCATGGCGTGCACGCGTTTGCCAGTGGTCAGCGCTTGCTCAATGATCTGCGTCGTGAGACCTACGACTTGCTGGTGCTTGATTGGGAGCTGCCTGGCCTGACAGGCCTCGACGTGTTGCAGGCCATCCGCCAGGAACAGTCGCTCGCCATCCCGGTGCTGTTTCTCACCCATCGAAATACCGAGCAGGACATCGTGCTCGCGCTGCAAGCCGGTGCGGACGACTACGTGGCCAAACCGCCGCGTGAGCGCGAGTTGCTGGCTCGAATCAGCGCTTTGGCGCGGCGCGGTCAGACGGCGACCACCGCCGCGGCATTGCAGGTTGGCCCTTATCGGCTCGACGAGTCGGCGCGACGTATTTATTTGCACGACAAAGAAGTGTCGTTGACGCAGCGGGAGTTCGATCTGGCGCTGTTTTTGTTCAAGCGACTGGGTGCGCTGGTTTCGCGGTCGCACATCATGGAGACGGTGTGGGGGCGTAGTTTCGGCGCGACCACCCGCACCATCGATACGCATGTCAGCAAGCTGCGCGGCGCACTGTCGATTGCGCCCGAGAATGGCTTGCGGCTGGTGCCAGTGTATGGCTACGGCTACCGACTCGAGCAAGTCGCAGACGTGCCTGCCGAGCGTGTCTTATGATCGGCAAGCGGTGCGTTACGGTGTTTCTGCTTGCATTGTTAGCCGTCATTTTCGCCAACGACATACTGGCGCAGCAGTCGGACACTGAGACTCCGGACTATATTTATCGCACCCGGGCCGGCGACACCTTGATCGGCTTCGCGCGCCGTGCATTGATCGAGCCGGGGCGCTGGCAGGATTTGCAGCGACTCAATGGCATCGCTAACCCACGACGCCTACCGATCGGTACACCGTTGCGGGTGCCGGTGGCCTGGCTCAAGCAAACCGTGGTCGATGCGGAAGTGATCGACATCATTGGCACAGTGGCGGTAGGTGGCCGCGCGCTGCGCGTCGGCGACCGGCTGGCCGAGGGTGACGAACTCGACACCGGGGCGACGGGGTTCGTCAGCCTGCGCACCGGTGAGGGCGCCGTCATCGTGTTGCAGTCGGGCAGTCGGGTCGTGCTGCAACGGCTCAGGCGCTACGACGGGGCCGCGGCTCACGACACCCGCGTCGAGTTGGAATCGGGCCGTGCCGAGTCAGATGTACCGACTGGCAATGCCGGGCGGTTCGAAATCGTTACGCCGGTGGCCATTGGCGCGGTGCGTGGCACGGAGTTCCGGGTCGCGTTTGATCAACAAGATCGTAGTGCCCGCAATGAAGTGGTCCGCGGCGAGGTGGCCGTCGCGGGTCTTGGTGGCGGCGCGACCGCGGAGACTGCAATTGCGGCTGGATTTGGCGCGCGCACGGACTCGAGCGGGCGGACCGCGCCGCCGGTCAAGTTGTTACCTGCGCCGCAATTGGCTGGTCCAGCAGCATCGTTCGATTCGCCTACCGCGCGGTTCAGTTTGCGTCCGTTGGCTGGCGCCGCAGCTTATCGCGCGCAAGTGGCGATCGATGCCAGTCTGCGGCAAACCGTGGTTGAGCAGTTGATCGAGGCAAACGAGTCGGCGCCTGCAGTCACGATCACGGGCCTCGACGATGGCGAGTATTGGTTGCGGGTCCGTGGCGTCGATGCGTCGGGCCTGCAGGGCGTAGAAACAGTGCATCGTTTCGAGTTGCGTGCTCAGCCGTTGCCGCCCACGCTGCTGCAGCCGGACCCAGCCGGCAAACAGTCGGCTACAGCCACGTTCCGTTGGCGGGCGGCGGCGTCGGGTCCGCATCGGCTTGAAGTCGCGCGCGACGCTGAGTTTGCGCAAGTTGTCATCGAACGTCGCGCACTGGCCGGTGAGGAGTTGACGCTGGAGTCGCTCGCCGCTGGCGAGTACGTCTGGCGCATGGCAGCCGAGCGACCAGATAGCACTTCGGGGCCGTGGTCCGAGTCGCGAGTCTTTACGCAGAAAGCGCTACCTGCGCCACCAGAGCCGATCGAGTTGCGCGACCGTACCGTGGCGGTGTCGTGGCAGGCTGACAGCGGTCAGCAGTTCCGCGTGCAGCTTGCGCGCAGCGCCGAATTCAAGACTCTGCTGCATGATGAGCAGCTGACTGAGCCGCGTTGGCAGTTCAGCTCGCCGGGGCCGGGTAGTTATTTTGTACGTGTCCAGCATACCGACGCGGATGGCTATGTTGGCCCGTGGAGTGCGCCGACGGCCTTTGAGGTGCCGGCGCCGCGCTGGATTCGCTGGCTGACGGTGGTGTCGTTCTTGCCGCTGTTGCTGTGAGTTCCAACCGGCCGGTTCGCTATGCGGTGCTCACGCAGTGGGTGCTGTTGTTAGTCACGCTGGGATGCCTGGCGAGTGCGGCGATCTGGTCGGATGCCATGTGGCGAGTCAATGCAGTCGCCTATGACGTGAGTGTGCCGCGCGGCGTCAGCTCCGACGATCTGGTCATTGTTGCGCTCGACGATGCCAGTGTGGCCGAGCTGGGGCGGTGGCCGTGGCGGCGGGCAGTCTTGGCACTCGGGCTGAATCGCATCGCGCGTGCCGCACCGCGCGGCGTGCTGCTCGACGTACTTTTCCTGGAGCCAGACGACGCTGGCCGCGATGACGATGCGGCGCTGGCAGCGGCGATCGCGCGCGCGGCACCAACCGTACTACCGCTGGCCCTCGGCCTCGGGGCTGACGGCCAGTTGAGCGAACTCCTCCCCATTGAGCCGCTGCGCGGTGCCGCTACGGGCCTGGGCCATGCGCATCTTGAGCTCGATCGCGACGGCATTGCCCGCAGCGTGTTTCTGCGTGAGGGGTTGCACGAGACTCGTTGGCCGCATCTGGCGCTCGCGATGCTGGACGCGTTGGGCGAGCGCTACGACGTCGCATGGCGCGCGGACCGCAGTCCGCTCGCCGGTGCGGCGAGCTCGGTCTGGAGTCGCGACTATCGCGTGTTGATTCCGTTTCTTGGGCCACCGGGAACCGTCAAGCGGGTGTCGTTCGCTGAGCTCTTGCGCGGCAACGTACCAGACAGCGAATTGGCGGGTCGCATCGTGCTGATCGGAGCGACGGCCCAGGGTCTTGGTGACGCCTATCCGACGTCGGGCTCGCGGTCAGGCACTACCATGGCAGGAGTTGAGGTGAGCGCCAATGTACTGGCGATGCTGCGCGCGGGCACGGCGATGCAACGCGTGCCCGTCGCCATCGAACACCTGCTGGCTTGGCTGTTCCTGGGCGTCGTCTTTCTCGGCTTCTTGCGCCTCACGCCGCGCGCCTCACTATTGCTGGTATTCACCATGCTGCTGGTCTTGCCGGTTGCCGCGGCGATCGGGCTGCGCGCGACGGGCTGGTGGTGGCCGGCCACGCCGGCACTGGCAGCGTTGTTAGTGGCCTATCCGTTATGGAGTTGGCGCCGGCTGGAGGCGACGCAACGGTATTTGCAGGAGGAGTTTGCCCGCCTCGAGCAGCGGCCCAGCGTGCTGCCGCCGCTGCGCATCGCACGCAGCACCGATGCGCCAGTCGAGCGATTTGGTGACGTCATCCAGCAGCGGATCGATCTGGCGCGCTATACGGTCGCCGAGATGCGGCGCTTGCGACGCTTTCTGGCTGGCACCGTGGCAAGCCTGCCGGACGCCACACTGGTAGTCACGGCAGGCGGCGAAGTCCTGCTGGCCAACGCGGTCGCCGCTGATCTGTTTGGTGTGGCTGACGCGCAGGACTTGCAAGGCACAGGTGCCGCGTCGATCGCTGCGCCTTACTTGCGAGGTGAGACCGAGTCACTGAACGAGTTGATCAGCCGGGCACCGTGCGCCGTTGAGACGCACCATGCTGACGGCCGCGAGTTCCTCGTCCGGGTCGCGCCGCTGGCGGATGAGAATGGCGCGACGACTGCATCTATCATTGAGTTGGTGAACGTGTCGACGCTCAAACGCGCCTTGCGGGAGCGCGAGGATCTGATTCGTTTCATTTCACACGACCTGCGCAGTCCCGCATCTTCATTGTTGGCGTTGGCCGGTATGCAGCGTGACCCGTCACGGGCGCTCCAGCCGGCCGAATTTGTCGCCCGGACTGAATCCTTGGCGAAGCGCTCGCTCGCGCTCGCCGAGGGATTTCTCGCCCTCGCTCACGCTGAGGCCATCGCACCACAGACCTTTGTGGTGTTCGATCTGATCGACGCCGTGCGCGATGCCCGCGACGAAGTATGGGCGTGGGCAACCGAACGCGAGATCAGGTTGCAGTTCGTCGAGCCGGCAGAGTCGGCCTGGGTGTGCGGATCGCGTGAGCTAATCAGCCGGGCGATCATCAACCTGCTGAGCAATGCGGTGAAGTACTCGGCTATCGATAGCTCGGTCAACGTGCGCACCCGCTTTATCGATGATGCGATCGAGGTACGCGTCACGGACGCCGGGCCAGGTATAGACAATGCGGCGCTCAGCGTGCTGTTCCAGCGCTTCGCTCGTCTGACGCCTGCGGTTGGTCACGATCCGGGTGGCATCGGTCTGGGTCTCGCGTTCGTCAAGTTGGTGGCGGAGCGACATGGTGGTTCGGTCGGCGTCGACAGCGAGCCAGGTCGGGGCAGTGCGTTCTATCTGCGGCTGCCGCGTGCTTCGATGTCAGCGGACTTGGACGAGCCGCGGTAGAATGAGTCTTCTTCAAGAGTAGTGAACCCGATGCCAGTGATCACTCTGCCGGACGGCAGTCAAAGACAGTACGACCAACCAGTGAGCGTCGCCGAAGTCGCCGCCAGTATTGGTGCCGGACTCGCCAAGGCGGCACTGGCGGGGCGCGTCGACGGCAATCTGGTTGACACGTCTTGCCGCATTGAGCGCGATGCTGCGCTGGCAATCGTTACCGACAAAGACCCGGCGGCGCTCGAGATCATTCGCCATTCAACGGCCCACTTGTTAGCGCAGGCCGTGCAGGCCCTGTTTCCCGACGCGCAGGTGACCATTGGCCCGGTGATCGAGGACGGTTTTTACTACGATTTCGCCTACAAGCGCCCCTTCACACCGGAGGACATCGCGAGTATCGAGGCGAAAATGCACGCACTCGCGGCGGAGAATCTGACGGTTGCGCGGCGCGAGATGCCGCGCGACGAGGCGGTTGCGCTTTTCAAGACGATGGGGGAGCACTACAAGGCCGAAATCATCGCCAGCATCCCCTCCAATGAGCCCATTTCGCTCTATGGTCAGGGCGAGTGGTTTGATCTCTGTCGTGGTCCGCACGTGCCGGCCACCGGCAAGCTGAAAGCCTTCAAGCTGATGAAGATCGCTGGCGCTTACTGGCGTGGCGACTCGCGCAACGAAATGTTGCAGCGGATCTACGGCACTGCGTGGCTGAACGACAAAGATCTCAAGGACTACTTGCATCGCCTTGAGGAAGCGGAGAAGCGCGATCATCGACGCATCGGGCGCGAGCTCGACCTGTTTCACTTCCAGGAAGAGGCCCCGGGCGCGGTGTTCTGGCATCCCAAGGGCTGGCAGATTTTCCAGACGTTGATTAATTTCATGCGTGAGCGGCAGGCTGCCGCCGGGTACGAGGAAGTCAGCGCGCCGGAAATCATGGAGTCGACGCTCTGGCAACAGTCGGGGCATCTGGAGAAATTTGGCGAGAACATGTATCTCACCAAGACCCCGGACGAACGCACTTTCGCCATCAAGCCGATGAACTGTCCCGGTCATGTGCAGATCTTCAAGCAGGGGATCCGCAGCTATCGGGACCTGCCGGTGCGGCTGGCCGAGTTCGGCAAAGTGCATCGCTACGAGCCGTCCGGCGCGTTGCATGGGCTGATGCGGGTGCGGGCGTTTACCCAGGACGATGCCCACGTATTTATCACCGAGGAGCAGATCACCGTCGAGTCGGTGCAGGTGATCAAGCTGCTGCTATCGATTTACCGCGACTTCGGCTTCGATGACGTGCAAGTCAAGTTTGCCGATCGGCCGCCCCTGCGGGTGGGCTCGGATGAAATCTGGGAGCGCTCCGAACAGGCGCTGAAGGCCGCCGCCGCCGCCGCCGGCGTCGACTGCGAGTACAACCCGGGCGAGGGCGCGTTTTACGGTCCCAAGCTCGAGTTTCACCTGCGCGACGCCATCGGCCGCACGTGGCAATGCGGCACTTTGCAGGTGGACCTCAACATGCCGGGCCGGTTGGGCGCGCACTATATTGATGAGCATAGCCAGAAAAAGACCCCGGTCATGCTGCACCGGGCAATTTTCGGCTCGCTGGAGCGGTTTTTGGGGATTTTGCTGGAACACTACGCTGGGCGTTTGCCGCCTTGGCTGGCCCCCGTGCAGGCCGTCGTGATGGGAATTACCGATAGGCAGCATGAGTACCTCGTCGGCGTCACTGAATAACTTAAGAATCAGGGGGTTCGGGCGACGAGCGACTTGCGCAACGAAAAGCTGGGCTTTAAGATTCGCGAACACACGCTGCAGCGCGTGCCATATCTATTGGTGGCAGGCGACAAGGAAGTGGCAGCGAATCTGCTTTCCGTGCGTACTTTGAGCGGTAAGGATCTCGGCACCATGACTGTAGCGGCATTCGTCAGCCGCCTGCAGGCTGATGTCGAGCGCCGCGGTCGCACTTTATTGGAGGAATGACGCATCGCTACAGCATCGAAGCGCGTACGGCGCAATGAAGAGATTACTTCCGCCTCGGTCAGAGTGATCGGGGAAGACGGCTCCCAGGTAGGAGTGCTAACAAGGTTCGAAGCACTCGATCTCGCGCAGTCCGCGGGACTGGACCTCGTCGAGGGTTTCGCCGCAGGCTGAGCCACCTGTCGTACGTGTGATGGATTTTCGGCAAGTTCTTGTTCGAGCAGAACAAGAAGACTCATGCCGCGAAGCGCAAGCAGAAGCAGATACAGATTAAGGAAATCAAGTTTCGTCCCGGTACGGATGAGAACGACTACCAGATCAAACTGCGTAATATCGTTCGCTTCCTGACCGATGGCGACAAGGCCAAGGTAACCCTGCGGTTCCGTGGCCGTGAGATGGCGCATACAGAAATTGGCCGCAAGCTGCTCGAGAGGCTGGTGGGCGATCTGGCGGAAATCGCGCAGATCGAACAGCATCCGCTCATGGAAGGGCGGCAGATGGTCATGATGTTCGCGCAAAAAAAGAAGTAACCCGCAGCGTAACAACTGCGGTTTCGCCTGTAGCGAGTGGGTCCGGCATGCCGGGTTCGCTTTGTGAACAGGGCTATAAATTAGGAGTTGATAGATATGCCCAAGTTGAAAACCAACCGGGCTGCGGCCAAACGTTTTCGCAAAACGGCGAAGGGCTTCAAAAGCTATTCGTCCGGCCGCCGCCACAATCTCGGCCACAAGCCTCGCAAAACCAAGCGCAAGCTGCGTTCCGGCGGATCGTCGCTCATACACAAGAGCGACGTTGCACGGGTTCAGCAGCTGCTGCCCAATTGCTAGCCGTCATCTGCTAGCCGACAGTTAACGAGGATTACATTACATGGCACGAGTCAAACGTGGCGTCACTGCGGGACGCCGTCACAAGAAAGTCCTGGGCAAAGCGAAGGGCTATTACAACGCCCGGAGCAAGGTGTTCCGCGCCGCCAAGCAGGCGGTTATCAAGGCGGGACAATATGCCTACCGCGACCGGCGGCAGAAGAAGCGCGAGTTCCGTGCGCTGTGGATCACGCGTATCAATGCCGCAGCACGCGAATTTGGTCTGTCCTACAGCCGCATGATCAACGGGCTTGATCTGGCAGGGATCGAGGTCGATCGAAAGATGATTGCCGATCTGGCCGTCAATCAGCCAGAAGGCTTTGCCGAGCTCGCCAAACAGGCCAAAGCGGCGCTCGAGAAGGCCGGCAACGCGGCCTGACCACGCAGCGACGTCGGCGGCGAGCCAGGGCTCGCCGCCGATCGGTCGGCTGGGTCGGGCCTCGGAGTGATCATGTCCAGCCTCGAGCAACTGACTTCCGCAGCACTTGACGAGATTGCGGCTGCCGCAAGTCTGGCCGCGCTCGATGACGTGCGGGTGCGCTTGCTTGGCAAGAAAGGCGCGCTCACCGAGCAGCTCAAGTCGTTAGGTGGTTTGCCGGCAACGGAGCGTCGCGACGCCGGCGCGCGCATCAACGCGAGCAAGGAGCAACTACAGACGGCGATCGAAACGCGTCGCGCGTCGCTCGAAGCGGCGGCGATCGATGCTCGTCTTGCTGCAGAGCGTATCGATGTCAGCTTGCCCGGGCGAGGTGAGGTGCGAGGTGGGCTGCACCCCGTGACGCAGGTGCGACACCGTATTGAGAGTCTGTTCCGCCGCGCCGGTTACGATGTTGCCACGGGGCCTGAAATCGAGGACGACTTTCATAATTTCGAGGCGCTGAATATTCCAGCGGACCACCCGGCGCGCGCCATGCACGACACGTTTTACTTCGGCGACGGCTCGTTGCTGCGCACGCATACGTCGCCAGTGCAGATTCGCGCCATGCTGAAGAGCCAACTGCCGCTGGCGATCATCGCACCAGGCCGCGTTTACCGCTGCGACTACGATCTGACCCATACACCCATGTTCCACCAAGTGGAAGGCTTGTTAGTGGACGAGGGGGTGAGCTTCGCCAATCTGAAGGCCACCTTGCATCAGTTCATGGAAGCTTTCTTCGAGCGGGATCTGTCGATGCGCCTGCGGCCGTCGTATTTCCCTTTCACCGAGCCGTCCGCTGAAGTGGACATTTCCTGTGTGTTCTGCGGTGGTGCGGGCTGTCGCGTCTGCAAGCACACTGGCTGGCTGGAAGTGGCCGGTTGCGGCATGGTGCACCCCAATGTATTCAAAGCCTGCGACATCGACAGTGAACGTTACAGTGGCTTTGCGTTCGGCTTTGGCATCGAACGCTTGACCATGCTGCGCTATGGCGTGAATGACCTGCGGCTGTTCTTCGACAACGATCTGCGCTTTCTGGCGCAGTTTCACGCAGGCTGACGAGCGCTAACGCTATGAAGGTCTCGCTAGGCTGGCTGGCAGAATTTGTCTCGATCCCGTGGTCCGCCCGCGAACTGGGCGACCGTCTCACGATGAGCGGCTTTGAGC
This sequence comes from Pseudomonadota bacterium, assembly GCA_016703895.1. GTDB lineage: Bacteria > Pseudomonadota > Gammaproteobacteria > Steroidobacterales > Steroidobacteraceae > CADEED01. The sequence continues at coordinate 200,962 of JADJBE010000003.1, forward strand.
TGGAGTCACTCGCGGCTGCGGCACCCGAGTTCGGTGACGTCGTGGTCGCGTCAATTGTTAGCGTGCAGCCGGTGCCTTACTCCGACCGACTGCAAGTTTGTCGCGTGACGGTGCGGGCGGACGACGCTGTGGGCGAGTTGCAAGTAGTCTGCGGCGCCGCTAATGCGCGTGCGGGACTGCGCACGGCACTGGCTCGTGTCGGAGCAACTTTGCCGCGCGATGTCGTGATCAAATCCGCGCGCGTCCGGGGTGTCGAGTCGCAGGGTATGCTCTGTTCCGCGCAAGAGCTCGGGCTACTCGATTCATCGGACGGTATTCTCGAGCTGCCCGCCGACTCGCCGCTCGGCATGCCGCTGCGCCAGTACCTGCGCGCGGATGACTCGATCATCGAGCTGAACGTGACGCCGAATCGGGGCGATGCGATGTCGATGGTCGGCGTGGCCCGTGAGGTAGCTGCCATGCAGGGTTTTGCGTTGCTGGCGCCGGTCCAGGCAGCCGTGACCAGCGCCGCGACCGACGTCAAGTATACGGTCACACGCAGGGAGGTTGCGGCCTGTCCGCGATTTGTCAGCCGCGTGATTCGGCGTGTCTCGAATCGGGGTGCAACTCCGATCGAGATCCGCGAGCGATTGCGGCGCGCAGGTGTCCGCTCGATCAGTCCAATTGTGGATGTCACGAACTATGTGCTACTCGAATACGGGCAACCGATGCACGCCTATGATCTAGCCAAGCTGCAAGGGCCCATCGAAGTGCGTTTGGCGCGGCCCCGCGAGCCTTTCACGCTGCTCGATGGTCGAGACGTCGAGCTCGACCCTGATATGTTGGTGATTGCGGATGCCGCGGGCCCAATCGGCTTGGCCGGTGTCATGGGCGGTGCGCGCACCGCAGTCTCCGCGGCGACGACCGACGTATTGTTCGAGGTCGCTTATTTCTCGCCGCAGGCTATTGCAGGGCGGGGCAGGCGGCTGGGTTTGGTGACGGACGCGAGCCAGCGCTTCGAGCGTGGTGTCGATCCGGCGGGGCAGTTGCGCGCCACGGAGCGGGCGACACAACTGCTGTTGGCGATCACGGGCGGCGAGGCTGGCCCCGTTCAGATCGATGCGAGCGTCGATCACCTGCCACAGCGCAAGCCGATCTCGCTGCGTCGTGCCCGCTTGGCAATGTTGTTAGGCCGGTCGGTCGCGGATGCGCAGGTCGTCAAGACGCTCGAGTCGCTCGGCATGGCCGTGATGGCAGTCGCCGACGGCTGGCAGGTGCAGGCGCCAAGCTGGCGCTTCGACTTGTCGATCGAAGCCGATTTGATCGAAGAAGTGGCTCGTGTTGTCGGTTACGACCAGTTCGAGGAGGCGAGCCCCCGTGGCGCGCGCGCCCTGGGTCAGTTGCCGGAAGCGGCGTCGAGCGAGCGTGAAGCGCTGCAGCTGTTGGCGGCTCGCGGGTATCAGGAAGTCATCACGTTCGCATTCGTTGACCCAGCTTTGCAGACGCAACTGTTTCCGGACCTTGCTGCGCCAGTCCTGGCCAACCCGATTGCCAGCGATCTCGCCGCCATGCGTGTCTCGTTGTGGCCAGGTCTGTTGGCCGTGGCGCGCGAAAATCAACGTCGCCAGCACGAGCGTGTCCGCATCGTTGAACTGGGGGCAGGATTTCGCAAGTCTGGTGCCACGGTTACCGAGACGGAGCTCATCAGTGGCTTGGGAGTGGGGCCACGGCTGCCGGAGCAATGGGGCAGCGGGCCCGGCGCGACTGTCGACTTTTTTGACACCAAGGCCGATGTGATGGCCTTGCTTGCCAGCACAGGTGATCTCGCGGGGTTTGAATTCCGTCCCGCTAGTGTCGCCTGCCTGCATCCGGGGCGGACTGCCGAGATTTTGAGGCACGGTAGGCGCGTTGGGCTGGTGGGGGAGTTGCACCCACGGCTTGCGCGCGAGCTCGACATCACGGGTTCGCCGATACTGTTTGAGCTCGAGATTCAGCCAGCGCTGAAACGCCGACTGGCGGCGTTTGCAGAGATTTCACGGTTTCCCAGCGTGCGCCGCGACCTTGCGGTCGTCGTGGACGAGAATGTGGCTTTAAGCGCGCTGCGCGAACGTGTAGTCTTGAGCGCGTCGAGCCTCTTGCGCGAATTCCTGGTGTTCGATCTTTATCGCGGACCAGGGATAGAAACAGGTAGAAAAAGCATCGCTTTAGGCTTGATTTTTCAGGAAAAAACTCGCACGCTGACTGACGCTGATGCCGACAATGCGATGGCGGCGATTCGTGCGGATCTGAGTGCGGCGCTGGGAGCGACTTTTCGAGAATAATCCATGGCCCTGACGAAATCGGAGATGGCTGAAGCACTGTTCAATCAGCTCGGCCTCAACAAACGAGAGGCGCGCGAGTTGGTCGATCTGTTCTTCGAAGAGGTCCGCACGGCACTTTCAAACGGCGAACAAGTGAAGTTGTCAGGCTTCGGAAATTTTGATTTGCGTGATAAAAACCAACGCCCGGGAAGGAATCCGAAGACCGGCGAGGAGATCCCCATCAGCGCAAGGCGCGTGGTGACCTTCCGACCGGGACAAAAACTAAAGGCTCGTGTCGAGGCATATGCTGGAAGCAAAGAATAACGACGAATTACCGGCTATTCCGGGTAAGCGGTATTTCACCATTGGCGAAGTCAGCGAACTCTGTGGCGTGAAGCCACACGTGCTGCGATATTGGGAGCAAGAGTTCCCACAGCTGAAGCCCGTCAAGCGTCGCGGTAATCGGCGCTACTATCAGCGGCAGGACGTGCTCATCATCCGCCAGATTCGCAGTTTGCTGTACGAGCAAGGCTTCACCATTGGTGGTGCGCGTAACAAGCTGGGCGGTGAGGAAGCCAAGAGCGACGTCAGCCAGAGCCAGCAGATCGTCAAGCAGATGCGGCTCGAGCTCGAAGAACTCCTGAAGATCCTGCGTCGCTGAGCCGTGCGCGCACCCGCTCGAGCGGGTATCATTTGTCGGTCGGCTTTCCGGAAGTCCATCGTCGGGACGTGGCGCAGCCTGGTAGCGCACTTGCATGGGGTGCAAGGGGTCGGAGGTTCAAATCCTCTCGTCCCGACCAATTCCGCTGGGAGTCATAAATTCTTTCTAACAAAGTCGCAATCGTAACCGGTGGCTCGCGCGGCATTGGTCGGGCGATTGCGCTCGACTTTGCGCGCGCCGGGGCCGAGCTGGTGTTAGTAGCGATGGCGCCAGATTCGCTGGCCGAGTCGCGCCAGGCGGTGCAGGCTGCGGGGGTCGCAACGGTCCGGCCGCCGGTTGCGGTCGCCGTCGATCTGCGCGTGCCGATGGCGGCGCCGCTGGTGCGCCAACGCGCGCTCGAAGCCTTCGGACGGATCGACATTCTGGTCAACTGCGCCGGGGCGACCAAGGTCGGCGATTTCCTCTCTTTCGACGACGCCGATTGGGACGATGGTTTTGCGCTCAAATTTTCAGCCGCACGCCGGCTTGCCGCAGTGTGTTGGGATGACCTGAAATCGAGTTCAGGCAATATCCTCAATATCGTCGGCAGCGCCGGACGGACGCCGGGTGCTGACTATGCGATCGGCGGCTCGGTCAACGCTGCCATGCTCGCGCTGACCAAGGCGCTTGCAGCGCGTGGACTGCAGGATAACGTTCGGGTCAACGCGATCAATCCGGGTCCCGTGCGGACCGATCGGCACGCACGGCGTATTGCCCAGCTCATGGCAGACCAGGCTATCGACCAGGCACAGGCAGAAGCGTTGCTGCGTCAATCTTTCGGCGTAACGCGCTTTGGCGACCCGGAGGACATTGCCGCGTTGGCCACTTTCGTGGTCTCCGAGCGGGGCAAGTTGTTACACGGTTCGCTGCTCGACATCGATGGTGGGCTGACCAAGACGATTTGACGCAATGCTGGCTGACTCGTACTTCAGAAACTGAGCAGCGCTTGTATCGGTACGCCGTCGGTCGTTAGCTTTGAAGAACCACCGAGTGCCGGCAGTTCGATCACGAAGGCGGCTGCGATGACGTTTGCGCCGACTCCGCGCAGCAGTTGAACGGCGGCGGCTGCTGAACCCCCGGTGGCAATCAGATCGTCCAGCAGCAGTACCCGTTCGCCGGCACGGATTGCGTCGGTATGCATTTCGATTGCATCGATGCCGTATTCCAGCGAGTAGGCGACGCTTACGGTGGTATGGGGCAGCTTGCCTTTCTTGCGGATCGGCACGAAGCCGGCACCAAGCCCGTACGCCACTGCACCGCCCAGAATGAACCCGCGTGCCTCGATTCCGGCCACCTTGTCGATGCCGGCATCGCGCCACGGTCGCACCAGCTCGCGAATGATGATGGCAAACGCCTGGGCGTCATTGAGCAGCGTGGTGATGTCACGGAACTGTACGCCCGGCTGCGGATAGTCTGGGATAACGCGGATCGCGCGCTGCAGTAGTTGGCGTTCGGTCTCATTCACGGCATAAAGTGTAGGGATTACGCCTGACTGTGCCTAGAATGCAGTTCTCGAACGGCGGCGGCGGAGGCTATGGGATGCGATTTTCTGGGTCTGCGACAGGTTTTGCCACGGCGGTCAGCATAGCGATTGTGGCAATCGGCGGCATGGCGCGCGCCGCCCAATTCGAGCTAACAGATGAATCGACGGCGATAGTCGGTAGTCTCGAGCGGATCACGGCTAAATTTGAGGACTCGCTGCCGGATCTGGCGCGCACCCACAGTTTGGGCTACGAAGAGATCCAGCGCGCCAATCCTGGAGTCGACGTCTGGCTGCCTGGTGCGGGCGTCGAGATCGTCCTGCCGGGCAAGCGCGTGCTGCCGCCGGGACCGCGCGAAGGCATCGTGATCAACCTGCCAGAGCATCGACTGTATTATTTTCCAAAAGCCAAACGTGGCCAGCCGCAGGTTGTCTATACCTATCCAGTGAGTATTGGCAAGATGGATTGGCAGACCCCGCTGGTGCTACCAAGATCGTCAGCAAGCGTGCCAATCCCATCTGGTATCCGCCCGATTCGGTGCGCAAGGAGCACGCGGACCGAGGCGAACCGCTACCGCGTGCCGTGCCGGCAGGGCCGGACAATCCGCTCGGCAACTACGCGATGCGGCTCGGTATTCCGGGCGGCGCGTATCTGTTGCACGGCACTAACAATCCACTTGCGGTCGGCATGGCCGTGACGCACGGTTGCATTCGCATGTACCCAGAGGACATCGAGGCGCTTTATCCCAAAGTTCCGGTAGGCACGCCGGTGCGGTTGATCAACGAGCCGGTGAAAGTCGCGCGGCTTGACGGACAGGTTTGGCTCGAAGTGCATCCGCCGGTCGATGCGGAGGGTCAGACCGTGACGCCGCATCTACCCACCTTCGAGGCTCGGTTGGACACCGTGTTGGGTGAGAGCGAGGCGGTGGTCAACTGGGAGATCGCGCAGGCTGCGCTCCTGGCGGCCAATGGGCTGCCGGTCATGGTTGGCTTGGAGTTGCTGCCAGAGTCCGATCCGCTCCAGAACGGCGGTGACGCGCCGTCTGCCGCCCCCGAGTCGTCTGCCGCCCCAGAGTCGTCGGTGGCGACTGCGCCCCCGGCCAGCTCGAGCGGCGATTGAGCGTTGCCGAGACCGAGCCGCGGCTGCGGCCGTTGCCGCTGCTGATCGGGCCGGCGATCTTTCTACTGACTGTACTCACAGCGCCGCCCACGGACTTCGCACCGGCGGCCTGGCCAGTTGCCGGCCTCGCAGCATGGATGGCGATCTGGTGGGCAACCGAGGCGGTCCCACTGGCCGCGACCTCGCTGCTGCCGCTGATTCTGCTGCCACTGATTGGCGTGCCTAACCCTTCCGCCGCGATCGCCGAATACGCCAGCAGCTCAGTTTTCCTGATCCTGGGTGGATTTCTGTTGGCGCTGGCCATGGAGCGTTGGAACCTCCATAAGCGCATTGCCTTCAATATCGTGCTCCTGGTTGGGCGCGAACCGCGGCGTCTCGTGCTTGGCATGCTGATCGCTTGCGCGGCCTTGAGTATGTGGGTCTCGAATACGTCGACCGCATTGATGATGCTGCCGGTGGCGCTCTCAGTGGCGCTGATCGTTACGCGCGACGGCGAACCCTCCGGCCCTGATGAGCGCAACTTCGTGGCGTGTCTGCTGCTGGCAGTGGCCTATGGCGCGACGATCGGCGGCCTCGGTTCCTTGATCGGCACGCCGACCAACGCGCTGGTTCAAGGCTATATGAAGACCAACTTCGACTTTGACCTGAGCTTCGTCGACTGGTTGAAGTTCGGCATACCGACGGTCGTATTGTTAGTACCGCTGGCCTGGATTGCGATGGTCCGGTTTGCGCTACCGTTCCAGTTGCCGGCGGAGACCGATGCGCACGGCGCGGTTCGCGCAGCGCTCACCGCGTTGGGACCGATGCGACGTGAGGAATACTGCATCGCCGCGGTGTTCGGCCTGGCGGCCTTTGGCTGGGTGTTCAGGCCGTGGCTAAACGAGTTAGGTCCACTGCAGAAGTTATCCGACATGGGGATCGCGGTGGCCGCAGGCTTGAGCATGTTTGTGATTCCGGCGCGGCCCGCGCATGGCGGTGGACTACTGCGCTCACAGGATCTGACCCGGATACCGTGGGATGTGTTGCTCCTGTTCGGTGGCGGGCTCGCGTTAGCCGCGGCAATTCAATCCAGCACGCTAGGGGACACGCTCGGTCAGTATCTGCAAGTGTTCGGCGGTTTGCCATTGATCTTGCTGACCACTGTGATCGTTCTGATCCTGGTTTTCTGGACCGAGTTGAACAGCAACGTCGCGACAGCCGCCACCTTTATGCCGGTGCTCGCGGCACTGGCGGCCGGGACCGACCACTCGGTGCTGGAAATACTCGCGCCGGCCGCAATGGCGTCGTCTGCGGGCTTCATGTTGCCGGTAGGCACGCCGCCAAGCGCGATTGTGTTCGCGACGCGCAAGGTCGCGCTCAAGCAGATGCTACGAGCCGGCTTTCTGATCGACGTGATCGCCGTGGTCGTCATCGTGATCGTCGGTTACCTGACCGTACCGTTGATCGCGCACCGCTGAGTCTTCAGACCAGCGCGACCGTGTGCGCACCATCCACTGGCAGCACGACACCGTTGATATATGAACCGGCGTCGCTGGCGAGCAGCAGCACCGGCCCGACTAACTCGTGCAGCTCGCCCGTTCGTCCAGAAGGGGAGCGGTTCGCGAGTGCCTTGCCGGCGTCAGATGCAAAAAACTCGTCATTCATTTCTGTCACGCACCAACCGGGTGCAATCGAATTGACACGGATCCCGCTGCGTCCGAGCTCGAGCGCCAGTACCCGGGTGAGCTGAATGACCGCAGCTTTTGAGGCCGCGTAGGACGCGTAACCCACGCCTGCGCCGAGGCCAAGGATGGATGCGATATTGACGATGCTGCCAGGACGCTTGGCGGCCAGTAGCCGCCGCGCTGCTTCTTGCGTGAGATCCCACACGCCTTCGAAGTTTGTCGCCATTACTTTGTCACGCGATGCGGCATCGGTCGACATGAAGCGACTGGGTTCGGCGACGCCGGCATTGTTGATCAGGATACTGACGGTATCCGCGAGCTGTTCGGCGCGGTCGAAGGCGGCGCGAATCGACTCACTATCGGTGACATCAAGTTCCACCGCATGTGCTTGTCCGCCTGCTGCCACGATATCGGTAACCACCGCCTGGAGTCGATCGATTCGACGCGCCGCTGCAATGACTGTGGCGCCTGATTGGGCGAGCGCCAGCGCCAACGCTGCGCCAATGCCGCTCGAGGCGCCAGTGACCAGGGCAGTGCGGCCGTCGAGGCGGAATCGTTCCAGTGGTAGCATGGTCCCAGTCTTCCCTATAAGAAGCTTGTTGGTCTATGAGGATCGCATGAACGACGCAGAAAAGGCACTGCGACAAGGCTTGATCGGCGCTTGGCTGCTGGAGAGCTGGGAGGTTGAGTATGGCGACGGTCGTATTACGCAGCCGTTCGGCGCTGATGCGCACGGCCTGATCATCTACGCGGCCGACGGTTGGATGAGCGCCACGATGAGCGCCAGCGCGCGCACGTCGCTGGATGCGGCGACACCCGCCGCCTCGAGTCTCGAGTCGCGCGCTGCGGTGTTCGCGGAATACCTGGCCTATGGCGGCCGTTGGTCGCTGCAAGGCGAGACGATCGTTCACCGCGTAACGCACTCGGTGAACCCAGTCTTGATCGGTACCAGCCAACGGCGGGACGCCAGTCTGGTGGGTGACGCCTTGTTGTTGCAGGCCGTCGAGCCGCTGCCGCGGCCACGCACGCACCGGATTCGCTGGCGGCGGGCAAGCGGCTCGGCGAAGTGATTAGTAGGTATCTGGCAGCAGTCGCTGATCGAGCGACGGTTTGCTCGTCGGCCTGAGCGCGCCAGGGTCCGCTTTCCGCTGTGTTGCCGCCACGCTGGCGCAGCATACGCCGTTGTTCAGCCAACCGATCGCACTCGCTGTCATGCCTTCCGCGGTGTCGCCCTGCGGTCGCAAGAGATCGTCGTCGCTCAAGCAGAATGCATCGTTGTAGCGTGCGTCTGGCAGACCGTCGAAGTAGTCGCCGTCACCATCACGATTGAGATTCTGAAACGTCACCAGGCGCAAGCGGGTGTCGCAGTCCGCGCCGAGATCGAATGCAAATTGTCCCACCGGTTTGCCGAAAGTCCGGCCTCCGACAATGGCGACGTCGGCATAGGGGGCCAGCGAGTTGATGACGAGCTCACTGGCCGACGCGCTGCTGCCCGTGGTAATGAATGCAATGCGCGTTGCTTGAATAGCCTCGGCCCGGCTGAGGAAGTTCACGCTGATTTCATCACGCGTCTTGCTGGTGTTCAAACGCGTGCGATATTGCAGCTGGCCGATCCGTCCTGCGGAGAGCAGGTCAGACAAGAGCTCCGCGGTTGCGACCAGACCACCGCCGTTGTAACGCAGGTCGACAACCAAGTCGGTGACGTTATTGGCGCGAAAACTCGCAAAGGCACTACGCAGCTGCGAGTCCGCGGTCGACACGAAAGTGCGTAGCTGCAGATAGCCCAGGGGCGTCAGGCCAGTCCGCGCGATGAGGCGTGTGGCGGGCACCGGGTTGAGCGAAAAAGTTCGTTTGGTGACGGTGCGCTCAACCGTGTTGCCGGCAACCGTGCGGACTCGAAACGACCGCGAGATGCCAGCCTCAGACGGTCCAAACGCATTGCTCAGTCCTTCCGCGCTCGCGAGTAAACTGGCCATCGATTGCAGCGTTGTGCTGGATGTGCCGACGGCCAGTATTTCATCACCGCGCGTGAAACCCGCATTGGCGGCGGCGGAGTTCTCGAACACCTGAGTGATGAACAAGCGCGTGTTGTTGTCGCGGACTGTTGTGCCGATGCCAAAGCCAACCGACTCGCCCGCCGAAAAAAACTGTTGTTCGTCGGCTATCGAGGCGATGTAACTGAAGAACCGATCGCGGTTCTGGCTACGCGCCGTCGCTGTGAGTTGGTCGAGTAGTTCCTCTGCCGAGGGGAACTGTGCCAGCTGGACTGCGGCGGGCAGCGTGTCGGCGAATAAATACCACTCGCGGGTTCTATCAAGTACAAACTGCTTCTGATTGGTTACGCCGCAGCTACCGCCGCTACCGACTGGGCCAGTCGTGGTCTCGTTGCCACCACCACCCCCACAGGCGGCAATCAGACTGGCGGCGAGTGCGACCAGCAGTACGCGCATGTCACGACCCGAGTCGAGCAAGCCCGACGCCAAGTTGTGTCCGTATCTGTTCGACACGCTCTTTGTTGGCGCCGGCCTGGGCTTCGGCATTGCGCAGCAGTTCCAGTGCGCTCTGTACATTGGAGCGCGCCTCCTCGCGTTCTGCTGGGCCGCGCGTCGCAGCAATCGCCAACGTCATGCGGCCATACATTGCGACCGATTCGATCAGCACATCGGGTCGTTCCGCGGCGAGTGCCGCTCGGGCGCGCAACGCATACAGGCCGACACCGGGCGTGACGACGGCTAAACGATCGATCAGGATGATTGCTTCATCGCCCAGTTGTCGTTTTCGCCCCGGCGTCGTTACGCGCCCGCGCCAGTCGGCACGTAACTGCGCAGCTTCCAGGTACCATGGGTCGGTCCAGCGCGCTTGCGCCAGTTTAGTATCGAGCGCTGACAACCCCGCCCAGTCGTTTGCACCCGCAAGCCGCGTGCCAGTGATCACGGCCGCTGCACCGGCGGTGAGTTTCTCCGCATCGATCAGCAACTCGCTGCTGGCCCTACCGGAAGCGATCTCGCCCAGTCGCGAACGTACCAGCTCATAGCGCAGGAGTTCGCTGTCCTCGCGCATGAACGCGGCTTCTCGAATGGCCTGCATACCCGCCTCATTGCGGCCAGCGACGGACACGCCGAGCGCGCGGACATAGTCGCCTTGCGCAGTATCACCCAAAGCAGCACCGATCCGTTTGATGCGGTCCGCCAGGCTCGCATCGAGCGGCGCGAAAGCTGCCAGACGACGCGCGATATAGTCGAACGCCAGGGCTCCGCCTAGCTCTCGATAGACGAAACTGTCGGGCCGTTGCAGCGGATCGTAGGGAGCGAGGATGCGACCCGTGGCGTCCGGTGACATGCCGCGCCCCAACTCATAGACACTCGAAGTGGCCATTCGATTATTGTTGTCGGTGATCAACGATGCGCCACTCGCCAGCTCGCGCACGCCGCTGGCGTCGAGCACCAGTGCGGCGACCAGGTCCTCGACCGTATTGATGCCGAAGCGGGCGTAGTGCAATGGTGTGCGGCGCAGCGGCAGGCCGGTGGCAGCCATTTGGCGCTCAATATCCAGCGGTTTGGTGGCGGCAACGAAGACTAGCGTTGCCGGGTCTGGTCGATAGACGCGCAGCTCGTCGAACACATCCAGCAGTGTCGCCGACAATGAGCGCAACAGGCGCTCATCGAGAAAAGCCACGTTCATCCATTGGACGAACACGCCGTTGTCGGTCATATGGTCACGTGCGAGCTGCATGAACTCGCGCGTGTACAAATGTGACGCACCCGCCGTCCAAGGGTGTGATGGTTGCGAGACGATCGCGTCGTATTTCTTCGACGTCAACGACAGCGCCCCGCGCGCATCGTTGGTGATGATCGTGACGCGTGGGTCGGTCAGCGGATCGCGCTTGCGCAATTGCCGCGTCGCGCGGTTGGCCTCGATCACGAGCGGCTCGAGTTCGATCACATCTACCGACCTGAAGGAGGGTGGGACACCCTCGACGACGACTCCGCCGCCGTAACCCACGATGAGCACCGTCTCGGCGCCGGGCCGGGCAATTGCGGTGATCGGCGATAACCAGAACTCGCCGCTGAACCGCGGCAGCGACCCGGGCGCTTCCATGAGCGCTTCTGGCAGGCCGTTGGTGCGCAGGGCCAAGCCGCCGTCCTGCTCGAGCACGATGACCGAGGCGCTCTTGCCAATATCGTAGTAGAGCACCTTGCCCGACGAGTCGATCTGTAGCGGCGACGTCACCAAGAGCTTGTCGGGTACCGCTGGCTGAAACAGAACTGCTAGCGCCAACGCTGCAATTGTTCCCACGGTGGCCGCGATCTTGTTAGGACGGGTCAGGGCCCACAAGCCGATGATGCCGAGCGCCGCGCCGGCCAACACGGCAAGCCGGATGGCGCCTTCATAGCGCAGTGCCGGGATAAGCCAGAATCCGGCCGCCAGTGAGCCCACGATTGCGCCAACGGTGTTCCAGGCGTAGACACGGGCACTGGCCGGTGCAGCGTCGTCGGCGGTAATGGCAAGAATCCTGACCGCGAGCGGATAAGTAGCGCCGATGCAGATTGTCATCGGCAATAACAAGGCGCCGGCGAACAGCGTATTGAGCGGAATGCGCATGCCGAGCACAGTGGTGACGTTCTGCATCAGGCCCGTGCTGGGTGGAATCAGTCGCTCCAGCAGCAGATAGGCCGCCGCCGCCGCCGCCGCGGCTAACACCAGCGCGTAACCCAGTACCTGGCTGGCCCGCTCGCGTGTGCTGGCCAGCCATGCGCCGATTGCGCCACCGAGCGCAATGCCGGTGAGAAAGCTTGCGACCATGACACCGAATGCATAGATGCTGCTGCCGAGTACGTGGCTCAGCATCCGGGTCCACAGTACTTCATGAAAAAAGGCGACGGCGCCCGCGAGTAACATGAGGGGCAACACCCAGATGCCATCGGGTGGTGCGCGCAACTTGAATTGCACTCGAGCCAGCGTTGCTGCAGTCGCACTCGACTGAGCGGCGCTCTTGGCGAGCATGGCTGCTAACACAAAGACCAGCACATTGATCGCCGCGCCGGTCCAGACAGTTGCACTTAAACCAAGGTTGGGTAACAACAGAAACGCGGTGAGCAAAGCGCCCAACACGGCACCCGCTGTGTTGGCGGCGTACAGCACGCCGATGCGCCGACCAATCTGGCTTTCGTCCTGCACGGCATGGCGAGCCAGCAAGGGCAGGGTCGCGCCCATCAACGTGGTAGGTACGACCAGGGCTGCAAATGCGCCGATGAGATAGAACAGTGACGTGCCCACCTCGGTGCTCGACGGCGGTGCGGGCTGACCGCCGAAAAAGGCTTGCAGGAGCAGGTTGCTTAACCAGATGCACAAAGGCACTAACAGTACCGCACTGACGGCAATACCCAGCTCCAATACCGCGTAGGTCAGCACTGGGCGGCGCACGCGTGGCAGCCAGCGCTCAATGATGGCTGCGCCCAGCGCAAGCCCGGCCATATACGCGGCGAGCACCGTGGCGACCGCCAGTTCGGATGTGCCGAACACCAGCGCGAACTGCCTCGTCCAAGCGGTCTGGTAGACCAATGCTGCGAGACCACTCAGCACGAAGCACAGCGCGAGCAAGACCATGGTGGTTCGCGGTGCGCTGTCGTTGGGTGGCGAGATCGTGCGATTGACAGGTGGATTGGATGCGGACATGGTCGCTTAAGTCTAGCTGCTCGCACTGCGCTCGTGTGGGCGCTCTGGTTCCCTAACGCGAGGAAGCAACATGGCCAGTTTCGATCCCTCTGGAGTCATCACGATCACGACCGATTTCGGACATAAGGGGCCGTTCGTCGGTGTCATGAAGGGCCGCATGCTGGCGCGGTTCCGACAGGCGCAAATCATCGATCTGACGCACGAGATCCATGTGCACTGGCCGGCGGAGGCAGGCTTTTGGTTAGCGCGCTCGTTCGAGTACTTTCCCACCGGCACCGTCCATGTCGCTGTGGTGGATCCGGGGGTGGGCACGACTCGCGACATCCTGGCGGTGGTAGCCAATGGCCACGTGCTACTGGCGCCAGACAACGGCCTGCTTGCGCCCATCGTTGGCCGGCACGCAGATGCGACGATCATTCGTCTGGACTCGAAGCGGCTGGCATCGTTCGGTGTGTCGCGCCCGAGTGCCACGTTTCACGGCCGCGACATTTTTGCCCCCTTGGCGGCAGAGCTGGCGGCGGGGCGGTGTATGCCATTGGAGCTGGGAGTGACCACCGGATCGATCGTGCCCGCGTGGGTCGATGAGCCGGCCGTCGAGGCGGGGTGCGTACGCGGCGTGGTGATCACGCTGGATCACTTTGGCAATCTCATCACCAATATTGCAAGTAGCCTGGTCCGCGACTTCGCCGAGCCGGTCGTGCGCGCGGGCGGGCATGATTTCGTTCTGCGCCGCACCTATGGGGACGTTCAGCCTGGCGAATACTTGGCCTTGGTCAATTCTTTTGATGTGGTGGAGATCGCCCGCGCGGAGCAGCACGCCGCCGATGGGCTTGGTTTGGGACGCGGGGCGCCGGTGGTGGTATTGGATCGCGTTTTAAGTAGTTGAACACGGCGGGGAATCGGCTATAGTTCGCAGCCGCAGCGCACCGTCACTTGGATGCTAAGCGATTGTTTTTATTGATTATTTGAATTAGACAAGATGAGCGAACGAGACAACGAAAGCTTCGATATCGACGGCGACTTCTTAGCCGAGGCAGAAGAAACCGCGGATTTTGACGGCATGCTCGACAAAGTCGAGCGTCGGGCGCGGCCGCAACCGGGGGTTAAGCGCGGCAAGGCGGCTTGGAGCCGACTCGAGGAAGTCCTGGCGGAACGCCGCCTCGAGCGACAGCTTCGCGACGTGTTTGACGACGAAGCTTGAATGTCTTCCCGTGTCAGTTCGGACTGGATCGTCGTCAAGTTCGGCGGCACCAGCGTCTCGTCGTTAGCCAACTGGCGCAATATAGCCGCGGTTGCCAGAGCGAGATTGGCTGCGGGTGCCCGCGTGCTGGTGGTGCATTCGGCGGTCACTGGGGTCACTGACCAACTCGAAGCACTGCTGACGCAGGCACTGGCCGGCAGTGCCGAGGAAGCGCTAAAAGCGATCGAGGCGCGTCACCGCAAGTTGGCAGCCGAACTCGGTATCGACTGCGGGCCCCAAGTCGAACGTCAGTTAGGTGAGCTGCGTCAGATTGCAGGCGGCGTTGCCCAGGCGGGCGAGGCCAGCGATCGTACCCGCGCGCTGATCCTTGCCAATGGCGAGTTGCTCGCAACGATGCTGGGTGAGCGTTTCTTACGCGCTGAAAAGATTCCCGTCACCTGGGTCGACGCACGTACGATCTTGCACGCCGAGGCGCGAGCCAATGCGTCGGTCAAAGCGTCCATCCTGTCAGCGACCTGCGATTTCTCCCCCGACGCCGCGCTCGAGCTACGGCCAGCGGCACTCACGCCAGTCATTATCACGCAGGGTTTCATCGCGAGCGACGGGTCTGCCAATACCGTGTTGTTAGGGCGGGGTGGATCGGATACCTCGGCTGCCTACCTGGCCGCCAAACTGCGCGCGCGGCAACTCGAAATCTGGACCGACGTGCCGGGCATGTTCAGCGCCAATCCACGCTCCACCCCGACAGCGCGCTTGCTGCAATCCCTGCACTACGACGAAGCGCAGGAGATCGCCTCGAACGGCGCCAAGGTATTGCACCCGCGCTGCATTTTGCCGGTACGGCAGCACCGCATTCCGTTGTACGTATTCTCGACCCAAACGCCGACTCTTCGTGGCACCTCGATCTCGGCGGATGCGGGCAACGGCGCGGCGCAGGTCAAGGCCATTTGTATCAAGAAGGGCATCACGCTGGTGTCGCTCGAAAGCCCGGGCATGTGGCATCAGGTGGGCTTTCTGGCCGACGCGTTTCAGGTTTTCAAGCAACACAGCATGTCTGTCGATCTGGTGTCGACGTCGGAGACTAACGTCACGGTGTCGCTGGACCCGGCAGCGAATACCTTGGACGACGCTGTGCTGGAAGCCTTACTGGTGGATCTGGCCAAGTTGTGCCGCGCACGGGTCATTGGGCCTTGCGCGTCCGTCTCGCTGGTCGGACGGAACATCCGCGCGATCCTGCATCGCCTCGGCGAGGCCTTCGAGCTGTTCGAAGAACAGAAGATCTACCTGGTTTCCCAGGCTGCCAACGATCTGAACTTCACCTTCGTCGTTGACGAGCGGCAGGGTGACCGACTCGTCACGCAGTTGCACGACCTGCTGATTCACGCGGCGCCGGATGATCCTGTCATGGGCCCTACCTGGGAGCAGTTGTTCAGTGGTCCGACGGCTGAGCAACCGGCAGCGCCGCCGCCCTGGTGGCGCAGCAAGCGCGCAGCATTGCTGGAGTTGATGCACGAGCGCCAGTCGGCCTACATCTATGACGCTGCGACGGTGACTAGCGCCGCCCGACAGTTGACTGCCTTGCGATCGCTCGACCGCGTGTTGTTTGCGATGAAGGCCAATCCGCACGCTGAGATAGTGCGGTTGGTGGCTACTGCCGGACTCGGATTCGAATGCGTTTCGATCGGCGAGGTGCAGCACGTACTGACGCAGGTGCCGGGAATCGATCCCGAGCGCATTTTGTTCACGCCAAACTTTGCGCCGCGTGCCGAGTACGCACAGGCATTTGAGCTCGGCGTGCATGTCACGCTCGACAACCGGTTTCCGCTCGACGAGTGGACGGACCTGCTGCGTGGCAAGGACGTGTTGTTGCTCATTGATACCGGCGTCGGGCGCGGGCATCACCACCATGTCCGTACCGCGGGTGTCGATGCCAAGTTTGGCATCCCGCTCGAGCAGATGGACGACGTCGTACGCCTGACGGCGGCGGCCGGCGTCCGCGTGGTCGGTTTACACGCCCATGCTGGCAGCGGCGTGTTCGATGTGGAGAACTGGCAGCAAATCGCTGAGCTGTTAGTGAGTCTTGCCGGGCGTTTTCCGGCGGTACGGATCATCGACGTCGGCGGTGGCCTTGGGGTGCCGGATCGTCATGGTCTGCCGCAGCTCGATCTCGGCAAGCTTGACGACGCGTTGGCCGGCATCAAGCAGCAGCTGGGCGGTATTGCATTGTGGGCGGAGCCGGGCCGATATCTGGTGGCGGCCGCCGGTGTGCTATTGGCCAAAGTGACCCAGACCAAGCAAAAGGGTTCGATCCGCTATGTCGGTGTCGCGACTGGTATGAATTCGTTGCTACGGCCGGCTCTATATGGGGCACACCACGATATCGTCAATCTCTCGCGCATCGACGAACCTGCCGATCTGCTCTGTCATGTGGTGGGGCCGATCTGCGAGAGTGCTGACTTTCTGGGCCACGACCGCATGCTGCCGGTGACGCGAGAGGGCGACGTACTCGCGATTGCCACCGCAGGTGCCTATGGTCACGCCATGTCCTCACACTACAACTTGCGCGAGCCGGCTGAGGAACTCGTCATTTGAGTGACCCGCCTGTGGTCGGTTCTATCCTGCCGCGCACGGTCTGGACACTGGCAGTCGTTTCCTTGTTGAACGACGCGGCGAGCGAGATGATCGCACCGCTGCTACCTATTTTTCTCACTGCCACACTCGGTGCCGGGCCAGCGATCGTGGCCATGATAGAAGCGCTAGGCGAGGCCGCCAGCAGCGTGCTCAAGTTAATCGCCGGACGCTGGAACGACCGTGGGCTGAGCGGCCGTGGTCTGATAATAGGTGGCTATGGTCTGGCCAATCTGGCGCGGCCGCTGCTTGGCTTTGCGTCGACGTGGGGTGTGGTTCTCACCCTGCGATTGCTGGATCGGGTCGGCAAGGGACTCAGAACGGCCCCGCGCGATGCCTTGCTCAGTCGCAGTGTACCGCCGCAGCTGCGTGGCCGTGCCTTTGGTCTGCACCGCGCCTTTGACCATGGGGGTGCGATGTTGGGGCCGATTGTGGCGACCCTGTTGTTAGCGGCTGGTGTTGAGATGCGCACCGTGTTCTTGCTGGCAGGCATTTTTGGTTTTGCCGTGCTGCTGACACTGATGACGCGGCTCTCCGGCGAGGAGGTGCGCCGTTTGGAGCCGGCCCGCAATATTGGCCACGCCGGCGAGCAGGCGGCGGGCAATGCTGCAACCACGCTGACACTGCGCTGGGCGACGTTGACGCCGTCCACGCGTGCGTTGCTGATTGCCGTCATGGTACTCGCCGCTGCGGCGGTGCCTGAAGTCATGGTCGTACTATGGGCGGTCGACCGTGGTTTGGCGGTACAGTGGGTGCCGCTCTTGTGGGCCGCTGCGCATGGGCTCAAGGCGCTGATCGCCTGGCGCTGTGGGCATTGGGTCGACCGCTACAGCGCCCGCGCGGTGTTGCAAGTCGGCTGGCCACTACGGGTATTGGCATTGGTGGCCTTGGCGTTTGCCGACGCGACTGGCATCGGCGTCTGGTTAGCGTTCGCCTTGTATTCCGCAGCGCTTGCCTCCACCGAGGCTGCCGAGCGTGCCTTGCTGGCCGACGCGGTTGCTAGCAGTCTGCGCGGCACGGCCTATGGTCTTTACAATCTCACCACGGGCCTCGCGATCTTGCCCGGTGCAATCGTCATCGGCGGTCTCTGGCAGGCCTATGGCTCGACCATGGCGCTGGCGGTGTCGGCGGCCGCATCTGCTGTAGCGTGTCTCATCGCCGTTAGGCTCGCGCCGCATGGCGCGCGCTGAGCTCATCCAAGATGGCCGCGAGTGGGATGTTGCGACTCTTGAGTAACAACAGCATGTGGAACACGAGGTCCGCCGCTTCCGCAACCACCGCGGCATCGTCTTCAGCTACGCCGGCGAGCGCGAGTTCGACGCCTTCTTCGCCCACCTTCTGCGCGATTCGTTTGGCGCCTTTGGCAAACAGGCTGGCGGTATAACTACCCTCGGGTCGTTCGGCGATTCTTCGTTGCAGCACGGCCTCGAGTTCCGCCAGGAACGCGAGTTTTTCAGCCGGTGTCCTGCCGCTGTCGCCGAAGCAGGTTTGCGTCCCAAGATGACACGCCGGACCACGCGGTTGCGCCAGCACCAGCAGACAGTCCCGGTCACAGTCGAGCGCCAGGTCGACAACGTCCAGACTATTGCCGGACGTTTCGCCTTTCTCCCACTGGCGCTGTTTGCTACGACTGAAAAACACCGCACGTTGGCGCTCAATGGTGGCCATAACGGCAGCGCGATCCATATGACCGACCATGAGCACCGCGCCACTCACGGCGTGCTGCACTACCGCGGTGATCAAACCGCCGCCTTTTTCGAAGTTGATTGCGTTGATATCTAACATACTGATTGCTTCATATTTTTCAGGCAGGACGGATGGCAATACCAGCTTGTGCGAGCTCGCGTTTCAGATCCCGAATCGCGATCTGGCCCGAGTGGAACACGCTGGCGGCCAAGGCAGCGTCGACTCTGGCCCGCTCGAAGACAGCGCGGAAATGCTCACTCGCACCGGCGCCGCCAGAAGCCACCAACGGGACCGAACAGATCTCGCGGACAGCAGCGAGCTGCGCGAGATCATAGCCTTGACGCACGCCGTCGCTGGCCATGCAATTGAGAACGATTTCACCCGCGCCGCGTGCCTGCACCTCGCGCACCCATTGCAACGTGTCGCGGCCCGCGTCACCGCTCTTGTTAGGATCGCCGGTAAGGTGGTGCACTCGATAGCCGACTGGCAGTGTGTGACTGTCGATGCCGACGACAACGCATTGAGACCCAAACCGTGCGGCGAGTCGGTCGATCAGATCCGGGTCGACCAGTGCTGGCGAGTTGACCGATATTTTTTCGGCACCGGCTTGTAGTACCGCTTCGGCGTTGGCGACCGACCGAATACCACCTGCAACACAGAAGGGGATATCGAGGACCGCGGCGACCTTGCGTACCCAGCTATGATCGACCGATCGACCTTCGGGACTCGCGGTGATGTCGTAAAAGACCAGTTCGTCTGCGCCCTCATCGCAATAGCGGCTCGCCAGCGCGACGATGTCGCCGACGATACGGTGATCGCGGAAGCGAACGCCCTTGACCACCTGGCCGTCACGTACGTCGAGACAGGGGATTATGCGTTTGGCAAGAATGGCCGCAGCTCCTCGGTGGGTATGCGTTCTTCGAGCAGTGCCTTGCCGCTGATGGCGGCGGCGGCACCGACGGCCGCCAGCGCGTGCAGATCGCTAGCGTTGCGCACGCCACCCGATGCCTGCCACTGGATCGTTGGCAGTCGCGCGGCAAGCTCGGCGTACAGTTCAACCGCGGGTCCGGCTAGTGCGCCGTCGCGCTCGACATCGGTACAGAGTACATGCTGCAGACCATGTGGTAGAAAGAACTCGATGACGTCATACAGTGAGCGACTGCTGCTAGCTGTCCAGCCCCTGGTCAGGACGATCGGCACGCCGTGTTCGTCGCGACGCACGTCAAGCGCAAGTCCGATCGCCTGCGGTCCGTAGCGTGTTAGCCAGGTCGCCACGGCGGCTGGGTCCTCGACCGCAGCACTGCCGATGATCACGCGATCGACCCCGTGGCGCAGTAAGTCATCGACGACTTCGAGTGAACGGACGCCACCTCCAACCTGCAAATTGAGGGCACGTTGTGACGCCAAACGCGTGATCACTTTGCGGTTGGCAAGCACACCATCGCGAGCGCCATCGAGGTCGACGATATGCAACCAGGTGGCGCCCAGGTTGCGATAACGCAGTAGCAAATCGTGCGGCTCGAGGTCGTAGCGTGTCTCGGCGTCGAAGTCACCTCGCAAGAGGCGCACGCAGCGTCCGCCGCGCAGGTCGATCGATGGAATCAACAGCATTTTTATACCTCGAGAAAGTTCGCCAGAACTTGCGCACCGACACTTGCTGAACGCTCCGGATGAAACTGTGTTCCCCAGAAGTTGTCGCGCCGCACGATGGCGCTCAGCGCGCCACCGTAGTCGGTGGTAGCAAGCGTGTTGTGATCCGGCGTGGCCGCAAAGCTGTGCACGAAATAGACGTAGTCGCCTTGTTGGAGCTGTGCCAGCAATGGGTCTTCCCCAATCAGATCGAGTTGATTCCAACCCATATGGGGTACCGGCCGATCTGTAGTCGCCTGCAGTCGCTGCACGCTACCCTTGAGAATGCCGAGGCACGACTGGTCGCCTTCCGCCGTCCTTTCAAACAGCAGTTGCATCCCGAGGCAGATGCCCAAGACAGGTTGCTGCAGGGCGGGATCAAGTCGATCAGGCCGGCTGCGCGCAGGCGTTGCATGGCCGCTGTGGCGGAACCCACGCCGGGCAGCAGCACTCGCTCGGCATCCTGAATCTCGGCCGGATCGTTACTAACTATCGACGCTGCGCCGAGTCGCTGCAGCGCGAGGCTGAGTGAGGCCAGGTTGGCGCCGCCGCTGTCGATGATCACGACACGCTTGCTCACGTGAGTGTGCCCTTGGTACTGGGTAGTTCGTGGCCGCGCAGCGCGATCGCTTGACGCAAGGCTCGACCAACACTCTTGAACGACGCTTCGATCATGTGATGCGCATTGTCGCCACGGACGCTGACGTGAATGGCCGCTCCCAAGCTATCGGCCAACGAGCGGTAGAAGTGCGGTACGAGCTCTGTCGGCAGGCCGCCGACCGACTCGCGCCCGAACTTGCCTTCAAACAGCGCGTAGGCTCGCCCCGACAGGTCGATCGCGACCTGCGCCTCTGCTTCGTCCATCGCCAGCAAGAAGCCGTAGCGGCCGATGCCCAGTTTGGTGCCCAGCGCATTGCGCAACGCGTCGCCGAGCGCCAGGGCGCAGTCCTCGACCGTGTGATGCTCGTCGATTTCGAGATCACCCTCGCACCGCAGTTCAAGTGCAAAGCCACCATGCTTGGCTAACTGCTCCAGCATATGATCGAAAAAACCAATCCCGGTAGAGATCGCTATAGGCGAGGTTGCATCGAGATCGATCCGGCCCGCGATGCGCGTTTCTTTAGTTGTGCGGGCAATGAGGGCCGTTCGGGCAGTAAAGCGCTGCACCAGCGCGGGCCAGGTGGCAGGCGAGCAGTCCGGAACAGGCAATTCGGCGCATCGCAGCCCCAAGGCTTGGCCGGCTTCGAGCAACGCACCGGACGGCGCGAACAAGACGGCAGCCGAAGGTGGACAGCCTAGCCGCTCAAGATGAAGCGCCAGCGCTGGCTGCAGCTCCG
Organism: Pseudomonadota bacterium; assembly: GCA_016703895.1. Taxonomy (GTDB): domain Bacteria; phylum Pseudomonadota; class Gammaproteobacteria; order Steroidobacterales; family Steroidobacteraceae; genus CADEED01. Next base: position 222,362 of record JADJBE010000003.1, read on the forward strand.
TCACGGACGCCGTCACAATTCGGGCGGTCTCGAGGCCTTGCGATTCACAGAGATCAGTCGCGAAATCGACCAGCGACACGGCATTTTCCCCGGTGCCGTCGTCGACCAGCACAACATGGACACCGCGCTGTTGCAGTTCGAGCAGGCTCGGCAGCACGGCAGGGATCAGTCGCAAGTCCACTGACGACCATGCACCCGTGTTGGCAGGCTGACGCAGCAGCGCGCCACGAACTGCGACCAAGGCCCATTTGATCGGTTCAGTCATGCTTTCTTCAAGGCGGCTAGGCTCGCCAACACGCGAGCGTTCTGCTCGGGAGACCCAATGGTAATTCTGAGTGCGCGTTGCAAACCGGGCATCGAGCGCACGTCTCGAACGATCAGTCCAGCTTGTCGGATTGCGGCCAACGCGGCGGCGGCATCGACGAACTCAACTAACAGAAAATTGGCATCACTCGGCCAGACCTTGGTGACGCAGGCGAGGGGGGCCAGGTTGGCGGCCAGCAGCTGCCGCTCGCGGACCAAGTGCGCGATCCGACTCTGGGTTACAGCCAAGGCCGCAGGTTCGAGCGCTGCCGCTGCAGCTTCAATGGTCAGCTGGGCCATCGCATAGGGTGGAATGATTTTGCGCAACAGCCCGATGATGGCCGCTGACGCCAGCACGGCGCCGACGCGTGCGCCTGCCAGCCCGTGAGCCTTGGACAGTGTGCGCAAGATAACCAGCTGCGGATGCCGCGCAAGGTCTGCCGTCCGGCTGTTGCCAGTGGAGAATTCAACGTAGGCCTCGTCGAGCACGACCAAGGATCGACCCGCGCAGAGGTCGAGCACACGGTCTATGTCGTCGTCCGCCAAACGATTGCCAGTGGGGTTGTTTGGCGAGCAGAGGTAGAGGAGCTTTACCGATGGGGTTAGCGCGGCTGCCAGCGCCGCGATATCGAGCGAAAAGCCGTTGGCTGACCGCAACGGCAGGTTGATCACCTCGGCGCCCTGGATGCGCGCGGCCACGGCGTACATGCCGAAAGTGGGCGGGCAGACCAGGATCGAATCCTGGCCGGCGCGACAAAAGGCGCGGGTCAGCAGATCGATGCCTTCATCGCTGCCGCGCCCAACCAATATCTGCTCCGCTGGCAGGCCATACAGTCGCGCGAGCTGGGTCAACAACGTCGCTGGCTGGGGTTCCGGATATCGATTGAGTCCTGCTGCGGATGTATCCGCCAGTCCACGCCAGGGCAACTCGTTAGCATGGATACGCTCCAGACTGGGGTCCCAGCTAGCGTGCTGATACGGTTGGAGCGCGACAATCTCTGGGCGGGCGAGGCTCAGTATGTCAGTCATTGCCTGACCATTGCGGCGAGGCGCAGCTCGACCGCAGCCGCGTGTGCATCCAGTCCTTCGAGTCGTGCCAGCGTTGCCGCGGTTGGTCCCAGACTCTTGAAGCCGGCTGCGCTCAACTCCTGCACAGTTATACGTTTCTGGAATTCGTACAGCGACACGCCACTGTACGCCCGTGCGTAGCCAAAAGTGGGTAGGACGTGGTTGGTGCCGGAGCAGTAGTCACCGAGTGGCTCCGGGGACCAGGGACCCAGGAAGACCGAGCCCGCATTTCGGACCGACTCGAGCAGCGCGCGCGGATCCTCCGTCGCCAGCAGCAAGTGCTCCGGTGCGTAGTCATTGCTGACCGCGATCGCGGTCGCCAGGTTAGGCACAATGATACAGCGGCTCGTCGCGATCGATTGGCGCAGAATGGTTAGCAGCGACAACAGGGTCATTTGACGCGCAACGGCCTCGGCAACCTCGTTAGCCAGCGCCGCCGACGTCGTCACCAAAATGGCCTGCGACAGTACGTCGTGTTCAGCCTGCGCCAACAGATCGGCGGCGACAAACTCCGGATCGGCCGTGTGGTCCGCGATCACCAGCACTTCAGACGGCCCCGCCGGCATGTCGATCGCTGCACCGGCTGGGTCGCTGGCCACGAGTTGTTTGGCGGCAGTGACCCAAGCGTTGCCCGGCCCCAGAATCTTGTCCACTTTGCCGACGGATTCCGTACCAAAAGCAAGCGCCGCGATGGCTTGGGCACCGCCCACCTTGAGTACGGTGTCAATGCCACAGAGCTGTGCCGCGACCAGTACGGCCGAATTGATCTTGCCATCGCGGCCGGGCGGGCTTGCCAGTACTCTGCGCGGCACACCGGCAATGCGTGCCGGCACCGCCAGCAACAACCGCTGACGGCAGCGGAGCGGATCCGGCGGGCACATACAGACCCACGGCATCGATCGGTCGAGTGATCCGTTCGCAGACCACGCCCGGTTCCGTTTCCACCCGCAGAGGGGGCAATTGTTGCTGGCTGTGAAACCGGGTCACATTGGTGATTGCGCGCTCGAGGGCCGCCAGTTGCTCGGGCAGCAACTGGTCGCGCGCAGCGGCAAAGTCAACGGGCTGCACAAACAAGTCATCGAGCTCGACGCGATCAAATTGCGCCGTATAGCGGCGAAGTGCGGCATCACCAGTCGCTCTCACGTTGGCGACTATCTCGGTAACCGACGCGGTGATTTCCGCACGGATTTCGGGCGCCGGCCGCGACAGCGCGGCGCGGCGCGCTGAGCTGTCGAGCGATTGCCAGTCGAGTATCTGCATCAGAGGCTCACGCCAACATCTTCTCGACTGGCAGGACCAGTACGGAGCTCGCACCCGCTTGCTTGAGACTCTCAAGCGTCTCCCAGAAAATATTTTCTCGACAGACAGCATGGACTGCTACTTTGTCGGTAGTTCCTTCTAGCGGCAGGATCGTCGGGTATTCGCTGCCGGGTAGCAGTCGGCGGATCTCCGGCAGAGCACTGCGCGGCGCGTGCAGCATGATGTATTTACTTTCCTTGACCTGCTGCACGCCATCAATGCGCAGCAGCAGGCGGGCGATCCAGTCTTCTTTCTCGCGTGCCAGTTGCACCGGTGTCCGAATCAGCACTGCGTGGCTCTCCAACACGGTCTCGACTTCGCGCAGATGGTTGGCTTGCAAAGTCGAGCCGGTGGACACCAGGTCGCAGACAAAGTCCGCGCGGCCGATTCGCGGTGCAATCTCGACCGAGCCAGACAACGTGACGATCTCCGCTTGCACTTGACGTTCTTGCAGGAACCGCTCGAGCATGCGCGGATACGTCGTCGCGATACGCTTGCCCTGCAACGAGCGACTACCGTCGTAAGACTTGCCGTCCGGGACCGCGATGGCAAGCCGGCAGCGGCCGAAATCGAGTTCCCGTAGTGTGTCGAAGCGCGCTGCAACGCCATTTGCCGCAAGCTCGAGACGGGTCTCTTCGAGTACATTCAGGCCCACGAGTCCCAGATCGCAAACATCCTGCTGGACGAGATCTGGAATGTCATCGTCGCGCACGAACAGCACGTCCAACGGCAGGTTCTCACCATAGCCCATGAGCTGATCGCGCCCGCGCGACAGCTTGAGGCCACAGCGCGTCAGCAGGTCCAGGCACGGGTCTGTCAGTCGCCCGGACTTCTGTACCGCGAGCTTCAGTCGCGTATCTTTATCCATGGTAGTCATTGGCCTTGTATCGGCGGGCTTAGTTGCCGCTATTGGTTAGTGTGTAGGCGGCTTGCGGCAATCTCGTAGCCACCATTGCCGTCCTGCAGATAGCGGGCGACACGCCCGATCGTGGTGACACTCACGCCGGTGATCCGATGGATCTCGCGATAGGGCAGGCCCTTTTGCAACCATTCAACCACCGCCCAACGGTCCGCCAGGGCTTGCAGCTCCGCCGGTGTGCACAAGTCGCGGAAGAACGCGCGGCATTCGTCGACCGTTTTCAAGGTGAGGACGGCTGCAAAGAGCCCGCGCTCTGAGAGCGCCTCTTGTCGCGCGGTGACGTTGCGATGTTGTTTCATGAGTGCCGAATAATGTATTAATACGCTATTACAATAGCACGAGCAGAGAAGCACCGCAAATATATTCTCGGCCCGGGTCATGACCTGCTTGACGGGCCTCCCGGCGGCTGTCTAGACTGGTGCCACTCATCGAGACCGGCAGAGGGAATAGGCCCGACGAAGCCGGGGCAACCGTCAAGTGTAACCAACTTGGAATGGTGCTAACTCCTGCAGTGTAGGGCCCCGTTTGGTGGCTGACGCGCTGGCAGATGAGCAACTGGTGTGGCCGGGCGCTGCGGCGTCGGGAAGGTCACTGGTATACCCGCATCCGCGGGTGCTCGTTCGAGTTGCCGATGAGACGCGTCTTGCCACAAGGCGGGCGCAAACAGGGCCGTCTTTGGCGGGTCTGCGGCAAGAGCACGAGACATTATGAAAGCAACCGATCAATCACCTGCGCAGGGGTCGTCGCCGACCGTGTTACATCCTGCTGATGGCGGCAGCCAAGGCGCACGCGAAGGGATACTCGAAGTCCCGGGCGACGTGCGTCTGTATCACGGCAGTTCATTATCCGGGGTGTCGGTTGCCTGGCGCATGGTGGGTCCGGCCAACGCTCCGATCGTGGTTGCGCTGGGCGGGATCTCGGCGAACCGCCGCGTCTGCATGACGGAGCAGTTGCGCGCGGGGTGGTGGCACGAGGTAGTCGGCGCGGGGCTCGCGCTCGACAGTGAGCGCTATCGAATCCTCAGCTTTGATTATCTCGGCGGCAGTGCCGAGTCCACCGGGCCGCGTGCCGGCGCTGAGTTTCCGAGTATTGCCACCTACGATCAAGCAGAGTTGTTACTACGCTTGCTGAATCATCTCGGCATCAAAGCACTGAAGGCGATTGTCGGCGCGTCGTATGGCGGGATGGTAGCGTTGGCATTCGCGGAGCGCTACCCGGAGCGCGTTGAACGCCTGCTCATTTTGAGTGCGGCTGATCGCACGCATCCGATGGCGAGCGCTTGGCGCAGCGTGCAACGGCGGATCGTTCGATTCGCCGCTACCGCGGAGCGGGCGGCGGAGGGCCTGGAGTTGGCTCGGGCGCTCGCGATGGCGACCTACCGCAGTCCGGAGGAATTCGCGGCACGCTTCAGCGGCGCTCCGCAGCGCGATGATACCGGCCGCTTTGTGCTGCCCGTCGAGAGCTATCTGTTTGCGCGGGGTAGCGACTATGCGCGGCAGTACTTGCCTGAGGCGTTTGTCTGCCTGTCGGAATCGATCGACTTGCATCGGATCGACGCGACCCGCGTGTTTGTGCCCACCACCGCGATCGCCGTGCTTGAGGATCAGTTAGTGCCGGTTGCCGACGTGCGCGCGATGGTGGCACGTTTGCCGAATGCGGAGCTGCATGAGATCTCCTCGGTCTACGGCCACGACGCGTTTTTGAAGGAGCACCGACAACTGGCGAAAATCTTTGCGCACACGCTCGCAGGTGACGCATGAGTGCCTCATTGACCGATCGGACCCGCGCAGTTCGGGCTGGGCTAGAGAGTGACCCGGAAACGGGTGCCGTGGTGCCGCCTCTACATCTCACTTCCACCTTCGCGTTTCGCGGCTTCGGCGACAAGCGCAAGTACGACTACAGTCGCTCCGGCAATCCAACGCGCGATCTGTTGGCCGATGCGCTGTCGGAGCTCGAGGGCGGCGCCGGGGCGGTCGTCGTCAGTACGGGTATGGCAGCGATCGCCTTGATCGGCAACCTGTTGCCGGTAGGCGCACGGTTGGTGGTGCCACACGATTGTTATGGCGGTAGTTTCAGGCTGTTCACCGCCTGGCAAAAGCGCGGCGAATTCCGCGTTGAGTTCGTGGACTTCGGCGACGCTGCCGCACTTGCAGCCGCCTTGACCGCCGACACGGCCCTCGTGTGGATCGAAACGCCCAGCAATCCGCTGTTGCGAATCACCGATGTTGCCGCGGTCGCGGCGCGCGCGAAATCGTGCGGTGCACTAGTGGTGGCGGACAACACTTTCCTGTCGCCAGTTTGGCAACAGCCGCTTGAGCTCGGCGCGGATATCGTGGTGCATTCCACCACCAAGTACATCAACGGACATAGCGATGTGGTCGGCGGTGCGGTGGTCGCAAAGACCCGCGAACTAGCTGACCAACTTGCCTGGTGGGCAAACTGTACCGGCGTGACGGGGGCGCCCTTCGACAGCTTCATGACGCTACGTGGCCTACGGACGCTGCATGTGCGACTCGACGCGCACGCCCGCAATGCGCAGGTCCTGGCCGAATGGTTGCAAGCACAGCGGTCAGTCAAGCGCGTCTATTATCCAGGCTTGGCCAGTCACGCCGGACATGCTGTTGCGAAGCGTCAGCAGCGCGGCTTTGGCGCGATGATCTCGATCGAAGTCGCGGGTGGCCTCGACGGGGCGCGGGCCATGACCGAGGCACTTGAGTTGTTCTCGCTAGCCGAGTCGTTAGGCGGCGTTGAGAGTCTAGTGGCACATCCCGCTACCATGACACACGCAGCCATGGAGCCGGCCGCACGCGAGGCAGCCGGCCTCGTCGACGGTCTGCTGCGACTGTCGATCGGTATTGAAGCCGTGGAGGACTTGCGCGCCGATCTCGCGCAGGCACTGGCGCGGGTCAGCTAGCCGGCGTCCAGCTTCGCTAGCGCGTGAGCTCGGCCAACACGGCGTCGCCCATCTGCCGGGTGCTGAGCGGCGTCTTGCCGGGGCTGACGATGTCCGCGGTCCGCGCGCCGTTCGTTACCGCATCGGCCACGGCTTGTTCCAGCGCACGGGCTGCCGCCGTCCAACCGAGCGAGTGTTCGAGCAGTAGCGCCGCCGACAAAATCGTTCCTATCGGGTTCGCGATCCCGCGGCCCGCGATATCTGGAGCGGAGCCGTGGATGGGCTCATACAGGCCGCGCTTGCCGTCACCCAGCGATGCCGACGGCAAGACACCGAGGGAACTGGCTAACATCGCCGCTTCGTCCGTCAGGATGTCGCCAAACATGTTCTCCGTCAGCAACACGTCGAAATCACGTGGCCGTTTGATCAGATGCATCGCCGCTGCGTCTACCAGCATATGCTCGAGCGTGATTGCCGGGAACTCCGCACGAATGACGCGCTCGGCGACTTCGCGCCACAAGCGCGACGTTTCGAGCACATTGGACTTGTCGATCGAGGTGACATGCCGCCGGCGAGCAGTCGCCAGCCGGCCGGCGACGCGGGTGATACGTTCTATTTCCGTGACCGTGTAGGTACAGACGTCGGTCGCCGAGGTTGGCGTGCGGGACTTCTCGCCAAAGTAGATGCCGCCTGTGAGCTCGCGCGCGAAGATCAGATCGACGCCCTCCAGGAGTTCGGCCCTGATGCAGGACGCGTCGCGGAGCATCGGATGCAGTTTGATCGGGCGCAGATTAGCGTAGACGCCCAATTCTCGACGCAAGCGCAATAGACCTGGCTCGGGACGTACGGCTGCGGCGGGTCCCCACTTCGGGCCACCAATTGCCCCTAGCAGTACGCCGTCTGCTTGCAGGCAGGCGTCGAGCGTTCGCTGCGGCAGTGGATCGTTGTAGACGTCGATGGCCGCGCCACCGAACAGCTGTTGATCACAGTCGATCGTATGACCAAACTTTGCTGCGACGGCTGTGAGGCAACGCAAGGATTCGGCGACGACTTCGGGCCCGATACCGTCGCCGCCCAACACGGCAATCCGGGCTCTCATGTGCGCTGGGTGCGCGCTTCGTACGCCGCGATCGCGTCATCCCGTTGGAGCAGGAAGCCCATTTCATCGACGCCATTCAGGAGACAATAGCGAGCAAAAGCCTCGACCGTGAAACTCACGCGCTCGCCGTTCGGCATCGTGAGTGCATTACTCTGCAGATCGATGCTGACCTCGGCGCCTGGATTGGCGACCAGCCACGCATGCGCTTGCTCATCGATGACGATGGGCAGCAGGCCGTTCTTGAGCGAGTTGTTACGAAAAATATCGGCGATCTCGGTGCTGATCACGGCTTGAAAGCCGAAATCGAGCAAGGCCCAGGGGGCATGCTCGCGTGAGGATCCGCAGCCGAAGTTGCGGCCTGCGACCAGTACTCGGCAGCCCTTGGCCGCCGGCTGGTTCAGAACGAAGCTCGGGATGGCTTTGCCGTCGGCGTCGTAGCGCCAGTCAGCAAACAGTTGTGCGCCGAGACCTTGCTTGGTCGTGGTGGTCAAAAAGCGCCCAGGAATGATCTGGTCCGTGTCGATGTTAGTCGCCGGCATGACGACAGTGCACGAGCGGATGGTCTTGATTGCCTGCATGTTCTATCAGCCTATGATCTGACGCGGATCGGTGACGCGGCCGCGGATTGCTGACGCAGCTGCGGTCTCGGGGCTCGCCAGCAGGGTGCGTGCGCCGATACCCTGGCGGCCTTCGAAATTGCGATTGCTGGTGCTAACGGAGTACTGTCCCTTGGCGACGGTGTCACCGTTCATGCCCAGGCACATTGAGCAGCCGCTCTCGCGCCAGTCGGCGCCTGCATCGATGAATATCTTGTGCAAGCCTTCCGCTTCAGCGTCCTTCTTGACCTGCTGTGATCCGGGCACCACGAGCATATGGACACCTTTGGCAACCTTGTGTCCCTGCAGCACCTTGGCGGCTTGCCGAAGGTCTGACAACCGGCCGTTGGTGCAACTGCCGATGAACACCACATTGACCGGGACATTGGCAATCGGCTCGCCAGCGCGCAAGCCCATGTAGGCGAGCGCCTGGTCGAAAACGGCGTCGCCTGGCCGCACTGGCACACTGCCGGAAACCGGCGCAACCATGCCCGGGTTCGTGCCATAGGTGACCATCGGTTCGAGCGTGGCAGCGTCTATCTCGACCGACTTCGAGAACACTGCGCCCGGATCGCTGGGTAAGCGACGCCAACGTTCGAGAGCAGCTTCCCAGGCGTCGCCCTTTGGCACCCGCGGCGTATTCTTGAGGTAGTCGTAAGTTGTTTGGTCGGGTGCGATCATTCCTGCGCGCGCGCCTGCCTCGATCGACATATTGCAAACCGTCATGCGCTCTTCCATCGACAGCGCCCGGATGGCGTCGCCGCGGTACTCCAGCACATGTCCGGTGCCGCCCGACACGCCCACTTTGCCGATGATCGAGAGAATGAGGTCCTTGGCCGTCACGCCGATTGGCAAACGGTTCTTGATATCGATAGCGAAGGTCTTCGGTTTGCGCTGCAGGATGCACTGTGTGGCGAACACGTGACTCACTTCAGTGGTACCGATGCCGAAGGCGAGGGCGCCAAAAGCACCGTGCGTGGACGTATGGCTGTCGCCGCAGACGATCGTTTTGCCAGGCTGAGTCACACCCAGTTCGGGGCCAATGATATGCACGATGCCACGCAGCTCGTTTTGCAAGCCGAGCAGCTCGACGCCGAACTCCGCGGCGTTGCGTTCCAGCTGCGCAATTTGCTTGGCAGCCGAGTCGATCGAGATTGGTACGCCGCCGAACACCTGCTCGGTGCGGGTCGGTGTTGAGTGGTCCATGGTCGCGAGGGTCAAATCTGGCCGGCGCAGCTTGATGCCACGCGACTTCAGTTCTGCAAACGCTTGCGGGGACGTGACCTCGTGGGTCAGGTGCAAGTCGATATACAGAATTGCGGGCGTATCAGCGGTCTCGGGCGCCACTTCATGGGCTTCCCAGACCTTCTCGAACATCGTCTTGGCTTGCTTCGTCACGTCAGTCTCGATGGTTAGTGGCTCAGGCCGTCTTGGTGTTGATCGGCATTTTCATATCGATTGGATCGAGCCAATTCCATTTGTCCACGGTCTTGCCCGAGAACAATCCAAAAAAGGCCGCCTGCAGTTGCGCGGTGATGGGTCCGCGCTTGCCGTTGCCGACAGTCAGGCCATCGACCGAGCGGATCGGTGCGATCTCCGTGGCGGTGCCTGTAAAGAACAATTCGTCAGCGATATACAGCAGTTCGCGCGGCACCGACGTCTCGCGCACTTCCAGGCCATGCTCCTTGGCGAGTACCATCACGGCGTCGCGCGTGAGGCCGCCGAGCACAGAATGCGACAGCGACGGTGTCATGAGGACGCCGTTTTTCACCAGGAACAGATTTTCGCCGGCGCCTTCGCTAACAGTCCCGTCGGGTGCCAGGCCGATCCCTTCGGCAAATCCCAGCCGCTTGGCTTCCATACCGATCAGCTGGCTGGACAAGTAATTACCACCCGCTTTGGCGAGCGCCGGAATGGTGTTGGGCGCAACGCGGTTCCAGGATGAAATACACACGTCCACGCCTTCTTCTTCACTGGCGTGGCCGAGGTACTTACCCCATTCCCACGCAGCGATCGCCACGTCCGTGGGCGGCGCCGTGGCCGGCACAACGCCGATCTCACCGTAACCCCGCATGGCGACCGGCCGCAGGTAGGCGCCGCGCGCGAGGCCGTTTACCGCGATGATTTCCCGGCAGGCCACATTGATCTGCTCGGGCGTGAAAGGCATCGGAATCCGATAGATCTTGGCCGACTCGAACAGCCGACGGGTATGGTCGGTAAGTCGAAAAATGGCTGGACCGCTTGGCGTCTGGTAGGCCCGTACGCCCTCGAAAACTGATGAGCCGTAGTGGATGGCGTGTGACAACACATGCACGGTGGCGTTTTCCCACAGCACAAGCTTGCCATTGAACCAGATGTACTTGGTGGCGGGTATGGGCATCGTACTAACTCCCTCAGACTGCTGCTTGCGCGGTGCGTGCCGCGCCGGTCCGCTCGTCCTGCGACTTTGCGAGGCTGGCCTGCGCCAATTCGATCCGATTGATCACTTCCAGAAACGCCTCTGCCGCTGACTCCACGATATTGGTGCTGACGCTCGAGCCACGATAACTGCGCTTATTGTACTCGACATAGACCAGCGCCTCGCCCTGCGCATCCTCACCAACGGAAACGCTGCGCAGTTCAAATTTTTGTAAGGTCACGTCTATACCGGTGGCCTGTTCAATCGCCGTAAAGGCGGCGTCCACAGGACCATCGCCCGATGCGCGTTGTTCTACCAATCGGCCGTCGCTGTGCTGCAACTGCACCGTCGCCTGAGCTACTTGGTCGCTTTCGGCCACAGTGCGCAGGTTCTTGAGTGACCACGGTCCTGCGGCGCTGTTCTCAGCCTGCAGCACGAGCGCCTCGATGTCGCCGTCGAACAATTCCTTTTTCTTGTCAGCGAGCGCTTTGAATTCTTCAAACACGCGCGCGAATTCCAAGTCATCAACCACAAAGCCCAGCTCCTTGATCCGCTCCTTAAGCGCATGGCGGCCGCTGTGTTTGCCCAACACCAAGGATGAGCGAGTCAAGCCAACGTCCTGTGGGCGCATGATCTCGTAGGTGGAGTGATGCTTCAGCATGCCATGCTGATGGATGCCTGACTCATGCGCGAACGCGTTCTCGCCCACGACTGCCTTGTTGCGCGGGATCGGCATCGCCACGATATTCGCCAGCATGCGCGAGGTCGGATAGAGCTTGTTAGTCTTGATCCGGGTTTCGAGGTTAAAGAACGCCTCGCGCGTTTTCAGCGCCATCACGACTTCTTCGAGCGAGCAGTTGCCGGCGCGCTCGCCGATGCCGTTGATTGTGCATTCGATTTGCCGAGCGCCAGCCACGACCGCCGTCAGGCTGTTAGCGACGGCCATGCCCAGGTCATCGTGGCAGTGCACCGAGAGGCGGACCTTATCGATGCCACGCACGTTCTTGCGCAGATAGCGAAACAATTCCGCGAACTCGTCTGGCACCGTGTAGCCAACGGTGTCCGGAATGTTGACTGTCGTCGCGCCGGCGTCGATCACGGCTTCAACCACTTGTGCCAGGAATTCCAGCTCGGTACGCGAGGCGTCTTCCGGGGAGAACTCCACATCCTCGACCAACTCGCGCGCGGCTTTCACGCCTTCGACCGCCATGCGAATGATCTCGTCGCGGGCCATGTTGAGCTTGTATTCGCGATGAATCGCGCTGGTGGCGAGAAACACGTGCACCCGACGATTGCTCGCCGGGCGCACCGCATCGGCCGCCAGCTTGATGTCATCGCGGTTGCAGCGCGCCAGCCCGCAAATGATCGGGCCCTGCACTTCGCGAGCTACCGCATTGACGCTCTCCCAGTCGCCGCGCGAGGCGGCCGGGAAACCAGCCTCGATGACATCGACCCCGAGTTCCGCGAGCGCCTTGGCAATCCGAAGCTTTTCGGGTTGCGTCATGCTGCAGCCAGGCGATTGCTCGCCGTCGCGCAGCGTGGTGTCAAAAATCATCACTCGGTCGCGGTTCGGGGACATGTGTCTCTCCTTAATTTTGTTCCAGCCACGGCATACGCGCCCGCAGCTTGACGCCAACTTTTTCGATCGGATGTGCTAAATCCGCCTGCAGCAACTTGCGGTACTTCTTGTTGCCGGTCTTGTTCTCGGCGATCCATTGCCGGGCAAATTTGCCGTCTTGGATCTCCGTCAGGATCTTCTTCATTTCCTTCTTGGTTGCCTTGTTCACCACGCGCGGTCCGCGTGTCAGGTCACCATACTTGGCGGTATCGGAAATAAACTGATGCATCTTCGTGATGCCGCCTTCATGCAGCAGGTCGACGATCAACTTGAGCTCGTGCAAGCACTCGTAGTAGGCGACTTCGGGTTGGTAGCCGGCTTCAACCAGCGTCTCGAATCCCTTGACGACCAGTTCGGTCGCGCCGCCGCACAGCACGGCCTGTTCGCCGAACAGATCTGTCTCGGTTTCTTCGGCAAAGGTCGTCGTCAGCACGCCACCGCGGGTGCCGCCGATGCCGTGTGCGTAGGCGAGGGCCTTGTCGAACGCCTTACGACCGCCGGATGCGGCTTGTTGCACGGCCAGCAGGCATGGTACGCCGCGTCCCTGTTGATACTGCCGCCGCACGAGATCGCCCGGACCCTTGGGCGCGATCAAGACGACGTCTAGATCCTTGCGCGGTTTGATCTGCTTGAAGTGCACATTAAAGCCGTGCGCGAACAGCAGCGTCGCGCCTTTCTTCAAGCCGTCTTTGACACTTTCATACAGCGCCTTTTGGGCCAGGTCGGGCACGAGAAAGGCGATCAGCTCGGCATCCATCACCGCCGCCGCCGGCTCCGCAACCTTCAAGCCATCGCGCTTGGCCTTGGTCCAGCTGGCCCCGCCTTTGCGCACGCCGACGATAACGTCATGGCCGCTGTCTTTGAGGTTGAGCGCATGGGCACGGCCTTGGCTGCCGTAGCCAAGCACCGCGATGCGGGCGCCCTTGAGGGCCTTCTTATTGACGTCTTTTTGTCCGTAGATCTTCATCGATTGCTCCAGGTCAGTGTCTGTCGTAGTGGCGGCAACAAGAAAAAACCCCGCAGCGGCTTCTGGGCCGGTGCGGGGTTTTCGTGTCATCGCTCGCTTGGGGTTTAGTACTTCAAGCAGGCGTCCCGCACCGATCGCTCACAAGGAGCGCTAGTACGAGTACAAGGTCGAGGGCAAATGCGTCGCTTGAATGCATGATTACTCGAAGATAGCACCACAATTGGCGCGTCGTTGTCAACGCGCCATTGCCGGGCGGCGGCCACTCGGACGATCGCCGGTCGCAAAGTGGCCGGCCGCAAATGCTTGTCCTTGGCTTAATATTGCGGGGTGCCAAATGAATTCATCTCTGACGACCGTGCCACGTCGGCGCGCCCAATCTGGTTGCTGACCGACTCCAGTTTGCCGCACTGGCTGGCTGACCAGCCGCCCGCAGTACAGCTATGGGTGCAGCAGAGCGGCTACAAAGCTGAACGGTTGCGCATGCTGTCTCTGCCGACAGCGGCCGGTGGTGTCGCCGGTGTCCTGGTTGGCCTGGGCTCGTTGCAGTCGCCAGACCAGTTGACGCTGTGGCATGGCGCTGCCTTGCCCGGCAAGCTGCCTGCTGGCGTGTACGCGTTAGCGGCGCCGTTGTCCGCTCAGGCGGCAACCCAGCTCGCGTTGGGTTGGCAGTTCGGCCGCTATCGTTTTGACCGCTATCGAGCCGACCGCGAGTCAGCTTTGACCGCAACGGCGCAATTGGTTGCGCCCGACAACGCCGACCTCGCGTATGTTCAGCACGCCGCCGACGCCTGTGCGCGTGCGCGTGACTATATCAATCTACCCGCCAATGATTTTGGCCCGGCGGAGCTCGCCGAGGTGGCCAGCGACTTGGCTCGGCGCTTCGATGCGGAGTGTCACATCACCGTGGGCGCCGAGTTGCTCACGGCCGGGTTCCCGCTCGTCTACGCCGTGGGCAAGGCGAGTGAGCGCGAACCGCGGCTAATCGATCTGCGGGCGGGTGATCCCAGCGCGCCGCGTGTGACGATCGTCGGCAAGGGCGTGTGTTTCGATAGCGGAGGACTCGACCTCAAAACGTCCTCCGGCATGGCCTTGATGAAAAAGGACATGGGCGGTGCCGCCTGCGCTCTGGCATTGGCCGAAATGCTGTTAGTGAGCAAGGCGCCGATACGCTTGCGACTGCTGATCCCAGCGGTAGAGAACTCGGTGGGTGGCAGGGCGTTCCGGCCAGGCGATGTGCTGCGGTCGCGCCACGGTCTGACGGTCGAGATCGGCAACACGGATGCGGAGGGTCGACTGGTGCTGGCCGATGCCATGGCGGCTGCTGACGAGGAGAACCCGGCGTTGTTGCTCGATCTGGCCACGCTGACGGGCGCCGCGCGCGTTGCCTTGGGCCCTGAGTTGCCAGCGGCGTATTCGCAGCCGGAATCACTCGCGACGGATCTCGCTCGCCTGGGCGGCTTGGAATCCGATCCGGTGTGGCCAATGCCGCTGTGGGCCGGCTACGACGACGAGTTCAGCAGCAAGGTTGCCGATCTCAACAACGTGTCGGCATCGACGTTTGCCGGCTCGATTATCGGCGCGTTGTTCCTGCGTCGATTCGTCAATCCGAGCCGCAATTGGCTGCACGTCGATCTGTACGGATGGAACCCCAAGGATCGACCGGGACGACCAGTCGGTGCCGAAGCGCAGGTGTCCGCGCGCTCTATCGGCTCGTACGTCAGCGCTTCGGATGAGACTCGCTAGGCGCGATCTGCTCCTCGTTCTGGTCATCACCACGCTTTGGGGCCTAAACTTGATCGTCGGCCGTGTCGGACTCGCGGAGATTCCCCCGTTCACATTCACGGCGCTGCGTTTCGCGGCACTGGCGCTGTTGCTGTTGCCGTTTCTGTGTGCGCCCCGTGGCCAGCTGCGGCCGCTGGTCGCGGCAATGCTGCTTTCCGGCGCGCTGCCATTTGCGCTCGTGTTCTGGGCCTGTCCCTGGCGGAGAATGTTTCGTCGGTCGCGATCGCCTCGCAACTGGGCGTGCCGTTCACGACCTTGCTCTCGGTCTGGTTTTTGGGCGAAGTGGTGCGCTGGCGCCGTTGGAGCGGCATCGTCTTGTCGTTTGTGGGTGTTATGGTCATGGGGTTTGATCCGCAGGTTTTCGGCTACTGGCCAAGCCTGCTGCTTGTGATTGGCTCGGCCTTGACCGGCGCTTTTGGTTTGATGGCCGTGAAGCGGCTGTCCGGCTTCGCACCGCTCGAGATTCAGAGTTGGATGGCTCTGGTGAGCGTGCTGCCGGTCGCGCTGGCGGCCTTGTTGTTGGAGCGGCAAGCGTGGCCACAGCTATTGGAAGTGAGCTGGCGTGGCTGGAGCGCCTTGGCCTACGCTACGATCTTCGCGAGCCTGATAGCGCAGTCGATCTTTTATTATTTGGTGCAGCGCTACCCGGTGACCAGCGTCGCGCCGCTCACCACCTTGTCGCCGGTGTTGTCGGTCGTTTTTGCAGTCACGCTGCTCGGGGATCAGTTGACCCTGAAGATCGCGGTCGGTGGCCTGTTGACGTTGTTAGGCGTGTTTGTTATCACACTGCGTGAGCGCAGGCTCACGGATATTGCGACCTGAGACGATAACTGTTGGTTGGCTTTTTTTGCGCAAGCGCCGCAAGCTGAGCGCTAACTTTGGGAGAGGTTGATGACGAAGAAGCGAGCCCCGGGCACTGACAACGGCACCAAGCGAGCCAAAAGCGTCGATCCGCGCGCGTACTCGCGGCTGGTAGTCGACGGCGCGAAACAGACGCCGTCGCGCGCAATGTTGCGTGCCGTGGGCTTTCAGGATGCAGATTTTGCCAAGCCACAGATTGGTGTGGCTTCTACCTGGGCGAATCTCACCCCCTGCAACATGCACATTAATGAGTTGGCGCACCAAGCCGTTGCCGGCGCGGATGCCGCCGGCGGCAAGGGCGTGCTGTTCAATACGATCACCGTCTCCGACGGTATCTCGATGGGTTCCCCTGGCATGCGTTACTCGCTGGTCTCGCGCGAGGTGATCGCCGATTCGATCGAGACAGTAGTGGCCGCGGAAGGCTTCGATGGCTTCGTCGCGTTGGGCGGTTGTGACAAGAACATGCCGGGCTGTGCGATCGCGATGGCGCGGCTCAATCGACCGTCCGTGTTTGTTTACGGTGGCACCATCCGCCCTGGCGCCAAGCGCCGCGATATCGTCGCTGTATTCGAGGCGGTCGGTGGCCATGCCGCCGGTACCGTCAGTGACGTCGAGTTGTTAGACGTCGAGCGGACGGCAATTCCGGGCCCCGGTAGCTGCGGTGGCATGTATACCGCTAATACCATGGCGTCGGCGATCGAGGCACTTGGCTTGAGCCTGCCGGACAGCTCCGCTCAGGAGGCGGTGGGTTCGCCCAAGCGCGATGACTCGCGCCGCGCGGGTGAGGCCGTGGTCAAGCTGGTAAAGATGGGGCTGCGACCAAGTGACATTCTCAGCAAGCGCGCGTTCGAAAATGCGATCACGATGACGATCGCATTGAGCGGCTCGACTAATGCTGTGTTGCATTTGCTCGCCATCGCGCATGCGGCGCGCGTCAAACTCTCACTCGAGGACTTCACACGCATCGGTAAGCGCGTACCGGTGTTGGCCGACCTGCGCCCCAGTGGGCACTATCTGATGTCGGAACTGATCGCGATCGGCGGCATTCAGCCTTTGATGAAGCGTCTGTTGGCGCGCGGCTTGCTTCATGGCGATTGCATGACCGTTACGGGCAAGACGCTGGCGCAGAATTTGGCGCGGGTGCCCGACTACCCGAGCGATCAGCAGATTGTCCGGACATTTGAAAATCCCGTCAAAAAAGACAGTCATCTTGTTGTTCTGAAGGGGAATCTTGCGGCCGATGGTGCGGTAGCGAAGATCTCTGGGAAAGAAGGCCTGACGTTCGAGGGTCCGGCGCGTGTGTTCGACGGCGAGGAGCGCGCGACCGCCGCCATTCTTGCCGGGCAAGTCAAGGGCGGCGATGTCGTCGTTATCCGTTACGAGGCCCAAAGGGCGGCCCTGGCATGCGTGAGATGCTGAGTCCTACCGGTGCGATCATGGGACGTGGTTTGGGCGATACAGTGGCGTTGATTACCGATGGCAGATTCTCGGGCGGCAGTCATGGATTTGTCGTTGGACATATCGCTCCAGAAGCGGCCGTAGGCGGTGCAATCGGCTTGTTGCGTAATGGCGATCGCATCCATATTGATGCGGTGAAACGTACGATCAACGTTGCACTGACCGCAGCGGAACTGAAGCGACGGCGCGCTGCATGGCGTGCTCCAAAGCCTTATGCCACGAGTGGCGTGTTGGCAAAGTACGCGAAGGCGGTCAGCAGTGCCTCGCTCGGCGCCGTCACGGATTGACGTAACACGTGCAGGTTGTCAGGCTTGCGACATACGGTTACAGTTCAGAAACACGTGGCAGGATGAAGCCGCGGGGAAGTTCAGGGGATACGGATAATTTCGAGACCGAGATAGCGGTTTCGAACGTTTAAGTGATGAAGGCCATCGTTCGCTTGCAACGGACAATGGCAGGGCACAGGACAGACACCGCTGGAAGTTGTTGCGCTAAATTGCGAACCCCGCTAAGTTGCGCCGCAGATTTTTTGCACTGCCCTGTTTAGTTTCGATCAACTGCAATCTCGAGACACAATGGCTGCTTACGCACACGACACTCAATACTTCACGCGCCGTACCTTGGTGTTATTCATCATCGTTGCGTTGCATTTCTTGTTGGGCTGGGCACTCGTGTCAGGGTTGGCGCGTAAAGTTGTGCAAGTCATTACGTCGCCGATCGAAACGGCGCTGATCGAAGAAATCAAAGCGAACGATGAGCCGCCGCCGCCGCCGCCGCCCGAAATGGAGCGCCCGCCGGTCGAGGTGCCGCCGCCTGATATCGCAATCGACTTGCCGATGGATACGGCGCCGACCAACGCGATTACCGACGTCACCGATAAACCAGTCCCGCCTCGGCCGCCGCCACCGCCGCCGGTTGTCCGTCAGCCGGTGCAGGTCGCTGCGAAACTAGACGTCCGGCGCTCGCCCTCGACGGCCGACTACTATCCGCCGGTCAGCCGGCGTAATGGCGAGGAAGGTATCACCACGGTGCGGGCTTGTATCGACACTGGCGGCAAGACCATTGGCACGCCCACAGTCACAAAGAGTTCCGGCTTCGATAAGCTGGACGAAGCTGCTGTTAAATGGGCGGCCGCGCGCGCTGGTCTGCCGGCACGCTCGATGGTAAGCCTGCGGAAACTTGTTCGTCGTTCAACGTGCGCTTCCAAGTGACCGATTAGTTTTTGGGGAGAAGGGCGGGCGTCTGCTCTTCACTAGTTATTACAGTCGAGGAAATCCATGGATAACACTACCGTCGTCGATAATCCATATGGCTTGGAGGCCCTATGGTCGCAGGGTGACTTCGTGGCACGGGGCACGCTGATCATTCTCGTGCTCATGTCGCTGGCTTCCTGGTACATCATGCTAACGAAGCTCTGGGACCAGCGGCGTCTCACCAAGTCGGCGATCAACGTCGGCAAGAACTTCTGGACCTCAGGTTCAGTGAAAGAGGCGGTTGAGCGCCTGCCGAAGGGTGACGATTTCCGCACGATCGCCGAAGACGGTTTGCGAGCGGTATCGCATCACGACGGTCGGGTGACCGATCGCATCGATCTGCACGAGTGGATCATGATGACGCTGCAGCGGTCCGTGGATGCCATCAACTTCAAGTTGACTGGCGGCCTGTCGTTCTTGGCGAGCGTCGGGTCGACTGCACCGTTCGTCGGCCTGTTCGGCACGGTGTGGGGAATCTATCACGCGCTGGTCGCCATTGGCGTCAGCGGCCAGGCTAGCATCGACAAGGTGGCGGGTCCCGTCGGCGAAGCGTTGATCATGACCGCCATCGGTCTGTTCGTCGCGGTGCCGGCCGTGTTGGGCTACAACTGGCTCATTCGCCGCAACAAGAGCTGCGTCGAGGTTGCGGAACTTCACGTCGGATCTGCATGCCAGCTTGGTGAGCGGTTCGCGTGTTGCAAGCAGCCCGGGAGCCACAGCCGCGCCGGTCAAGAAGTAGGCCACTCGAGTTTTTCGGCGCAATGAAAACTGAAGGAATCGGCTCATGGGTATGAATGTCGGCGCGTCTGACGACGGCGAAGAGCAAACCATGTCGACGATCAACACGACGCCGCTCGTCGACGTCATGTTGGTGCTGCTGATCATCTTTCTGATTACCGTTCCGGTGATCACAAAGACGGTCAAGGTCGAGCTGCCGAAGGCAGTCAACATTCCAACGGTGACCAAGCCCGAGAACATCACGGTGGCGATCGACGCGGCGGGTAACGTCTATTGGAATGACGGTAGGTTAGGCGGCAAAACCGCGCTGCTCGACAAGATCAAAACGGCTGCGGTTGTCCAGCCGCAGCCGGAGATCCATATCCGTGCCGACAAGCAGACACGTTGGGAAGACGTGGGTCGTGTGATCTACAACATCCAGCGTGGTGGTATCGTCAAGGTGTCGTTCGTGACCGAGCCGGACCGCGGCGTTCGCGGCTTCCGCTAGAGGGTATTGCAATGGCTATGAATGTTGGCTCTGGTGGTGGCTCTGACGAGCCGATGGTGGAAATGAACACCACGCCGCTCATCGACGTGCTGCTGGTGCTACTGATCATGTTGATCATCACCATTCCGATCATGACGCACGGCACCAAGCTGGATATGCCTCAAGCCAATAATGCGCCGCCCCCGGACATGCGGCCTGAGGTGGTGGATCTGGAGATCGACTTCGACGGTACGATCGTCTGGAACGGCACCGTGGTCAGCGGTATTCCGCAGCTCGAGGGTTTCTTCCAGCAGGAAGCTCAGAAGCCGGTGCAGCCGGAGCTGCACTTGCGGCCCGATCGTCGTGCCAAATACGAGACAGTGGCACTCGTCCTGGCGGCAGCGCAACGGCGTGGCATGACGAAGATGGGGTTTGTGAATACGGCGGAATTCGGGATAAAGGTTTCCGCTAACTGGCCATAAGGACCTTTCTGGCCCGTACGGGCTCAGAAATAGCTTGATTGGGGTCATAACCCGTCGCAGCGGCCATCTTCAGCCTGCGTTGGGGTTGCCTGATGTACGCTTGGAATCATCGAATATTTTGTTGCTTGAGGACATGCCATGTTTATGAGGAAGATCTCACCCCGAATCAGTGCCGCAGTGGCTCTCGCTGCCGTCCTCGCGGTCGGCGCGTTCATGAGTTCTCCGGCTGTAGCACAAAAGGCCGCCAAGGGACCGACCATCAGTAAGGCGGTCGCAAAGGACATGAAGGCAGCCCAGGACGCGCTCAACGCCAAACAGTGGGACACCGCACTGGCGAATCTTAAAGACGCCGGCGCGAAGTCGGGCAAGACGCCGTTCGATCAGCACATGATCAACGAATTTCAGGGTTTCGCCTACGTGCGCAAGGGGAACTACGCCGAAGCCGCGCGTGAGCTCGAGGCCGGTCTGAATTCCGGCTTCCTGGCGTCCGGTGAGGTGGGTACGCGCGTCAAAGCGCTGTCGCAGCTCAACTACCAGACCAAAAACTACGCCAAGTCGGTTGAGTACGGCCAGCGCGCAATCAGCAATGGCTGGGCGGACGAGGACATTTACACGCTCGTCGCGCAGGCCAAGTATGTTACTAACGACTACAAGGGCACTTACAAGTTTGTCAACGATTGGGTCAGCGGCCAGCAGAAGCGCGGCCAGACGCCGAAAGAGCAGTCCTTGCAGCTCATGCTGAGCTCCTGCATCAAGCTTGAAGATTCTGATTGCACCAGTTCGTCGCTCGAGAAGCTCGTCACGTACTATCCGAAGACCGAGTATTGGCAGAATCTGGTCACGACGATGATGCGTGACCGTGCCAATAGCGAACGGCAGACACTGAACGTGTTTCGGCTCGCGCAGGAAGTGGATGCAATCCGCAACGGCGACGATTACATCGAGATGGCGCAGCTCGCAATCGAACAGGGCTTGCCCGGTGAGGCGCAGGCTGTGTTGCAGCAGGCATTCACCAAGAAAGTCTTCAAAGAGCAGCGAGAAATCGATCGCGCCCAGCGCCTGCTCGATTCGGCCAAGAAGCAAGCCAGCGATGACCGCGGCACTTTGGCCAGCCAGGCCAAGGGCGCGAAGTCCGGCGACGCCGAGGTTCGCCTGGGCTTTGCGTACATGAGCTACGGCATGAATGCCGAAGCAATCGCTGCCATCCAAAGCGGGTTGACCAAAGGCCAGGTCAAGAACGTCGATGAAGCGAACTTGATGCTGGGTGTCGCGAATCTGCGTGCTGGCAACAAGGACGCTGCCAAGAAGGCGTTCGCTGAAGTGAAGACCGACCCCAAGCTGGGCCGTCTGGCGTCGCTTTGGAAGCTGCACGCAGCCAGTATTTGAGCGGACGTGTTTAGGCTCAGAAAAAGGCCAGGCTAGTCCTGGCCTTTTTTTTGCGTAACCGTTTGGCGCGCCGGTAGTGGCGGGGTTGATACAGCGTAGTCGTCAAGGGGGGCTGGCCGTCTGTAGAGATCGCCGTAGCCGGCATCCGGCGCGCTCCTGTCCGGCCGAATAGTTAGCCGTGACGCCGGGGGAAGATGCGCGCCGGATGCTGGCAAGGGTACGCCCGGAGGGCACGATCGACCCTGACGGCCAGCCCCCCTTGACGACTACGCTGTATCGGTCCCGGCGCTATCTGCACGCATCGGTGTGCTAGTCCGCGATAGTGGCTCAACCTGGCAATGGGGTTATCGCGAGAACGAGCGGTTCCTAATGGCCAGCACGTTCAAGTCCATCCTTTGCGGCGCTGTGCTCGACCGTACGGACCACGGCGCGCTTGCATTGAGCGAGCGGCTCGAGGTGCGCACCGAGGGTATCCTCGATTACGCACCTGTCACTCGCGAGCATGTCGGGCAGACGCTTTCGATCGTGATCTCTGCCTAGCGACGCTCGACATGAGCGACAACACGGCAGCGAACCTTCTGATCAACCGGTTGGGCGAGACCCAGGCGGTGACGGCCTACGTGCGCGGTATCGGCGATGACGTCACACGCCTTGATCGAATGGAACCCGACTTGAACGTTTTCGTTCCGGGCGATTTGCGCGACACTACCAGTCCCGCGGCGATGATATCCACATGGGAAGCTATGCTTCTTGGTAGCGCGTTGACGCCGGAGTCACACGCCCAGTTAGCTGCGTGGATGCGCCTCGGCGGGGTCACCGGTGGCCTGATTCGCGCGAGTGTCCCGCCCGACTGGACAGTGGCTGACAAGTCGGGCGGAGGTCAATATTACACGCGCAATCTCGTGGCGATGATCACGCCTCCGAATCGCGCGCGCTTGGTTTGTCGCCATCTACGTGTCGGACACCGCGGCAAATTGGACGACGAGAGATTCCGCGATCAACGAGATTGGTGCCGCAATTATCGAGGTGCTCAGGAACCGCAAGTCGACCTCGATGCCGCTAAACGCTAGTCGCGACGCTCGTGGGGCAGTGACGCGTGACGGCTGGACGACTGTAGAGATCGCCGCAGCGCACGTCTGGCGCGCTCCTGTCCCGCTTGGTCGTTAGCCGTGAGGCCGGGGAAAGATGCGCGCCAGACGTGCGCAAGGGAACCGCCGCAGGGGGCGAGCGACCCAGTCGTCCAGCCGTCACGCGTCACTGCCCCGCGATGGTCGCCCCCCCACGGTTGCGGGATACTGCGGCGCGTAACTGAGACCAGACGTATACGTCAGCAAGTCACGAATGGTGACTGGCCGATTGACGGCGCGGGTCATTGAGTAGATGCGGAAGATGGTGTCAGCCATCATGGCTTGATCGCGTCCGACATCGCGGTCGTGGGCGTTGCGCAAGCAACCAGACCCACTAACAAAGCTGTCAATAGGCAAGGGGCAGCGTGCTAGCCACAGACAGCGCTAGCTCTCGACTGCCGCGACGGCTTCTTCCATTGACGCGGCCCCGCGTCCCGTGAGTTCCTCGAGCTCAGCCGACACGGCGCGCAGGACGCGATCGATATAGTCGGCACGACGCTGCTCGCGTAGCGCTTCGGTCTTGGCGTCCGGCTCGTATTGCTCGATGTCGTTCACGGCAATAACGCGACGCTTGTCGAGCAGTCGCTCGACGGTATCCAGTCGATCGCGCGTCACGGAGAGCTCCTCGCATAGTGTCAGCGTGATCCACAGCAGTTTGTCGATGGCGGGATCGCTGAAGTACTGTGGCCGCTTGCCTTTGGCGACGCGCGCGATGCGCGGCTGCGTGGCGTTCGGTTTGGGTTGATCCTGCATTGCAGGCCGCCGTCGGGGTTTAGCGGTCGTTTCGCGGGTTGCAGTTTTTGACTTGCGCTTCGTGGCCATGGTTTGTGTCTCGCTAGCAATGCTGCACGGCGTTAGCGCCGCGCGAGCAGAATGTTCCAGATGGTTTCGTTGGAATATAGCTGTTGCTCCGGCGCACGTTCCACACGGTGTCGAACCAGCTCCGGGGCGGCGAAGCCTGCCAGCCGTGCAATGGCGGGCAGATCAACGTCCGTCATGTAGGCGCCGAAAGTCTCATTGTTGTTATACGACTCCCAGTTGAACAAGAACTGCTCAAGTGCGCTCGTGCCACGCGGTATCTCCAGATGCAACATGAGTCCGCCGGGTGCAAGCAGTCGAAAGCACTCGGTCATTATTCTGGTGAGTGCCGTCTTCGAGGTCTCATGCAGCATGATGTGAGAAACAATCAGATCGAAGCTGCCGTTATCGTAACGGGTCTGCTCGGCGTTTTGCTGCGAGAAATGTACCGGCACACCCAGCGTCACTGCACGGGCGTGAGCGTAACGCAGCACCGGTGCGCCGACGTCGATTGCGTGGACTTCTGCGTGTGGATACTGCGCTGCCCACGGCAGCGTGCTGTTGCCGATCGCGCAGCCCATATCGAGAATGCGGCGCGGCTTGTGTTCTGGCCAGCGACTGGCGAAATACTCCGCCAGCATTTCGCCCATCAATGCATTGCGCGGACCGAGCGCGCCGTTCAGATAGATATTGAGCGCGCGGTCGTAGATCGCTCCTGCTGCGACATCATCCTCGATAAAGTCGGTGTGGTAGCCACCCGGCTGCAAATGAATATCCACGGCTGCGTGGTAGCGCGGAATCGCAAGTGTTGGGTCAAGTTCGAGCGAGCCTTGTAGCTGCTTGGCTCGTGAGCGTCGCGTGGGGCGACTTGCGGCGGCCTCGCGTGACTGTTCGATCAACTGCGACCACTCGCGCTCGGTGGGATCGATGACCGCCTCCCACATCAGTTCCTGGCTGCGCCGCTGCATCGCACTCCAGAATTGGTAGTAGGGGTCGGCTTCCATCGCGCGCCGGATGTCGTGGCGGTCACGCGGCGCGTGACCCTGCTCGCGCTCGAACCGGTGTCGCGCACGGTGCTCATAGGCCAGGTAGTTGCCCGGCACGACTTTCGACGCCAAGTGTCCGCGAAAGCTTTTCACGAACGCCTGCCGCGACTGTTCATCGTGACTGGGCTGCGGCAACATCTTGTGGCGCTCGAACCTCGGCGCCGACACCAGCGTCATTTCTCGCCGACCAGAATCTTCCAGATAAAACTCTCGGAATAGTTGGTCTTCTCGACGTCATAACCGGGCGAGAAGTGATCGACGTATGTCTTGACGGGATCGAAGCCGCCTTGCACTGCGACGGCTTTGAGATCGAGCCCGGTCATGTAGCGGGCAAAAGTCTCGTTGTTGTTATAGCTCTCCCAGTTGTGCATGAACTGTTCCATGAGATTGTCGCCGCGCGGAATCTCGAGGTGCAGCATCAAGCCACCTGGCGCAAGCAAGCGTAGCGATTCGCGCATCACGTTGACGATGGCGGACTTGGACGTCTCGTGCAGCATGATGTGGGAAATGATCAGATCGAAGCCACCGGCGGGAAAGCCAGTCGACTCGGCATTCGCTTGGGTGAAATGTACCGGTACGCCCATGCTCTGCGCGCGCGCGTGAGCGTAGCGCAGCACAGGAGCACCAACGTCGATGCCATGCACCTCTGCGGCGGGGAATGCCCGTGCCCAGACCAAGGTGCTGTTGCCGATGGCGCAGCCCATGTCGAGAATACGCTGCGGTTTTCGGTCGGCGTACTTCTCACGGAAAAACGTCACGAGCAGATCGCCCATGGCATTGTTCTCTGGGCCCAGCGCGCCGCCCATGTAGAGGTTGATGCCTTTGTCATAAACGACACCGGCCGCGACGTCATCGGCGGTGAAATCGGTGTGATAGCCGCCGGGCTGCAGATGGATGTCGGCCGCCGCGTGGTAGCGAGGCAAGGTGACGTCGGGGTTGAGGCGCAGGCTACCGCGCTTGCCTTGGCGCAATTTGCGCTGCGCAAGCTGCTTCGAGCGCTCAATGAGCTGCGGCAACTGGCGCTCAGCCGGGTCGATCACCGACTCCCACAGCATCTCCTGGCTGCGCCGCTGCATCGCGCTCCAGAATTGGTAGTAGGAATCCTGTGTCATGGCCGGACGCAGTTCGCGCTCGTCTTTCGGCGCGCGGCCGTGTTTTGCCTCGAAGGCGGGGACGACGCGCTTGGCATAGACCTGGTAAGTGCCCGGCATGACCTTACCCGACAGGTGACCGCGAAAGCTCTTGACGAATGATTGCCGGGCGCGTTCGTCGTGCGTCGCATCTGCGAGCATCTCGTGTTTGGTGAATGCACTCATGATGTGCCTCGCTTGCGGTTGAAGAGACTCGTACGATAGTCGACAAACGGCTTCAACACACGTGCAACCAGTGTCTCGCGTTGTACAGTACGTGCGGCATCCGCGACGGCATCAGGACGGTACGCATCGATTGCTGCGCGTTGCAAATGACCGCTTTGTTCGAGCAACCGCTCCAGCGTATCGATCCGTTCACGCGCGACAGATAGCTCCTGTGTGACAGCGAGCAAGGCCGTGTGCAATTGATCTATCGCCGGGTCATCGAAGAAGTAAGGGCGATGCCCTTGTGGTGGCGGGTAAGCGTCTGGTTGACTCATGGTCGTGCATCCATCGGTTCAAAAAACTCGAGCATCGCGCCGTCCGGTGAACGCACAGCAAGTGCGCGGACAGGGCCGTAGGGATTGAGCACGATTTCTCGCGCCGCGATCGTGGGCGCAATGCCGTGTTGCCTCAAGCGCGTCGTGATGCGCGCAAGATCACTCACGGGATAGCGCAAGCTGACAATGCCCCGATTGGGTGGCGTGGCAGCCGCGCCGACTGAGCGACCCTCGACGCCGCGCATTTGCACCGTTTCCACGGCGGTGGGCGAGTCTTTGCGGGGTGCAAAGATTGCAAACTCGAGCGGCGCGGCGACCACCAGGTTGGCCGGTGTACCAAAGTTGTTAGGCGCGCGGCGAGGATTGCTGAACGCACCGGAGTTGATCACCTCGAAGCCCAGCGCATCGACGTAGAAGTTGCGGGTACGGCTCAGATCCTGCACCGACTGCATGGCGTTGAAGGGCCGGCGCAACTTGCGCAGATCATCGGCATCCGGCATGCGCGGCGCCAGGCGCTCGTAGACCGACACATTGACGCCGTCGGGGCCACGAAGAATCACGTTGCGCAGTTTGACGGGGCCGAAGTCGAAATCGACCGGCTCGTTGTAGCCGCTCCAGCCCAGTGCTTGCGCTGCCTGCCACACGCCGAGCGTGTCGTTGGAGCGCGTCATCACGCTCAGGATGCCACCTGTGTCCCACGGCTGCGCATTGGCTCGGATCGTGACCGAGTTGGGTGCCGCGAACTCGACCAGGCGAATCAGACCCGGCAAGGCGGAGTCCGCACCAATCAGTACCTCCCGATAGGGCTGCCGGGGCAGGCCGTAGAACGCGCCGATCGACGGGTCTGCCATGCCACGCCACAGAACTTGGTAGCCCGCGACCGTCGTAAAAAACTGCTCCAGCGCGGCGAGCGACTGCGTACTGATGAGCGCTTCTTGCCAGCCCGCATCCTGCGCGGCGGTGAGCACAATTGCGACACGCGGCTGCGGCACCGCGGCCGGCGCACTGGCCCAGTTTGCCGGCGCCAACGCCAGCGAGAGCAGTACGCAGGCCGCGCGCCGTATCATCTTTCGATCAACTCCAGCCACTCGCCAGCGGCGCCGACGCAGACGCGCGCGCGCCGACCGTGATAGGGCGGGGCTGCCAAGGTTTGCGCGGGAGCCAGCCAGGAATCGATCGAGTCTGGTAATTTCTCGACACCAAAAGAAATCATCGCGATGGCGGTGGGTAACTCCGTCTGCGACTCGCGCGGCAACGTCCCCTTCGGCATTTCATCAGCTTCGATGAACGATTGCCCGGCGAGCGTCATGGCGGCCAGCTTGTGGTGGGTGTCGTGCGGCAGGCCATGGGCCGCAGAAATTACCGAGATGACGCCGGGCACGGCGTCAGCTTTGGCGACGCCAAAGTGTTTGGAATAGAAAGCGTTGATCGACTCGCAAGTCTTGCCGCCGACGATCGTGATGAAGGTACGGTCGATGAAGTGCTTGGGCTCCGGTGTATCGAACTCAGGTAGGCGTTCTTTGAAGTGGGTCAGGTACAACGATTCCTTGGCCGGGCCCAACACCTGCATGGCGCGGATCTTGTCGCTGAAGGACAAATCCGCTGGTGGACCGATGATCTTGAACGGCGAATCCGCCAGTTGCTCTGCGACCTTGTCGACATCCTGCACCATGAGCTCGGCGGCATTCCAGCCAAAGTGACGAAAAGCTACATAGTTGGGATCGGGTTTGCTCTCGACAAAACGAATGTAGGTGTGGCCCTCGCCACCGGGCAACATTAGTGCAAAGCGCCACCCCGCGAGCAGCGGGCGGTCCCAAAGTGCGGCTTCCTGTGCCGAGATACGACCGGTGTCTACCAAGCCATAACCTAGATGGAGTGTGTAGGCATCGATCAGCGGTTGCACTTGCGCGACGGCGATCGTAACGCAAGAAATAGGACCCAGTGTGATCATGCTTTGGCTCCGTGTGCGGCAGCCTGTGTCCCAAGCTGCAGAAGGTAGGTGTGCGTTTGCGCGAGGGAAACCACCTCGGCGTATTTCGCTTGCAGGTCGAACAGATTGGCTTCATGCGGCCCAGGGGCCCGGTCGCCCACGGCTTCCCGAACTACGACCGGAATGAAGCCATGTTGCACGCAATCGACTGCGCTGGCGCGTATACAACCGCTGGTCGACAGGCCGGCGATCAACACCGTGTCGATTTGCATCGCGGTCAGGGTCGACGCGAGGGTCGTGCCAAAAAATGCGCTCGCGTACTGTTTGGTGATCACGGTCTCACCGGCCACCGGTTCCAGGCCTTCGCCGAAGGCAGCCAGCTCAGGGTGCGCTCAGCTTCGAAGCATTTCAGCGCCGGAACTTTGCGAAAAGAACACACCGCCGTCGCGCCCTCCGGGCTGGAAACTGACGTTGGTGTGTATCACCGGAATAGCGGCAGCGCGAGCATAGCCCAGCAGTTTCCGGCAGTCGGCGTGCGCTTGTTCGACGCCCGCGTATAGCGGCGAGTCCTTGACCAGATAGGCGCGCACGAAGTCGATCACCAACAATGCCGGGCGTTTGCCAAAGCTGAGTGAGTGACCGAAGCCACCGCGTTGGTAATTATCAGCGAGGGATTCACTCACGGTCAGATTACCTTCGCGGCGGCGAGTTCGGCGAGTCGCTCGTCCGACAGACCTAACAACTGACCGTACACTTCCTTGTTGTGCTGGCCTAGTTCTGGCGCTGCGGTGCGGATCCCGCCCGGCGTCGCCGACAGCTTCGGCGCGACGTTCTGCATCTTGAGCTTGCCGAAATGCGGATGGTCGGTGGTCACGATTGCATCACGTGCCTTGAAGTGCGGGTCCTCCAGCATGTCCGGCGCGCGGTAAATGAGTCCTGCTGGTACGCCGGACTTGTCCATCGCCGCCAGCACGTCTTTGGTCGTCAAGGTCTTGGTCCACTGGCCGACCTTGTCATCGAGCTCGACCTGATTGGTGCCGCGCGCCTGGTGGTTGTTGTAGCGCTCGTCTTTAGCCATTTCCGGCTTGCCCATGGCCTCGCACAAACGACCAAACACGGTGTCCTGGTTAGCGGCGATCAACACCAGGCCATCTTTCGTCGGGTAGACGTTGGACGGCGCGACGTTCGGCAGAATCGCCCCCGTGCGCTCGCGAATGTAGTTGGTCTTGTCGTATTCGGTGATCAACGATTCCATCATGTTGAGCACGGCCTCGTAGATCGCCGAATCGATGACCTGGCCGCGACCGGTCTTTTCCCGATAGTGGAGCGCAGACAGGGCGCCGAGGGCGGCATGGACGGCGGCCAGCTCGTCGCCGATGCTGATACCCATGCGTGACGGCGGCGTCGAGGGGTCGCCCACGACATACCGCAACCCGCCCATCGCCTCGCCAATGGCACCGAAACCCGCCTGGCGCGAGTAGGGGCCGGTTTGGCCAAAGCCCGAGACGCGAATCATGATCAGCCCGGGGTTGATCTTGGAGAGTTCTTCGTAGCCGCAGCCCCATTTTTCCATCGTACCTGGCCGAAAATTCTCAAGTACAAAGTCAGCTTTCTTCACTAAGTCTCTGAGAATGCTCTGACCTTCAGCTTCGCGCATGTTGAGAGTGATGGCCTTCTTGTTGCGCGCGACCACCGGCCACCAGAGCGAGGGCTCGCCTTGTTTCTGGCGTCCCCAGGTGCGCATTGGATCGCCTTGATTGGGTGGCTCGATCTTGATCACCTCCGCGCCCATGTCGCCCAGCAACTGACCACAGAAAGGGCCAGCGAGCAGCGTGCCCAGTTCGAGTACGCGCAAATCGGAGAGAGGACCATTCTTGAACTTGGGGTCGGCAGACATGCGGATTCCTTCGGCGGTGGAGAATATAGTTAACAGCGCCAGTTTTGTACCGGTCCGCACCACGTGCGGTCAAGGATCGTCGCGGTCGGCGACCAGCCCGGGACTCGATTACTTGATAACATGGGGGCATCACAATAAATCGGGAATGTCCGGACAGGTGACCGTCATGCAGCGCAGTGTGGAAATCGTTGAAGTGGGCCCGCGCGACGGGCTGCAGAGTGAGCCTGGCGTGATGCCGACCGCCACCAAGGTGGAGTTCATCAATCGGTTGATCGCGGCCGGCCTCAAGCGCCTCGAGGTGACCAGCTTTGTGCATCCCAAGAAGGTGCCGCAGATGGCGGATGCCGAAGACGTTCTGGCCCAGATCGACAAGCGCCCCGGTGTTTACTATGTAGGTCTCGTCCTCAATCGCCGTGGTTTCGACCGCGCCCAGGCCGCTGGTTGCAACGAGATCGGCATGGCGGTGGTCGCATCCGACACGTTCAACCGCCGCAATCAGGGCGTGGGCACCGAAGAATCCATCGCTGCGTGGCTGGAGATCGCCGCGGCCGCCCATGCGGCTGGCATCCGGCCGCAGGTCACTGTGTCGGCGGCTTTCGGTTGTCCCTTCGAGGGCGAAGTGTCGGTCGATCGCGTGGTCGACATTGCCAAACGCGTCGCGGCCGGCAAGCCGTATGAGATCGCGCTGGCGGACACGATTGGCGTCGGCGTGCCGGCCCAGGTCACCGAGATCATCGGTCGGGTTCGCGCTGAGCTGCCCGGCATGCGGATACGCTGTCATTTCCATAACACACGCAACACGGGCATCGCCAACGCCTATGCCGCCATTGCTGCGGGTGTCGATTCGCTCGACGCCAGCACCGGCGGGATCGGCGGCTGTCCGTTCGCGCCGGCGGCGACTGGCAATATTCCCACTGAAGATCTTGTGTATATGCTGCAGCGGATGGGCATCAGCACCGGTGTCGACCTCGACGCACTGATCGGGATTGGCGAGTGGCTACAAGGGGTGCTGGGTCGACCGGTTCCCAGCATGTTGGTCAAGGCCGGCAACTTCCCGCGGCCTGCGCAACAGGCGGCCTGAGAGACATAAGCATTGCTCGCTGCATTGCAGAGACAGTGGCAAACTCGGATACTGCTGAGCGCGTTGCGCAACTGTCGTTGCGGGTAAACAGCGTCAGGATTCGGCCTGGATGACGGTGCGCGTGCGAGAGCGTGGCCGTTGTTGGGTCAGGGGCTTCAATTCGATCGTTAGGAGTTGGCATGTCATATCGACTGGGTGTTGATGTCGGCGGCACGTTTACGGACTTGCTGTTGGTCAACGAAAGAATGGGCGGACTTGGTCTGCCAAAGTACCGAAACACCGGCCGATCAGTCGATCGGCGTGCTGAACGGCATCTCGCGAGTATGTGCGACCGCGGGTATCGAGCCTTCGGCCATCGATCATGTGATGCATGGCACGACCGTGGCAACCAATACGGTGCTAACCGGTACGGGCGCGAAGTGCGGGCTGGTCACGACCAAGGGCTATCGGCAGGTACTGCAGATTGCGCGCTCATACGTCCCTGGCGGCCTAGGCGGCTGGGTGATCTATAACAAGTCGCTGCCAATGGCTGCGCTGGCCTGCACCATCGAAGCGGACGAGCGCGTCAGCGCGCGCGGCGAAGTGGTCGACAAGCTCGATGAGGCCAAACTGCGCCGCGATCTGCAGTCGCTGAAGAAGCAGAACATCGAAGCGCTGACGGTTTGTCTGATCAACTCGTTCGCTAACGATAAGCATGAGCGGCGGATCAAGGCGATTGCGATCGAAGAGATGCCGGATATCCCGGTTTCGCTGTCCTCGGAAGTCGTGCCCGAAATGCAGGAATACGAGCGCACCGTGACCACGGTGGCCAATTCCTATGTGCGCCCGCGCGTGGCGAAGTACGTCAAGAACATTAAGGCGAAGGTCGAGCAGAAGGCTGACAAGATCAAGCTGCATATCCTGCGTTCGGACGGTGGTCTGGCGTCGGCCGCATCCTCTGAAAAAGTTTCCGGTCAATTTGCTGATGTCAGGTCCTGCCGGTGGTGTCACCGGTGCGGTGTGGGTGGCGCTGCAGTCAGGCTATCCAAATTTGCTGACGGTAGACGTGGGTGGTACGTCGACCGACGTCGCGCTGATCCAGAACGGCGAACCGCGGCTGCGCCGTGAAACGACCGTCGGCGACGTGACCGTCCGTGCGTCGTCGGTTGACATCCGCACCGTTGGCGCCGGTGGTGGTTCGATCGCGCACGTGCCCGAGCTCACCAAGGCACTACGTGTCGGTCCGCAGTCAGCCGGTGCCGATCCTGGCCCGGCCGCCTGCGGCCGCGGTGGTACTGAGCCGACCGTTACCGACGCCAATGTCGTTTTAGGCTACATGCCTGAGATGCAAAAGCTGGGCGGCGACATGGTGCTCGATCGCAAGCTGTCTACTAAGCCGTACAGAAAGTGGCGAACGGAAGAGCGGCGTGACGCTGAAAGACTCGGCTCTTGGCATCTACAACATTGTCAATGAGAACATGGTCGGCGCTGCTGCGAACCATATCGGTTGAGCAGGGGTTACGATCCACGCGACTATGCATTGATCGCCTTCGGCGGCGCGGGCCCCCTGCACGGTAACGCCTTGTCCAGGTTGTTAGGCTCATGGCCGACCATTATTCCGCCCGGCCCGGGTGTGTTGTGCGCTGGGTGACGCTACCACCGCGGTACGCGACGAGCGTGCGCGCACGTTCGTGCGCAAGTTCTCGGAGATCTCGGCGAAAGAGGTCAAGTCAGCGCTGCAGGAGCTGCAGCGCGAGGCGTCCAAGGCGCTCGAGAAGGAAGGCGTGCCGAAGTCCGAGATGCGTACGCAGTTCGAAGTCGATCTGCGCTATCACGGCCAGGGCCTGCGTCTCGCGGTACAAGTGGATATGAAGGACCTCGAGAAACGGGGCCTGAAGTCGTTGTCGGATCAGTTCGACGCCGAGCACAAGCGGCTGTTCACCTTCGCGCTCAATCTTGAGCACGAGTTAGTGAGTTTGCGAGCGGCCGTGATCGGCAAAGAGGTATCGCGCTGAAGCGTCCGGAAGTGCCGAAGGGTGGTCCGGATCCGAAGGCGGCTGCGGTCGGTAAGCAAGCCGCGTTCATGGATGGCAAGAACGTGACCGCGACGGTTTACGATCGGGCCAAACTGAAAGCAGGTAACAAGGTGAAGGGACCGGCAATCGTGATGGAGATGGACTCCACCACGGTGATTTTGCCCAAGCACCATGGCGTCGTGGACAAGGTGGGGTGCATCCTCATCTATCCGGATGGCTACAAAGCTGCCAAGTCCAACGTCAAGAAGCGCAAGTAAGCGCGCACCTACTTAGAGGACAGTCCCATGCCAGCAACAATTGTTCAACGTAACAAGAAGCCCTTCAAGAAGGTGAAAGTCGACACGGTGACCATCGACATCATCGAGAGCGCGCTGCGTAATGCGCGCTACGAGATGGATACCGTGCTGTTCCGCACGGCGATGTCGCCGGGTATCCGCGAGCAGCACGACGAATTCCCGATGATTGCCAACGTCGAAGGCAAGATGGTCGTCGGTCAGTTTGGCTCGTTCATCTGGGGCTTCATGCAGGGTTACGATGGTACGGTCGAGGAAGGCGATATCTTCCTGACCAACGACCCGTACTCGGTCAATGGCGCCATCAGTCACGCTAACGACTACCTGATGTTGATGCCGATTTTCCGTGGCGGCCGTATCGTCGCCTGGTCGGCGATGTTTGGTCACATGACAGACGTGGGCGGCAAGGTGCCAGGCTCGCTACCAACCGACGCTCGCCAGATCTACGAAGAAGGCGTGATCTGTCCGCCAATCAAGATCTTCCAGGGCGATGGCAAGGGTGGCGGCAAGCTGCAGGAAGACGTGCTCAAGATCCTGTTGCACAACTGCCGTTTGCCGCACTGGAACCTCTCGGACTTCAACGCGATCGTTGCCGCACTGCGTACCGCAGGCATCCGTTGTATCGAGATTGCGGAGCGGTTTGGCGACGACGTGTTCTACAGCGCCATGGCGGCCATGCTCGAGCGCAACAAGCGCGCGATGCGCGAGCTGATCAAGCGAAACGTCCCGGAGAAGAAGCAATTTTTCGAGGACTACATCTGTGACGACGGCCTCGGCATGGGCCCTTACCGCCTCAAGTGCGCCATGTGGCGCGAGGGTGACAAGTGCATCTTTGACTTCGCCGGTACCGATCCGCAATCGATCTCTTCGATCAACTTCCTGTTGAACGAGGAAATGTTCAAGATGTTCGCCGGCGTGTACATGATCATGGTGTTCGACCCGCAGATCCTCTTCAATGACGGCTTCTACGATCTGATGGATGTGCGCATTCCGGCGGGCACCATGTTGAAGCCGCTGAAGCCAGCGGCGCTGTCGTGCCGTACGCACGCGCTGGGTCGTATTTTCGACATCCTGGGCGGCTTGTTAGGACAGGGTAATCCGGACTTCATGTGCGGCGCCGGGTTCTCTGATTCGCCCCACTTCATGTATTCGGGCTACGACAGCAAGGGCGACTGGTATCAGCTCTACCAGATCACCTTCGGCGGCATTCCGGGCAAGCCATTCGGCGACGGTCCGGACGGTCACTCGCTGTGGCCGTCGTTCACCAACGTGCCGAATGAGTTCCTCGAGAGCTACTTCCCGCTGCGGATCGATATCTACGAGACGATCATCGATACGGGTGGCGCTGGCAAGAACCGTGGCGGCAATGGGCTGCGTATAGGCTATCGGTTCCTGGAGCCCGGCGAGATCTCAATCCACGATGATCGCTGGCTCACTTATCCTTGGGGTGCCAACGGCGGTGAGCCAGGCGCACGCAGCACGAAGCTCCTGAAGCGCGCCGATGGCACCGAGGAGATCCTGCCGTCGAAGATGGACCATATCAAGGTCGAAGCGGGCGATCTGTTGCTGTCGGACACCTGGGGTGGCGGCGGTTGGGGCGATCCGTTCGAGCGCGATGCCAAGCAGGTCGCATTCGACGTGGCCGCTGGTCTGGTGTCCATCAAGGGTGCGCGTCGCTATGGCGTCGTGATCAAGAGCGATCACAGCCTTGATGAGATCGCGACCACAAGCCTGCGCAAGGAGATGGCGGCGAAGCGGGGACCGAAGAAAATCTTCGATCGAGGCTTCGACAGCATCGACGAGCTGAAGGCGCGCTGCAAGGCCGAGACGGGTCTCGAGCCGCCAGCACAGCCGCAGTTCACCAAGTGGGCCAAGAAGGCTGCCGAGATGATCGAGCAGAAGTCGCTGATCAAGGGCAAGGGGCGCGCGGCGCGGGTCGCGTAGCACTCCCTGCAGCATCAGTAGATCGAAAGGCCGGGGTGGGTGACTACCCTGGCCTTTTTTTCAGGCGCTTGCCTGAACGGAGCGGAGCATGAGTGATAAGTATTCGAATGTTGGCTACGGCGGCATAACCATCGAGCCGGGCAAGCGCCCAGCCATCCTGGTGGTGGACTTGCAAACGGCCTTTACCGATCCGCAATACGCGTTGGGTGGCCTGCCGATGATCCATGCGGCCACCGACCGCACCGCAGCGCTACTGAAAGTAGCCCGCGCGCGTAAAATCCCAGTGGCGAAGTGTTACACCGCTTACGAGAGCGAGCAGGACATGCCGCTGTGGAAGATTCCGGCGGTGCGCGAGGAGTTTCGCTACGGGCATCCGTGTACAGCGATCGATCCGCGGGTCCACGACCCCGATTACGACTTCACCTTCTGCAAGACTGGACCGTCGATTTTCTTCCTGACACCACTAACCACCTTCCTCCATCGGCAGGGTGTCGATACCGTGATCGTGACCGGCTGCACTACCAGTGGCTGCGTGCGCGCCTCGATCGTCGATGCGTTCTCGTGGGGCTATCGAGTGTTGGTGCCCGAGGACTGCTGTGGTGACGCCGACGAAGGGCCACACCGCGATAATTTGCGCGATGTTGGTCGGCGGTATGCCGAAGTGATGCAAGGCAGCGCCGTCGAGCGGTACCTTGGTACCGTGGGGTGAGCGAAGCCCGCTGGCCCGCGGCCACGCGAGTGGATGTTTACTATTAAATACAAGATGTAAGTATCGGAAAATATGGAATAAATAAATGCCCCTGATGACGCAAGACTGGCCGTCGCTGCGCGCGGAGTACGACCGACTCCGGTGCCGTGCGCGTACCGCAGGCTTTCTCGCCGCAGTGGCTCGATGCCTTTACGGCAGCGCTGGACGGCCTGATCGCCGATATCCGCGCGGGTCGTCGGGAGGCACAGTCGGCGAGTCGCGAGTCCTCAGGTGCTGGCACCGCCAAGGTGCCGGTGTGTGAGGACCACGACGGCTATCTACGCTTGCTCAACGTCTTGGCTTGCGAGCCGCGACTGCGGCAGTTAGTCCTCACCTCGCCGGCGCCAGAGATTGTTGCTGCGCTCACCGGCACGCGCAGCTTGCGCTTGTGGATGGACGGCACGTTTCTGAAGGAAGGCCAAGCGGCTGGGACCGCGACGCCCTGGCACAACGACGAATGCACCTATAGCCTCGTGGGAGAGCAGTGTCCCTCGCTGTGGATTGCGCTGACCGATGTCGAGGCTGACAACTCACCATTGACGACGCTCGACGGTTCTAACAAAGATCGGTATCGCTACCATTCGCCGTTCTCGCCGCAGGATGTCGAGCGGCCAAGTGACTATCGGCCGTGGAGTGAGCTGCAGGCGCGCGTGGCGGCGGCGGACGCACCGATCAGCACCTGGCCTGCCAAGCGTGGCGATGCGGTGTTACTACATCCCAAGACAATTCATGGCGCGTTGCCGCGCACCGCCGAGCGGGCGGGTCGTCGGCTCGGTTTCTCGGTGCGCTGGATGGGTGACGATGTGGTTTGGCGGCCGAATGTTCTGACGCGATTGTCTCACGATGACAACGGGCACCCGGAGTTTCAGGAGGGCGCACCGCCGCCCGAGTCGGTGTTCCCGATCGTCTGGCGAGGTACGCCTACATGAGTGCACCGTTGCGCTTTGGGTATGTCGATACCGCGCACGGTCAAATGCATTACCGTGCCGCAGGGTTGGGCGAGCCGCTAACGCGCAGCGTCCTGTTATTACATTGGACGCCAGGTAGCGGTGCACAGTACGACGCGTTTTTGCACGAGTTAGCCCGTCGTGGTTTTCGGGCTTTCGCGCCCGATTTGGCGGGCTATGGTGCCTCACCTGGCGGCGCGCGGGATTGGCTGATCGCCGACTTCGCCAAGAACGTGCTCGAGATTGCGCAGGTCTTGACGCCGGTGCCATTTGCACTACTGGGCGGCCATGTCGCGGCGGAAGTCGCCGCGCAGGCGGCGCTGCTGGCGCCTGAGCGCATCTCGCATCTGATTCTCGATGGCAGCCCCACCTGGGACCGCGAGTTCCGGCACAAGTTGTTAGCGGATATCCGGCCGACTGCGCCTAAGCCGGTGGCAGATGGGTCGCATCTGGTTCAATGGTGGCAACACATCCTCTGGGAGATGAAGCTGTGGCAGCCGGACTTCAAGCTGGATGATATCGGCAGCGCGCAAGCCATGCGAGTGCTGCTGAATGACTTGCAGAGCCGGTTCGATTTTTCTGGTCTGCGCGCGCTGGCGGAGTTCGAGATGGCTGACTGCCTACGGCAGGTTTCGGTGCCGACGCTGGCGCTGACCGCTGACACCGATCCACTGCGCGACCAGCATGAAAAAGTGTTGTCGTTGCTGCCCGCGGCCCAAAGCCATGTATTTGCCGGAGCACACCCCATCCATGATCCGCGACGTGCTGCAGAGTATGCCGGTGTCCTCGTTGATTTTATCGAGACGGCAGGGCACCGTAGCTAACTATAGCGCAATGTCTGACCCATAGTAGTTGCCGTGCCAGCTCGATCAGGTTAGAAGATGGCAGCATCTGCAGATATGCGTTGTCAGGATGATGGTATTAGAGTGGTAAATGAATCGCGACGGTAAGTGCTCAAGAACTCCGTGCTGATGGGCGGCACGCTCGGTGGCTTGACCAGCGGCGCAATGGAACTCTTGGTCCCCGCCAGTGCGCTGGGAGCTACCCGGCAAGCAGTCGGCAAGCTCGATCTCGAGGACGCGGTGGTGCGCACCCGCGTACTCGCGAAGATCCGCGGCTCGATCGCCGAAGAGACGGTTTACACGGTTTTGCCGTCTGCATCTGTACGTCTATCTCAATGACGGCAATCTTGTGCCGATGCTGGCCATGCAGAACCTCAATGCGGCGCGCTGGAAGCCACTGCCGAATGGTCATTACTCCGGCACGGTTTATGAAGTGGGCATCTACACCAAGTTCGATACAGATGAGGTGGTCGAGACCTGGCGCAATCCGGCTACGGGTGATGAGCGCAAGATCTGGCAGTTTTTCGGCGGGCCCTTGTCGGTGGAGATCGGACTTGACGGCATTGTCACGGGTCCCGAGGCCACGCTTAAGCCCAAGGAGATGCGCATGGATATCCTCGGCGATACTTTGATCACCCCTAACCACTCAGCTTTTTCGTTTCCCAATCCGTTCACAGCGGACAAGTGGCCCAAAGAGGCGGGCGAGCCCACGTTTTTGTGGGATTCGCATTACTTCCATGCGGCCAATCTCGCTGATGTGATGAATCCTGACTTGACGCGTGTGATCTCACTGACGCAGTTCCAGAACATGGTCAGCTTTCACCCTTGGCTCGGCATGGGCAAGACGCCCGGTCGCACCTACGGCAAAGGCCTGGGTTCCAAGCTGCGTTCATTGGACGACGTGCCAGTGGCTGCGCGCGCGATCCTCGAGAAGCATGCGCCGGAGATTTTCGAGATTGACAAGTGGAACAAGCCGCGCATCGATTTCATGGAGTACATGCAGCAGCGTAAACCGGGCTAACAGGAGCTGATGGGCAATGCGAATTCAAGGCGTCTTGGCTTGCTTTCTTCTGCTCGTGGCTCGAGTTGGCTATGCAAATGACTTCCAATTCCATGAGGTTGCAGCGCCGGACGGCGTACCGCTAAACGTTGTCAGCGCGGGAAACCCGGAAGGTGTGCCGATTGTCTTTTTGCATGGTGCGTACCAGAGCTACCTGAGCTTTCTGCCACAGTTGCGCGATCCAGCGTTGGCGGCGAAGTATCACCTGGTCGCGATCGACATGCGGGGTCATGGTGGCAGCGGCAAGCCCTGGGACTCGGCAGCCTATGCCCGGTCCAAACCCTGGGCCGATGACATTCGCGCTGTCGTGACCGCTCTCGGATTGTCGCAGCCCGTGCTGGTGGGCTGGTCCTTTGGCGGTTATGTGGCACTGGACTATGTGCGCGAGTACGGCGGAGATGCGCTGCGCGGCGTCGTATTGATTGGTAGTGACGGTAGCTTGTTACCGCGGCCAGCGGTCGGGGGCAAGCAAAGCGGCGACCTCGAATTGCTGCAGCAGAACGCCAAGGCGTTCATGGCCGTCATGTCGGCAGCGCCACTGCGCCAGGATGCGCTCGACCGCGGCTACGCGGCCT
This sequence comes from Pseudomonadota bacterium, assembly GCA_016703895.1. Lineage (GTDB taxonomy): Bacteria > Pseudomonadota > Gammaproteobacteria > Steroidobacterales > Steroidobacteraceae > CADEED01. The sequence goes on from JADJBE010000003.1 coordinate 261,881, forward strand.
ACCTGATGATGCCGCCTTATGCACGCAATGCCATGCGCGGCAAACGCTTGGACAACACTGACCTGGTCGCGACGCTGCGGGCGCCAACGCTCGTGGTATTGGGCGGCAAAGATCCGAGCGTGCCGATCGAACCGTTGCGCGATATCGTCGCCAAGATCCCGGCATCACAGCTGCAGGTCTTTGAGAATTCCGGGCACTCGAGTTTTGTGGAAGAAGCACCGCGGTTCAATGCGGCGCTGGCTGACTTTGTGCAACGCCAGGCGGTGGCCGAATCGCCGTGATTCGATCGCCAAACGTGCTACCTAAATACAACACCCGGTCTTGCAGCAGTGGCACCGAGGCGCCCGGTGTCGTTGCACCAGCGTCGCGGAATACTGTATTGACGGATGGTCTTGCAGTTGCGATGCAAACAATTGACCATCCGGCGCCAGTGCCACGTCATTGAGTACGTAGTTAGCTGGGACCGGGATACAGCCGCGCCACTCGATTGTGGGGCACCGGCTGCAACGCCCGCACGTCGAACAGCTCGATGCGCGGCTTGGTCACGCGGTTAATCGCGACGACCCAGGTGGTCCCGTGGACGCGCCGCGGACGGATAGCGAATTGAAGCTGGCAAAGGCGCGCCTGTCTGGTTTACGCCGAGTCGTAGGCCCACCGCGCCAGCCAGCAGGGGCAAGGTGGTATTACGCCCCGGAACTGCCTGGCCCCAGTAGTAAGACGGCCGTGGCTCGGACTCATCGTCCGAGTACCACAACCGCAACGTGAAGTCGGTGGTGTCGTTAGGCGTGAAGTGCAGCGCAGCCGCGACACCCTTGGTGTCCCAGCCACCGAGGGCCTGACCCGAAATAGCGTTGTCGTAAGACCCATCGAACACGCTGTAGAGTGCATTGACGCGCAGTGCCATTTTCCCATCGGCCAGTGGGAAGTTTACTGCGCCACGCACTTCGTACAGGCCGTCTTGTGCTACATAGAGCGTGGCGTTGCCCTCGAAGTTTTCAGTATCCGGCTTCTTGGACAAGTAGTTGATGGCGCCGCCGAACCGACACGACCGTACAGCGCGCGCTGCGGACCCTTGACGACTTCGATGCGCTCGACATCGACCAGTTTCATGTTCATGAGATTACTGCCGCCCGATGCGGCGAGAGCCTCTGACGAGGCGTCGATGCCATCGAGCAGCACACCAATTGGCGGGCGACCACGAGTGGTGGGCAAACCGCGGATGTTAGGCCGCGTATCTTGCAGCGCAAAACCCTTGTCGAAGCTCAGTCCTGGGGTGAGATTGGCGACGTCCTGGATATTGCGGATGCCGCGGCGCTGAGTAGCCGCGGCTGTAAAAGCGGTGACGGTGATCGGCACTGCCTGCAGCGATTCGGTGCGCTTGCGTGCCGTGACAGTTATCTCCTCGAGGACAGCCTACGCCAACGCCGTGCCAGTTAGCGACAGGGCAACGGTGCAGGCAATGGCGGCTCGAACAGACAGTTTGACCAAATGAGACATGCTAGACCCCCTCAAACGTAAAACCATGGAAATCGAAGTCGACAGTGGCGCGAACGCTGCGAGCCATGCACCACCATGTACGGACATCAGTCGCGGGCGTCCATACTTCAGGCGGTGTCCGCCATCGGTCGCCTGCATGGTGAACTGCAGCAACCCCTCAGGCGCAAAAATGTTCCGCGGGCCGTTCAGTCCATCTTCAAATGGCGCGTTTCGCGCAGCAGGAACAGACACAGCACGAAACAGGTGGCAGTGACTGCCACCGGGTAAACGAGGCCGGCAAAAATATCGCCGCTGCGTGCCACCAGCCACGTCGCTGTGAGTGGCATGAACCCGCCGAACCAGGCGCTGGTCAAGTGATAGGGGAACGACAGCGATGTATAGCGAATTCGAGTCGGAAAGGATTCGGCGAGCAGTGCTGCGCCCGGCCCGCAGGTGAGCGCTGCGCCGGCGATCATCGCGAGCAACAACGCCAACATAATCCAATGCTCCCGATCCAGGTCCAGCGGATTGGTGACCGCGCGCAAGCTCGGCGTCGTGGGAAAGCCCGCCTGGGTCAGTGCAGCTAACATTCCCTCAGGCTGATAGCCCTGAAATTCTGTCGCGCCGATTCCGGTGACTACGGGCGCCTGACGGAGCTGTGGTTCATTGCGGTAGGAAATGCCTCGCTTGGCAAAAAAGTCACGCACCGAGGTTGCTGCATCGGGCGCTGCGGTGGAAAACGGTGAGAATTCCGCCGGCGGAGCATAGACAAGAATCGCGGTCGTGGCGGCCGAGGCTGCCATGGCGGGATGGCCGACCGCCTGCAGACCACGATAGGCTGGTATGACGACCAGCGTGGACAGCAGCATGCCGGCCAGAATCACCGGCTTGCGGCCGATCCGATCGGACAATGCGCCTGCGCCGACGAACATTGGTATGCCGATCAACATCGCGAGGCCCGCCAGCAACGATGCGGTCGCAAAGTCGAATTGCAGCGCGGTCTGCATGAAGACCAGGCTGTAGAACTGCGCGGTATACCAAGTGAGCGCCATCGCAGCGGCGACCACAATCGCACTGATCACGCTGCGCCGATGTTGGCTGGTGAGGAAGCTCTCGGTGATCGGTGCGGCCGACAGATCGCCGCGCGCCTTGGCTTGGACGAACATCGGTGACTCGCCCAGTTTCGCGCGCACGTACAGCGACAGCCCTAACAACAGAATCGAAATCAGAAACGGTATTCGCCAACCCCACTCGCGGAAACTGGCATCGTCGAGCACGGCACGACAGATCAGCACGACCATCAGCGACGCCACGAGCCCCATCGTGCCGGTCGTCTGGATCCATGACGTGTAGAAGCCGCGCCGGTCAGCGGGGCAGTGTTCGGCGATATAAATCGCGGCTCCACCGAACTCGCCGCCCAGTGCCAAGCCTTGTACGAGCCGCAGCGTCACGAGCAGTATCGGTGCGCCCCAACCAATCTGCTCAAAGGTAGGCAGCAGGCCCATGGCGGCCGTCGAAATTCCCATCAACGTGATGGTGATTAGAAAGGTTCGTTTGCGGCCGACTCGATCCCCCAGCCGGCCAAAGACGAGCGCGCCGAGCGGGCGGATCGCGAAGCCCGCCCCAAAGGTGGCAAGGCTACCCAGCAGGGCGGCGGTGCTATTGCCAGGCGGAAAAAACAACACGCCGAAAAAAGCCGCGAGGCTGCCGTAGAGCATGAAATCGTAGTACTCGAACACCGTACCCAAAGACGCTGCAACCACGACCCGCGACATCGGCGTCTTGTCGGTAGCTGCCGTAGTCGGTTCATGGGTCATCGCGTCTCGATTCATGGCAGCGGATTCTCGCATATGGACAAGGTGGCACGCTGCCATTGCATACCGGGCGCCAACCTGTGATCTTCTACCACATCGGTACGCGAGGGGGGATGAGTGAACGACGCAGCAATTCCGGCCGCCGACGCGCGGATCAGCAGGCTTACGCGCTGGTCTTGGGGTCTCGGGTCGTTTGGCACCATCACCTATATCAACACCGTCACCACGCTGGTGCTGGTGTATCTGACGACGATCGTCAAGATCGATCCGCTGCTGGCCGGCGCCCTGGTGACGGGCGCACGCGTGTTCGACGCCTTCACCGACCCGTTGATGGGCTACCTAACCGATCGCACGCGTACGCGAATTGGGCGTCGCCGACCCTATCTACTACTTGGCGCGATCATCTGCGGCGTGGCCTTGCCGCTCGTGTACAACATTCCGCTGGATCTGGATTCGTCAACTCGCCTGACGCTAGTGGTCGCGTCGCTGCTGGTCTACTCGGTCGGTTTCACCGTCTTCAACGTGCCATATCTCACAATGCCGGTGGAAATGACTAACGATCCGCAGGAACGCGTGTCGATCATGTCAAGCCGGGTGCTGTTTATGACGCTCGGTAGCTTTGCGGGTAGTGCGTTTGCACCAGCGGTGCTCGAACGCCTGGGTCGCGACGCCGCAGGATTTGCCAAGATGGGAATGATCTTTGGGGTGGTCGTTTTCATCGCGATGCTAACGACGTTTCTAGGTACAAGTGCGGCACGCACACGTGAGTTCGTCGCGCACCATGTTTCGTTCCGCGAGCAATGGCGCACGGCGTTGCAGAATCGCCCGTTTTTGATTTTGATGGGCGTCAAAGTACTGCAGTTCATTGGCATCGCTGCTCACGCCAGTACCCTGGCGTACTTTGTTACGACGGTAATGAAGCGGGATTTCGATTTCATGTTGCTCTATGGCGTTGTCGTGGGTGTGTCGACGCTAGTCAGTCTTGCTGTGTGGCGCCGGATTGCTCGGCGGATCGCTAAGCGCACGGGATTTATCATTGGTGTGATCGGTTACATCGTCGTCACCTTGACCTGGGTGTTTGCCGGTGAGAACGAGCCGACAGCGCTTTTTGTGCTACGCCCGATCGTAATGGGAATGTTCGCGTCCGCCGTACTGTTGTTTGGCCAGGTCGTTTGGATCGATGCTGTGGATTATGACTACCGGCGCACAGGTCTGCGGCGCGAAGGTACGTTCACGTCTGTCTATGTGTTCATCGAACGGCTCGGCTACTCGGTGGCACCTCTCATGCTTGGCGCGCTCTTGCAAGGTATGGGTTTCGACAAAAACCTGCCTCTCGAAGCGCAGTCCAAGAGCGCGGAGCTTGCCGTGATGATCGCGATGGTCGTTATTCCGGCCATCACCTTCGGTTTGTCGCTGTTGTTATTGAAGTTCTACGACCTGACGGACGAAAAACTCGCAGCTACTGTCCCGCCCTCGCACAAGCCCAGTATCTAGGTCGCACTGTCGCTGCAATCAGGCCCGCCGGCTGCGGCCCGGTCTTGCAATACCCGACGCGGCCGCAGCTTGCGTTGCAATAGGCGAAGTAGGAGACGCCGGCGGGTCAGCCAGACTAGGCGCACCCCGTTGCGTCGATTCGAGCTCGTTTGCGCAACGATCCATGCAGCGCTAGTCGTTGGCAGTTCGGCAATTGCATTCATGAACTCAAAGCGTGATGCACGCATGGCCGGCGGGATATGCGGGATCCCGCGGGCGACGGTCTCGGTGCGCACCAGACCCGGACTGATCGACCCGACTAACACGTTGGTATCACGATGCTCGGGCGCGAGGCCGTCGGTCAGATACTGGAGCGCGCACTTGGTCGTGCCATAGCCCACCATGCCGGGCACATAGCGCCCCCCGCGCCACCCATGCTGTACAACGAGCCAAATCCCTGTGCGCGCGTGCCGGCCAGTGGGACTCCACTTGCGGTCGCCGTGCCGAAGCGTTGTGACAACACCTGCCAGAAGACAGCCATCTCAGTCGGCGCGCTGATGTCCGCCGCATATCCGCAGATTCGGTCACCGTGACTGTCGGCTGTGAGTGCTGCGGTAATCTCAGCGATTCGCTCCGCGCGACGCGCGCAGAAGCTGACGCAATAGCCGTGCGCCAGGAACGCGTCGAGCAGGGCGCGCCCGAGGCCTTGCGAGGCACCAGTGGCCACCGCGTGCTTGCGTTCGACTTCGGGCGGCTCGATGGGCGCCATGTCGGTGGTTAGTTTTGCTTTAACCAGTCGAACAAGGTATTGGCGAAGCGGATTTTCTGCTCCTTGCCCGCGACCACGTGCGCCACGTCGTCCCAGAGGATGCCTTTGGCACCTGGGATCGCTTTCTCGATCGGGATGGTGGTGCGCGGACTCGTCACCTGGTCGAGACCAGCGTGGATGATCAGGGCAGGGCAGCGGACGGCGGCGAGCCGATCCTTGGCGTCGTAGTTCACGCAAGCATCGACGAAACGCGAATGCGTGACGAACTTGCCGATCAGCTCTTTCCAGCCGCCTTGCGGTCCTAGCAACTTTGATTTGTTAGCGTTGTAATAGTCCGGCGTGAACGACAGCAGCGTGACCGCCTGCTGGAACTCGTAGAACCCACACTTCTCGTGGATCCAGCGGAACATCTCCAGCTGATCACGCAGGAAGTCGTCGACTTCGCACCAGGCGCCCATGTTTAGCATGCTGCGTGCCAGATCCGGGCGCTGCATGGCTATCTCCTGACAGACGCAGGCGCCGATACCCACGAGCCCCATCAGATGCACGTTCTTCAGTTTGAGATGGTCCAGCAAGGCGATGGCATCCGCCGCGTGCAATTGCATCGTGGAGGGAATCGACAGGTCGTCGCTCGAGTCGCATATGCCGCGGTAGTCGAACAAGATGACCTGGTAGCGATCGGTCAGGCCGCGCGCCAGATGATGGTGATTGTCGTGGGCAAAGGTGCCCCAGCCACCCATGCAAAGGATCGAGTCTCCTTTGCCAAGCACCTCGTAGTACATGTCATGATCGTTGATACGTGCAATTGGCATGGGGATTCTCGTGAAGTTAGAAGGGCTTGGTGACGCCCAGAAAGGCAATCACAACCAACAAGGCATACAGGGCATAGACATACACCAGCGCGCCATTGACGCCGCGACTGATCTCGCGCTCGATGTCCGGCTTACTGCCTTCAGTCGCGAGTCGCATGAAAGCCGGTGCAACGGGTCGGAACGCAAAATCGATGCCGATACTCGCCGCAAATATTAGTCCGAACAGCAAAACTTTGGCGGCGAGCCAACCGCCCGCGAACGGACCCTCGCCGAACAGCGACCACAGTCCAACGCTAACGATGGCGAACAGTACGATGCTTTGGAATGCGAGATTGAGGCGCCCGAGCTTGGCACCGAGTGGTGTGTCATGGTGCTTGCCGACGGCGAAGATGAGCGCGACCCAGGCTGCCGCCAACACCCAGGCTAGCGCGAGCCACCCGGTGCCGACCTCGGCAAAGCCGCCCGTGCGACAGATCTGCAGCCCCACCGGGAACATGAGCGCAAAGCAGATACGCGGCAAGACATCGATCAGCAGCGACATTTTGAGCGAGAATACGCGCTCGGCGAAAGACAGCTTTGCCTGGGTTGCGGCCCGCGCCAGAATGAGCACGCCGAGATCGCCGCCCAGCCAGTAGACGAACAGCAGAATATGTATGAAGACCCAGATACTGTGCTCTGTCATGGGAGAATCGCCTTACTAAGCGTCGAGTGTAGTCAAATGTCCGGACAATGTACCCTGTGGAGTGCCAGATTCCAGTGTTCGAAAGCTATTTCCTGGTTAAATTGGCCCATATCTTGCTGTTTGTCTACTGGCTGGGCGGTGACATCGGTGTGTTCCACTCGTCGAGTTATGTGCGCAACGCGGCGCTGACGCGCGAAGCGCGGGGAACGGCGCTGAAGATTCTCCTCTGGGTGGACATGATTCCGCGCTACTGCCTGGTGTTGATGCTGCCGGTCGGCTATACGCTCGCGATGGAACTCGGGATTGTTAGTGTGTCAAGCACGGTCGCGGTCGGTATATGGGTCATCGCACTAATCTGGCTGGCGCTCGTATACGCAGTCCATCATTTTCAAGGTACGCCGCTCGGGCAACGACTGCGGATAGTTGATCTCGTCTGGCGGATCGTGCTGGCGCTGGGTCTTGTATGGGATGCCGTGCAAGGGTTCCGCGGTATGGGGCACATCGATGCGCCGTGGTTGTCGGCCAAGTTCCTCGTATTCGCGTTTCTTATTTTCTGCGGTATCATGATCCGCGTGGTCGGCGCACCTTCCTTGCCAGCGCTGCGTGAAGTCCTGGCGAATGGTTCAACGCCAGAACTGGAAGCGATCATTAAGTAGACGTCCGCACGCACGCGACCGTTCGTCTTGATGATTTGGGCAGGGCTCGTTGTTGCCGCCTACATCGGCATCGCAAAGCCGGCATTTGCAGGAGTCTGACCGTGGTAGTCAAGCCAGTATTCGTGTTAGTGAAGTTCCCTGCGGGTGCGCCGCTCGAGCGCGCAGTGCTTGCGGACCTGCTGCAGCGGACCAGCGTTCGCTATCAGACCATCCCAGGCCTGCGTCGCAAGCTGTTCATCGGCGGTGAGGGCGTCGGCGGCGGTTGGTATGAGTGGGCTTCGCGTCAACAGGCGGAGGCTTATTTCAACGACGGCTGGCGCAGCACCATGCTGGCTAACTACGGCGTAGCGCCGACGGTCGAGTATTTCGATGCGCCGTGTATTGTGGATAACGATCGCGGTGTCATCGACTATTTTCTCGACTGACCGGCGGGCTGGTCACCTGCTGTGGTGTTAGGCGGGAACCTTCATGCCGCGTTGCACGGCCGGCCGCGTGCCAATCGCCGCTGCCCAGCGCGCCATCTGGGGATGCGCGTCGAGACTGCCCGGGAAACGCAGTGCCGACACGGCCGCAACGGGATAGGCCATGATGTCGGCGATCGAGTAGTCATCACCGGCGAGATATCGCGTCTTCGTGAGCTGCTGCTCGATCGGCTGCAGCATCCGCGTGCAGAGCTTATTGTAGAAATCGACGGCCCACGGCTGCTTGTCTTTGGCGATGACATTGAAGACGAATTGGCCGCTGTAAGCTGGACCGACATCGCTCGAGATGATGCCTAGCCACTCGAAAATCTTCGCACGTGCCGCGCCACTGTCCGGCAAGAGCTGCCCGGTCTTCTCCGCCAAATAGACCAGAATGGCCATCGTGCCGTAGACGGCGAGCGGTTTGCCATCCGCCATGACGTCATGATCGACAATGGTTGGCAGGCGCCCAACGGGATTCAAGGCGAGAAACGCTGGTGTGAAATGCTCGCCTTTGACAAGATCGTAGCTCGTCACGCGATAGGGCAGTTGCACTTCCTCCAGCATGATGGAAGCCTTGTAGCCATTGGCCGTCGCGACAGTGTGCAGATCAATCATGAGACGCACTCAAACAATTGGGGGAGCCACTATGCAGCACTCAGCCGAACCCGCGCAAATCGACCGCGCCTTTGTTCGCATTGCGGAAGGGCAGGTGCACTACCGCACCGCGAGCCCGGCAAAAACCGCACAGCCCGCGCCGTTGCCGCTGTGGATGATTCACGCGTCGCCGGCGTCATCCTCTAGTTTGGTGGGGCTGGTCGGGCAGCTCGGCCTGTCGCGTCGGGTCATCGCGCCCGACACACTGGGCAACGGCGATTCAGCGCCGCCCGCCGAGCACGCGCCGCAGATGCCTTACTACGCCGCCACGGCGCTGCGCACCATGGACGCGCTCGGTATCGACAAGGTCGACCTCTACGGCAGCCACACCGGCGCGCACGTCGCGATCGAGATGGCGATCGCGGCACCGCAACGCGTTGGCCGCATGATTCTCGATGGAGTTGGCATGTTCTCGCCCGAGGAGACGCAGGACATGCTGGCCAACTATGCGCCCGCGATCGAGCCGGACTTCTTTGGCAACCAGTTCAACTGGGCCTGGCATTTCGTGCGTGACCAGGGCTGGTTCTTCCCGTATTTCAAGCGCGACCAGGCGCATCTGCGCGGGCTCGATGCCCCGTCGCCGGAGGTACTGCACACCATCACAGTCGAGGTGTTGAAGTCGATCCGCACCTACCATCTGGCCTATCGCGCGGCATTTGCCCATGACGACTATGCACGGCTGCCGCTGGTCCAGACCCATACCTTGGTGATGGCTGACGAAAGCGATCCTCTGAAGAAAGGCGTCGAGGACGCGGCGCGCTTGCTGCCCTCGGCGGTCAAGCGCTACCTCGATGTCGATTGGACGCCAGCTGGACAGGCGTACAAGGCGGGCGTGATCGCGCGGTTTTTCGATGGTGCATAAAGGAAGGCGCATGAAGAACTGCGCATGAAGCAGCGGGGTGCGACTCAGCGCGCGGTCAGACTGAGATAGCGCGCACCGTAGAAGGCCGTGAGGTTGTCGTCACGCCAGCCCTTGACGCGCGGCGCAACCAAGCGCCGGCTTACCATGAAATAGAGCGGGATCGCCGCGTGGTCAGCTACCATCTGTCGCTCCGCCTGCCGCAACAGCTTGCCGCGCGTCGCCAGATCAACTTCCCGCTGGGCTCGCTGCAGGGCAGCGTCGGCGGCGTCGCTGACATATCCCGTGATGTTCTGTGGGCTATCGCCGCGCAGAAAGCCCAACAAGCCGACCGGATCGTCGTAGGGCGAGAACCAGGCGGCTCGCGTGATCTCGTAGTTGCCATTGCGTGCCGCGACTTCGGCGACCTGCCGCTCCGCATTGCGTAACGTCGTGCGCACGCCGATCGCTTGCCACATGCTCGCCACCACCACCGCGATTTTCTTGTGTTCCTCGCTGGTGTGATAAAGCAGTTCCACCTCCAGCGGCTTGGTTGCGCTGTAGCCAGCGGCTGCGAGCAGCTCGCGTGCGCGCTTGGGTCCGTTGGCGCCACGATTCGAGGCTGCCGCCGGCAGCGCGGAAAAATAATTCGGCAAGCCACTCGGCACCAGGCCAAAGGCCGGTTTGTCGCCGGTGCGCACGATCTTGCTAGTCAGCACCTCGCGATCGATGCTGATCGACAACGCCTCGCGCACGCGCGGGTCCTGAAACTTCGCCAGCCGATGGTTGAACAGATAGACCACCAGACCCAGCGACGGCGCGAGGTGCAGCGTGTTCGGCATGTCACTCTTGAGATAGTCGAGACGCTCGGGCGGAAAGTTGGTCAGCGTATCCAGTTCGCCGGTCTGCACGAGCCGCAGGCCGCCGTTCAAGTCAGCAATCGGTCGGTAGACGACGCTGGCGATGGTCACAGACGTCGCGGCGTGGAACTTGTCATTGCGCACGACTCGCACGTGCCTGTTAGGCACCCATTCGGCGAGTCGGTACGCGCCGTTCGAAACATGGTTCTCGGGGCGCGTCCAAGCGCTGCCATGACGATCGATCTGATGCCGTGGCACAGGTGCAAACGAGGGCAGGGCGAATACCGTCAAGGCATAGGGCGCGGGGTCGGTGAGTTCAATTTGCACAGTGGCCGCGTCCGGTGCAGTGACCCCGAGTGACGTTGGCTCGGCCTTGCCCGCCAGCACCGCATCACCGTTCTTGATCAGGTTGGTGTAGGCGGCGAGGCCCGCACTGCCCGTCTTGGGATCGGCAAGTCGACGGAATGAGAATACAAAGTCCTCGGCCGTGAGCGGCGCGCCGTCGGACCACTGCAGTCCGCGACGTAGTTTGAAAGTGTAAGTTCTGCCGTCCTTGCTCAGCGCAACGGTCTCAGCGGCTCCCATCGACGGTTTGCCGCGCGCATCGAGCGTCGTCAGGCCCTCAAACAAGTCATTCAGGACGATCAGCGCGGGCGCCGACACGGCGCGATGGGGGTCGAGTGAGTCTGGCTCGCCCGCGGTACCACGACGTAGCTCGTTGGGTGGCACCGCGAGCGCCACGCTCACCGTTAACGAGGTGGCCAACAACAGCGACGCTGCCAAACCGACGCGCACCACGCCGACTAGTCCTGCGAGCCCACTCGACCGGCGGTCGCTTGCTCGGTCGTCGTCGGTGCGGTTAGCACGCCGGCGGTCTGCATACGCGTGATTACCGCGGCTTCTACGGCGCGATTCTCCGCCACGCTTGCCATGGGTTTATCGGCCCAGTGGTTAGTGGGCCAGGCCTGCGTCGCGGCGTAGATCGGTGCGTGGATCTGCGGCGATAGTTCAGCGAGAAAGTTGAGGCTGGCCCGAGCGCGCCGTCGGCGCAGCGCTTCGATATCCACCTCGGCGGTGATGATGGTTTCGCCAGCGGATTCCGCCATGTTCAGTACGCGACCATTGAAATCGACGACCTGCGAGTGACCATGCGAGAAGTCAGCCGGGCCGTCGGTGTCGATCGCGGGCCCGCAGTTGGACATCGCCAGATACGCGATGTTCTCGTAGGCACGGGTGCGTCGCGCGATTTCCCAGCCCCCGTCCGGCAGATGATAGCTGCTACGTCCCTCGCTTGAGATATGCAGGAAGATCTCGGCACCGCGTAGAGCCAGACAGCGGGTGACTTCAGGGAAGTTGATGTCGTAGCACACCAGGCAACCGAGATTGCCATAGGGCGTCTTGAGAACCGGGAACAAGGACTCGGGACCGCCGAAGTGCTTCTGGTACTCGTCGTAGACGTCACCTGGACGGGTCTTGCCAGTCATCGCATAGAGTTTGTGATAGCGCAACGCCACCTGGCCGTCGGGAGCGATGATGAACGCCGTGTTCCAGAACCTGCCTGGAAACTCTGGCATGACCTCGTAGGTCATACCCGCCACGTAGCATTGGGCTTCGCGTGCCACTTTGCCTAACTGCTCGGTTTCGCGTCCGGGTACGCGCACACTCGCGCTGATCCAGTCCTCGTTGCTGCGACCCATCTGAAAGCCGTGCAGGAAGAACTCCGGAAAGACCACGACTTTGCTGCGAAAGTAGCGCGCCGCGGTCAGCACGTGCTCACAGGCCCGATCGAGGTTGGCCTGCAAAGCACCGCGACTGAACGGCGCGTCGCCGCGGAAGACGGGGCGGACGGCGGGCTGAACGACTGAGATATTGAATGGTTGCTGCATGCTAGCGCCCACCATTGCTGACGGCGTTTTGCTGAGCACCATCGATAGCCCGCGCCCAGTCGCCAAATCGCTCTGGCAACTTGACGACCGCAGCGGTGGGTAACAACTTTTGCGCGCGCGGCAGCCGATCCAGTAGCGGCTCCCAGGCGGCGCTTGCAAACAGGACGCGGCATTGCGCGCCCGGCAATCGCTCGGTCAGCGGATAGTCGAACTCGGCCTGATAAGCGTGTTGGTAGCGATCGCCCATTTTCATCACCTCGACCACGCGTTTGTGGACAAACTCTGCATCGAGATTCGGATCCGACTGCAGCGCCGCCGCCTGAGTCCGCTTGAAGTGGGGGAACCACAGCGCCTGATCGCGCATCATGTACCAGGCTTTGACCAGATGCGTGCCGTCTGGTTGCGGCGCCAATGACGGTGCATAGTTCGCCTTCATGTCGGCAAGTTCTGTTGCCGTGAACAGCGGCACGCCGAGGAAGGTCAGTTGCTCGATGCTGCCCGGACGTTGTCGATCCATCTCCAGGCCCACGAGCGCGCCAAGATAACGACCCGCGACGTCTATCTGCTGGATGCCAAGCGCCGCCATCGCTTCGAGCACGACCGCAGCGTAGTTCTCGACCGAGATGTCGTCGTCGCCAAGGAGTGGGTCGGATTCGCCGCTGCCAGGCAAGTCGAGCGCAATCACCGGGCGACGACCGACCCAGCCTTGCGCGATTGGCTCAACCAGTGCCGCAGACGCAGCAGAGCTGTGCAATAGCAGCATCGGTTTGCCGCTGCCCTGCAAATTGACTCGCGCATGCAAGGAGCCGCCGCGCACGGGAATGAGCATCGAGTGCAGGCGACTCGCAATCGGTGCGGCCGGCGGCGGCTGCGGCGCGACTTGGCCTTTGAAGTGCTGGGCAATGTAGTCAGCAATACCCTTGGCGCGGTCCGCCATGGTCGCGTCGAGTGGCAGGACCGTGTAGTTAGCCGGTAGCCCGGCGGCGATCAATGCGTCGGTGATCGGCAGTGCAATACTGCCAGCCCAACGTGTGAGCACCGCAGGCACCGTCACGCCTTGAGCACGCTCGGCGCGCTCATTGTAGAAAGCCGGACGATAAGCCCAGTCATACCGCATGCCGGCACGGAAGTAGTCGAGCAAGAACTGCTGCATCAGCGTGGCAGGGGGCACATCGCGTGGTATGCGATTCGCCGCCTTGGTCACCGACCACGGAAAGAACACATTGAGATCCCGGACCATGTGCCAGTAGGTCATCAGGTGGCGACCATCGAGCTTTGGGCGCACGCTCGGAAAATAGCTGTTGACGATCGTCTCGCATTCTTCCGCGCTGATATGCCCGGCCGTATCGAGGACCAATAGCGTCACGCGCTCCGGATAACGCCGCGCGAACTCGATCGCAAGCTGGGCGCCAGTGGCAGCGCCATAAAGACAGACCTTGTCGAGGCTCAGCGCGTCCAGCGTGCTGGCAAAGATGGGCAGATAGTCATCCAGCGACTGCGGCTTGTAGGGCGGCGGGTCCGATAGGCCGTAGCCCGGCGTGTCCAGCGCATAGACGCGGTTGCGGCGCGCAACCTCGGTCGCCACCGGCAACACCATCGTGCTCGACAGCGGCGAGGGGTGCAGCAGCACGACAGGCGCACCGTCACCTGCGGTACGGTAGTGGACCTGCCGGCCGTCGAAATTGACAAATGCTCGCCGCATCGGGGTTCCTCTCGCTATGATCCCAAGAGGTTACCGGATTCTGTGCCCTAAGATGGCCATGCCGAGGAGAGCTTATTTTGGATAGCCCCACTAAACGCGCGCGAGACGCGCCAATCTGCTGTCACACCGTTGAAGCGCACGGCGATCATTGTGCGCGACATGGAACGCTCGCTGGCGTTCTACCGCGATGTTCTACGGATGAACGTCTGGGTGGAGGGTTCCGCTGGTGACGAGTTGCCGGCGCTGTACCAGCTACTCGGCATGCCGCCGTGCAAGACACGCTGGATCATCCTGCAATCGAACGATGTGGATTTTGGCATGGTAGGCCTGTTCGAACTGACCGATCCCTCGCCCGATGATGACACGCACCGCAACGTCGACCGTGCTAACCGCGGTGAGGCTTGCCTCGTGTTTCATACCGCCGACGTCGACGCCGTCTACGAGGGCGCGCGAGCGATGGGGCTCACAGTGCTATGTCCGCCGACCGTGTTGTCGATCGAGCAGCACGACGTGTCGTCCAAAGAGATGACGCTGCGCGATCCGAACGGCGTGCTGTGTAACTTCATCCAGAACCTGAAGAGCGGGTCGTTAGGCCTGTCGAATGACTTCCCGTGGGTGCGAAAGTCCGCCGCGCCAAGATCGAGCAAGGCGAGGGCTGCAGCCGGAGCCGCAAAGCGCAAGCACGCTGCCAAAGCTAGGCCCTGAGTAATCAAGCAGGATCAAGGCGGCAAATTCAGCAGTTCTTGTAGTTTCTGTGCTGGACAGAAGCGCCTCCGTCGGATAGGTTACATGTAACTGAGGTGGTCCATGGCAAGCAATCCGTCGGCATCGCGCGATAAGGTTCGCGCACATCGGCAGCGTTTGCGGGAGCAAGGCCTGCGACCGGTGCAGATCTGGGTGCCGGATGTTAGAACACGCGCCTTTGCGCGCGCCGCACGTGAACAGTCTCGCTGTGTTGCTGCAAGTCGGTTTGCAGCTGCTGATCAAGCCTTCATTGATGCAATATCGGAGCCGATTGCTGGAGACGATAGCGTTTGAAGCGCGGCGAGATTTGGTCAGTGGCCGGTGGGTCGCAGTATTCCGGTAAGCCGCGACCGGCGGTGATCGTGCAAGACGACCACTTCCCAGATACTGAGTCTGTTGCGCTTTGCGCATTCACCACCGACCCGACTGAGGCGCCACTGATTCGCCTCGCAGTCGAACCAAGTGACACCAATAACTTGCGCAATCGCTGTCGATTGATGGTAGACAAGGTCACGACAGTCCACAGGCGACGCCTAGGCTACAAAATAGGCACTCTTGACGACGAAGATATCGCTCGGCTCAACCGGTCGATGATGGTATTTCTCGGACTTGCCGGTAGGTAGCGACGGACTGACGGCAGGCTACGCGGCGCCATACTTCGGCAGCACGGGCGGGTCGATCGGAATGATCGTCGACTTGAGCTCGGTGAAAAACTCCAGACTCGCTTGCGGACCATCGCGGCCGATACCGGACTCGCGATATCCTCCAAAGGGCGCGCGCAGCTCGCGCATCATCGGCGTGTTGACCCAAACGGTGCCGGCGCGGATCTCCCGCGAGCAGCGCATCACGGTGTTCACATCATCAGACCACACGTAGCTAACGAGACCAAACTTTGAGCTGTTGGCGATCTGGATGGCCTCATTGAGCGAGCTGAAGGTAAGGAAGGTGGCGAACGGCCCGAAGATCTCTTCCTGGCAGACGCGCGAGTCGTTAGCAGGCGCCATCACGGCGGTCGGCTCCATGAAATAGCCCCGCCCAAAATCGACAGCGCGCTTGCCGCCTACCAGGAGCTTGGCCCCGTCGGCCTTGGCGACATCGACGTAACTGAGGACGCGTTCGAGGTGCGCTTTGAACGCAAGTGGCCCGACTTCGGTGGTGGCTAGCAACGGATCGCCGAGGCGGATCTTCTGCGCCCGCGCAACGAAACGCTCGATGAACTGCTTGGCGATCTTCTCGTGCACCAGGATGCGCGAGCCAGCCAGGCACTGCTGGCCGTTGTTCCCAAAAATCCCGGCCAGCGCGCCGTCCAGCGCGCGATCAATACTGGCGGAATCGAAAATCATATTGGCCGACTTGCCGCCCAGCTCCAGTGCCACGGGCTTGAGATTCCTGCCAGCCGTCGCGGCGATCGACCGGGCGGTGGTGGTGCCGCCGGTGAAGCCGACCATGTCGACGTCGGGATGACTGATGAGCGCGTTGCCGGTCACCGGTCCGCGGCCGTTGACGAGGTTCACAACCCCGGGAGGCAGACCCGCTTCGTGGAAAATCTCGACCATGCGCCGGATCGACAGCGGCGTGTACTCCGAGGGCTTCAGGACGCAGGTGTTGCCCCAGGGTATGCACGTCGCGACGCGCATCGACGCCAGCGCCAGTGGCGCGTTCCACGGCGCGATCAGTGCCGCTACACCCTTGGGTTCGCGCGTCACGTAGGTGAGGTAGCCCTTGGTCTGCGTGTAGGTCTCGCCATGGACATTGCTGGCGACTTCCGCAAAGAATTCGAAGTTGCGCGCCATCCGCTGCACGTGGCCGCGCACGCTCTGCAGCGGCAGGCCCACGTTCAGACATTCGAGGTAGGCTAGTTCTTCACTGTGCTTGCGCAGATGATCGCGGATCGAATAGAGAATGTCCTTGCGATCGTTGATGTCCATGTGCGGCCACGGACCGCTGTCGAATGCACGTCGCGCTGCTTTTACCGCTCGATCGACTTCCCCCGCGTCCGCTTCGCGTAACTGGCTGATCGTTTCCTCGTTGGTCGGGTTGATGACCGGAATGTCGGTGCCTTTGGCGCCGAGTTTGACACCCTCACCGTCGATGATGCTGGTGACATGAGAATTGACGGTATGTGATTTCTGTGCGACTGCGGCATTCATGAGCTGGTGCGGTTGTCCTGCGAGATCAAGTTGTTAGACGGGGGCTACGTTGGGTGGGCGCTACGCGGCGCGGGTCATCAAGCCGCTGGCTTCGTGATCACGGTGACGAACCAAGGTAGACTCTGCGTCGCCTGCGGCAGGTTGCCGACGTAGACCTGGGCGTCGGGAATGCCAGCGCCCTTGGCGTCGGCGGCGAGATCCGCGCTGGCGTAGACTTCCCAGTACGGCTCGTTGTTGTTGAGCGTGTCCCAGGAGAATTCGAACTTCTGGAATTCAGACAGGCCCTTGAATTGCAACGGCACGTCCTGATGGACGCCAACGCCACCCGGAGCCAGCATCCGCCAGGTTTCCTTCAGCATGCCGCGCCGTGTGCTGTCCGGGATCTCGTGCATCATGTTGTGCGACACGATCAAATCGAAGTAGCCGTCCGGAAACTTCGTATCAGCCGCGTCGCGCTGATGAAAATGCACCCGCGCCCCTAACGACTCGGCCCGCGCATGGGCATAGCGGAGCATGCCGGGGGCGACGTCGATCGCGTGCACCTCAGCAGCGGGGAACTCGAGCGCATACGGCACGCTGGCGGAGCCTGCCGAGCAACCCATGTCGAGAATGCGCTTCGGCTTCAACTGCGGGAACTTCTCCGCGAGAAACCGCTGCACGTGGGCGGCCTTGCTGTCGTGTTTGCCAAGACCCTGGCCAAACGCATACAAATTGCCACCGACTTCATACAGCACACCCGCGGCCACGTCGTCCGGGTTGCGATCGAGCATGTAGCCGCCGGTCTGCAAGTGGATGTCGAGGTTGGCCACGCCGCGCGGCGCCTGCACGGTGGAGTCCAGTTCAAGGCTGCCGCGCTGTTTGGCCGGCTGGGTGAGTTTCGCAGCCTGGCTCTGCAAGCGCTCGCTGTCGCGTGCCACCACGTCGGCGACCGAGGTCCACATCAATTCCTGCGCCGAGCGGTGCAGCGTGGACCAGGACCGGTAAGCGGGATGCGCGTACATGGCGGTGCGGATACTGTCGCGGTCGTCTGGCAGCTTACCAATCTTGCTGGCGGCGTCCGGCGCGACGACGTCCTCGAACAATTGCTTATTGGTGCTGCGGACCGTCCGACTCAGCCCTTGCTTGAGGGCCACGACGAACTGCTGACGCGCCACATCGTCGTGGGCGGATTGAGGCAACATATCGTGTTGGACGCTGCGGACCATGGCTTGCTCCTGAAGAAGATCGACGGGCAGGAAAGACTCAATCCTGAGCGGGCAGTCGGCCTGCGTCAATGGTACGGCGGCCTGTAGGCCCTTCACAGCAGATTGTCATATCCATATGATGTCTTGATGCGCGACCTGCGGACATTTCTCGACGCCCACCAAAGTCAGACCTGGCGCCTGCCCAGCAAGATGTCCGCGCGCCACGAGCTCACCGCGCTTCAGCACGCGCTCGATGCACGCCAGCAGTTCCCGATCCTCTATGCGGCGCAACTCCAGGGCGTCGGCGGGCAGGCGACGACGATGCCGCTGGTCACCAATCTCACCGCGAGTCGCATCCTCACGGCGCAAGCGCTCGGCATCGCCGATCATCGTGCGACCGCCGAGTGGTTTGCAGCGCGCACGGCTGCCGGTATTGCGCCGCGTGTCGTCGCGCGAGCCGAGGCACCCGTGCAGCAAGTCGTGCAGCAGGGCGGCCAGGCAGATTTGCTGCAGCTACCGCTGACCGTGCAGCATGAACTCGAGCCGGGCCCCTATCTCACGGCAGCCCACGCCACGACGTTCGATCCAGACACCGGCATTGATAACACCGCCATCCAGCGCTGCTGGGTCAAAGCACCGCGGCGGATGACGTATTTCCCCTATCCGACCACGCACAACGCGCGCAACCTGCGCAAGTTCTGGGCCAAAGGCGAGGCCGCGCCAGTGGCGTTCTGGATCGGCCACCATCCGGCCGTGTTGTTAGGCACGCAGGCGAAGCTGAAATACCCCGAGAGCCATTGGGTGGCGGCGGGCGGCGTGTTAGGCGAGGCGCTGCGCGTGGTCCCCTCCGTGACCCACGGCGAGCAGATCATGGTGCCGGCCGATGCTGAGATCGTGATCGAGGGCTTCGTGCCGCCGGGGCAGTTCTCGGCCGACGGGCCGTTTGGCGAATACACGGGCTATCTTGGCGCGCAGGTGCAGGCGCCGATCTGCGAGATCAGCTGCATCACGCGCCGCAGCGACGCCATCTACCACGACTATGCCTCCGGCCTCACCGACATGCTGGTGCCCGACAACATGGCGATGGAAGGTAAGGTCTACTCGCTCGTCAAAGCGGTGGCACCCTCGCTGCGCAATGTCTACGTGCCGGCCTCCGGACGACGCTTCCACGCCTGGCTGCAGTTCGAGAACCCCGCACGCGGCGAAGTGCGCGATGCGCTCACCGCTGCGCTCGCCTATCGCCGTCTGAAGACCGTGGTCGCAGTCGATGAGGATGTGGATATTTTCAACACCGAGTCGGTCATGTGGGCGCTGGCCACGCGCGTGCAATGGGCGCGCGACTCGATCGTGATCGACGGTCTGTCGGGCTCGAACCTCGACCCGTCGATGCAGGCGGGCGCGCAGACCGTCTCCAAGATTGGCATCGACGCCACACTGCCGCCGCCACCGCGGCCGAATGCGCCGCGCGCCGTCGCGCCTGTTGCCACCGTGCCCGCCGCTGCCAGTGAGCGGGCGCAGCAGTTGTTAGCCGAGCTGGCTACCACACCAGCCGCCAATCAATGGCCACGAGTCTGAGCCCGATGCCGAACACGATCCGCGACAATCCCGGTCCTGCCCACGAAAAGCGCGGCAACGCCGTGTGGGTGGAGTGCAGCGCCTGCAAGACCTGGTTCCCGGTCAGCGCTATGATGCAGCGACCGGGCGCGGCACCCACCTGTTGTCCCCATTGTCACCATGAAGAGCAGCTAGTAGCTGGGAGTTAGACTATGACCGACCATCCAACATCCAAATTCTCCAAGGCGCTGGAGGCCGCGCGCCAGCCGCAACACGGTGGCGGCCATCCCTTCAGCCGCGCCTGGGCCGCGGGCGAGCTGAGCCGCGCCCAGCTCGGTGAGTGGGCCATCCAGCACTTCTACTCCATCGATCCGATCCCGCAGCAGTTTGCGCAGCTCTATGCGCGCCTGCCGGATCTCGATGCGCGCCAGCATCTGCTTGAGAACCTCCTGGGCGAAGAAATGCCTGGCAAGCCCGGCAAGCGCCACCCGGACCTGCTGCGCAAGTTTGGCCGTGCCTGCGGCGTCTCCGACGAGCGCATGCACAAGGCGGAAGAGAACAACGAGATCCTGCCCACCACCCGTGCGATGCGCGCCTGGATCTGGGAACTCTCCGGCATCCGCCATCTGTCTGAAGCCTGCGCCGGCATTATGGTGGCGCTCGAAGGCCAGTTGCCCACGCTGTATCCCAAGTACGTCGAGTCGATGCGCAAGATGGGTTTTACCGACGATGACATGGAGTTCTTCCATGTGCATATCGAAGGCGACACCGAGCATGCCCACGTCGGTCTCGAGTTGACCGAGCGCTATGCCACGTCGCCCGAGCTGCAGGAACGCGCCATTGCCGCCGTTCGCGCGTCGGCTTCGATGCGCTACGCGATGCTCGACGGCATCCATGCCAAGCTCGTGCTGAAGCATGCCGCCTGAAGTCAGCGGCAGTCCTGCCAACCGCCCGGTGGCTTTCGTCACCGGCGCGGCCGGCGGGATTGGCAAGGCGGTCGTTAGTCGGCTGCGCCAGCGCGGCGTGCGCGTGTACGCCACTGACGTTGCGCTGGCGGCCATCCCCTGCACGGAGTCAGACTTCGCCGCGGCCAGCCTCGATGTCACCGATGAGGCGGCCGTCCGGGCGGCCGTCGCGGCGTGCATTCAGCAGTTTGGCCGGCTCGACCATGTCGTCCATCTGGCCGGCAAGGGCGGCGTAGGCCCGCTCACCGAGGTGCAGCTCGCCGAGTGGCGTGAGTTGTTAGCCATCAACCTCGACTCGGCGTTTCTCATGGCTAAGTACACCGCGGCAGCGTTGACCGCCAGCCGCGGCACGCTCACGCTGATGGCATCCACCAATGCCCTGAACGGCGGCAGCGCGCTGTCGGGCCCTGCCTATGCGGTCGCCAAGGCGGGCATCATCAATCTCACCCGCTATCTCGCTAAGGAATGGGCGCCGCATCGCATCCGCGTGAACTGTCTTGCACCGGGCCCGATCGACACGCCCATGGTCGGGCGCTTCGATGCCGCGACGCGTGCCAAACTGATCGAGTCTGTGCCACTGAAGCGGCTGGGGCTGGCGCAGGAAGTTGCCGCCGCCGTCGATTTTTTGACCAGCGATGGCGCGGGCTACATGACCGGCACCGTGATGAACATCAGCGGCGGCGTGGTGCTCGACTAGTCATGGCAACCGCAGTCGCACGCGAGCGCGCCAACCGAGTCGTTAGACCCAAGGCGGCCGCGCTGAAGTCCGCGGCACCGCGCTACCACCAGGTTTACGTGGGTATCCGCGCCTGGGTGCGCGACGGCACCTACCGACCCGGACAGCAGATCCCGACCGAGGCGGAGCTGTGTGACGCGTTCAAGGTATCGCGGATTACCGTGCGCAAGGCCGTTGACGAACTGGTGCGGGAAGGCTGGCTGGTGCGCGAACAAGGCCGTGGCACCTTCGTCGCCATGATCGCCGCACGGGCCGCGGCCTCGGTGGACCTGGCCGAGGCACTGCACTATGTTGCCGATTTGGGTGCGGTCACCCAGGTGCGCGACGTGCACAGTGCGCAAGTCGTGCCGGACGAAGAAACGCGAGCCGCGCTCGGACTCGCCGACGGCGAACGCGTCCAGCGCGAATCCCATGTTCGCCTGCTGCGCGGGGCGCCGCTCGGGCGGATCAACACGTTCGTGCCGCTCGATATCGCCGCACGAGTCGAGCGACTGTCGGACAAGGGCGTGCCCATGTTCGAGCTGTTGCGGCGGGCTGGCGTGCAGGTGGGCGAGGCCGAGCAGTGGATCGGCGCGACGCTCGCCAGTGTCGAGTCAGCCAAAGCGCTGGCCATCGAGGTGGGTGCGCCGGTGTTAAAGCTCGTGCGCGTCGTGTTCGACACCCGTGGCCGCGCGGTGGAGCGCGTCGTTGCCGAGTACCGCGCCGAGGCATACGTGTATCGTATGCGCCTGGCACCGTCAGCCGTGCGCCGTCCAAGTCAGCCCAAGGCACATTAGTCATGCATCAATCGCGCAGTCCCTTGATCTACAGCGTTATCGTTGGCGGCTTGGTGGCCACCGCTCTCACGAGCTGCGGCAAACCCGAACTCGACGCCGCCATCGAAACCAACGACCGCAAGGCCGTCGAGGCCGCACTTGCAGAGGGAGCAGACCCGAACAAGATTGGCGTCAGCGGCGACACGCCCTTGTTGGCCGCCACCCGCGCGGGGCAGGCGAGCTCGGCGCAGGGGCTGATCGACGGCGGCGCCCAGATCGACGTGCGCGACCAGGCCGGCTACCTGCCGCTGCATCATGCCGCGGCCCGGGGGCTGACGGGTATTGTCAATCTGTTGCTGGAGCGCGGCCAGTCGGTCGACGAGCTAACCACCGATGGTCTGACGCCGCTGCAGCTCGCGGTGCTGAATGCGCACCAGGAGACCGCCAAATTCCTCGTGCGCCGCGGCGCGGATATGAACGCCAAACAAGGCGTTGATGGCGTGAGCGCGATCGAGATCGTGGAGCGCAATGGCGACACGCGTTTCGCCGGCATGTTGCGAGCCGCTGCAGCACCACGTCCGCCAAGCCCGTCCGACCCCGGTCCCGCGCACGGCATGCCGGCCAGCAGCGGAACGGGTGCACCATGATGCACCGTCCGTTGCGACGTGAGTTCTACACCGTGGCGCTGAGCGCGCTGCTGCTGCTACCGATCGCGGCAGCCACCGCGGCCAGCGCTGCCGGTAAAGCTACGGTCGATCTCACCGACCCCGTGACGCAGCTCGAGGCCTACGTCCGCGTGGTCGGCGACACTAGCGGCAAGCCATACACCGCCTACGCCGAAGGCACCGTCTATGCCGTGGTGCCCGGCGCCAAAGCACGACCGGTGTTCGGTGTGCGGGTGTTAGGCCGCGGTCGCTTCGAGAAGATCGACGGCGGTTATCAGCGGCTGTCGCGCGAGATCGGTTTTTACACTGATCTCAAGACTGGTGAGATCTTGGCCACCTGGTACAACCCGTACATGGAGCGCGAGGTCGAGGTGGTGCCCATCCAGAACGATCCCGTGAACCGCAAGTTCATCGCGGGGCAGGGCACGCCGATTCGGCAGATGATCGCCGGCGACAACGTGATCTTCTATCGCGAGATCCCGCTGCGTTACCCGAACCCGCTCGACCGCGAGAACTATCCGCTCTATTCCAGCGGGGACTTCTATGAGGCGGTGGAACTTTTCAATGATTACGCTAACATGCGTGATCTTGCTAATCCCAAGTTGAGCTCTGTGCCCAGCACCGGCTCCTGGTCACGTATCGGGCCCTGGTTGCCGTGGATGGAGATGGGGCAGCATGAGGGGCATCTGCTGTACCACGCCCGTGCGGTCAAACCAATCAATGGGTTAAACGGAGTACCTGCTAAGTTGCGCGAACACATCGCCAAGACGGCGCCCAAGTTTCTGGAGGCACCGAGCGGCATCGAAGGCCCGGATGAGACCAGTTGGACCGTCTTCAAGCAGCGGCTCGAGGAACGTGGTCGTGCGCCGCGCAAAACCATTCCCAAAGAACCCGCGCGACCTGAATGACTAAGCCTCCCGCGTCCCTCGCAGCGCTGCTGAGCGGCATCCGCCGCACAGAAGTTTTCATCACCACGGCCGCGTTCGTGGTGCTCATCGTCGTGATCTTCGCGGACGTCGTCGTGCGCCGCGTCTCTGGCAGCGGGCTCATCTGGGCACGCGAGGTGGGCGTCTACGCCAACATCATCCTGACCATGGTCGGCATCGGCGTGGCCTCCGCGAGCGGCGCGCACCTGCGACCACGTTTTGTCGACCGCTGGTTCCCGGATTCATGGGACTACGCACTGACGCGGATTCAGGAAGCGATCACCGCCTTCGCGTTCGGCGTGCTCACGTATCTGGCGATGAAAGTGCTGCTGGAGACGATCCAACTGGGCGACACCTCCACCGTGCTGCGTATTGCGGTGTGGCCTATCCAGCTTTGCCTGCCACTCGCGTTCGGGCTCGGCGCGCTGCGCCACGGGCTGTACGCCTGGGTGCCGGCATTGCGTCCGGCGGAGCGCTCGGAGGCCGACATCGACCCGGTGCTGGACGACGCCACACTTGCTGTTAGCGGCCCTGCCAGCGGCAGCGTGGCGGCCGGCCTATCCGGCACAAACACGCGGAGCAAGCCATGAGCGGCGCGATGGCCGGGCTGATCCTGGGCGGCGCGGTGGTCGCCTTGTTAGTACTGCGGCAGTACCTGCTGGTCGTGCTGTTCGTCGTCGCGGGCTTTGCCTGGTACGTGTGGGGCGACGGCAATCTCGAGAACGTGGTGCTCGATGGGTGGGATGCGCTCAACCAGGACGTGTTGCTGCCGATCCCGCTGTACCTGCTGGCAGGCGCGATCATGGCGGAGGGCGGCATTGCCAGCCGGCTGATCCGCGTGATGCGCGCGATTGTCGGGCCTATTCCAGGCGGTCTTGCGGTCGCGACCGCGCTGTCGTGTGGTTTGTTCTCGGCGATTGTCGGTTCGTCCACCGTCACGCTGCTCGCGATCGGCTCGGTGATGTACCCGGCGCTGCTCGCCGCCGGCTACAAGCGCAGCTTCGCACTCGGGCTGATCTGCGCTGGCTCCACGCTCGGCATCATCATCCCGCCCTCGATCCCGCTGATCCTCTACGGCGTGATGACCCAGACCTCGATCGCCGATCTGTTCCTCGCCGGCGTCGGGCCGGGCCTGCTGTTGTTATTTCGGTGGCGACCAACTGGAAGCTGCGTCTCGGCACCTGGTCCGGCGCTGAGTTCTTCGACAGTTTGAAGGACGGCATCTGGGCACTGCTGATGCCCATCATTATTCTGGGCGGCATCTACTCCGGCCAGTTCACCGCCACCGAGTCCGCCGCGGTCGCGGTCGTCTACGCGATGGTGGTCGAGCTGTTCATCTACAAAAAGCTGGATCTGAAGGGCATGGTACGGGTCGGCACCGACACCACGCGCTTGTTAGGCGGGCTGTTCCCGGTGCTGCTGATGGCGCTGTCGCTGAACAAATTCCTCGCCTTCCAGCAAGTGCCGATGATGATGGTGGACCTGCTGTCCGGCATCATCACCACCAAAGCGTCGTTCATTCTCATTAACAACGCGCTGCTGCTGGTGGTGGGCCTGCTGATGGATATCGGCTCCGCGATTCTCATTCTGTCGCCCATTCTCCAGCCGCTGGCGCAGGCGCAGGGGATCGATCCGGTGCATTTCGGCATAATGATGCCCGTCAACCTCGAGATCGGATATCTCACGCCGCCGATGGGCTTGAATATTATCGTGGCGATGACCGCGTTCCGCGAAAGCTTCGGCTTCGTGTGTCGCTCAGTCGTGCCGTTTATCGGGCTGATGGTGATCGCGCTCGTCATCGTGTCGTTCTGGCCCGCGCTATCGTTGTTTTTATTGAAATAGGTTAAGAAGGTTCCGTCATGGCTAAACCCAAATACGATCTGCTCATCAAGAACGTGACGCTGGTGCGTCCGAAGAAGAACACCACGCCCAAGAGCGACATCGCCATCAAGGATGGCAAGATCGTCAAAGTGGCCGCCGAGATCAAGGCGGAGACCGCCGCGAAGGTGGTCGACGGTAAAATGAAGTTGGCGTTCCCCGGTCTCGTCGATCCCCATATGCATTGCGGCATCTATGCGCCGTTGAACGAGGACGCAGTGACCGAGAGCAAGGCGGCCGCACAAGGCGGCGTCACCTCGAGCCTCAACTACATGCGCACCGGCGGGTACTACATGCAGCGCGGCGGCCCGTACGCCGAGGTTTATCCCGACGTGCTGAAGCTGTCCGAGGGTAACTTTTACGTCGATTATGCCTACCATCTGGCGCCGCTTGATCGTAAGCACATCAGCGAGATCGACATGCTGATCGAGAAGTTCGGCGTCACCTCGTTCAAGATCTTCATGTTCTACGGCGGCTATGGTCTGCACGGCGCGTCCAGCTCACAGCATGAGTTTCTGATGGTGGACAAAAATGAGAAATACGACATCGCGCACTTCGAGTTCGTGATGCGCGGCGTGCAGCGCGCCATCCAGAAGTTCCCGCATCTGAAGGATTCGATCTCGTTAGGGCTGCACTGCGAGCTGGCCGAGATCCTCAACGCCTACACCAAGATGGTAGAGGGCGGCGCCAAGGTGACCGATCTCGACACCTACCTGCATGGCGAGACCTTCGATCCAGCTTGCGTCGATTGTGCACCGCTAACAGGACTGCGCGCTTACAGCGCCGCGCGGCCGCCACACAGCGAGGGCCTGGCGATCTCGATCGCTTCCTACCTGGCGAATGAGACTAACTGCCTCAACATCAACCTGCTGCATCTCACCTCGCGCAAGGCCGTGGACGCGGCGCTCACCATGGCCAAGGCCTTCCCGCATGTGAACTTCCGCCGCGAAGTCACCATCGGGCATCTGTGCCTCGACTACGACACCGATGCCAAGAGCTGGGCGAAGGTGAACCCGCCGATTCGCTCGCGGGAGGACGTGGAGTACCTGTGGGAAAAACTGCTCGAGGGCAAGCTCGACTGGGTCTGCTCCGACCACGCTTGTTGCAAAGCAGAATCCAAGACGCACAAGAGCGGCCAAGGCAATGACACGCCGATCTTCATGTCGAAGTCCGGCTTCGGCGGCACGGAGTACATGCTGCCGGCGCTGCTCACCGAGGGCAAGCCGCGCGGTCTCTCACTCAACCGCGTCGCCGAGCTCACTTCGCACGCTGCCGCGCGCCGCTTCGGCCTCGCTGGCAAGGGTGACATTGCGGCCGGTTTTGATGCCGACATCGTGCTCGTGGACCCCAACAAGAGCTTCGTGGCGAGCGGCGAACTGTCCGAATCGTCGCAGGGCTATTCAGTGTTTGAGGGGATGGAGATGTCGGCCAGCGTCGTCAGTACGTATTTGAGAGGCAATCTCATTTATAATGATGGCAACGTCGTCGGCGGACCGCAGGGCAAGTACCTCAAGCGGCCGTACGGCTGACTTACCCCCGTTTGCGACAGAATTTTAGGAGTTTAGGAATATGACTATCAAAGCTGGCGACAAGATGCCTTCGGGCAAGCTCAAGCACATGACCAAGGACGGCCCCAAGGACGTCAGCACCGACGAGCTTTTCAAGGGCAAGACCGTGGTGCTGTTCTCCGTGCCGGGTGCGTTCACGCCGACTTGCGATGCCAAGCATCTGCCGGGCTTCGTGCAGCATGCCGACAAGATCAAGGCCAAGGGCGTCGACACGATCGCCTGCATGGCCGTGAACGACGTGTTCGTCATGAACGCCTGGGGCAAGAGCAGCAATGTTGGCGACAACGTGTTGATGTTAGCCGACGGCAATGGCGACTACGCCAAGGCGCTCGGTCTCTCGCTCGATGCCTCAGGTTTTGGCATGGGCACGCGCGGCCAGCGGTTCGAGATCACCGTGAAGAACGGCGTCGCCGAGAAGGTGAACATCGAAGCGCCCGGCAAGTTCGAGGTTTCCTCGGCCGAGCACGTGCTCGGACAGCTGTAAGCACGCACGGTGAGCGGCACTAACAAGCGCATCACCTTCGCCCGCAGTCCTCAAGGGTTACCCACCCTTGAGGATTTCGGTGCGGACGAAGTGGCAATCCCCAAGCCCGCGAACGGCGAGTTCCTGTCCCGCTCGATCTATCTCTCGCTCGACCCTTACTACCGCAACGTGATGAAGAATAGCCAGATCTACCAGGATCGGCTGGCCGCGGGCGATGTCATGGTGGGCGAGACCGTCGCGCAGATCGTCGAGTCCAAGCATCCCGACTACAAAGCCGGCGAGTACGTCGCCGTGCGCAACGGCTGGCAGCAGTACGCCGTGTCCAAGGGCGATGGCGTGCGCAGGATCGACCCCGCAGTCGCTCCCATCTCGACAGCACTTGGCGTGCTCGGCATGCCCGGGCTAACAGGGTTTGCTGGCACCATATCGTTAGGCGAGCCCAAGCCAGGCGATACGTTCGTCGTCTCCGCTGCCACCGGTCCGGTCGGTAGCACCGCCGGCCAAACTGCGCGGCTCATGGGCGCGCGGGTCGTCGGCATCGCCGGCGGCAAAGAGAAATGCGACTACGCCGTGCGCGAACTCGGCTACGCCGCCTGCGTGAATTACAAAGAAGGCGATCTCGCCGCCAACTTGAAAACCGCGTGCCCCAACGGTATTGATGTTTATTTCGACAACGTCGCCGGCGACACGCTGGTCGCGGTGATCAAGAATCTGGCGCTCGGCGCCCGGATTATTCTGTGCGGCATGATCGAGGCCTACAGCATGGACAAGCCACCGGCTGGCCCGTGGTTGGGCCCCATTGTTGGCGCACGCGCCATCATGAAAGGCCTCGTCGTGTATGACCACGTCGCCATGCAGCCGCGGCTGCAGCGCACCGTCGGCGGCTGGATCCAAAGCGGCCAGTTCAAGTATCGCGAGGACATTGCCGAGGGGATCGAGAAAGCGCCGCAGGCGTTTTGCGACCTAATGCGCGGCAAGAACTTCGGTAAATCGTTAGTGCGTATCGGGCCGGACAAAGTCTGAGCACGCGCGACTTCAAGCCGTTACCCACCGAGGCCAAAGTGGCGCTCGGCGAGGGCAAGCTGATCAGTGCGATCAAAATCATCCGCGAGCGCGAAGGACTGGATCTTGGCGCCGCCAAACAGCGCATGGACGAAGCGCTGAAGGCCGATCCCGTTCTCAAACGGAAATTTGAGGAGCGGGCGAAAGAGACCAAGCGGACCATCATCAGGTGGGTGGTCGTCGTGGATGCGATCGTGTTCGCGGCGGTGATTTACTACTTCTTTGTCTACCGTAGTTAGCTGCGTTTAATTGGGCGCTACGGCTGAAACGCCACTCCCAACCTTTGAGCGATTGCGGCAAGGGGCCTATCGACCGTCCATAGCCGCGTGCCGGGAGTCAGCAACGTCGCAGCAAGTAGCGCCGCGTCGACGGCGCCGCAGCCAGAGTTGTACATCTGCTCTCGTTCGACCAACGCAAGAATCTCATCCGACGTAGCTATGGTCGTTTGGCACAGACTGCGCAGGTCTGCAAGTGTCCGATGTCGTGGAGCAGGTGGCGAACCGCAGGCGATTTCGATGAGCACTAACGGATGGCAGTACACCTGGTCGTCGGCCAGCAATGCTGCCAGCCTTGAGTTGGGCTGCCGGAAATGCGCAACCCAGATGGAGGTGTCGGCGAGGACGCCTGCCACGGTGGCCGGCTAACTGTGCGGGCGGCGACGTGGTATCGGCTTCATGCTCGGCGCCTTGCCACCGAGAGATGCCAGTCGCTTCGCGGCCTGAACCCGAATGAACGTCTTGACGGCTTCGCGGAATAAGTCCGCTCTGTCCATCTCGGGGTCCGCCATTTCCAGCGCCTTGTTGTAGAGATCGTCGTCCAGCGTAACTGTGGTTCGCACGCTTGTCCGCACCCGTATTGATGCAATATGGCATCATTTTCGATGCCTGCAGCGCTGCCGTCAATGCTAAGGCGGTGCGGTTGGCCGGGCGACGCTAGCGGCCGACCGGGCTGAGATCGCGAATATCCTTGAGAATGTAACCATCATGACCCATTATATCGTTTAATGAGTCAAGAAGGTTTCTAAATGCCAACACCAACAACACCGCCGAGTGCCGTCCGCCGCACCTTGCGCAAGCTAGGTCAGGACATCCAGGATGCGCGCAAACGGCGTGCCTTGACCATGGAGATCGTGGCGGATCGGGCCTTTACGTCGCGCAAGACCCTTGCCCGCGTCGAGGGCGGCGACCACGGCGTGAGTGTCGGCATCTATGCCTCCGTTCTCAATGCCCTCGGCATGCTCGATGCGCTCGGTGACGTTGCCGATCCTTCGCAGGACGAGCTCGGCATGGCGCTGGCATCGGCGAGCCTGCCCAAACGGGTGAGACCGCGCAGCAAGTGAGATAATCGGCTTGACGGTGAATCGAATCCCCTGACTAGTGACCGCAAGCGGCGCGGCAATTCTAATCGCTGCCGATGCAGCATTCAGAGGCAGTGGATGCAGACAGTGACGTCACGGCCTGACAAAATGCGAGGACTTGAACGTGAGCGATATGACGCGAGACGAAACAGTGCGACGACTGCAGGCGGCGAAGGGCGAGCTCGCTCGCCGTTTCGGCGTTGTCAATCTTGCGCTGTTCGGATCCCTGGCGCGCGATGACGCGAGGCCAGACAGCGATATCGACATTCTCGTCTCGTTCGACGGGCCGGCCACCTCAAAACGTTATTTCGGCGTGCAGTTCTATCTCGAAGACCTCTTCGGCCGACCGGTGGATCTGGTTACCGAGAAGGCCGTACGGCGCGAGCTGCGTCCATTCATCGAGGCCGAGGCGGTCCATGTCTGATTCAATTCGCGGGGAACGCGAATGGCGTTTGTATGTTGACGATATGCTCGATTTCGCACGCAAGGTTGAAGCATACACGGCCGATCTAGATCAGTTGGCGTTCGTGAGCGACGGCTTGACCTACGACGCCACGCTGCGCAATCTAGCGCTCATTGGCGAGTCGGCCGCGCGTATTCCAGAGTCCGTACGCGATGCTCGCCCGGAAATTCCCTGGCGGCAAATTATCGCCACCCGCAATCGCCTGATCCACGCGTATCTCGGAATCGACGACGACACAATTTGGAGCATCATTCGGGACGACATTCCTGACCTGCTCAAGGCTCTCGAACGATTGCGGCAGACAGAAGGCTAAATTGGCGGCTTCTCTAATGTCTCGCGCTGCGACCATTTTTTGCGAGCCTTCTAAAGGTATAAGGCGCGTTGCGCTACGAAGTCTAAATTGTAAGCGAGTGTGTTCGTGGGATTAGTCAATCCCAACGTTCCGGGGGTCAAGCGCGTTCGCGAGAGCGCCAACCCGCGAGCGAATCTGGCAGAATCCAGGCGACACAACATAAGAAGATCGGACGGATTCGGTCCACAGCAAGCAAGCCGGTGACAACCTTTGCCCGGGGCGCTGAATTGCCGAATCGCGCGCCCACGAGGATGAGCAATTCGGATGAACATACAGCCCGCCGCCGTGATCAGCAGCGCTCCAAAGCTGCCAATAGCTGATATCCAAAAACTCATCATCGATAGAGGTCGCCTAACCAAAGACGATATTCGCTTAATGTGGGATCTTTCCGAGGACGATTACGCGATCCTCAAGGGAGAGCTCGAGGGCAACAGACTGCTCGCCCCTGGTCCGCGGGGCTCGGGTGGATTCATCGCTCACTTCGCCCAGCGGCAAAAGCAGGCTCGGGGCGCTGACGCTGACGCCACCATTGAGTTCCGCAATCCTCACGAGGCAGCTGCGGCTGCTCGGCTGACCGAGCTGCTGTCTCATAAAGATCTGGAAGATCTGCTGGAAGACTTGGTCTACACGATTCGTCGCGCTCGCCAAAAGCTTACGGGGGAAGACCGGCGCGGCAGTAAGTCGGAGTTGGCGGCAGCATTGCTGACGAAACACGGGATTGATCTCTTTGCGGACAAGGTCGTTAGGGCGCTGGTCGCCAAGCGAGCCAAGGTGCAGGCACCCTCACGCTGGCACGCCGGCAAGGGGACTGCCTTGGCATTTGTTGAGCGCGCTCGCTTCCCGATTGAATACGGCGGCATACCGGCAGCCGATACGCCTGTCGACTTCGAATACCTTGAAGGGCGGGCGGACTTACGTCCGCTGCAAGACTTTCAACAGGAAGTCCAATGGAAGTTGCAGCGTGTCTTGGATCGACCGGGGCAGCGGGCGATTGTTACCTTGCCCACCGGCGCAGGCAAGACTCGAGTCGCGGTCGATACCATCCGTGACTGGCTGACCAAGCGATTCCGGACCAAAGCGACCGGCGAGGGCAACGTCGTGCTTTGGCTTGCGCATACCGATGAGCTTTGCGAGCAGGCGTACGCCTGTTTTCGAGATGTGTGGCAGGGCTCGAGCGATGTTTGCCCGATGTTGCTGTTCCGCTTCTGGGGCCAGTACACGCGAGATCTGGAGAAGCACCATGAGACGTTGCAGACGCTCGATCAACGACCAGCAGTACTGATCTCCACGCCGCATCGCCTCGCCAATTTGATCGACGACAAAGTCGCCGAAGGCGCCCCCATCCTGGCGG
Source organism: Pseudomonadota bacterium (assembly GCA_016703895.1). Classification (GTDB taxonomy): domain Bacteria; phylum Pseudomonadota; class Gammaproteobacteria; order Steroidobacterales; family Steroidobacteraceae; genus CADEED01. Next base: position 294,161 of record JADJBE010000003.1, read on the forward strand.
CGTTGAAGCGGCTAACGGGTCTCATCATTGTGGATGAGGCGCATCGCGCGGCTGCGCCAAGTTACATGAAGATTATGGAGGCCTTTGCGTGGACGGCTCAAGTGCCGGTTGTTATCGGCCTGACGGCAACCCCATTTCGTCAAGAGTATGCGCCTAACGACCCGAGTGCCGGCACAAAAGAATTGCGCAATTTGTTCCAGACGATTATCGAGCCGGCAGATACCTTGGGTGAAGGCCCGAGAACGGAGTTGCAGTCGCGCGGCTTTTTGGCGAAACCTATTTTCAGTATCATCAAGTCGAATACGCGGCTCAAAGCACCCGAAGGCGTGGATCTCGACAACCCCAGCGAAGACGACATCGACAAAATTGACTACGCGCTGAAGATCCGTGCCGATCAACCTGATCGACGCATGGTGATCCTGGAAGAGCTCCGTCGGATTTGCAAAGACCCAACCGCGTCGATCATCTATTTCGGCCCGACGGTGCAGGACGCAGAGTGCATGGCCTTCCTCTTGCGGCATTGCGCAATCGAGTCAGCATTCATCAGCGGCGAAACACGCGATGTCACGCGTCGCAAGGTAATCGGCGACTTCAAGGCTGGCAAGTTGCAGGTTCTTTGCAACTGCGAGGTCCTGACAACAGGCTTCGATGCGCCGCGAGTCACTCACGTAGTACTGGCTCGACCGACTGTCAGCCAAGTGCTTTACGAGCAGATGGTTGGACGCGGATTGCGTGGCGAGAAATTCGGCGGCACGGCGACCTGCCATATCGTCGATCTCGAGGATAGTTATCGTGCGGATCGGCCGCAGCTTGGGTACAAGAAGTTTCGGGAGGTTTGGGCGGTGTTGAGCAATCCGCGGCGTCGAGCTCACGATCGATGAGTGTCAAGGTTGTATTCGACTATATAAATGAGCTCTTCTTCTCGCTGCCCGAATACGCACAGGCTTGACCCATGGCGATAAAAAAATCCGACCTCTACTCCTCCCTCTGGGCCTCGTGCGACGAGCTGCGCGGCGGCATGGATGCCAGCCAGTACAAGGACTACGTCCTGTTCATGCTGTTCATCAAGTACATCACCGACAAGTACGGCAACAGCAGCGACTTCGCCCCGCCGGTGGTCATCCCCAAGGGCGCGAGCTTCAAGGACATGATCGCCCTCAAGGGCAAGAGCGACATCGGCGACAAGATCAACACGCAGATCATCGCCCCGCTGGTCAGCGCCAACGCCCGGTTGGCTCGCAGCGACTTCCCCGACTTCAACGACTCCAACAAGCTCGGCGAAGGCAAGGACAAGGTCGATAAGCTCACCAACCTGATAAACATCTTTGCCAGGCCCGCGCTCGACTTCTCGAAGAACCGCGCCGAGCACGACGACATCCTCGGCGACGCCTACGAATACCTGATGCGGCACTTCGCCACCGAGAGCGGCAAGAGCAAGGGCCAGTTCTACACCCCCCGCCGAGGTCAGCCGCATCATCGCCAAGGCGATCGGGATCTCGCCGCAGAACACCAAGGCGTCCACCACCGCCTACGACCCGACCTGCGGCTCGGGCTCGCTGCTCCTCAAGGTGGCCGCGGAGTCGGGCAGGCACATCACGCTCGAGGGCCAGGAGAAGGACGTGACCACGGCGGGCCTGGCCCGCATGAACATGATCCTGCACGACTTCCCCACGGCCAACATCGTCTCGGGCAACACCCTGGCCGCGCCCAAGTTCAAGGACGGCGAAAGCTTACGCACCTACGACTATGTCGTCGCCAATCCGCCGTTCTCCGACAAGACCTGGACGACTGGGCTCACGCCGTCGAACGATCCGTTCCAGCGTTTCACCTGGGGCGAGCCGCCCGTCAAGCAGGGCGACTACGCCTACCTGCTGCACATCATCCGCTCGATGAAAAGCGCGGGCAAAGGCGCCTGCATCCTGCCCCACGGCGTGCTCTTCCGCGGCGGTGCAGAGGCCACCATCCGCCAGCAGCTCGTTCGCTCCGGCTACCTCAAGGGCATCATCGGCCTGCCCGCCAACCTCTTCTACGGCACCGGCATCCCCGCCTGCATCCTGGTGATCGACAAAGAGAACGCCGCCGCTCGCAAGGGCGTGTTCATGATCGACGCCTCCAAGGGCTTCCGCAAAGACGGCCCGAAGAACCGGCTGCGCGAGCAGGACCTGCACAAGATCGTCGACACCTTCACCCGGCAGGCCGACGTGCCGCGCTATGCCCGCATGGTGCCGCTCACCGAGATCGCCGACCCGAAGAACGACTTCAACCTCAACCTGCCGCGCTACATCGACTCGAGCTCCCCCGAGGACCTGCAGGACATCGACGGTCACCTGCGCGGCGGCATCCCCGAGCGCGACCTGGACGCGCCGGAAACGGAATTGGCTGCGTACTGGAAGGTGCTGCCCAGCGTGCGTGGCGAGCTGTTCGAGGCCTTCGACAACTCGGGGGGCCGCCCCGGCTACGTGCGTCTGAGGCCGGCGCTCACCGAGGTGAAGCCGGCCATCTTCGGCCACGCCGAGTTCGCCGCCTTTCAGCAGCAGGCGACGAAGGTCTTCGCCAACTGGCGCAAGGCCACCACGCCGCGCCTCACCGGCTTCGGCAAGGATGGCCACCCCAAGGCTCTGATCGAGACCATCGCCGAAGACCTGCTGGCCGCGTTCCATGAGGCGCCGCTGCTCGATGCCTACGACATCTACCAACACCTGATGGACTACTGGGCCGAGACAATGCAAGACGATGCGTATCTCATCGCCGCCGACGGCTGGGTGGCCAGGGCGCATCGCGTGATCGAAGAGGTGAAGAGTGGCAAGAAGAAAGGTGAGCGGAAGGACAAGGGCTGGGCCTGTGACCTGATCCCGAAGCCGCTCATCGTTGCTCGTTTCTTTGCCAGGGAGCAGGCAGCCCTAGAGCAACTGGAGACCGATCTCGAATCAGTTTCTGCTGGGCTTGACGAACTTGCGGAAGAGCATGGTGGCGAAGAGGGCGCGTTGAAGGACATCTCCAGCAAGGCCGACGCACAAGCCGCCTACACGCAGGCACTTGTCTCACTGTGGAGCGATGACAACAGACCTGCCTGTAACAAGTACACCGCCTTGATGAATGAGGCCAATGAGCACACGACCCCCTCACTCTCTCAAGAACACAGGGCAAGCTACCTCAGGCGGTGGACCAATTGGCTGTAACGGGCGGTCACGCAGAACGCGCGACCCTCAACAGGTACCTCGAAGCGGTCAGGATGCAGAAAGCCAGTTCCAAGCATGCCCAACCACTGGCCAAGGTTGAGCCCCACTACCGTGAGCGCCTGGAAGACTGAGCTTCAGCCTGCCCGCAGGCTACGCCGGCCACGGACGAGCAAAGCGCGCTGAAAGGAATGGTCAAAGGGGCCGACGACGCCCTCGACACGCTGGCCTACGCCAAGTACCCCAAGCTCACCGAGGCCGAGATCAAGACGCTGGTGGTGGACGACAAGTGGATGGTCCGCCTCTCGGGCGCCGTGAAGGGCGAACTCGACCGCGTGTCGCAGACCCTCACCGGCCGCATCCGCGAGCTGGCCGAACGCTACGCCACGCCGCTGCCGATCCTCACCGAAGAAGTGGAGACGCTTGCCGCCCGGGTCGACGAGCATCTCAAGAAGATGGGGGCGGTATGGAAGTGAGGCCCGGCTACAAGCAGACGGACGTGGGCGTCATTCCGGAGGACTGGGAAGTTCGACAGTCTCCGAACACCTGCAGGATCTACGCGGGTGGGGACGTGCCGAAACACCCGGTTGCGCAAACCCAGTCCGCAGCCCATCCCGACCCATGTCGCCAACGCACTTCAGAACAAGGGCTTGTATGGCTACACGGCCGAGCGACGTTCGAATGCGGACTCCCTAACGATCAGCGCGCGCGGATACCTGGGACACGCCGAGTATAGAGACCAGCCGTTCTTTCCGATTGTTCGGCTCTTGGTCCTGGAGCCTACTGGGGAGCTGGACGCACGATATACCACCTACGCAGTCAATGATCGCGTCAGATTCTCCGTAGAAAGTACTGGTGTGCCCCAGCTCACCGCGCCTCAGGTCGGGAAGTATTCGGTGGCTGCACCTCCGACCCTCCCCGAACAACGCGCCATCGCGGCGGCGTTGAGCGATGTGGATGCGCTGCTGGGCGGGCTGGATCGGCTCATCGCCAAGAAGCGCGACCTCAAACAGGCCGCCATGCAGCAGCTCCTGACCGGCCAGACCCGCCTCCCCGGCTTCCACGGCGAGTGGGAGGTGAAGCGGTTGGGGGAGACCGGCGACATCAGAAGCGGCGGAACCCCGAGCACGACGCAAGCGCACTTCTGGAACGGTGATGTGCCTTGGTGCACGCCGACGGACATCACAGGACTTCTTGGTCGCAAGTACCTAATCGACACAGCACGCACGATCTCTCGGGCGGGTCTGCAATCCAGTTCTGCGGAAGTCATTCCGCCGCGGTCCCTGATCATGACGTCCAGGGCGACGATCGGCGAATGCGCAATCAACCTCGTCGCGATGACTACCAACCAAGGGTTCAAGAACATCGTGCCCTTCCCCGAGATCGACGTCGAGTTCCTTTACTACCTGATGACGACGCAGAAGGCCGGCCTCATATCCCTCTGCGGCGGCAGTACGTTCCTTGAGATCGGCAAGAAACAACTCAGTGCGTACGAGATCACGTTGCCGAAGGATCGCGTCGAACAAAGCTCCATCGCCACCGTCCTCTCCGACATGGACGCCGAACTCACCGCGCTTGAACACCGCCGCGACAAGACCCGCGACCTCAAGCAGGCGATGATGCAGGAGCTGCTCACCGGCAAGACGCGGCTCGTTCCAGCAGGAGCGGCCCATGCCTGAGCAACCCCGCTCCGAGCGCAAGACGCAGAATCGCGTCATCGGCCTCTTTACAGCCCCGGCGCGTCCCGACCACCTCGGCTACCGCTACCTCGGGGAATGGAACAAGCGGGAGAACAACCGCGCCATTGAGACCGCAATTCTTCGTGAAAACCTTTCGGCGCGCGGCTATTCCGCTGCCCACATCTCCGCCGCCCTGCAGAAGCTCGAGACCGTCGCCGATTCGACCGGCATCACGCTCTACCAGGCGAACCTGCGCACCTACCAGCTCCTGCGCTACGGCGTGCCGGTGCAGATCGCCGCAGGCAAGGCCCACGAGACGGTGCACCTGATCGACTGGGAGCACCCTGAGAAGAACGACTTCGCGCTGGCCGAGGAGGTGACGCTGACCGGTGGCTCGCTTGGTTCGTATGGGCGCCGGCCGGACATAGTGCTCTATATCAACGGCATCGCTATCGCGGTGATCGAGCTCAAGCGCAGCTCGGTGGAATTGGCCGACGGGGTGCGCCAGCTCATCACCAACCAGGAAGAGATTTTCAACAAGGGCTTCTTCAGCACCGTGCAGCTCCTGCTCGCGGGCAGCGACTCGCAGGGGCTGCGCTATGGCACCACCGGCACGCCGGAGCAGTTCTTCGTGCAATGGAAGGACGAGGCACTTGTTAGCGAGGTAACCGCTGCAGGAGCCCTGCTTGACCGGCCGCTCGCCAAATTGTGCAGCAAAGCTAGGCTGCTCGACCTGATCCGCAACTTCATCCTTTTCGACGCCGGGCACAAGAAGGTGCCTCGGCCGCACCAGTTCTTCGGCGTGAAGGCCGCGCAGGAGCGCATCGCCAAGCGCGAGGGCGGCGTCATCTGGCACACCCAGGGCAGTGGCAAGAGCATCCTGATGGTGCTGATCGCCAAGTGGCTGCTGGAGCACGACCCCGAGGCGCGCATCCTCGTCATCACCGACCGCGACGAGCTGGACAAGCAGATCGTCGGCGTGATGCGCAATGCCGGGGTGATCGGCCAGGACTCACCGTCACCGCGCATCACCTCGCGAGCGGAGTTTGTGGAGAAGCTCGGAAGCCCCACGCAGCGCTTGCTGTGCGCGCTCATCCACAAGTTTGATGTGGCCGACGTCAAGGGCGAGCCACCGCCGGTGTCGGGGCGCTTCTACGTGTTCGTGGACGAGTGCCACCGCACGCAAGGCGGCGACATGAACAAGCAGATGAAACGCTGGCTGGAAGGCGCGATCTTCGTCGGCTTCACCGGCACGCCACTCCTGCGCAAGGACAAGCTGATGACGCGGGACGTCTTCGGCACTTACATCCACACATACAAGTTTTACGAAGCCGTGGCCGATAAGGTGGTGCTGGACCTCAAGTACGAAGCCCGCGACGTACCGCAGCGCCTGACCTCACAGTCCGCAATCGACGCCTGGTTCGAACACAAGACCAAGGGCCTGAACAACTTCCAGAAGGCGCTGGTGCGCAAGCGCTGGGCGACAATGGAAGAGCTGATGAGCGCCGCCGAGCGCAAGCAGCGCATCATCGCCGACATCATCGAGGACTTCAGCCTCAAGCCGCGGCTAAACAACGACCGCGGCACGGCGCTCCTCGTTGCCCCCTCAATCTACGACGCCTGCCACTACTACCGATTGCTGCAGAACACGAACTTCGGTCCATACTGCGGGATCATCACCTCCTACGAGCCTAACCACAACGCAATCTCGCGCGAGCCCGCCAACAGCGACGAGCGTTACAAGTTCGACACTTACACCCAGCACGTCCTAAAGAATGGCCAGACCACCAAGCAGTACGAGGACGAGATCAAGCGCCGCTTCATCAAGGAGCCCGCCAACCTCAAGCTGCTGATCGTGGTAAGCAAGCTACTGACCGGCTTCGACGCGCCGAGCTGCACTTACATCTACCTCGACAACGAGCTACGCGACCACAACCTGTTCCAGGCCATCTGCCGCACCAACCGGCTGGACGGCGACGACAAGGACTACGGCTACATCGTCGACTTCAAGAAGTTGTTCGGCGAGGTGCAGGAAGCGATTGCGGTCTATAGCTCCGACGAGCTGGACCTCGAAGGCGGCAGTGACGCCGAAAACAACGTCCACCTCAAGGACTGGCTGGTCGAGGGTAGGAAGAAGCTCGACGAAGCCCGCGAGGTTCTGCGCTACCTGTGTGAGCCGGTCGCCCTGCCGCGCGAGGTGGAGCAGTTCCTGCATTACTTTTGCGGCGACGCCGCGAACCCGAATGGGCTGAGCGAGACCGAAGCGATGCGCGTGTCTTTCTATAAAGCCGTCGCTGCTTTCGTGCGGGCATTCGCCGCCGTCGCGCAGGACCTTGCAGAGGCCGGTTACGCTGACGCTGAAGTGGTCGCATTACAGAAAGACGTCGAGTTCTATAGCGAGATTCGTTCCGCCATCAAGAAGCACTCGGGCGAGGAGCTCGACATCAAGCCTTACGAGGCGGACATGCGCCACCTCCTCAACACCTACGTCCAGGCCGACCCGGCTACGGACCTGGGTGAGCTGGGCGAGATGTCCCTCACCGAACTCATCATCGAGACCGGCATCCACGACGCCATCGCCCGCAAGCTCAACGAGAAGGGCAAGCTGTCAAAAAATGCCATCGCCGAGGGGATCATCAACAACGTCCGCAAGACCATCATCCGCGACCAGCTCACAGATCCGGCGTTCTATGCCCAGATGTCTACGCTGCTGGAGGATCTCATCAAGCAGAGCCGCGATGATGCTGCTGCCTACGAGTTGTTTCTGCGGCAGGCGGAAGCGCTGGTCAAACGCCTGGCGGCGAAACAACCGGAGGCTGGCATCCCTGCGGTGCTACATGGCAACCGGGAGGCATCGGTCCTGTTTGGCAACCTCGACAAATTGCCTGCCAGCACCTTCGTGTACCCAATATTTGATGAAGACAAGGCCAGTCTCGCTCTAAGACTGGACCGGGCAGTTAGGGAGAGCGCGCCTGCAGGCTGGAAGGGCGACGAAGTGCGCGAGCGTCAGGTGCTCAACGCGTTGTTCCCGCTGTTGGACCGCGACCGCGAAACCACTCAGGCGCTGTTCGAGATCATCAAGCGCCAGCCGGGCTACTGATGGTTGAGACTATTCGCCTCGGCGACATCGCGATCGCAGTGGAGCGCAAGAGCGTGAAACACGTGCACCTATCCGTGCACCCTCCGCGCGGGCGCGTCACGCTGGTTGCGCCCAACGGCACGCGGCTGGAAGTTGTTCGAGCTTATGCGGCCACACGTCTCGGGTGGATCCGCAAGCAGCAGGCGGGACTGCGCGGTCAGGCACGCGAAACCCGCCGCCAATACGTGGAACGCGAAAGCCATTACCTTTGGGGGCGACGTTATTTGCTTTCAGTGATCCATAAGGACGCCAGGCCCGCGGTGGCACTAGGCCATCGTCGCATTACGCTTGCAGTGCGACCTAACAGTACAATCGCCAGTCGCGAACGAGTGATGCAGGAATGGCACCGGTCGTTGCTGCGCGATGCGCTGCCGCCGCTGATCGCACGTTGGGAGGTCAAGCTGGATGTAAAGGTAGATAGCTACTTCTTGCAGCGGATGAAGACGAAATGGGGAAGCTGTAACCCCGTAACTGCACTATTCGCATCAATACAGAACTGGTGAAAAAAGCCGAAGGACCTGCTGGAGTACATCGTCGTGCATGAAATGTTGCACTTGATTGAACCCTCTCACAGCGAGTACTTCACCAAATTACTGACGACGCACTATCCGTCGTGGCGCGAGGCTCGGGCGGAGCTCAACGAACTACCAGTGGGCGCAGAAGCGTGGAAAAGCGGATGACGGTTGGAACTCGTTGCACGATTAGACGTTGCGCAAGTCGTTCGAAACGACGAGCTTGGTAACGAGAACATTTCACACCGAGCAGCACTGAGCGAGAGTTTTTATGAGTAGATTCTGTGCGGAAATGCCAACCGAAGGGATCCTGGCCGCCGCCACCGACTGGCGCGCGAAAGCCTTGGGAGTCCGGCGGCTCGATGTTCAGCGACGGCGCAGTCTGGACGCGCGACAACGCCCAGGCGCTGATCAAGTATTTCGTCGATTCACCGGACGAGACGGACCGCTCGTTCGACGAGAAGCTCCAGGATCAGCTTGCGGCGGCACCGGCAAGCGCTAAGCACCTCGCGGCCGAGATCACGTGGGTGATGTATCTCTGTCCGTCTAACATCACCGCGAGCCACAAGCGGGAGCGCATCAATCGGCTCTGGGACTGGGCGGCGCAAGGGTCTATCGATCCGAATTCAAAATACTTATCCGATGAAGTGCTCCGCGGCATCGGCAGCGCAGGTCCTGGTTACAACCAGCATCAGTGGCGGGAGACATGTTTCGCCTTTCGATTCGTCCATGAGTGGATCATGGTGCCGCCGGACAAGCGCAAGGAAATGCTTGCCGATGGCTGGCGTTTCGCCGAATGGCTCGAGCGTATTCCCGAGTGCAACCAACGTCAGTTCCGACACATGCTGATGTTCCTGCTCTTTCCTGATAGTTTCGAACGCACCTTCGGGGGTAACCAGCGCAGGATGATTGTCGATCATTTCGACCCATTGACCAGAGCGCAGGTTCGTAAGTTGAGCGCTCTCAAGCTGGATCGCAAGCTGGCAGAGATCCGCCAGCAGTTGGAGATCAAGCACGGCACAAAAGAACTGGATTTCTACGCAGAGCCGGTACATAGCGAGTGGGCACCCGAGGATGAGCTTGCGGAGGGTGACGCTAACGAAGATCCGGGCGATGCTGAGACTGCTGATCCGACCGCGAGCCATGCTGTCGCGGAGGAATCCGCACCGTACGGCGTCGAGGGTCGGAATACGCCTTTCTCGCTGGCCGACTTGTCTGCCGAGTCTGGGTTCGCTGAACCACTGCTGGCCAAGTGGTTAGGTCAACTGCGACGCAAGAAACATTTCGTGTTCCAGGGCCCGCCCGGTACGGGCAAGACGTATCTCGCGCAGCGCCTCGCCAAAGTACTGATGTCCGGCAGTCGCGGAATCGTGGATATGGTGCAGTTTCATCCCGCGTATTCCTATGAGGATTTCATCCAGGGTATTCGCCCTGAGGTAGTGCAGGGGCAGATGGCCTTCAAGCTGGTGCCGGGCCGGTTTCTGGAGTTCTGTCAGCGTGCCGCGGCGCTGCCTGGCGAACCGTGCGTCTTGATCATCGATGAGCTCAATCGCGCCAATCTCTCGCGCGTGTTTGGCGAATTGATGTATCTGTTGGAATACCGCGATCGCGCCATTCCGCTCGCCGGCGGTGGCGCGCAGTTCAGTGTGCCGGATAACGTCTATGTGGTCGGCACGATGAACACGGCGGATCGCTCGATCGCATTGGTCGATCACGCGTTGCGGCGACGTTTCACCTTTGCGTTTCTGGAGCCGGCCTACGACGTGTTGCAACGTCAGTTGGTTCGGCAGGGCATCGATGTGTCGGCTGTGAACAGCCTCGTGCAAACACTGCAGAGCATCAATACCGAGGTGATCAAGGATCGCCACTATCAACTCGGCATTTCGTTCTTTCTGACCGACGGTAACATGCTGCCGCAGCGCTTGCAGGCGATCTGGGAAGGGGAAATCGAGCCGTACCTCGAAGAGTACTTGCTCGACCAGTCTGACCATGGTGCAGCGCCCGACTGGACGTGGGCCAAATTGGTTGACGGCAAGCTCGCGCCGTGGCGCTGATCGACTGCAGCGCGAAGCATGTCAGCCCCCATGGTGATCGACCTCGTTGAGTGGCAGCCCTATGCGCTGTCGCCGACCGAGGCGACCGATGCGTTGCTCGATGCGCTCGGTGCCCGCAAGGAAGCGGTTCTAGTTTTCCGGCGCGGCGCCGGGCTGGCGGAGTCTGGACAACTTACGGTCCCCAATGTGGTCGGGCAGATCCGCGTCGGGCGTGATTGCCTGCTGCGCATGGCACCCAAGGTCGCGGTGTCCAACATCTTTGCGATGCTGGAGCTTGCGTACCAACTTGAATCATTTCGATTTGAGACGGGTGTCGTTAGTGTCGAATCCATTGCCGATATTTATGATCGCCTCGCCAATATTCTGGCGCTGCGGGTGATCAGCCGCGTGCGACGTGGCTTGCATGCAGAGTACATACCTCGCAGTGAGCGGCTGGGCTCGGTTCGCGGTCGCATCGACTTGCGCGAATCCGCGCGCCTGATTGCCAACGGCATTCCAGCGCTGCAGTGCGACTTCGAGGAACACACCGACGATATCGAGGACAATCAGATTCTTGCCTGGACGCTACGGCTGCTAACCATGGCTGGTCTGGACAGGGCCGATGTGCGCGATCGAGTGAACGCGGCCTATCGCGCGATTGCCGGTGCTTGCACCTTGCGGCACTTCAAGGGCCAGGACTGCGTGGCGCGGCGGTACAACCGGTTGAACCAAGACTATCGAGCGATGCACGGGCTGTGTCGATTCTTTCTCGAGAATCTGGGGCCGGGTGTCGCGAGTGGCAATCAGTCGTTGATGCCGTACACAGTCAATATGCCGCTGTTGTTCGAGTCATTCGTTGTGGGGTGGCTGCAGCAACACGGTCCCGCCGGCTACGATTTCGTAAAGCAGCACCAGCTTTCTTTGCAAGGGACGATCAAGCCTAACTGGGCGGTGGATATCCTCGTCAAGGACTCGACGGGCCGACCCATCGCCGTAATGGACACCAAGTACAAGCAAGACTCGACGCCGTCGTCCGATGATCTGCAGCAGATCTCCGCCTATGCGCTGGCCACGGGCGTCGAGCAGGCATTCATTGTTTATCCTTCCGCCATCGGTTCAGGACATCGGCAATACGTGGGTAACGTGCTGGTGAAGACCGTGCATTTCGATATTGGCGGTGAGTTGCAGATTGCTGGTTGCAATCTGCTGGCGCAATTGGGGTTGCCGGCCTCGGCGATGGTGGACTAGCAAAATGGCGACGAAGCTATTCGATGTCGCGATGGCGGAGGAGCACAAGCGGCACATCACGGAGTCGGGTGAATATGCCACGCGCCGATTGAAAATTCGGGCAGACGCGAATTTCGCGACAAACAGCCCTGAAATCGGGAGCCGCGCCTATTGTCCGCGGCCGCACAATATGGGTATGGCCAAGTCCGCATCATTGTGCGCGCCCGAGATCTCAGATCGGATCTTCCCGTTGCGCGGGCATCGAGTCTTGCTCGATGCCGACCTGGCCGCGCTGTATGGGGTGACGACGGCGCGGTTGAACCAGCAGTTTCGACGCAATCGAGAACGGTTTCCGGCGGATTTCGCATTTGAGGTTTCAGCGGAAGAGCGGGCAAACTTGATGTTGCAAAATGCAACATCAAGTTTCGGCCACGGCGGGCGACGGAAGTCTCCATTGGCATTCACCGAGCACGGCGCCTTGATGGCCGCGACGGTACTCAATAGTCGTCGGGCGGTCGAGATGAGCGTGTATGTAGTGCGGGCATTCATTCGCCTGCGCACCATTGCCACGGCGCATGCGGAGTTGGCACGCGAGTTGGAGGTATTGAAGCGATCGGTCACGACTTTGGATGCAAACACGAAGCGGCAGTTCGACCAGGTGTACGAGGCGATACTTGAGCTGATGAGTGCGCCGGTTCGCAAGCAGTAGGCGGGGAAGTGGGTATATGTTGACAGATATAAATAAACGCCTACAATTCGCCACATGCCTGTCGCTACCGCTCGCGATCGCACACTGAAGCTAGCCCGACGTCGTCAGGGTGTGACGGCACGCGAGCTGACCGATGCGGGCGTTCATACCCAAGCGCTCAGCCGCCTTGTGGCTGACGGGGAAATTAGGCGCATCGCACGCGGCCTGTATCGGCTGCCCGACCATGCGATGACAGAGCACCACGGCCTTGCGATCGCAGCGGCGGCAGTACCGCACGGCGTCGTGTGCCTGCTATCCGCGCTGCAGTTCCACCGCATCGGCACGCAGCTGCCGTTCGAGGTATGGATGGCCATCGATCGCCGCGCGCGACAGCCGGCCCTTCGTTATCCGCCGCTTCGGGTTGTGCGGTACAGCGGCGCCGCGCTTACCGAGGGCGTCGACTGCCACCGCGTCGAGGGTCGGGAAGTCCAGGTTTACAACGTCGCCAAGACGGTCGCGGACTGCTTCAAGTACCGCAACAAGATTGGGCTGGACGTCGCACTCGAAGCGCTTCGGGAGGCATGGCGTGCTCGCCGCTTCACGATGGACGAGCTTGAGCAATACGCTGGCATCTGCCGAGTGCAGCACGTGATGCGGCCATACATCGAGGCGCTCATCGCGTGACTGGGCCGCGCGACGGCTTGCGCGGTCGGTGCAAGTCCGGCTTGCGCAACACGCGAGGGCAATCGGCGTCGATCCTAATCTGGTGCTAACACGCTATGTTGTCGAGCGTTATCTATATCGTTTGTCGTGTTCGCCGTACGTCGACCAGTTTGTACTGAAAGGCGGTCTACTGCTGCTCGCATGGCTGGGCGAGACACTGCGTCCAACGCGGGATGCCGATCTACTTGGGTTCGGCAATCTTTCCGGCGATGCGATTGCCGGCATCTTCCGCGATATTTGCCTCGTGTTGGTCGTCCCGGATGCGGCAACGTTTCTTCCGGACTCCGTGCGTGTTGCACCGATCCGTCAAGACGACATCTATGGTGGTCAGCGCGCGACACTGCAGGCGCGGGTTGGCGCTGCGCGGCTGACTGTCAAGTTGATATCGGCGTCGGTGACGCGGTAACGCCTGAGCCGCAGTGGCTAGACTACCCCAGTATGCTCGATGAACTTCCCCGACCGAGGCTGCGTGCCTATCCGCGCGAAACCGTGGTCGCCGAGAAACTACACGCCATGGTTGTGCTTGGCCTGCGCAACAGCCGCATGAAGGACTACTTCGACGTGTATGCATTGCAGCGCGAAGCGGAAATGGATACTGCTCAGCTTGCTCGTGCCATCGCGACAACGTTCGCGCGGCGACAAACGGCATTGCCCGAAGCCATCCCGATGGCTCTGAGTAATCAATTCGCTAACGATCAGACGAAGCAGGCGCAGTGGCAGGCTTTTCTCGCCAGGAGCCATGTCAAGGCGCCGGAGCTACAGGTCGTTGTCTTGGAAGTTCGCGCGCGTCTGGCGGCAACGCTAGATCAGGCCCGCAAGGTGAGCGAATAGCGTGCGTCAAGCGAGTGCAGCTCGATGCGGCGACTTACCGCGCGCGAGTGGCGCTGGGAGACTGTGTCGCGATCAAGCGGCTGGATGCGGGACCGGATAAGGGTATGCTTCTCGGTACCGTGTTTCCGCTTGGTCCGAAAAGCCGAGGGGACAGAATTCGATGACGACTAATGTTGCCATTGACGCAATGGATGCGCCGACCACGATGATTCGTGCCACGCGTGCGCGCATGAAGCGCGACGATAGTTCAGATGGCAACCTGCTCGACGACGCAGCCCGGCGCGCCAAGCGCTATCTCGATACGCTGGACGCACGTCCAGTTGCACCGTCCTCAGCAGCAATTGCGCGGCTTGCGGAACTCGACGTGCCATTGCCGCGCGAATCGACGCCGGCGGACCGCGTATTGGCGGAACTAGATGAGTTGGTGTCACCCGCCACCATGGCGATGGCGGGTCGTCGCTTCTTCGGCTTCGTGATCGGCGGCGCACTGCCTGTATCACTTGCCGCTAACTGGCTCGCCAGCACATGGGATCAGAACGCGGCGCTGGCGCGCGTCACGCCGGGCGTCGCGCGGCTCGAGATCGTTGCATTGCGATGGCTAATTGAGCTGTTCGGGCTGCCGGCAGGTACTGAGGGCGCGTTCGTCACGGGCGCGACCATGGCGAACTTCACCGCGCTCGCCGCTGCGCGTCATCACGTGTTGAAGCAAGTCGGCTGGTCGGTCGAGGCGGACGGGCTATTCGGCGCACCTCCCATCACGGTCGTGATCGGCGAGGAGGCGCACCCGACGCTGATCAAGTCACTGGGATTGTTAGGCCTCGGCCGTCGCCGCGTCGTGCGTGTGCCGGTAGATGGCCAGGGTCGCATGCGCGCGGATCGATTCCCCAAGCTTGCCAACAGCCCCGCGATTATTTGCCTGCAGGCCGGGAATCTCAATTCGGGAGCGTTCGATCCCTGCACCGATATCTGCGAGCTTGCCCATGCGGCTGGCGCGTGGGTCCATGTGGATGGTGCGTTTGGCTTGTGGGCCAGAACCGTACCGGAGTTGTCTGCACTAACCACCGGTATTGAGCTGGCAGACTCTTGGGCCACCGACGCGCACAAGTGGCTCAACGTGCCCTACGATTGTGGCGTTGCACTGGTGCGCGAGCCCGGCGCGCTGCCGGCGGCCATGGCCGTGACAGCCGACTATTTGCCAACCGAGAGCAGCGAGCGCAACCCAGCAGATTTCACACCGGAACTATCGCGGCGCGCGCGTGGCGTCGAAGTCTGGGCGGCCCTGCGATCGCTGGGGCGTGACGGGCTCAGCGCGATGATTGGCAAGAACGTGCGCCAGGCGCAGTTGTTTGCCGAAAGGCTCGCCGCTGCAGGCTATGAGATCCTGAACGACGTCGTGTTGAATCAGGTACTGGTTTCGTTCGGCTCGGCGGAACAAACCCTGCGCACGATTGAAGCGGTGCAACGTGACGGTACGTGCTGGTGCGGTAGTACCGTGTGGCAGGGACGTACGGCCATGCGCATCAGCGTATCTTCCTGGGCCACGACCGATGCCGACGTTGAGCTGAGCGTGCAGGCGATAATCCGCGCCGCACGTGGCGCTGGGTGACGGCGCCTTGATGGCGGCGGCAGTGAAGCCGGTGAGTTCAAGTGCCCGGGACGGAAAATCGCTATCTCCGCGTTATTCTGTTGCCGGACGGTGAGACAGCCCACAATGCCTTTTTCGACCGCGGGTTTATGCCATGAAAGTACGTTACTTCGCTGATACGGATACGCTACTGATCACGTTTCGTGACGCTGATTCGACTGAAACGCGCGAGCTGGATGAGAACACGCTCATCGATGTGGACGACCAAGGCGACATCTGTGCGATTACGGTAGAGCATGCTTCGAGACGTGCCGGTGCGTCGAGCTTTTCTTATGAGCAAGTCGCCGCATAGGGTAGCTAGTCGTTTTGGACGTCGGCAGGTGATTGTCAGCTGGATGCAATCACGTCCGACTACGGGTGAACTCTTGCAACCTTGCAAGCAGCCCGGATAACGGCAGCAAACCGACTCGTCCGCTCAAGTGCATGCCGCCACGGGCACCCGAGATCTCAAGTTACCTCCTCGTGTTTCGCGGCAAATAGGCCAGATATGCGCCGTTACGTTTGCTGCTCACGGAGCCACAATGAGCGTGTGTTCAGGCGAATCGCGACGTGGGGCGAGCGAGCGGGAGTTGCGTATATGTGCGTTACACGACACCATTTATTGCCATTTACTGCCATCTGGAGTAGGTTCGCCGGAAACGGAGGCCTACATGCAGAGCATGAATATTTCCCTACCGGACCCGCTCAAGCAGTTCGTCGATGCGCAAATCGCCCAAGGACGCTACAGCAGCGTCAGCGAGTATGTCCGCGAACTCATACGTGCCGATGAAAAGCGCAAAGCGGCGGAGTGGCTGGATGTGAAGTTGATGGAGGGTCTGTCCAGCGAAGAAGCTGCTCTGACCGCAGCGGACTGGGATGGCATTCGCAAGGAGGCCATGGCCAAGATTGCGCAGCGCAAGGCTAAGCGTTAGTGCTGAGGAGGATCCCATTTCTGTAGAGGATGACATCGATGCACAGACGAGACAGTCTCATTGCAATAGCCCTTGCTGCGGCCGCCCCGATGGTGCTCAGTGGCACTGCTCGCGCGCAAGCCGCAACGACGTCGTCAACTACCAAGTCTGCCAAAGCCAAGGATTGCGTCGCGCTGGTAACCGGCGCTAATCGAGGCATCGGGCTGGGCTTCGTCAATGTGCTGCTGGAGCGCGGCGCGAAACGGGTTTACGCGACGGGTCGTGATGCGAAGAATCTTGACGCCGTCGTCGCGTTGGATCCGAAGCGGGTGGTGCCGCTCGTTCTCGACGTCAACAACGACAGTCAACGGCGCACGGCGGCCGATGCAGCCAAGGACGTCACTTGGCTGATCAACAACGCCGGCATTCCAGGCAGCTCCGATGCGAAAGAGCGACGGATGCTGTCGTCGAAGTCGCTGGACGATAGTCGGCTGGTGATGGAAACGAATTGTTGGTCACCGACGGAGTTGTCGCGGTTATTCGTGCCGACCATTCTGCGCAACGGGGGCGGGGCGATCGTCAACATTATTTCGGTGGGCGCCTGGTTCTGTCTGCCGGAATACACCAGCTACAGCACGTCGAAGGCCGCGGCAGCGATGGCGACCGCCGGCTTTCGCGCGGAGCTGGATCGCGATCCGGTACTGGTTAGTGGTGTGTTTACGGGTGGCGTTAGCACGCGTATGACACCGGCTGGGTATGACCCGGGCGTGACGCCGGTGGAGCATGCACACCAAGTTTTCGATGCGATGGAGCGCGGCGAGACGACCATCTTTGCCGGTGCGGGCGCCAAGGAAATGCTAGAGCAGATTCAGGCGGACCCCGAGGCCTTCGAGCGCGCCACGATCAAGCGGTTCTATGAGAGTCCGATCTCAACTCGATTTAATGCTGAGCAGGCTGGCGAATAAGGATGGCCACGGGGCGCACGCTTCCCGTGGATCGGTACCTTGACGCGCCGATTCCGGAGGCTGATAAGGCTCGTATCTGATCCATTATCTAGTTTATGGATCAAATGCGAGCCATGAAGCGCCAAGCCGCAACATTCACCGGCGGGCCAACGAGGGCAGGCGCGCAGCATCCGCCATAATTGCAGCCGCGGCGTTCGGTGCGCCCTTTTTAGGTGAAATAGCCCAGACGGTTGATTTACGTTAGATCATTAACCTAAAATAATGCCTGTTCTTATTTTAGGTTAGCAGCGCGTGCGCAGAGCGACACCGGGAAAGTATGTCGAGGTTGTCACGGCGGGGGAGCGCGTCCGGGCGTTCGTGCCTGCGCCGCTGCCGCCGGACCCACCTATCGTATGGTCGCCGGCACTGCGGCGCCGCTTCGACGACGCGTTGGTGGCGCTGGGTCGGTTAGATGCGGTGACTGCGCATTTGCCCAATGCGTCGCTGTTGCTTTACAGCTTTGTGCGCAAGGAAGCGGTGCTGTCCTCGCAGATTGAAGGCACGCAGTCCTCGCTTGCGGACCTGCTGCTCTTCGAGATCGACGAACACCCCGGCGTGCCAGTGGACGATACGCGCGAGGTGAGCCGCTGTGTTGCCGCGTTGGAAAACGGTCTCGTGGCGCTGCGCGGCGAGCTGCCTTTGTCGATGCGTCTGCTGCGCGGTATGCACGCGGTGCTGATGTCGCATCCCGGCGGGCGCTGCAAGACGCCCGGTGAACTGCGACGCTCACAGGTTTGGATCGGTGGCACCCGGCCTGGCAACGCTGCGTTTGTGCCGCCGCCATTCCAGGCGCTCGCGAAGTGCCTGGCGTCTTTCGAGCGCTTTCTCAACGATGAGCCCGAGCCGACACCGCCACTACTGAAGGCGGCGCTGGCGCATGTGCAGTTCGAGACGATCCACCCGTTTCTCGACGGCAATGGCCGTCTCGGCCGGCTCCTGATCGTGCTGCAACTCGTCGCCGCTGGCGTACTGCGCGAGCCGATGCTGTACCTCAGCCTCTACTTCAAGACGCATCGTGCGCGTTACTACGAGCTGTTGAACGGGGTGAGGCTCCGCGGTGACTGGGAACGCTGGCTCGATTTCTTCGCCGAGGGCGTGGAAGTGAGCGCAACGCAAGCAGTGGCGACAGCAAATGCGCTGCTCGGAATGGTCAATACTGATCGCGATCGCATTGCAGGCTTGGGGCGCGCGGCGGGCTCGGCGGTGGTGGTGCACGAGGCTCTGCAACGCCAGCCGATCGCGACTGCTGCGGCGCTTGTTAGAATGACCCAGCTGACTGCGGCAACGGTCAACAAGTCGCTCGCCCACTTAGAGCGCCTTGGAATCGTCGCTGAGCTAACTAATCGACAACGCGGCCGAGTGTTCAGTTACCGCCGTTACCTCGATGAGCTGGCGGCTGAACTGAAGTAGGCTGCTCGCGCCGATTGCAACAACCAGACGGAAACATGCGCGGCAGCACACGATTCGCGACATTATGTCACGGACATTCGCCTTGTCGGGAATCGCAGTCATTGCTAGTAACGCCTCAATCACCGATGCTGTCTAAAGGTCGTTTCGATACTTCAGCTGGCAAGAGGTAGATGGTACATGCGCACAATGATTTCGATAGCGGTAGCGGTCTTGGCTGTCGCGGGCTGTGGAGGCGGCGACGGCTCGAACGCGGACTCAGGAACGCTCAGTATCGCGATAACTGACGCAGCGGTGGATGGCGCGTCAAGAGTCGTCGTGACGTTTTCGGCCGTCGAGATCAAACCAGCGGGCGGCACTGCGGTTGTGTACGACTTGAGTCCGGCGAAATCCATCGATTTGTTGGCGTTGTCGGGTGGCGCGACGGCGATGCTGCTCGATGCTAAGGTGCTGCCTGCAGGTCAATACCAATGGGTGCGGCTCGTGGTGGAGAGCCAGCAAAATGTGCCGACTTCGTACATCGAGTTAGCAAGTGGTGCGCAGCATCCGTTGTTTGTGCCGAGTGGCGAGGAGAGCGGCCTGAAGCTGAACCGCGGTTTCACGATTGCAGCGGGCGGGCGCACAGACTTTACAATTGACTTCGATCTGCGCAAGTCTGTCATCGCGCCACGCGGTCAAGCGCCAAATTATCTGTTGAAGCCGGTCTTGCGTATCGTCGATAACCTGCGAGTTGGCACGGTTTCAGGCGTCGTACCTGCCAATCTGATCCCCACTGTTTGCACACCATTCATTTACGTGTTCAGCGGCGCTAATGTGATACCTGATGATCTTGACCCCGCCGCCTCTCCGGACGTTGACCCGCTCGTTTCCGTACGCGTCGAGCTTGATAGCGCCAGTGGCGCTTTCAAGTTCAAGATCCCCTTTTTAGAGGTCGGCACTTACACCCTGGCGTTCACCTGCGACGGCGCAATGGATACACCGGATGGCGAAGAAACCCTCAGTTTCTCGCCGACTGTCAATGTGACGGTTAACGCCAACCAGACGACCACGCTAAACTTCTAGGAGAAGTGCGATGCGGACTTTGCTGTTAGCTTGCCTGCTATCATTTGCGCTCGGGCTTGTGTCAACTGCCTACGCCAAGCCGCCCCCATGGGCACCCGCGCACGGTTGGCGCAACAAGAACAATGGGGAGGCGCGCGAACGATACTACGTTGGTTATTCTGGGTCGCAGTACGCGCGCGATTTCGGAATTGAGCAGGGCAGCTGCAATCGCGAGGAGATCGGTTCAGTCATCGGCGGTGTGGTTGGGGGCGTTGTCGGCAATAGAGTCGCCGATCGTGAAGATCGTGTCGTGGCAACAATTCTAGGTGCCGCAGTGGGCGCACTCATCGGTGCGAAGGTCGGCCGCGATCTAGACGCGCGTGACCGCGGCTGCCTGGGCCACGCACTCGAACTCGGTGCGAGCGGGAAAAAGGTGTCTTGGACCAATGACGAGACCGGCGTGCTGTATGAACTGGTTCCGGGCAGCGGCGATCGGCGGAATGGGGTTGTTTGTCGCAATTTCGTTCTGAACTCTATCATCGACGGCCGACGCTACAGCAAACGCGCCACAGCGTGCCAGAAACAATCGCATGTCTGGGAGTTAAAGAGCCGTTAAGCGCTGAGTGCGCGGCGCCGACGTGTGCGAGCGCAGTCACGCTGAGCTTTTTGGATGACGTGGTTGCGGCGTAGCGGCGGCCGGTTCCGCATCCTCCGCCCGAACTACAGACCCAACAACCGTAACGCCCGACCATAAGCGCCGGGATCGAACAAGGCCACAAACACGAGTCCGGTGAGTGCGCCGCCAAGATGCGCGTCGTGGTTGATTCGCCCGCGTGCCTGCTTGGCCGACCAATACGTGTAGGCGAGATAGGCCACGGCAAAGAGCGGTGCCGGGATTGGCACGGGAATGGGGATGATGTAGATGCTCTGCGTCGGCATATAGACGATCGAGGCGAACAACACGGCTGAAATGGCACCCGATGCGCCAAGCGTGGCGTACTCGGGATTGCTGCGATGCTTGTAGTAACTCTGCACTTGGCTGAGCAACAAGCCGGCGAAATAAAGCAGCAGAAACTTCGATGTGCCGATACGGTGCTCAAGCGGTACGGCGAAGAAATAGAAAGTGAACATGTTGAATAGCAGGTGACCAATGTCAGCATGCACAAAGCCACTCGTTAGCAGCGCCAGATAGTCGCGATCGCGAAGCAGTCGGTAAGGGCGGAAGGCGCACTTGTCGATCATGCCCGGGACGACCCAGAGCGCGAGTGCGCTCAGGCCAACGGTCAGCACGAGCAGGGTTAGTGCGCCGGGGCCTATTTGATCAAACATGGAGAGTCGTCCGGTGACAATTGGGCTGGGTTGATGGGCGATTGTATTGCATCGCCCTTGCACATGCTCCAGCTGTTCTATCTTTCTGACTGATGCTATTTCGTGAGCAGGATTCGGTAGCGCAGGCGCTCTGGCAGGTGTGAAAGCATGGTTACGTTGATTAGTCGTATTGACTTAGCTAAGATTGAGTCATGGCAAAGACCACCGTCAATATGCATGCAGCCAAGACTCAGTTGTCCCAACTGGTGGCGCGCGCCGAGCGTGGCGAGCGGATCATGATTGCTCGCGACGGCAAACCGGTCGCGGAGCTGGGGCCCGTGCCGAAGTCTCGTCGCGAGCCTGTCTCTCCCGACGATCCTTTGTTGTCGCTGGATCAGTTCGCCGTGGACGGACCAGGCGGTGAACTGCACAATGAAGACATCGATCGTCTCGTTTATGGCAACGAGTGACTTGTTTGTCGATACCTCTGGGCTATACGCGCTGATCGATCGGCGCGACACGCATCATCGGCGTGCACGTGAGTCCGTCGAGCGACATGTGCGCGCTGGTGACATGTTGGTCGTGACGGATGCCATCGTGTCAGAGACAGTCACGTTGGCGCGGGCACGGAGTGGTGCGCTCGTCGCTTTGCGTGTTCTCGACCTGATCGAACAGAGCGCAGCTATACGTATTGAGTGGATCAACGAGCCGCGCTTTGCGGCGACCAAGGCGTACTTCCGCAAGTACGCGGATCAGGCCTATTCATTCGTCGACTGCGCGAGCTTTGTCTTGATGCGGGAGTTGCGACTGAAGTCGGCTTTGACGAGTGATCAGCACTTCACGCAAGCTGGGTTCGGGGCGCTATTGGTCGCTCGCTAGACCTTAAAGAAGGCCACCGCTATTGGAGCAACCGCCGCGCTATAGCCCAACTGCCAGCAGCGGATTCTCGACGCGAATCCCTGCGATTGCCTGGCCAGCTTGAAAGTCCTCGCTCAATAGCACCGTTGCACCTGCCTGTTCGGCGGCGGCTACTATCAATGCATCCCAGAACGAAACCTGTGCGAGTTCCGCAAGATGTGAGGCGCGCGTGACCGTCGCGACGGTGGTGGTTTCTCGCACCCAAGTTCCGTAGGCAGCAACAACCTCGCGCGCGCTGGCTCGAGCGATCGGTGTAGTGAGCTTGAGTGTGGCGTTGACGTAGAACTCCTGCAAAACCTGGATCGAGACGCGACCGTACCCGGTCGACCACAGGGATTGCAGTCTGTCGCGCGCTCTGTGCCGCTTGTTGCCAGCATCAGCGTCGTGCGCGTAAATCAGGATATTGGAATCAACGAAGACGAGTTCGGTCATGCAGTGCTTCCCGCTTCAGGCGCGAGCCTCCAAGCGCGAGCGGACCGTCCAGCAGCGCCTGCGCTCGGCGGCGAGCCGATGCGTACTCCGCATCGGTGTCAACTAGGCGCCGCAGTTCTTCGGCGAGTAAGGCGCTGACACTATGGCCGCGCTTAGCCGCGACTGCTCGTGCTCTCTTGAGTAACGAAGAATCAATTGCAACCGTGATGTTTTGCTTGGCAGCCATGGCGAGCAACTCAGAATAGTTGACTTCACGTAATTTACGTGAAGATGGAGTCATGGTCAATCGCGAGCGCATCGGCCAGATTGTCACTTAGGCCGCTCGAGGAACCGTCGCCCAAATTCGGTGTAAAGTCGTGGAAATGGCGCTCCGCTACCGATAGACCACGCAGGGACATCGCGATGCCAGCAACTCCACTGCCGCAGCCAGTCGCGCTGCGCATCGAGCTACAAGACGTGGCGCCGCTGGTGTGGCGGCGCGTCGTGGTTTCCAATCAATGGACGCTCGCAAGTCTGCACCGCTACCTACAGTGGGTCATGGGCTGGACCGACACACACGTGCATGAGTTTCAGGTCGGCGAGGGCATGGTGGCGCCGGACTGGTGGATCAAAGAAGTCGGCAAAGACTCGGATGCGGGCGAGTATCGCGACGAGCGACGGGTCTCGGTCGCGGCCGTCGCCACGTTGTTAGGCATGCGTGGCGAGTTTGAGTATCGCTACGACATGGGCGACGATTGGCGGCACCGCATCGTGATTGAATCGCTGCCGGCCAGTGTGATCGATGACGCGCCGCTACCGATTTGCATGGCAGGCGAGAATGCTTGCCCGCCTGAGGATGTCGGCGGGCCGCATGGCTACGCTTCGTTCCTCAAGATCATTGGCAACCGTCGGCACAAGCAGCACGTGGACATGGTGCGTTGGATCGGGGGTGTGTTCGATCCCAAGGGGTTTGACCTGAACCGGATCAATCGTGACTGGAAGGGCGCGAAGGCGCGCAGGAGCTGACCCGCCAAGGCGACTTAGCGCGGACCCAGGATTTTCAGATTCAGCACCGCCTGGGTTCCCTGGTCGTACAGTCCGGTGGGTCGTTCGAGCGCGCCAGCTGCTGCATCAAGTGACTCGGCATAGCCGTTGATTTCGCCTAACAATCCAACCAGCAATTTCTCCCGCTCTTCTGCGTAGCGCTGGGTCGCGTCCAGGCCGCGCTCGGTCAATTGGTAGCCGGCTTCGCGGCGTGAGCCACCAGCCACACGCTTGATGAATTCGAACTGCTCGAGCTTCTTGAGCGAATACTGGATGGTCGACACGTCGTTGCGATTCAGAAGCAGCAGCAGCTCGGAGAGATTCTGCGCGCCGCCGCACATGCGGATGGAATGCAGCAGAGCGACGTCCTGCCAGCCCAGACTGGTACCACTGACGGCACGATGCAGCAGCACGATCCAGCGTGCAAACGCGCCGGAGGAGCGCAGGATGGCGAGTTCAGCGCGTGTCAGGGCCGCAGCTTGGTCTGAGAGGGTCATGTAGCGCTCGGATCGTGCCGGGTCGTCCATCAGCGTGCTCCTCTAAATGGGTCTTGATTGTTCGTGCCGCGGCGGCAAATGTCCAGTCGCGCAAAATAGGCGCAAATTAGATGGATTTTGCGCCGCAATTAGCGGTAACAATGCCATCACCACCTTAGCGGAACCACCGAACAAACAGCTGCAAAGCCCGCCTTGACCGCGGTCGGGTGTAGGCCTAGTTTCACAACTGTGCTCGTCCAGTAGCACGGTCGCTTTTTTTGAGGGGACATATGTTGCGAGTCAACGGTCTAATAATTCCTGCTCTCACTGTTGCGCTGGTGGCCGTGCCAACCAGTCTGTTTGCTCAACAGTCAGATGGTCCGCAGGCGCAAGCGCTCGAAGAAATCGTTGTCACCTCGCGGCGCGACGCCGAGTTGTTGCGCGACGTGCCTGCCTCCGTCTCGGTACTCACAGCGGAGTCCTTGGAACTCACAGGTGCCGCCAATGCGGAAGACATCACCGCGCTGACACCCGGCGTCACGATCGTGACCGGTACCGCCGAGGTGGGTGATACACAGGTCAACATCCGCGGTATCAATGGTGCTCGCGACGCCGAGAGCAATGTCGCGCTCGTGGTCGATGGCATCTTGAAGACCAACACGGCGCAGCTCAACCAGATTCAAGGCGCTTTGGAGCAGGTGGAAGTCCTGAAGGGTCCACAGGGCGCCTACTATGGCCGCAACGCCACGGCGGGTGCGATCGTGATGACGACTCGCAAGCCGGGTGACGTGTATGCGTTCGACGGCAGTGTCAACTTCGGTGAGCACCAGAGCTATGGCGGGCAGGCAACGCTGAGCGGCCCGTTTTCGGATCGCGCGGGGTTTGTCTTGTTTGGCGACTTCCGTGAGACCGATGGGTTCTACAAGAACACCGGGCCCAATCCGATCAGTCAGGGCAGTCAGGTGGACAACTACCGGGGCTGGAACATCGGCACACGCCTGGTCTTTACGCCCAGCGACGCGACTGAGATCGACTTCAAGGCCCGCTTCGGTAAGATCGATGCGGCCGCGCTGAGCTTCAATGCCGGTTTTAACTTGCCTGGGTTTGCAGCCGCGCTCGGCAATCCGGACTTCAATCGAGACGTGAACGAACATCCATTCAACTTCGTCGGCAACATCGTTCCGGACAACCGCCAGGAGACCATGGAAGCCTCGATCCGCTGGACGCAGGAACTGTCGTTTGGCACGTTGACCGCGTGGTATCTGCATTCGGACGTGGAGCAGGATTGGCTGGCGGACAGCACGGCGGCGTCCTTTTATCGCTTTGAACTTCAGCCCTCTTGTGCGGCTACGCGCACGGGACTGGTGGCGGCTGGCTACCAACCGCCGTCACCGCAGTTCTTTACCACGGCGCCGTTCACCTCGGTGTTCGGGCCGTTTGGCGCCACCACCTGCGACGGCACGCAGTACCAGCTGCGCAATCAGCAGGATGACAGCGTGGAAATTCGCCTCGCGTCGGCGAGCGGCGGTCCGTTGAAGTGGTCGATCGGTGCGTATCTGCTGCAGATCGATCGCCGCAATGCGGTCGCGATCGCTGAAGACACCGGTCAACAAGGTATTCGCCAGGCTTACAACCCGCCGGGCAGCTCGAACCCGACCTCGTTGTTGTTCGATGACCAATTCAAGACCGACGTGTACGCCGGTTTTGGGTCGATCCAGTACGAGGCGACCGATCAGCTCTCGATGTCGTTGGCGCTGCGCTATGACCGTGAGGAACGGGATGTCGAAAGTCGAGTGCCGAACGTACTCGATCCGGCCACCAATACGCCTATTAACCCCGGTTTGCCCGCCAGCGGCACGATTGCGCCAAAGTCGCGTGTGTACACCCAGCTACAGCCCAAAGTGGCGGTTACTTATAAGCCTGTGCCGGAGTGGTCGCTGTTTGCCAACTGGGGCATTGGCTTCAAGGCCGGTGGCTTCAACAACCAAGGCAGCAACGCGATAATCGAATCCAACTTCAATGTGCCGCTGGGCGCCAACCTGCTGGTCAAGGACGACTACCGCAAGGAGACCTCGAGCGCGATCGAGGTCGGCACGAAGGGCAGCGTGCTTGGTGGCCGGTTGGCGCTCGATCTGGCGTTCTACCGCACCGAAGTCGATGATATGCAGTTCTTCGAGTTCTACACGGGCGGGTTCGGTTTGCTCCGAACGGTAACCAATATCGACAAGGTCGAGATCCAGGGCGTCGAGCTCGGAGCCCAGTATCGAATCGCCGACGGGTGGACCGTGTTTGGTGCCGTGAATTTGACCGACAGCGAGATCAAGGAGAATGCGTCGCGGCCCAATACCGTGGGTAACGAGTCACCGTACACGGCTGAATACACCATCAACCTCGGCACGCAAGCCAAGTTCCCGCTGACGGATGCGCTCGGTTTGACTGTCCGCGCCGACTATCGCATCACTGGGCCGACGTGGTTCCATACCGTGCAGGGGCAGGACATTCGTACCGTGTTCGATCTGGTATTCCCAGGGCTGGGTACCGCTAACTACACACTCACGCAGCGCGATCGCTTTGATACGCTTGATCTACGCGTCGGCTTGGAAGGCGAGCGTTGGTCGGTCACGGCCTTCGCGCAGAACGCTCTCGATGAGGAATGGATCGCGGAAGTGATTCCGGCACCGGAGTTCGGCGGTCCCTTCATCGCGCCAGGTTCGCGTCGCACGGTGGGCATCGAAGTCGGCGTCAAGTTCTGATCAGCACGTCGCGACAGAGAGGGGTTTGATATGACTGCGAAATCCAAGCACGCCCAAGGCGGTAGCGACACTGCATATGTCGGCCAAGGCGTGCGTACGTTGGGCGGCGATGCGCTGGTGGCGGGTGTGGCGAAGTACACCAGCGATTTTCAGTTCCCAGGGCAACTGCACGCGCACTTTGTGCGCAGTCCGCATGCCGCCGCGCGCATCAAGCGCGTGGATCTGTCGGGCGCACTGAAGGTGGCGGGCGTGGTGCTGGCGATGGAGGGCAAGGAAGCGGCGGAGCACCTTGATCCCATCCCGCACTACATCGATGCGGCGGTGTTTGGTGGCAAAACGGTGCACGTGCGCTGTCTCGCACTCGATCAGGTGTGGCAGTTCGGGCAACCCGTTGCGGTGGTCGTGGCTGAGGACAAGAAGACGGCACGCTATGCAGCGTCGCGCGTGCAGGTGGAATATGAGCCGACGCCGGCCGTGCTGGAGGCCGAGGACGCGGTGAAGCCCGGTGCACCGGTGGTGGTGCCGGGTTGGGCGGACAACAGCATCATGGCACTGCCGTTTGTGAATGGCGATGTGGCCAAAGCCTTCGAGCGCGCGCATCGGGTTGTTAAAACGACAGTTCGTATCCATCGCTTCTCGACGCAACCGATCGAGACGCGCACGTACAACGCGGTCTGGGATCACGAGACGCACGGCATCACGTTCTATGCGACGGCCCAGAACCCGCATCCGCTGCGGCATGTGCTCTCCACGGCGCTGCGCATGCCGGAGAATCTGATTCGGATCGTGGCGCCGGCGATCGGTGGCGCCTTCGGCATGAAAATGCACGGCCACCCGGAAGAAGCGCTGGTGTGCTTGCTCACCAAGCGCACGGGCCAGCCAGTGAAGTGGGTAGAAGATCGCGAAGAGTGCCTGCTGATCGGCGCGCGCGAGCAGCTCCACGAAGTGGAACTCGCGGTGCAAAAAGACGGCGAGATCTTAGGGCTGCGCGATCGGGCGCTGGCGAACACTGGTGCGCCGAGCGCGTGCCCTGGCTGGGGTATGGCGTTTCTGACGGGCCTCACCTTTCCGGGGCCGTATAAGGTCACCGATATCGATGTCCTGATGAACATCGTCACCACAAACAAGCCGTCCTGGAACGCCTCACGCGGCTATGGCAAGGAAGCAACGGCGTTGGCGCTGGAGCTGGCGATCGACAACACGGCGCGCGCCATCGGCGTCGATCCGATCGCGATGCGGCTACGCAACTTCATCGACAAAGACGCGTTTCCGTATAACAGCCCCACGGGTCTGATCTATGACTCGGGAGACTACGCGGGGGCGGTGAAGAAGACGCTCGAGGCGCTTGGTTACGACAACTGGAAGAAAAAGCAGCAGCAAGCGCGCGCCGAGGGCAAGTTGCTCGGCATCGGGCTCGCCTACGAGCTCACACCCGAAGGCGGCGCGATCCCCGGCACGATGGTGGCCGGTTATGACTCCTCCACGGTGCGTGTCGGGCCCGATGGCTCGGTGATGCTGCTGACGGGCGTTACGACGCCCGGCACCGGCAACCCCACCGGCATGGCGCAGATTGTCGCAGACGAGCTGGGCGTCGAGTTAGAGGGCATTCGTGTCGTGCAGGGCGACACGACAACATGCCCCTATGGCTTTGGTAACTACTCGGGCCGCAGCACCATTGTCGGCGGCGGTGCCGCGGCGATGGCAGCACGCGAAGTGCGCGAGAAGATCGTCACGATCGGTGCGGCGCTGCTGGAAGTCGATGTCGCGACAGTCAGCCTCTTGCGCGGCGTGCTGCGTTCGAGTGCGAAGCCCGATAAGACGCTGAGTCTGAAAGAAGTGGCGTATGCGGCCTATACGCGAGCGTACGATGTGGGGCTGGCGATCACGCCGCCGCTCGAAGCCACGTGTACGTTCCGCCCCGGGCTCATTCGGCACACGCCAGATGAGAAAGGGCGGATCAATCCTTACCCCAGCTATTCGAATGCGGCCTACGCGGTGGTCTGCGAGGTGGACCGCGAGACGGGCCAAAGTGAAACTGCTGCAGTTTGCGGCAGCGCATGACTGCGGCAAGGTGATCAATCCGGTGCTGGTCGAGGGCCAGGCGTGTGGGGCGATCGCCTTTGGAATCGGCGGCATGCTGAACGAGGAGATCCGCTTCGATGCGCAGGGGCGACAGCTCACAAACACATTCGTGAACTATGTGATGCCGCGTGCGCACGATGTGCCGGCGATTGCCATGGTTCATCACGACAGCCCAAATCCCGTGACCTACATGGGCCTGGCCGCGCTCGGCGGCGCAAGCAGTCGAAGTCTTGGGCAACCTCGGTGCAGGGGCGGTTGTTATTGCCGGTGGGCAGGAACTGATGCCGCACGTGAACTATGGCCGACTAATGCCCACCGTGTATGTGGATATCGGGGCGTTGCCGGAGTTAGTGGGTATCACCGAAAAGGACGGCGAGATCGCCATCGGCGCGCTCACGGTCCATCGCACTCTGCAGCGCGACGCTATTGTTTGCCGTGCTTTGCCGCTGTTGGCGTATTCAGCCGCGCAAGTCGGCGGTGGTTGGCAGGTGCATAATCGTGGCACCGTGGGCGGTAATCTGGTCGCGATGCACCCGCTCTATGACATTGCGCCGGTGTTGTTAGCGCTGCAAGCGGACGTGGAGATCCAGGCACCGGACGGCGTCCGGCGCGCTGCGCTCGGTAAGATCCTGGCGGAGACGAGTCATGGCTTGGGCACGTCGTCATTGCTGACACGCATTCTGTTGAAGCCGATGACGTCGGACGCGGGTTGGGCGTATGAGAAGCTGAAGATCACCGCTGGCAGTTACGGCTCGGCCAACGCGGCCGCGGTCGTTTCTCTTAGCGGCAACAAACTCTCGACGCTGCGCGTGGTGATCGGCGCTGTCAGTGAGCAGCCGCTCGATGCGAGCGAGGCACTGCATGGGCTATTAGGCAAACCGTGGGATGCGGCCGCAGGCGCCAGAGTAGAGAGCCTCTGCAGCGCATTGCCCAAGACGCTGCTCGACGATCAGCAGGGCGATGCCACTTGGCGTCGTGCCATGGCGGGCGTTGTGGCGCGGCGAGCCGTGCAGGCCGCCGTGGCCAACGCGCAACGGACTAGCAAGTGAGGCACCGCTAATGGCAACCAATATGGAAGAGATGCTCGAAGACACCGTGCTGCTGCAATGCCGAGTGAACAACAAGCCCTGCGAACTCGCAATCGCGCCCGGCACGACGCTGCTCGAACTGCTGCGTGAGGAAATGCGGCTGACCGGCACGCACATGGGCTGCATGACTGGTCACTGCGGTGCCTGCACCGTGCTGATCGACGGCGAAGTGGCGAAGTCCTGCATCACGCTCGCCGCCACGGTTCAACGCAAAACGATCACGACGCTCGAGGGTCTGAAGGACGCAGACGGCAAGCTAACACCCATCCAGCAGGCATTCTGGGACGAGGCGGGGCTGCAGTGCGCCTTTTGTGCGCCGGGCATGGTGCTCACTGCCACTGAGCTCTTGAAGAGCAACGCCGAGCCGACCGATGACGAGATCCGCACGGCGATGGCGGGCAATCTATGCCGCTGCACCGGCTACCAGAGCATCGTGCGCGCAGTGCGAGCGGCGGCGCGTGTGATGAAACAACTGAAATAGACCCGAGGCTGAGTAAAACGGTATGAATGCAGTGATGAATCGGAAGACCGAAGTGCGCGTGCTCCACGCCAAGCAGGCAACGCCCGCGGCGCTAGCACCCTACGGCACGATCCTCGGCTACCATCCCGACATCAAGCCGATGCCGATCGAGTTCTACGACGGCAAGGCGAAGGTGCGGCGGGTCGCCGAGTTCAAGTCCGATGGCGAGACGGAGATGCCGGTCGTTACACTGGATCGCCGCCCGTTGGAAGTGCGCTGGATGGAGCGGCACCCCAAGCACACGCAGGTGTTTATCTCGTTAGGCTCGAAGCCATTCGTGGCCGTGTTCGCGCCGCCCAGTGACGCCGAGACGCCGGACATCGACAAGGCCGAAGCCTTCCTTTTCGATGGCCAGGCGGGCTTCCTGATGCATATCAATACCTGGCACGAGTTCCCGTTCGCCGTGTTCGACAATACCAATCTGCTGGTGATCCTGCGCAAAGAAGCCACCGATGGTCTGGTGGTCGACAACGTGGTGCAGGATGAAGCGGTGAGCGCTGACTTGGTGAAACGCGATCTGCTAACACGGTTCGGAGTGACGTTCAAAGTCGAGGTCTAGCGCAAAGCGTTTGGGAGAATTGATTCGTGTCTATCGAGCCCTATTTTGTCCTGCTCTACCTCCACATACTGCTGTTTGGCTACTGGCTAGGCGCAGATCTGGGTGTGTTTTTCTGCGACAGTCAGCTCACGCGGCATGATCTCGACATCGAAGAACGCATGCGCGTACGTCAGATACGCTACAAGGTCGACATGGCCCCGCGTATCAGCATCGTGCTGATGCTGGGCCTGGGCTTCAGCCTGGCTACCTACTACGGCTCGCCGATCACGGGCGGTTGGTTGCTCCTGGTGTGGCTGGCCTGTGCGGGCTGGCTGGCATCCATCTTTTCCGTGCGGCGCCTCGGCCGCTCGCCGCGCGGTCTGACTTGGGCACGCTGGGATCGCCGCATCTGGGCGCTCGTTGGCGCCATCATGTTCGGCCTCGGACTCGTGGTGCTCGGCACCGAATGGATAGCGGTGCCAAATTGGCTGGGCTTGAAGATGGCGATCTACGGACTGATTGTCTGGAATGGCATCTGGATCATGCGGTCGGCGGACCATTGGTATCCGCTCATCGAAATGGCGCGGCGCGGCGGTGATGAGAAACTCCGCGCGGAACCGCTGATGAACCGCACGCGTTTCTGGTGTGGCTTCTCGGCGGGGACGCTGTGGTTCCTGGTACTCGTCGTGGCTTACATCGGTACTGCCAAACCCTTCTGAGCAGCAGCGCGAATCGCCTGCCAGACCGCGTGCGGCGTTGCTGGCATGGCGATGTCGGTCACGCCGAGTGGCGCCAGCGCGTCCAGCACCGCACCGATGACGGCCGGTGGCGATGCGATCGTGCCTGCTTCACCGCAACCTTTCACGCCGAGCACGTTGTTAGGCGACGGAAAGTTGATGTAATCGGTGGTGAACGACGGCAGATCGTCGGCGCGCGGCATCGTATAGTCCATGAAACTGCCGGATAGCAGCTGCGCCGTGTCGGGATCATAAACGCACTGTTCCAGCAGCGCCTGGCCGATGCCCTGCGCAAGACCGCCATGCACTTGCCCATCGACGATCATCGGATTGAGGATCGCGCCGAAATCGTCGACGACTGCGTAGGCTGTGAAGCGAGTCTTGCCCGTCTCCGGGTCGATCTCCACCTCGCAGATATGCGCACCGGCTGGGAACACGAAGTTCGGTGGATCAAAGAAGGCCTTCTCTTCGAGCCCGGGTTCGATCTCATTGCACGGCCAGGCGGCTGGCGCGTGGGCCAGGAACGCCACTTCCTGGAATGCCAGGCCGCGATCTGTGCCCCGGATCGAGAATCGTCCGCTCTGGAATTCCACGTCCGTCTCGCTCGCCTCGAGCACGCGGGCGGCGATGCGTTTGCCCTTGGCAATGATCTTGTCGATCGCCATGGCAATGGCGCTGCCGCCGAGTGCCAGTGAGCGCGAGCCGAGCGTGCCGATGCCGTATTGCACACGTCCGGTATCGCCATGAACGATGTCAACCTGCTCGATTGGCACGCCGAGCCGTTCGCAGACGAGTTGCGCAAAGGTGGTCTCGTGTCCCTGACCGTGCGAGTGCGTGCCGGTCAGCACCACGACACTGCCGGACGGATTGACGCGGACGGTGGCGCCCTCGAACATGCCGACGCCACCGCCGGAGGCGAGGTACAAGGCCGACGGTCCCTCACCGCCGGCCTCGAGGTAACAGGAAATGCCGATGCCGCGCAGCAGGCCTTGCGCTTTCGACTGCGCCCGTCTGGCCTCGAAACCCGCGTAGTCGCCCAATTCGAGCGCGCGGGCGAGCAGAGCAGGGTAGTCACTCGGTTCGTATTCGAATCCGAAAGGCGTCTTCCAGGGGAGCTGGTCCGAACGGATGAGGTTCCGGCGCCGCAGCTCGGCACGATCGATACCCAGGTCGCGCGCGGCCTGATCGACGATGCGTTCAATCACAAAAATGGCTTCGGGTCTGCCGGCGCCGCGATACGCGTCGGTGGGCACCGTGTTAGTCCAGATGCCCCGCACGTCACAACAACCGACGGGAATGGCGTAATTGCCGCAAAGCACACTGGAGTACAAGAAAGTGCAGATGAGTGGGCCGAAGGTGGAGAAATAGGCGCCCAGGTTCGCGGCGGTGTCGACTCTGAGGGCGAGAAACTTACCCTCGGCATCGAGTGCCAGTTCGACATGGGTGACGTGGTCTCTGGCCTGTCGATCGCTGACGAAGCCCTCGCTGCGATCGGCCGCCCAGTGCACCGGCCTGCCGAGACGGCGGGCGGCCCATAGCACGAGCACGGTCTCTGGGTAATGCTGCGCCTTGGTGCCGAAGCCACCGCCGACGTCGGGCGACACCACGCGCAGCTTGCTCTCCGGCGCGCGCAGCGTAGCCTTTGCTAACAACAGTCGTTCGATATGCGGCGTTTGTGTCGACAGATAGAGCGTGAATTCAGCCTTACCGCCATCGAAGGCGCCGGTCGCCGTACGGGGCTCCATCGGGTTGCAGACCAAACGGTTGTTGATGAGATCGAGGCGCGCGATGTGGGCCGCCTTGGCGAACCCGCGCTCAGTCGCGTCAAGATCGCCGCTACGCCAGTGAAACGCCACATTGCCGGGGGCCTGCTGCCACAGGCAGGGTGCCTCGGGAGCGATGGCACGTTCGATCGTGGCAACCGCCGGGAGGTCGTCGATGTCACATTCAATCAGTTCCGCGGCATCGCGGGCTTGCATGAGTGTCTCGGCGACAATCAACGCGATCGGCTCGCCGACATGCCGAACGCGCTCGCCAGCCAGCACCGGATGGGGT
Source organism: Pseudomonadota bacterium (assembly GCA_016703895.1). GTDB lineage: Bacteria > Pseudomonadota > Gammaproteobacteria > Steroidobacterales > Steroidobacteraceae > CADEED01. The sequence goes on from JADJBE010000003.1 coordinate 328,086, forward strand.
GGATCGAAGCGCGCACTGCCGTCAACATTGGTGGTGTGCCAGGCACAAGGCAGGTTGCCGATCTGGTCAGCTTGCAGATCAGCTGCCGTGAAAACACCGATGACGCCCGGCGCAGAACTGGCTGCCGACGTATCGATGCGGCGCAGCGTACCGTGCGCGACCGACGAGCGCAGCACGTAGGCGTAGGCTTGTCCGGGCAAGGTGATGTCGTCGGTGTAACGGCCCTGGCCAGTGATGAACCGATAGTCTTCAACTCGTGGCACTGACGCGCCGAAACCTGTCCCGCTCATCACCTCTCCTTAGCGGGTATCCCCGCTGTTGTCGCAACCCGTTCTACGGCTGATTCCGCGAACCTGTCAAGTCAGGTTTCAGCCGAATTTCCCATGCAATTTGCTGCTATCGATCAGTTTAGTTAGTGCCAACAGCGACTCGACATTGTGGGCCGACAGCCGACGCGTCGCATACCGCTCGAGGACCGCGGCGCCCGCTGCCAGTGGTTGGTAGACGGGCTGCGGCGCAACGGGTTGAGCCAGATCAATTCGCGGCATTGCCGTGCGAGCCGGGCGACTTCGGTCTCGAGCTGCTCGACGCCACCACGTTCGAGACCATCGGTGAGTACGACGACCCAGGGGCTGCGGGTCAGCACGCGTCGTGCCCAATGATGATGGAACTGCGCCAGCGCCTCGCCAATGCGAGTACCGCCATCCCAGTCGGTGACGCTGCGTGCCACCTGTTGCAGCGCGACGTCGGGATCGGCGTTGCGCAGAGCAGGCGTCACGCGCGTCAAGTGGGTCGCGAAGGTGAACACTTCCAGCCGGCCGCCGCGCCGCCCGAGGGCCCAAGCGAGTTGCAGCGCCATGCGCGCATAGGACGCCATCGAGCCGGAGATATCGATGAGCAGCACCCAGTCACGCGGCCGATACTGCGCTCGGCGTCGTGGTGGTGGTAGCGCGTCGAGGCCACGCCGCATCTGCTGTAGTGTGCGTCGCAGGTCGACGTGCGGGCCGCGTTTAGCGGGCACGATGCGGCGCGTGCGGCGCTGCGCGGCGTGCGACGGGGTTGCGGCCAGCAGCCGCAGCGCGTCGTCAAGTTCGGCCGTGCTCATCTGTTCAAAATCCTTGGCCGCGAGCACCTCGGCAGTCGAGGCTGAGCCCGCGGCGTCACGCTCGATCCGCCCCGTGGCTGGCGTCTGCTGTAGGCCGAGTTCTAATAGTGCGGCTGCGAGACGGCGCCCACCGGGTGCCGCCGGCAGATCCCAGGAGCGAGGTTGAGCGGGCGGGTTCTCGGCGATCCTGTCGCGCTCATTGCCAAACAGCAGCGTGAACAAGCGCTCGAACAGCTCGAAGTCGGCTGGCTCGTGGATCAGCGCAGCGCGCAGAGCATCGCGCACATCGTTAGGACGGTCGAGTTCGACGCAGGCGAGTGCCGCCGCCACCAGTACCGCACCGCTGCCGAGCTTCACACCACTGTCGCGCAGTGCTTGCGCCAGGCGCGGCAGCGTGAGCATAACCGGGTGGCTCACGCGGCGCTGATGCTTGGTGGATTCGCGCGCACGGCGGAGATATCCTCTTCATACTTCAACAGCACACCGAGTGTCTCATGTAACAACTGCGGCGTCAGCGCATGCTGACCGAGCGCGACGATCGCGCGTGCCCACTCGATACTCTCGGCCACGCCCGGTGGCTTCTGCAGTCGCCGCTGCCGCAGCCCCTGCACGAATTGCACAATCTCCTGCGCCAGCGCATCACCCGCTTCCGGTGCGCGCGCTGCAAGGATCTCGAGCTCGCGTGCGGCGTCCGGATACCCGACCCAGTGATACAGACAGCGACGCTTCAGCGCGTCGTGTACTTCACGCGTGCGGTTTGACGTTAGTACGACAATCGGCGGCTGCGCGGCGCGTACGGTTCCCAGCTCGGGGATCGTGACTTGGTAGTCGGCGAGAATTTCGAGCAGGAAGGCTTCGAACGGTTCGTCCGCTCGGTCAATCTCGTCGATTAACAGCACCGGCGGACCCTTTGCGTTCGGCTCAAGCGCCTGCAACAGAGGCCGCTTGATCAAGAATTCGGGGGAGAACACGGCGCTTGTGAGTGTGGCGCGCGACCGATCAGCGCTGGTGGTCACCTCGGCGACCCGCAGTTCTAACAGCTGTCGCAGATGGTTCCATTCGTAAAGCGCGGAGGACGCGTCGAGACCCTCATAGCACTGCAGTCGGATGAGGTCGCGCCCGAGCCCGGCGGCCAATGCGCGCGCGACTTCCGTCTTGCCGACGCCAGCCTCACCCTCCAGAAACAGCGGTCGGCCCAGCTTGAGCGCGAGAAACGTGACCACCGACAACGTCCGATCAGCGAGATAGCGCTGGCCGCGCAGCAGCGCCTCGGTTGCATCGACGGAAGCGGGCAGTGCGACGCTCAAGAATGCTGCCGTCAGCCGCCGAGCGCAGCCGCGACCGCGCGCTTCGCCATCACACTAACGAGGCTGGCACGATACTCGGCCGAGCCATGCAAATCATTGTTCAAATTGTCCGCCGGGATGCTGAGACCCTCGAGAGCGTCGGGCGTGAAGCGCTTGGCCAGCGCAGCCTCGAACAGCGCCACGCGGAACACGCATGGGCCGGCGCCGGTGACTGCAACGCGAATGCCGGTCGCGGTATCGGCCACGAACACACCCACCATTGCGTAACGCGACGCCGGATTCGGGTACTTGGCGTACGCGGCCCGCTTGGGAATGTCGAAACGGAGCTGCGTGATCACCTCGCTCGATTTGAGCGCCGTCGAGAACATGCCGGTGAAAAAGTCATCGGCTGCAATTTCACGTTGATTGGTGATGACGATGCCAGCCAGCGCGAGCAGCGCCGACGGGTAGTCGGCAGCCGGGTCGTTGTTGGCAATCGAGCCGCCGATTGTGCCGCGATTGCGCACCAGCGGATCGCCGATACCGCCGGCGAGCGCAGCGAGCGCCGGCAAGGCGCGGCGCAGCTCGGCAGACCGGGCAACGTCGGCGTGGCGCGTCATGGCACCGATCTCAACCCGGTTCGCCTCGACGCGGATGCCGGTTAGTTCGGTAATGCGGCTCAGATCGATCAGGCGGTCGGGGCGCGCTAAACGCAACTTCAGCGTGGGTAGCAGTGTCATACCGCCGGCGATGAATTTGTTCTCGCCGCTGGCGCTCGCGCTTTTTACGGCAGACTGTAGATCCGCCGGCTTGAGGTATTCGAATGGATACATCTGCCGCTCCTCAGTCCGTCGCGCGCATCGTCTGCGCGGCAGCGGCGACGGCCTTGACGATGTTGTGATATCCGGTACAGCGGCAGATGTTGCCATCGAGGCCGTCGCGAATTTCCTGTTCGGTCGGATTTCGGGTTGTGAGTTAGTAGTTCCACCGCTGTCATGATCATCCCGGGCGTGCAGAAGCCGCATTGCAGCGCGTGGTTGGCGCGGAACGCCGCCTGCACGGGATGCAGAGCGCCTTTGGGTGCCAAGCCCTCGATTGTCGTGACTTGCGCCCCGTCCGCCTGGGCAGCGAGCATCGTGCAGCTCTTGACCGCGCGGCCGTCGACATGCACGACGCAGGCGCCGCACTGCGTGGTATCGCAGCCGACATGCGTGCCAGTAAGGAGCAGGTTCTTGCGCAACAGCTCGACCAGCAGCGTGCGCTCCTCGACGTCCGCCGACACACGGCGACCGTTGACTTCAGACTGACTTTCATGCGGCGCTTCCTTCTGTCAACGTGCCAGTAACCAAATCACGATAGCGGCAATCACTGCAGCGGCAAGCCAGGCGAACGGCGCGAGACGTCTCGTGCCTGCGACGGCGTCTTCGGCACCCGCAGTCGTCACGGCCGCGTCCTGGCGTGTCGCACCTGCATCGAGCCGCTTAGCGAATGCGTCGAAGAACTGGTCGGCAAGCTGCCGCGTAAAACCCTCGAGCAGCCGCGATCCCACCTGCGCCAACTTGCCGCCCAGTCGCAAGTCGGCCGAATAACGCAGTACGGTGGCGCCGGCGTCTTCGCTCAGGCTGACTTGGGCAACGCCCTTGCCGAAGCCCACGGCCGCCTTGCCTTCGCCGCTGATCGTGTACGACTCGGGTGGTTTCATGTCGGCCAGTTGGATACGGGTCGCGAACGTCGCGCGCACCGGCCCGAGTGCGGCGGCGACACGCGCGTCGATCTCTGTTTCGGATAAGCGTTCCAGCTCTTCACATCCCGGGATGCACGCTTTGAGGACGTCCGTGTCGTTAAGTGCCGCCCAGACGGTTTCGCGCGGGGCAGCGATGCGGTATTCGCCAGTGATCGCCAAGAGCAAGTCTCCGTAGCGACGGAATTCGCACGAAGCCATCCCCCGGCGCCGAACGGTTGTCCATCATTTCAACACTACGATGCCATCACAAGACGTTTGCCGCCAACAATTTCGCGCGGCAGCGCGAGAACCCAACGCTGTGGAGACCGACGCCACCTTATTCGCCGCATTTCAGCTGCATTTCGAGGGTATTCTTGCGGGCACTGACACTTTAGTCGACGCAAGCGGCGACGATGCCGATCTGCGTTACAAGTCTTGGGGATTGCAGACTATGGTCACTCGACGAACAGTATTGGCAGGTGGGCTGGGCGCGGGCGTGGCGTCGGCGTCATCGCGCGTCTGGGCCACATCGAGTCGGGCAACGGACGCGTCAACGTCTGATGTTGACTACGTCATTGTCGGAGCGGGATCCGCGGGCTTTGTACTGGCGCGACGCTTGAGCGAAGCCGGTGCGAAGGTGTTAGTGCTGGAGGCGGGTGGGGCAGACGCGTTGCCCGAGATTGACAACCCGCAGGCCTGGCCGTTCCTGCAGGGCACTGCGGTGGACTGGCAGTACAAGACGCTGCCGCAGGCGTCCACCGCGAATCGGGTGCATTCCTGGGCGCGCGGCAAGGTGTTAGGCGGCTCGAGCAGTATCAATGCCATGGGTCATCAGCGCGGTCACCGCGCGGTATTCGATGAATGGGCGCGCCTCGGGGCAAAGGGCTGGGACTTCGAGGGTCTGCTGCCGTACTTCAGGAAGCAGGAGACGTTTGTTGGCGGCGCGTCCGAGTTCCATGGTGGCGACGGACCGATCTTTGTGGATGTGCCGCAGCAGGACAAGCGGCATCTGGCTGCTGCGCAGTTTATCTCTGCCGCCACCGGTGCGGGATACGCGCCCACTGACGATCTGAATGGCGCAGTGATGGAAGGCCCGGCCTGGAATCACCTCGCTTTGAAGGCGGGCGCAAGGCAAAGCACGGTAGCCTGCTACCTGCGCCCAGCGCTGGCGAGCAGCAACCCGCCACAGATGTTGACCGAGGCTTTAGTCACTCGATTCGATGGAAAGCGCTGCGTCGGCGGGGAGTATCTGCATGCGGGTAAACCGCAGCGGACCCGTGCCGCTCGCGAGGTGTTGCTTGCGGCGGGCTCGTTGGAATCACCGAAGATATTGACGTTGGCCGGCATCGGTGCGCCGGCAGAGCTCGAACCGATTAGTACCAAGGTGCGCAGCGCCTCGCCAGGCGTGGGCAAGAACTTGCAGAATCATTTGTTAGGGGTGGGCGTGGTGTATGAGGCGTCCCGACCCATGCCACTGTCGCAGTATCAGCACGGCGAGGCGATGTGCTTCTTGCGACACGCGCCGCGCCTGGATGCCGCGGAGATTGCAGCTTTCTTGCACGGCGACGAGCTGGCACGCGAGATCGGCGGGCGGCCTGAGCTTGCTGCTTGGCGGGGCCGGGAGATTTACCCCGGCACGCGTTGGTCCGGGCAGGCTGAGCGCGAGCGTTTCGTGCGAGAATCCGTCAATACGTTCTTCCATCCCGTTGGCACTTGCGCAATGGGGCAGGGGCATAACGCGGTGGTTGATTCTGACCTGCGCGTCCGGGGTGTCGAGGGCTTGCGGGTCGTCGATGCGTCGGTGATACCCATGATTCCCAATGCGATGCCGCATGCAGCCGTGTTGGCGGTGGCGGAGCGGGCTGCAAACCTCATTACCGGAGTGAAAACATGATCTATGCAAAACTGGCTTCTGTCTTTGTCGTCGCGGCGCTAACACTGGCATTGGCGGCCTGTTCCCCGACTCGCACCCAGAAATCGATCGGTGAGCAGGTGGACGACACGGTTATTTTGGGTAAGGTCAACGCGGCACTCATACTCGAACCCAACACGAAGGCGCTGCAGATCGACGTGGAAGTGTTTCGCGGCATTGTCCAATTGAATGGCTTCGTGGTCTCAGGTACCGAGCGGTCGCGCGCCGTGTCGGTTGCTCGCGGCGTGGCAGGCGTCAAAGTGGTGCGCAACAACTTGGTCATCGACAAGCAACGAGACACACTCGGCAGCGAGATTGACGATACTGCGATCACGGCCAGGGTCAAGCGTGCACTGGCCGATAGCGCTGAGACCAGCGCGATGCGCCTGAATGTTCGCACCGCCAACGGCCGGGTGCTGTTGGGCGGCTTTGCGAACAGCCGCGCTGAGAAGGATGCTGCTGCACGCATTGCGCGCTCGGTCAGTGAAGTGAAGACCGTATTGAATGAGATTGACGTGAAGTAGGAGTGCAATCAACGTGAAGCAGATACAACTGACGCGGCGCGCCATGCTCACAACTGCCTTGGCGACCGGTGCATTGATTGGTGGGGTCGCAAGTCAATCGGCAAACGCCAACATGCCCGTGCGAACCAAGAAGCGCGGCTATGCCGATGGGCCGTTCGGGCTCGTACACTACTACGACACCGGTACGGCGGGACGTCCGTTGTTGATGTTTCATCAGGCTCCGCAATCAGCGCGGCAGTTCGACTCGGTGTATGCACCGCTCGCCGAGCGCGGCATCCGCGCGATTGGCATTGATCTGCCGGGATTCGGCATGTCGGACGTCACCGCATTCGTGCCTACGATCGAAGACTGGGCACGCATCGCGTCGCCGGTATTAGACGCGCTGGGCGTCGAGCGAGCCGATGTGCTCGGACATCACACGGGCGCACTGGTGGCAACCGAGATTGCCCTGCAGTTCCCGGATCGCGTCCATAACGTGATCATGCACGGGCCGTTTCCGATCAACGCGGCCGAGCGCGAGGCGCGCCTGAAGAAACTGCAGATCACCGAGATCGATTTCGAATACAAGGCGGACGGCAGCCATCTGTCGGAGAGCTTTCGACGGCGTTTCGACATCTACGGACCCGGCGCGGATCCGAAGCTCACCACGCGGGTGGTGGTTGAAAGATTCCAGGGCTTTGGGCCGTTCTGGTACGGTCACAATGCGGCTTACCGTTACGATCACGGCGCGGCGCTGCAACGCCTGAAACATCGCGCAATGATCTTGACTAACACAACGGACGCGATCTACCCGCTCGCGCAGCGCGCACGAAAGCTACGACCGGATTTCGAGTACGCCGAATTCGCAGGCGGTGGCGTGGACATTCTTGATCAGCAGCCCGAGGCTTGGTCAGATACGGTGGCAAGTTTTCTGGGCACTAACGGCAAGGCGACATCATGAAACGACGAGACTTTGTGGGTGCGGCAGCGGCGGTCGGGACGCTGGCGGCAGCCAGTGTCGGACGCACTGCGTCGCCGGCGGTGCAGACCGGCGATAGGCGCGCCGGCCTCAAGAACCAGTGGGATCTGATTGTGATCGGCGCTGGTACGGCCGGCGTTCCGGCCGCGATCTTTGCCGCCGAAGCGGGCGCGCGCGTGCTGGTCATCGAAAAGTCGCCGGTCATCGGCGGCACGCTCGACCGGTCCACCGGCCAGATCTCGGCGTCGCGCACGGTTTTTCAAGAGGCGAAGGGGATCGTCGACTCCCCGGACGAGCACTACGCAGACAACATGCGTATCAATGGCTGGACAGCAGATCCGGCGTTGACGCGGTTGTTTGTCGATGAAGCGCCAGCTACCGTAAATTGGCTCGCGGCGAATGGCTACCAGGTGATCAATGGAGACCCGGTCAAGGGCAAAGGACACGACCCGTTCACCATCGCGCGCTACCAGAACGGGCCCGAAGGCGGCCGCTCGATCCTGGCGGCGATGAAGCCGTTGTTCGACGCAGCAGTCCAGTCCGGCAAGATCACGCTCAAGCTCGAGACAGGCGCTACCGACCTGATCCAGGACGTCGCCGGTGCGGTCGTCGGAGTCGTTAGTGCAGCAGCGGACGGCAAGCGCGAGGAATCATTCGGTCGCAAGGTGCTGATTGCGACGGGCGGTTGCGCGGCCAATCCGCGGATGTTTGAGGATCTGCACGGGGCGACCCTCTCGGCGCAAATTGCTTACCCCTGGAGTCAGGGCGAGGGATTCGGACTTGCTATGGCCGCGGGTGGCACGCTGCGCGGCGGCGAGAAATACTTACCGCTGTATGGCGTGTTGCTGGAGAGCGATACTTTTTCCTAGTGCGATCAGCGCTACTTTCATAGCAGACCCGGCGCAACGCCAACCGTGGGAAATCCATGTCAATGCGCGCGGCGAGCGCTTTTTGCGTGAAGACCACCCCACGCATGCCTATCATGAGCACGCGCTTGCCAAACAACCGGGCCAGCGGTTTTGGGTGGTGTACGACAACGCAATGGCCCGTCAGGCACCACCCTTTCTGTTGGGAATGAAGCCTGAGCAAGTTCGCGACGCTTTTGCGGGTGATCATCCGATGTTCGCTACCGCGGGCGATCTGAACGCGTTGGCGGCTAAGACGGGAATGGATCCGAGACGCCTGCGTCACAGTGTGAGCACGTTCAATGCCGCGCAAGAGTCGCGGAGTGTCGATCCGTTTGGGCGTGAGCATCGCCCGCTACTGTTGAGAGAAGCGCCGTATTTCGCAGTTCGCCTGTCGGGTTGGACCGTGATTTCGTTTGCGGGTATTGCGGTGGATGGTCGATTGCGCGTGTTGCGCACAGACGGTACGCCGATCCCGAATCTCTATGCAGCGGGCGAAGCGCTGGGTGCCGGTGCCACGTCGGGCAGTGGCTATACCAATGGCGCGCTGGTCACGCCGGCGTTGGCGTTTGGTCGTTGGCTGGGTCAGCGCGCGCTGCAAGTGGAACCCGGAGCGGCCGGCTGAGGCCCGTAGTCGGATGGCGTGGTCGGCTACCAACCACCACCACCGCCGCCACCACCACCGCCACCTGACGAGCCGCCTCCACCGGAGGAGCGACTGCCGGAACTCGAACCCGGCGGGCTCGAGGCGGCGGAAATGGCGCTCGAGAACGACGAGCCAAAACTGGACGTGAACGACGATTGGTTGAAGCTGCGCCAGCTTTGACCGCTGTACCAGCTGGGGGAAGTGTTGGCAGGCTGCTGATCGAAGACGCTAGCAAACCGTTCGGCCCAACGCTGCTCGACGCCGAGCGCCAATGCGGCAGGTAAGTAGGACTCGAATAACTGACTCGTTAGCGGTGGCGCGTCGATGAGCTTCAGCTCTGCGCCCTCGGCGACGCTGAGATACTGTCTGAACCCGTCGATCTGATCGAGCGCATCGCGGCCAGCGAGCGTTGGCGCCTTCAGCAACTTGCCGAACACGCCAATCGCAATGAACGAGGCGAGCAGCATGGCGAGTGTCAGCCAACCGCCAGGCTGCGTAAACAACCAGGCGATATTGAAGCCGTTGTAGCGCCCGATGAGGATCGCGATGACGCCGAACACCACGGCAATGACGAGGCCCGCCAGATGCCAGCCGCTGTTGTCCTTGAACGCTTGGCCTTTGTACTGCTGGTCGAGCGACTTCTGATGCGCGACATTGGCCAAGCGCAAGACCATATGGTTTTTCTGCTCCAGCACCAGCGATTCGCGTGTGCCGAGCAGCGCATCGAACAGGGCAGCCTCATCTGCTGATAAGGCCGGATTTGTTGGCAGCGGCTCGTTCTTGTGCAGCGTGAACTGACGACCGAACCCCAACAGGCCTGTCTTCTCCTCGGTGATCTTCAGCCTGCCTTTCACGGCCAGACTGAGGACCGCCGCGGCACAGCACTCGTCGTCGTAGGACATCTGGCGCAGCAACCGCATAGCCGCAGGTGAGTAGTTCGCCGGTGGCTTGTAGATGGGCACGACGACTCGAGCGGGCGGATCGCGCCCCACGCGCCGCCACGCGTAGAGGTAGTAGCCGAAAAGCGCGAGCAAGCCGGTGCCCGCAAGAAATGCCAGCCAGTCATCCCGCAGCAGATACTGCAAGCGCATCGTCGCGGTCGGAGCGGCGATGAGCCCCTTAGGCCAAGATGCAACGATCGTGAGACCCTCGCCGGACTGTAAGACTCGCGTGCTAGCGTAGCGCGCACCCTGGTCTGATAGTTGCGCGGTCAGGTCTTTGCCTGTGTCACCCTGGTAGCCTGTGTAGCCTTCGGCGCTGACAACCATGGGATCGACCGGAGCGGGCAAGCGCACTTCCGCGCTCACCGACTCGATGGGAAACTGCCAACCGTTGCCAGTCACATTCCAATACAGCTCGTCGTGATCTGGAAAACTGCCAAGTTGCCGATCGGATCGATAGATGATGACGTAGCTGTGTTGGCCACGGTCGAGCAGTCGATCTTTATCGCCGATGTAAACGCGCACACCGTTGGCAATAGCTTTAGTGTGGTAGGGCTCAGGGGCACCATCGCGCTCAACCGACAACACGGTGAAACCCACGACGACTCGTTCGCCATTGGCACGGTCGTAGCGGGTCGGAAACTCGCGGAAAATGCCGCGCTTGATGTTGTCACCCTCGGCCTCGACACGGATCGTTTCACGAACTCGTATTTCGCTATTGGCCTGCACCTCGATGACACTGTCGAACGACAGGATCCGTTCGGCGGCCGACAGCGGCATAGCGGCCAAGAATGCCGTTACTAGCCATGCGGCAATAGCGCCGGAGCGCATCAGAGCCTCACTGCCGGCGTCGTAGCCTGCTCGTCGCTGTCAAGATCGAAGAACTCCGCCACCCGAAATCCGAGGGTCTTCGCCACCAGCATGTCCGGGACCGACTCGATGCGGGTGTTGTACAGATTCACCGCCCCGTTGTAGTAGCGCCGTGCGAATTGGATTTGATTCTCCGTCTCTGCCAGTTCGCGCTGCAAACCCAGAAAGCTCTCGTTAGCCTTGAGATCAGGATACGCCTCGGCGACCGCGATGACGCGCTGCAGGCCCTGTGCCAGGTCCGTCTCGACCGGTGTCAGTTGGGCGGGCGAGCGCAGCTGCGACCCCAGACTGCGCAGCTGGGTAATATTTTCCAGCAGCGCGCGTTCGTAGCTGGCGTAGCCTTTCACCACCTCCAGCAGTCGCGGCACGAGGTCGTGCCGCCGCGTAAGTTGCACGTCGACGTCGCTCCACGACTGGGCGACACGGTTGCGATCGCGCACCAAGTGGTTGTACGTCAACACGACCCAGCCGAGCGCAAGCAGCCCGAGCACAGCGGCAACAACAACGATGAGACTCACGCGCCCTCCCATTCGGTTCGCGGTTAGACATTATATGGATTTACCGCGGTCACAAGGGTAGGGTCGGCAGTTCGTTGTTGATTGCGTCAGCGACGATAATCTGTGTTCGCAACTGGTGGAGATTGATCAATGGCGATGAAACTGACGAGCGAGAGCTTCCAGGACGGGGACCGGCTCAAGATGCAGCACGTGCTGGCGAAGGACTTCGGTTTTGGCTGTGACGGCGACAATCAGTCGCCGCAACTGAGCTGGACTGGCGCGCCGGCGGGCACGCAGAGTTTTGCGGTGACTTGCTACGACCCTGACGCGCCGACGGGCAGTGGATTCTGGCATTGGGTGGTCGTGAACATCCCCGCCAACGTCACGTCGTTGGCGCTGGGAGCCGGCGACCCAGCGAGCGGCAAGCTCCCTGCGGGAGCGCTACAGATTCGCACGGACTTCGGTAAGCCGGGATACGGCGGCCCGTGCCCACCGCCGGGTGCCAATGTGCATCGCTATATCTTTAGTGTGTACGCAGTGAATGCGAAGGAGCTGGCCGTGACGGCCGACACCTCCTGCGCGATCGTTGGCTTTCAGCTCGGCATGAACACGCTGGATAAGGCGCAGCTAATCGCGTTGTTCAGCCGCTGATGTGGCGACCGCGCAGCCGCTAGTCCAGCAATGGCTCGAGCACTGCGGCCATTGATCCCGTTGGTGGCAGCGAGAACTGGATCAACCGACCCTGTGGTACGCCGCGCGCGAACTTGCCGCTGCTCTGATAGCGGACGTCGTTCTCGGCCTGCAGGGTGACCACCTGACAGGCGAGCCGCGCGGCTGCGTCTGCGAGCTTGCACTCGATTGCTGCCAGGCAGGCGTCGGCATAGCGAGCCGGCTGCTTGACGAGATCGGTGACGAGCGCGTGTAGATTCGCCGCGTCGCGCGTCAGTGGGCGCTGGCGGATCGAGCTGACTGCGCGCGAATACCAGGGCCAGTTGAGCTCCCGGTCTCGCAGGACGTGCCACAAGGTGACGAGATGGGAGCCGTCCCATTTGGGTGTGACGCTGGGGCAGTACTGTTTCCAGAGCTGACGCGCCTCGCTTTTGCCAAGTAACTGCGGCCCGTCGAGTAACAACCGACGCACCCGCTGTGGCGACTGCACGGCACACTCGACCGCGATCGGTACTGCCAGGTGCTGCGCGTACACGTCAGCCTGCGCGATACCTAACGACTCCAGTACTTGAGCAATGACGGCGCCGAAGTGATGGCAGTCCGGTGTCGGCAGGGGATCCGACTCGCCCTCGCCAGGAAAATCCATGGTGATCACTCGTCGAGTGGCGGCAAGATCGGCTGCCAGCGCAGCAAGCGAATGGACTGAGCCTGGCGGGTCGTGCAGCAAGATCACGGGTGGCGCATCGAGCGGTCCCTGCAAGCGGACTCGAACTTGCCCATGTGAGAGCGACAGGTAAGTGCACCCTTGCGTGTTGCCAGGCTTTACATCGGGCGGTGCAAAGGAGTCGACGGAGACGCTGCGAAACAGTTCGCGCAAGGTGGTGAGCCACTCATTGCGGTCGCCACTGAGGCGCATCACGCGCGCACTGGCCGGCCGGTTCTGCTCCACGGTATCGAGATAGGCGAACAGCGGATCGTTGGCCCGGCACATGAAAACTGCTGGGGCGGTCAGGGCGGCCAAGCGCGGCAAGGCGAGGTAGCGCATGGCAGCCGAATAGGCGGCGGAATAGTTGGCGCCAGCCATCATGAGATCGAGCGTGTAGGCGTGCAAATAAGCATCGCTGGGAAACTCCATCGGCAACCGTGACTTCGCGCTGCGATCAAACCATGGGAAGAACCGATGGAGATCCCGGGCTCGGCTCCAGGCGGTTGTCAGATGACTACCATCGTCGCTGACTTCGAACGGCTTCATGTAGCGTGTGATGAACTCATCCCCGGGGCCACCGGGCGGCAGGTTGAGTCCGTCCATCACCGCGAGTGCGACGCGTTGCGGGTGGCGCACCGCAAACTCCAGCGCGATCTTCGAGCTCGTATGAAAGCCATAGATTGCACAGCGTTCGATCTTCAGCGCGGCCAGTGTCGCCGCGAGTGAGTCGGCGAAATCGCCGATCTCGGGTCGCGGCTCCCGCGGCAAGGCAGCGGAGTTGCCATAGCCTGGCGTATCGAGCGCAATGACGGTGAACTCGTCGGCAAAGTGCTCAAGCTGCGGCAGGTGCAAGACCGATGAGCGCGGCGAATCGTGCAACAAGACGATCGGCGGACCACTGCCGCCAATGCGGTAGTGAATCTCTTGCCCGGCAACCTGGATGAACTCGCGTCTAATCATTAGCTCTTACTCGCTCGCGTCGGCGGGGGAAAACCGGGGTCTACCTGCTGCTCGTAGAGCCTGCGGATGTAGACGATCGGCGCAATCGGCGCTTCGATGTACTGCGTGAAGCGCCAGCCTTGCGCGGTGCGCCGAAATACTGCGTAGACGCGGACGTCACCGCCAACCGGTGCTTGGGTATCCGGTGTCTGGAAGTTCCAATGCATCTGGTAGAAGGTGCTGATCAGGTCGCTAGTCAGAGGTCGATAGACCACGTCAGAGATTCGCATCGACACAGCGCGCGCAGCGCTGTTAGTGGCCGCCCAGTAGTCATCTAGCTGCGGCCACGTGGCGCAGACTTCGCGCGACTCCTCGGCAAGGTATAGCGGTGGCGTGCTGCTATCCCAGAGCTCTTTGAGGGCCGCAAAATCACTGGCCGCCCAGGCGCGCTCCGCGGCTCGCAATAAGGCATCGATCGCCTGCTCGTCAGGGTCTCGTTTCGTTGGTGGCACGTTCGCTCTCCTCGTGCATTGCTTGCGTAATAGTCGGTCGGTGGCTGCTGATCGCGATTGCCGCGAGCCAGGATAAAAACGTGCCGAGCGCCAGAATCCAGCCAACACTGACGGCGGTGCCGTCGAAGGCGTAGCCCGTACCGATGGCAAAGCACATCGACACCAGCATCGCCATCGCGCTGGATAGACCTGACGCAGTGCCGGCCATCTCGGGGTGGTCGTTGACCGCACCGGCAAGTGCGAGCGGCGAGGTGACGCCGTTGCCCATCGTCAGCATGATCAAGGCGGCCGTGTAGCCGGCCAGACTGATGGTCTCGCTCCAGGCCAACCAGGCAAACAGGCTGCCACCGACCAACGACAGCGCCGTGCCTTGGATCAAGACGCGGCGTGCGCCGAAACGGCGTGTCACGAAGCCGGCAATGCTGGCGCCGATGGTGTAGGCACCCGCCAGCACCGCCCAGAACACGCCAAAGGCCGCCGGCGACATCTGGAACAGCCGGGAAAACAACTCTGCGCCGCAGGTGATGAATGCAAAGGAGGCCGCGCTCATGAAGCAGTACACCAATGTGTGCGTCGTGAAGCTGCGATCTTGCAGCAGCACGCCGAACGCACGAAATGTGCTACGCACGCCAAGCACGCGCGTGTTGGCAGGCCGGGTCTCGACCAGACTCACCACCATCCAGATGAGTAGCACGACGGCCATGACGAAGTGCATGATGAACAGCGCGCGCCAGTTGAATAGATCGACAACCACGCCGCCAGCGAGCGGCGCCAGAACGGGCGCGAGACCCATGACGGCGGTGATGAACGCGAGTGCGGCCGCGGCTGAATCGGCGTCATGACGATCGCGCACCATCGCGCGTGATGCCACGGTCGCAACGCTGACTCCCAGTGCCTGCGCGAAGCGTGCGATGACCAAGGCGCTGAGCGAGGTCGCCATGCTAGCCAGCAAGCTCGCAGCGGCGAAGGCCGCAAAGCCGATCAGCAGTACCGGCCGGCGGCCGAATCGATCACAGAGCCAGCCCTGTACGGGCTGCGCGAGCCCAAGGCCTAACAGGTAGGCCGACACCACCCATTGCAACTGTGCGTAGTCGGTACGGAAGGTGTCCGCCAGCAACGGTAGTGACGGCACGACACTGGCCATGCCGAAGGCAGACAGCCCACTGGCGATGCCCAGCAACGCAATCCAAGAGCGCGCCGGCCGTGCCTGCGTCGGCAACGGAGGGAGCGTCGACGCCGCCACGCGCCGTTACTTGGTGGCCGCGATCTGTTTCTCGAGCTCGGGCACGATGGTGAACAGATCGCCGACCAAGCCAAAGTCTGCCACTTCAAAAATGGGCGCCTCCGGGTCCTTGTTGATGGCCACGATGGTGCGCGCATCCTTGATACCGGTGAGATGCTGGATCGCGCCGGAAATCCCGCAGGCGATATACAGATCAGGTGCGACGGTCTTGCCGGTCTGCCCGACCTGCATATCGTTAGGCGCATAGCCTGCGTCTACTGCGGCGCGCGATGCGCCGACACCGGCGCCCAGCTGCTCGGCCAGGCTATAGATGATCTTGAACGCGTCGGCACTACCCAGCGCACGACCGCCCGAAATGACTCGCGCGGCGGTCTGCAGGTCCGGACGGTCCGACTTGGCAGCGGCCAGGCCTACGAATCGGGTGTGCGAAGGTAGTGCTGCGCTTGGCGTGGCAGACTCGATTGGCGCCGTGCTGCTGCCCTCCGGCGTGGCGGTAAACGACGCACTGCGGATGGTAGCGACAACCTGCGTGCCGGCGTCGACCTCTACCGTGGTGATCGCGTTGCTCGCATATGTGGGTCGAACAAAGCGAGTGGCGCTCTCGATCACCATCACATCGGATAATTGCGGTGCGTCGAGTAAGGCCGCGACGCGTGGCATGAGATCCTTACCAAACGTGGTCGACGGGCCGAACACGTGGGTATAAGACTTGGCGAGCGCTGCGACCTGCGGCGCAATGACTGCCGCCAGGGCGTGCTGATTGGCGGCATTGTCAACGGTGATGACTTTGGCGACGCCAGCGAGCTTGGCGGCTTGGGCGGCTACGGCCGCGCCATCGGCTGCAAAAACCGCTATCGTCATTTTGGCGCCGGCAATGGAGGAGGCCGCAGTGACGCACTTCGCGGTTGCCGGGTTGAGTTTGCCGCCGGCATGCTCGGCAATGATCAGTATCTCGCTCATCAGACTAGTCCTTTCTGGCGCAATGCCTCTACCAACTCGGTGACGTCCTTTACCATCTTGCCCTTCTGGCGCGCGGCGGGCGGCTCCGTCTTCAACACCTTGATACGGGTCTTGGTCTCCACCCCGAGATCCGCCACCGGCAGAGACTCCAGTGGCTTCTTCTTTGCCTTCATGATGTCCGGCAATTTCACATAGCGCGGTTCATTGAGCCGCAGATCCACCGTGATCACGGCGGGCAGGTCGACTTCGAGCGTCTCGAGTCCCGCGTCGACTTCGCGCGTCACCTTGGCCGACGAATCGGTGAGTTCGACTTTCGAGGCAAAAGTGGCCTGCGGACGGTCCCAGAGCTGTGCGAGCATCTGCCCCGTCTGGCTATTGTCGCCGTCGATCGACTGCTTGCCAAGGATGACCAAGAAGGGTTGCTCGCGCTCGACGATCTTGTGCAATAGTTTCGCGCCAGTGAGCGGCTCCAGCGCCTCAGTCGTCACGATATGCAGCGCCCGATCGGCACCCATCGCGAGTGCGGTGCGCAGTTGCTGCTGACAGTCCGTCGGGCCCATGGTCACGACCACGATTTCTTCCGCCTGGCCGCGCTCTTTGATGCGCAGCGCCTCTTCGAGAGCGATCTCATCGAACGGGTTGATACTCATTTTGACGCCATCCAGCATCACACCCGAGCCATCAGGCTTCACCCGAATTCGTACGTTGTAGTCAACGACGCGCTTGATTCCTACCAATATTCGTTTCATTCAATCGCTCTCTCAAAACCCAAAAATTGTAAAACCCAAAATCATAGCAGATCGATTCGCGCTACAGGCCCAGCGCACCTGGGTTCAGATGGTGCTGCGGATCCAGTAACGTCTTGATTTCGCGCATCAGCTTCGCAGTCTGTGGATCGCGGCCGCGCATGTACGGATAGAATTTGCCAATCTGCATGTGCGCAGCGCCGTGCTTCTGGAACAGGTCCGCAATGCCTCGCTTCATCTCACCCACTAACTGCCGACCCTCGGGGTTGTCTGCATATTTTGGCAGGGTGGCCAGGTAGTCCGCGGGGATCATCCGTTGATGATTGATCGTTTGCACGTCATGCCAATAGAACACCGGCTCATACAGGAAGACATTGGTGCTCACTGTCATGAACATCGCGCCGTAGGTGACGTGGTGCTTGGCCATACGGTCCGCATTTGCCGCGTAGTAGGCCAGCAGATCTTTGCGAAAACCGAGCACCCTGGAGAACGGCAGTAGTCCATGGACCGGCACCCAGCGTTCGCCCTTCGGGCCGCGAACATTGTTGAGCGGCATAAACGGCATGGCGTTGGCAATGGTTGGCACCGTGGGGGCCACTTCGGCGCCGTGCGGCTGCAGCACCGCGCGCAACCGCGCGACCGCCGACCGTGTCGCCTGATCATCAACTCCGTCAACTAACCAGTGCGCCGAGAACGCGGCGCCTTTTAGAAAGCTACGACCCGCGAGCCCCAGCTTGGCCACCTGCAGCAGACCGTCGAACAGGCCGCGTGAGGTCCGAAACACGGCCTTGGCCGCTTGCATCGCCGTCGCGACGTCCGCCTTGCCTAACTGACCTTGTTGCAGGGCAGGGTCGAGACCAAAGTTTGTGGGGTTGACGCCTTCGCGAGCTGCCGCTTCCATCCCCGCAGCCATGCTGTCGAAGTCCTTGAAGCCAAACGACAGGCCTAACACGTGCTCACGCCGTGGCATGAGACGCATGGAAACCGTCGTCTTGATGCCGAGTGCGCCCGCATCCGACATGAATAGCCCGGTCAGGTCCGGACCATAGAGTCGCAAGAACGGTACGCTGTTAGCAGCGCCCCAAGAGCCTGTCCGCACGACTTCGCCCGTACCAAGCACGACCTCGACGCCCAATACGTTTTCACCAGAGATCCCAAACACGCCCGTACCCCAGGTCACCGCACCCTGCGACAAGCCGCCGCCGATCGTGGCTGCAATACCTGAGAAGGGGCCGAAAAATGGTGTGCGCAAGCCTTTGGCCGCCAGCGCGTCATTGAGTGCCGCCCAAGTCACGCCGACTTGTGCAACGACATACATGTCACGCTCGTTGATCTCCACAATCGCATTCATGCGCGATGTGTCGACCAGAATCGAATTCTCTTCCGCCGGCACATAGCCGTCGGTATAGGAGGCACCGCCCCCGCGCGGCACGAGCGGCAGATCGTGCTCGTTAGCCAGTTGCACGATCTGCGCGACGTCGGCGGTCGACCCGGGCCGGACTACCGCGAGCGCAGTCTTGTCTGCGTTGTAGACGTCGGTTGAATAGAACTCGCGATCCGTCGTGTCGAGCAATACGTGCTCACGACCGAGCAGTGCCGTCAGACGAGCGACGACCGGATGGTTAGCGGGGGAGACTTGCGCGTGCATGGCTTGTTACCTCTGAAGTCGTGTGCATCTTGCTCAACGGATTTGCGCTGGCCGATGGTGCAAATGCGGCGGGTCGCGCTGCTGCTCGCCGAAGGCTTGGCGAATTCTCTGTGCCGAATCACGCAGCTTGGGCAAGAACCGTTCGATGGCCAGCTTGAGCGGCACGGCCGCTCCGGAGAACCGGATGGTTACGGCTGCCAATACCCGTTCGTCAATCATGATCGGTACCGCCATGCTGATTTCCTCCGAGACACGGCGCGGCCGAACCGCGGTCGCATAGCCTTGACTGCGCGCGTCGGTGAGAATCTTCACGGACCATCATGGTGGTGCCGGACAGCGATGCGATGGCTACCGGCCAAACGATCTCCTTGCCCAGTTCGTTGATGTGCGGCCGTGCAATCTGCGTCACCCAGGCTTCATCGTCGAAGCCGTCGGAGAGGCCGCGAACCATGATGGTCAGCCGGTAACGATCATCGTTCTGATCGCGATAGACGTAGCCAGCGTGCGACAGCGTTTCGAGAATGCGGTAGGTAGTGGTGCGGGGTAGCTTGATCTCGGCTGCGACTTCCGAGACGGTAGCACCATTGCGCAGGTTCAAAACGGTGAGCGCATCGAGTCCCCGAATCAGGGCGCGAATCGGTCTGGTAGATTCCATACTGTGTGCGGATTCCTATGCCATGCTGATCTATCGGTCAGCTACGTGCAGTGTAGGAACCGCGCGGGCAGATGTCCACCATGCGGACGAGGCAAATCGGCTCCGTATGCGAGTGACCGAGCAAATTTCGGGGAGGCCGATATGACAGATTCACTGGGCTGGCGGCGCAAATTTGGTGTGGTGGCGCCATCCACCAATACCAGTGTGCAGCCCGAATATGACGATATGCGTCCGCGAGGGGTCACCAATCACTTCGCGCGCATCACCATACCGGACACCGCGGTGCGCACCGACGCCGAGTTTCTCGCGATGATGCACAACATCCGCGGTGCGACTGAGGCGGCGATCGATTCGGTCATGACCTGCTCGCCGGATTACGTCGTCATGGGCATGTCTGCCGAGACGTTCTGGGATGGCGCAGAGGGCGCTGACGTCCTGCACAGCCGCATGGAAAAACGTGCTGGCGTCGGGGTTGCCCTGGGATCGCATGCGGTGCTTGCGGCGTTGCGTGCCTATGGGAGCGACATCCGTCGCATCTCAGTCATCACACCCTATATGCCCGTGGGCGATTCGATGGTGCGCAAGTTCTTCACGGATAACGGCTTTGAGATCGCGGCACTCGAAGGGCTCAAGTGTGCGAGTCCGATGTTGATTGCGCACGAGACGCCCGCACGTCTACGGCAGGCGATTCGGGCGGTCGACGCCCCTGACGTGCAGGCAGTCGTCCAGGTCGGCACCAATCTCGCCTGTGCCGCCGTCGCGACGGCGGCCGAACGCTGGCTCGACAAACCGGTCATCGCGATCAATACCGCAACATACTGGTATGCACTGCGGCAAAACGGCATTCAGGATCGACTCGACGGCTTTGGCAGTCTGCTGCTCGACTACTAGAGTCACAACACATTAGGTTTCAGGACGCATTTAGGACACCAGCCATGCATTACGACTACGTTCCGATCACCCATCGCAAGCCACTCAAGTGGCCGGGCGGCAAACGAGTCGCACTGATCATGACAATTAATCTCGAAACCTGGGATCTCGTCAAAGATACGGACAAGCCGTACTACGCCGGCGGACCGCCCATTCTCCCGGACGTGCTACCCGGCAACGTCGCTGACTACCCTAACTACACCTGGCGCGAATACGGGCAGCGCGTTGGTGCATTTCGCTTGTTCGAAATGTTTGACCAGATGCGTGTCAAGCCCTCCTGCACGATCAATGCGGTGACAGCATTGCGACGCCGCGCGATGCTGGACGCGGCCCTCAGCCGCGGTTGCGAGATCGTTGCGCATAATTATGAGCAGGGCGAATTGTTGAGCGATTTCGCGCACGATCCGGCACGCGAGCGTGATGTTATCCGGCGAACGCTGGACGTGTATGAGCAGGCCGTGGGGCGCAAAGCACAGGGTTGGTTATCTTCGTCGTTGCGCGGCACACTGAATACGCCCGAGATCCTGGCCGAGCACGGCCTCAAGTTCTATTGCGACCTGATGAATGATGACCAACCGTATCTCATTCACACCGCGCATGGGCCAATCGTGTCGACGCCATACACTAACGAAATAAACGATTTTACCCTGCTCACCCGCCGCAACCATACGACCGACGAGTTTCGCGATATTCTGATCGATGAACTGAAGGAACTGTACGCAGAGGGTGCGAAAACGGGGCGAATCATGAACGTCGGGCTGCACCCACACGTCAGTGGCCGCGCCTATCGGATCCGTGCACTGCGCGAGTTTCTGGCGTACGCCAAGAAGCTCAAAGGGGTGTGGTGGACGACGCGCGAGGCGATCGCCACCTGGTACCTCGAGAACCACGCCAGCCAT
This sequence comes from Pseudomonadota bacterium, assembly GCA_016703895.1. Classification (GTDB taxonomy): domain Bacteria; phylum Pseudomonadota; class Gammaproteobacteria; order Steroidobacterales; family Steroidobacteraceae; genus CADEED01. Next base: position 349,360 of record JADJBE010000003.1, read on the forward strand.
ATACCGCCACCTGCAGCCACTGCGGCGCCGACCAAGCGGCCTGGCACCGCGCGCAAAGGGAGAAAAGCATGACGTTCGAAGTTGCCAATCTTGCCCCGCAATCAGCCGGTGCACAGTCATTTCTGGCCAAGAAGCAGCTCAAGATGCTGATCGGTGATCAGTGGGTCGCGGCGGCGACCGGCAAATCGCTCGATGCCATCAATCCTGCCACGGGTGAGCTGTTAGCGACAGTACCCGCGGGAGACCGCGCCGATGTCGACCGCGCTGTCAAAGCAGCTCGCGCAGCTTTTAAGTCCGGTGTTTGGCGTGACATGCCTGGCGCGCAGAAAGCGCGCATCCTGTGGAAGATGGCGGACCTGATGGAAGCGCATCTCGATGAGCTGGCGGAGCTCGAGACGCTTGATCAGGGCAAACCTATCTGGGTGGGCAAGTATGCCGAAATCCCCGGCGGCATCGAGCAGTTCCGTTATTTCGCCGGCCAGGCTACCAAGATTGAAGGGACGACGATTCCAACGTCCATCACCTACCAACCTCCCGGCAAGAAGATTTTTGCGTACACACTCAAGCAGCCGATTGGCGTGGTCGGTGCCATCGTGCCGTGGAACTCGCCGATCGTATTGACGGCCATGAAGCTCGAGCCAGCACTCGCGGCTGGCTGTTCGGTGGACTTGAAGCCGGCAGAAGACACGTCGCTCACGGCTTTGCGGCTGGGGGAGTTGTTACTGGAAGCAGGCCTGCCGCCTGGCGTGCTGAACATCGTCACGGGGTTGGGGGAGCAAGCGGGAGCGGCGCTCGCGGAGCATACGGACGTCGACAAGATTGCGTTTACCGGTTCCACCGAAGTGGGCAAATTGATCGTCAACGCGGCGCGTAGCAATCTCAAGAAAGTCACCATCGAGTTGGGTGGCAAGTCCCCAGCGATCATTCTCGAGGACGCGGATCTGGAGTTGGCGATTCCGGGTGCTGCGAATGCGATCTTCTTCAATTCCGGGCAGGTCTGCGTGGCAGGCTCGCGGCTCTATGTGCACCACAAATTGTATGACAAGGTGATGGCGGGCGTGATCGACTACGCGCGCAATCTCAAGCTGGGCAATGGCCTTGACCCGACCGTGCAGATGGGACCCGTGGTTAGCAGCAAGCACGCCGATCGGGTGGTGTCGTACATTGACGCCGGCCTGAAGCAGGGCGCGGAAGCCGTCGTGGGCGGCAAACGTGTGGCGGGCACAAAGACCTTCATCGAGCCGACCGTGCTGGCGAACGTCAAACCAAACATGAGCGTCGTGCGGGAGGAAATCTTCGGTCCGGTGGTCGTTGCTGCGCCGTTCAGGGACGTGCACGAGATTGCTTCGATCGCCAATGATTCGGTCTATGGCCTGGGGGCCAGTGTTTGGACCAACGACCTGTCGGCCGCGCACCGACTAGCAGCGGAGATCCGAGCCGGCTCTGTTTGGATCAACTGCCATCCAATGTATGACCCGAGCCTGCCGATAGGCGGCGTCAAACAGTCCGGCTGGGGTCGCGACAGTGGTCATCAAGCGGTCGAGAACTATCTCGAGACCAAAACTGTCTGCGCGGTGATCTAGTCTCGCCACCATGACAACAAGCTCGGGGGGAGCGCGGCTGTCGGGTGCCAGGTTGATGGCGTACTCGCTGCCGACGCTGGCATTGCAGTCGATGATGGTGCCGCTGCTGCTCTATCTGCCGCCAGCCTATGCGTCGGTCACGGTTGGTATGGCGCTGTCCGTCGTCGGCGTGATGTTTCTGTTGGGCCGTATCTTCGAGCTGTTTTCCGACCCGCTGATCGGCGCCGTGTCGGATCGGACCCGCAGTCGCTTTGGGCGTCGCCGCTTGTGGATGGCACTCGGTCTGCCGATCGCGGTCGTCGCTGGTTGGTTTCTGGTTTCGCCACCGCCAGGCGCGAGCGCGGCCTACCTCGGCGTCTGGTTGGTGGTATTCTATATCGGCTGGACCATGATCTACATCCCCCACCAAAGCTGGGGTGGTGAGATCACTAACGACTATCAGGAGCGCACGCGAATCGCGGGTTACCGCGAGACAGGGTCGTTTATCGGCTATCTGCTGGCATCGCTGGTACCGCTCATTTACTGGAAGTTCGTCATGGGCGTCGAGGCACCGAGCTTCGAGCAAATCGTGCATGTGATCGGTGTGTTTTTTGCTATTGCCTTGCCGATTGGCGTGGCGCTGTGTTTTGCGTTCGTGCCGCAGGGCGCAGCCGAAACCGATGACAAGCCACCCTCGTGGCGGGAGTTGTATGCGATCCTGGCGCGCAATCGCCCCTTTCTGCGCCTCGGCGGCTCCTACCTAGTCGATCGTCTCGCGATGGGCACCTATTTTGCGGCGCAACCGTTCTTTGTTGGCATGGTGCTGGATCTGCAGAAGGACGTGCTGACCGTGGCGATAACCAATACGGTCGTGGCGGCGTTGCTGGCGCCTCTGTGGGTCGGTATCGCCAAGCGCTTGGGTAAACACCGCAGCTATGTGCTGGCCAACGGCATCACGGCGGCGTCGTATCTGTTGCTGTTCTTCGCGCCGGTCGGCGCACTTGGTGTGGTGCTGGCGGCGCAGGTGCTGATGGGCTTTGGCAATGGCGGTACGATGATCACGCCGCCGGCGATGACCGCCGATACCGTTGATCATGACGAGTTGCACTCGGGGGCGCGCCAGATGGGCGGGCATATGGCGTTTCTCGCGATCGTGTTCAAGGGCGGCATCATGCTAGGAGCGCCGCTTGCACTCGGCTTGATCGCTTTGTTTGGCTACGAGGGCGGGGCACAGACCCTCGATGAGACCGCGGCATTCGGCATCCGGCTGTGCGCTTCGCTACTGCCGGCCGCCATGCTGCTGGTCCCCATGTTCCTGATGTGGCGGTTTCCGATCGATGCCGCGCGGCATGCCAGCATCCGCGCCGCTTTGGATGAACGTGCCGCCAGTGCCGTGCCAATCGCGGCACGCTGAAAGCTGCCTAACTTAGGAGAATTTCTGCATGCGCGTACTTCGCTGGATTGGCAAGGGCCTGCTGGGTGTGGTGGTCGTTCTGTTGCTGGTCGTGCTCGGCTTCTACGCCGCCGACCCCGCTGTCATTCGTCGCATGGTCACGGGGCCCGCCATGGGTGTGGTTGATCAAACAGCGCGCAACCAGCCGCAGGAGGCTGTTAGTGGCATCGAGGCGAACGTTGTTTCAGCGCCAAACAACACCATCAACCCCGAAGCAATTGCCGCTGCGGAGCAGTATGCCGACAGTACGCAGTCAGTCGCGCTGCTGATCTGGCACCGTGGCGCACTGCGTTACGAGAAATACTGGCCGGGTCACGATCGTGACACGGTGACCGACCCCTACTCTGCGCACAAGACCGTCCTCGGCCTGCTGGTAGGTGCTGCAATTGCCGATGGGCTGATCCAGTCGGTCGATGAGCCAGCGGCAAACTACTTACCTGAGTGGCGCAACGACTCGCGTAAGGACATCACGATCAAGGATCTGCTGCAGATGTCTTCGGGTCTCGAGATCGTACGGTTTGGCACCTGGGCGAGTTTTCGTTTGACGCTCGGCAGCGATATCACCGAGACGGCGTTGGGCATCCCGGCTGAGCGGCCGCACGGCAGCGAGTTCCAGTACCTCAACACCAACTCACAGGTCCTCGGGGTCATCGTGCAGCGCGCAGCCGGCAAGCGGTATGCGGACTATCTCTCGCAGCGTTTGTGGAGTCGGATCGGTGCGCCAACTGCGCATCTTTGGCTAGATCGCGACGGCGGTATGCCGCGGACGTTCTGCTGTATCTACACGACAGCGCGGGGCTGGCTACAGGTCGGGTTGCTGCTGAAAAACCAAGGACGGTTCGAGGACGACCAGGTCGTTCCATCGCAATGGATCACCGATATGACGACGCCCGCAACCACCAATCCGAACTTCGGTTATCAGATCTGGCTGGGCTCGCCAGCGGGCAAAGAGCGGCGTTACAACGACAAGACTTTGAAGGCCTTTCACTCTGAGCCTTACCTGACCGACGACGTGATTTTCATCGACGGGTTTGGCGGTCAACGTGTGTACATCGTACCGTCACAAGATCTGATCATCATACGCACCGGCCGCGTGGTGCAGGATCTGCAAATACTAGAGAACAATGGGGACGACGCGCGGCTACCGAACGCCATATTGCGCGGCATATTGCCAGCGGCGGCCGCGAGTGATTCGGCGCCGCAGGCGGATCTCACACCGTAGTTAGCGTGTTTGAGCAGACTTGTTTGGCCGCAGCACGGCCCGCGATGCGCCCCAGAGTGATCGCCATACAGAGTCCCATCGCCGGTAGGTAGCCCGTGACGTCGGGACCTGAGATGCTGCGGGCGGCGCCACCGCCTGCAAAAACGTTTGGCAATGGGCTGCCATCAGCGCGCAGGACACGCGCCTCGCTGTCCACACTCAGGCCACCTTGAGTATGAAACAGCGCGCCGGTGACGCGGATCGCACAGAAGGGCGCGGTGAGCGGCGCAAGGTCAACAAAAGAGCGGCCGAACGCATCGGGTTGAGCCGCTGACTTGCTGGCGGCCACCTCAGCGAGCACTTGCGTCAAGGATCCCGACGGCACATTGATCAGAGTCTCGAGCGCGGGCAATGTCGGCGCCGATTTGATCGCGCCCAGCTCCTGCAACTGTTGTAGCTCGATCGAATGCACGAGCGAGGTCTTCAATAGCCGCTCATCGAACAAAACCCAGGCACGGCCGTCGGGCTGTTGCAGCACGGGAATACACATGCCTGAGATGTTGTCGAGCTCATGCGTAAAACGCTCGCCGCGCACATTGATGAGCACTCCGCCGTCGATCATCAGCGTATGCGGCACAATTACTGACTGTGGATCGGCGAGGGTTCCAAGTCCCTGGTAGGCCGTCATGTCGTCCACGGCGCCGCCGAGCGCCTGGCCCCAACGAATGCCGTCGCCGCGATTGCCTTCGTGGCCGAAGTAACGCGCCGTAGCCATGCTGGGGATGTGCCCCGCAATCATGTCATGGTTACCCCCGAAGCCGCAGGTGGCAAAGATCACCGCCTGACAACCCAGTTCTTCATGGCGGCCGTCCGGACGTTGGATTCTGACGCCGGTCACACGCCCGCTGTCATCGGCGTAGAGACCGGTGACCAACGCCTCGGTGACCACCGTGACGCCCGCGCGTTCCGCCGCCTGCGACAACAGGACTAACAGTTCCTCACCTGTTCGCCCAGGCGGCACGTGCAGGCGAGGGCGCGAGTGGCCGAGGCCAGTCCAGGCAAGATCGAGCTTCAGCGGGACACTGTGCTGCGCCGCCAGCCAGTCGATGGCTGGTCCCGATTCATGGCCAATCACTGCCGCCAGCGCTCGGTCAGCGCGCCCCTCGGTCTTGGCCATCACGTCGTCGACGAAGGCGGCAACCGAGTCTGTTACGCCATGCGAACGCTGCTCAGCGGAATCGACGCCACAGACGGCACCAAGCGACATGCCAGTGCTGCCCCAGGGTCGCTTGTCGCGCTCCAGTACCAAGACATCCGCGCCGCCGTCACTTGCCGCCAGCGCTGCGGCGAAGCCACAGGCCCCGGCGCCAATGACAACCACCGGTACTGAATCTGCAAATTTCGGTTTGTTCGCTACGAATGAGGGTCATGTTGTGCCAGTTCGTGTCGCCAGAGCGTTGCTCGCGAAGCATAGCAGCGTCACGTTGCGGACGGCGTCCGA
>JADJBE010000004.1 GCA_016703895.1 Pseudomonadota bacterium
TTCGCGCCGCAGCCCCCACTTGTCGACGAACATCTGCTACATCAAGCAGACGCAGTGTCTCGGCAACGAACTGTTCGCCAGTCGAAGCCAGAAATACGTCACGCCCCTCGGTAACGTCGATGCCTTCACAGGCTATTGGGTGCGCCAACACGCACTTCGCCATGGCGAACGCGTCGAGCATCTTGAGCTTGGTGCCACCGCCATCGCGAATGGGGCAAATATAGAGCGCTGCCGAGTCGATCAGTGGCCGGATGTCTGGAACGAATCCATGCAGAGTGACTCCTGCCGTATTAGCAGCGAGCTTGACCAAGGATGGCGGCGCTCCGGCACCGATGACGTCCAAGGCAATTCCGGGCCGTAACGCACGCAAGCCCGGCAAAACCGTACGCAGCAAAAACTCCACAGCTGACGCATTGGGATACCAACTCAGAGTACCGACAAATACCAATGAATCGGGGCGCTCCGGCAGCTGCATTGGCGAAAAGTACTCGCAATCCACCCCATTTGGGATTGTGACGCAGCGAGCGCCAGGCTCGAGCTCAAGCAGTCGCTGTGAGTCCAGATCGGAGCAAGTGATATTGGCTGCAAACTGACCAACCACTGCGCGCTCGTACTCCTCCAGGCGGCTACCTTCCCGCTTGAAGTATGCGCGCTTGAGCAGGCTCGGCTCATTGTCGGCACGCCGCAGCATCATGTGAGATTCGATGTTGTGATGACCCAGAGTAGCCACCTTCACATCCACTAACTGGGCGTACGGAGCAAGACCAACACAGTCGAAATGCACCAGATCGTATGCTTGCCGATGCGACATCTCCGCGAGACGCGACCGTGCCGCCGCACTTTGCAAGAAGCGCGTCGTGTAGCAGTCTCCCAGCAGCGCCGTCAGCGCAGTGCGCGCTTTGCCAAACGGTCGATCAAGACTTTCAATAGGCAAAAACTCCACCGCATCACAAAACTCGGCGAGTTTTGTGCGCGAATCACTCAACCCGGCTTGCAGATCGGTCGGGCGCGTAGAATACACGTCCAGAGGTCGCTTCCGGCGCGCGTGCAACGCCAAAGCAAGCTAGCTCGCGGTTTCTGTGAAATCGATTCCATTTCATTGGAAGTTTCCGCTTTCAATCGTGACCGGTCCCATGCAGCGAGTCGGGATTGCGGTACGGTTAAGGCATAATTCTGGCGATATGCGACCCCAGACAGACGGCGGCACTGAGCGGATGGACGCTTCAACATTACGCCTCGCATCGATTGATGCACTCAAGGCCGTACTCATCTTGCTTGTGGTTGCCATTCACACCGCGCAACCAGATGTCCTGCTCGATCCAACACAACTTGGCAACGTTTTGCTGATTGTCCTGACGATCGCAGTTCCCGGGTTTTTCTGGGTTGACGGATTCTTGTTCGCTGCCAAGCTCGCATCCGCGCCATCATTGCGAACGACGCTGCGCACCGGATGGCAGCGATTGTTACTGCCTTGGCTTATCTTTTCGGTGGGGTATGTCGCATTGCGCATGCTGGCGCGTAGTCCCCCAGCCGGCGGGGATTCACTGCGTGCGCTGGCAGTTCTGATGCCTGACGCGCTACCACGCACGATTTGGTTCTCGCTTGCATCGCAGCAGCTCTATTTTTTGCCAACACTGTTTCTGGTTCGGCTGATCGCAGTGTCTCTGTCCCGATCGCTCGCCAAGCTCGCACCATGGACAATTCTGCTCATCGCACTAACTATCGGCTATTCGTTTCACCTGTGGATTGGCCCATGGTACACAGCGACGGTTCAACCGCCCGGGCCGGACCCTATTCAACATCTGCCGTGGGGGCTCGGGTTCTTTCTGCTGGGAGTCGCATGCCGACGTGGTGCGCTCGGTGAATTCGGCGCTGGAATCGCTGTGCCGACGGTGCTAGTTGGAGTTGCGGTCGTCGCACACTTGCAGGGCTCGGCAACGGCCTGGCATACTTTTCAGCTCAGCTATCTTCTGGCGGTGACTTGGCTACTCGTACGGCTGAAGACTTTCCCGCGATGGCTACTGTTCGTCGGCCGACGGACAATGGGCATTTATCTTCTGCATGCTCCAATTGCACTTGTGCTCGCCCGCTGCCCTCTGGATTGACACGCTGGAACTTACTGATATGACAGCGTACCTGCTGATTGTTCTAACCACACTGGCGCTGTCGCTCATCGCGACTCTGATCGCGGAACGGCTCGGTTGGGCCGGATTTTTGTTCGGCGACGGCGTCAAAGCAGATCGCAACCTCAAGCTGACAAGTCGCGTCGAATAAACGCGAAATTCGCATAGCTGTAGACATTCGATTGCGGGTCGGATACGTCGATCGGCCTTAGGCCCGAGCCAAACGGGAGCAGTTGAAACGCATCGTAATCGCTGAGCATCTGTGCCAGCTCATATAGCGAATGCCCGGTGAACAGCTGGTGCCAGTTATACTCGATCTGGACGATTCTGGGCCGTAGCTCGCGAATTGTGCGTTGCGCACCCTGAAGCACCTGATATTCAAACCCTTCTACATCGATCTTCAATAGATCGATATGAGCTATTTGCTGCACGCGATCGGCTGCGAACAGATAGTCATCAAGTGATACGACTGGTACGTTGGTGGTTCTCGTCTGAGCCGCCGCCACGTAGGGAATTGCGGCAACCTTGTCACTGAAAGTAGCAAGCTCCGAATCGTCACTATCAAATCGCAACTGCAGCTCGCCGGACTGATCGGCGACGCCGCAGTTGACGGCAGTCACCCGACCCGGATGCTCGGACGCTATGGACTCCAGTCGCCGAAACGCGCCTGGTAGCGGCTCAAATGCAAGGACATGCGCGTTGGTTTGACGTAACAACTCGAGTGTATAAGCGCCGTTGTTGGCACCGATATCGATACAGAATGTTGCTTGGCCACTGGCGGCCAGCCTGACCAATTTGGCCTCGCCCGTCTTCTTTGGCTCGCAGCAATGGTTGTAGCCAAGACCGCGCAGCGCAACGGTCATGAGCGCAGCATTGACCGTTGCCATACCAGGACGGGCCAGAATCCGATCCAACACACTGATCAACAGTGCGCGTACACCGTCACGCAACGCCCGGCATGCGCGGCAACCACCGTCAGGACTTGAAGCTGTCATCACCACCTGGTCAAGTCTCGCAACACATGCGGACTACTGGCGACCATCACGTCATCACTGCCATTGCATCGGCCATCCGTCTGGCAACCGCCGCCCAGGTAAACTGTGTTTCCAGCCGCTTGCGGCCGGCAATACCAAATTCAGTGCCCATCGGCGGCGACGCTGCAATCTCCAGCATGGCGTTGGCTAGCGAGCCGGCATCGCCTCGCTCGACGAGCAACCCTGTCTCACCCTCTACGATGATCTCCGGCATGGCAAATTCCCGCACACCGATACAGGGCAGACCGTGCGCCATTGCTTCAAGCAGCGAGATACCAAATGGCTCATAGAGCGACGGCAAGACGTAAACCGAAGCCTTACGGTACTCCTCCTCGAGAATCTCGACGTGGGCAGGGTTCTCCGTCGCAAGAATCCGCGGCACTCGACTCCCGTCGGCAAGTTCTGCAACTCCGGACCAATGATCACGAGCGTCGCATTGCGCATTTTGCGTCGAACCTGCCGGAACGCCTCGAGCAACACTTCACCACCCTTACGCTTGAAGTCACGTCCGACCAGCAGGAACCGTGGCTCAGGATTTCGCACGGTAACCATCTCGGGCAGGGGATCGAAATTAAGTCCGCAACCTGCGACGACAATTTTCGAATGCGGCACGCCAAAGTCACGCGTAAAAGTCGATGCAAGCCAAGCACTGAAGGTAAAGATACCGCGTAAGTCTCGATACAGATCACGCTCCCATGCAAGGCAAGCACGCATCTCGGCGCTGTCTGCCGGCAGGGCAATGTTGCCCGCCGCTATCCGTGTCGCAATGCTCCCGTCCTGATAGGTAAAACACGGACGATCAGTCGTATCGCTGACCCGATAGTAGGCACCCGCTTGCAGAACTGCATCAAATGGCTGCTCGAAAGACGCAATCTTCCGCCTGACGATTTGTGTCTGCGTGCAAAGAACCGCGTATCAACATGGTAAGCCTCCTTCCATGCGGCAAGCGGCGAACGGACGTTTCGCAACCGATATAGCCGGTCTTCGAATCGACTCATGCGCACGTCGAGGACGCCGGCAAGCGACCCATTGTTGCGCAAATTGCCAAATAGAAACGGCGAGGCCCCAGACCAGCTTCGTGGATGGAACGGCGGTTCGTTAATGATTCCAGGCACTTCACAGCAGCGAATTAATGTTACAAGCGATTGACGGAGCTATTCTAAGTGCTTCTTACGCCGTGGCGGTGGTTTGATTCAGCTGCACCATTTGAACTAGACGAGCACACCCGGGTTTACCGACAACCTTGGCTGTCGCAACACTGCGACGGAACCCGGCGCCGACGTTACTCAGACGCACGTCCTTGGCGCGGTGCAATCTGTCCTGCGGTATCCTCGAAGTTATAAGACCCCAAAATAGGCAGCAATAAAAATGATGACGACTGGATCGACTCTGGTAACGGGCGGCGCAGGATTTCTGGGCTCGCATCTCTGCGACCGTTTGATTGCTGCCGGACAAAACGTGATATGTGCTGACAACTACTTCACCGGCTCACGTTCCAATGTCAGCCAGCATTTGCGTGAACCTCGCTTTGAATTGCTGCGGCACGACATTACGTTTCCGCTCTACATAGAGGTCGACGGCATCTTCAATCTGGCGTGCCCTGCAAGTCCCATTCACTACCAGCATGACCCGGTCCAAACTACCAAGACCAGCGTCCATGGTGCTATCAACATGCTCGGCCTCGCCAAGCGCACCGGCTCCCGCATCCTGCAAGCCTCAACTAGCGAGGTTTACGGTGATCCTGCCGAGCATCCGCAAGCGTGAATCCTACTGGGGCACGTGAACCCGGTCGGCCCGCGCTCCTGCTATGACGAGGGCAAGCGCTGCGCAGAGACGCTGTTCTTTGACTACCATCGACAGCATCAGCTCGACATCAAAGTAGTCCGCATATTCAATACCTACGGCCCACGCATGCACCCCAACGATGGCCGGGTCGTCAGCAATATGATCATGCAAGCATTACAAGGCAACGATCTGACGATATTCGGCGACGGTAGCCAGACCAGAAGCTTCTGCTACGTCGATGATCTCATTGAAGGCATGATGCTGGCGTTCAATTCTGGCCCCAACTTTACGGGACCGGTGAATCTAGGCAATCCAACCGAGTTCACGATCCTCGAACTCGCTGAGCGAGTGCTAACGGCAACACACTCCAAGTCGAAACTCACGTTCAAGCCTCTGCCGGTAGACGATCCGCGTCAGCGCAAGCCTGATATCTCGTTGGCCAGTAGCACTCTCGGCTGGACGCCGCGTGTCGCGCTGCAAGACGGCTTGAAGGAGACAGTTGCTTATTTTCGCCAACTGACTAACTGAAGCTGCTGACACCTATACACGTGTGCCTATTTGACTTTTAAAGACTGCGGTGGCTGCGGCTTTTGATCATTAGCAACAGCATCAACGATAATATCAGCCAATTCACGCCGGGCCTCCTCCCAGGCCGCCGAACTCACAGGCCAGGAGATGTCACCCAGCTTCCAGGTGGGGTCTGAAAGATCCTCAACACCAACCTCCCAATAGACCTTGGGAACCATCCTGCTAACGATTGCTTTAGTGCGCACCGGATCTTTGGCCTTTGCCAGAGCCAGATACTCGACATCCTGAATTCCTCTACGCCAGTGCTTCAAGCGCAGTGACGCGAAGGCCCCGGTCAGTCCGTAGGAGTCGTCGGGGAAGAGACTGTCACGCGCGGGGTACATCAATACGCCGTCGCCGTTCGAGTAGTTCCAGCCCGTGCGCCCGATGATCGGGTCAAATTTGTCGTCTATTCCATAAGTGCGAGCCGATGCGAAGACATTCGTCTGCTTGCCGGACGTCTGGTAGTCATTGTAGTAATTGGCCAGATAGTAGAACTGCCGGCCAATACCCAGCTTGTACTGTGCCCAGGGGATCATTCTGACCGAAGTACCATCGTCCTCCGTCATATAAGTGCCGGACGCAATACGCTTGCCATTGTATTGCCAGACGTCACCGCCCCGACCGCGCTGTTGGTCGACGGCCTGCTGCACGGTGGACGTCTGACCGACGGCCAGCCACTGCGCCATGATGTCGTATCGCGGTACTTGTGCGACGCCTTTATCGACATAAACGGTGGAAAAGATCTTTAGGTTTTGCCCAACACCAGGATTCGACTTGTAATTGTCGAGTCGGGCATTGATATCACTGACGGTCTTCGCGTCTTACAGATTCGGCTCATCGACGTCGTAGACAAAGCGGTCTACCGACGGGAAATTGCTCTGGAAGTACTGCTCCCACTCATTCATGCGGCGATGAACGACTGAGCGGTCCTCTCGCGTCCAAGGGGCGCTGCCATAGGGTCCGATTACGAACAGATCCTGGCCGACTCCTTCGCCGGGTCCAGCATAGCCATTCTTCGCCGTGAAGAAATTACCGCGCAACTTCTCGATATATGTTGGCGAAGGTGGCGCCACGACACCGGGAGCTTCCTCAGGGTACTCACCACCCACCAAGGTAATTCGATGCCGGCGAGCTAACAGGAAGTAGCGGTCGCGTGCTTGCTGCGCGACCACATACTCAACCGTGCCACGATCGGGAAACCGCTTGCCGGCGACGCGCTCAGCAACATCGTACGGGTCCAGTGGCACCATTGTCTTCGATGTCGTGGTGTCCGGCAGCGCGAAGGCCTCGACTTGTAGCGCTACCGGAACGCGAATAACTTTGCCGCCGACTTCGGAGACAGTCACAGTGCCCGTGTACCCGCCGGCCGGCGCAGACTTGGGAATATAGATGTCGGCCCAGATGCTCTGGTTGGTCTGAGCAGCGATATCGAAACTTGCATGCAGCTCTATCGGCACTGCAATATCAGGAAAATACTTGTCCGCGCCCGGCCGATCTTGCCAACCACCGATCGTAATCGTCCGGTTGTTGGCATTCACCGTAAAGGGGCGACGCATCTTGCTGGGAATATGCCGCTCGTCGTAAGTGTCGTATCCCAGGCGAGAGAGGCCCTTCACCTGCAGGTAGCGCACGAAAAAGACTTCGATATCACGGCCCACGTAGCTGAATAGGTCGTCGCCGCTCACCTGACGGCTACCTATACGCGCACCGTCCGGCCCCAGCAACTCATTAAATTGGACTGACACTCGTCGCGCGCCCTGGCTCGATTCGAGCACCAGATTGAAACTGACGATCTCGTTACGCGCCGCAAACAATTGCACCGAGTTGCCAGCCCAAAGGCTATTCGCAACGTTGCCACTCGCAGCCCGCATCTCGTGCTGCATGACTTTATCCGCGCCGTCGTTGGCCCATACTGCGGAAATGTCTGCTATTGCGATGGCCGGAGAAATGGCGACTATCGCGGCAGCAATCGCGGCACACCTAAGCTTCAAAGAATCCAACATCACACCCCCGGAATAGCGGACAACAGAGTGAAACACGGTCGGCGGCTCCCAACCTGAGACCTGCGTCAAGGCTTTGCAAGGTCGTTACTGCGAACTCTGTACCAGCGATCAGTTCCCTGCCCAGGGGCAACGAAGTCGTAATTGGCCTCTAGCCATAGCAGCAAGACTGGCGCGTGCGCCTCAACAGCCTGTCGATCACTGGTTGCGACATATACTAGTTCCGGTCTGGTTAGCGAGAACTCTGTCGCCATTCGACGCCACATCTCCTTGCTCAGTGCAGCGCCCGACCACGTGGCTACACTCACTGGGCAGTGCTTGCCCGCAAAGAACAGTAAGGCGGGGTCGCCGATCACGCAGAGACTGCTGGCACGCTGTGCACGGAACCAATGACTTTGCCGTTGTACTGCCGGATATCCGGGTGCCAGTGCGTTGAGGTATCTCTGCTGATCCTCATAACTACTCGTCAAGATGAACGCGAGGTCCAGTTTTCTTTGCAGCTGCGAGTACGCTGGAGCTGCAGCAAGCGCAAACAGCAGGCAGAGCGATCCGCCAGCAAGTTTGAGCGTTGGACATTCCGGCCACCAGTCCGCACGCGCCGCAAGCTGCGCCAACACAATCAGGCCAAGCATCAGGAGCGGCGGCTTGAGCAGCGTTGTGTGATAGGCCCACCAGCTATTGCGCTGGATGAGCATTACGAAGAGCGCGGCCACCAGCCAAACGATGAGTATCAACTTGACGGCGCGCGCGCCCGGCGACGCGCTGCGGAATAGCGAAACTGCGGCCAATATCACCAGAGGGATCGACGTTGCCAACAGCCACAGCAGCGATCCAAGGAGTCGAGAAATCGGCGCTGCTGAGTCAGCGGTCAGAACCGAAAAAGGATAGACAAAGGAAACGCGAATGAACTCGCTAAATGAGCCACTCACCAATAGCGGAATACTCAATATCCCTGCCGTTACCAGAAGACCACACGCCACCCATGCGCTTGCAACGAGTAAACGACCATACGTAGCGCGTGGTTTCGTACGAGACTGCTGCCAAAGGCCAGCAAGCACGAGCATACCGCCGATCGCTAGCAACAACAGTTTAAGAAAAGCGAGACACGCCAAGGCTACGCCTACTGACAGCCAGTACGACGCACGCAGTCTGCCGCACGTCAATTCATGAGCTATGTACATTAGGGGCAGTACGGCGAAGCTCTCGACTTGAGATAGATGCCAGCTCGGGGCCGCCAGCAGGACCGCGCCACCGACCAACGCAGGCGTCATGACGGCGATACTGCTGCCAGCAGTCGCGGCCGCAACAATTCTCATTGCCAACAGACTAGTTACCGCCCAGCTAACAATTTCCAGCGCCCGCACGGCTTGAGCAAGCTCCAGCGGAAAATAGGACGCTGCTAGGTAGATCCAGTATATTCCTGGCTGCTTGACATCCCAGAAATCAAGATAAAGTCGAGCGCCACCAGCTATTTCACGGGCGCCGACTGCGAAAAATATTGATCGCCCGTAAACGGGACCCAGAGGCTGGTCGCGGCGGAAAGTGCGAACAGGCCCCAGGCGATCAAGCCTAGCTGTTGCTTGAGAGTCACCGAACTGGCGGCGAGCTCAGCACTAGTTCACGCTAGAAACTACTCAACGCCTTCGGCACCGGCGTATCGCCGTACCGGTCACCGTATGAGTAGCCGTAGTAGTACCCCTCGAGTTTGGATTGCGTGACGCGATTGAGTATCAAGCTGATCCCTTCGCGCTCGCCCAGCAGGTGCAGGGCGTCCTGCACGGCACGCTGCACGGTGGAATCGGCACGCACGACCATCAGGACCTGCCCGGCATGATGCGCCAGAGCGGCAGCCTCCGTCGTCACCAGCAACGGCGGGGTGTCGAGTACGATGTAGCGGTTCTTGTCCTGCAGCAGTTGCTGCATCACCGTGTCCATTCGGGCACTGGAGAGGAATTCATTGGCCGTGTCGGTGATCTTGCCCGCCGACAACGCATAGAGGCCCTTGATATTAGTACCGAGCACGAAGTCTTCGACGTCAGCTTGGTCGTCCGACAGCGCATCTAGCAGCCCCGGATACCGCTCGATATTGAGTAGCCGGCTGGTGTTGGGCTTGGCGATATCGCCGTCGACCAGCAGCACCGACGAGTCTCGTTCGAGTGCGAGCGACAACGCGAGGTTGAGGGCCGTAAAGGTCTTGCCTTCACCAGGCAATGCACTGGTCACCATGATAACGCGCGATGCACTGCCGACAGACACGCTGCCGCTGGCGGCCATCGACACAACCTGGCGCTTGATATGCCGATAGTCGGACACCTGCTGGTGCTGCTTGTCCTCGGGCGCCAACACACCCGACGCGAGCAAGGTGTCGCTGTCGACATCGATTGTCTGGCGCGGCGTGCGACGCGGCGCCGAGGTCGGGCCAGGCAACGCGGCCGGCTCAGCTGCTGGAGCTGGCTTCGGCTGGGGTGCCGCACCGGCTGCCGCGCTCTCAGCGCGCATTTTCTGTAGGGCTTTTTCAATGAGGCTCATGGAACAATTACCTCAGCTCAGAATTCGCTGCACGAGCCCTGCGCCCGCACCGCCAATCAGAGTTACTAGGAGACAAATACCTGCCAGACCCGCAAATGCGATTGCCAGTCGGCGCCGATCGGACGCTTCCGCAGCGGTCGTGGCCTGGGGTGAATAAGAACCGACCGATGCGATGACCGGCAGGCCGGTCGCGTTCTCGAGCGTGGTGGCGTTTGCAAACGTCGGCGCCATTTGACTGGCGACAAAAGCGGCGCCCAACGCGGCCAACACGCCTGCGAGCAAGCCCCCGAGTGTCAGCAGCGGGCGGTTCGGTGCCACCGGATCGACGTCCGCGGACGGCGGGTCGATCACTTCGAAACGGACGACACCGGTCTGTTCGGCGTCTTCGGACACCTTGGCTTTCTCGAGCCGGTCGACGAGCGCCTCGTACTGCGCCTTGGTAACGCCGTAGTCGCGGTTGAGTCGCGACAGCTCCTGCTCGACTTCTGGCGCCGTGTCGACAGTCTTGCGAAGATTCGCCACTTCACTACTGTGTTGGGCAACGGCACCGCGCAATGAGGCGATGTCGACGTCAGCCTGATTGAGCTGCAACTGGATGTTCTGGTACACAGGGTTGGAGCTGAGCGAGCGAATGGCACCGCTACCTGCGCCGCCGCGACGAATATCGTCAAGCTCCTTGGCTTCCCGAGTCTTCAAATCCTTGAGCGTGTTCTGCAGCGCAATGACTTCGGGATGCTTATTGGTAAACTTCATCAACAGATCTTCGAGCTTGGCCTCGGTGTCCTGCACCCGCAGCGAAAGATCCGTGGGGAACCGCCGGTCAGCCCCGACGCGCCGGCGGACGTGCCCGGCGTATACGGTCGCGATGATCGCAGCTGCCGCGACAGCTCCGCACGCCGGTTGGTAGCGAGCGTCAATTCGGACTGCGACCGCTGCAGCGCCTCCATCTCATTGCTGAGCCGCGAGAAGAAATCACCCTTCTCGCCAGGAATCAGGCCGACGTTGCGCTTCTTGAAATCCGCCAATCGCGCCTCGGACGCCGACAGGCGCTGCTCGTAGTCACGGATCTGATCGCGCAAGAAGCGCTGCGCCGTATCGGAATCGGAACGCTTGCCGCCGATGGTATCGTCGACGAACGACGCAACGAGGTTGCGCACCACGGCGAGGCTCTTTTCCCGTACTGGGTGGCGATAAGCGATCGTATACAGACTGTCAGTGGAGTTAGGGCCACTGTTGCTGTTCACATCCCGCTGCTGCAGTTTGATCGTGACTTCATCGCGCAGGCTCTGCACGAGTTTATCCATATCGCCTGCGCTACCGACCGACACGTCGAGATCAGTTGCTCGGGCCACTTTTTCGAGGTTCGGGCGACTGAGCAGCGCCTGCCGCACCAGATTTAACTGCGACTCGACGTCTTGTTCCATCGCAATGCCCTGCAACACCGGCTTCAGTGCGGTACGGGTGTCGACATACACCCGGGCGCTCGACTCATAGACATTGGGCAGGAACATGATGACCAGCCACGCCAGCAAGCAGACGCCCCAGGCGACGGCGACACCGAGCCAGCGCCAGCGCCACAAGGCGCGCAGCTGTACTAACAGATTACCGATTAATTCATGCATGACACAGTCTCACTTGCTCAGATCCTTAAGCAGTCGCTCCGCGTCGTCGCGCTGCTCAAACGCAGCCACCGACGCCAGCGCTCGCTGCACGACTTCCCTCGCCTTGGCAGCGTCGCCCTGCTTGGCGAGTTGTAATGGTATTGAATTGACGGGTCCCCTGCAGCATCAGTTGCAGCTTTTGCGAGCATGGGCAAGGCTTCAGCTGTCTTATCGCGGTTGAACAATATCCAACCGAGCGTATCGAGCACCGCGGTCGACTGCGGCGCCAGCGCCAGCGCGCGACGGCCGAGTTCCTCGGCTCGATTGGCATTGCTGCTCGAATACAGCCAAGCGAGGTTGTTGAGCGCTAACACGTTGCTGCCGGAACGCCCCAGCAAGTCTTCGTATTCCGCGATCGCGCGCGCGCGATTGTTGGCGCGCAGGTACCCCTCGGCAAGCAAGGCGCGCACCGCAAGGTCATTTGGGGTTCGGGCCAGCCAGGTGGCGAGCGGTTCGTCGGGGCGGGCCAACCCTGCCTGCGTGCGGGCCCGATACTGCCCGACCGCCAGCGCGCTCGATGGCGCCAGTGCATACGCCGCGGCAAAAGTCTTATTTGCATCGGCCGGCTGCTTCGCTGCCAGCAATGTCTCAGCATGCACTTGCAGCGCTTCGGCGCTGCGCGGAAAGCGGCGCGCAAAATCTGCCGTGCGACGTACGGCTTCCTGTGCCTTGTCCTCCGCTACGTCAAGGCTCGCCAAGGCGCCCACTGCCGCGGTCCAATCGGGTTTTGCCGCCACCGCCCGAACTAACGAGTCACGCGCGTCCTTCATTTTCTTCAGCGCAGCTTGCGCGCGGGCGAGATTGAACCAGTTCTCGGCCGACGGCTTCTGCTCGGCGGCGAGCTGCAGGCGCGGCAGCGCGGCCTCGGCCTTGCCGAAATTCATCAGCAGCACGCCGGCCGCGGCCGCGGCAGTCCCATCTGCCGGTGCCGCCCGCAGCAGGCTGTCGATGGTTTTGTTGGCGTCGGCTGGGTTCTCGAGACGCAAGTACTGCGCAGCGCGTAGCAACTGCGGCGCAATAGCGGCAGGATCGATGCGCCGCGCCTCATCCAGCACCGCAATGGCGCGTTCTTCATCGCCACGTGCAGCCGCCACCTGCGCGAGTGCAACGCGGAAATCGATATTGCGCGGATCACGCTTGATCGCTTCGTCGAGCGCCGTCTCGGCGCGGGTCCAATCCTTGTCCGCCGCTGCCACCTGCGCCACACGCAGCAGCATGTTGGGCTTGTCAGCCGCCACCTCGTACAAGCGCTCCGCGACCTTGCGCGCCAGGTCCTGACGACCCGAGGCCATCAGCACTTCAATGGCACCACCCAGAGCAGCCGCATCCACCGGCTCGCGACCGACGAGCGCCGCGATCTCTTTATCAACCGCCTCGCGCTTGCCTTCAGAAATCAGCGCCAGCAGGCGCAATCGGTCCTGCTGCGTTGCCAGCACGTCATCCGGCAACTCATCTAGCAGCGCCAAAGCGCCTTCGGTATTGCGCTGCGATAGTTTGGCGGCCGCCAACCGCAGTTTGGCGCCCTGGTTAGTGGGATCACTGGCGATCGCGCGCTCGAGCGCGGCGATAGCTTCTTTAGGCTGGCCCATCTGCAGGCGCGCCGCGCCGCCCAGCGAAACAAGGTCGGGATCGAGTCGATTGTCAGCACTCACCGCATCAACGAGCTCCAACGCGCGGTCAGGCCGGCCCTGCTCCAGGCGTACGCGCGCCAGGAGTTTGACCGCATCGAGGTTCTTGGCATTGCGCGCCACCAGGCGCTCTAGCGTCGTGACGCCCTGCTCGCGGCTACCGCCCGCGAACTGCGCCTGCGCCAGTAACAACTCGATCGAATCGTTGCCGGGGGCACCCTGCGAGAGCCGTTGCAGCTCCTCGATGCCGTCGTTGAAGCGTCGCTCCAGTAGCGCGATGCGCGCCGCCAGCAGCCGCGTTGCCGCAATCCCGGGTACAGCTTTGTTGAGTTCCTCGTAGACGGCTTTGGCGCCAGCTACATCATTACGCCGCAGATGGGCCTCTGCCTGCTGATACTTGGCGGACCAGCGCCGCGACGGGGGCCAACTCGCCGGCGCATTGGCCACAGCCTTGGCGAAACTCGCCGCGGCGTTGGCAAACTCGCCCTTGCGACCATAGATCTTGCCGCGCGCCACCAGCGCGTCCGGGTCGTTAGGTTGCCGCCCAAGGTACTCATCCAGCGTACGCGTCGCAGCGGTGACGTCGTCATCCGCCAGCTGCACTTCCGCGATGCCGACGACGGCATCCGACATGTCAGGTTTGTCTGAGAGCGCACGCCGATAACTGTCGATCGCTTCGGCACGCTGACCGAGACCTCGCTGCGCCTGGCCGCGCAACAACATGGCATCCGCAGCCGCCATTTTGAGCGCCGGATCGTCGAGCGCCTGCAGCACCTCGCGGTAGCGCGCCAGGCCGATATCCACCTCGAGCCTGGTTCGCTGCGAGGCCGCGTCTGGCAGTGCGCTGCGCTCAACGCGCGACAGCTCGGCCTCCGCCGCCTGGTAATCGCCCTGGTTCACGGCGATCGCCGCGAGCCGTGCTCGGGCGCCGGCATTGTCAGGGAAATCCTGCACCAGCTTTTTCAACATGACGTTCGCTTCGCCGTACTTGCCAGCCGCGATCTCCGCGTCTGCCTTGGCAATCACGCTGGCAGGGTCGCCCGCGCTGCAGGCAACCAACAGCAACGACAACAAGGCCGCGCCGACCAGTGGACGCCGTGCGTTCGTCTGCACACTTCCCGCATTTTGATAATTCAACGATCGATCCTTCAACGATAATTCTCCAGCAGCGCGGGCACGATCGCCGACCATGCCTGCTCCATTACTTGTTCAACCGCGCGGCAATCCGCAGGACAAGGCGTTGCTAACAACACCAACCCCGCGCGCGGCGCACGCAGCAACAACGCATCCATTGCCAGCACGACCTTGTACTGCCAGTCGCTGGCGACCAGTCGATCCGCAATGGCGTAACTCTGCCGCATCAGCCAGCGCTCGCCACCGGTCGTCACGACAGTGTACTCACGATACCGCGGGTCCGCGTGCGCAGCCGGTGCCACGGTGTCCGGCCGCCAGAGCGCCTCTGGCAACGGGTCGTTCTGATAGCCGACGAGCTCCGCCCCCTGCTCCTGGCGCACATACAAGTTGGCGTAGACGTGCACGGGGGGCAGCGCAGCATCTGCGGAGTGGTAGATCGCCCGTCTCTCAATCGCGACGGATGGATAGGACGGCTGCAGGGGGCTGTCGCCCGCCAGCGGACCGATCCAGCCTGGGGCACTCATGGGCATTTTGAGCAACGCGGGTGCCAGCGCGCCGCGCTTGATGGACGCTTGTGCAGTCGCATACCACGCCGGGCCGACCAACAGCGCGAGCATACCGATGCTCACCGTCACCCAGTCGGTCGGCGCGGCCTTCGTGCTGGCATTTGCGTTCGTGTCGCGGTCAGCGTCGATCGCCGGCAGGCGACCGAGATAGAAGCGCGCCCAAAGAATGTAGCTGACGAGCACGGCGGCGAACAGGATCCAGCCGAATAGCAAGTGACCTTCGGCCACGATCGGATGCTGCATCTCGGTGGCGTAGCCCACAGCAATAATGGCGGTGACACGCACCCAGTTCATGACCACAGCCATGACGATCGCGACGCCGACGACCAGCGCAAACTGCCGGCCTCGCAACTCGTTCAGATAGGCGATCAGCAGACCAATGACCGTCGCGACCAGAAAGAAATGCTGGCCGCTGCAGCCGCTGATGATCTCGAACGCGCCGGACGGAATATACACAAAGTTCCGATCGACATAGGCATTCATGCCTAACAACTGTACCCCGAGTGACGAAGCCTTGATCGTCAAGGGCCAGAGCACCAGATCCGTCAGCGGGCCCCACACAGGCAGTGCAAAATACAACAGCGACAACGGCAGTACGAACCGCCGCGCACCGCGCAGACCGTAGGCCGTGGCGAGCGCAAACCAGCACATCAGCGGCCAGAGCGCCTGGGCCGCCGACGTGGTGGAGGAAACCGCTGCGGCCGCCCAAGCGACGGACGCCATGGCCAGGCCGAGAATCGCCAAACGGCTACCCTGCCGCGGCCGGTCTGCGGGCGAACTGGCGCGCACGACCAGCCAGGCCACGAGTGCTGCCAAGAGCGGCCCGTGGCCATAGCCAGCGTCCTGCAGGTCCATCCACAGGACCTTGAGCGGCAGGAGCATGGGCGCGAGCACCGCGGTCGCCAACGCGACGATCGCGAGCGGCACAAAGCGGTACAGCGCTGACTCGGAGAGACGTGCCGAACTCATCCGGTTATTGTGCCGCGCGGCATGTAGTCAGCCTGACGCAAAATCGAGACGCTCAGTGCCACATACGCGGGCTGTGACCGCCTTCTCAATCGCCAGACCCCGGGGTGGTCGCCGCGGCATTGTCGGTTGTGACGCGGTCGGCTGTCCCGCTCGTGACGTGATGCTTCTCCATCAAGTCATAGAGCGTGGGTCGGGTGATGCCGAGCAGATCAGCCGCACGTGAGATATTGCCAGCCGACACCGTCATCGCGTGCAGAATGGCCTCGCGCTCGGCGCGATTGCGCACGTCGCGCAGCGTTTGTGGCGCCGCGGCCTCGTTGGTGCCGGGCAAGTTCATGTCAGTGAGCCCCACCACCTGGCCTTCGGTCAACAGCACCGCAGACTTGATCTTGTTCTCCAGTTCGCGCACGTTGCCCGGCCATCTATAAGCGCCAATCGCCGCGATCGCTTCGTCGGTGAAACCCCGTATCTGCCGGCCTAACGGCGCGGCGTAGCGCCGCAGAAATGCGTGTGCGATCGCAATCGCATCCGCTTTGCGCTCGCGCAGCGGCGGCACATCGAGCGTCACTTCGCTCAAGCGGTAAAAAAGATCCTCGCGAAAACGCTGCTGCGAAATCAGCTGCTTCAGATTCTGGTTAGTGGCCGCAACCACCCTGACGTTGACCGGGATGGTCTGTCTGCCACCGACCCGCTCAATGACGCGGTCCTGTAGAAACCGCAATAGCTTGGCCTGCAGCGCCAGCGGCATATCGCCGATCTCGTCGAGGAACAAGGTGCCGCCATCGGCCAGCTCGACTTTGCCCAAGGTCTGTTTGGTAGCGCCCGTAAACGCACCCTTCTCGTGGCCAAACAACTCCGACTCCAGCAACGCCTCGGGAATCGCCGCGCAGTTGATCGCCTGGAACTTCTCGTCTGCGCGCGGACTCAAGCGATGCACGGCTTGGGCCAGTAACTCCTTGCCAGTGCCGCTCTCGCCCAGGATCAAGACAGTCACGTCCGCCGGCGCGACTTTCTCGATCACGCGACAAACCTGCTGCATACGATCGTCGGCCGCGATCAAGCCGCCGAAGGCTTCGCGGCCTTCGTTGCTGCGCATCACCAGCAGCTCGGACTCGAGCCGCGCGATATGAAAAGCGCGACTCACGATCAGCCCGAGCACCTCCACATCGACCGGCTTTTGGTAGAAATCAATCGCGCCACCGGCAATCGCGCGGAGTGCGCTCTCCTTGTCGTGGTGGCCCGTCACCACGATCACTTTGGTCTGCGGCGCAATCTCCAAGATTTCATTGAGCGAGGCGAATCCTTCGGTAACGCCCTCCGCGTCTGGCGGCAAGCCGAGGTCCTGTAGCACGACCGCCGGCTGCAAGCGCCGGACAGCCGCCAGCGCCTCGCTACGATTGTTAGCGAAGATGACTTCGTAACTGTCGAAGCACCAGCGCAACTGCGAGCGCATACCAGGATCGTCTTCAACGATCAGCAGTCGGTTATTGGCATCTTTAGCCGGCACGGGCTACCTCATCTTGTTCTGCATCTGCGCCGACGCTGTCGACACGGGCCAGGGGAAACACCAGCTCAAATACGGTGCCACGACCTGGCCGGGACTGGACCCGGACGTCACCACCCAAGGACCGCAGGTACTCACGTGCCTGGTAGGCGCCGATACCCATGCCGCGGGAACCCTTGGTCGTATCGAAGGGCCGAAACAGCCGCTCACGCACGAACTCCGCGTCCATACCAACACCCGTATCGATCACCTGCAGGCGCGGCTCACCGTACTCGAAGTCGACGACGACCCGCACTTCCCCGCGAACGTCGGAGGCGTCCTGCGCGTTGCGCAGTATGTGCTCGACCACACTTGAGAGCCGCTCGGCATCGGCGCGCACGCGTGGTTGCGCCGTAACGGTGAGTTGCGGCACGGGCTCGCGAGAACCGCACCGTGCGGCCGCCTGTTTGGCGATCTCGGCCAGCTCGACTTCGCGCAGCGAGCCGCTGATGCCGCCCTGCCCAAGTTGCGTCAGCAACTTGCTCATGCGATCGACCGTGTTGGCGATCGTGGCGATGGCATCGTCGATGAACTCCGGATTGCGTTTATGACGCTCGGCATTGTGGACGATCAATTTAAGCTGCGCAGTGGAGTTCTTGAGATCGTGCATCACAAACGCGGCGAAGCGGTTGAACGCTTCGAACTGGCGGCTCTCGTTCAGCCGCCGATCCATGTCTTCCTGCGACAAGTGCGCCGCAATATGCCGACCGACCGTCTTCAACAGATCAAGGTCTTCAAACGACAGTGCGCCGAATCCGGGCCGCCTCGCTAACAACAAACACCCGTATAGTTGTTCGAGATGGAATAGCGGCACGATCAGCGCGTCTGGTCCGAGCATCAGCATGCGCTCTTCGATTACCAACTCGTCGTAGAGCTCGGGCTGCTCGTGGCGTTGCTTGAGGTCGATCACCCATTTGGTACGCTCCAAAAACAACACCAGCGGCACACGCGCAGACAGCACACCAGCGTCGGCCAGGTCGGCGTCGTTACTGTGCGGCCAGCCAGCTATGGCACGCATAGCGCCGTTACCCGTATCGCGCACCCACAGCACAGCCTGCGGACTCTCGATGATCTGTGCGACCGCACGTATTGCCGTCTGATGGAACGACTCGTGCGGACCGCGCTCAGACAACGTACCGATGAATCGCAGCCACTCGACTCGATAGTCGTACTTGTTACGATAAAAATTCTTGGCGACGAAGACCTTGAGCTTGCGGCGCATGCTGCCCGAGAACAGCAGGGTCGCCAGCAGCACGCCTGAAGCGAGCAGGAAGAACAACTGCGCAGTGGGTCCCCAGCCACCGCCTCGCTCACGCACGTAGAGCCCACCGAGACTCATCATGACCAGGTACGCCCCGACCAGCAGGAACGAGGTGGAATAATAGACCACATGGCGCGAGACAAAGATGTCGACCGACCAGTCCGGCATGCGACGCGCGGCGAAGCCGATCGGCAACACCAGCAACGCCGATACCAGACCACGCACCTCCCAGGCGGTGCGATCAAAGTCCTGCACCAGCACGCTCTCGGCGAAGACGAACAGGTCCAGCACAAAGATGCCAGCAATGCCGAGACACAACCAACGTGCTGGCGTGAGCCCGGCCTGTTCCGCATTGCGATACACCTGCTCGAGCGAGAACACGCCGACCAGTGCCACCGCCAAGCCGAGGTAGGCGGCGGTCGGCGCCGGTACGATCTTCAGCCATTCGATGGCAATCGCAATAGCCGCTGCCGCAGGACCCGCTGCCAGCATAGTAACGACGAGCCAGCGCGGCTGGCCTTGCAGTCGCGCTAGGCTTGCTAACAACCAGAGCCAGAGGCCAGCGTGCAACGCCTCGACCGCGACCAACAGCGGAAAGCTCAGCAAGCGCCAGTGGACATCCGCCGCCAGCAACGCCGCCCACGCGACGCTACCCCAGGCCGCGATCCAGAGCCGCACATCAGGCGCGGCGAGCCCCCGCCGGGTGGGCCGCAGCAAAAAGGCCAGCAACGCAAACGCCAGCGCTGCGACGCCATAACTGACGACGCCAAAGGTCACTCAGCGCGCGCCTTTGCCGAGCACCACGACTTCGGCAGTCTGCAACAGAATCATGATGTCGAACAACAGACTGTGATTCTTGACGTAGTACAAGTCGTACTGCAGTTTTTCGGCTGCATCAATCTCCGACGCACCGTAGGGATAGCAGACCTGGGCCCAACCTGTGATGCCAGGTTTGACGAAGTGCCGCTCCTGATAATATGGAATCTGCGCCGAGAGATTGGCGACAAACTCGGGCCGTTCCGGCCGTGGACCGACAAAACTCATATCGCCGCGCAACACGTTGAGCAATTGCGGCAGCTCATCGATGCGCAGCTTGCGAATGATGGCACCGACGCGCGTCACGCGCGTGTCGTTAGCCTGTGCCCACTGAGCACCCGCCTTTTCCGCGTCGACCCGCATACTGCGGAACTTGACTACTTGAAAGTTTTTGCCGCGAAAACCAACGCGCGTCTGTCGATAAAATACCGGCGCATTTATGCCGTCCTCAATCATGGTCGCGACTGCCGTGAGCAGCATGAACGGCCACACGAGCAGCAGGAGCACGACACAAGCGAACAGATCGAGTGCACGCTCGGATGCCAGCCGCAAATGATCGCGCCGGAACCCGGCGCCAAAGATCAGCCAACTTGGATTCAGCACGTCGAGGTGCACCTTGCCGGTCTCGCGTTCGAGGAACGTGACGAGTTCGGTCACTTCGATGCCATCGAAGCGACACTCCAGCAGGTCGGCAATCGGAAAGGAGCGTCGGCGGTCATCCATCGCCACGACGATTTCATCGGCCTCGAGCTCGCGTGCCAGCTCTACGAGCGACCGGCCGGTCGGCAACATTCGATCCGCAGCGACGGTTGCCGGCTCGCCTTCGGCGGCCACGAAGCCTAACAATTTGAAGCCGCGCTGATCGACGCGACGGCGCAGCGCGGCAATGCTCGTCGCACGCTGCCCACCACCGAATACAATCACGCGCCGGCGGAACACGTCCTCACTGATCAACTTCTCTGCCAGCAGACGCAGCAGCACGGTCAGAAACACCGCGATCGATGCCGCAACGAACAGCTGCGCCGCGCTTGGCCCAGGCCAGCCTAGCCATTGCGCCAGTATCCAGGCGACGATCGCACCAACGACAATACCGACCGCCACGCGCAAAACGATGCCCTTGCGGTTGGCTCGTTGTCGCCGGCTAAACAGGCCGAGGCCCGCGAATGCCACTAGCGTGATCAGCGCGAATAACAAGGCGCCGGGCCAACTGGCCGCGGGGGAATGCACCACCGATTGCACCAATGCCACCGCAATGAGGTAAGCACTGACTAGCGCAGCCACCTCGACGATGGCCAACAACAACATCGGCAAATACCAAACGACGCCAAACAGTCTCGTCGACATGCGTATCCAGGACCAAAAAAATGAATACAGGCCGGGGCTTAGGCCCAGTACTGAAGTTTAGTGGCAACTCCGGGGAGCCGCACGACTTGAATCACATTATTGTTAAGTGCTGATTCTTATCAGCGACACATCGAGCTCAGCGCGCGAGATTGTCGCGGCTCAACAGGCTTTGCGGGTCGAGCTCCCGCCGCAATCGACGCCAAAGCTGCTGCGTTGCAGGGTCGAGGCGTGAGTCGTACGGGTAAGCGCGGGCTAGCTGGACGTGTGCCGCACCCAGGCTTGCGAACAACTCGATCAACTCCCGTCGCCAATTGACGACGGCCTGTCGAGCAGCCAGGTTGGGAGCACGCCCAGCAGGCAGCGACTGTCCAGATGCCACGCTGGAAAAACGACGGCCGAGGGCGCCCGCTCGACGCCCAGCGCTTGCATGCGGTCGCGGCGCTCGTCGAAAAACTGCAACGCCCGCTGCGCCGCCTCGGCGGCGCGTGATGGTGGCAGGACCGCGTTGGTTGGCACCCAACGTTCGCCCTCCGGCCCCAGAAAGCCGCGCACCGAAAACGGCTTCGCACCGAGTGCGATCGGCAGCAGATTGGGAATCTCGCGGCCCTCGGCGAGGCACACCTGGCGAAAAGCGCCAATGGCAGCGTCCGCGGCAGCCTCGCTCGCGCCGTCCGCCGTGATGTGCAAGGACCACTGCACGCCTTCCATGAAGTTGCGCCCGGCCGCCGCCATCGCGAATGCATCTCGCAAACCACCCGCCAGCTTGTTGCCGGCAAGCGCAACCTTGGCCACCGTCTCGATGGCACTCTTGAAGCCGACCCGCGGCGCGTTCTGACTCTTCTTTGGATCGAGGCCCATGATCCGGCTCGGCAAACGCAACTGTGCGCAGCCGATCATCGCCCGCGTGATCGCCGCAAAACTCTCGAAGGCAAACGAGGCGTGCTGCTTGGCCGCCGGCACCGGCTCCAATGCCAACGTCGCCGCTGTCTTCGCGCCGAGCGTGCCACCGTCCCCGATGAACAGCCCGGTAAGGTCGGGACCGAAATTGCGGAAGAACGGCGACGGCTGATCGCAGCGCGCTGCCGAGCCGGTCCGCACTAACGACCCATCCGTGAGTGCCAGTTCGAGTGACAAGACGCCTGTCATCTCATCGACGACACCTTGAGACAACGCACCGCCAACGGTGGACACGCTACCCGAGTACGGTCCTTGATGGCCGTCTGCAGACCCGTTCCCGCCAGCGCCGCGCTCACCGATTCCCAGGTCGCACCCGCTTCCACGGTCAGATACTGATCCTCGCGGTTGAGTTCACGCACGGCGTTCAAGCGACCGAGGTCGACAAGCACGGTCGCCGGCTGCGTGGCCACATAGCCCCCGGTGTACGACATGCCGCCGCCGCGTACGGCAACTGGCAAGCCTTGACTAACAGCCTCCGCCAACACAGCCGCCACCTGCCCGGCGTCGGCCGGCGAGATGACCGCCGCGACACCCGCGGCGTCATCCCAGAAAAAAATATCCCGCGAGAAATACTCGCAGGTCTTGGCATCCGTGCGCGCATGGCCCGTGCCAACGATCGCTGCAAAGCGTTCAATATTCATCACCAACTCGCGTCCTCTGTCAGCTCATGCGCCTTGCCCGCCAGCGCGGCTGGCAGCACCGGTCTATACGGTGGATGGTAAGAAAAAGCAGCGGGCTCGGTGCTGAACTCGTTCTTGAGCGGCCCGCCCAACACCCGAATGAACAGATGATAGCCCGACACACTGCCAGCGGGACCGTGCCAGACGTGTTCGCGCCACCACACATAGGCGCCGCGCTGCATGCGGCCAACGTCGCCAAACACGTACGAGCCATCGAGCATGAACAGCTCTTCGACCATCGGGTGGGTAAACCTGCCAGGCATCGCCGCCGGCGGCGGATGCTGCGCCAGCGCTGCTTAGAGAAACGAACGCTCGCCGGTCGCCGCATTGAAGCGCAGCGTCTTGGTGGCCAGACCATTGCCGAGCGGCTTGCCGGTCACCGACCCGTCCACTCCCGTCAGCCAGCGCATCGCAAACGTATCAGCCGGCGCAACATCAATGTCGCCTTGGCGAGGACGATTGCGCATCACCAACACTGTTGTCTCTGCCCGGCAAAGAACCGGCACGGCGACAGCATCGATACGAAACAGGTAGCCATGCTGTGTCGTCAGTACCCCGTCGACTTGCAGCGCGCCTTCGAGTACCAGCAGCTCCAGCGCCAAGCCCG
Source organism: Pseudomonadota bacterium (assembly GCA_016703895.1). Taxonomy (GTDB): domain Bacteria; phylum Pseudomonadota; class Gammaproteobacteria; order Steroidobacterales; family Steroidobacteraceae; genus CADEED01. Next base: position 23,208 of record JADJBE010000004.1, read on the forward strand.
CCGGCGAGACAATGCTGCCAGCGAAATTCGCAGACAAGCGCAGGATGGCCGTGCATTCGTCATTACTATCGTCAACGCTCAGCGTCTTGAGGAAACCGTCCGGCACGCCCCACGCAGCCGCGCCGTGCCACTGGAGACTCTGTGATTGGATAAAACAGGTGTGCGGGCGACTCACGATACTCAGGCTCCCCGATGCTCGGCCATGTCGCTATAGATATCCATCGCGGCAATACGCGCGCCCCGCACGACGAACCGATCGAGATAGCGCACGTTCGCAAAGGCGATCCCGTCGACCCACTCACCTGCCATGGTGCCGAAGATATAGACCACCACCTGCGGGCCGTGCTCGGCTTCGCTCAGGAAACACGCGTCCATGCCAAGATCTGTCTTTTTGACGCCGCGGTTGCGCTGGCGACTGAAGGCGGCGAAATCCGCCAGTCGCGTGAACACATGGCCGCCAGTGGCTGTCATCTTGAAGTCCGTTGTCAGCACCGCGGTCGCAGCATCGAGATTACGCGCCGCAAGCTCGTGCATGAACGCCTGCACCACCGCAATCGCCTCTGCTAACTGTGAGCTTTCAGCCGATGCCAGACTCATTGTCAAACTCCATGTGCCGCCTCGAGCTCCGCGACCGCCTGCGCATAATGACGCCGACCACTGATAAGGTACGCGGTCAGCAGCCCACCGGCCACCAACGCCGTCAATGACAGTGAGTAGCGGATACCGGCAGGATCCGTGAACCACAGATCGTTGAGTAAACCAACCAACGACGGTCCTAACAACAACCCGATGGAGCTGATAATCACCATGTAGATTGCGGCCACTTGCGCGCGAACCTCGCCGGTGGCCAGAAAGACCGCACTCGCGACACCCGCCGCGGTGCTCATAGCACCCGCCCAGGTGGCCGGCACGAGCAACACAGCGGCCAATGTTGCGCTCGGCATCAACGGCAGCAGCGTCGAGAGCACGACCATCGACACCAACGCGATAATGGTCGCAATGTACGGCGCATCCTTGCGGCCACGCTTGTAAAGCGCGGTCGCGATCCAGCCGCCCGAGAGCGCGCCGAGCGGACCGAAAACGACGAGAATCCAGCCATAAACGCCCGCCAGGTCCGTGACGGACCAGCCCCAGGTGCGGGTGAACATCGCTGGCAACCAGTTCCAGGCGTAGCCGATCAACGGCGAGGTGCCCATGCCGACCATGAGCGGCAGAAATGCTCGCCGGCGAATCCACACATAGCGCACCGCGTCGCCCATGGTCACTTTGGCATCCGTGGACACGAGCCGGTCACGGCGGACGGGCTCGCGCACAAACGCGATCACTGCCGCGACGATCAGCCCCGGCAGACCGGCGACAACGAACACCAGTTGCCAGGTGGCGAGCTCACCGACGAGCGGTAAGTCCATCACTGGCCGCGCCTGCATCCAGCTAATGATGTAACCGCCGATCAAATAGGCGATGCCCAGACCCGTGGCAACACCCATATTGAAGAACGAAATCGCGCGGCTCTGCTCGGCGCGCGGAAAGTAGTCCGCGATCAACGAATTTGCCGCTGGTGCAAGCCCCGCTTCGCCGACACCCACACCGAGGCGCGCCAATGTGAGCTGGCCGAAGCTGCGCGCCAGACCGCAGCAAACCGTCATCAGGCACCAGCACGCCATCGCCACGGCGATCAAGCGGCGACGATCATACCGATCGGCCAACCAGCCCAGCGGCAAGCCAAGTCCCACGTAGAGCGCCGCAAAGACAGGCCCCATCAGCAATCCCATCTGAGTGTCGCTGACACCAAAATGCGCCTTGATTGGTTCCAGCAGGAGCGAGATGATCCAGCGGTCGAGCAGCGAGATCGCATACGCAATCGTTAGCAGCACGACGACGAACCAGGCGTACGCGCGCGGCGGATAAGCTGCATCTATTGCGTTCAAACTGACTGCCAAACGAGACTCCCTATGACCCGCGACCATACCATATTCATCCAGAGTCAGTGCTTGCCGTGGACTGCCGACGGCCTCGGCGCGGTCCACGCCGGACTCGAGTCCCGACTGCTAAGCGGCGACCCGGCGACCGGCGCTGCGACGCTGTTGCTACAGATCCCGGCCGGCTGGCGCCGCACCGACTCGTACTACTTGTCCGCGCTGGAGGAATTCTATGTGCTGGACGGCGAACTAACGATCGGCACGCAGCACTATGCCGCACACACCTACGCGTGCCTGGCTGCGGGCCGTTTACGGGGCGCTTGCCACAGCGAACGCGGTGCAGTCGTGCTGGCCATGTAGGCAGCACACCCAGAACTGCATGTCGCCGCCTCGCCGGCTTCATTCTACGACCCGGCTCTCGATGTTCCCTACCACAATGCCTACGCGCAGGGTCTCGAAGGCTGGCAGAAGAATCGGCACACGCGGTATCTCGTCGGCACCGGAGTGCAGACGCTACGAGAAGATCCAGTCACGCGTGAGATCACGATCCTCTACAGCGCACTACCGTTTCGTTTCATGGAAAAGCGCTGGACACACCAACACGTGCAGGAAATGTACGTGTTAGCCAGCGAATATTCGATCAACGATGTTGGCGTGATGCGCCCCGGCGCTTACGCCTGGTGGGAACCCGAGCACTTGCACGGCCCGTACGGTTCGCTCAGTGGGTTTATGATGCTGATCCGCTCCTGCGGCGGACCACTCAAGAATGTCATCCCCGACGAACGGGTAGTCGTCGACTACAACGCGCCCTATCGGCCCTTACTGCCGCCCGCGATGGCGGCGCTAGCCCATCCGACTAACAGCTTGCGCGCTTGGTAACCGCTGCTAGCGGCTGACAGCCACGGTCAACGCGCATGTCTGCCAAGCTATTCTGACGGGGGCCGAGCAGCCTCGGGCGCCGTCGGTGCCGACTCGTCGGTTGGTGCGGCAGCCTGAACCTCGGCGGCCTCAGCCTTGCTACGCGCATAGTCGGCGCGCCGCTGCTGCTCTTCGCTCACCTGCTCGATAGACAGCCCGGTTGCTCGCGCGACTGCGGTCAGCACCGGATGATTCGCCACGCTCGGCAATCGCAGGGCATGGGTCTTTTCCCACGCGCGAATGCGGATGCTGGGCGTATTGGCGGGAGATGACAGCTCGGCCAGCTCCTGCTGCCAGCGTTCGGCCGCTTGCGCCTTCTCGAGCGCCACGCGCGAGCCGAATTCCTCGGGCAACTCGCCCGGCGCGGCTTTGAGCGAGGTGCGTGAGTTCAAGGTCCAGCGGTTGGTCAGCATGCAGTTCTCCAAAGGTCTACTGCACACTGTACAGGATAGATGGCGTCCCCAAGGGGATTCGAACCCCTGTCGCCGCCGTGAAAGGGCAGTGTCCTAGGCCTCTAGACGATGGGGACGCAGATTAAAAATGTCACCAATAAATGGTGGAGCTAGACGGGATCGAACCGTCGACCTCTTGCATGCCATGCAAGCGCTCTCCCAGCTGAGCTATAGCCCCACAGAAGGCCGCGCAAATTACGCAACCGCCGCGCGAGTGTCAAGGAAACCGCGGTGCTGGCGAGCAGATTGGACCCGTGCGCACCGCAAAACTAGCCCAGCACCGCAAGCAGCCGGTTCATGGTGCGCTCGCGACCTAAAATGGCCAAGGTCTGATCGATCGGCGGCGATACCGTCCCGCCAGTCACGGCGACCCTGAGCGGCTGCGCCAGCTTGCCGAGCGATAGCGTCAACTCGGCGGCCACCGCCTGCACCAACTCGTGGATCGAGGCGGCGGTCCATTCCGGCAGCATGCGCAGCCGCGACGCGAGCTGTTGCAGCGCCTGGCGCGACTCAGCCGTCAGGTGCTTCTGTGCCGCTTTGTCATCCAGCGTCACGCCCTCACCAAAGAAGAACCGACTGTTCTCGGCCATCTCCTTGAGTGTCTTGGCCCGCTCGCGCTGGGCAATGATGATCGCTTCGAGCACACCGTCGTCCGCCGCCTCAATGCCGAGATGCACCAGTTGCCAGCGCAGGTGCGGCACGATCGTGACAGGCTCCGCACGCATCATATGCTGCTGATTGAGCCACAGGAGTTTGTCCGGATTGAACGCGGACGCCGCCTTGTTGACGTCCTTGATATCAAACAGCTTGACCATCTCATCGCGCGAGAAGATTTCCTGATCCCCATGCGACCAACCCAGCCGCACCAGATAATTGAGCAGTGCGTCTGGCAGATAGCCCTCTTCCTGGTACTGCAGCACGCTCACGGCACCATGGCGCTTGGAGAGCTTGGCGCCATCAGGCCCCAGTATCATCGGCACGTGCGCGTACACCGGCGGCTCGTGCCCCAACGCTAACAACATATTCAGTTGGCGCGGCGTGTTATTGAGATGATCGTCGCCGCGGATGACATGCGTGACGCCCATGTCGGCATCGTCCACGACCACACAGAAGTTATAGGTCGGTGTGCCGTCTGAGCGCGCGATGATCAGATCGTCGAGCTCGCTGTTCTGGAACACGACATCGCCGTGAACCACGTCGCGCACAACCGTCGCGCCCTCTTCCGGGTTCTTGAATCGCACCACCGGCGCTCGGCCCGACTCGGCCCCCGGTCCGCGCCCGTGACGACACCGACCGTCATACCGCGGCTTGAGCTTCTGCGCCTGCTGCGCGCCACGCATCGCATCGAGCTCGTCCTTGCTGCAATAGCAGTGGTAGACCGTCCCGGCGGCGAGCATCTGCGCCAGCACCTCCTTGTAACGACCGAAGCGCTGCGTCTGATAGTGCGGTCCCTCGTCGTGCGCGAGGCCCAGCCACTCCATGCCCTCCAAAATCACCCTCACCGCCTCTGGCGTCGAGCGCTCGAGGTCCGTGTCCTCAATTCGAAGGATGAACTTGCCGCCGTGACGGCGCGCATATAACCAGCTGAAAAGTGCCGTGCGGACGCCACCGATATGCAGCAAACCGGTGGGGCTGGGGGCGAAACGGGTCGTAGTCGTCATAATTGGGGCGAATCGTAGCAGCGTGGGCGGGAATTTGCGTCCCGCGTGCGCGCTCTTTAAACTGCGCGTCCCTCAGAAACGGCGCGCCAATCCTTCGTGCGCCGCGGCGGGCGGTTAGCTCAGCGGTAGAGCATTGCCTTCACACGGCAAGGGTCACTGGTTCGATCCCAGTACCGCCCACCAATGTCCTGCGTGGCATCATTGGCGCATGGAAAAACTCACAGTTACCGCAGCCGTGCAGGCACGCATCTCAACGCGCGCATTCCGCGATACGCCGGTAGATGGCGCCCTAATTCGACAGATCCTGACAACTGCACGGTATGCGCCCTCTGGCGGCAACGTGCAACCCTGGACGATCCACGTGCTGGGTGGCGAGGTACTCGCACGGTTCAAAGCGACCATGCAGGACAAACTCGCCACCGGCGAGCCGGAGGAAGGCGAGGAATACGCGATCTACCCGCCCAACTTGTTTGAACCACATCGCAGTCGCCGCTGGCAGTGCGGCGAGGACATGTACGGCACCATGGGCATCGAGCGCGCCGACAAACCGGCACGTTTGAATTTCGTTGCCGGCAATTTTCAGTTCTGGAATGCACCCGTTGCGATGTTCTTCTGCATCGATCGGCGCATGGGCGCACCGCAGTGGTCCGACATGGGGATGCTCATCCAGACGACCATGCTGTTAGCACAGGAAGCGGGACTCGCCACCTGCGCGCAGGAAGCCTGGACGCGTTGGCATCGGACCGTGGGCGAGTTCCTGGCTCTGCCGCCAGAGCTGATGCTGTTCTGCGGTGTTGCAATCGGCTATGCCGACGAAACCCACCCTGCAAACAAGCTGCGGACCGCACGCGCGCCGCTCGACGAAGTAGCCAGCTTCCGCGGGATTTAGTCCAGCCAACTATTCGTCCAGCCAGATATCGCAAAGGGCCGTGCGGAGTTGTCCCCGCACGGCCCTCAATTTCCGATCTCAGAACTTATAGCTCGCCGTCACACCCACTTGGCGCTTGTCAGCCAGCGGGAACTGGAACGCGCGCACCGAAGTCGACACCCGTTGGCTCGTACCGATTGGCAGCGGGTTCTTGAAGTCGACGAAGCGAATCACCGTCGACGGCGTGCGATCGTCGGTGAGGTTGTCGCCGAAACTAAGCCGACGCCTGCGTCTTCGGCGCGTTGGGCGTCTGATTGCCGGCCAGCGAACCACCATTGTCGATCGGCGGCGTCAACGACAGATTGAACGCCTCCTGCTCCGGATCGAACGCCTGCTTGAACTTGGCATCGTTGTACGAGAAGCCCAGACCGCCGGTCAATTGATCCGTGAACTGGTTATTGAGCTCGAGCTCAAAACCCTTGACCTCGGTCTTGCCGACGTTGACTACAACTGTGACTGGCGAACCGCTGGAAAGCGTCGCATTGGTCGTGAGCTGCTGGTCGCTCCAGTCAATGTAATAGACTGCGGCGTTCAACGTCATCCGGCCATTGAACAGCGTGTTCTTGCTGCCAATTTCGTAGTTGAGTGCGCTCTCTTCGTCGGCGAACAGCAGTGACGGATCGAGCAGCGGGTTGGAGTTGATGAACCCCGGCTTGTTGCCCTCCGCGATCGCGCCGTAGATGAGGTTGTCGGGTGTCGCCTTGAAATCGAGTGTCAGGCGTGGTGACCAGCTCTTGAAGGTCTTTTCGATCAGCGGCAAGGTTGCTCGATTCGGCGCACCCGGATTCAGGTTACCGATGGTGTCCTCGGCGTACCGCAACTCCACCCGACCCTTCAATCGATCGGTGAAGTCCCCCTCGACATAACCGAACAGTGCCTGGTTATCGATGCGGTCCTCGCCGTTGTCGACGTCACGCGCGCGATTCAAAATTCGCTCTTCACGGAAATCGCGGCGACTCTTGTAGTAGTACGCGCCACCAAGGAAACGTACGCGCTTACTGACATCACTGCGAAATATCAGCTCGGAGGATAGCTCGGTGCGTTCGCTGACTGCGACCCGGCTGAAGTCTCGCAAGACCGCAGTGAAGTTATCCGTGATGTCGACGTCGTAGCCGTATTCGGAATCCGCCTTGAAATAGCCCGTATTCCAGGCGATATCAAAATTGCCAGCGTCGTACTCTATCTGCGACGAGGCTCGGTAGGCCGTCTTATCGAGGCCGGCGCGATCGCCAAAGATGTCGATATTCTGCTCGGTGCTGTTGAGCTCCAGAACCTCACCGCAGTAGTACTGCCGACCCACATTCAAGAAGCAGTTGTTAGCGAAGCGGTCCTGCAGGGCCACTGCCGCCATGCCATCCTCATCCTTGCCCCAGCCAAAGCCGAAGCGGGCTGTCACGCTGTCGGTCGGCCGAAACTCGAGCGAGCCGTTGAGGTTCACCGAGTTCTCATCACCCACCTTGCGTCCATCGACAGTGTTGCGGTACTGACCGCCAAAGTCATAGTAACGCGCATGGACCATGTAGAAGACCTTGTCTTCGACCAGCGGACCGCGCGACAGGAAATTGATCTCACGATCATCGTATTGCGCCAGTCGCCCGGACACCCGGTTCTCAAACTCGTTAGTACCCTTCTTGGTCACGAGGTTGATGGCACCCGCGAACGTGGCGCGCCCGTAGAGCGCTGCCTGCGGACCCTTGATCACTTCCACCCGCTCGACGATATCGAAAGGGAATGACAGGATCGAATCGCTGTACTGCAGTCCATCGATAAAAATGGAGGCGTTGGCTTCACCCAGAATGTTCGACTGACCGCGAATCACTGGCCGGCTGCCGCCGCCCTGCACACCGAAACGGTTCAGTTTCTCGAACGCAAACCCGGGGGTTGCCGTACTTATCTTGTAGATATCGTCCGCACCGCGCTCCGCGATTTCCTTGGCGCTGAACGCACTGACCGACAAGGGCACGTCTTGCAGGCGCTCCTCGACCTTACGCGAGGTGACGACCACTTCCTGCAACGCGCCTTGTTGCTGCTGCGCCGTGGCCAGGCCAGTGACCCCGACGGCTGTTGCTATAAACAAACACAATGATTTCACGAGAACCCCCATTAATACCGGCAAGACAGCCAATAGCGGCCGCAAATTAGCAACAGCCGGCCCTTGCATGCAAGTCTTTATTGTCCGGACATTATTGTGTCATGACAATAAGATGGCCAATCAGGCTCTTGGCAGCACCCGGCGCCGCAAAACCGCGGGTTTCCCAGTCGGAACCAGCACGCCTTCGTCGCCCCGGCTGAGGTCAGCCGCATTCGCCTCATCGGTATCGACATGCATTTCGAACTTGAACTGCGGGCTAACTCGCACCAGCACGTCGCTGAATTCCAGGTCGCGGCCTTCCGTATCAACCGCCACGTCGACCATATCGCCGTGGTTCACCTGCCAGCGCGCCGCGTCAGCGGGGGTCATGTGAATATGGCGTTGAGCGCAGATCAAACCCTCCTCGATCACGACGCGGCCGCGTGAGCCGACCAGCGTGATACCCGGCGTCCCGGCCAGATTGCCGGATCCGCGCACCGGCGCGTCGATGCCCAGCTTGAACTCGTCCGTGCGCGAAATCTCGACTTGATCGGCCGGTCGTGGTGGGCCAAGCACGCGAACGTTCTCGATACTGCCCTTCGGGCCTAACAAGGTGACGGTCTCCTCCGCAGCGTACTGCCCGGGCTGCGACAGCGGCCGCACGGGCGTCAACTGATGCCCGGCTCCAAACAACTGCTCGATCGTTTTCGCGGTGAGATGCACATGACGCGCCGAAATGGCAATGGGCACAGCGAGTGTCGCACCAGCCGTTGTACCGGCAACGGTGAGTTGCGCCACCTCCCGTGCGATGAGACTGCCTAGATCGAATACCGCGATGTGCGGCACATCTGGCAGCAACGTGCGCGCCGAGCGCATGACGGCGAGACTGGATTGATTGCAAACTGCGGCTGGGCCCGTCAACGATGCCAAACTCGCCGCAACCGAGTCATCGATCGACACCGGCCCTCGGTAGCGGTCACCGCCGTAGGCTATTCGATGGCCCACTGCGTTGATCGACTGATTCGATGTCTTGATTGCCGCCAGTGCTTGACGCAGTACTGTCTCGACGTCGCCCGTCATCGGCAGCCAGTCGTCACGAACAATTGCCGACTTCTCGACATCGATCACCGTGGCACGTACAAATGCCGCTTCACATTGCAATACCCAGATATTCATAGCCCTAGTTCTAGCACCCAATGCCACCCAGTGTCACGGCGTGCGAAACTGAGCGTGATGAAACCGCACAGGCTCGGCGAATTAAGCGTTGAAACAGTAGTCGAGAATGCCTGCGTTGCGATGCCGTTCGCTGATTTCCTGCCGGGTATCGACGCTCAGATGCTCGCGGCAGAAAAGGCCTGGCTCGTCCCGCGGTTCGCCGATGCAGCGCTGCAAAACGGCATCCTGAGCTTTCACAGCTATCTGCTGCGAACACCAGAGCACAATATTCTCATCGACACCTGCATGGGCAACGACAAGGAGCGCGGCGGCCATGCTGCATTCCACCAGTTGCGTACGCCGTGGCTGCAAAACCTTGCTGCAGCTGGACTGGCGCCGGAACAAATTGACTACGTGATGTGCACGCACATGCACGCTGACCACATTGGTTGGAACACCCGCCTCAGCGAGGGTCGCTGGGTGCCACGTTCCCGAACGCGCGTTACGTTTTCGCACGGCGCGAGTACGATCTCACGGTCGAGGCAGCGCCGGGCCATACACCCGGCAATATCGTGATCCAGCTGCGCTCAGGTGAGCAACCCGCAGTCCTCAGCGGGGACGTCGTCCATCATCCGATGCAAATATGCTATCCCGAGCACTCTGCCGTCTTCTGCGAGGACCCGGCCGAATCAGCGCGCTGTCGCCAGCGCTTCGTCGAACGCTACGCCGACACGGCCACCTGGATCCTGCCAGCGCACTTTCCCGCGCCTACCGTCGGCCGCATCGAGACGCGCGGCACTCGTTGGCAATACGCGTGCGCCTGACTCGCTCAGCTATCGATACGCTTCAGCCAGCAGTCGAGCAGACGCGCGTCGACTAACAGCGCCCTACTAATGACTCAATTTCGCCTTAATCGCCCGCCATTCGTCATCATCTGCAAAATATTGAAAAAACGAAATCACATGGCCATCGGGATCGATCACGCCGCCTTCGATGAACCGCAAAGCTGGCACGCCCAAACTCGCGGGAACCTCGCCCGCCACTGGCTCAACCACCTGATAGCCCGCGGCGCGCACCCGCTCCACGGTTGCGATCAAGTCGTCTGTCTCAAACAAAATCGTGGACGTACGCGGCTTCTGCTGCACGCTCCATTGCATATCGCGCACTTCCTGCAATGTCATACCACGTACTTCAGTAGACGTGTTGAGCATTGCCATGCGCTTACGCGAGCCAGCATCGATATTGAATAGCTCATAGCCCAAGGACTCAGGCCGCCGGTCGAATGTGGGCTCGACCGAATACAACTCGAGACCAACTAGATCCACGTAGAACTTGATCGACCGCTCCAGGTCGCCGACGATCAGTAATGGCCGCTTGATTCGCAGCAGTCTGCCGCGCAGTTTCCCAACAGTCGGATTCTGGTTGTTGCTCCCTTCACGGATGAACGGGGCCGCCGGACGTAGCTCCGACGCCTCGGCCGGCTTCGCCGCGTACGCAACCGGTGCAAACAACATACTGCTAGCAATCACGCCACAAAGAGAAAGCAATCCGGTTTTCATGGACCCCGTCCTTATATTTTTATCGCCAAACTAGGCCGCAGGCCGACGCGCTGTCCGTTTTGGCAAACGCTCGATCAGCATGGGCACCGCGTGCGCGATTCTCTCCAGATCGGCAAGACTCAGACCGCGCACGGCCCGCTGCAACGCGCCGACCGCCCGCCCCGACGTCGATTTGACGAGCTTCTGTCCCGCCGCGGTGAGGTGTATGTGTACCACCCGCTGGTCGACGTCACTACGCCGACGAACGGCCCAACCCCGTGAGACCAAGACTCGCAGCAGCTGGCTTGCCGCCGGCCGACTGACGCCAAGTCGTGACGCGAGCTGTGAGGCCTGCAGGCCTGGCTGCGCAGTGATGGCATTCAGTGCGCGGTGCATGCTGACCGGCGCGTCCGTCACGCGCTCAAGCTCGCTGTAGAGCGAGCGCATGCTGTCAGCGAACAGCCGTGCTGATAACAACGCTCGGCGCTCAAGCTCAGCGCGCGAATCGTCACTGGTAATGCCGTTGCGCCTTGTCTTGATTGCGGTCATAGCTGTTTTAGGTTAGCACAAGGGCCAGCAATTAGTTATAATTAGCAAAATAATTGCAAAGTAAAAACTAAATGCTGAAATTCATCTCCGCCCGACGGAGCGTCGCGCGTACGAAGTTGTCAGGCTTCTGCCCAAGGTCAGCGCCATGACGCCGGATCGCGAGCGAAATCTGGATCTCGCGGTCGTCGGCAATTCCGAAGTCGCTGCGATCATCGACTCGCAGGCGCGGCTCATCTGGATGTGCCTGCCACGGCCCGACGGCGACCCCGTGTTCTCCGCTCTGCTCACCAAGGCCGCGGGTAACGCCGAGCAAGGCGTGTTTGCCACGGACCTGGTCGATCTCAGCTATACCAAGCAGTCCTACGTCCGCAACACTGCAATCGTCGAGACCATTCAGCGCGACGCACGCGGCGGCACTATTCGGATCACCGATTTTTGCCCGCGTTTCAAGGCGCGTGGCCGGATGTTCCGACCCATGATGTTCGTGCGAATGATCGAACGCCTGGAAGGCCGACCAGTCCTGCGGCTGCGGCTCCGCCCGACGGTCAACTATGGTGAGCCAGCGACGAGTTCCGGTGGCGGTGGCCATCACCTGCGCTTCGCCACCGCCAAGACTAACTACCGCATCACCACGGACGCCTCCGTGAGCGCGTTGCGCGAAGACCGCCTGTGCGTGCTCGAGAATTCCCTGACCTTCATCATCGGGCCGGACGAGACGATTGAGGAGGCGCCCGGGGTCTTCGCCCACGGGCTGCTGCAGCAAACCCGCGACTACTGGCAAGACTGGTCGCGCGCGCTGGCCATTCCGTTTGATTGGCAAGCGGAAGTGATCCGTGCCGCGATCACATTGAAGCTCTGCACCTACGAGGACACGGGCGCAGTGCTGGCGGCGCTTACGACGTCTATTCCCGAGAGTGCCAATAGTGGGCGCAACTGGGACTATCGGTACTGCTGGATGCGCGACAGCTATTTCGTGGTGCAGGCACTGAACCGTCTCGGCGTGACCAAGACGATGGAGGGCTTTCTCCATTACATCGATCAAGTCGTGGCGCATTCGGGTGTTGCCGATCTGAAGCCGCTCTATCGACTGGGCGGTGATCCGGAAGACCACGAGCGAAAAGTGGACACGCTGGAGGGCTTTCTCGGTATGGGGCCCGTGCGCGTCGGCAACGGTGCAGCGAACCAATTGCAGAACGATGTCTACGGCTCGGTCATTTTGGCCGCGAGTCAGTTGTTCTTCGACGAACGCCTCGTACGACCCGGCGACACCACTTTGTTCACGCAGCTCGAAGGACTCGGTGAGCGTGCCGCTGCGCTGTTCGATCAGCCCGACGCCGGACCATGGGAATTCCGCGGTATCGCGCGTGCGCATACCTTCCCGGCAGCGATGTCCTGGGCAGGCTGCGATCGCCTGGCCCGCATTGCAGCCCACCTCGGACTGCACGACAAAGCGCGCTATTGGGCCAAGCGTGCCGAGACCATGCGCGCAGTCATCCTCGCCCGCGCCTGGAACGAAAGTCGGCAGTCGTTTGTCGCCTCGTTCGATGGCGACGATCTGGACGCTGCGGTACTGCTGTTGCCCGAACTGGGGTTGTTACCAGCAACCGACCCGCGGTTTCTGGCCACGCTGGACGTGATCGGACGCGAACTGCGCGATGGCGACCTGCTGTTCCGCTATCGGCACGCGGACGACTTTGGCACCCCCGAGACAGCCTTTACCGTCTGCGCGTTCTGGTATGTCAATGCGATCGCGGCGGCGGGCCGACTCGAAGAAGCACGCGCACATTTCGGCAGACTACTCGCCTACTGCAATCCGGTAGGCCTGTTGTCCGAGGACCTCGATCCAACCACGGGTGCACTGTGGGGTAACTTCCCACAGACTTACAGTCTGGTTGGTGTCATCAATAGCGCGTTGCGCTTGTCGCGATCATGGGAAGAAGCTTTGTGAACATTCGCAGGAGTCCGTCATGGATTTAGTTGCACAGTCGAAAGAGTTGCTCGATCCTGCCGCTTGGAGCTCGCTGGCGTTCTCATCGGTCCGAGTGGTGATCATCGCGCTGCTCGCGTGGCTGGTCTATTTCATCGGCTCGCGCCTGATACGACGCTTCCGCATGCGCCTCGCGTCGCGCATGACCGATCCCGAGCAGCAGCGCCGCGCCGAAACACTTGGCCGCGTCATTCGATATGTGCTGTCAGTGGTCGTCACGTTGGTGGCCGGCATGCTGATGCTGGCCGAGTTTGGTGTATCGGTTGCGCCGATACTCGGTGCCGCTGGCGTCGTCGGCCTGGCGGTGGGCTTCGGCGCGCAGACACTCGTCAAGGATTACTTCACCGGCTTTTTCCTGTTGCTGGAGAACCAGATCGCCACCGGTGACGTGGTCGAGATCGCCGGCAAGTCCGGCCTCGTCGAAGACGTGACGCTGCGCTTTGTGCAACTGCGCGACTACGGCGGGGATGTTCACTTTGTTCCGAATAACCTGATCAATACTGTCACTAACAAAAGCCGTGGCTATTCCTATGCGCTGATGGAAGTGGGCGTTGCCTACCGCGAGAACCTCGATGAAGTGTTCGAGGTCATGCGCCGCACGGCCGACCACTTGCGCGAAGACAGCGACTTCAAACAGCGAATCCTCGAGCCACTGGATTTGGCGGGCGTCGAGAATTGGGCCGGCTCGGCCGTCAACATCAAGTGTCGCTTGAAGGTACGGCCACTGGATCAATGGGCCGTGCGGCGCGAGTTCCTGCGGCGCCTGAAGAGGACTTCGATGCCGCCGGTATCGAAATCCCCTACCCGCACATGACGATTTATGCGGGTATTGGCAAGGACGGATCGGCGCCGGCATTCCCGATCAAAAGCGAGGACAAGGCCGCCTAGGCGTTGCTCCCGAACGCTACCGCTTCTTTGGCTTGCTCTTGGGTTTAGTTAGTTTGAGCGTATAGCGCGCTGTTGGCACATCGACAACTTGCGCATCAAGTACAAGCTGGCGGGATGAGCTATCTGCGATCGACCATGTTGCCTGCACTAGCCCGTCGGCCGTCGTAGTCACCTGTTCCGGTTCAACACTGCCGGAGCCGGCGGTGGCACTCAGATCCACAACGGCAGCAGCGACCGGATTGCCAAACGCATCTTGCACAGCGAGCATCAGCTCAAGTTTTTCAGCGTCCTCAATAAGCGACTCGTCTGTAGGGGCAGTCACCGGGACGATCGCGGCAACAGGTGCCGCAGCCACCGACAGCTCGAATGCCACAGAAAGACTGGGGTCTGCGTCGGCGCCCACCGTGCCCTGGACCCGACCAGCGCGTTCAAGCACCGGCAAATCGAATGACGTGACGCCCTTGCCATCGGATGCGACGCTGACAAAGCCCGCGTCGTCGGTGGCCACTGTGAGCGTCAAAGTAACCGCCTCGATCGGATTGCCAAAGGCATCGACAACACGCACTCGCAGCGGCGACCCGAACGCCACGCCCGCGATCGTCTCGGCAGGATTATCCTCGAGCATTTCTAGTCGCTGCGGCGGCCCGGGCTTGACCAACACCGGTACAAGTCGCTCGCGAGGCCCGCTCGTCACCTTGATAGCCGCCCGGCCGCTAGGACCCGTTGCGGTAACCCGGCCCGTCTCGGAAACACGCAACATATCGGGTGTCGCTGCCGGACTCTCTGGCGAAAAAACTACTTGGGCCCCGCCAATGGGCTGCCCTCGCGTATCATTGACTTGTGCTTGAAGAGTGCCAGCGCCACCCGCAGCGATTTCCAGTTGTTGGGGTTCAACCACTACCTCGTAGGGTTCAGGCTGCTCAACGGTCGTGGGTGCTGCAGCGGGCGAACAACCCAACGACGAAACCACCAACGTGGCAGAGGTAACGGCGCAAAGCCATGGGGGAAGTCTGTGTTGCATCGTAGTAATACTTGGGTCTTGCTGGTTGCGCTGCTACTCGCCTCGAGCACCATTTGGGCCCAATCATCACCTAATTCGACTGCGGCCGACAACGCGAATCCCGAAGCGCGAGCGCAGATTATCACCCGCGCGCCCGTTCAGTTCCGCGATCGAATGCTATTTGAGGTTACGGCGCCTATCGGCGCGCTCAACGCGACGGAGCGGGCGTCCGCTATCGAGAGGCGCTTGCTCGCGATCTCCGCCAGCGATTCTGCGGTGCTTCAGCAGCTACGCGTAGTCGAACAAGACGGTCTGTCTGAGCTGTTCGCCGGCGATGTGCTGATACGGGCCGTAACAGACCAGGACGCCGCTGGCAGTGGTCGCACGCGCCGCCAGCTTGCGGCGGATTTCAAGTTACGGGTCTACGAAGCGTTGGCCGTAGAGTTTCGCGATCGCAGCGCCGCCAACGTGGTACGTGGACTGCTCTATGCGCTGGCCGCCACCGTTGTGCTGGTCGTCCTGTTGATTGGCTTGGGACGACTTTACCGCTGGTCCCGGGACCGCATCAATCGCGCTGCGCAGGCATGGAGCTGGGAAAGTGGCCTCGCCCGAATGCGCATTCTGACCCCGGCGTCAGTTTCCAGTGCGAGTCGGTCTATCGCGGCTACGCTAGCCTGGCTACTCGGTTTCGCGCTGCTATATTTCTATCTTGAGTACGTGCTGTCGTTGTTTCCCTGGACACGTGGTATTGCCGAACGAATGGTGACAACGTCGCGTGCGGCGGTGGTCCATGTCGGCACAGGCTTCTTCAACTACGTGCCGAACCTGCTCAATATCACTGTAATCGTGATCGTCGCTCGCTTTCTTCTGAAAGCGCTGCGGGCGATCTTCGAGCAGGTACGGACACAGCGCGTTTCGCTGGATGGCTTTTTTCCCGAATGGGCGATGCCCACCTATTCGCTGGTGAGATTTCTTGTCATCGCCATCGCCGCTGTCATGGTATTCCCGTATCTGCCAGGCTCAGGGTCTGAGGGCTTTCGCGGCGTGTCCGTGTTTGTGGGTCTATTGATTTCTCTGGGCGCCGCGTCGGCTATTGCGAACGTCATCGCCGGAATTGTCATCACTTACATGCGCCCCTTCAAGGTAGGCGATCGCGTCAAAATTGCGGATGCCATCGGCGATGTGACTGGAAAAGACTTGTTTGTTGTCAGGCTCAGAACGATCAAGAACGTGGATATCACGATTCCGAATTCACTGGTACTAGCCAATCACATCATCAACTTCAGTTCTAGCGCTGCAACCCATGGGCTGGTCCTGCACTCCACGGTAACCATCGGCTATGACGTTCCGTGGCAAAAGGTCCATGAGCTGTTGATCGCCGCAGCTCAGCGCGTCGACGGCATCAAACCCGAACCCACGCCGTTTGTGCTGCAAACCAGCCTGGATGATTTCTACGTGTCGTATGAACTCAACGCTTATACCAGCCATCCGGAACAGATGGCACGTCTCTACTCCGACTTGCACACTGAGATTCAGAACAGCTTCAATGCTGCCGGTGTTGAGATCATGTCGCCTCACTATAGCGCGGTGCGCGACGGTAGTAGCATGGCGGTCCCAAATGACTACCTACCGAAGGACTATCGCGCTCCAGGCTTCTCCATATTGTCGCGAATCATGCGTCCAGAGCGTGACGCTTAGCTAGCTCAGCGGCGGCGCAGAGGATGCGGCGTTGGCTGGTAGGACCGGCGCGGCCGGCACGATTCGGTAGCTAGTGCGGACTTTAGGGGCTTCCAGCACTTGTACGTCGACATCGACTTTCGAAACGGGATTGCCGTAGCTATCCGCAACTTGTACCGCCAGCGTGCTAGTGAGCAGCGGTGGTTGCGCAGCCGTTGCGCCTGGCCCGCCAAGTCGGCGAAGTCGCGCGGGCCTCGCTGCGAACACCGTGATCGCCACGCGTGCCTCGGCAACGCCGCTGCCGACCATGACGACACCACTGCCGGCTGGTACACGCGACCGCACACGACCACGGCTACTAACTTCAAGCAACTGAGGATGATCGGTGCGGTAGCTGACAAGCGCCCCGCCGACAGGCTCACCACTGGAATCATTGAGCTGAGCCGACAATTGCTTGGAGGTGCCTGCAGTTAGCGTAAGCTCCGCCGGGAAAACCAATACCTCGCGCACAATGCTCATCGGCAGTGGCGGAATCGACTTTGACTGATAACAGCCGGCTAGGACCATCGCACCAAACGCCAGCAGTGACATCCGACATGGCCGCAGCGCCCAGCGCATTTAAGGCCCTCTCAACGTGCCTTGCGCCACGTCGCCTGGACAGCGCGCTGGCAGCCATAGTCGTGAAACTGGACTATCGGTGAGGAGATCACCGGTGCCAACGCCCCGACTACCCAAGGTAGTCGGGGCAACGTCAAGACTTGCTAATGCACGTGGCCGTCGTCATCTGGTGCTTTGTGAGCTGTGGCGATCGACACGATAGTTTTCCTAACTAGCTAGTGGGATGACTACTGGGCGACGATCGGACCACCGGTAATGACAATCTCGACCCGGCGGTTGGCCGCACGACCCGCGACCGTTACGTTATCAGCCACCGGGCGATCCTGACCCAGTCCCGCGACATCGATCGTCGACGCGGCGACACCCTGACCAATCAAATAATCGCGCACGCTGATCGCACGCTGCAGCGATAGCTGCATGTTCTTGGCGTAGCTGCCGGTCGTATCGGTATGGCCCTCGACCTGAAAGCGCATCGAGGGGTAGATGCCAACGATGCCGGCAAACCGCGCCAGCGCCTCGCGGGCGCTGGTATTCAGCGTGGCCGCACCGGTTGCGAACTGCACATCCGCGATCTGCGCCACCACGCCGCGATCCGTCTCTCGGGTTGGTAGCACACGATTCAGACGCGCCACCAGGTCCGCACGGGCCATGCGTGCCGATTCGGCTGCTGCTTGCGCAGCCGCAGTCGATGCAGCCGTGTCAGTTCGCCGGCGGCTCTCCTCGAGTGCGATCGCCGCTTGGCGCTGCGCTTCGGCTTCGGCAGCCTCGCGGGCAGCCGTAGCGGCGGCCGCACGACTCGCTTCAGCCTTTGCCGTCGTTGAATTCATCACTGCGCGGCTACGCGCATCCTCTGATATCTGTACGGCATCGCGAGCTAGTAGCGGGGCTGTCTTGCGGTCACGATACTTGCGGCTCGACTGCGCCGTCTCGGCAGCTGCGAGCAGTTCTGTCGCGCGAGTGAATTCGTCCGCTGCGAATTCCTGTGCATTTGCTGCCCGCGCGACGTCGACCGCGTAGCGCGCCTGCAGCAGATCGAGCGGTTCACGGGACTTCGGATTGACCGGCCGCTTCGCGAGTCCCGCGTAGTCCATGCGCGTGGTCAATCCGACTATGGCGACTCGGTCGCCATAGATCCGTTTACCGAGATTGCGCAACACCACCGCCTGACTCGGCGCCGTCACCGCGAAGTACGGCTCTGCGGTCACAATCAAGGCAAATGACGACAACGGCGTCGACGCGTCTAGGCGACCGCGCCCGTCCCGCAGCTCCAGCGAGCCCAGGTTGTTGGCGCGACCGTCAACCGTCACTGCCCACAGCACGTAAGTCGTATAGGGGCCAAGGTCCCATGGGTTTGGCAGTTTGCGTACGATGACGGCGACACGCGCCTTCCCGTCCTGAAAC
This sequence comes from Pseudomonadota bacterium, assembly GCA_016703895.1. Taxonomy (GTDB): domain Bacteria; phylum Pseudomonadota; class Gammaproteobacteria; order Steroidobacterales; family Steroidobacteraceae; genus CADEED01. The sequence goes on from JADJBE010000004.1 coordinate 41,970, forward strand.
TCAACCTCGCCCGTTCCCTCGGCTGCAAGCGCGATCGCAGTACCACGGAATTCGACTTTCGACTCCGGCCCCTCGCGGAAGCTGAAGCCCTCCAGCTGGCCGGCAACCTCTGCGCTGACCACGCCCACGTCCCGCTCCAGCTGCTGCGCTGTAGCAGTAAAAGATGCGGTCAAAATAGCCGCGCCCATCAAAAATCCAATTAGTCGATTCATAAACCCGTGTATCCCCTGTTCCAAACAAAAAAAACAATTCGGCTAAGAGACATAATCTCATCTAAAAGTAATGTGGTAAAGTGAATTTAAAGAGGCTATCAATTCGGTTTTATGCAATCACAATGGACTTAGTTCTTGCACGTACGTTTCTTGCGATAGTCGAAGCTGGCAACTTCGCTGCGGCTAGCCACCGACTCCACGTCACGCAATCGACCGTCAGCGTACGTATCCGCAGCCTGGAGTCGCTACTCGGCAAGACGCTATTCGTGCGCAACAACTCTGCTTGCGATTTGACCACTGCGGGCCAGCAGTTCTACCGCTACGCGCGCTCGCTACTGCGGCTGTGGGAGGAAGCACGTCATCAGATCGCAGTGCCGGACCGATTCGATGACCGACTCTCGATCGGGGGCCAATACAGCCTCTGGGATGGTTTCCTGCTTGACTGGCTACCCCGCTGCCGAGCCGCATTGACGACCACCGCATTTCGCTTGAGCGCGGGTATGCCGGGGCGGCTGATGGGCGAGCTGCTCGAAGGTGTGCACGACCTTATCGTGATCCATGCGGCCGAGCTACGCGCAGGCCTGCTCGTCGAGGAACTGTTCAGTGACGAACTCATTTTGGTCACGGCAGATCCGGCCAGTGACTTCCGCACACGCTATATATTTATTGACTGGGGTGACGCCTACCGAGCGGCTCACAGCGACGCATTTGAGGACATTCACAGTCCAGGCTTGAGTATCGAAATGGGCCCACTGAGCGCCCGTCTATTGGTCGATCAGCACTGTGCTGGTTATATGCCTGCGCGACTCGTTCGCATGCAGCTCGCCAGCGGTGAACTAACCAGAGTGCCCGATACACCGAGCTTTCCGTTCCCAGCATTTGTCGTCATGCAGCGTGAATCCGCATCCAGGGAGAGTGTACTACATGCAGTTAGTCTGCTACGTTCTGTTGCGGAGCCGCTGAGCAGATTTCAGGGCACATAATGGGACTCGGCCGAACCAGTGACATCACCCATCTTGAGGTTCAGTCGCGGTAAGTTCACCACCTCAAACGTTGCGGACGCCATGCGAATTCTGTCTTTGGAAGCGTCGACCGCGGTCAGAAACTGCCGAAACAGTTTGTCCTTGGTAACACGTCGCTGCCGATAGTCCACCACGTACCGGGCCGTCAGCTCAATCCAGTTGTCGTTAGCAACCATCGTGACGAGTGGCTTGATCCGCGCGTCCTCGAGCGCATAGCGCTCACGCGCGTGCGACCAGGCGGCTTCGCTACGCCGGGCAAAATCGCCGCAAACATCTTCCAGCACCTGCTCGAGCACGGACGTCGCGTATTGCCAATCCGATCCATAGCGAATCGGCACTTTGATTTCATCCCACAGAAAAGGATAGTCAGCCGAGTAATTGAAGACCGGCTCTTTGAAGACAAAACTGTTGGCGACTCGCACGATACGGCCGTTGTACAGGTCACCATCGACCCACTGCCCCACCTCCATCAGCGTGGTTCGCAATACGCCGATGTCGATCACGTCGCCTTTGATTCCTCCCAGCTGGACGCGGTCGCCCGTGGAATAGAAACGACCAAACGCCACCGCAACCCAACCCGCCACGCTGGCGATCACTTCCTGCAGCGCAAACGCGATACCCGCCCCCGCAACACCCAGCGCGACGGTGAGCCCTGCGAGCCGATCGCTGTAGGCGCTCAGCAAGACGAGTATCGCCGCAAGAAAAGCTGTGAAGCTGATGAACTTGCGGACTCGATACGCGGTCGCACCACTTTCGAGACGACGTGACACGCCACGCTGCAGGAGCCGCGCAATCGCCACGATCACCGCAATGACGATGACGGCAGTTGCAAGCTGCACGAACCACCGTTCGCCGATCATTGTTTCGAGTGCGTTCAATCGGGTGGCGGCAACAAAATATCGTCGTCAACCGGCGGGGACTCGGCGACTCCGCGCCGCTTGTTGCGCCAACGCACCAGCGCGATCCACAACGACGCCCACAATGCGCCAACCGACGCACTGCCGAAAATAACGGCTACCAGCGGCAGATCCACAAACCACCAGAGGATCCGCACCTGCGTGGTTTGCAGATTTTGCAGCGCAAACAACGTCAGGACGGTGCCGATGATCAGCCCCGTATAGAACCTGACTCTTTGCATGGCCGGCTCCCCTGATGACCGCGAACTTACTGCTTGGCAGTCAGGTTCGCCGCTGCAAATTCCCAGTTCAAGCGCTGATCGATGACGGCATCGAGATAAGCCTTGCGACGGTTCTGATGGTCGAGATAGTAGGCATGCTCCCAGACATCTATCGTCAACAGGCAACGCTCATGGTGCGCCGCCGGACTATCGGCATTGGCGGTCGTCTTGATGGTCAGTTTCTTGCCGTCTGTGGTCAGCCACACCCAGCCACTGCCGAATTGCTTGATACCGGCACCCGCAAACTCGGCGGCAAACTTCTCGTAGTCGCCGAAGCCCTGATTGACCATGTCCGCCAGTGCACCAGACGGCCGCTGCTTGGCGCCTGTCAAGCTGTGCCACTGGAAGGTGTGGTTCCAGACCTGTGAGGCGGCATTGAAAAAAGCCTTGTCTGCATCGGTGCCCGCGATCGCACGCACGATCTCCAGAACCCCTTTACCGGCAAGGTCCTTGCGGCCTTCCATCAGCTTGTTAGCAGCGTCGACGTAAGCCTTGTGATGCTGACCATGATGGAACTCAAGCGTGCGCGGCGAGATAACCGGCGCGAGTGCATCAGGGGCCCACGGCAAGGCGGGCAACTCGAAAACATTGGCGGACGTCTGGGTCTGTGACATGGAGGTTCCTCAGGAGTTCTTGTGTATCAATTCGGTTGATAGCGTATTTTAGCACCAAACTCAGCGATGGCCCGGCTTGTCAGCCGGTGCCGACACGGCGGGAGCTGGCGGCCCGTGTACAGGCGTCACATGGATGTCGTCGAACGCCGGCGGCGCACTGCGCAGAATGAAGGACGGCAGCATCGTATTGATCAGTGCGTAGATGACCAATGCGCCAAAAATCGCTGCATCAATCTCGAACTCCTCACGCAGGATAGACGCCAGCACCAGCGTGAATACCAAGGTCGGCAACATGGGTACCGAGACACGTAAACCCGTGCGCAGCGGCTCCTTGAGCACGATGCGTCGATGCAAGCCGACCACCAATAATCGAAAGGCAGCACTGCAATGAGGAAAATCAGCGCCAGCAGCAAGGCATCGAGCGAAAAATCATCCCGTTTGAGCTCAAGTCCTGCATGGAAAAAATAGAACGGCACGAACAACGACGACAACGCGCCCACCGCAGTCAGCATGCTGTGATCACGAATCGAGGGGATGTGATAGCGGAAACGATGCGCCACGATGCCAACGACGAAGGCACCCACCAGGTAGTACACCCCAAGATTCTTGGTAACGAACGCCGCCGCCACGGCGAGAATGACCAGGAAGGGGAAGTCGGACTTCGGTGCGTGCGGCATGATGCGCTTGGCAAACACGCTGAAGGCGAAGGGCAGAAATGCAATTAGCGCAATGAGTGCCGCGGTAGATAGCGCGAGTCCTTGCCAGGTCTCGGAGCGCAGATCGACAAACAGAATACCGAGTGCAATCATCTCGACCGCGATCGCCTTGGAGCGTATCCAGAATCGCTCCTGGTCAGTGCTACCCAGTGCATCGAGCGAATCAAGTATGAAGCCGGTCGAAGGCGTCACCAGAGCCAGCGCCACCAGCACCGCCGGCCGCAACTCCAATTGCAGACCGAAGATCACCGCCCAAGTCACTGCTGCGACCATCGCCAGACGAATGACGACATGTTGGATCAACACACTCGCGCCGCGCCGCAGCTCGCCGAAATCCACCTCCAGCCCGGCAAACAGAAACAGCGCGACAATCCCGAGTGTTGAGAGCAACCCAACTGTCGGATCTCCCTGAAAGATCCCTAGGCCGAGTCCCGCGCCAGTCCCTAACAAGAATGCCGTGACGGCGCTGGGGATCCGCCAGCGTTGCAACACGCGCGGCACCACGAATAGCGACATCAGCAGCAGGATGTACGCCACATCGCTACCGATATTGATTTTTGCGAGCAACTCCTGCATGGCGCTGCTACAGCGAGTACTTGCGCACCAACAGATAGGCCAAAGTCACGATCATGATGATCGCAAGTGGCAGTCCCGCGCGCACGAAATCGCGGAACGAATAGCCCGCTGCACCCATGATCAACAGATTCGTCTGATAGGCCATCGGCGTAACGTAGCAAAGATTGCAACCAAACAGCACAGCAATCACGAGTGGCTCCGCTTGCAGCCCCAGTTGTGCAGCGAGACTCACTGCCAGGGGTGTGCCAATCGCCGCAGCCGCGGCATTGGAGACGAAATTGGTGAGGACCGCCGCAAACACCATCAACGAGCCGAGCACCACCGCCGCCGGCGCGGCAGCGAGCCCAATCGCCAGCAGCGATGCCAGCCATTCAGCCGCACCCGTTTCGACCAGCGCCCTACCTAGCGCGATGCTAGCAGCAATCAGCACGATGACTTCGACGCTGAGCGCGCGTCCGAGGTTTTCGTATTTGACGCAACCAGCGGCTAGCATGGCGATCGTGCCTGCCAGCGCCGCGATTGCAATCGGTACGACCTTGAATGCTGCCAAGCTAACCACTGCCGCAACGATCAGCAGCGCAATCGGCGCCTTTGCCGTCCGCGGCAGCTCGCGACTACCCATGAGCTGCATAACGCCCTCAGCCTGCTGCAGATCGCGCAATCGGTCTTCTGTGCCCTGGGCAAGCAACACATCGCCGATCTCCAGACGGTCCTCGGTAGGTCGCGATGGGTAGCCAAAAAAATGCGATTCGGAGGCGCGGTAGGTGCCAACGATCAGCACGCCAAACCGGTCAGCGATTCGCGCCTCCCGCACCGACTTGCCGATCAGCGTCGAGTCACCGCCAATAGCAAGTTCAGCGATATGCAGATCCGATTCGGTCGCATCGGGAGCGACGCCCGCGCCCGCCAAGAGGTGCTCGGGCGCGAGTGGCGCGCGCAACGTCGAGCTCATATCGCGGATCTGTTCCACCGGACCCTCGATCAGAATCAAATCCCCATCAGCCAGCTCCGCCTCGCCCACCGGCGCTCCGCCACGCATCACGCTGATGATGCGAACACCGCTGGGTACCGCCTTGTCGATCGCCGCACGCGTCTTGCCAACAAGCGGTGATCGTGCCGACAAATGCAGACCAGCACGAAACGCACGCGGTGACTGGCCACCGCCGCTCTTGATGTCGGGCAGCAATCTCGGCATCACTAGCCACAGATAGGGAAATGCGACTAGCGCAGCGACGGCGACGATTTCCGTGAACTCGAACATGCCCAGCCGCGGCAGGCCCATGTCGGTCGCGATCGACAACACTAACACGTTGGTCGAGGTGCCGATCGTCGTCGCCATACCGCCGATCAGAATCGCAGCGTTGACCGGCATCAATGTCTTCGACGCCGAGAGGCCAACACGACGCGCCAGATCGAGGATGATCGGCATGGTCAACACGAGCACTGGCGTGTCGTTGATGAAGCCGCTGATCACCATACAGACGGCCAGCGTGAATAACATGCCAAGCACCTGGCTGAAACGCCACACGCGCGCAAGCACGCGCGCCGCCGGCTCCAGCGCACCCGTAACGACGAGGCCTCGACCCAAAATCATGAGGCTGGCGATGGCGATCAGCGCTTCATGGCCGAAACCACCGAAGGCGATCTCGAGGCCGCTTTGGGCGCCCTCGGCAGGCAACGGAAACACAAAGATGCCAACCGCTAACACCGCGATGACGAGCAGACAGATCAACTCGATCCGCATACGGCCACTCGCAAAGAGCACGAAAGTCACAACCGTGACTAACAGTGCCGCGATGGCATGCAGCGAGGGGATATCAGGCACTAGCTGGCCGCCGCACTATCACTCGTGTACCGAATACACAGCATCTCATCCAGCGGCTCCAGCACCACGTCCGCCAAAGACTGCCCGCACAGTGGGCCCGCACCCCCGCGCCGCACCATGACTACGCCGTCGATCGACAGCGGCGACCGCCCAACCTCGGTCTGCGTCGGCTTACGTTGCGTCAGGTACACGCGTCCTTCGCGACTAACCAGATCCGTGATGAATTCGGCCGCCAGATCGCTCTGCACGCCGTCCGCCAACAAACTGCCACCGAGCGCACCGAGCGAAATAATCTGATCTGCGCCACTACGCCGCATCAGCTTGATGTTCTCCGGCTCGATGACTTTTACCAGGATACGCGCCTTGCTCATTTCGCGCGCCGTCAGGACGATAAGCGCTGTTGTCTCATCGGAATCGACGCTAACAACTATCGCAGCGGCTTTTGCAGCACCAGCAAGCTCGAGAATCTCCTCTCGTGTTGCTGTGCCATGCAGTGCTGTGAAGCCGGCCGAGGATGCGCGCTCGGACGCAGCACGATCAGTGTCGATCACGACGATCTCGTTGGCCGGTCGCCCCATGCGCACTAGCTCAGCCGCAGCATGGTGGCCCGCTCCCCCGTAACCGCAAATGACCACGTGATTGCTCAATCTTTGCTGCAATCGCAGCATACGCAAGTCCTCTATCGAACGCTGAATCAGAAATTCGTATGCCGTACCGAGAAAAATAAACCAGACCAATAGCCGGATCGGCGTCACCAGCAACGCATCGATGAGCCGAGCACGCGCCGAAACCGGCAGGATATCCCCATACCCCACGGTCGTGACTGTGACCATGGTGAAGTAAACGACGTCAGATGGCGAGATCTCGCCGTCAATCTGATCGCGCAATCCGCCACGATCCAACCACATGACCGCCATGACGAGCAACAGCAAACAGACGACGAGCAGGCCGCGAAATGCAAGCACGCGCTCCGGCCGGGCCGGCGGCGGCCGCACCAGAATATCGGTACGCTCCGGGCCGCGCTTCAGCCGCAGCTGATGCAGTCGACCGCTCCGGCCGCCTATGCTTTCGGCCGGATAAGTAAGTACGTTGTACTTGTGCTGGGTGCCATGATCGGCCTCGACATGATGGGCCTCGATGTATCCAAGCTGGCGCTCGTCGGCGGCGCCATTGGTGTCGGTGTCGGATTCGGCCTGCAGAACATCGTCAGTAACTTTGTCTCAGGCATCATCTTGTTGACCGAACGCAGTCTGAAGATCGGCGACTTTGTTGACTTGCAATCCGGCGTGCGCGGCAAGGTCGTGGAGATCGCGATGCGTTATACGCGTGTCTCCACTAACGACCTGGTCGACATCCTGGTGCCGAATTCCGAATTTGTGAACGGCCGCGTCACGAACTGGACCTTCGACGATTTCAATCGTCGTATCCGTGTGTCGTTCGGCGTTGCGTATGGCACCGACAAAGAGCAAGTGAAGGCCGCCGGGATCGCCGCCGCAAAAAAGATCGAGGGCATTATTGTTGACGACCCACGCCGAGCGCCGGATGTCTGGCTGGTGGGCTTCGGCGATAGCGCGTTGAATTTTGAACTCGTCGTATGGGTCTCGCGCAAACTGGTGACGTCCCCTGGACGTACCGAAGCGCGAATACTGTGGGCCATCGACGATGAGCTGCGCGCCGCCAATATCGAGATTCCGTTCCCGCAGCGAGATCTCCACGTACGGTCGGGTGAGTTGCGTGTCAAACTCGATCCGCCTAGTTCGGTAAGTCGGTAGCGCAGCGGGAGATGGAGAGTACGGCGTAGACAGGCCGCGTCTCCCGCACGCATGGGTCGGGCGCGCTGCGCGTGCCCTTGCCAGAGCGCGGGGCGCATCTTCCACCCGGCGAAGCAGTTAAGCTGATGGATGAACAGGAGCGCCCCGCGCTCTGGCTGCGGCGCCCTCTACATGCATGCGGGAGACGCGGCCTGTCTACGCACTACTGCCGCTGTCTCGCGCGGCGATCCGCTACTGGCGAAGCCACTGCCCGAGTTTGACTCCACGTGATTGACGGCGCGACCCCGTGCAGTTGCGTATACGCAGCCCCTGGGGTGCTCCGTTGGTACATACGTAATCGGGAAGCGCGTACGCGACACTCACCCGCTACGCCAACAACCACACCGCCCCTGCGACCGATACCACAATTAGCACGCTCTCCACCCGCACGAGTGCAACACGCCGCTGCGAACGCGCCAGAATTGCCATCATGCCAAGCGCCATGGCCAGCACTGCTATCTGCGCGCTGGCCACATGCGACTGGGATGCGACAGCCAACACCGGTCCGTCGGTGTACACCACGTCCATGGCAAATAGAACGCACATATTGAAAGCGTTGCTGCCGAAGATATTGCCGACCGCTAGGTCCGGCGCGCCCATACGCACTGCGGCAATGGAAGCGGCGATCTCCGGAAACGACGTCGTCACGCCAACCAACGTGGTGCCGATAAAGCTCTGGCTGAGACCAGCCTCTATCGCAATCGCCTCGGCCGCAACGACCAGCATCGGTGCAGTCAGCAACAAACCCAGTGCCGCCAACGCCATCCCGCGCACGCCGCCTCGCAGTAGGGTCTTGCTCGATTCTCCGAACTCCAATTGTTCGGTTGGTGCTGGTCGGGCTACTTGAGCAGCACTGTAGACAGCCCGCATCCCGAAAAAGTAGACAGCCACGATCAGGATGGTCTCCAGTCCGACCGGACCGATCCGACCCAGCCCATCAGCGGCAATCGCGATAGCCGCAATACTGGTCAGTACGATCGCCAGTGTCGCCGCAAGCGCATGGTCCACTGCCGCACGCTGCAAAATCTGGCGGCGCGCAAACACCAAGTCGAGCAGTGCGAGAATCAACATGTTGGCGAGCGTCGAACCCATTAGATCGCCAACCCCAATATCGATCGCCCCCATCGCTGCGGCACTCACATCGGTGGTCAGCTCCGGCAACGAGGTTGCACCAGCCAACAAGAGCGTGCCGATCCACACGCGTCCGAGCCCCGTCGCATCAGCGATTGCGTCAGCGTGGCGGGACAAGCGCGTCGCAATCGCGAACACGGCACCACCTACCAACAGAAACACGACAACCGGCAAGGCGACGCCGTTGCCCGTCAAGGCGGCGAGTGCCAAGTCCTTCACGGCGCGCCGCTCGCGCGGTGTTTACTTCGATAGTTACGTAACGCCTTCTCCGCCTCCACGGCGGCGACGACTACGAGCGCGGCCGCAAAGCAGTAAACGAGTTCCCAGGCGCTGAGCGGCACCGTCTTGAACCAGTCATTCGCGACCGGCAGATACACGATCGCAAGCTGCAGCAGCACGGTCAGGACGACGGCAGCTAACAGATACGGATTGGAGGTGAACCGTTGTAAGAAGATCGAACGCGTTTCCGAGCGAATTGCCAGCACATGACCGAGCTGGGTAAAACACAAGGTCGTAAATACGATCGTCTGCCAGGCCGCCGGATCGGCGCTCACAAACCAGGCTTCGGCCCCCAGCGCAAGTCCGGCCATCAGCAAGCCGACCAGAAACGCATGTAACCCAAGTCCACGCGCGAACAGACTTTCGTTCGGCGGTCGTGGCGGTCGACGCATCACGTCCTGCTCGGCTGGCTCTACTGCGAGCGCGAGCCCCGGCAAACCGTCTGTGACGAGATTGATCCACAGAATGTGAATCGGCAGCAGCGGAATCGGCAACCCCATAAATGGCGCAAGGAATATGGTCCAGATCTCGCCGGAGTTAGTCGTCAGCACATAACGAATGAAGCGACGAATGTTATCGTATACGCGCCGGCCTTCCCGCACCGCACGCACGACCGTTGCGAAATTGTCATCCAGCAACACCATACTCGCCGCCTCGCGCGCGACATCGGTGCCGGCCACACCCATCGCAATGCCGATATCGGCACGCCGCAATGCCGGCGCATCGTTCACACCATCGCCGGTCATGGCCACCACTTCGCCGCGCGCTTGCAGACAACTGACGATCCGAATTTTCTGCTCTGGCGCCACCCGCGCATAAACACGAACCTGGTCAACACGCTGAGCAAACTTCACGTCATCCAGCCTCGCCAGCTGCGCGCCTGTCATGACGGCGTCATCGTCGACGCGCATGCCGAGCCTCGCAGCGACAGCCCTCGCGGTGAGCGGGTGGTCACCGGTGATCATCACGGGAACCATGCCGGCCGCGGTGCACTCTTGGATAGCCGCCAAGGCCTCGGGCCGCGGCGGATCAATCATCGCGACCAGCCCGATGAACTCAAGCTCGCCTTCGAGCTCGTTCAACGCATCGCAATCAGGTTGGTGGGACAAACGGCGAATGCCGAATGCGAGCACGCGCAGACCCTCGGCCGCCATACGTTCCGCCTCGCACAGCACTGCCTCCGGATCGAGCGCATGGAGACCAGCACCGCGGTGCTCGGTCACTGATCGAGGCACGATCACGTCGGCCGCACCCTTGGTGATCGACAGGAAGTCGCCAGCCGCCGTCTGGTGCACGGTCGTCATGCACTTGCGTTGCGAATCAAACGGTAGCTCAGCGACGCGCGGTAGCGAGACAGCCAGCGCCGCGACGTCCATCTCCGACGCGACAGCAGCCCGCAGCAACGCGATCTCGGTCGGGTCACCGACTGGTACGCCTGCGGCATCGAACGCGGCGTCGTGACTCACCGCCATGGCTGTTAGCAGCATACGCCACGCCGCGCCGGTACCCGGCGTCTCGGCGGCAGTACCGTCACAGTAATAGCTATCGACCCGCATCTCGTTGGCTGTCAGGGTGCCGGTCTTGTCCGAGCAGATGTAAGTAACCGAGCCCAGTGCTTCGACCGCGGGCAACTTGCGTATCAGGGCCCTCCCCGCCATAAGCTTGCGCGCGCCCAGCGCAAGCGCAATGCTGACAACCGCAGGCAGAGATTCGGGAATCGCCGCGACGGCGAGGCTTAGCGCGGTCAGCAACATGCCCAAGGCCGGCTCACCGCGGATCAGACCCGTAACAAAGACGACGACACAAATCGCCAGCACAACCAGCGCGAGTCGCCGGCCAAAAACTGCCAAACGTCGTTGCAACGGCGTATCTGTGTCGCTGGCCTCGTGTAGCAAAGTCGCAATCCGCCCCAGCTGGGTCCGCATCCCTGTTGCGACAATGACGCCAAGCCCACGGCCATGGGTGACGGTGGTCCCCTTGTGCGCCATGTTGATTCGGTCTGCAACAACGGCTTCGGGTGCTTCAAGCGTTGCCGCTACCTTATCAACGGGAACCGATTCGCCTGTTAGCGCAGACTCATTGATCCGCAAACTCGCCACTTCGACAAGCCGCAAGTCGGCCGGGACAATGCCGCCGGCCTCCAGCACAACCACGTCACCCGGCACCAGCTCCACCGCAGGGACCGTGGTACGACTACCGGCGCGGATCACGTTCGCAGCCGGTGCGGCCATCGCTTTCAACGCCTCGAGTGCCCGCTCTGCACGCAGCTCCTGCGTGAAGCCAATCACCGCATTCAGCACAACGATCGCGATGATGATCAGGGTATCAGTGAGATCACCGATCAGCCCCGATATCACCGCGGCAGCAAGCAACACCAGGATCATGAAGTCCGCGAACTGCGCCAACAGGATCTCGAGCGGACGACGCGCTGCCGTCTCGCGCAGCGCATTAGGACCATACGATGCTTGACGACGCTCAACTTCGCCGGCCATCAAGCCCGATCTCGACGTAGCAAGCGAATCCATCACTTCCTGCGTCGAACGCAGATGCGGATCGGCAATCTCTAGCGTGCCTCGGTCGTCAGTTGCAGCGGCCATCCGAACAGCGTAGCAGCGGCGTCAACCACAATCAGTAGGTAATACCCACCAGCGTGGCCGGACCATCTACTGCCGTGCTGCGGGTGTATCGATCGTGGTGAATGTGTTGAGGGCGCCGCCGTCAGAGCGCGGGGCGCTCCTGTGCCTCGATCAGCCTAACCGCTTCGCCGGGGGAAAGATGCGCCCCGCGCTCTGACAAGGGCACGCGTAGCGCGCCCGATCACATGCGCCGCGATCGATACACCCGCAGCGCCGCAGCAAATACTCAGCCAACGCGCTCCGCTTGCTGCCACGCGCATTCAGCCAGCGCTTCAACATGTTGCGCGTATTCTCGGGCGCGAGGACTAACGGCCGTACCGCGCAGTACGCGGCCGCGAATGCCGTGAAAGATCGCCGCCAAACGAAACATAGAATACGCCAGATACACATCGAGATCTGGCAACGACTCACGACCGGTGCGCTGGCAGTACAGCGCTACGTAATCACTTTCGCTTGGGATGCCCTGCGCTTCGAGATCGACGCCAACCAGCCCCGGTATCGCCAGCGTCGGCAAGCGATAGATCATCAGGTGGTAGGCGAAGTCGGCGATCGGGTCACCGATCGTCGCCAGCTCCCAGTCCAGAATCGCGAGCACACGTGGCTCAGTCGGGTGAAACACCAGATTGTCAATTCGATAGTCACCGTGCACGACGGCGACAGCAGATGATTCCGGCAGATGAGCTGGTAGCCATTCCACCAACCGGTCCATCGCACCGATCCGCCCGGCGTCGCTGTCAGCCATATACTGCTTGGACCAACGACTGACTTGCCGGGCTATGTAGCCTTCGGCGCGTCCAAAGTCCGCCAGCCCAGCCGCACGGTAGTCGACATTGTGCAGGCTCGCGAGCGCGGCATTCATCGCTTCGAAATGCATGCGACGCGCGTCAGGGGGGACTTCTGGCAGTGCTGAATCCCAGACGATACGCCCCGCCACATGTTGCATCACATAGAAAGCGGTACCGATGACAGCCGCGTCCTCACAGAGCGCAAATACACGCGGCACCGGCACAGGAAACTCACTCAATGCCGCGAGTACGCGGTACTCGCGATCGACGGCGTGCGCGGAGGCCAGCAACTCACCCGGCGGCTTGCGTCGCAGAACGTAGTGCTGATGCGGCGTCTCGAGTAAGTAGGTAGGATTCGATTGACCACCCCGGAATTGCTTGACGCTGAGCGGCCCGCGAAAGCCGGCTATGTTCGCACTCATCCACTGCTCAAGCCGCGCCGCGTCGACTTCCAATCCAGGGCGAGTCGTTGCCAGCAAATTGTCATCCGTCATCGTTATTCACCAGCGAGAGCCAGCCGCGCGATGCATCGGCGTAGGCCAGAAAATGGGGGTTGAGCAAACTATCGTGTGAATTGTAGCGCAGCGGCTCGCCTGCCAATGTCACGACATACCCCCCTGCGGCCTCGAGAACCGCTTGACCTGCAGCGGTGTCCCACTCTGACGTCGGCCCGAGGCGCGGATACAGATCAGCTTCACCCTCAGCCAGCCGGCAGAACTTCAGTGAGCTGCCTGCTGTCAGCAGCTCATAGTCGCCCAGGTCCTTGCGCAGGGTGGCAAGCAGCGCTTCGAGCGCTGCATTACGATGCGAGCGGCTCGCCAGCACTCGCGGCCGCGCGCAACAAGTCGACTCCGCTTGTATGCGTTGCTGCGCGTCGCCCGACTTGCTGCGCCACGCACCCGATCCAACCAGCCCCCGATAAGTCGTTCCGGCAACCGGCAAATGCACGACACCAAGCCCCGCGACGTGCTGTTGCACCAAGGCAATGTTGACCGTGAATTCGCCATTGCGGGCGAGAAACTCTTTCGTCCCATCGAGCGGGTCTACTAACCAGTGCTCCGTCCAGCCCCGTCGGACTGCCCAGGTCGACTGCGGCGACTCTTCTGAAATGATCGGCATGCCCGGCATGAGCTCCGCCAGCGCCGCCACAATCAGGCGGTCGGCCGCCAGGTCCGCATGCGTCACGGGGCTGGCATCGGCCTTCAGTGACTGGCCCACGTCCGCGGTTTCGTAGACTTCCAGAATGGCCGCGCCGGCCTTCTCGGCGATCTGCGCGACCTGCGGCAGGATCTCGGCGAGCTGGCTCAGTGCTAACACGGCCGCAGACCGCAATCAGCGTGCGACTGGTGAACGCAGATGCCAGTCACTCGCGGTCTGATAGTGCGCCGCCACCCGCAACAACCGCCCTTCCGCGAACGGCCGTCCGACCAGCTGCATGCCGATCGGGAGACCCCTGGCGTCGAACCCGACCGGCATACTCAGCGCCGGCACGCCGAGATAATTGAATGGCGCCGTGCATTGGACCAAGCGAGCGATGATCGGCCACATCGACTCCCCCGCGCCCACGCCGGTTTCAGCAAGTGTCGGCACCGGGATCGCAAGCGTGGGCGTAGCCAGAACATCGCACTCGCCAAACACCTCACCGACAAACCGGCGCAGCATGACACTGCGCAGTTGCAAGGCCTCGACATAGGTCGAGGCTGGGATCGCTAGCCCGGTCGACGCGCGCACCCGCACCTGCGGCGAATAATCCTGCGCCTGAGTGCGAAGATAATGGCCGTGCAGCGCCGTGGCTTCGGAATACACCAGCGCACGACTCAGTTCCGACATGCGCTCGGCCAGCGAAACACTCACGGCGACTCGCTTTGCTCCTAACGACTCCAATATCCCGAGCGCGGCCTCGATTGACGCACCAATGACAGGGTCGACGTCAGCAAAGAAATAGTTGCGTGGCACACCGATACGTAACCCTGCGATGCTGCGCGTGAGTCCCCCTTCATAGTCCGGCACCGGCAGCCGGGAGCTGGTCGGGTCGAGCGGGTCGTGGCCCGCGATCACCCGCAGGACGCGCGCCAGATCGGCGGCACTACGCGCGATGGGCCCCGGTGTGTCGACCGAGAACGACAGCCCCATCACGCCGTGGCGCGAGACCCGCGAGTGCGTGGGTTTGATGCCCGTGCCACCGCTGGCCGACGCTGGCAAACGCGTCGAGCCGCCCGTATCTGAGCCGAGACTGGCGTACACAATACGCGCGGCCACTGCTGCGCCGGACCCGCTCGAAGAACCACAGGGCACGTGCGCCGTATTCCACGGATTGCGACAGTCCCCCCAGATGGCATTGTGGCCCGTCGGCCCCAAGGCAAACTCGGTCATGTTTAGCCGGCCAATGGTCACCGCACCGGCAGCGCGAAATCGCTCCAGCACCGTGGCGGTAATGTTCGGTTTGAACTCCCGGCGCACGTTGGAGCCGCAACTCGAGATCTCGCCCGCACGGTAATACATGTCTTTGTGCGCGAGCGGCACGCCGTGCAGTGGGCCTAGCAGCTTGCCGGCTGCCCGCGCTGCATCAGCAGCAGCCGCTTGGTCGAGCGCGGCCGTATCATCGATCGAAATGAAACAGTTGAGATCTGGCTGCAACGCATGTGCCCGGTCGAGCGCCGCGCGCGTTAGCTCAACGCTCGACACACTGCCCGCAGCGAGTTCACGCGCGGCATCAAGCATGGATCCATCGAGCAGACTCACCGATCGTCGTCCGCCAAGCGTTCGAGTTCGAGTTGGTAGTGGCCCGGCTCGATATCGAATTGACTGCCTTGCACGGCCGCGCGCACCGCGTCGACCGCGCTGGCGGCACCGACCGCAATGCGCGCCGCGGTCTCGGGCGTGACATGCGTGTACCCTTGCAGCTCGGCCAACACGGCGACTGCCGCGTCGAGCTGCGACGCCGGATGATCCGCCGCCTTCAATGGTGGTCCGGCTTTTGGGCACCCAAGGTGTCGAGAAACGACAGCAGTTCGGCGGTCTTCTCACGCATCAAGGCCTCGTTGCCCCGCGATTCGACGTTGAGCCGCACCAACGGCTCGGTGTTGGACGCTCGCACGTTGAAACGCCAGTCCTTGAAATCGACCGACAAGCCGTCGGTGTGATCGACTAACTCCGCGCCTTTGGCATAGCGGGCCTCTGCCGCTGCCAACACCTGCTTGGCATCCGGCAATTTGCGATTGATCTCGCCACTGGCAGGAAACGCCTTCATGCGATCGCCGACCAACTCTGACAACGACTTGCCGCTCGCGCAGATCTGCTCCAGCACCAACAGCCACGGAATCATGCCGCTGTCGCAATAGGAAAAATCCCTGAAGTAGTGATGTGCACTCATCTCGCCGCCATACACGCCGTCAACTTCACGCATCTTCTGCTTGATGAAGGCGTGACCGGACTTGCTCATGACGGGCACGCCACCCAGTTTCTTCACGGTCTCCACGGTGTTCCAGGTGAGCCGCGGATCGTAAACGATCTTGGCACCCGGAAACCGTCGCAGAAACGGCTCTGCTAACAACCCGACGATGTAGTAGCCTTCGATGAAGGTGCCATGCTCGTCATAGAAGAAACAGCGGTCGTAGTCGCCGTCCCAGGCGATCGCGACGTCCGCACCGGAGCGCTTCAGCGCTTCCAACGTCGGCCCGCGGTTCTCTTCGAGCATCGGGTTCGGAACGCCTTGCGGGAACGTGCCGTCAGGCTCGTGACGGACCTTGATGAACTCGAATGGCAGATACGGCTCGAGCTTGTCGATGATGAGCCCTGCACCGCCATTGCCGGCGTCGACCACCACCTTGAGCTTGCGTAGCTTGCTGCGATCGACATAGCTCAGCAGATGATCGATATAGAGCGACGACGTGTCCTGCGGCCTGATGAGCCCTGCGGGCTTGGCCAGCGGCGGCAGCGTGCCGCTTGCGATCATGGCAGCAATGTCCTTCAAGCCCGTCTCCGAACCAATCGGCTTGGATTTCTCGCGCACGAGCTTCAGGCCATTGTAGTCAGGCGGATTGTGACTGGCGGTCACCATGATGCCGCCGTCGAGCTCGAGCGCAAACGTCGCGAAATAGACGCCTTCGGTGCCACACAGCCCGATGTCGACGACCTCGACCCCGGATTCTGTGAGACCCCGCGACAGCGCCTGCGCCAGCTCCTGGCTCGTCAGGCGAATATCGCGGCCAACCGCGACGCGTTTGGGCCGAACGAATGCCGCGTAAGCGCGCCCGATTTGGTAGACGAGATCCGCGTTGATCTCCGTGGGAATGCGTCCGCGAACGTCGTAGGCCTTGAAGGCATCAAGATTGATCACTTATTGGTCCCTTCTCGGCCGTAGCGATCCTCGAATCTTACAATATCGTCCTCGCCAAGGTAGCTGCCCGATTGCACTTCGATCATATGCAGCGGCACCTTGCCCGGATTTTCGATGCGGTGCTTGGCACCAATCGGGATGTACGTGGATTCATTCTCGGCGAGCAAAAATACTTCGTCGTTGCGTGTGATCCGCGCTGTGCCCGAGACGACGATC
Organism: Pseudomonadota bacterium; assembly: GCA_016703895.1. GTDB lineage: Bacteria > Pseudomonadota > Gammaproteobacteria > Steroidobacterales > Steroidobacteraceae > CADEED01. Next base: position 59,309 of record JADJBE010000004.1, read on the forward strand.
CAATGCTCAGCGCGGTGATGATGCATCTGCAGCGACATGATGGCGCCGGGCTTCACCGACAAACGCTTGACCTGATAGCGCTCACCATTCTCGATACTGTCGTAACTACCCCACGGGCGGTGCACCTCACGATGCAATGAATGCTCGTAGCGGCCAAGGTCCTTCAAGCGCGTGACCAGCTTCTTGACGTCCTGCACGCGATTCTTGGGCGCCACCAGCACCGCATCTTTGGTCTCGACGACAACATGGTCTTTGAGGCCGATTGCAGCAACCAACCGGCTTTCCGCATAGATATAACTACCGCTAGTGTCCTCGAGTAAGACATCGCCATGTTGCACGTTGCCGTCAGCATCCTGCGCCACCGCCTCATGCAGCGATGACCACGAGCCCACGTCACTCCAACCGGCGTCGAGTGGCACAGTCACCGCGTCGCGGGTCTTTTCCATCACCGCGTAGTCGATCGAATCACTGCGGCACTTCTCGAAGATCGCGCTGTCCACCCGGATAAAATCAAGATCCCGTTTGGCCGCCTCACTCGCTTCACGACTCACTTTCGCGATATCCGGCGCATGCTGCGCAAGTTCATCGAGGAACCGCTGGGCACCAAACAAGAACATGCCGCTGTTCCAGAAGTAGTCACCGCTCTGAATGAACTGCTGCGCTTTCTCGAGCGTCGGCTTCTCGACGAACTCCGCGATCGGCGCGACGTCACCCTCTGCCTTGCCACGACGGATGTAGCCATAACCCGTTTCGGGTGTGCGAGCCACGACACCGAACGCGACCAACTTGCCGGCCATGGCCGCCGGCAGCGCCAATTTCACGCTCGCCTGAAACGCCGCGACGTCCCGAATCACGTGGTCCGCCGGCAACACTAACAACAGGCAGTCCTCGCCCCGCGCCGCGATCGCCGCATGGGCCGCCAGTGCAATGGCCGGCGCCGTGTTGCGCCCCACGGGCTCGAGCACAATGGCTGACGGCGTGACGCCTTGTTGGCGCAATTGCTCCGCCACCATGAATCGATGCTGCTCATTGCAGACGACGACCGGCGCCGCGGCGTCCAGATCGCGCGTTCTGAGCGCGGTTTCCTGGATCATGGTGCGATTGCCCGTCAGGGCAAGCAGTTGTTTAGGATGCAGCTCCCGCGAGAGGGGCCACAGGCGAGTGCCGGCACCGCCGGACAGGATTACGGGTACGAGTCGCATAGTGCCCGAATCGTACCTGCTTTCGCCCGCCGCGGGCGCAGTCTGGCACCGCAAACTGCGAACCGGTTCGCCTCAGAGCGTAAGCGTCGCGGCCGCATTCAAACCACGCGGCGGCCAATGTGACCGACCGCTCAACGCGCCGCGGCAATACGCCTGGCTGCCGGCTTGCGAGCACGCTTTGGCGTCTCGTAGGCCACACGCGGTTCGTTCACCTCGCCGGCTGCGCCGCCTCGCAAGTGCGCGCGCAGCCAGGCCGCGAAATCAGCCTCTGGCAGATTGCCTTCGGCGAGTGACAACATCGACAAATACTTCTCTTCGTCGCTAGCAAGCAGCTCCGCGCCATTCATCGCGAGAAAAGTTCGGTAGCTCACGTGTGCCGTGCGCTTATTGCCGTCTACGAACGGGTGATTGCGCGCCAATCCGTACGCGAGACTCGCGGCGAGGTCAGCGAGGTCCGGCGCCTGATCGCCATAAGCGAACAGTTGTTGCGATCTCGCAAGTGCCGACTCGAGTAGTGAATCATCCCGTAAGCCCTCACTACCTCCAAACTCCGCGATCTGACGATCGTGAATGGCAAGTACCAGCGGTTTTTCGATCCAGATAATTATGATCAGCTCCCCGCCAGTTTGCGCAGCACATTGCGGTCGTCGCGCATCACCCGCTCCGCTACTTCCATCTGCTCCGCGAGCTGCGGATCAAAGGGCGTGAGCTTGACGCCATCGGGCAACTCGGCGGCGTACAAGGAATCGCCCTTCTCCACCCGCAGCCGTGCCAGCAGCTCCTTCGGCAGAATGACCCCGGCCGAATTGCCCACTGTCGTGATTTTCAGCTTCATTGGTCGACTCCTGCAAAGTTATAACTAATGTTATATCTCAGTGCGCCCGCGCGCAAGACTGCTGCGGACTGCGTGCGCTGCGTCACGAATTGCTGCACACCAGCCCCATTTGACTAAAGGCAGCGCCGACCGGGCCGTTGATCGGGGACAGTCAACCACGCTCCTGGAGCGCTCCCATGAACTCGATCAACGCCTCACTGCCCTCCCTAACGTTTGCCCGGCCCCAGATGTTGGCCAGCAACCTCGCACGTAGTGATGCGAAGGACGACCCGAGGGACAACGCAGTAACAACTACTAAATCGGTCAGTCTCGACGTGAAACAGCAGGCGGCGGCCCGCGCGGCCGAGAGTGCCGGTTCCGATCTAGTCGCACAGGCAGTCCGCCGCGCGGTCGAGGATAAGGCGTCACTGACGTTTCGTACCCAGGAAGGCGATGTCGTCAAGATCCGTCTAACCAGTCGCTCCGTCAGTCGAGCGGAGAGCGGCGATGCCGCCGCCACATCGATTAGTAGCCAGACCCGCTTGTCAGTCAAGATCAAGGGCGAGATCAACAGCGAAGAGCGCGCCGCGATCCAGGCGATCGTCGAGAAGGTCGAAACCCTCGCGCGCGATTTCTTCAACGGCGACGTCAAAAAGGCTTTTGCCGCGGCTGCAGAACTGCAGCTCGATCCGGCGCAACTCGCGTCGTTCGCGCTCAAGCTGCGGCATCGCGAGCGCACCACCGGCGGCGCCCAGGAAACGCCCACCGTGCAACTGCCGCCCGCCGCGAAACCCGCGGCCGAAGCATCCGCACCCGCCACGAACACACCGGCCGCTGCGCCTGTCGCTGCACCGGTGGCGAGCAAGCCGGCAACTGCGGCGGCAACTCAGCCCGCCGCCAAGCCTGTCGCTGCACCAAGTACACCCAAACCAGCAACCCAGCCGGCGGCGGCTACGCCGGCCACTGAGCCGGTGCCGACCACGGCGCCGAACCCAGCCAGCGTGGCAACACCAATCGCCACGCCCGCCGCTGAACCCGCGTCGTCACCCGTCGCCGGGTCAGTCAACAGCGCTGCGCTGAACGAAATCGGCAAGACCATCGGCAGCTTTCTCGCCAAGCTATTCGATGCTCTCGAGATCAGCCTGAACAAGGTTAGCGAGACTGGCAACCAGCAAACTGACGGCGCAACCCGCGTCGAGTTCAGCGCGCGCTTCAAGCTCGAGCTGTTCTTTCAAGCCGTGCAGACGCTCGCCGCCGCGGCCGAGACGGAATCGGAAGATGAAGTTGTCGCAACAGCGACCGGTGATTCGAGCGACCCCACGACCTGGCCGGGGGACCGTGATTCGACCCTAACAGTCGAACAGACTGCGAGCAGCGATCCCGCGACGACCAGCGCTGCCGTTGAAGTCCTGGATCAAGTGCTTGAAGCGTCCATCGAGGCCGGCGACCAGTCAGCCGCGCCAGTAGATGCTGACCCCGCCGACGCCGCGCCTGTCGCAGCGCCCGCGTCCAAGCTCAGTCTCACGGCAATGGCGCAGTATGAATCGAACGCCAACGGCTCGTTCCGTATGAGCCTGAGCATCAACATGCGCGCTTAGTTAGCGCAGCTCAGCCTTCGGGATGCGGTTGACTTAAGCTATTCTTGCCAGAGTCTTCCCGCGGAGCTCAGGCATGAAAAAGACGCGCCTCAACTCGAAAGGCCAGCTTGTGGTTCCCAAGGCAATCAGGGACCACATGAGCGTAGCGGCGGGAACCGAGTTCGTTGTGCTCGAAGCGGTGCGCAGCAATCGGTTTCCGATGGTTGCCCCTCGCGCGACAACAAACTCGCCGTATTGGTTTAATCGCACAGGAATTGGCGGCCAGGCGCACGACCGCTAGCTGCTACCGTCTCCACTGGCAACTTTCCTAGCCGGGAAAACGCGATTGGCTTCTCACATTGTGCTGCAGCGCATGCCAAATATTGCATAAGTGCTCCGGGAGTCGTAACATTGCTACTGAAGACTGTCGCATGGGTGAGCACCGCCCGGCGTGATCTCAAGAGTCTGCCGACGACGGTCGTCAACGAAATTGGTCATCAGTTGTTCCGAGTACAGTGCGGGCTTGAACCCACGGACTGGAAGCCATTGCCAATCGTTGGCCCGGGTGCCCGTGAGATTCGAGTGCGACAGAAAGCGGGTACCTTCAGAGTGATCTATGCGTCGCACTTACCAGGAAAAATACACGTGTTGCACTGTTTTCAAAAAAAGACGCGCAAGACTGCTGCAAGCGACATTGGCTTGGCAAGAGCGCGCCTAAGAGCCATTCGATCTGAGACTCCTCATGAAGTCTAACGTCCGCAGCGTATTTCAGGATCTCTATCCGCCAGATGAGGCCGCAGAGATGGAAATGCGGTCACTGCTAATGATTGGCATCGGCCAATGGCTCGCAGATTCCAGAATGACACAAGCCGATGCAGCGAAGATTTTAGGTGTAACACAAGCGCGTGTTTCAGATATTAAGCGTGGGAAAATCGGGCGCTTTAGCCTGGATTTGTTAGTGCGTTTGGCTGCGCGCGCTGGGCTCAATCCGAGACTGAAGCTAGCCGCCTAGGACGGACGCAGCCCTCGCCCCACGGCGTAGTACTGGAACCCCTGCTTCGCCAGCAGTGCCGGGTCATAGAGATTGCGGCCGTCAAAGATCACCGGCGCCGTCAAACTCTTTGCGCAGCGCATCGAAGTCAGGGCTGCGGAACTCCTGCCATTCGGTCATGATCACCAACGCATCGGCGCCCGGCAGCGTCTGCATGGCTTGCGCGCACAGTGTTAGCTCCGGCCGCTCGCCGTAGATGCGCCGCATCTCGCTCATCGCCGCAGGATCGTAGGCGCGGACCTCGGCGCCCGCCTCCCACAGCTTTTCGATCAGCACACGACTTGGCGCCTCGCGCAGATCGTCGGTCTTGGGCTTGAATGCCAGCCCCCAGACCGCGAACGACTTGCCACGCAGCTTGCCGCCGTAGTGGTTCAGCATTTTGCGAACAGGACTTCTTTCTGGGCGGAGTTGACCGCCTCGACGGCACCCAGGATCTTCGCCGGATAGCCGGCGTCATCCGCCGATCGAATCAACGCCCGCACGTCCTTCGGGAAACACGAGCCACCATAGCCGACCCCGGGATAGATGAATTGGTAGCCAATGCGCGGGTCGCTGCCGATACCCAGGCGCACATCCTCGATGTCCGCCCCGACTCGCTCGGCAATGTTTGCCAGCTCGTTCATGAAGCTGATCTTGGTAGCGAGCATCGCGTTGGCCGCGTACTTGGTCAGCTCGGATGAGCGCACGTCCATCACGATGAGCCGCTCGCGATTGCGCGTGAACGGATCATAGAGCGCACGCATCAATTCCACCACGCGCGGGTTGTTAGTGCCGATGACGACGCGATCTGGACGCATGAAGTCCTCGATCGCCGCGCCTTCTTTGAGGAACTCTGGATTCGAGACCACATCGAATTCGATCGACGCCTGGCGCGCGGCGAGCGTGGCGTCGATCGCGGCACGGACTTTATCGCTCGTGCCCACCGGCACCGTCGACTTCGTGACGATCACCTTGTACTCGCTCATGTGCGCGCCGATGGACCGAGCGACCGTCAGCACATACTTGAGATCCGCTGACCCGTCTTCCTCTGGTGGCGTGCCCACCGCGATGAGCTGAAACAAGCCGTGTGCAACGCCCTCTTCGGCAGAGTCTGTAAATCGAAGCCGCCCCGCCGCCACGTTGCGCGCGATGACGTCCTCCAAGCCCGGCTCGTGGATCGGGATTTCGCCCTGCTTCAAACGCTCGATCTTGCCGGCGTCGACATCCACGCACAGCACATCATTGCCCGCGTCAGCAAAACAGGCGCCAGTGACAAGGCCCACATAGCCAGAGCCGAAAATCGTGATGCGCATCGGACCATTCTAGCGCGGTGAAACGCCTAACGCCGTGAAAAGGCTCAGGCGCGCGGCGGCATTTCGCTCTGGCGACGCCGAGCGGTCGCGAGATCGGTAACACTCGCCGATTCTGGCAACGGCGCCGACCGGCCCGCCTTGGTCCATACGAGGTCAACGACGGACTGCGCCGGCCGGTACTCCGCCACCGCTTCGGCCAGAATCTGCAACGCTGCTTCGCAGTCAAACTTCCGGGCGCAGGTCATCAGCTCCGCCAGATACTGCTCAGTACGCTCCCACGGCAGCGCATGCTCGACCGCACGCATGATCATCGGATGCTGCGTGCCCGTGACGTTCTTGCCGATCAGTAATTCTTCGAACAGCTTCTCGGCCGCGCGCAGCCCCGTGAAACGGATTTCAATGTCACCATCAGGGTTCTTTTCATCGCGAACCTCGAAGCCCGACAACTGGACCATGCGCCGCGCGAGATCGGCGATCTTGATCGGCTTGCCCATGTCGAGCACGAACACGTCGCCGCCGACCGCCATCGAGCCTGCTTGAATGACGAGCTGCGCCGCCTCGGGAATCGTCATGAAATATCGAATGACGTCCGGATGCGTGACAGTCACCGGGCCGCCACGACGAATCTGCTCGCGAAACAACGGCACTACCGATCCCGACGACTCCAGCACGTTACCGAAGCGCACCATACAAAATCGGGTATGCGTGCTGCGCTCCTGCAGGCCTTGCAGCACCATCTCCGCGAAGCGCTTGGTTGCGCCCATCACGTTGGTAGGATTGACAGCTTTGTCGGTTGAAATCAGCACGAAGGTATCGACCTTGCACTCTAGCGCCACCTCCGCTGTATACCAAGTGCTGAAAATGTTGTTATGCAGCCCTTCAACAATGTTCTGCTCGACGATCGGCACATGCTTGTACGCGGCAGCGTGGTAGACCGTCTGCACACCGAAGGTCTGGAAAATCTCCTTCACGCGGAACTTGTGATGCGCGTTGCCCAGCAGCGGCACCATCTCAACGTGGAGGCTCTCCGCGTGCATCAACGCGCGCAACTCGCGATCAATTTGATACAAGGCGAGCTCGGACATCTCCAGCAGTAGCAGTCGCCGCGGCGCCTGGCGAATGATCTGCCGGCACAGCTCCGAGCCGATCGATCCACCCGCGCCAGTTACCAACACCGTCTTGGCGCGGATCGTGGCGTCGAACAGCGACTGATTCGGCGGTACGGCATCGCGGCCTAACAAATCAGCCACATCGACTTCCCGCACATCCTCGACACGCGCCGAACCCGACAAGATATCGTTGATATCCGGTACGGTCTGAACTCGCACCGCCAGCTTTTCCAGCCGATCGAGAACTGCCCGACGTGCACCCTTAGAAACAGACGGTAACGCCAGAAACACTTGTGTAACGCCCATCGTTCGGATGAGCTCCGGCAAATCGTCCGGCCGGCGCACCTTCAAGCCATGCATGAGTTGGCCGCGTAGCGCCGGGTTGTCGTCGACGAATGCTACGGGGCGAATCTTCGCGGCGCTGCGCAGCGCTGTGGCCAGTCGCGCACCTGCTTCACCGGCACCGTAGATAATCACTCGCGGAGCGATACGCAGCGGCGTCGTCGCGATCTCGCGCATCACGAGGCGACTGCCACCGATCGCCAATATCGTGAGAGCGACGAAAATCAAAGCTGCACTGATCGGCACCAGCGAGTTCCCTGCCACCAGGCCATAGCCGACCAGCGCCAAAGCGGCCGCTCCGGCGCCCGCCAAAACGCCAAGCGCCGCTCTCAGTCCAATAAAGCGCGTGACGGCACGATAGAGGCCCATCCAGGCAAAAACGGGGATGCAAACGATCCACGCGATCCCAAACGCAGTTAGCCACGATACCCCGATTAGCGCCGCCGTACCGAGACGCAGCGACACCGCCAGCCACAGTGCGACGGCCAACAACACGGTGTCTACGGCGAGTAAAACGACCCGCTTGCCACTGCGCGGCAGCGTCAGCAGTCGATGCTTGAGGTCTTCTGTCGGTTCGTCTGCGCTTAAAATTGGTTTCACCAGTAAACCCTTAGGGCGTTGCGTCGGCTTCGGCCAGAGTTGACGAACCCCCAAGCCACTGGCGCACCCCGTGCCAGTTGCGAAAAGGTCAATTTGACAGATTATAACGACTTCGCGGGGAAATGGTTGACGGCGCAGTTGAATCTGCCGAGCGGAACCAGACCAAGATCACAATCCCGCAAGCGGTCAGGATTGGGCACCAATCCAATACCGTCGCGATCAGCAGACATTGGTAGGCATCAAAAACTTTGCCGTCGCGGCGCGGGTTGCATGCCACGTTGACGTACGGTCTGCCACACCGTCGGGCGGCGGTGCGTCAACAAGACCAGTCCGTGCGCCAAGAAGACTATTCGGAAATCACCAAACTAATCATTCTTGCCAGCGCCCAGCGCGAATGCCGTGATCATTAGCGGCGCCACAGCGACAAGAGTCAGTGGAATTCCCCAGTTGGGCACCTCCGATGAAAGCCAAGCAAGCGGCAACAGCCAAACAACGTTCACTAGCGAGTAAAGTGTCGCTACACGCCCATGACTACCAAGCCGGCGAGACAAACGCTGATACGCATGGGATCGATGTGCTTCATAAACCCGCTCACCTCGGAACGCTCTCATAAGCAGGGTCAAGGATGCATCAACGGTGAATGCCGCGGTGAGGATAAGCCAAACGTAGATGGGAAGCTGGCCTTGAAAAACCGAAAGTGTCGCAACAAATGCCAGCGAAAAGCCGAGAAACCCACTACCAATGTCGCCCATGAAGATTCTTGCGGGAGCCCAATTCAACATCATGAAGCCCGCTGCGGCGGCTGCAATCGAAACGGCCAGCCAATATGCATCTGAAACTTCCTTACCGCTCGCCTGCATTAGAAAGGCGGCCGCCGCACCAACGAACAATGCTTCTGCGGCCGCCAATCCGTCTATACCGTCCATAAAATTAAAGACGTTCAAAAAACCTACTATGCCAATTGTTGCTGCGAGAAAAAGCACCAACTGAACAACCACTGTTTGTTGTTGATAAACCGACTCGTTGACGAACAGAGCCCATGCCGCCGTAACGCAAGCGGCGACAAGGTGCACAGCGAGGCGCGTCGTCACGCTTGCGCCTCGAACGTCGTCTATCAGACCGACGGTTGCGATAGCTCCGCCACAGATCGCAAATACTGCCAAGACCGTGACATTAAACTGGCCGAAAAGCAGGAGCGTGATTACACCCACACAGGTTGTGGCGAACAGCGCAGCGCCACCTCCGCGCGGCACCGCAGCTGTATGCGAGCTGCGCTCATTTGGTACGTCAAGAACTCCGCGCGACTGCAACACTCGGTAGATAACTAACGTTCCGAGCAGAGAAAGCGAATACAGCGAGACCCCGTAGAGCACGAGACCGAGGAAATCAGATGGATGCATCGCGACTACCAAACCACTCAACTGTTCGGGAAAGACCCTGAGAAACACTGATCGTCGGTTCCCAACTCAGTTGCGAACGAGCACAACTGATGTTCCTGCAGGGACTCGCTGAGTCTAGCAATCTCTCAGCTGACCGGCCAGTAGCCCGGCCCAACAATTTCATCAGCTTAAAGATGAACTGAGAAAATCGGCGACGAATTTCCCATGACTTCTCGCACGGCACGAAACAAATCAGCGGTGCTGAGGTCCTGACCATCACTGACGTGATACACGCTGCACCCTTTTCGAGGCACTTGCACAGCTCGAGCAATCAGCGACGACAGGTTCCAAACACTTACAAGGCTGCGCTTGTTGTGAAAACCTCCCACCGGTAGCGGCAGCTTTGTGGCAGCTAGCGCCAGCATCCGCAGAAAATTGCCGCCCACATACGGCCCATAAACCAGAGGGGGACGAATGATGCACAAGTTTGTACATGAGCCAGCTAGTTCTGTCCGCAGCCCGTTTTCGGCAGCTAGCTTGCTCATTGCATAGGGGTCACATGGGCGAGGTATGTCGGTAACATCAAATGGAACGTCGAATGTCTGCTCGCCAAGCACCTTAATGGAGCTGAGGAAAACGAACGATCCGACACCTAGCGACTGCGCGATGCGCGCTAAAGCCAATGAACCGTCGACGTTGACGCGCATGAACAAACCACTATCGCTCGGGCTAGGCTTCATAACGTGGACGCGAGCCGCCGCATGAACGACCGCGTCGATGCCTGTAAGGGCGGCGGTCCATGCCCGTACGTCCGTGAAGTCCTGCACAACGTGCCAAGTTGCACCGGAATATTGATCTCCCTGGATGTGTCGCGAATAACACCAACCACCTCATGGCCTAATCCGAGTAAATCCAAGATCACATGACGACCAACGAATCCGTTCGCCCCGGTTACTAGTACGCGCACGCGTGCTTCCGATTCTTTTTGGCCAGGAGGAGAGCTAAGCACATTAGGCTAACTTCTTATAAACTTCGAGTGTCTGCGCAACAACCATATCTAGACTAAGCTGTGTCTGTGCTTTTTCGCGGGCGGCACGTCCAAACCGCTCGCGCAGCGCACTATCCAAAACCAACTTGCTAAGCGCATCGACTATTGGTTGAACTTGCTGCGGCGGCACAAGAAAGCCATTGATGCCGTCGTCAACTACATCACGGCAACCTGGAACATCGGTTGTGACGATCGGGCGACCGACAGCGGCTGCTTCGGCTAGAGCTTTCGGCAATCCTTCCCGGTACGACGGCAAACAAATAATTGCAGCATCGGCCAACAGCGTACGTATATCTCGCACGTTCCCTAGCCAGCGAACACCAGTCGTGCGCTCAAGGTCGCGAATCGAGGACTCGCTGAACGACGCAGGGTTGTCGAGATCAATCATACCTGCAAGCTCACCGGATACATCCAGACCGCTGGTCGCAAGTCTCTGGATCGCTTTGCAGAACTCTGCGATCCCCTTGTCGCGCAGCATTCTCGCTACCAAAACTATTCTTACCGGTGACTGATTTAGGTTTGGTTCGACATAAACAAACTCATCCAGATCGACCCCGGAACCGCGTATCAATGTATGACGATTCGCGTCAATCGGCACTATTCGTGAAAACTCTTTCTGATCATCATGATTCTGAAAAATGAAATGCCCATTGGGATGCCCGAGACATAAACGATAGAGGTAGCTGACCAACGACCTCAAAGCACGCTGCTTGCCTGATTTCCCTGAAAACACATATCCGAGTCCGGATATAGCATTGACGACCGCCGGCACTCCTGCAAATCGCGCCGCGAGCGTTCCAAACATTACGGGCTTAATGGTCACGTGATGCACAATATCCGGCCGCACTCTTCGGTAAAGCATGTACAGAGATATCAATAGTCTTAGGTTCTCGGTGGGGCTGCGCCCGGAGCGCTCGAGCGACAGCGGCTCGAACCGCAGGCCGAGAGACACTATCCGCTGTCGTTCTGCCTCACTACTGCCCCCCGCTGCAATAGTCACGTCATAGCCGGCATTCTTGGCAGCTACCGCAATCGGCAAGCGGTGCGACAAAAAAAACCAAGTGACGTTTACCACTATTAGTAGTCGTGGCCGGTCGTATCCAGACTGCGCTTTCGAATGCAATACGGTCATTTGTTAGGATGGGTTAACCACCCGACGGGCCACGAAGCCGCGGGTATTGGAAATTTTGCGAGCACCACGAAGATACATGCTCGGTGCAACCAAGCCGATGAGAAGTACGAACGAATGTAAGAGATCGACCAGAATCGCCACAATTCGTAATCGTTCGGCTGGGGCCATTCGAATCAGAGGTGGGCCACAGAAGAACTCGCGCTCTAACTGTAGCCCAACATCAGAACAGGCTTTGGCGACGACTTCGCTCGAATGGTGAACGTGCGCGGAGTAGTTATCGGGTGCAAGCAAACGCCATAGCCCCGCACCGTAAGCTTCCATGTTCGGCATACTGAATACCACCAAACCATCAGCCCGCAAAAGCCCGTGGCATGCCTTTAGCACCGCGCGTGGTTCGCTGAAGTGCTCCAGCAACCCCCAATGCGTAACTATGTCGTAGGTCTTTTCACCTGCGTGCATTGCAAAGATGTCGGCCTGCAATACTTCGCCCGTAACGCCCATATCCTTGAAGAGCTGTCGGGTTTGCTGGACACCCACGTCCGAATAGTCGATTGCTGTGACCGTTGCGCCTTCGAGCAACGATAGATCAACTAGAAATTTTGAAACAGCCCCGCCCAGCTCGACCACGCTCGCATCGCGAAACTTGCCGGGCAACAAATACCTCATTAGACGAATAAAGAAACCGTTCTCCCCGAAGTCCCGCGAGCGCAACCAGCGAGCGATTGCCCCACTATCAGCTCGGACGCTCCATTGGTTATCCCAGAATCCGGTCGTTGTACGCCTAACACTTTCGCTATCAAGCGAACTCGTCGGCTTCTCGTTTATCACTGTTGGCTCCTGCGCACGAACTCGAACGGATTGCGGGTACGATCTTGTTATGCTCTAGCGTCAAGCCATGCCTGCAGCATGAGTACAGACCACAAATGGTACTCGTTGCCAGAGCCCCCTTGCAGATGTGCCTTCCAAACGCTGCCGACTGCTTCGGGATCAAGAAGCCCCGAACTACTCAGTGAGCGGTACGACAGGAAATCATCCGCCCAACTCCTCAACGGCCCTCGAAGCCAATCGGCAATTGGCACCGCAAAACCGGCCTTTGGTCGGTCGATCAAAGTCCGAGGAACGTGACGGTAAACAAACTCACGTAAGGCCCACTTACCAACTCCGCCGCGAATCCTGCAGTTCGCAGGTAGCCGCCAAGCCAATTCGAAAACATCAGGATCCAACAGAGGAACCCGCGCCTCCAAACTCACTGCCATACTCGCTCGATCTACTTTCACCAAAATATCATCCGGCAAATACGTAATGGTGTCGCGAATCATCATGTCTTCAGCAAAACTTAGCGAATGCTCCCGCTCCGTCGATTCGTTGAATCTACTCTTGGAGAAATTGGCGGGCATTGCAACACGTGAATCCCAGAAAGATACCAGTCGATCGTAAAGCTCTATCTCGCTGCGAGCACCGAGTATTCGCGCCAGCTTGTGAATCTTCAGGCCAGGAAGCGTGGGGCCGCTGCTCCTAGAGTTCGACGCAATCCTAGAAAACAGCCTATCCCATTGACCAGTCGAAACGGACTGCAGACCGTTCGATAGCAACGCGCGGATGGGACGAGGTACAAGTCTCATTCGTGACCAAACATGCGGCCCCCAAGAATGGCGATTGTAGCCACCGAAGAGCTCGTCACCACCGTCCCCCGACAGCGACACTGAAACACTGCGGCGTGCAAGACGAGACACCAGGTAGGTCGGAATCTGCGACACGTCAGCAAATGGCTCGTCATACATGCTCGGCAGGTCCGGAACGACCGCGAGAGCATCTGCAGGCGTCGCAATGTATTCTGTATGTTCGGTACCGAGATGATTCGCCACTTGCTTCGCGTATTGGCTTTCGTCAGAACCCCCTCACTAAAGCCAATACAGAACGTCTTCACGGGTCGAGAGGACCGCACTTGCATGGCAGCCACGACCGCCGAAGAATCAATGCCACCAGAAAGAAAGGCACCCAGAGGGACGTCCGCATGCATGCGCAATTCGACAGCTCGCAGAATGTTCTGCTCAATGATGTCGATCGCTTCTGAGTCACTCAGCTCCAGCCGGTTCTCGGTCGCTGCGATAGCTATTCTACTTGCGGACCAGTATTCGGTTGGCGCTGGAATAACGCCCGGTGAAGTCTCGGCATCGAAAATCACAAACTTGCCCGGCTCTAGTTTGAAAATACCTTGATAGATTGACAGCGGAGTTGGTACGTAGCAGTAGCGCAGAAAGCCTGCCACTGCGTCTGGTTCGATACTAGCCGCAAAACCAGGGACAGCACGAATCGCCTTCAACTCCGACGCAAACAGTAGCGACCCAGCGCTCCAACCGTAATACAGCGGCTTTTCACCAAACCGATCCCGGGCAAGAGTCAACGTCCGCGCCTTTCTATCGAAGACGGCAAAAGCAAACATTCCGTTCAATTTCGGCAACGTCGCCTCGACGCCCCAGTGAGCAATCGCTGTGGCAAGAACTTCCGTGTCCGATGTGCCGCGCCAGGCGTTGAAAGAAAACTTCGCTTCAATTGACTGTCGCAACGACTCGTAGTTATAGATCTCGCCATTGAAGACGACGACGTAGCGACCACAAAACGATTGCATCGGCTGCGATCCTTCGGCACTCAAATCAATTATTGATAATCGTCTATGGGCGAGCCCGACGCCGGTAGCGGCGCAATACCATTCACCATGGCCATCCGGCCCACGGTGTGCAATCGCATCGCCCATTGCACGCAGCGTGTCCACACCAGAGCGGAATCCGCTGGTGCGCGCCCAGTAGCCGGCTATTCCACACACTTAGGCGCAACTCCGCCACAACTGGCCGAACATCACGTGAATGCTTCCGACTGTCGACGGCGCAGATAAGTGGCGCTCTCTTTTTGCTGCCGCCAACCAACGCGTAACGCAAGCGCCAGAAACAGCCAGAATACCGGCTGCCGCAACACGAAATGAAACATCGAAAAGACGACTATAGCGCTCAGTGCAAGCGCCAACTCGTACTCCGTCCGCAGCAGCAAACCCGCCAAGGCACAAAGCACGATAAAACCTAGTGAGATAGCGGCCGGTAGCCCAGCGACGGTCGCCCAATCAAGAAAGCTATTGTGCGCTTCCATTCCGTCCAAAGATCTAAGTAGACCAGAATGCCCTCAGGGCCAAGACCTTGTAACGGCCAACGGTCGGCAACGTCGCTCGCATTTCGCCACAACGATAGTCGATCGGAAGCCTGGTCACCCTCGGAATAAACGCCGTCAACAAAGGACATCATACGAGACGATATCTGGGCGCTGAACTGTATACCTAACATAGCCACAACTAACGGAATAACCACAAACAGTTGCATAAAAACACCAGCCGTCGGACGAGATCGTCGCAGCCAATTCCAGGTATAGAAGGCAAGAGAGCAAACCCCGGTAAGTCCCCATGCCAGAAACAGCGCATCGCTCAGTGTCGCGACGCCGATCGCCGCAATGCATGTCGCCGCAATAACTGCTACGGCACGTTTTGCCCCAGATGCACGTCGAGCGGTTCTGATCGCAATCCAGAGAAAGGGAATCGCTACAAATGCCAGCTGGTTAGGATTTTCAGAGAACCCAGTGAACCGGAAGCCCTCCCTGCACAACTAGCCGGAGGAATAGATCAAGTGAGAAAAAGGCGATCCCAGCCGTTAGCACAAACATCGCAATGAACAACGATGAGCAAGCAAAAAACGCAAGATCAATCCTCTGATCATCATCGTCACTGGCCATGAGAAAGGCACAAACTGCGCCCAAAATATAAGCGAGAATGTCGATCGGGAAGGCCCCGGCGGCGACATAACCACGGGCAATCGCTTCGATCGACGAAAACGAAGCGATGCTGATCGCGCCAAGTAAGTAGATCGGGACCAGCGCGGTTGGCATCGACAATTGACAATTTCGCTGTCGCGCTACGACGCGAACCGCTTGCAATCAATCCACATGGCGAGCGCAAACTCTCCAACGCCAACCCGCAGTCCAGGAATGCGCAGTTGGCTCCATGTCGAAGCAAGCATGCCTATGCCGAGTAGCCAAGCATCAAAACTAAATCGTTGCGAACTCATACGACACCAGCAACTCAGGCGTGGCCCACCTCAATGTTCTAAACACGAGCACACTAACGATCAACATCTGGAAAAACCCAGCGATAAACGCTGCGATTGCAATTGATTCAATATCCCTGACTGCCCCCAACATAGAGCGCGAAAGACAATATAATCGTAGCCCAGATAAACCAAACCAATGGCTCGATATCTACCGACGGCCGTCAACAAGACAACACCAACCAACGAAACGCAAGTAACGCCCGCACCGGCGAGCGTCCAGCAAAGCAATCGATGGCCTGAAACGAAGCCTTGGCCGTAGACAAGTCCTATGGCTTTATCGCCGATCAAAACAGCCATGAATACAGCAGCAGCAGCGACGAAGAAAGAAACGCCAGCCAAACGAGCCACCGCCAAACTGAGGCGCCGCCAGGAACCTGCAGCGTACAAAGATGCAAATGCTGTAATGCGGCTGTAGTAGATCGAGTTCATCGCCAAGACAACGGCCACGCCCACATAGTTTATGGCAACGAAGATCCCCAGGTCTTCTGCCGTACACCAACGCGCAGCCGCGAGCCGCGGCATGCTCGTACTGATAGAGTCAAAGACTCCTGCAATGGACAAGGGTGCCGCGGCTATCGCGAGCGACCAAACGCTCGATTGTCGTGCGCCAGAATTTGTTGTTTCGCTGCGTTGCAAGGCGCGCGATCGGCCAAACATTCGACTATCAATTAGCAGCGTCAAACAGCGAAAAACGACCATCAGAACGCACGCTGCCACGAGTGAATCGAAGAAAAAAAACCCCGATGGCGAACGCCCCCGCGTACGCCACGCCCGCAACATTCTGACTATGCATCACCCGATCCCAGCGATCGGTAAGATGATGCACGCCTAATAGTACGTCTGACACAGACTCGACGAACTTAAATACTGCGACAGCAATAAGTACCAGCGGCCAGCTCGCCGAATCAAACAACGCAATGCCTATGCCAATTGCGAGCACCGTCGCCAACCCACTCGAACCAATTCGCACGCGAATATAGTCAGTAGGCTGGAAGCGGGACGCGAGATCTGCACCATATAAATATCGGAGGCGCAAACTAAACAACATGAAGAGCGGGGCTGTCACGGCCAGAGCCAAACCGAATTGCCCAACCTCAACTGCGCCAAGACTGCGCGCGACAATCAACAAGGCCAGCCACTGGCAAAAGGCGTAGGTTGCGGTGCCGATCAGCACGAAATACGTGTTTCGGATCCTTAGCATCGATTTTCAGAATCGATCGAATGCTCGACTGTCACAGCAGAGACGTCAATCTGCTCTATCAGGCGAGTTGCGACCCGGCCAAACGCTCGCCGCAGTAGCCAAGGCCAAACCTAGCGCGAGTCCACCGATTGCGCCCAACGCAAGGACTAGAAAGCGCTTCGGCCACACATAGTCATATCTATCAGGAACGTAAGCGGGTTGGATAACACGGAGTGCAAACTCCGGTCGAACGGTCGCCGATGCCAATCGCTTCAACTCGTCAGCGAGCTGATCATACAAAGCGGAACGAATCTCCAGCTCGCTCGTGCGCGCAAGATAGCCCTGCAAGAACTTGATGCGCCTCTGCGACTCCGCGCTGGCCTTCAGCGCTAGCTCACGATTGACTCGGGCGACCAGATCATTCGCCCATAGCATCGCGACCTTCGGATCGCGCCATTCCACTTGCAAGCGTACGAGCGATGATTTGTCGCCCGTAACGATACGCAAGACTCTCTCGTCAAAATCGCGAGCGACTTCAATGTCGCTGCGCGGCCAAGAAAAAAAAATCATCGTGCCAATCGAGTCGACTCGAATCCCAGTCGAATTCAAAAAGTTGCGGCCCGACGTTGTTGTCGCGTGTAAATTCCGCTAGAAATGGCCGTGAACGTAATTGGGCGATGATCTCTTCGCGCTCTTGCGACCCACCTGCACCAAGGCCGGCTAGTCCACCAATTGGGCCCAACTTGCTGGCTATCGCACCAAGTCCCGACGCGCCGGCTCGTGCTTCGGTGTCCGCAACTGCACAGACCACCTCCGCGCGATATCGTTCCGGCACAAACACGGCGTAAACGCCAGAACCGAAGTAAACCGATAGCACAAGAAATTAGAATCAGGCGCCGCCAGCGCCCGAGCCAAGTAGCAAGGTCTTGGTCGTGCGAGGTCACGCTGTTGATGACTCTGGTCGTGGCCATCGTCAGAAAGATCTCACGGCCGCAACCGACACCGCAATGTTATACATGATCGTCGAAATTGCCTGCCACAGTGGCAGCCGCGGTATCCGCTCTGTGTCGAGCGGCACGACGACCGTGTCGCCCGGCCGCATGTCTATCTGTGACGAGCGGCTGAACCAGCGCGAGTTCTCGCTGGCGATGACACTGCCATCTGCCCGCACGATATAGATGCGACCGCGGTCGGCTTTGCGGGTGGTGCCGCCAGAGAGACCCACGTAATCGTCACGCGCCAGCTCGTTGCGGTAGAAATGCGATGTAGAGTTCTGCACCTCGCCGATCACCGTCACTTCCTGACGGCGCTTGGGCACCAGTAGCCGATCGCCATCTCGTAGTACAACGTCGGCGGTTCCCCCCAGCTCTGAAGCGAGCACCCGGTTGAGGTTAATCACCAGGCGGCCGACAGCTTTAGTACCACGCACCTGCCCTAACAAGGACTGGCCCACCTGCAATGCCTGCGCAGCCTGCGACTGGTTGGCAGCCGCACCCTGCAACGCGAGCGTGGCGAGGTCACTTTGTAGCCTCGTTGCCAGCACATCGAGCTGCTCCTGTTCGCGTTCACGCAAGTCTTCACGCGTAAACGCCGCACCCTCTGGAAACGCGAGATCCGTGATGCCGCCGGCACGGCTCAGCACGGAGCGCAGCGTTTCGCCCCGCGTGATCGGATAGGTGCCGGGGAACTTGACCTCCCCTTCCAGCACGACTTCTTCCTTCTGTGCCCACGACGGAATCTCTTTGACGTTCAACAAGTCAAACGGCTGCAGCGAGACGTTGGCAGCGGTATCGCCCGCGAGCACCGCGGCCAAGTCGATCTTCAGTAACTCGGTCTTGCGTGCGCCATCACCACCGACAATGAAGCGCGTCAGCTCTGCTTCGCCACCGTATGCAGCGTCGGACAGGCTGCCGCCAGCCCGCAGCAAATCGCTCACCTTCATATTGGGCTCGAGCGGATATTCCCCCGGCACACGCACACGACCCGCGACACGGACCAGTTCAGTGGGCCGATCAATACGCGCCTGCAGGCGCATCTCATCAAGCAGCGGCTTGATCACACGCTCGCGACCAGACTCAAGATCGAACACGGTGATTTGATCGCGCGGCATGAGCTCGACATCCGCCGCGGAACCCGGCGCTAACAGAGCCGCGGTCAGGTCGGCGGAAACGACGGTGATCCGACGATCCGGCGGCAGCTCGCGCCGAATCACCAGATAGCCCAAGTCCGCGTTTGGCTTCACATCGTCAACCGAACGGATGACGGCTGACAGCCGCAAACCTTCACGATAGGCGACCGCGGTGGGGGCAAAAACATGTCCCTGCACGACGACCCCACCGTCGAGTGTGGGTCGCACGCGCAACACGCGCAACACATCGCCATTGCGGGCTGCCTGCGAGCGGCCCGCTGGGGACGCGAGATCCACATCCAGCACGACACGCCGCTTGCGCTCGTCAATACGTGTTAGCGAAGCGCGCGCCGCATCGGCATCCGGCGTCAGTCCGCCGGCGATCTGCAACACGTCGGCCATCGTCGAACTGGGTTGCAGCTCGTAGATGGCGGGCCGGCGCACTTCGCCGTCCACCGCCACCGTGCTACCCACCGGCGGCACAAAGATGACGTCGCCCGGTAGCAGCTTGGCGTCGTCCGAGGTATCGCCCCGCAGTAGCATGTCATAGAGGTCCAGGCGCCGGATCACGGCACCCTGCCGCTTGAGCTGAACGTCACGCAGGGAGCCGATCGGCTTCACGCCACTGGAAGCGAACAGCGCGGTGGTGATCGTCGCCAGGCCACTGACGTTGTACGAGCCTGGCCGCTTGACCTCACCCAGCACGAACACGCGAATGCCGCGCACATCACCGATCGAGACACTGGCACGCACGCCAATCATCTGCTGCGCAACGCGGCTCTCGATATCGGCCTTGACCTGCGAGAACCGCTTGCCCACGACAGAGATTGGACCGAGCTCCGGGAAGTTGACGCGACCATCCCGACTAACAATCAAGCGCAGGTTACGATTCTGGCTGCCAAAGAGCTGCACGTTGAGCTCGTCGCCCGGCCCCACTATATAGTCGGCGGGAACGGGCGCACTGGTGACGGGTTCGAACGAGTCCGGATCTTCCTCGAACAGGTCGTAACCGAAGGGCTTGAGCCCAGCCTGCCCGGATAGCTCGAGCGGCAGTCGCGTCAGCTCGATCTCGAACTTCAGGAACTCTGGCTCGAGCGACAGCCGCTTGGTCGCCTGCTCCTCAGAAAGACCTAACAGCGCAATCGGCCGCACGCCAGGAAGTTGCAATACACCGTCACGATCAAGCCGATAGGGATTGCGCGCACGCAGCATCCCAACCAGCTCTTCCAAACGTTTGCTATCCGCCTTGGAGAGTTCGTCCTGCGCGGGATCCGGAATGAGCCGACTAGCGGTGTTGCCGGGTTGCTCGACGACATATCGAGGGGGCTGCAACCGCACTTCAAGCAACACCGTATCCTCACGACGCAGAATGGTCGGATCGAGCTCCTCGAGCTCCGTGCCACGCAAGCGTCGTTTGGTCGCGTCGAGGTTGTCACCCTCGGCCCGGCTGGTAGCACGCTTGGTCTTCGACTGGCTGTCGCCAGCGGCACTCTCACCGCCAAGCAGGCCGGCGGCCGCGTTACCGAGCCCTAACTCCTGCAGCAGGCGCTCGCGCTCGTCGGGCGAGAGGCTACGGAGAATTTCGAGCTGTTCCGGCGTAGGGGTGGGCAACTGCTGCTGCGCGGCGACGGGATGGACAACCGTCAAGCCAAGTAGAATCAGCAACAGCGGCGCAGCCAAAATACGGCGCATCACAGCGGCTGCCTCCAATTGAGAAAGCCACGCACGTCTGAGCTGACGGCATCGTTACTTGCGTCGTCGTACCCCAGGCCCACGGCAAGCTGGCCGCTCCACAGTGCGCGCGAGTACTGCAGCTCGATGTTCTTGATCTCTACCGGCCCGCTGCTGAGGAAATTATTGCCACCATCCCGATTGAGGTTGGTCTTGCGCAGTAGCGCGTTGACGGTGTCGCCTTGCGGACGCACGAGCGTCGCTCCCAATGAATACATCCGTGAGTCCTGATCCATGCTGTGACCAATGGTCCGAGTGCGGTAAGTGTACCCTTGTGGATAGAGTCCGTTGCGATAGGCGCAACCGAACTCGGGCGTTGCGCGGGAGAATGAGCAGGCGGTGTCTGCGAACTCGGCGTGCACTCGATACGATCCCCACGCGGATGATCCCCAAACTTCGCCACCGAGCAGCCCCAAAAACTTGCTTGGCAGACCGCCCGCCTCGTCTTCGCCGATGAACTGCCCGTAGACAGCCAACGGGACGGCTCGCCACGGCGAGCGCAGACGAAAATCATAGCCAGCCATCTGATTGCCAGGCTCCTGATTGATCGTCAAGGAATCGCTGCGATTGTCGCGCCCCAGTAGCAAGTCACCAAAAGTGCCGAGGCTGCAAGGCCGGCCGTCGCCACACCATTGCGCTGTCCGTGTCAGTCCGAGCTCGAGCCATGCACGCGGTTTGAAATTCACTCGCGCGGCAAAGAAACGAGTATTCGGCAGAGCGACATCCGATCCCTCGGCACGCCCCAAGGCAATGCTCGCGCGCCACGGCCCGATCCACGACAGCCAACGCGACTTGAACGGGTCAGTGTAATTGCGTTCTACAGTAATGCTCGGGATCGGTCGCGCATTGTTAGAGAGTATCAAGCTACCCTCATACCCAGGCCCCCACCAGCGCTCCATCGCACCGGCCGACACCATGAAGTTGCCGAGCGTGACTCCCACATACGAGCCGTCGAGCCGTAGCTCCTGATCGTCAGCTGGATCCGCGACCACGGCTACCTGCAAATTCGCGGCGAAGCGCGTGCCTAACCAGCTCGCGCGCAGTCCTAACTCAGCGTCCTCGCGGGGTGTGTCGCCGAAATGTCGCAACTGAATGGGTTCACTCGCCAGTGCAGCCTCGTATTCGATGCCGTCTGTTCCCAGCGCCGACGCAGCACGGGCGCGTCGTTGCACGCGCATGAGAGCGGCCGCCAGTGCGGAATTTGCTGACAGTTGAGCATCGGCGCCGAGCGTATCGCGCGCCACGTCTGGCCACGAGATCGGCCAGGTGGTGACGGGGCCTTTCACGATGCCGGCATCCGCGAGCAACTGCAGATCGTGACGCAGCGTCAAATCACCGGGGGCCAGCCAAGGGTCCGCCGCGACCAGCGGTGACACGAACAACGCCGCGAGCACGAAGGCGGCAGGAGCGAGAGCAGTGGCATGACGACGCCTGTCGGCGCGATGCGACGCGAGCTCAGTCAAAATGACCCCCATGTAAACTGCGCGCATGATACGTGCCGTAGGTAATGCACTGCAATGCGCGTCGACGCATTAGACTGCCGCGCAATGAGCAGCCGATTTCGAACCCAGACTTCAGGTGCGGCGTTTGTCCTTGCAGCTTGCGTCGTCGTCGCCCTCAACGGCAGTCACGCGCTAGCCCGCGGCGTCACGCCGTATCTGCCACTGAATCTGGATCCCGAAATGCAACGCGCGGTCGAGCGCGTGTTGCTGCTCGCGGACCAACCGATCATGGCGCGACCGATTGCCGCCGCGACGGTCAAAGATGCGCTGCCTGCTGCCTGCCGGCTCGATCGGCCGCTCTGTGAGCGTGTGGCGCGCTACCTGGCGCGCTTTGTGCCGGCTACCACAGTCAGTCATCTGAGTGTCGAAGCAGCGACGGACTCCGGCGCTGATGTCGTTCTCGCCAATCGCCATGGTCTTGCGAGCAGCAGCGCCTGGCGCGTCAGCGCGCTCGCGCACTGGCAACCGTTTGATCATGCCTTGATTGCCGTCGGCGGTGTCGGTTACGACGGCAATACCACGCCGACCGGCACCCTCCTCAGCCTCGGCTGGGACGTCGCACAGCTTGATATCGGTTACCGGGACCATCACTACTCGCCCTTCAGCGACAGTGCGATGCTGATCAGTATTCACGCGCCAACATTAGCTTCGGCATCGCTATCCAACTATCAGCCGCTAACGAGACTCGGTATTCGCTATGACGTGTTCGTCAGCGAGCTGTCGCGCTCGTCGCGCATTGCATTTGAAGACCGAACGACGACGGGCCGACCCCTATTGGCTGGCACGCAAGTTTCCATCGAACCGGCACCAGGCTTCAGCCTGGGCGCCAGTCGGCTGATTCAGTTTGGCGGCGGCGAGCGCGGCGGTCGCTCGCTGAGCGATTTCTGGAGCGCGTACTTCAATCCCAATCGGTTTGATAACACCAGCGAGAGCTTGAATGCGGATCAACAGTTCGGCAATCAACTGGGGTCGTTCACCAGCCGCTTGATCTATCCCGGTCGGACACCCTTCAGCCTCTATTTCGAATATGCCGGCGAGGACACCTCCAGCGGCCGAAACTACCTGCTCGGCAATTCCGCGCTCTCGGTCGGGGTCGACTTCCCGCGCCTGCCGGGTGGCCTCGACCTCACAGTAGAGGTATCGGAGTGGCAGAACGGCTGGTACGTCAACTCGGTCTATGGCGATGGACTGACGAACGAATCCCGTGGTCTAGGCCATTGGTTAGCCGATCGACGACAGTCAGGTGATGCCGTCGGCGGGCAGAGTCAGATGGTACGACTCGGCTGGCAACCGCGATTCGGCGGTGACGTCGAATTTCGCTATCGTACCTTGCAGAACGATGATTTCGGCAGTATCGACTACCAGCGCAGTCACGAGTTGAGCGTTGCCTATTCACGGCAGGTCGCCGCGTTCCGCGTGGGAGCCGAACTACAAACTGGTCGCGACGTGTACGGCGAATCTTGGTCGCGCGCTGCTGCGTTCTTCCGCTACAGCGGCGACGAGCGTGGGGTTGCCGGGTGGCTTGACGATATTGAGTCTGAGGCGAAAGAACATGGCGCGGAACTGTTTATCGCAGCAGGCACAACGGCGAGTCGAGTACGCGTTGATCTGGATGAAGGCCAGGTGAGCACTACTGGCACCCAAGTAGGTCCGCATCTCGCGTTTGGCGTGCGACGCGCGGCGAGCCTCCGTGGCGACGTGGGCGCGCGCATCGAGTTCGACGAGGTCGATGGTCGTGCTCTCCTCGGCGTGCGCGCGGTGGATTACCGCTATCGGCTGAACGATCGTTGGGCCATGAGCGGCTTCATCGGCGCCGCCCGCTATGACTTGGCCACGCCGGCCTACGGCACTTACTTCGGTATCGGCGCCGAATGGCGCGACGTGTTGCCCGGCTGGTCAGCGAGTCTCGATCTGAAATATGCAATGAAGGTAGCGCGCGATCGTGTGCTGCCCGAGGAAGCAGGCCAGTTCGAACGCGAAGATGCCTTTTACGATGTCAGCGCCGCGACGCTCACGATTGCCCGACGGTTCTAACTCTGAAAACGCCGCCATAGTTGCTCAAACGGCGAAGACGCCGGGAAAAGCGCGTTTTTGTCGAATGCCGGCTGCTTGTGCAGCATGTTGTTCCAGAGATGCACCGCGCGGCTGTCCTTGAAATCGAAGCTACTCCCATTCGCGGTGGCGGCAAACAACCGCTGCCAATCGTCCGCCGCGACGGGATAGAAATGCCAGCTAGGCAAGGCAAGATCCAGCAAACCAAAATGCCGCGCGGCGAGGGTCAGCCCTTTGGGCCCCGTTTCGCCCCAGCGGATGCGGTCCCGGCGGTTCCCTTGCAGATAGCGTCGCCTGAGTTTCCGTAGCCGCAAGCGCCAGTTGTCGTAAGGCAGCGGTTTGTTAGGCTGTTCGCAGCTGGCTGCTAGCCACTCAGCTAGCACGTGACCTGCCGGCAGTCCCAACACGGCGGAGTTCAAGTACTGCTTGTTCTCCCAGGCGAAGACGACCGGGTCCGGGTAGTCGAGCGGCCGCAGGCAGACAACATCCGTGTCCGCCCAGATGCCGCCTTCTCGATGCAAAACGCGGTAACGAAACCAGTCGGCAAAATGCGCGACCGAGCCCGTGCGTTTGTGCCAGAACAACAGCTCGCGCGGCAAAATGGTGGCGGCATCGCGCAGCTGAGTGCCGGCCGGCACCGGGCCGATGTCATCGTAAACGTACAGATCGACCGCATGACCGATCGCGAGGAACGAGGTAATCGACAAAGCTTCGATGCGCGATAGTGGCGCACCGAACCAGAACATGTTGATCGTCGGTAGCAAAGCAGTCATCAAGTTCGACTCTGCCATTTCCTCGGATTTCGTCGTACGTGGAAAACCGCGAGCACTACGATAGTGCCCGCTCGCATACGAAAATAGATCCGATACGGGAATCGTTTGACTGGCGCGCACCGCGCATCACGCAACACCGGCGGATATTTTACTGGTGCGCCGGAAATGCGGCGCAGAGTACCGGCAATTTCTTCAATGAATTCTTCACCTAGACCAACACGCTTAGATTCGTACCAAGCTACCGCAGCCGCGAACTCGGCACTTGCGGCTGACCGAAAGACGCAGCGACGCACTACCTGCGGATGTTAGCGAGGGCTATCGCACGCGCCTCATCCCAACTTAAGACATCAGCGGGATCTGCATCGTCCGCATCAATGCGCCGCTCAAGCTCGTCCCTTTGCTCCAGCGTCAACGCAACCGCTTCAGTTTCAGCGATTCCGTCCCAAATTTCCTGCACAAGGGCTAGACGATCTTCCAATTGGAGCTTGTCGATTCCCAGGGACTTAACGGTTGCATTCATGACTCGCTCTCCCACGCCAGAGTGCGCAACATATCAAAGTCCATCGAGCGGAAGAACACCTTAGACGTCAGAATTACTGCTGCAAATCGCCAATTTTGGCTAGCAACGGCGCAAGTGAGCGGCTGGGCGGATTTGCAGCCGGGTCACGCACCATGGGCAGCACGGTGTCGCACATCTTTTTCCCGAGCTCGACGCCCCATTGGTCAAAAGCGTTGATCCCCCAGATGACGCTCTGCGCAAAGACTTTGTGCTCGTACAGAGCAACCAGCTTTCCGAGCGTCAGCGGGTCGAGTTGCTGAAATAGCACAATAGTCGAAGGCCGATTGCCGACGTGTGCCTTGTGCTTAGCCAGCAGCGCCACACGGTCAGGTGGCACACCGCGGGTCGTTAGCTCCGCCGCTGCTTGCTGTTCGCTGTAACCGAGCGCAAACGCCTCGGCCTGCGCCAGGCAGTTAGCCACGGCGAGCTCGGCCTGCTCCGGATTATCTGCCGATGATCTAGCAGGCAACAGGAAGTCTAGCGCCGCCCGCGGCATACCCTGATGCAGCAATTGGAAGAACGAATGCTGCGCGTTGCTACCAGGCTCGCCCCAGACGATCGGCGCGGTCTCGATCGCGAGCGGCGAGCCGTCCATGGCGACGTGCTTGCCGTTGCTCTCCATGTCGAGCTGCTGCAGGTAGGCCGGGAAGCGCGCCAGGCGCCCGTCATAGGGCAGTAACGCATGCGTCGGCAGGCCGAGAAAATTGATATTCCACACACCAAACAGCGCCAGCATCACGGGCAGATTTTCGCGCCACGCGGCGGTGCGAAAATGCTCGTCCATCGCCGCGCCGCCGGCCAGGAAGCTCTCGAATGCCGTCGGCCCGATGGCGATCGCCACGGACACACCGATCGACGACCAGATCGAGTACCGACCACCGACCCAGTCCCACATCATGAAGCGATAGTGCGGGTTGATGCCAAACTCATCCATCGCCTTGGCGTTGGTGGACACGGCGGCAAAATGTGCCGGCACGGCGACCTCGCCCAGCCTGCCCGCGAGCCACGCACGCGCACCGCGCGCATTGGCAAAGGTCTCCTGCGTGACAAAAGACTTCGAGGCAACGATGAACAGCGTCTTGGCTGGATCAGCCGTCTCGACGACCTTGGCGAGATCCGTGCCATCGACATTTGACACGAATGCCACTCGCGGACCGCCGTCACAATACGGCTGCAGTGCCTGCACGGCCATCACCGGGCCCAGGTCCGAGCCGCCAATACCGATATTGACGACTAACTCGATCTTCTCACCGGTGCTGCCCCGGACCGTGCCCTCTCGAACTTCTCGCGCAAACCGCAGCATCCGCTCGCGCTCGGCAAGCACCTCGCGCGCGATCGCTGGGCCTCCCGGTCCTGTGCTCGAACTCGGCGCGATCCTGAGTGCGGTGTGCAGCACCGGGCGACCTTCGGTGACGTTGATGGCATCGCCACGCCACATCGCCTCGATCCGCGCGCGCAAGTCGACGTCGTCCGCGAGTCCCGCAAGCAATCCAATCGCGTCTCGATCGACTCGCTGTCGCGAGAAGTCAGCATATAGACCCACCGCCGACAACGAGAACTTTTGCGCGCGTTCGCGATCCGCATCAAATAGCCCGCGAAGCGTAACGCGTCGGGTCTCTTCGGCGCGCGCTGCCAAGGATCGCCAGGCAGCGGTTTCAACACCCTGTTTCATGCTGGTTGATTGACCTCAGGAATAAAAAGCTGCGATCGAATCTACCACGTACTGCAACTGTTCCTCAGCGAGCTCGGGAAAAATCGGCAATGCAAGCGTCTCCCGCGCTGCCCGCGCGGATTCCGGCAAGTCCTCGGCAGCGTAGCCGAGATACTGGAAGCACTCCTGCATGTGCAGGGGTACGGGATAGTAGATCTCGCTGCCCACATCGCGCGTGGCCAAAAATGCGCGCAACTCGTCGCGCCGCTCGGCTCTGATGCAGTACTGGTTATAGATATGACGAGCACGGTCGCCAGCGACGGCCGGCGTTTTGACGCGGTCCGCCAATCCGGCACGCTGCAAGGCCGTGTCATAGAACCTGGCATTGCGCTGCCGTGCTGTGGTCCACGCATCCAGATGTGGCAACTTGACGCCAAGCACCGCGGCTTGCAATTCATCGAGGCGGAAATTACCGCCAATGAACTGGTGGTAGTACTTGGGATGACCACCATGGACGCGCAGTATGCGCAGACGCTCGGCTAGTGCCGCATCGTTTGTGACGCACATGCCAGCATCACCGAACGCCCCGAGGTTCTTGGTTGGAAAGAAAGACAGACAACCGATGTCACCGGTACTGCACGCGCGCTGCCCAGCCGTGTCGTTTGCGCCGATTGCCTGCGCCGCATCTTCGATCACTTGCAAGCCAAACTCGCGCGCCAGCGGCATGAGGTCGCGCATAGCGGCAACCTGACCATAGAGATGCACCGGCATCAACGCACGAACACGACCACCCGTCGCACGATTGATGACGGACCCATCACGTCGCTCGCATTGTTTGGTAAGAAATGCACGCGCCGCAACCGGGGAAATATTGAAGTTGTCAGGCTCGATGTCGACGAACACTGGCCGCGCACCGACGCGGGCGATCGTCCCCGCCGTGGCAAAAAACGTGTAGGCAGTGGTCACCACTTCATCGCCAGGGCCCACGCCCAAAGCCATCAGCGCAACGAGTAGTGCATCGGTGCCCGATGAGACACCGATCCCGAACTGGCAACCCGAGTAGTCAGCGACCGCCGCCTCCACTGCCTGCGTCGCGGGGCCAAGAATGAAACCCTGAGACTCGCAGACGCGCGCCATCTCCGCATCGATTTCAGGCCGCAAGGCCTGGTACTGGGGCTTGAGATCGAGCAGTGGAACTCTCATGGCAACTCGTTCAACTCGCCGCAGCGATGTACGCGTCAGTTAACCCAGATTGACGACACGCGTCGCGCTGGGCGGTTCGTCACGATAATACTCCAGATACCATTCGACGAAACGTCGCACGCCCTCTTCGACCGGCGTTGCCGGCTTGTAGCCGACATCGCGCACCAGGTCTTCAACATCGGCATAGGTGTCCGGCACGTCGCCCGGTTGCAGCGGCAGCAGGTTGCGCTCCGCCTTGCGACCGAGACAGTCTTCCAGCACTTCGATATAGCGCGCGAGCTGCACGGGACTGTTGTTGCCGATGTTGTAGAGCCGGAACGGTGCCGTGCTGGTGGCGGGATCGGGGTGATCGCCGCTCCAGTCAGGATTTGGCGTGGCAATACGGTCACAGGCGCGCACCACGCCTTCAACGATATCCTCGACGAAAGTGAAATCACGCGTGTGCTTGCCGTAGTTGAAGACGTCGATTGGCTTGCCGGCCAGAATATTGCGCGTGAACAGGAACAGCGCCATGTCGGGCCGCCCCCACGGTCCGTAGACCGTGAAGAACCTGAGGCCCGTCACGGGCAATTTGAACAGCGCGGCGTAGTTGTGCGCCATCAGCTCATTGGCTTTTTTGGTCGAGGCGTACAGCGACAGCGGATGGTCGGTGCCGCGATGGACCGAGAACGGCATGTTGGTATTGAGACCGTAGACCGAACTGGTAGAGGCAAACACCAGATGCTGTACGCCGTTGTGGCGACAGCCTTCCAGCACATTCAAGGTGCCGGTGACATTGCTGTCGACGTAGGCAAACGGGTTTTCGAGTGAGTAGCGTACCCCGGCCTGCGCGGCCAGATGGATGACCCGCTCGAATCGCTCCTTGGCAAACAAGTCGCGCATGCCAGCGCGATCTTCCAGGTCCAGCTTGACGAAGCGGAAGCGCGGCTCCTTGAGCAACAATGCGAGACGGGCCTCTTTGAGGCGCGGGTCGTAGTAGTCATTGAGATTATCGAGGCCGACTACCTCGTCGCCGCGCGCCAGCAGCTTGCGGGCGGCGTGTGAGCCGATAAACCCGGCGGCACCGGTGACCAGGATCTTCATGTCGGCCACTACAAGCGACCGTCGACCGAATCTCTCGGCAACACGTACTTGATGTCGTATATGACGTTATTTCGCTTGCAGAGTGTGCGGATCTCGGCCGCACCCAACGCACGAAATTCATTGTGCGCAACGGCCAGCAGCACCGCATCGTAGCTGCCCTTCTGCGGCTTTTTCACTGGCTTGATGCCGTATTCGTGCTGCGCTTCGGCCACGTTGACCCAAGGATCGTACACGTCAACCTTGGCGCCATAGGTCTTCAGTTCCTTGACGACATCGACGACCTTGGAATTGCGCAGGTCCGGACAATTCTCCTTGAAAGCCAGTCCCAACACGAGGATGCGCGAGCCTTTGACGTGAATTCGTTTCAGCGTCATCAGCTTCACGACTTCACCAGCGACATACAGGGCCATGTTGTCGTTGAGGCGCCGCCCCGCGAGAATCATCTCGGGGTGGTAGCCGATTTCTTGCGCCTTGTGAGTCAGGTAGTAAGGATCGACGCCGATGCAGTGTCCGCCAACCAGCCCGGGCGGAACGGCAGGAAATTCCATTTGGTGCCCGCCGCGAGCAGCACTTCTTCAGTGTCGATGCCCAAGCGATTGAAGATCAGTGCCAATTCATTGATGAGCGCGATGTTGACGTCGCGCTGCGTGTTCTCGATGACCTTGGCCGCCTCGGCGACCCGGATGCTAGACGCGCGATGCGTACCCGCCGTGATGATCGCCGCGTAGAGATTGTCAACGAACTCGGCAACCTCAGGTGTCGAGCCCGAGGTGACTTTCTTGATCGATGGCAAGCGATGCTGCTTGTCGCCCGGATTGATCCGCTCAGGACTATAGCCGGCAAAGAAATCCTGATTGAATGTCAGGCCCGAAACCCGCTCGAGGATTGGGATACAAACTTCTTCCGTGCAGCCCGGATAGACGGTGGACTCATACACGACCACGTCGCCCTTTTTCAGTACTTTACCTAACGACTCACTCGCCTTCACGAGCGGTGTGAGATCTGGGCGCTTGTACTCGTCGATCGGTGTCGGCACCGTCACGATGAACACGCTGCAGCGCTTGAGATCTGCGAGCTTGCTGGTATAGCTGAGGCGCGCCGCACTCTTGAGCTCGGCCGCCGAACACTCGAGCGTGCTATCACGGCCGCGGGCAAGCTCTGCCACACGCTCGGCCTTGATATCGAAGCCCACGGTATCGAAGTGTTTGCCGAACTCGACCGCGAGCGGCAAGCCCACGTAGCCCAGGCCCACGACACCAATACGACATTTTCTACGGTTCAATGCAGTCATGTAATTCCAATATTTGCGGCACGCGACCATGCCGGCAGGCAGCCAGTGTTAGACCGCCAATTATCCAACGGAACGCTGCGCAGCGCGGCCAATGGCAACGAAAGCGCGACGCAGTTCGCAGGCCGCCCGGCGCATCATGAACCAGCACGCCAGACACAGGGTCCGCCGCTCGATTTGCCGAGCAAATCCAGCATTTTCTCGTGTGCCGCGAGCTCGTCCGCGGAGGCCTCGATCACCCGCAAACCGGCCGTGGGCCTGGCAACTGCTGTGCGCTTAGCGCCACCTTCCAGGGAGGCGCGCGGTGCCTCGGTCAGCGCCAGCGCACTCTGGCCACCGGTCATTGCCAGGTAAACATCCGCCAGGATCCCTGCGTCAAGCAGCGCCCCGTGCAGTTCACGCCGAGAATTGTCGATCTGATAACGCTTGCAGAGCGCGTCCAGGCTATTGCGCTGACCGGGATGCATCTCGCGAGCTAACACCAGCGTGTCGAGCACCTTGCATAGCGAGCCGACGCGCCGCACGTCGCCCGGCAGCAAGGCAAATTCTGCGTCGAGAAAGCCGACATCGAAGGGCGCATTGTGGATGATCAACTCGGCGCCAGCGATGAACTCGAGCAATGCTGCGGCGATCGCCGCAAACCGGGGCTCACTCTCGAGCCGCGCCCGACTGATGCCATGCACCGCCTGCGCACCAGCGTCGATATCCCGCTCCGGATTGAGATAGTGGTGAAAATGCCGGCCAGTCAGGCGCCGATTGACGAGTTCGACACAACCGATTTCTATGATTCGATGACGCTGACTGACATCGAGGCCAGTGGTTTCCGTGTCGAGAACGATCTGCCGCATGGCGCAGCATTCTACCTGAGACGAGCGGCGCCACCGCTCACGAGTTCATCAATACCGCGGTTGGCGAGCGCATCGGCGCGCTCGTTGCCTACATTGCCCGAATGACCCTTGACCCAATGCCACTCGATACGATGCGCCTGGGTGGCGGCCTCGAGCTGTTCCCACAGATCCTGATTCTTGACCGGCTTGCGAGCCGCAGTACGCCAACCCCGCGCTTTCCACTGCGCCAGCCACTGCGTGATCCCGAGCCGAACGTACTGCGAGTCTGAGAAGACACGCGCATCGGCCGTGCGCGTCAAGGCCTCGAGTGCACGGATCACGGCGGTCAGCTCCATCCGGTTGTTGGTCGTCTCGCGCTCGCCCCCGTAGAGCTCTTTTTCACGGCCACTGGCCATCAGGATAGCGCCCCAGCCACCGGGGCCCGGATTGCCACGACAAGCGCCATCCGCATAGATGTCTACTGGCTTACTCAAGATCCGGGTTCAGCCTGCCTACGGGCGATTTCGCGTGGTCGGCTTGACGAGACCACCGATCACATGCGGCCGCTCGCGCAGTCGCGGCCGGATCGGCGTCAGCGTATACACACGCTTGCGTGCCTTGAGCAGATAGGCGCCGGCTGGCCACAGGCGCAGCCAGCCCCGCTTCAGCAGCGAAGAACCGCCCGTGAGTGATTTTTCAGGCTCGCCCCACGGTGGCGCAAACAAATAGCGTTTCACGGTGATCACGTCATAGCCTAACAGCTCAGGCCAGTCGCGGACTCGCCCTTCGGACAATGAACGCCGCGCGCCAGCGGAAATCCACGACGGACTGCCCGGCCGCGCATACCCCACAGACTCCAGGGGCGAAAGCCGATGACTAACAACTGCCCCTCGCCGGCCAGCACCCGGTCCGCCTCGCGCACGACTGCATACGGATCGTGCTCGAACTCGAGTGTGTGCGGTAGCAACACCGCGTCGACGGCGGCGTTCGCGATCGGCAACTGCGACAGCCGCGCAACGACATCCGGCGCATGGTCGCCGTTATCCGCCGGCGCGGCCTGCGCCACGATCGTGTTGCGTTGCGTTCGGCAACCGTCAAGCAAACCGCGCGGCTGTCCCCACAGGCCCATCTGCACCAGCTCCCAGCCAAAGACGTCATCGAGCGCCTGATGCAACAGTTCGGCCTCGGCGAGCAGAACGGCGCGACCGAGTGGGCCGGCAAGCCAGGAGTCGAGCAGTGGTGCGGAAGTCTTCATCTGGAAAGATCACTCGTGGCCGTGAATTACATCACACGGAAAGCTAGATATTTTGTGAAGTTACAGATTAAATACAAGGCTACACCTAGCCCCTTGGGGGTGCTCTTTGCGACCTGATCTACTCTGGGCGCTCGCGCGAACGCTCGGGCCAGTGGCCACTTTGGCCTTGTTGTCCGCCTGTGCGAGCGTCGCTACCCACGACGAGTCGTCGGGCGGCTTTGGCGAGCCGGTTGGCGTGGTCCTGCCGGACGAGTCGACGCCGGACGTCGCCGACGCGGGCTCCGCACGCTCCTCCGATGTGACTGCCGACAGCTCAACCGCTGCGCCACCGCTGCCTGTGACAGACGCAGCTGCTGCGACCGTTGCCGGACTCACCCCGGAACAGTACCCGGATCTGTTCGATCGGATTCGCAGCGGCTTTCAGCTGCCCGACGTCGACAAGCGGGCGATTGATCAACAACTCGGTTACTACGCCAACAACCCCGCTTATCTCGAGCGGGTCTTTGGCCGAGCGGAACTCTATTTGCATCACATCGTGCAGGAGACCGAGGCGCGCGGCATGCCGATGGAGCTCGCACTGCTGCCGGTGGTCGAGAGCGCGTTTGAACCCTACGCCATGTCCGGCGCGCGCGCCTATGGACTCTGGCAGTTCATTCCAGGCACCGGCAAACGCTTTGGTCTCGATCAGAACTGGTGGTACGAAGGACGACGCGACGTAGTCGCCTCGACGCGCGCGGCGCTCGACTATCTGCAGTACATGCACGATGAGTTCTTTGATGATTGGCTGCTCGCGATTGCCGGCTACAACTGTGGCGAGTACTGCGTGCAACGCGCGGTGAAGGCCAATCGCGCCGCGGGGCTGCCCGTCGACTTCTGGAGCCTCAAACTGCCCGCCGAGACACGTGCCTACGTGCCAAAGCTGCTGGCGATGGCTCGACTGATGGCTAACCCAGAGCAGTTCGGTATCGCGTTCAGCTCGATTCCCAACGAGGCTTATTTTGCGCGCGTCGACACGGGCGGTCAGGTCGATATCAAAGTCGCCGCTGAACTCGCGGGCATCACACCTGAGGAACTGTACGAACTCAATCCCGGCTTCCATCGGTGGGCAACGCCGCCGGCAGGCCCACATTACCTGCTGGTGCCGCGCGATACCGTCGACGCGCTGCGCGAAGGCCTGGCACAACTCACGCCCGACGAGCGGCTGGGCGTCGTTAGACACACCGTTAAAGCGGGTGAGTCCGTGGCTAGTCTCGCGGCGCAGTACAAGCCAAGGGACTGCCCTGCGGGATTTGAACAACCTTGGCAACGGCCCGCTGGTCGTTGGCACGGTGGTGCGCGTCCCATCGGGCGTCGCGTCGCTGGCGGCTAAAGTCATGCGCGCCGCGGCGCGTATCGATGGTCCGGCAACTCGCGGCCGTACCACGCGACGGCCGGTGGTCCATGTGGTAAGGCGCGGCGACTCGCTGTGGCGCATCGCCCGCCGCAATGGCACCGACGTGCGTACCTTGGCCCGGCTCAATGGGATCGGACCTGGCGCGACGCTGCGCACGGGCCAGAAACTCATCGTGAACTCAAGTGCCAGCAGCACGAGCTCAGGCGGTGCGTCAACTGCTCGCAAGGCAAGCTCGACGACCACCAGCGGACGGACGGTGACCTACAAGGTGCGCAAGGGCGACTCCTTGTCGGCAATTGCCCGCATGTTCGGCGTGGCGGTCAGCGACCTTGTTAGCTGGAACGGCATAACCACCCGTACTAAACTGATGCCTGGCCAGCGGCTTACCGTACAAGTCAAGCGGCGCTGAGGGGAAGTAGCATGGGTTTTTTGACCGGCAAACGCGCGCTCGTCGTCGGCGTCGCAACCGAACGCTCCATCGCCTGGGGCATTGCGCAGGCACTGCACCGCGAGGGTGCGGAATTAGCATTCAGTTATGCCAATGACAAGTTCAAAGAGCGCGTCGTGCCGCTCGCCGAATCGTTGGGCTCGCGCATCACACTGCCCCTCGACGTCACCGTCGACAGCGAGATCGACGCCGCCTTTGCGTCACTCAAGCAGGACTGGGGGACGCTCGACATCCTGGTCCACGCCGTTGCATTCGCGCCCCGCGAAGCACTCATGGGCGCATTTGTTGATAGCACCTCGCGCGAAGCTTTCCGCATCGCGCACGATGTCTCCAGTTACAGTCTCACGGCGCTGGCGCGCGGTGCCGCGCCACTGATGGCCGGGCGGGCGGGCTCGATCATCACGTTGTCGTACTTGGGCGCCGTCAAGTCGATCACTAACTACAACGTCATGGGGCTTGCCAAAGCGAGTCTCGAAGCCAACGTCCGCTTCCTGGCCGCGGATCTGGGGCCGCGGGGTATCCGCGTCAACGGCATCTCCGCCGGCCCGATCAAGACGCTCGCGTCCGCCGGTGTTCCGGGGCTGCGCAAGATGTTGGCGCGAGTCGCCGAAGTGGCGCCGCTGAAGCGCAATATCACGCTGGAGGACGTCGGCAACGCGGGCGCTTTCCTGGCGTCGGATCTCGCCAGTGGAATAACGGGTGAGATTCTCTATGTCGACGGCGGCTTCAGCACCGTCGGCATGAGTTTGGCGCAGGATGACGGGGCTCCACCTACCGCCTGATTGAGCGGTTGCTGCGAATCTCAGGCTCGGAGCCTCGAGCCGCTGCCGCCAGCAGGCGCATTCGCTAGTCGATATGACCCGGCCGCTGCGCATCGCGTGCGGCGAACTTGGCGTCGTCCGCGTGTTGCAGCATCCAAAGGCGCAGATATTTCTCGCGCACGTAGCGCGCTTCGACCAAATGAAATGCGAGACCACGCCATCCATCGAGAAGACCACGCTTGACGACCATGCCGCGCACGAAACGCCAAGCTGGCCGAAGTAACACGCCCGCCAACGAGACGCGACGCCCCTCGCCGTGTAGCTCAGACGCCATCAGGGTCGCGTAGCGCGTCATGCGGGTCACGTGATCGTCCAGACTGCGGTAGGAGTAGTGGTGCAATGACGAACGCATGACGCCCACACTGCCAGTCACACGCACATTCTAGTGAACTTCGCGTCCGGCGAATCGACCCCGTCGTCGATCAAAGAGCCGCACGATCCGATCCGGATAGGCGTTGCCGTACCGCATGAACCGTCCACAGTAGTCTGTCAGTCGCGGAATCGACCAGCCACTGTGCACCGGAAGTCCTGCAGCGCGTGCACGCAGAATCTCATCGTGCAGCGCTCGCGGGACGACTTCATCTGCATCGACGCACAGCACCCAATCGTGGCTTGCTTGCGCAATGGCAAATTGCTTTTGGCTGCGATAGCCATCGAAATCCCGATGCAGCACGCGTGCACCGCGTGCCGCTGCCAGTGCACAAGTCTCATCCGTGGAACCGGAATCAACGACTATGACTTCGTCACAGAACTGCAGGGCAGCAAGACAGTCAACGATCCGATCGGCCTCATTGTAGGTAATGATACAGGCCGAAATCTTCACCCGATCAGTCTAGCGCTGCGCGCGCTACTGCTCGAAGACGCGCGGGTGTTTGACGACCGTGGCGTTGCGACGAATCTCCTCGAGATAGGCGGTCAGGTCACCCGCGCCAGCGCGCATCGACACAAAGTTGGCGAGTTGACCCAGCATGTCCGGGTTCGTCATCGCAGCAGTACGGACCTGCGTCAACTGAAACAACGCCACAGCGCCGGACCCATCATCGAGCTCGACAACGCCGTTCACGGGTTTGCCAGCCGGTTTGACCGCCTCAAAGGCTCGGGTCCGAACTGCGGCCGGCACCGACGGATCGCCGCGGCCCACGAACTGCGCTGGCGCAGCCTCCAGCCCCCAGCCCTTGGCGAGACTCTCGAGGGTCACGTCGTTGCCCAGCGTTGGCAGGGCCGCTTGCGCCGCCGCCAGCGCGGCCTTGGCGCCACGTTCCTGGCGCAGCGCCGTAACGATTTCGTCGCGAACATCGGCCAGTGGCTTAGGAGTTGCTTTGCGGTGCTCGCGCACGCGCGCGATCACCAACCAGTCATCCCCTAGCGCCACCGGACCGGCAATGCGACCGCCGCTCACGGCGCGTTCGCTGAACACCGCATCCTGCAGATCTTTGTTGAGGCCCAATGGCGGACCACCAACGCCACGCTGGTAGTTAGCCACTTCGCCGCGCACCAGACCAAATTCCCCGACGACATCGTCGAAACGCGCGCTCGGCTGCTCGAGTTTGCGCTGCAGCTCTTCTTGCCGATCGCCAAACATCTCTGCCGCACGCTCATTCCGATACCGCGACTCGAGCTCCGGCAGCGCTTCCTCGAAGGTCTTGGTCTTGCCGGCCTGGATGCCGTCGAGCCGGATGATGTGGTAACCGAACTGAGTCCGCACCGGGCCGCGCACTTCGTTGGTTTGCATCGCAAACAACGCGTCGGCAAATGGGCCCACGAAAGCATTGCGGTCGGACCAGCCGAGGTCACCGCCCTGCGCCGCGGAACCTGCATCTTGCGAATACTGGGTAGCGAGCGCCGCGAAGTCTTTGCCAGCGCGTGCCTCAGCGAGCACCTTCTGGGCCTGTTCGAGTGCCGCAGCCGCGCTCTTGTCGTCGGGAGCATTGAAAAGGATATGCCGCGCGCGGCGTCGTTCCGGCAACACGAAGCGCGTCTTGTCGCTGTCGTACAATGCCTGCAAATCGGCCGCAGCTGGCTGCACCTGCGCCGCGAGCTGCTCGAGCCGCAACTCGCCATACTCGATCGCTGCGGACTCGGGCGTCAAAAACCGCTCGCGATTGCTCTCGTAGTACTGCTCGACAGCAGCCTGATCGATCGGCGCGTCACCGACAAACTTCTCCGCCGGCAATGCCAGGTAACGGACCTCGCGCTCCTGGCTCTGCAGCGCGATCACGCGTTGCATTTCAGCAGGCGTCAAAAAATGCGAGACACGGATGCCATTCTGCAGTTGATTGGTCTTGAGCTCGATCCGCTTTTCGGCCTGATACTGCGGCTCGGAATAGCCCGCTTGCGCCAGCGCCGCTTTGGCGACTTGCGGATTGAACACGCCATCCACCTGGAACGCGCGCTCGTCTTGCATGGCGCGATGCAACTGTTCCTGCGAAACCGCAAAGCCGCGATCGTCCAAACGCTGCTGCAGCAGATTGCGCAGCACCAGCTGCTCCAGCACAGCGTCTTGTTGGGCTGCCTGTTCGTCTGCCGGGATCTCCGTCTTGAACTGTTGCTGCCACTGGCTCTGGCGGTCGCTCCAAGCGCGAATCGCTTGTTGCGCAGTGATCTTCTCGCCGTCTACTTTGGCCGCTACGGCCGTCGGCCCGAAACCGAAATCCACCACTCCGGTAGCGCCCCAGGCGATGAACACCAGCGCAATGGCGCCGATGATGATCCAGGCCAGCCACTTCTGGCCGCGCAGGCCATCGCTAATCCGTTGCAGCATCGATTGTTGCCCTTAAGGTGGCTCTTGATAAGTGGCGGAGCGGACGGGACTCGAACCCGCGACCCCCGGCGTGACAGGCCGGTATTCTAACCAACTGAACTACCGCTCCACTGCATCGCGTCATTCTAGTCTGCAAACGCCCCAGCGCGCCTGGTGGGTGCTGAGGGGATCGAACCCCCGACCCTCGCCTTGTAAGGGCGACGCTCTACCGCTGAGCTAAGCACCCGCTGCGCGCACCTCAGAGGGGAAAGCTCGAGCCCGAGCTAGCGTCCTCTCCAACGGCTCACTCGAATGACCCTCGAAAGGGCGCGCAGTCTAGCGGATCAGCCGGACGGACGGAAGGCCTTCGTCAGTGGGCCTGTACCTCTTTGGTGGCGCGGCGCGGCGCACGGCGTGGCCTTTTGACCGTGCTCGGACCATTCTCGACTGACCGTGGGGTCGGCTGTTGCACCAGGGCAATTTCAAGCACTTCGTCGATCCACTTAACTGGCTTGATCGTGAGATTGCCCTTGATGTTGTCCGGAATTTCCGCCAGATCCTTTTCGTTGTCGACCGGGATCATGACAGTTTCGATACCGCCACGGTGGGCCGCCAGCAGCTTCTCCTTCAACCCGCCGATCGGCAAAACCTCACCGCGCAAAGTGATTTCCCCCGTCATCGCGACGTTGGAATGGACCGGAATCTTGGTCAGCGCCGACACCAGCGCCGTACACATGCCGATACCCGCCGACGGGCCATCCTTGGGCGTGGCGCCTTCGGGCATATGCAGATGGATATCGTGCTTGGCGTAAAACTCTGGATCGATGCCTAACACATCGGCGCGACTGCGCACCACCGTCATGGCAGCGTGAATCGATTCCTGCATCACCTCGCCTAGCTGGCCGGTGTGCAACAACTTGCCCTTGCCCGGCACGACGGCGGCTTCGATGGTCAGCAGCTCACCACCCACTTCGGTCCAGGCAAGACCTGTGACCTGACCGATACGATTCTGGTCTTCGGCCTTGCCATGCCGATGCCGACGCACGCCGAGAAAACTCTCGAGATTCTTGGTAGTGACCGAAATGGCCGGCACGCGTAACTTGGCCGCTTTGTCGCCGCCTTTCGCCGGCGATTTCTGACTCGAGGTCTTGTCCTTGGGCACCAGTAGTTGCTTGACTGCCTTGCGACAGATCTTAGCGATTTCGCGCTCGAGGTTGCGAACGCCGGCCTCGCGCGTGTAGTGCCGCACGATGTCTAGAATCACGTCATCGGCCAGCACCAACTCACCGTCTTTAAGACCGTTGTGCTTGCGCTGCTTCGCCAACAGATATTTGTTAGCGATACTGACCTTCTCGTCTTCGGTGTAACCGGCAAGGCGGATCACTTCCATCCGATCGAGTAGCGGCGCTGGAATGTTGAGCGAGTTGGCGGTGCAAACGAACATCACCTGCGACAGGTCGAGATCGACTTCCAGATAGTGGTCGTTGAAGGCCGAGTTCTGCTCCGGGTCCAACACTTCGAGCAGCGCCGAGGACGGGTCGCCACGGAAATCCATCGACATCTTGTCAACTTCATCGAGCAGGAACAAGGGATTGACGACACCTGTCTTGGCCAGGTTTTGCACGATCTTGCCGGGCATCGAGCCGATGTATGTGCGACGGTGCCCGCGAATCTCGGCTTCATCGCGCACGCCGCCCAAGGACATGCGCACGAACTTGCGGTTAGTAGCCCGGGCGATCGACTGGCCCAGGGAGGTCTTGCCCACGCCCGGCGGGCCCACTAAACACAGTATGGGTCCCTTGATCTTGTCGACGCGTTTCTGGACGGCGAGATACTCGACGATCCGCTCTTTGACCTTCTCGAGGCCATAGTTATCCTCGTCCAGCACTTGCTCGGCGCGCGCGATGTCTTTCAAGACCTTGGTGCGCTTCTTCCAGGGTGTCTTCAATAGCCAATCGATGTAGGTACGCACGACAGTGGCTTCGGCCGACATCGGCGACATCATCTTCAGTTTATTGAGCTCTGCGGTGGCCTTTTCCTTGGCCTCTTTCGGCATGCCCGCCTTGTTGATGCGCTTCTCGAGCTCGGTCAGTTCGTTGCCACCATCTTCCATGTCGCCGAGTTCTTTCTGAATTGCCTTCATCTGCTCATTCAGGTAGTACTCGCGCTGACTCTTTTCCATTTGGCCTTT
Source organism: Pseudomonadota bacterium (assembly GCA_016703895.1). Classification (GTDB taxonomy): domain Bacteria; phylum Pseudomonadota; class Gammaproteobacteria; order Steroidobacterales; family Steroidobacteraceae; genus CADEED01. Next base: position 99,828 of record JADJBE010000004.1, read on the forward strand.
GACACGGCCACGGATCCGCTTCTCGATCTGCAGCACTTCCATCTCGCCTTCGATGGCGAGCAGCACATGATCGAGGCGCTGGCGCAGTTCGAAGATCTCCAGCACCTTCTGTTTCTCGGGCAACTTGAGCGCCATGTGCGCCGCGACGGTATCGGCGAGGCGCCCTGGATGATCGATACCGGCCAGCGCCTGCAGCACTTCGCCAGGCACCTTCTTGTTCAGCTTGACGTACTGCTCGAACTGCGAGATCACCGAGCGACCCAGCACGTCGAGCTCTTTCTCGTCGTAACTCTCGGCGTCCGGCTCAGTCGTGACGTCGGCTGTGTAGTACTCGCCGGGATGCAGCGTATCGACGCGCGCTCGGTCAACACCTTCGACCAGCACCTTGACAGTGCCATCGGGCAACTTCAGGAGTTGCAAGATGGTGGCGACCGTACCGATGCGGTAGAGATCATCGGCCTTCGGATCGTCGACATCGGCCTGCTTCTGCGCGACCAGCATGATGCGCTTGTCGGACTTCATCGCAATATCGAGCGCGACGATCGACTTCTCACGGCCGACGAACAGTGGGATCACCATGTGGGGGTAGACCACCACATCGCGCAGCGGCAATACCGGCAATCCAGTGAGTGGCACAGAGCGGGACGAAACGACTTCGGTCACGGAGATTTCCTTGTTGGCCGCGGAGGCCTCAATAGCCGCACGGGCTTGCTATGGCGCACGTCGCGCCCGCAGTCCTCGGCCGATTTCCAATCAGTCGCTTATATGGTGCCGCCAGCGCGCGGATTCAAGCACCGCGCGATGAACCACCAATCAGGCCAGGTTGCCGCTCGCGCGACGAGTTGGTCCATCGCCCTCGGCCGCATCCGACCGATAGACGACATAGGGCTTCTGATGACCCTCGATCACGGTGTCATCGATCACGACCTTGGAGACATTCTTCATCGACGGCAGGTCGTACATGGTGTCAAGCAGCACATTTTCTAGAATGGTCCGCAAGCCGCGCGCACCCGTCTTGCGCTGCATCGCCCGCTTGGCGACGGCATGCAAGGCCTCCTCGCGCACTTCCAGCTCAACGCCCTCCATATCGAACAGGCGCTTGTATTGCTTGGTCAGCGCGTTCTTGGGCTCGGTAAGAATCGAAATAAGCGCAGCCTCGTCCAGTTCCTCGAGCGTCGCCACGACCGGCAAACGGCCCACGAACTCGGGAATCAGGCCGAACTTGATCAAGTCCTCAGGCTCGACTTCCTTGAAGATGTCGGTGCCGTGCGGGCGCGTGTTGACCTCGCGCACGTCTGAGGTGAAGCCGATACCACCCTTTTGCGTGCGGTTCAGCACCAGCTTCTCGAGGCCGGCGAATGCGCCGCCGCAGATGAACAGGATATTGGTCGTGTCCACCTGCAGGAACTCCTGCTGGGGGTGCTTGCGCCCGCCCTGCGGGGGCACCGAGGCGATGGTGCCTTCGATTAATTTCAGCAGCGCCTGCTGTACGCCCTCGCCCGACACGTCGCGGGTGATGGACGGGTTGTCCGACTTGCGCGAGATCTTGTCGATCTCGTCGATATAGACGATGCCGGTCTGCGCCTTCTCGACGTCGTAGTCGCACTTCTGCAGCAGCTTCTGGATGATGTTCTCCACGTCCTCACCGACGTAGCCTGCCTCGGTGAGAGTGGTCGCGTCTGCGATCGTGAACGGCACGTCCAGTAGCCGCGCCAAGGTTTCGGCCAGCAAAGTCTTGCCGCAGCCGGTCGGACCGATCAGCAGGATGTTGCTCTTGGAGAGCTCAACCTCATCCTTGGCACGCGCGCCGCTGCCGCTACGGGTTTGCAGGCGCTTGTAGTGGTTATAGACCGCGACCGCAAGAATCTTCTTGGCGCGCTCCTGACCAATGACGTATTCGTCCAGGACCTTCTTGATTTCCTGTGGCTTGGGCAGCTTGTCGCGCGTGCGCTCGGCACGGTCTTCCAGTTCCTCGCGAATGATGTCGTTGCACAACTCAACGCATTCATCGCAGATGAACACGGATGGGCCCGCAATGAGTTTGCGAACCTCATGTTGGCTCTTGCCGCAAAACGAGCAGTAAAGCAGCTTGCCATCATCATGGCGTCCGCGAGTATCTTCGGTCATCGAGAGCTCCGCCTCCAGATCACTGGCATTTATAGCACGCGCCCCGCAGGCACTCAAAGTTAATGCCCGCGTGCAAGCCGTTGTCAGCGCTCAAATTGTCAAGAATTGGGGATCGCTTCGCAGTCCTGACGTCGCAGCCCAGCACGACACCCGCCTTGGGGATCGGAAAACCCCCAAACGGCGACGTCGCATTGAACTTACATCGGTGTCGGTGGCGGCGGTGTTCCGGTGCGCTTGTCCAGCACTTTGTCGATCAGGCCGTATTCCACGGCTTCAGCCGGACTCATGAATCGATCGCGCTCGGAATCCAGCTCGATCTTGCTCACGTCCTGCCCAGTGTGGCGTGCCAGGATCTCGTTCAGCCGCACACGGATTTTGAGGATCTCCTGTGCCTGGATGTTGATGTCGCTTGCCTGGCCCTGGTAGCCGCCCGACGGTTGATGAATCATCGCCCGTGAGTTCGGCAACATGAAGCGCTTGCCCGCCGCGCCCGCAGCCAGCAGCACAGCGCCCATGGATGCCGCCATGCCGATGCAGATCGTGCTCACATCGGACTTGATGAATTGCATCGTGTCATAGATCGCAAGACCCGCGCTGACTGAGCCGCCCGGCGAGTTGATATACAACGCGATGTCCTTGTCAGGATTCTCCGACTCGAGAAACAACAGCTGCGCCACGATCACGTTAGCCATGTAGTCCTCGACCGGACCAACCGCAAACACGACGCGCTCCTTGAGCAGGCGCGAATAGATGTCATACGCCCGTTCACCGCGTGCGGTCTGTTCGACCACCATCGGTACCAGGTTCAACGCTTGCTCGTTCATATCATTGATCCTTAGTCTGACCAAAGCCGGTCAGCTCACTGAAACTTGCGGGTTTGTCCGTGGTACGCGCGCGGGCCAGCAATCCTTCGATCGCCTGATCCTCGAGTACCGCAGCTTCGATTTGGCGCATCGCATTGGCATTTTGCAAGTAGTTGCGTCGCACTTCTTCCGCGTTGGGGTAGGCGGCTGCCATTTCGGTGAGCCGCTCCTGGACGCGCTTGCGGTCAACCTTGATGCCTTCAGTCTGCAACACCTCGCCCAGAATCAGACCGAGCGCGACGCGACGCCGTGCCGGCTCCTCGAACGGCTCACGCGGTGGCAGGTCTTTGACATCTCGCGTACCCATGCGCCGCAGCATATCGACCTGCAGTTCCTGAATCTGCTCATCCAGCATGGTCTTTGGCACTTCGATCGGGTTGGCCTGGTAGAGCGCGTCCAGCATTTGTGCACGCAGCCGCGACTTGACCGCATCGCCAAGCTCACGCTCCATACTGCTACGCACTTCGCCGCGCAGTTTATCGATGCCGCCTTCCTGGATGCCAAACTCGGCAACGAACGCGTCATCGAGTTCTGGTAACGACTGCTCCTCGACCTTCTTGATGGTCAACGCGAACGACGCCGTCTTGGCCGCGAGTGCCTTGTTAGTATGTTCGTCCGGAAACTTGGCTTCAAACTGGACTTGCTCGCCAGCCGAGTGTCCGGTGACCGCACGTTCGAAGTCCTCCATCACTCGGCCGGCACCCACGACGATGCTCACGTCACGACCCTGCCCACCGTCGAACGGCGCAGCGTCGATCGTGCCGTCGAAATCGACAATCACGCGATCCGTATCGCGTGCCGCGCGATGCACTTCGGTGAACACAGGCCGCTGCGCGCGCATGCTCGCGATCATCGCCTCGAGGTCCGCGTCGGTCACGGTGGCCACCGGTCGCTCAACGCTGAGCTCGGCCGGATCCGCTAACTTGAACTGCGGCATCACCTCGAACACGGCCGCATACTTGAGATCGGCACCCGGCGCGGTTTCAATGGGCTCGATGCGCGGCCCCGCCGCAGGCGACAGCTTCTCTTGCGCCACGGCCTGCGAGAACGTCTCGCGCATCAGGTCGCCGACCACCTCGGAATAGACCTGTTCGCCGAACTGCTTTTGAATGACTGCAAACGGCGCTTTACCGGGTCTAAACCCGTTGAGCCGCGCTGTGCGAGCGATCTTTTTCAGGCGCTCCTGTACTTCACCGCTGACGCGGGCGGCCGGCACGGCGACTTCGACTCGACGCTCGAGACCACCGGTTGCGGTTACGGAAACTTCCATCGTTGACTGACCTCATCAAAGCTTGGTGCGAAAGGAGAGACTCGAACTCTCACGGGTTACCCCACAGGAACCTAAATCCAGCGCGTCTACCAGTTCCGCCACTCTCGCGTCATCTGCACTCCAGGCACGAGGTGCAGGGCGCGCGGATTATAGCGGATTGCTCACGCTGCGCCGCAGTTGCGCAGAATTGGCTATTCTTGCCAACGGCGGCGGCCGCGCCGTGGCCCCGCCTGCCGCAAAGGAGTGATCCAATGTCTCGTCTCATGAGTCTTGTGACCGTATTCCTGCTGACCTTCGGCTCGGGGCTGCTCGATGCCCGAGGCTTCGTCTTCGCCGCGCGCGCGTGGCCCGACGGTAAGCTAGACAGCAAATTGGGAGCCGCCGCACTGCTGTGTTTTATCGGCGGCTTGTCGCTCTATATCTTGGCGGTCCGCTTCATGCAAAACGTGGGCGTCACCGGCGTCGCGCTGCAAAGCGCCATGTGGTTCATCGTCACAGCCGTCGGCATCGCGATCATGGACAACAGCATCTTGCAGTGGTCGCGAACGCAGCAGTTCGTGGGGCTGGCGGTTGCGATCGGCCTGGGGTGGTTGATCGCCACGACGCGCGCAGCGGCCTAGCACCAGCGGGGAGGAAGGTGGTGGGCCGTGTAGGGGTCGAACCTTCGACCTACTGATTAAGAGTCAGCTGCTCTACCAACTGAGCTAACGGCCCGTCTCAAGAAAGTGGGGTGGACGATGGGACTCGAACCCACGACGGCCGAGACCACAATCCGGGGCTCTACCAACTGAGCTACGTCCACCATTGCAATTCTGACGACACCCCGCGTGCCGCCATACCCATGTCATTCTCGCTATTGTCCTCTCGCCACCTCATCTCGCCATCCGCTTGAGAATGGCGCGCCCGGCAGGAGTCGAACCTGCGACCACCGGCTTAGAAGGCCGGTGCTCTATCCAACTGAGCTACGGGCGCACAGTCGGATCACCATGATGCCCCACCCGGCTGGTCGGGGCAGCAGGATTCGAACCTGCGACCCTCTGCTCCCAAAGCAGATGCGCTACCAGACTGCGCCATGCCCCGCTGCGTGTACGCCGGATTGCCAAGCGCCCCCACCGGCATGAGCGCCCGGCGGGGCCGCGCATGATAAGGAAGCGGGACCGCCAGCGTCAATTTTTACTTGGCCTTCATGCGACAATTCGGCCATGACAGCCCAAATCATCGACGGCAAAGCCATCGCGGCACAGGTCAAGCGGCAGTTACGCGTCGATTCCGACGCGATGGCTGAGCGCGGACTGCGCCGTCCCGGGCTCGCCGTGGTGATGGTCGGCGACAATCCAGCCTCAGCCATCTACGTGCGCAACAAGCGCCTGGCCTGCGCCGACGTCGGCATCGTCTCGAGTTCGTATGACTTGCCGCATTCCACCACCGAGATCGAACTGCTGCAGCTCATCGACCGCCTGAATCGCGATGCAACCGTGGACGGCATCCTGGTGCAATTGCCCGTGCCCGAGCATATCAGTCAGCTGGCGATTATCGAACGGATCGACCCGCGCAAGGACGTGGATGGTTTCCATCCCTACAATCTGGGTCGACTCGCCGACCGTATGCCGCTGATTCGCCCGTGCACGCCGTACGGCGTGATCAAGTTATTGGACCACATCGGCATTGCCTACAAGAGCGCGCACGCGGTGGTGATCGGCGCCTCCAACATTGTCGGCCGCCCAATGTCGCTCGAGCTGTTGTTGATGGGTGCGACGACCACGGTGTGTCATCGTTTCACGGGTGACTTGGAACGATACGCGCGGCAGGCAGACATTCTCGTTGCTGCGGTTGGCAAACCGGGGATCGTGCGCGGCGAATGGATCAAACCGGGCGCCGTCGTGATCGACGTGGGAATTAATCGACTGGAAGACGGTCGGCTGGTCGGCGACGTGGAGTTCGACGCTGCCGCGGAGCGCGCGGCCTGGATTACGCCGGTGCCCGGCGGCGTCGGTCCAATGACCGTCGCAATGCTGATGAAGAATACGATCGAGGCGAGCTTGCGACATCAACGCCGCGCCGACGAAGGCGCGACGCGGCGTTGATGCTTTGCAGCCGACCTGCAGCTGTTACTTGCTGCCGGCCTTCTTGATCCAGCTACGGCACCAACCATCAGCGTTGACCAGCTTCTTCGGGAACAGCGTGCAACCGCGCCACTGCTCACCATCCTTGCCTTGAATCAGATTGCAGTTGTGACAGAACTGCTCGGGCTTGTGAGTCGGAAACTTCTTGGGCTCGACTTTCTTGGCGTCGTGGTGATAGCCGAGCGCCTTGGCGGTCGCATTGTCTTCTTCCAGTTTTGGAAACGCGTCAGAGGCCACGGCCTTGCCGGACAGGGCAGCTTGTCCCGCCGCGACACCGACCACGAGGCCAGCGGCGCCGCGCAACAGGCTGCGGCGATCGATTGAATTTGTCACAGAGCTCTCCTAACTATAAACACAGTTCGCGTCAGGAAAATCCTGTTTGACGCGCGGGGTATATTATCGCACCTTGCCTCGCATACATCACGGCAAACACCTACAAAAACTGTCAGTATTTCTTACTTGTGCCCTGGCTCACAGAGTAAAGGCAGCCCCGTTCAGCTACCCGTCAGCTGCCATTCAGCCACTGTTCAGATTGGGCGCCGAATCTAGCGATCCGCGCAGCGATATCAAGTACGGCGCCAAACCGTTTTGCCGCCAGCCTTGTCCTCGACCACGATGCCCGCGGCGGTCAATGCGTCTCGTATCCGGTCGGACTCGGCCCAGTCCTTCGCCTGACGCGCCAGTAGTCGAGCCGCGATCTGCGCTTCGATCTCCGTATCCGCAAGCCCGTTTGGGCTGCCTGCTTTGAACCACGCTGCAGGCTCGAGCGTCAGCACACCGAGCACGCGCCCCAGCAGCTTGAGTTCGCCTGCGAGTACCGCGGCTTGATCCAGATCATTGCTATCGCGTGCGGAATTGATCGCGCGCGCCAGCCCCTGCAACACCGCCAGGGCTTCCGGCGTGTTGAAGTCGTCGTCCATTGCCGCTTGAAAAGCCGTGCTCGCAGGCGTTGCTGGCACGACCGCGACTGCCGGCAGGTCACGCAGTGAATTGTACAGTCGACCCAGCGCAGCCTCGGCCTGCTCGAGTTGTTCGCGCGAATAGTTGATCGGGCCACGATACTGGCTCGACAGCAGGAAATAGCGCAGCACTTCCGGGTGTTTCAGTTGTTGTATGACTTCGCGCGCCGTAAAGAAATTGTCCAGCGACTTCGACATCTTCTCGCTGTCGATATTCAGAAAACCATTGTGCATCCAGATTGCCGCAAACGAGTCACCGGTGGCGCCACAGGACTGTGCGATTTCGTTTTCGTGGTGTGGGAACTTGAGATCGAGTCCACCCCCGTGGATGTCGAAGCGAGTGCCAAGCTCATGGGTCGACATCGCCGAACACTCGATGTGCCAACCCGGCCGCCCCGCCCCCCAGGGCGAGGGCCAAGCCGGCTCGCCCGGCTTGGCCGACTTCCAGAGCACGAAGTCGAGTGGATCGCGCTTGGCGGTATCTACCTCGACGCGCGCTCCCGCCTGCAGGTCCTCGAGGCGCTTGCCAGAGAGCCGGCCGTACCCTGCGAACTTGCGCACGGCATACATCACATCACCATTGGACGCGACATAAGCATAGTCGCGCTCGATCAGTTGCCCGATCATGGTGAGCATCTGCGCAATGTACGCCGAGGCCCGTGGCTCTATGTCAGGCGGCAAACAACCGAGCAGTGCGAGGTCCTCATGCAATGCTGCCGTGTAGCGATCCGCCAGTGCCCGCCAGTCGATGCCCGCCTCGGCCGCGCGCCTGATGATCTTGTCGTCAACGTCGGTGATATTGCGAACGTAGGTAACGCGCAGTCCCCGGTAGCGCAAATAACGACTAACCATGTCGAAAACCACCAGCATGCGAGCATTGCCCACATGAAAGTAGTCATAGACAGTGGTGCCGCAGCAGTACATCCGAACGTGTCCAGGCTCGAGCGGCTGCAGCACCTGCTTCTCGCCAGTGAGCGAATTGTGTATCTGAATCACGCGGCAAAGCGGCGCAGCCGCTCCTCGATCGCAGCGCGCGGCATGAGGCTTAGCAGCGGACCCAGTTCCGGACCATCAGCGCGCCCGGTCAATGCGATGCGCAATGGCTTCCAGAGTGCAGCACCCTTGACGCCGACTGCGGCGCGAATTGCGTCAACCATGGGCTTGAGCTCGCCGCCGTGCTGCGCCACGCTCGCGGCGGCCGCTGCAAAGAACTCCCGACCGGCAGTCTGCACGAGGGCCAGCAGCTCGGGACCCAGCGCCGGTGCAGCACCATAAATCACCTCTGCCCAGCGCGCCGCCTCCTCCGGCAGTACCACGTTTAGCCTGATCACCTCCACAAAGCGCTGCCGCTCCGCGTCCCCCACGGTCGCGGGTACCGACTTCCCCAGCCACTCCTCGGCTTCGGCAGTCGACATCTGGTGCGCGACCTGACGTTGCCAGGCATCGAGCTGTGACAGTTCGAAACGCGCAGGAGCACGGCCCAAATGCCGCACATCGAACGCCTTGGCCAAGCCGTCGAGCAGCAGTACGCCCGTCTCCGGGCTCGAGTGGCCCAAACGGAATAAGTGATTGGCCACCGCGAGCGGCAAGTAGCCGCGTTCGCGCAACTCCCGCACGCTGGCCGCGCCATGCCGCTTCGACAACGGCGTGCCATCGGCGCCGGTCAGCAGCGACACATGGGCATAGGTTGGGCGTGGCATGCCGAGCGCATCGAGCAGCAGCAACTGCCGCGGTGTATTCGTCAAGTGATCGTCACCACGCAGCACATGGGTGACGCCCATTGCCGCATCATCGACCGCATTGCTGAAGAAAAAAGCCGGACTCCCGTCAGCGCGCCGCACGATGAAATCGCCGATGTCATCGGAGGCGTAGCGATGCTCCCCGTGTACCAGATCCACGAACTCTATCGACTGGCCCGTCGGGACTCTAAAGCGCAGCGTCGGCTCGAGACCCCCGTCGCGCTTGCGGTCGACGTCTGCTGCGGCGAGATTGCGACAGGTGCCGGCATACCGTGGCGGTCGCCCCGCGGCGAGCTGCGCTTTACGCGACAGCGTCAACTCGAGCGGCGAGCAGAAGCAAGGATATAACTGGCCGGCAGCTGTCAGCGTAGCGAAATAGTGGCGGTAGATCTCATCGCGCTGTGATTGCAAATACTTCACGCCATCAGCCTCAACCCCAGGCCCTGCGTCCCATGCCAAGCCGAGCCACTCGAGATCGGCAAGTAGCTGCGTGAGGAACTGCGGCCGACTGCGCTCAGCATCCGTATCCTCGATACGCAGCACAAACCGACCACCATGGTGGCGGGCGAGCAGCCAACTGAACAGTGCGGTACGCGCGTTGCCCAAGTGCAGCTCGCCGGTCGGACTCGGCGCAAAACGGGTAACGACTTGGGCGTGTAGCATCCACGAAATTGTATGTCACCGGATCGCGGTCGTGGCCGCCGATTGCCGGTTCAGGCTCGCAAGTGAGCGCTGGATCCCGAGGTCCGCTAGAATCCTTGGCATGCAACCGATCCCGCTCCAAGCACAAACCGCCCCCCCCATAGCCGTCCGCCGCAAGGCGGTTGGCGTCGCGTGGTGCGCCATAATCATTGCCACGGTCTTTGCAGGGCGGCACGCAAACGCCACCGACACGACAACGCCGCAGGTACGCATCACCACCGATCGAGGCGCATTCGTGATCGAGCTGGATCGGGAGCGTGCGCCACTGACCGTGGAGAATTTCCTGGCGTATGTGCGCGCCGGCCACTACAGCAATACGCTGTTTCATCGCGTCATCGCCAACTTCGTCATCCAAGGCGGCGGCGTCAAGCCTGACTACACGGCCAAACCAGCTAACAAACCAATCGCGAACGAATCGGGCAACGGGCTGCGCAACCTACGTGGCACAGTGGGGCTGGCACGCGCCATGGCACCGCACACGGGCGACGCACAGTTCTATGTCAACATTGTCGACAATGCCGAGCTCGATCCGCTCGCCAACCGCTGGGGTTACGCAGTGTTCGGCCGCGTCGTCGAGGGCATGGAGGTTGTCGACCGGATCAGTAATGTGCCCACCGGCACCAACGCCGCGCTCTCACAAGACGCGCCGCTGGTCCCCGTCATCATCGAGAAGGCGGAGCTCGTCGAGCCCGTTGCCGCCTCACCGACAAGCAACTGACGGGTGCTCGCATGGCGAGCCTGTTTGTATCCGACCTGCACCTGGAGGTACGCGCACCCTGGGCCGTCGACGTGTTTGTCGCTCTGTTGCGTGGCGCGGCGCGCGACGCCGAGAGCCTTTATATTCTCGGCGATCTGTTCGAAGCCTGGGTTGGTGACGACCAACTCGATACTGCCGCATCACTCGAGCTGCACGTCGCCGAGGAGCTGGCGAAGCTCACCGCCAGCGGCGTCCCCTGCTATGTGATGCACGGCAATCGCGACTTTCTGTTAGGTCAGCGTTTTATGACCACGACGGGCGCCACGCTGTTGCCCGACCCGGTGGTGGCCAATTTGGCGGGCATACCGACGCTACTCACGCATGGCGATCTGTTGTGTACCGACGACCATGCCTATCAGGAGCTACGCTCGACAGTGCGCAGCGTCGCCTGGCAACGACGTTTTTTGCGCCTGCCTCGCAGCGTTCGCGAGCAACTCGCCACGCAGGCTCGTGCTGGTAGTCGTGCGCACATGGAACGTGTCCCGGCGACGATCATGGACGTAAACGAACCTGCCGTCCGCGCCGCATTTCGGGCTACCGAGACGCGGCGCATGATTCATGGCCATACTCATCGTCCCGCGCAACACGAACATGACGTCGACGGTGCGCCGGCGACCCGTATCGTGCTTGATGCTTGGTACGAGCGAGGTAGTTACTTGCAAGTTGACGGCGCTACGGCCGAGTCGATCGCGTTGCCTGGCGGCTAAATCGGGGCACCGGAATGAAAGCGAAACTCCGGATCCGGGCTGGTGGCAAGCTCGGCCTCGGTGACTGCCAGCTCCGCCAGCCTGGGTTGCCACTGCGCGGGCGCGCAAGCGCGCGCCGCGAGCTCGAGATACAGCTCAAAATGACGCGCCTCGGACCGTTCCAGCGAGGCATACAACTCCCCCATCGGCGTCGGCAAGCCGTCCGACAACAGCCGGAAGCGCTCCGCAGAACGCGCTTCGATCAACGCGCCGGCCAACAGCAGGTCGAGCTTGCGGGCTGGCTCGTGCGCGCGTAACGGCCGCCGCAGGCCCGCCGCATATCGACCCGGCTTTTGCCGCGTCACCGGCACAGCGAGCGACCGCATCAGTCGGTCGACCTGCTCGAAATGCCGCAACTCCTCGCGCGCGAGGCGCGACAGTGCCCTCGCAAGCTGCAGGTCCTCGGGATAGGCAAACATCAGTGACAATGCCGTCGAGGCGGCCTTCTTCTCGCAATTGGCATGGTCGACCAGCAGTTCGCGCCAGCGCACACGGGCTAACGAGACCCAACTGTCTGGCGTGGCGGCGCGCAGTGGATTGTCGAAGCGCGCGGCGGCAGTCATGCGACGTGCGCTGCATCAGGTAGTGACTCCAGCACCACCTCGATGAGTGACGCAGCCGCTGCGCCCGACGCCGGACGGTCCGCGGCGCTCTTGGCCAACAGTGCATCGACGACCGGCTGCACAGCTGCGCGATCCGCTGGCAACCTCGGAATGGGACTCTTGGCGTGGCAGTAAAGAATCGCCATCGGGTTGTCTGCATCGTACGGCTTGGACCCGGCAACCATTTCGTACAGAATGACGCCAAGGCTATATAGGTCGCTACGTTCATCGATCGGCTTGCCATGACCTTGTTCGGGACTCATGTAGTGCGGCGTGCCGAAGATCAGCCCTGAATCGGTGATCTCGAGTTCGAGCGCCTGAGCCTTGGCAAGCCCGAAATCGATCAGCGCCACACTACCGTCGTCGCGCAACATCACGTTACCGGGCTTCAGATCGCGGTGCAGAATCCCCGCGCGGTGAATAGCCTGCAGTGCGAGCGCCAGGTCACGGGCATACAGCAGACACTCGCGAGTCGTCAGCCCCTGCGACATGCGTTTGCGCAGATCGCCGCGGGCGAAATACTCCATCACGATGTAGAGATGATCGTCGGTGATACCCAAGTCGTAGATGCGCACGACGTTCGCATGACGCACGTCTTTGACGATCTCGAATTCCTGCAAGAATCGCTGCATCGACTGATCAACGCCTGAGTCCTTGCGCACCGCGCGCGTCACTTTGAGCACCACCAGACTGCCGGCCGCTTCGCTTTCGGCCAGAAAAAGATCCGAGACCGAGCCTTTGGCGAGATGCTCGATGCGCCGATAGCGGCGCAAATGGGCGCCGGCAAAGTTCTGCGCGTCGAGGGCTGCCAGGCTCTTGTGCCAAGTTGCTAACGACTGTCGCTGCAGCGCGGCCGCTTCCGTGACGGCCTTGATCAAACGATCCTCGTTGAAACGCTGGGTGCCGAAAACCGCGAACGCACCCGCGTCGCGCGCCGCGAGGCCGGCCGGTCCATCGACGCGGTCGACCACAAAGATCACCGGCGCGAAGCCGGGCCGCGCCACCAGATCGTATAACCAGTCCAGGCCGTCGCCGCCGGGCCAAGCCTCACACAGCAGCACGGCCGAAAAGCCCTGCGCAAGAAAACCCTTGGGGAGCGGGCCACGTTTGCTCGGGCTATAGCGAACCACGTCGGTTTGCGGCCACTCGTTGCCGATCTCGGCGCCGAGACGGGCGATCTGCGCCGAATCGTCGTCGATCATCAGCAGCTTCATGGGGTTGGATCGTACCGCAAGCCAAGCAGGAGATCGCCGACATTGGTCCCAGTTGGGCCCGTATGGACCAAGGCGCCCACTATCTCGAGCACAGTACCCGCATCCGCGCTGGCGAGCGCCAGCTCGGCATCGTAGCCAGTGCGATCGATCTCGAGCCAGGTGGTGCCTGTCACGAACGCACCCGCGTCGTCCGTAACGCCGTCGGTCCCGTCCGTGCCAGCTGCCAGCACGAACGTTTGCTCATCGCCACACAAGACCTCTGCCAGTGAAAGCGCGAGATGCTGGTTGCGGCCGCCTCGACCTGGCCGCGCCGGCAAACTGACTACTGATTCGCCGCCCCACACAAGCGCGCGCGGCGGACCGTGCTGCAGCTCAGCAGCGAACCGGGTTGCCAGCGCACCGACATCCCCAGCGTAGCGTTCCTCGTCCAGTTGCACCCGCCAACCCGCGGCAGCAGCCGTGTCCGCCGCGGCCTGCAAGGCATCCTCGAGCCGGGCGATGACGTGGCGCTCGACGCAGTCATCGAAGTCCCTGTCGCCACCCGCGGGTCCTAACAAGCCGGAGCCAATCACGGCCGGATCATCACCGGGTACGTCAGAGATAAACAAGGCGATGGCGGGCTGCCGGATGTGCGCCGCCAGTGCGCCACCCTTGATCGCCGAGAGTCGTGCACGCGCGCGGTTCAACCGCTCGATCGACCAGCCGGACGCGAGACCTGCGCGGTTGAGCGCCATCAGTTCTGACAACCCAACGCCGGAATGCAGATGCTCTACCAGACTCGAAGCGCCGCCCGAAATCAGGAACAGCGGCAACGCCTCGGCTGGCAATTGAGCAAGCCAGTGCAACAAGCGCTCGCCAGCCGCAAGGCTGCGGGCGTCTGGCACAGGATGAGACGACTCCAGCACCTCGAAATGAACTGAGTCGCGGGCTAGCTCGAGCAGCTCCGCCTCACAATGTCCATCCTTGGTGATCACCAGCAGGTGCTGCATGCGCTCACGACACACGTCCGCGACGCCCAACGCCATGCTGCTGGCCGCTTTACCGATGGCAGCAACCGCCAACGGTCGATGCTGGCGGAACGACTGCGGTGCTTTGCGCAGGAAATCTGCCACGCATCGACGGCCGCCCACTCGTGTCACCGCGGCATCGAACATCCGCAACAAAAGCTGGCGCGCCGCGAGTGTCCGTGGCGATTCAGTATCGACTAACTGCAAAACCACCAGCCAAAGGCGCCGCTATGGAGCTCAGCTGGTCTGAATGACGCGCAGCGCGCTGCGCTCAGGGCCACGTCGGCGCGCCTTGGCAGCATCCGAGCGTTCGGATTCGAGGCGTCCCAGATACTCCGCGGTGACGTCACCGGTGACGTACTCACCCGAGAAACACGAAGTATCGAAGCTGTCGATGCTGGAATGGTCGTGCTTCACGGCTGCCACGAGATCGACCAGATCCTGGTAGACCAACCAGTCGGCACCAATCAACTTGCCGATCTCGGCAATAGTACGATTGTCAGCTACCAACTCGCTCGCCGCTGGCATGTCGATGCCGTAGACGTTCGGATACCGAACCGGCGGTGCGGCCGATGCGAAATAGACCTTGTTCGCGCCGGCCTCGCGCGCCAGGTCGATGATCTGCGCCGAAGTGGTACCGCGCACGATCGAGTCATCTACTAACAGGACATTGCGGCCGCGGAATTCGAGATCGATAGCGTTCAATTTGCTGCGGACCGACTTGGAACGCTGTTCCTGCCCCGGCATGATGAAGGTGCGGCCAACATAGCGGTTCTTGACGAAGCCCTCGCGATATTTGACACCCAGGATCTGCGCGACCTGCTGCGCACTGGTGCGACTGGTATCCGGAATCGGGATGACCACGTCAATGTCATGCGCCGGCCGCTCGCGACGGATCTTCTCGGCGAGCGCATCCCCCATGCGCATGCGCGCCCGATGCACGGAGATGTTGTCGATCAGTGAATCAGGCCGAGCAAAGTAAACATACTCGAAAATGCAGGGCGTGTGGCGGGCCGTGGCGACACACACCTGCGTGTGCAGACGACCCAGCTCATCGATATAGACCACCTCGCCGGGTGCCACATCACGCACCAGCTTGAACCCCAGCATATCGAGCGCGACGCTTTCCGACGCCAGCATCCACTCGGCGCCTTTCGGCGTTTCACGTTGCCCAAGCACCAACGGCCGGATGCCATTGGGATCCCGAAAGCCGAGCAAACCGTGGCCGATGACCATGGCGACCGCGGCGTAGCCGCCGCGACAGCGACGATAGACGGCGCTCACGGCGGCAAAGATGTCTGCTGGCATCACGCGCGGCGTGCCGACGCGTTGCAATTCCGAGGCAAGAACATTCAGCAACACTTCGGAGTCGGATGACGTGTTCAGGTGGCGCCGATCCTCACGCTCGAGCACCTCGGCGAGCTCGCGGGCATTGGTGGGATTGCCGTTGTGCCCCAAACAGATCCCGTAGGGGGCATTGACATAGAAGGGTTGCGATTCGGCTGCTGCGTCGCAGCCCGCGGTTGGATAGCGCACGTGACCCATGCCGACATGACCGCGCAGACCCTGCATGTCGTGCTGACCAAAGACATCGCGGACGAGCCCAGCACCCTTGCGCACGAACAGTTCGCCGTCTTGCGACGTGGCGATGCCAGCCGCGTCCTGCCCGCGGTGCTGCAGAACGGTCAGCGCATCATAGATGCGCTGATTGACTGGCGACGTACCAACGATCCCGACGATGCCGCACATGCTGAGCGTTCCCCATAAGCAGTCGAATCAAAATCACAGACCAGCGCTGCTGGACGAGCGAGCGGGCCAACGTCAGACAGAACTTTCCACTGGCGTCTCAACCGCCGGTTCCACCTGCGATGGCGGCCTGGGTACCCAGCGTTCGCCGACCAGACCGCGCAGCATCGTCGCCACCTGCTCCGCATAGGGTAACAGCCGCGAGTTCTTCCAATAAGGTTCCTGATCAAAACGCAGCGTCTGCGCCAGGATCAGCAAGACGCCGACCGCCAAGGCGCCGCGCAGCAAACCGAACAGCATGCCGAGAAAGCGGTCGGTGCCACTGAAAATCGACACCCGGACGAAATTGCCAGCGAACGCACCAACGGCGGCACCGAGAAACAAAATCAACAGGAAAACCACGCCACGTGCTGCCCACGGCCGCACCGGCGAGTCGGTCAGGACACCACCCAGATAAGGCTCCACCAACGAGCCGAACTGCCACGCACCCCAAAAGGCGATCACCCAGGTCGCGACGGCAATAGCTTCGCGTAGCAGGCCGCGAACGGCCCCAACAAGTGCGGATAGCACGACAACGCCAATAATCACGTAATCGAGAGGCATCATAAGTAGCTGTTAGCAGCCCATAGACCGGTCTGGTCAGCAGACAATTGTACAGCAACGCAAGCGCCGACTGGAATGCAAGCTGCCTTTGGCGAACTGCGTCACGAGTTCGGCACGACAACACCCTTCTGGCCCGCTTTGGCAAGCTGGCTCGCCAACGCGTCTGCCGCCGTGCGCTCAGCAACCGGTCCAACACGAACGCGGTAGAGCTTACGACTGCCGGACGACTGATCCAGGTAAGCAGCGAAACCCTTGGCTCGCATCGAACTCACCAGTCGCTCGGCATTGTCGCGGTTGCCGAAGCTGCCAAGCTGCACCGAATAACCTCCAGACTGCGGCTGAGCAACAGGCTGAACGTCAGCCTCAACTGCCTTTGCGGTCGGTGGCGAATCTGGCTTGGTGTCCGACTCTGCAATTGCCGACCCCAGCGGAGCAGCAACCGCTTCGGTCGAAGCTTCGACCACCGGATTGGAATCGCGAGAACTGTTCTCGAGATCGATCGTATAGCTGCGTAGCGCACCACCTTGCTCGGGCTTGGGGAACTCGCCGACCGATCCGCTGACCGGGCGTTCGACCGCATTGTCGCTCGCACCACCCGTCGAAACTGGCGCCGTCGAACGGGCGGATGGCGGGCCCGATAACAACTCCGGCACGACGATCACGACCAATGCCACCAAAATGGCCGCGCCCGTGAGGCGCTGTTTCAGTTGCGTTTCCAAGCCGCAATTATAGACCAAGCCAGGTCAGTGCCGGGCCGACGATCAGGAACGAGCCAAACACGACAACCCGATCGCCCGCAACAGCGCGCGCTGCCGCTGCCGCACAACCGCTGGCAACGGTGCTGTACTCACCAACGATCCGCGCGTCTGCTGGCAACCTGGCGGCCAGCGCTGCCGCGTCAATCGCGCGCGGACCGTCGAGCGTCACGAGTATCCATTCATCAACTGTAGCCGACAGCGCGGCGACGATCGCCGCGACGTCTTTGTCGCCGAGAATGCCACACACCGCAATCGTTCGACCGGCAGGTACTCGCGCCTGCAGGTTGTCTGCCAACGCGGCGGCCGCGGGCGCATTGTGGGCCACGTCGAGGATCCATTCGGCCTCGCGCTCGATAATCTGAAACCGCCCTGGCACCACAGTTGATGCCAGCGCCTTTGCGATCAGCTCATGGCGCAAGTTACCGTCGAAGCCACCGGCGATCAGCGTCGCCAGTGCGGTCGCGGCGTTGTTCACCTGTCGATCGCCGCGCAGTCCGAGCGGTGGCAGGTCGCGCCACAGGCGCTCACCGTAGCGAAACTCAAAGCCCGACGCGGTGGCTCGCGCGTCAAAGTCGCGCCCAAAAACAATCGCGCGCGCGCCGATCGCGGCGATCCGCTCATGCACCGCAACCGGCATCTCAGCGGCACCCAACACGGCGGGACGATTGGCGCGGAAAATACCCGCTTTCTCCGCGCCAATGGACTCGAGCGAGTTTCCCAGCCAGTCGGTATGGTCCAAGCCGATGGAACAGACGGCGGCGACGTCTGCGTCAACTATGTTGGTCGCATCCAGGCGCCCGCCCAAACCAACCTCGAGCACCGCGAAGTCGACGCGCGCCCGTGCGAACAGATCAAGTGCCGCCAGTGTGCTGAATTCGAAATACGTCAGGGTAATCGAACCGCGCGCCGCCTCGATACGCTCGAACGCAGCTACCAACTCTGCGTCCGTCGCCGAGACGCCATGGATAGAAATACGCTCGTTATAGAGTCGCAACTGCGGCGAGATGAACAGGCCAACACGATAGCCCATGGCGGCTAACAAGGCCGCGATGAACGCGACCGTCGAGCCCTTGCCGTTGGTGCCACCCACCGTGATGACTGGGTGCGGCGGCCGCTCAAGCTGCATACGGCGCGCAACGCTGCGGACACGCTCGAGTGTCAGGTCAATCGCGTGCGGATGGATTGCTTGTTGACGCCGGAGCCAGTCCGACAACGAGACCATTGGCAGCCGCTACGCGTCAGGCTCCGGCAGCCGGCGCAGCGAGCGCAACTGCTGGCCGACGCATCAGGATGGTGAGGATCGATGCCAGCCGGTCACGTAGCTCACGGCGGTCGACAATCATGTCAAGCGCGCCGTGTTCCAGCAGGAACTCGCTGCGCTGGAAACCTTCCGGCAAGGTCTCGCGCACCGTCTGCTGAATCACGCGTGGCCCGGCGAAGCCGATCAGCGCGCGCGGCTCGGCCACATTTAGGTCGCCGAGCATCGCCAGACTTGCCGATACACCGCCGGTCGTCGGATCGGTCATCACCGAGACGTATGGCAAGTGTGCCTGTGCCAACCGTGCCAGCGCTGCGCTGGTTTTCGCCATCTGCAGCAATGACAGCAAGGCTTCCTGCATACGCGCGCCGCCGCGGGCAGAGAAACACACCAATGGGGTGCCATGCTGGATGCAATGGTCGACCGCGCGCTTGAACCGTTCGCCGACCACCGCACCCATGGACCCGCCGAGAAACTGAAACTCGAACGCGCAGGCGACGATCGGCATACCGTCCAACTGACCCGCGGCAGCCACTAACGCGTCGGTCTCGCCGGTCGCTTTCTGGGCCGCTACCAGCCGGTCCTTGTAACGCTTGCTATCGCGAAATTTGAGCGGATCTTCCGGCATGATCAGCGCACCGATTTCGGTGACGTCGCCTTCGTCCAGAAACATCGCGAGCCGCTCGCGCGCGCTGACGCGCATATGGTGGCCGCACTTGGGGCAAACCTTCAGGTTGCGCTCAAGTTCGGCACGGTAGAGCACAGCATCGCAGGCGGTGCACTTGATCCACAGGCCCTCCGGTACCGAGCGCGTGCGGCGCTCGGTCTTGATCCGCGACGGCATGATTTTTTCAAACCAGGACATATGCTGCACGATGATACCGTATTAACTGACGACTAGCCGCGGTGCCGCAGCACCGCTGCCCAGCGCCGGCAAGTTGAATTCCGGTGGGTATTGCACGCCAAGCAAATACAGTCCGTCGGGCGGCGCGGTCGCGGCGTTCTGCGTGCGATCGCGCGCCGCGAGCACCGTCGCCAGCCGCTCGACGGGTGAATCGCCACAACCAATAGCGATCAACATACCGACCATGTTACGCACCATGTGCTGCAGGAAAGCATTGGCCGTAACCGTCACATCCAGCCAGTCGCCGGAACGCTGCACGCCGATCTGCTCGAGCCGCCTGACCGGGGATCTGGCCTGGCAGCTGAGCGCACGAAACGAACTGAAGTCATGCTCGCCGACCAGTCCCTGGGCTGCCAGATGCATCCGCGCTGCGTCCAACGGACGGTGTATCCACGTTGCCCGCCCCGCCGTCAATGCGGAACGCGAGTCCCGATTCAAGATCAGATAGCGATAGGTTCGACGCAACGCCGAGTAACGCGCGTGGAACTCCGGCGCTACCGCGCGCGCCCAAATCACGCTCACGTTTGTCGGCAGATAGTTGTTAGCACCGAGACGCCAGTTGCGTTCGCTGCGCGGCGCGTCGCTGTCGAAGTGAATGACCTGGCCGGCGGCATGCACGCCGGCGTCGGTGCGGCCCGCAACCGTGCAGCCAACTACATGGTCAGCAACACGTTCCAGTGCCGCCTCGACCACGCCTTGCACGGTGGCGAGAACGGGCTGGCGCTGCCAGCCCGCGAACTGACTGCCGTCGTACTCCAGGCCGAGCGCGATGCGCGGCACGTCGTGGGGCTTGTTAGCCGGGCAATGAATCGAGCAGACGCTTCGCTTCCTGCTTCTGTGACACCGAGCCTTCGGTGAGCACTTCGTCGAGAATATTGCGCGCGCCGTCCGGGTCACCCATATCGACGTAGGCACGCGCCAGATCGAGCTTGGTGCCCACCTCAGAAAGCGTCACCGGCTCCATGTCCGGTAGTGCCAAATCCTCCGGCTGCAACTGCTCCGTCTTCATCGTGGCAGCCTTCGAAGGCGTGCCGACGTCAAGATCCAGCCCGTTGGTTGGGTGCGCGCCAGTCTTCGTCAACTCGAAGTCGACTTTGCTACGATCGAGTCCTTCGAGCCGGGAGGTCACAGACAAGTCGCCCGCGTCGTCGTCTAGATCGAACGCTGACGACGGCTTGCTCGGTTGCATCGTCCTGGAGGGATCGATGTCACCACCCATGTCGCTTTCAGAGAGATACCAGGTCCCGCTGGCGCCTTGCGCGCCCGTCGAGCCCTGCTGCTTGGCGGCGCGATCCGCGGCCTGCTGCATCATGCTGCGGGAGCGATCATCGAGACCAGCAACCATCGTCGGCGCGTTGGCGTCGGCCGAATCGTCGTTCAACTCTTCCAGCGGCCCATCGAGGCCCGGCGCGTCGGTCCCATCGAGCGCACCGAGGTCCAGTCCCAGATCATCGATAGCCAGCTCAGCAGTCTGATCGATCGGCGGCTTGCGCTTGAGCGCGAGCTCGACTTTCTCTCGGATCGTGGGGTTGTCACCCTGCAACGCCGGCTGCTCGACCGTGGGCGCTTCGGAACTTTCGACCGCACCGGCGGGCGTGCCACCGGTCATTTTGGCGGTCATCTGGCGCGTGGTTGCGCCACTCTTGTCAGTACCCGACGCGGAGTCATCGGGCAACGCAAAGTCCAGACCACCAGACTGGGCCTGCTCGGCGTTGGCCTCACCGGTTGCCTCCGGATCCTGCAGCGCGCCGCCAAAATCCAGATTGATTGCGTCGCCTGACCCCGACGCGGCACCTTCGAACGGATCGAAGTCCACCTGGCCCTGGCCACCATCGAGGTTCAGATCGACGTCCATCGCGCCGGCAGCGCCGGCGGCGGCCCCGCTGAACATCTCGTCTTCCGGGGCAATCTGCTTGCCCATGATGAGGATTTTTTCCCACTCGCCGGCGGGACCCGCTGCCCGGGTTGCGGTCAGCTCGCCCGCTGTCGCGAGGAACTGATCCTTGTTACCCCAGACGAAAAACACTTCCAGCAACTTCAGCTTGAGATCGCGGCGTGCAGGCTCGCGTGAAATGGCGATACGGACCAAGTCTGCCGCTTGGTCATACAGACCATACGCCATGTGGAAATCGGCCTCGGCAATCGGGTCGCCTTGGTCGAGATTGATCGCGGTATCGCTACTGATCGTGTCATCGCTGCTACGCGCATGCGGCGCGTCGTCAGCGTCCGGCATGTCAAGCGCTTGATGGGAACCGGACTCCTCGACTTCAATGCGCTCTGCATCGCGCTGGCTGCGCAAATCGGCGGCGGGCTTGAGTGACGGAAAGCCCTCGCTCAGTGTCTCGGCGTTGCGTTCTGCCAGCTCGCCCAGCTGCTGGTCGAACGAGTCAGTTTGGCGCGCCTTGTACTTGCGATACCCAAACAGGCCCAGCAAACCCAGCAACAGCACCGGCAGGATCCACCAGAACTGGCGCAGGGAATCGAACAGCGACGGCTCTGCAACCGGCTCGACAGGTGTGGCGGCAACCGGGGGCTCCGCTTCTGCCGGTGTTTCGGTTATAGGCTCGGTGCCAGGCACAGCGGGTTCCATCGCATCAGCCGACGACTGGCCGTCCACGGTGGCCGGCTCAGCAGGCATCTCGCCTGTTACCTCAGAAGTCGCCACGTCAGTGGGCAGCGGTTCGGTACCGACCACCGGCTCAGCGGGAACCGGCTCGGTTGGCATCGGTGTGCTCGGGGTCGCCACACCGCCTAGCCGCGCCTGCAGGTCAGCCAGCTCGGCGTTACGTAGCTCCAGCAACCGCTGCGACTCGGCCAGTTTGCTTTCCAGTTCATTGACACGACTGCGCAACGCGTCGCTATCGCCGGCGCCCGTGCCAGCACCCGCGCCGCCGTCACTCGGCGTAACGAGGCGTAAGCGCCCACTGCTCGCGGCATCGCTCCACGTACCGGCTTGCCGACGCACTTCTGCGGCGGCAACGGTCGGGGCAATTGTGCCCAGCATATCGGCGCCTGGAATGGCGAGTGTCGCTCCGGCGCGCAGGCGGTTCATGTCGCCCTCGAACGCGCTCGCATTAGATTGATAGAGACCCAGCATCATTTGATCGGTCGACACTGCTGCGCCTGGCGCCAACTGACGCGCAATAGCTGACAAGCTGTCGCCGCGGCGCACGCGGTAAGTGCCCGCTGCATCGGCAGCGCTGAGTGTCGAATCGTTCGATGCGGCGCCGGCAGGTGTATTGTTTGGGCGGTCGATAGAGCCCACCGAGGGTGCCGCGGCCGCAGCGGCCGCAACCGGCACGGTCGGCTGGTTTTCCGGCGCAAACACCGGCGGATCGAGTAGCACCGTGTACTCACGAACGAGGCGACCCCGCGCCCAGCTCGCTTCGACCAGCACAGTCAGAAACGGCTCAGTGATAGTCTCGGAAGACCGCAACTGCAGCACGTCCCGACCATTGGCCGAGCGGCCCTTGCGAATGGTGACGGAGTTGAGAAACGCCGGCCAGTCCAGACTGTAGCGGGCAAACGTTTCGCGGGAAGCGATCTTGGCTTCGAGCGTGCTGAGATCCTCAGGCAGCGCGTTGACCAGTTCGATTTCCGCGTCGAGCGGTGCGTTCAGAGCCGAGTTGAGACGGATGTCGCCCAACCCAAGCGCAAACGCTGCTCCAGGCAGCATAAGTAATGCCAACAGACCCCTGGCGAGACCTTTACGGATCATTCGCGACTCCAGCACTGAGCGACCACAAGCGTTTTTATCTATAAAAACATGCACTTAGAGCAATTTCCTTCGCTCGGTGCGTGTTTGGGCTCGCAATATAACTTAAATATGCTCCCGCACCAAAATCTCAGCGATCTGCACGCTGTTGGTCGCGGCACCTTTGCGGATGTTGTCTGCGACGATCCACAGATCTAGTCCACGTTCATGACTTATATCATCCCGGATGCGTCCGACATAAACCGTGTCTTGGTTCGCGGCTTCAGTGGCTGCGGTGGGGTAGCCGCCCGGAACCCGGTCATCCATCACAGTTACACCGGGCGCTTTGGCCAACAGCTGCCGCGCTGCGTCCGCCGAAATCTTCGCGCGGGTTTCAATGTGCACCGCTTCGGAATGGCCGAAGAACACCGGCACACGCACGTTAGTAGCATTCACGCGAATGCTGTCGTCGGCAAAAATCTTGCGCGTCTCCCAGACGAACTTCATCTCTTCTTTGGTGTAGCCATTATCTTGAAACTTGTCGATTTGTGGCACCACGTTGAACGCGATGCGTTTCGCGATGCTGCGCGCCGCGGGCGGTTCGCGGCCGTTCAGCAGCGCCGCCGTTTGCAGGGCCAGCTCCTCGAGCGCTGCCCTGCCCGCGCCCGACACCGATTGGTAGGTGGCCACATTGATCCGCTCGATACCGACCGCGTCGTGGATCGGCTTCAGCGCCACTAACAACTGAATCGTGGAACAATTGGGGTTGGCGATTATATTGCGCTTTGTGTAGGCAGCGATCGCCTGCGGGTTGACTTCCGGGATGACGAGCGGAATATCATCCTCGTAGCGAAACTCGGAGGTGTTGTCGATAACGACGCAGCCTGCCGCCGCGGCTTGCGGGGCGTACTCGCGCGACACCGCACCGCCAGCCGAGAACAGGCCGATGTGTGCGCGACTGAAATCGAACGTGGCGACGTCCAG
Organism: Pseudomonadota bacterium; assembly: GCA_016703895.1. GTDB lineage: Bacteria > Pseudomonadota > Gammaproteobacteria > Steroidobacterales > Steroidobacteraceae > CADEED01. The sequence goes on from JADJBE010000004.1 coordinate 123,884, forward strand.
CACGTCGATCTGTTTACGACGAAACTCCACCGTCTTGCCCAGCGACCGATTGCTCGCCAGCGGAAAAAGCTCTGCGACGGGAAAGTCCCGCTCCTCAAGCACCTTCAGCATGGTCTCACCGACCAGCCCAGTGGCACCCAGCACCGCAACACGAAATGACCGCTTCTCGTTCATGAGTAAATCACCATAAATATCTAACTACTTAGTCTGCCAGCGGCAGCAATATCAGGGGTGGTTGTAAAGACATCCGCGTTCTGGCCGCGATGTCGCAGAAAATGATCGAGCAACACGATGGCAAGCATTGCCTCGGCGATTGGTGTTGCCCGGATGCCAACGCACGGATCGTGCCGACCGGTTGTGACGACTTCGACAGGGTTCCCGTCGATATCGATCGATCGGCCTGGCACCTGGATACTGGACGTCGGCTTGAGCGCCGCATGCACGACGATGTCCTGGCCGGTGGAAATGCCGCCGAGCACACCGCCGGAGTTGTTAGTTACGAATCCCCGCGGCGTCAATTCGTCGCGGTGCTGCGAGCCGCGTTGCGCGACGACGGCGAGGCCAGCGCCAATTTCCACGGCTTTGACCGCATTGATCCCCATCATGGCGTGCGCAAGGTCCGCATCCAGCCGGTCGAACACGGGCTCACCCCAACCCGGCGGAACACCCTCGGCGATCACAGTGACACGCGCGCCGATCGAATCACCGTCGCCACGAATCTGCCAGATTAGAGCTTCGATTTCCTGCACACGCGCCGGGTCCGGGCAAAAGAACGGGTTCTGATAGGCGAAGTCTGGCTGGACTGGCTCAATTGTGAGGTCGCCAATCCGACTGAGATAGCCATATATGCGCACCCCCAGTCGGGTTGCCAGATACTTCCGCGCCACCGCGCCCGCCGCGACGCGCATGACAGTCTCGCGGGCAGAGGATCTACCACCACCGCGATAGTCCCGGTGGCCGTACTTCTGCTGATAAGTGTAGTCGGCATGGCCGGGTCGAAAGCTGTGCTTGATCTTCTCGTAATCGCGCGAGCGGGCGTCAGTGTTCTCCACCACCATGCCGATCGGCACACCGGTCGTGCGCCCCTCGAAAACGCCCGACAGTATCCGCACCTGATCGCCTTCACGGCGCTGGCTAACGAACTTGGAAGTACCCGTGCGGCGTCGATCGACGTCTTGTTGCAGATCGCTCTCCGCCAGCTCGAGGCCGGGCGGACAACCGTCGATGATGCAGCCGAGCGCAGCACCGTGGCTCTCGCCGAAAGTAGTGACCGAAAACAGTTTGCCTATGGTGTTGCCCGACATGATCAATCAGCCGCTAACAGCTGCTCCCTCGTAAGCATGAACACTCCGCCCCCGCCCCGCTCGAACTCGAACCAGGTGAATGGCAAGCGCGGAAAGCGCCGCTCGAGCGCCCGTTGCGTGTTACCCACCTCCACGATCAGTACACCATGGCGTCGCAGTCGACGCTGCGACTCACTCAGGATGCGGCCAACCGAATCGAGACCGCTGCGGCCCGAGGCGAGCGCGAGCCGCGGCTCGTGTCGATATTCGGCTGGCAGCGTGCGCATTTCACGCTCACCCACGTAAGGCGGATTACTCACAATCATATCGTAGGTAGCGCGACCTAGCCCTGCAAAATGATCGGCTTGCACCAGCCGCACGCGCTTCGCCACGCGATGGGCCCGGACATTGAGTGCCGCAACGGCAAGCGCATCGGGGGAAATATCCGCGGCATCCACTTGCGCGTGCGGCAGAGCAAGCGCGCAGGCGATCGCAATACAGCCCGAGCCGGTGCCGAGATCGAGCACGCGACGAAGACGCGCTGGATCGACCCACGGCTCGAAACGCCGCTCGATCAACTCCGCGATCGGCGAGCGCGGGATCAGGACCCGCTCATCGACGTGCATGGCAAGCCCGGCAAACCAGGTGACGCCCGTCAGATAAGCCGTGGGCATGCGTTCTTCGATACGCCGCGTGATCAGCGCCTCGATCGATGCTGCCGCTCGTACGCCGACTCGCCGCCGATAGACAGACGCCGGCGCATCGACTGGCAGTTCCAGCACGTGCCAGACAAGTGCTGCCGCGTCATCGCGCGCATTGTCGGTGCCATGACCGTAGAAGACGCGCGCGCGCCGCAGGCGCCGGGCGCCACGCTCGATTAACTCGACAACCGTTGGTCGCTTATGGGTTTGCGCAGCCTTGTGAGATAATTTCTGCATGTCAACGAAACGATACTTGCCTTGGTTGGTGGCCGCAGGTCTGGTCGCGGGGCTGGCCGGCGGGTGGCTAGCGCGCGAGTTGCGCGCGCCCGCGGTGCCTGTCCTGCAGTCTGGCACGTGGCTGCCCGGCGGGCGCACCGTTCCTGACTTCCAGTTGCTCGACGAACGCGGCGGCGCCGCGACGCTGGCACAGCTTCAGGGCCATCCGAGCCTGGTGTTTTTTGGCTTCACCAACTGCCCGGATGTATGCCCGACGACGCTTACGATGCTGACGCGCGTCCAGTCGGAAATCGCGCTACCGGGGCTGAAAGTCGTGCTCGTGACGGTGGATCCCGAGCGCGACACACCCACACAGATGGCGAACTATCTTCAGGGGTTTCGGCGGCGATACGCTCGGTCTGACCGGAACACAAGCAGAGCTCGACAGCTTGATGCGAGGGCTGGGCGTCGCCGCCGCGCGCACCGACATGCCGGGTGGCAACTACATGATCGATCACTCGGCGACCGTCTTCCTGCTGGATGCCGCGGGCACGAATGTGGCGATCTTTTCGCCGCCCTTCGAGCGGGAGCTACTCGCGAGCGATCTACGCGCCCTCGCCAGCCGCCTCGGTACCTAACGAGCCAAGCCCACCAGGCAACTGACATGTCGACGCCATCCGTTCGCAGACCGGCCGTTCGCAGACCGGCCGTTAGCAAACCGGGCCTGGCAGCCCGTGCGTTCGTTGCCATGCAGTACGTCATTCCACAACACCTGGTGTCGCGGGTGGTACTGGCTGCAACCCGCAGTCGCTGGCACAGCTTCAAGAACCTGCTCATCCGCAGTTTCATGCGCGGCTTCCAACCCGACATGCGTGACGCTCTCGAACCCGACGCGACTGCCTACCCGAGTTTCAACGCATTCTTTACCCGCGCACTGCGCGCTGACGCGCGCCAGATCGACTTGGGAACCGATGCGGTCGTATCACCCGTCGACGGCGCGGTGAGCCAAGCCGGACACATCACCGGCGGCGCTGTCTTTCAGGCCAAGGGGCACGACTACGACCTCGAGACGCTGCTGGCAGGGCAAACGGCCTGGAGCGACCGCCTGCGCGACGGTGAGTTTGCGACTATTTATCTTGCACCCTTCGACTATCACCGCATCCACATGCCGATGGCGGGCGTTCTGCGCGGTGCCTGGTACGTGCCCGGACGCCTCTTCAGCGTGAATACCGTGACCGTAGCGTCAGTGCCGCGCCTGTTCGCACGCAATGAACGCGTGGTCTGCTGCTTTGAGACCAACGGCATGCCGTGGGCGCTCGTGCTGGTCGGTGCGCTCAACGTCGGCAGTATGGCCACGGTCTGGCACGGCGACGTGACGCCAAGGCGGCCTCGCGTGATCACCAAACTACCCCTGACGAACCTGGCAGCACCACTGTCACTCGCCAAAGGGGACGAGCTCGCGCGCTTCAACATGGGCTCGACGGTCGTGCTGGTGTTGCCGCGCGACGCGATCCACTGGGACGCGCGACTGCAGCCTGGCGAGACGCTCCGCATGGGCAGTATGATTGGTCGCATGCAGCCGTCTGCGGCCGCGCAGACCACTAACCAGGCGTGACGATAGGCTGGCGGCCGACGGCAGAACTGGGCGCATTGCACCTGCGAGCCGCCGTGTTGGCCCGCGTGCGAGAGTTCTTTACCGCACGAGCCGTACTGGAAGTCGAGACGCCCATCCTGGTCAACCATCCCGTAACCGACCCCAACTTGCAATCGGTCGAGTTACCGTCGCCAATCGAGACCATGCAGGGGCCGATGTTCCTGCAGACGTCACCTGAATACGCCATGAAGCGACTGTTAGCGAGTGGCAGCGGTGATATCTATCAAGTCTGCAAGGTTTTTCGGGCCAGCGAGCGCGGCCGCTTGCACAACCCCGAGTTTACCTTGATCGAGTGGTATCGCTTGGGGCTCACGCTGGAGGGGCTGATGGCGGAAGTGGCGGCGCTTACCCTGGCGATTCTGGCCACAGCGTTACCAGAAGATTCGCCTGGGCGTGGGTGCGAATATTTGAGCTACCAGGAGGCACTGCAGCACCATGCCGGCATCGACCCATTGAGCTGCGACGCGCGTGAACTGGCGATCGCCGCGAGTGCCGCCGGCTTGTCGTTCGAGTCGATCGCCGCCAGCACGCGGGATGATTTGTTGGATTTTCTCGTCAGCCGCTGCGTCGGCCCCAGGCTGGGGCACGGACGCCTCACGTTTCTACACCGCTACCCGCGTTCACAGGCCGCGCTCGCGCGCGTCGACCCCACTGATCCGCGCGTCGCATTGCGGTTCGAGTTGTATGCCGACGGGATCGAACTCGCCAATGGCTTCCACGAGCTAGCCGACGCCGCCGACCAACGCGCCCGCTTTGCCGCCGAGCTGCTAGCTCGGGCGCGACTTGGCCTGCCGACCCATCCAGTGGATGAAGGACTGCTGGCAGCTCTGCAACACGGCCTGCCAGATTGCTGCGGTGTAGCGGTCGGCCTGGACCGCGTGCTGATGGTCGCCAGCGGCGCGCAACATATTGATGCGGTACTGGCGCTACCGATGGAGCGCGCTTAGAAGCTCGCCCGGCGAGCGGCTACAATGAAGGATGAGTTTCGCAACGGCCAACTATGACTTCGCAGACAAACCACGCGCCTATGCCGAACTGGTACGCGATCTTGCTGCGCTGCTGGCCGGTGAACACGACTTGATTGCCAATAGCGCCAACACGGCGGCATTGTTGTTTGGCGCCCTACCCGATATCAACTGGGCCGGCTGCTATTTCCTCAAAGGCGATGAACTCGTCCTTGGACCATTTCAGGGCAAACCCGCGTGTGCGAATTGCGCTCGAACGTGGTGTTTGCGGCACCGCCGCCGCACGCCGCGCAACGCTCGTGGTGGCCGACGTCCATGAGTTCCCCGGCCACATTGCCTGCGACTCTGCGTCGCGGTCGGAAATCGTCGTACCGCTGCTGACTGGGGCTCAGTTGGTAGGCGTACTCGATATCGACAGCCCGATTCTGGCGCGCTTCGACGCGACCGATGCCGCTGGCCTCGAAAGCGTGGCGGCGGTGCTGATGGCGAGCGTCACTCGCCCTTAGCGCGCGACACGTACTGACCGGTACGCGTGTCGACGCGGATGACTTCATCCTGATTGATGAACAGCGGCACCCGCACGACCGCACCAGTCGCGAGTTTGGCCGGCTTTTGACCGCCCGTCGCGGTGTCCCCGCGCACGCCCGGATCCGTTTCCACGATCTTCGCTTCAATGTGCGCTGGTGGCGTGACGACGAGCGGCACGCCGTTCCACAGCGTGATGATGCAGACGAGACCATCGTGCAACCACTGCTCAGCGTCGCCGACGGCGGCTTTGCCCGCTGTGTGCTGCTCGAAGTTGTCGGGCACCATGAAATGCCAGAAATCGCCGTCTTGGTAGAGATACTGCATCTCGACGTCCATGACATCGGCAGCCTCGATCGATTCGCCGGACCGGTAGGTCTTCTCGATGGTGCGTCCCGTCTTGAGATTGCGCACCCGGATACGATTGAACGCCTGTCCCTTGCCGGGCTTGACGTACTCGTTCTCGAGGGTGGCATACGGCTCGCCTTCGATCAGCAGTTTCATACCGCCACGGATTTCATTTGTCGTATAACTGGCCATTGGATTCCCGGATGCGCACAATGCGGGCCCAGAGGATACGGGCGCGCCCACATGGTTGTGAAAAAAGGTCGTGAATGATAGCGGCAAGCCAACCTGACCGCCAGCCAGACGGCGCCTCACCCGCATCCCGGCCTGCCCGGCTCGTTGCCGACGACCGCGGTCGCTGGCAACGCGAACTGGCCGACGCCATCACGAGTCCAGCGAAATTGCTTGCGATGCTCGATCTTGATCCCGCATTGGCCGACGCAGCGATCGCCGCAGGCACGGGTTTTCCGTTGCGGGTGCCACACGCGTTCGTGCGGCGAATGCGGCGTGGCGATCCGCGCGACCCGCTGCTGCGCCAGATATTGCCGCTGGCGGCAGAACTCACCACAGCGCCCGGCTTCGTCGCCGACCCGCTCGCCGAACAGGCGTCGATTGCCACGCCCTCCCTGTTGCACAAGTACCAGGGCCGCGCCCTCATCATCACCACTGGCGCCTGCGCGGTACATTGCCGCTACTGCTTTCGTCGCGAGTTCCCCTACGCTGACCAGGCACACGACAATCCGCGCCAGACGCTGGCGCTGGCGGCCATTGCCGCCGACCCAACCATCACCGAAGTCCTGCTCTCGGGTGGCGACCCGCTGTCGTTATCCGACCAACGATTGAGCGCACTGACGACGACTGTCCTACATACTAACCACGCCAACGAGATCGACGACGAAGTCTGCAGCGCAATCCAAAAGCTGCGCCAGCCCCACGTCACCTTACTCAATCAAGCCGTGCTGCTGGCCGGGGTCAACGATTCAGTCGATGCGCTGGCGGAGCTGTCGCAAAAGCTGTTTCGATGCGGTGTCCTGCCTTACTACCTGCACTTGCTGGATCAGGTGCGAGGCACCGCACACTTTGACGTCTGCCAGTCGCGCGCCGAGGAGCTGGTCGGCCTTCTAGCGGCGAGAATGCCTGGCTACCTGGTGCCGCGCCTTGCGCGAGAAGTCCCTGGTCAGCCGGCCAAAGTGACGCTCGCACCACGGCTGCCGCTAGCCTTATGACCGCATGTAAGCGCCAATGTGTGCGCTCGATCCGCCGCGATGCATCGCAGCGGATGCTAGAATCGGCGCGCTTGCGACGCCAGTTTTGGAGTATCTCTTGACGGACAACGCCGCGGTCCCGCTGATCGTTCTTTCGCCGACGCGTGAGCCGGTGGAGACCATCAACAGCGTGATGCGTCGCGCCGGCGAGGCGGTGCACTGCACCTGGATTTCCGCCACCCGCGATCTCGGTGACGCGCTTGCGCAGCTCAAACCCGAGTTGCTGGTCTGCGCGCAGATCAATCAGGACGAACTGAAGAATGTCGCCGCCATGCGCGATCGGCTCGCGCCGCAAGTACCGCTGATCTATCTCGCTGAGCAGGTAAGCGAAGCCAGTCTGCTGACTGGCATGCAGCTGGGCGCGCGGGACGTTGTTTCGCCCACCAACCACGCCCGCTTGCAAGCGGTACTGGCACGAGAACTGCGATCCTTCCGACTCGAGCGTGCGCTTGAGTCAACCATCCAATCTGCGCGCGACTATCGCCGCCAGCTCGAGACCGTGCTGCAGCGTTCCGCTGATGCGATCGCGCAGGTGCAAGAGGGGATTCTCGTCGATGCCAACGAAGCGTGGCTCGAGCTGTATGGCTTTGAGAACCCAGACGCGATTGTGGGTCAGCCGTTCATGGACTCCTTCGATGTAGCCTCGCACTCGGCACTCAAGGGTGCGTTGGTCGCATGCCTGCAAGGTCGCTGGTCTGACCACACGCTGCGCGCCGCTGCGCAGCTCGCTGATGGCTCGCAGATCAACCTGGAGATCGTGCTGTCACCGGGTGAATTCGACGGCGAACCCTGCGTACGCCTGATCGTGCCGGCGCGCCGCCGGGACGAGAACCAGCTGGCCATCGATCTCGCCGACGCCGTGCGCCGCGACCCGACGACCGGACTGATGTACCGTCGCCCGCTGCTGGAGAATATTGCCGATCGCATCGCAACGCCGCCGACGGCTGGCGTGCGCTTTCTGGCCATCATCCGGCCCGACAAGTTCGCGACCATCGAAAAAAACATCGGCGCCATCGCCAGTGAGCAGTTCCTCGCCGACTTCGCGATCAGCGTGAACAATCAGCTTGGCCCCAAAGATATTGTCGGTCGCTTTGGTGGCGTCGCACTCATGGCGTTGCTCGAACGTGGCAATGCGCATGACGTCGAGTCTTGGGGCGAACAGTTGGTAGCCAAGATTCGCAAGACACCGTACACGATCGGCGAGCACTCCATCGCCTCGACTTGCAGCATTGGCATGGCGGCGGTGCCAAGCAGTGACGTCAATCTGGATGCGATTATTGCCGACGTCAACGAGGCGACCCGCCGCGCGCGACACCGGGGCGGCAACACGGTTACCCAGACCGATCGCGCTGACGCGGATACTCGCGTGCAGGCTTACGACAAGATCTGGGTCAAACATATCAAAGCGGCGCTGATGGAGAATCGGTTCCGGCTGGTGCAACAACCCGTGGCCAGCCTGCAAGGCGACGATCCGCAAATGTTCGACGTGCTGGTGCGCATGCTGGACCATCAGGGCAAGGAAGTCCTGCCGGCGGAATTCATGGCCGCTGCCACGCGCAACGACCTGCTGAAGAACATCGACCGTTGGGTCATTGGTGCCTCGCTGTCATTCGCGGCCCAGCGCTCGCCCGGCTGCCTCTTTGTCCGGCTGTCGCGTGACTCGGTGCTTGACGAAGGCTTCGTCCACTGGTTAGCCAATCAGACCAAGGCACAGCCGAACCAGGAGAAGCGCATCTGCTTTCAGGTGACAGAGGAGATCGCGGAGAGCTACGCGGAGCCTCTGAAGAAGCTCTATGTGCAACTGCGTGCCGCTGGCTTCCGCGTGGCGCTCGAACGATTTGGCTCGGGGCGGGATCCCAAGCAGTTACTAGACGTGCTGCCGCTCGACTTCGTCAAGATCGACGGCGCAATCATCCAGACGCTCGCTGGCAATTTCGAACTGCAGCAACAAGTGAAAGAACTGGTCAAGACTGCCACCCAACACAAGATCGAGACCATCGCCGAACGTGTCGAGGATGCCAATACCATGGCGGTCTTGTGGCAACTCGGTGTGCAGTTCATTCAGGGTTATTTTGTCAATCGGCCCGAAGAAGTGGTGCTTCGCTCCTGACGGTCGAGACACTGGGCGCGAATTTGTCTGCCACGCGCACGCGGCCAGACCTGTAATATCGTGGGGGACTTCAGGGTCTACTCGCCCATGCCAGCCAAAAAAACGCCCGTGCCCCCGCCTCGCCGCCCCCTTGGCCCTTGCATCCTGCTACTCGGGCTGCTGTCGACCTCGGTAGCATGGTCGCAGCAGGCCGGCGTACAAATATCGGTCAGCCGAGCATCGACCGGCGCCGCGCTCGCCGACCGGATCGTCACCGCAGACAATCCCGCGCTCGGCGTCAAACTGTCGAAGCGTACTGACGACTATGGACAGGCGCGGTTCGACAACCTGGCAACCACCGGTAGCTGGATCGTTGCGACGCCAGCGGTTGGCAACGATCAGGCCAGCAGCACAAGACCACTGGAACTTCGTGCCAACTTTGTCCGCACCGTCGTGTTGGTAGTCGACAGCACCAATGCGGACGCGGGCCTCACGGAGATAGCGGTCATCGCGAAGCGCACGGTGACTGGCATCAACACCGTTAATGCCGAGGTCTCCTCAACGCTGGATGAGCGTGCCTTGGCAGCACTGCCCATTGAGGGCCGCGATGTCATCCGCGCGCTGACGCGCCTGCCCAATGTCGTACCGTCTACAGGCTTCTTTCCGGAAGCACCGGTCATTTCAATAAACGGCGCCAACGCCCTTTTCGTGAACTACTCACTCGATGGTCTGGACAACAACGAGAACTTCCTCGGCGGTCCAAAATTTCCAACGCCGCTGGGTGCGGTCCGAGACGTGACCGTGCTGGCCAATAACTACTCCGTCGAGTTCGGCCGCACGGCCAACGGGGTCGTGAACTACACCTCGCGTGGCGGCACGAACGAATGGTCCGGCGAGACGTTCGCGCTCGTTCGTCCCGGCCGGCCCTTCGACGCCGAATCCCAGTTTGCGGGTCGTGATCTGTCTGGCAACGCCGTGGGGGATAGTTTCGAGCGACGTCAGTTCGGCGTCTCGATCGGCGGGCCCATCAGCCTCGACCGGACGTTTGTCCATTTCAATGTGGAATCGATACGCGATCGCAATGAGCAGCTGCTCGATTCGCCGCTGCTCGCTACTCCGGTCAACGTGACTGGTAACAACCAGTTCTTGTTGTCCTCGATCCGACTTGATCATCGCTTCAACGAACGTTGGCAATTCACCAGCCGCGCCAATCACGGTCGAGTTTCGATCGAGCGCCCGGGCGGCGCGCTCGGCGGCGGCAATGTGCAATTCCCCTCTGCCGGCTCGGATCAGGACCGTATCTCCTCACTGGCGGCGGCGCTGCTGTCCTACGAAGGTGATCGATGGCGCTATCAAGGCAGCCTGCAGTGGAGTCGCTTCGACTGGAACTATGCGACGCCGCGTGCCGCAGGGCCGCAAGTCACCGCACTCGGCCCAACGGGCGTACCCATTGCGATCGTCGGCAATCCGGGCTTCGTGTTCGCCGACGATGAACGCAGCTGGCAGACCAAACACCTCGCGACCGTCGAGCTGGGCAAGCACCGCGTCCGTGCCGGTATCGATATGTTGAGCGCTGACTTTGCGTTACGGGGCGGTGGCAACCCCGCCGGCAACTACACCGTCGCGTTGACGCCAGCCGAGGTTGCGCAACTGCGGTCGCGCAACCTCGGCACGGGGCTGGGCAGCGCAGACATTCTGGGGCTGAACCCCACGGTAGTGGACTACGCCGTGGAGTTGCGACCCAGCGAGTTCGGCAAACGCCAGACGCTCACCGCAGTGTTTCTTGAAGACGAGTGGCGCTTGCGACCCGATCTGACGGTCACTACGGGGGTACGCTACGACTACGACTCACTGACGGAATTGGGCGACGGCAGTGGCGATACCAACAATCTCGCGCCGCGTCTTGCTGTCAATTGGCAGCCTAACGAGCGCTCGGTGTTACGCGCAGGCGCTGGGCTGTTCTACGACAAGCTGCTGTATGCCGTAGCCTCGGACGCGCTACAACGCAATACGACCTCGGCCGGCTTGCGGAGCCAGTTGCAGTCGCTGATCATGTCTGGAATCCTGCCGGCCGATACCGACCTTGACCGCGTGACCTTCGATGGCAATCTAACCGTCAATCCCGCTTGCGCGGGCGCTGTGGTTGCAGGCTGCCCCGACGCAGCGTCGGTACAAGCGCTGCGCGCAACTGCCACCGCGAACGAGATCCGGATCTTGAATCCGAACGGCTACGAGAATCCGCGCAGTCTACAGTTGTCCGCCGGCTATCAGTATCAGTTCGCCAACCAACTGAGCGGCTCAGTCGATCTGATCTATAACCGTACTCGCAACCTGGTTCGATTGGCGGACCTCAACGCGCCGTCGGCTTTTGCGCCGAATAGCGCTGCGTTGACGGCGGCGAACATTACCGCACTGCGCGCTATCGCCGATCCTGCGGCGCGACTTGCACTCGCCGAACAACTGGGACTCGCCCGCTCACAAGACGCTGCCGATGCAACCCGACCCACGATAGCGGTCGCAGGCGAGATACCGGCCGGTGGCGCACGGCAGATCACGGTTTCAGATACCAACGGCCGTTCCACCTACCGCGCACTGAATCTGCAACTCAACAAAGATCGCGGCACGGACCGCTACGGCCTGCGGCTTTCGTACACGCTGTCGAAGCTTGAAAACGATACTGACGACATCAACTTCCGCGCGTCGAATGCCAACGACTTCGACGCAGACCGTGGTCCCTCCGCTAACGACCGGCGTCATGTGCTATCGGCGGTCGGCTTCTTCTACCCCTTGGCTGGGCTGACAGTGACTGCTGCCGGCTTGTTCCAATCCGGCCAGCCGATCAATTTCGTACCGGACGCAGCCATCTTTGGCAGCCAAGATCTGAACGGCGATGGTCGCTCATTTGGCGAGAACTTCGTCGGCAATTCGGATCGCTACCCCGGCTTGTCACGCAACGCAGGCCGCTTGCCCTGGTCCAAGACCGTCGACCTCGGCTTGCGCTACGATTGGCGTCTGGCGGGCCAAACCGTGCAACTATCCGCCGACGTGTTCAATGTCTTCGACTGGAACAATCTCTCCGGCTTTGCCAATGCGGCCACGACCTCGAACCAGATCCAGTTCGGTGGCGACGCAGCGTTTATCCAGCGCAATGCCGGACCACCGCGCCAGTTTCAGTTTGGCATGGCCTGGCAGTTTTGAGCAGTCGGTACCAGTGCAGCAACGCAATCGCCCATGATTGACTGGCTGCCACGGCTGCAGAGCTGTCTCGGCCTCGCCGCGCTGCTGTTGGTAGCCATGACGCTGAGCGAGAACCGGCGACAGCTACCCAGTTGGCGCTGGATGGCGGGCGCGATTGCCATGCAGCTGTTGCTCGGTACTGTAATTTTGTTGGTACCTGCCGTGTGGGAAACGCTGCGCGCGATGAACGCGGGTGTGATCGCCATCGAGCGCGCCACCCTCGAAGGCTCGTCCTACATGTTTGGTTATCTGGGCGGCGCGCCACTGCCGTTCGACGTGAAGCCGGGCGCGGCCACACCCGTCGTTATCGCGTTTCAGATTCTGCCGCTGATCATCACCATGAGCGCACTCGCTGCCATTCTGTGGCACTGGGGTGTGCTGCGTCTGATCGTACGCGGGCTCTCGTGGGCGCTGCAAAAGACGCTCGGCGTTAGCGGCGTCGTTGGGCTCAATGCTGGCGCTAACTTGTTTCTTGGCGTGGTGGAAGCGCCGCTAGTGGTGCGCGGCTGGCTCGCCACCGTGAGCCGCCATGAATTGTTCACCATGATGACGCTCGGAATGTCGACCGTTTCGGGCGTCGTACTGGTGCTCTATGCCCAGACGCTGTCCCGTTCGATCGACAACTCTTTCGGTCACATTCTGGCAGCCTCGTTGATCTCGTTACCGGCGGCATTGTTGATCGCCCGCATCCTGGTCCCCGGCGAATCGCGCACCAACGCGGCGGCCAATGGCGCCGAGCTGCGCTACCAAGGCTCGATGGACGCGCTGGTGCGCGGCACGCTCGATGGGCTGCAGCTGTTCCTTGCCGTGATTGCCGTGATCATTGTGGTCTTTTCGCTAGTCGCGCTCGTCAATCAAACGTTAGGCGCGTTGCCAGACTTCTCCGGCGCGCCGCTGACAGTGCAGCGTCTGTTCGGCTGGTTGTTTGCGCCGCTCATGTGGCTGCTGGGCGTCCCGTGGGCCGAGGCACAAACGGCAGGTTCGCTGATGGGCATCAAGGCTATCTTGAACGAGTACGTTGCCTATCTCGCGCTGGCAGATCTGCCGGCTGGCAGCCTCACGCCTCGCTCCATGCTGATTTCGATCTATGCGATGTGCGGCTTCGCCAATCTCGCCAGCATCGGCTTGTTGATCTCTACCTTGACGACGCTCTGCCCCGAGCGTCGCCGCGAGATCGCCGGGCTCGGCTTCAAGTCCTGGCTCGCCGGTAACTTAGTTTCGATGATGACCGGCGCCGTCGTCGGTATCGTCGCCAGCTAGCTCTGGATCAGCGCGCCGGCAGCTCGATCACAAAACTTGCCGCGGCGTTTGGATCGCGGCCGCGCAAGTACTTGCTGCGCGCCGGATAGGGAAACACTGGCCGCTGAAACTTCAAGGCCGCTGCCACCCGATGCGAGCCGACGAGTGACACGGGCGCAGCGCCCCGTTCGACCCAGGCGTCGAGCGCCGTAAGGTAGTCGATCTCGGTGGCGCCGACTCCCCCCTCGCAGTGATTCATTCCCGGCACCATAAATAGGCGATAGAATTCCTGCGTGGCCCCTACGCCGCCCATCGACTGCGTGACAAGTTGATAGTAGTCAGTTGAGGTGCCGGGCCAGATGGACTGGTCGTTCCAGCCATGATAGTGAATGATCTTCGTACCGTGATCGCGGGCGCGACGCAGGTTCGGGTTGTAAGACGCATAGAACAACTGCGCCAGAGACAACAAGCGCGGCGGGTGCCGGTCGAAATCGAATTGCTCGAGGGTGAAGCTCGGTCCCGGATCCTCGGCAAACGACAGATAGCGGACCAGGTCGGCCATGAAGGGTTCGTAAAAGCCGATCGCACCGTCGCTCGCAATATATGCCGGCACCCAGTTCTGCTCAGAGCCGCGCGTTAAACCACCAGGCGCCAGTTGCCGCCCGCGTGAGTCTCGTGGACCATCGTAAAGTTTGCGAGCGGCCGCGACCTGCGCGGCAGTCCAGCAGTCTGCCGTAGAGCGGTCGCCACAAGCGAGTTCGGCAGGATCGAACTGGCAATCGCGCGGATCATTGAGTATCCCATCTACGAGCCCATCGAGCTGATCGCATCGCGCCAGCACCGCGGCATGGAGCTGCTGAATGTTGGCGGCCGATAGCACCGAGCGGCCCGGATTCGCGCTGTCCGCCAGCGAACGCATCGCCCAGATGCCGGGCACACCACTGCCTGACTCACTGATGGCCGGCGCGCCCACGATGATGCCGTCGAACTGCTCCGGAAAGCGCTGCGCCGCCATGAGTGCCTGGCGTCCGCCCGTCGAGCACCCGTCGAAATACGCGCGCTTGATCTCGCCGCCATAGTAACGACTGGTGATCGCACGACCGATGACCGTGGTGACGTACGTCGCTCGAAACGCGAAGTCAAATTCAGCCTGCAAATCGTTGTAGGCCCACTTCGCGTCGATCGGCGTTGAGGTATGACCCATGTCGCTAACGATGCAGGCGTAGCCTTGGGCGACGGGCGCTGCGCAAGCGGCCGCCTGCGCGAGCGAACCGCAGAATCCGCCGCAGCCCTTGTAGAGCAACTTGCCATTCCAGCTGTGCAACGGCAATTGCAGTTCGAACTCGACCCGTGGTGAGACGTAGCCGCGGACGCGACAGACCCCGCTTCGGCTCGTGCCCCCATTACCCTCGCTCGTTACCTGCTTGATCTGTGTTGGCGCGTCGGGAACAAGCGAAAAATCCTGCCGCGCCAGTGCAGCGCAGGGATCGACCGTTTGAGCGGCGGCACCGTTTGCGGCATAGAATGGCGCACCGATACAAAGCATCGCGTGGATTGCCAACCTGACTGAATAGCGCATGGTGGTCTCCCTCTTGCGGCTTGGCCCATGATGCCGACCGGGGAGCGTGATGACAATCACACTTGCGGAATGCCAAGCGCGCTAAAAAGAGGCGTGACCATGGACCAAGAGACATTCTTTGATCGGCAAGCGAGCCTGCGGCGCCTCACTGTAAGGCTCGTGATTCTGACCACCATCGGATCACTCGGCGTCGCCTGCATGGGTGGGGTCGCCAGCGGCCTGGCGTACTGGCAGAACGCCCAAGCGACAACTGGAATCATCGATCCTGCTGACCTCCAGCGTTTCGTCGTAATCGGCGCAGCCGTCACGGTGTCATTCACGGCCATTGCCATGGTCGCGCAGTGGCTGATGCTGCGCTTCAGCATCAGTCCTGCAAGGCGATTTTTCCACGCGCGATGAATTGCAAGCGCTCATCGCGCACGAACACGCTCATATTGCCAATGGCGATGCCGTCATCAACGGCCGTCTGTTGGTGCTGATCCGCGGGTTTCGGTCAATCTACGATGCCAGCGTCGCGGTGATCGGCGCGCCCTTGCGACACATCAAGGCGGCAAATGTGGCGTTCGCAATCACCTTCTGGCTATCGATAGTCTTCGGCGTATTTTTCGTGCTGGGTTTGGTTGGCGTCGGTATCGCGCGACTGATGCAAGCTGCGATCGCGCGGCAACGCGAGTACCTTGCGGACGCGTCCGCGGTCCAGTTCACCCGCGCAACCAGCGGCCTCTTGGGCGCTTTGCAAAAGGCGGGCGAGGTGCAACAAAGCCGCAAACACCGTCCGACCCACGCGGCGGCCCGGCGCTGCAAATGGCCTGATCGCCCACAGCTGCAGCTAGCACTCGACAGGCGAGTGGCAAGCCTGCAGCATTCATTGCATGTTTGACGCTTGGCTGCGCCCCCTGATCGATCCACCACTACGCGCCACCGCGCGCTTGCTGGCCGGAGGGTCGCTAACGGCGAACGCGGTAACCATTCTAGGGGCCGCCGTCGGTGCCGCTGCCGGCGTAGCGATCGCCATGCAGCGCTTCGGTCTTGCACTACTGCTGATTGTTATCAATCGGATTCTTGACGGGCTGGACGGTGAGCTCGCGCGCCTGCGAGGCCTGACAGATTTCGGCGGCTACCTCGATAGTATCAGTGACTATGTTTTCTACGCCGCCGTGCCGCTCGGTTTCGCAGTCGCGCAGCCCGGGTGGACGCTGCCGGCCGCCGTGCTGCTCGCCAGCTTTCTGTTGTCCGGCAGCAGCTTTCTGGCCTTCGCCGCGCTTGCGGCCAAACGCAGTCTCGCGACCGACGCGCAGGGACCCAAGAGCTTCTTTTATCTGCGCGGACTCGCTGAAGGTACCGAGACTATCGCGGTGTTCATACTAGCCGTGCTGCGTCCCGACTGGTTTGCATGGCTGGCGTATGGCTTCGCGGCTCTATGCGTTTTGACTGCAATACAGCGATTGTTAGCCGCACGGCGGTTGCTAGCCTAGCGCGAATGCCCTGGGTTTGGCGCGCAAGTTGCGCGCGATCAATCTGTCTCGAGCTGATCAACCGTGCGCCAGCCGCGTGGCAAAACGGATCCGCGCTGGGCACGCGCACCGCGATAGTCCTTCAGGTCCTTCCAGGCGATCGTCATCGTGCGCTCACCCGAGTGCACGATAAGGCTCTTGTCAGGCGCAACCACTGTCATGCCCGTAAGATGGTCCGCACGCGAGGCGAACTTCTTCGCCGGAATATCGAATAGTTTGTTGCCTTTGCCGCGCGCCAGCTCCGGCACATCCTTGACCGGAAACACTAACAGCTTGCCGTCTTTCGAGCTCACCGCTACCAACGCCTTCGCATCGCTGACCGGCGCTGGCGGCAACACCAAAGCGCCGTCCGGGACCTTGAGTAGCACCTTACCCGCCTTGTTGCGGGAGTAGGTTTCTTTCAGTCTCACGGTAAAGCCATAACCGGCGTCGGTTGCGACCAGCCACAGATCCTCTGGTTCGCCCATCATCACGCCACGCCAGGTGGCGCCGTCCGGTGGATCAACCCGGGACGACAGCGGATCGCCCAAGCCGCGCGCCGACGGCAACGTATGTGCAATCAGGCTGTACGCGCGCCCGGTGGAATCGAGGAATACTGCATTCTGCACACTGCGCCCGCACGCCGAATGTTGGTAGGCGTCGCCGGTCTTGTACTGCAGAGTACGTGGATCAATCTCGTGGCCCTTGGCTGAACGCACGAACCCGCCGGTGGATACGACCACGGTTGCCGGCTCGTTCGCGATCAACTCTGTTGCATCAATCGCCTGCGCAGCTTCACGCTCAACAATCTTCGAGCGTCGATCATCGCCATGCTTGGCCGCGTCGGCTTCCAGCTCCGAGGCGATGAGCTTCTTGAGCTTGGCTTTGGACTTCAGGATGCCCTGAATTTCGTCGCGCTCGGTCGCGAGCTTCTTTTGCTCCTCGCGGATCTTCATTTCCTCGAGCTTGGCGAGGTGGCGCAGCTTGGTCTCGAGGATCGCTTCCGCCTGCTCGTCGGTGAGCTTGAAGCGCTGCATCAATACTGGCTTCGGTTCCTCTTCGCGGCGAATGATGCGAATGACTTCATCCAGATTCAGATAGGCGATCAACAGCCCATCAAGAATGTGCAGGCGCTTGTCGACCTTGCCAAGCCGGTACTCCAGCCGACGCGTCACAGTCTGCGTGCGAAACACCAACCATTCATTCAGCAGCTCGCGCAAACCCAGCACGCGCGGCCGGCCATCGAGCCCGATCACGTTCATGTTGACGCGGTAGTTTCGCTCCAGATCAGTGGTCGCAAACAGGTGCGCCATCAACTGATCGATATCGGTCTTCTTCTTGGGCTCGATGACCAGCCGCGTCGGATTCTCGTGGTCGGACTCGTCGCGCAGATCCTCGACCATGGGCAGCTTCTTGTCGCGCATCTGCTGCGCGATCTGCTCCAGGACCTTGTTGCCCGACACCTGGTAGGGCAGTTGATCAATGACAATGCTGTCATCTTCGATCTGGTACGTGGCGCGCGCCTTGTAAGATCCATTACCCGTGTTGTAAATCGCCAGCAGGTCCGCCCGCGGCGTGATGATCTCGCCCCCGTCGGCAGGTCCGGGCCCTTGACGAACTTCATCAGCGTACGTGTTTGCGCCTCCGGATCATCGAGCAAATGAATGCACGCCTGCACGATCTCACGCAGGTTGTGCGGCGGCACGTCGGTGGCCATACCCACCGCAATACCCGAGGTACCATTCAACAGCAGATTGGGCAGGCGCGCCGGCAGGAACATTGGCTCATCGAGCGTGCCGTCGAAGTTGGGCTGCCATTCGACCGTACCATCCGACAACTCACCTAACAACACGTCGGCATAGCGCGTGAGCTTGGACTCCGTATAGCGCATTGCAGCGAAACTCTTGGGATCATCCGCCGAACCCCAGTTACCCTGCCCGTCGATCAGCGGATAGCGATACGAGAACGGCTGCGCCATCAGCACCATGGCCTCATAACAAGCCGAATCGCCGTGCGGATGGAACTTGCCGAGCACGTCACCCACGGTACGCGCCGACTTCTTGTGCTTGGACACGGCCGACAGGCCGAGCTCGCTCATCGCGTAAACGATGCGGCGCTGCACCGGTTTGAGGCCATCCGACAGTGACGGCAGCGCTCGGTCCAGGATCACATACATCGAATAGTCGAGATAGGCTTTTTCCGTAAAGGTGCGCAGCGGCTGCTTTTCTATTCCCTCGAAGTTCATTTCGTCCTGCATGTCGTTAGTCCGCCGCGTCCTGGCTCAACTGTGGCTGCGTCATACCTGCACCTGCGCAAGATTGCCCTTCTCCTCCAGCCAGCTCCGCCGGTCTGCGGCGCGCTTCTTGGCTAGCAGCATGTCCATCAAGCTATCGGTGTCGTCTTTGGCTTCGACCGTGAGCTGCACCAGCCGGCGCGTACGCGGGTCCATCGTGGTCTCGCGCAGTTGCGACGGATTCATTTCGCCCAGACCCTTGAAGCGGGTGACAACCGGCTTGCTGCGATTCTTTTCGGCCTCCAAACGCTTGAGGATCACGTCGCGTTCCGGCTCATCGAGCGCATACGTCACTTGTTTGCCGGCGTCGATACGAAACAGCGGCGGCATCGCCACAAACACGTGTCCCGCGGTCACGAGCGGGCGGAAATGCCGCAGGAACAGCGCGCACAACAACGTCGCGATGTGTTGCCCGTCCGAATCCGCGTCCGCCAGAATGCAGACCTTGTGATAACGCAGATTGGCAATGTTGGCGGCTCCCGGGTCCACGCCTAGCGCCACCGAGATGTCGTGCACTTCCTGCGAGCTCGCAATATCACTGGAACTAACTTCCCAGGTATTCAAAATCTTGCCACGCAGCGGCATGATTGCCTGAAAGTCCTTGTCGCGCGCCTGCTTGGCGGAACCACCCGCCGAGTCGCCCTCGACCAGGAACAACTCCGAGCGGCGCGGCTCATCGGCGGTGCAGTCCGCCAACTTGCCCGGCAGCGCCGGGCCCGCCGTGATGCGCTTGCGCACCACCTTTTGCGCGGTGCGAATTCTATCTTGCGCGTTGGCGATCGCGAACTGTGCGATCCGCTCACCGGCGTCGGGGTGTTGATTCAGCCACAACGAGACCGAATCGTGGACGAAGCTCTCGACCACCGAGGCGGCATCTCGTGACGCCAGCCGCGCTTTCATCTGCCCCGCGAACTGCGGCTCATGAATCTTGATCGACAGGACGTAACAGACCTTATCAAAAATATCTTCAGCTGTTAGTTTCAGGCCGCGCGGCACGAGATTGCGGAACTCGCAAAACTCGCGCACTGCACCGGCGATACCGGCCCGCAGTCCATTGACGTGCGTACCACCTTCCACCGTCGGGATCAGATTGACGTAACTCTCGCCAAACGCGCGCTCGATGTTGGGCGCCCAGACCAGCGCGTAATCGACCGCGTCGTCTTTGCCATCGCGCTTTGCACACATCGGCTCGGCCGGCAGCGATTCTTCTTTACCCAATTCGTCGCGCAGATACGCGCCCAGATCGCCGGTGAAGAACCACTCGTCCTTCTCGTTGGCCGGCTCATCGGTGAAGGTGATCTTGAGCCCCGGACACAGCACCGCTTTGGCCTTCAGCACGTGCTTCAACTGCGGCACCGAGAACTTATCCGTGTCGAAGAACTTTTTGTCTGGCCAGAACTGGATCGTGGTGCCGCTGTTGCGCTGACCGACCGTGCCGATCACTTCCAGCTTCGAGGCGCGTTTGCCCTCCTTGAAGCTGATGTTGTACTCCTTGCCAGCGCGCTTGATCCAGCACTCCAGATGCGTCGACAACGCATTCACCACGGATACGCCCACGCCGTGCAGGCCGCCCGAGAACTGGTAGGTCTTGTCGGAGAACTTGCCGCCCGCATGCAGCTTGGTGAGGATCAGCTCCACGCCAGTGACTTTCTCTTTTGGATGGATGTCGACCGGCATGCCGCGTCCGTCGTCCGCCACGGTGAGCGAGCCATCTTTGTGCAGCGTGACGTCGATCTGCTTGCAATGGCCAGCGAGCGCCTCATCGACCGAGTTGTCGATCACCTCATGCGCAAGGTGGTTCGGCCGCGTCGTGTCGGTGTACATGCCGGGCCGCCGGCGCACGGGATCGAGCCCCGACAGGACTTCAATGTCAGATGCAGTGTAGGACTGGTTCATCCGCCCTCAGGATGGCAACAAGCGATGGACCGTAGCGTCTGTCAGAACGTACGGGCGGTCGGAGTGTAGCAATCAAGACGCGAGTTGGCACGCGGCGCAAGCACGCCATAGCGCGATTGTGTGCCGATCAACGCTCAGCGGTTCAGAACAAGGATCTCGACAGACGGCGCAGCGGTGGCGACTGCCACGCGCCAGCGAACAGTACGACACCACCGGCAACCATCGACAATACGTACGGCGACGTGACGCTCGTTCCCATGACCCATACCACCGCACTGCCAGCAGTAGCAAGCCCCAGCCAATTAATTAGTGTCATCCACAATGAAACCCGCGCGCGCGCTGTGCGGCTCGCATCCAGAACGGCACGCGCCAGCCGCTGGTCCTCGGCCTGGATACGACGCCACACGGCAGCGTCAAACCCCTGCGTGATCTGCGGCGCACGAATCCCGCTCGCGAGTGCCGCATCCAGCTGCGGATAGCGCGCGCGCCACCGACCCTCAGCAGCGATCTCATCGGTGCCATCGATCGGCTGCTGCTTGTCTGTACTTTTCATGTCTTTACTTTCCATGACTGGCCTCCTCGGACCTTGCCGCTGCGGCGAGCGCCTGCCGCGCGCGGAACAGCAGTGACTTCACCGTACCCACGGGCATGTCCAACAGCGTACCGACTTCCTCACAACTTCGATCTTCCAGATAAAACAGGACGACCACGGTGCGCGACGGCTCGCTCAATGACTCCAGCAGCGTCGCCACGTCAAGCTCAGCCTGTGCCTCAATCACCGTATCGCGTTCGTCTTCCCAAACGATAGATTCGCTGGCCTCATCATCGAGCGACACCAGACGGCCGCGGCTACGCAGTTCCGACAAACAAGTATTGCGGGCGATCGCATAGAGCCAAGTGGACAGCGCCGCCCGACCATCGAACTTTGGCAACGCCCGCCACGCCTTCATGAATGCAAGCTGCGCCATGTCCTCCGCCAGCGCCGGGTCGCGCACAATCGACACCGTCAGATGCAGCACCTTCTGCCGGTAGCGCTGCATCAATCCCTGCAATACGCTGGCGTAGTCTCCACGGCGCCAGGCAGAGACGAGATCGGCGTCACGTTGCGCCGCGGCACTCATAGCTGCCAACAATACTTGCGCTTGCGCCAATACCGGCACAGCCGGCTTGCGCCCCGCCCCTGCGGGCAACGGCTGCTCGAGTCGTACTGCCAAACCATGGTCCACGCCCTTGATACTCGGCAGCCTGTCATCCGGTTGCAACCGAAACCACGGCTGCCGCGTATCAAGCGTGCCACCGTGGCGCTTTCGGAGCGAAATCAATGAACGAAGACCAAATTGCCGTGTTGATCCCCATCGTCGCCATCGTATTTGGCGTGTCGGCGGGCATGCTGGGCACTTGGCTCAGCTACCGGCGCAAGCAACAGGTATTGGAACAGTTCCACAAGGAACGCATGGCAGCGCTAGACCGCGGTTTACCGCTGCCGGACGTGCCCGGCAACTTGCTCGGCGACAACGACGTGCCCACCCCCGCGCGCGTGCTACGCAACGGGGTGATGCTCACTTTGATCGGCGTGGTGCTCTACTTTGCGCTGGCACAGGTGGCCAACAGCGATGTCGCCCTCTTCGGTCTCATCCCGGCGGCAATCGGTGTCGCAAATCTCCTCTACGCCTGGATGCTCGCTCGCCGCGACAAAACCGACGCCGCACCGCCAGACTCTCGCTAAGGCTGGACTCTCACTAAGGCCGAACGCTCACTGCGCCACTCCGGCCTCTTCACTCTGGCCTCTTCATTCTGATTCTGACCACTTAACTCCGGCGGCCTACGTGGCCGTGGATAGCCTCTTGCGTTCTGGGTCTGAGCGGCTGATTGCGCAGCGCTGGCGAACCTGTAGAGAGCGCCGCAGCTCTGCCGCGGGGCGCTCCTGTTCCGGCAGAAATCTTGCCTCTTCACACGGGGAAAGATGCGCCCCGCGGCAGAGCAAGGGAACGCGCTTGGCGCGCGCTCGATCAGGTTCGCCAGCGCTGCGCAATCAGCCGCTCAAACCCACACACAACAATCAATCCAAATCCGCTAACAACGCCGCACGCGTTGCATCGCCAACCGGCTCAACGCTATGCCGATACGCCGCATGGTCGATGCCCGCCGCCAACGCCGCCCCATTGCGCAGACTCGCCGCCATATCGTCTGTTAGCTCAAACCTCAGAAAATGCACCGCCGAGGTCTTGGTCTCGTTTTCGCGCTCGAGATCTTCATCCGCGACAGCATAGACAGGCTCGTGCGCTTGTACGCGCACCCAGCATCGGTCTTCGATACCTTTCAAAATCTCGAGGTTCTTCTGCCGCTCTACTGGATCAGGGAACTCGAGCAGAAAGGTCACCTTCCAGTTGCGGCCGTCTGGAATCAGTGGGTTGTAAGCTGACAACTCTTCGGCAATACCGTCTGGCTCGAAGATTCGCTCGGCGCGCAACATTTCCTGTACTTGATACTGGATCGTGAGCCGATCCTCGAACAGCCACGTACAGTTCGGCCCAACCGCCAATTGACGATTGCGCTTGTGCGCCAGCACACGAGTACGAAAATCCGCCCGCTCGCGCGCGTACTTTTCCAGCGAGATAAGATCCTCAACAGTCAGCTTGTTCATAGTCCGTATGCCTTGCGCATCAGGCGGAGTGGATGCTCGGGGCCGTCTGGCAGCCCGCCCGCCGATACATTCAGCCCCTCTCGATCTGATGACCCGCCATCGGGCAATCGCTCGAGTAGTGGTCCGGCTTGGCTTGCTCCACTTTGGTCATCACCGGCCGACCAATTTTCATCGACGCGGCGCGATACTCTTTCTTTACGGCATAGGTGCCGTTGTGCCCTGAACAACGCTCGATCACTTCGACCGTCGTGTCCGGCACCAGCTTCATCAAGTCACGCGTCTTGAGTCCGATGTTCTGCACGCGCAGATGGCACGGCACGTGGTAGCTCACCTTGCCGAGACTGGTCTTGAAGTCGGTCCGCAGTTGGCCCGCTTTATGACGCAGCATCAGATACTCGAACGGATCAAAAATACGCGCCTTGACCGCCTGCACGTCCGCATCGTCAGGGAACATCAGCGGCAACTCCTGCTTGAACATCAGCACGCAGGACGGGATCGGCGCCACGATGTCATAACCGTCGTCGACCAGTGCTTTCAGCGCCGGAATATTGAAATTCTTGTACTGCTCGACCGTTTCCAGATCGCCCAGCTCCAGCTTGGGCATACCGCAGCACTTCTCCTTGCCGATCACTTTCACGGGTATGCCGTTGTGCTCGAACACGATCGCCAGATCCTCTGGCAACTGCGGCTCATTGCGATGACCGTAACAGGTAACAAACATCGCCACCTTGCCGCGCGTCTCGTCCGTCGGCTTCACCGCCAAGGCACGGCCTGACGCGCGGCGCGCGCGATTCGTTCCCGTATCGGAGTAGTAGTTAGGGATTGGTGCCGTGACATCGACGCCCAGGGTCGCATCGAGCAACTTGCGGCCGAGCGCGGAATGGTTGACCGCATTGACGATCTCAGCGACCACCGGAATGCCGGCGATATTGCCCACGCCACGCGTGTTGGATAACAACTTGTCGCGGAATCGATGCCCGCCCTTCTTTTGCTTGACGGCCTTGGCACGCAGCATCAAATGCGGAAAATCGACATTCCACTGATGTGGCGGCACGTAGGGACACTTCGTCATGAAGCACATGTCGCAGAGGTAGCAATGGTCGACGACGCCCCAGTAGGCGGACTTGTCCACACCGTCCACTTCGCCCGTGGACGATTCATCTACCAGGTCGAACAAGGTTGGAAAGGAATTGCAGAGACTGAAACAGCGCCGACAGCCGTGACAGATATCGAAGACCCGCTCGAGTTCCTGATCGAGCGCTGTCTCGTCGTAAAAGGCCGGGTTCTTCCAGTCGAGCGGATGCCGTGTCGGCGCCTCGAGGCTACCTTCACGCCCGCCCGTTGTCGGGCTACTCATCGTGCGACTCCGAATCTCAATAGTGGAGAAACCAGGCCGGCACCGAGTACCGGCCTGGTGTCGAGCGGCCGCTCGGCCTTAGAGGGTATCCAAGGCCTTCTGGAAACGATTGGCGTGTGAGCGCTCGGCCTTGGCCAAGGTCTCGAACCAATCGGCGATCTCGGCAAAGCCTTCTTCGCGCGCCGCTTTCGACATACCCGGGTACATATCCGTGTATTCGTGCGTCTCACCGGCGATCGCGGCTTTCAGATTGTCTTTGGTGGCACCGATCGGCAGACCGGTCGCTGGATCACCGACGGCCTCAAGGTATTCGAGATGCCCGTGGGCGTGTCCCGTCTCGCCTTCGGCGGTCGAGCGAAAAACTGTCGAGACATCGTTATAGCCCTCGACATCAGCCTTGGCTGCGAAATACAGGTAACGACGGTTGGCCTGCGATTCGCCGGCAAATGCGTCCTTGAGATTCTTCTCGGTCTTGCTGCCCTTGAGATTCATATGGGGTCTCCAGTTTTTTGAAAAGCATACGCTTTGTTGCGAACGAATCTCAATTAGACTCGTTCTAAATGAAGTTGACAATGTAGCCTTGCGGAACCTTGGAGTCAAACTGCGTTGACCCCCGTGGCACGGCCCGATTACCTTGCACACATGAAACGCAAAACATCCGCCGTGGATTTCGAACAGTCATTGACTGAGCTCGAAGCGCTGGTCGAGCGACTCGAGCATGGCGACGCGCCACTTGAGGAGTCCTTGAAGACGTTCGAGCGTGGCATTGCGCTGACCCGCGATTGTCAGAGCGCGCTACAGACCGCGCAGCAACGCGTCGAGCTGCTGGTCAAACGCGACGGCAAAGTACAACTTACGGAGTTCGCCGCGTCGGACGGCGCGGACACCGTCGATCCGGACCTTGCCGACGAATGACAGCCTCGAGGTCGATGACGAGTGTCTGTCAGGCGGACGGCATCGGGACAGCGCACCGCGACCGTATCGAACGGGTGCTGACGGACTGCCTGACGCTACCCGGTGGCAGCACAGATCGATTGATCGAGTCGATGCGCTACAGCACGCTCGCTGGCGGTAAGCGGCTGCGGCCGGTGCTTGTCTACGTCACCGGGACCGCTTTGGGTGCGTCGCTGGAAGTGCTGGATGCACCGGCGGCGGCTGTCGAGCTGATCCACGTTTACAGTCTGGTGCACGACGATCTGCCAGCGATGGACAATGACGACCTGCGCCGTGGGCGTCCCACCTGCCACCGTGCCTATGACGAAGCCACCGCGGTGCTGGTTGGTGACGCTCTGCAGGCGCTGGCATTCGAGGTGTTAGTGCAGGAAGGCCCCGGGGCCGCGCCGGCCGCCAAACGGCTGGCGATGGCACAGATACTGGCCCGCGCGATCGGCACCAGCGGCATGGCAGGCGGTCAGGCGATCGATCTTGCCGCCGTCGGTCGCAAGCTGGGAGCGGCGGAGCTCGAGCATATGCACCGTCTCAAGACCGGCGCGTTGATCCACGCCAGCGTGATGCTCGGTGTTGTTAGTGCGGATGTGACGACCACGGCGGCATACCAAGTACTCAGCAATTTTGGTCGGGAGCTGGGCCTCGCCTTCCAGATCCAGGATGACATCCTGGACGTCGAGGGGCAAACGGACCAACTTGGTAAACGGGTCGGCGCTGACGCAGCGCTGGAAAAGCCCACTTATCCTTCGGTTTTCGGGCTGGAGGAGGCGCGACGGCTGGCACTGGCCGCGCGCGATCGGGCAATCGCGACCTTGGCACCGCTTGGCGACCAGGGGGAACCACTGCGCCAGCTGGCCCAATTCGTGGTTTCCCGGTTCAGCTGACACCGCCAGTGTAAACTGCAGACCATGGCCGACAAGTCCAAAGAGGGCTTCACCCTGCTGCGTACCATCGATGCACCGCAGGACCTGCGTGCGCTCGGCCCTCGCCAGCTCCCCAAGGTTTGCCGTGAGCTGCGCGATTACTTGATTCAGGCCGTTGCCGCGCGGCGGCCATTTTGCCGCCGGGCTAGGTACGGTCGAACTGACCGTCGCACTACATTACGTTTACGAGACCCCGCACGACCGACTCGTCTGGGATGTGGGTCATCAGGCTTATCCGCACAAAGTGCTTACCGGTCGTCGCGAACGCCTGCACACCATCAAGCAGTTCGAGGGTCTGGCACCCTTCCCAAGTCGCGCCGAGAGCGAGTACGACACCTTCGGAGTCGGGCATTCGAGCACCTCGATCAGCGCGGCGCTCGGCATGGCGGTCGCGGCGCAGCAGCGCGGTGACGAGCGCAAAGTCGTGGCCGTGATCGGCGACGGCGCGATGACCGCCGGAATGGCGTTCGAGGCGCTCAACCATGCCGGCGCGTTGACCGCCGACTTGCTCGTGATCTTGAACGACAACGACATGTCGATCTCCGAGAACGTCGGTGCGATGTCTAACTACTTCGCCAAGGTTCTGTCAGGCCGCACGTATTCAAGCCTGCGCGAAGGCGGCAAAAAGATACTCAAGCAGATGCCCACCGCCTGGGAGCTGGCACGCCGCTCCGAGGAGCACATGAAGGGCATGGTCCTGCCGGGCACCTTGTTCGAGGAACTTGGTTTCAATTACATCGGGCCGATGGATGGTCATGACATCAAGGCGCTGGTCACGACCTTGCGGAACGTCCGCAAGCTCAAGGGCCCACAGTTCTTGCATGTGGTTACACGCAAAGGCAAGGGCTACGCACCGGCGGAAGCAGACCCGATCAAATGGCATGGTCCTGGGCCTTTCGACCCAGCGAGCGGTACCATATTCAAGGAAAGTGCAAGCGGACCAAGCTACTCCCAGGTGTTTGGTACGTGGCTCTGCGACATGGCCGAGCGCAATCCGGCCATCATCGGCATCACCCCAGCGATGCGCGAAGGCTCGGGGCTGGTGGAGTACTCGAAACGGTTCCCGGACCGCTATTTCGACGTGGCGATTGCCGAACAACATGCCGTGACGTTCGCGGCGGGCTTGGCGTGTGAGGGCTTGCAACCGGTCGTCGCGATCTACTCAACGTTCCTGCAACGCGCTTACGATCAGTTGATCCACGATGTCGCTTTGCAGAACCTGCCGGTTGTCTTTGCGCTCGACCGCGCGGGTCTAGTCGGTGGCGATGGCGTCACGCACCAAGGTAGCTACGACTACTCGTTTCTGCGGTGCATTCCCAACATGGTTGTGATGGCGCCAGCAGACGAGAATGAGTGCCGCCAGATGCTCTATACGGCGACCACCCTGAAGTGCCCGTCCGCTGTCCGCTACCCTCGCGGTGTTGGCCCCGGTGTCGCGATCGCTGCCGAGATGACGGCGCTGCCAGTCGGCAAGGCGGCAATTGTGCGCGAAGGCCGCAGCGGCCTGCTCTTGCTATCGTTCGGTACGATGCTGGCAACAGCCAAGCTTGTAGCTGCCAAACTCGACGCAACACTCGTCAACATGCGCTTCGTCAAGCCGCTGGACCAAGCGCTGCTATTGCAGCTCACCGCGCGCCATCGAGCGGTCGCCACGCTGGAAGAAAACGTGGTGAGTGGTGGCGCCGGGTCGGCGGTGAGCGAACTGTTGGCTTTGGCTGGCGTGAGCGTGTCGTTACTTAATATTGGGATCCCGGATCGGTTCATCGAACATGGCTCGCGGGACGACTGCCTGCGCAGCGCAAAGCTGGATCTGAGTAGCGTGTCCAGCACAATCGAACGCTGGTGGGCGGTGCAGTCCAATCCCGGAGCAAGGGCTGCCGCAGCCAGCTAGCGTTGACCGAACCTGTACAATAGTCTCCATGAACTCGGGCGCAACAGGACAAGGCAAGGTCATCCACGTCGAGGATGTTCAAGGCCGCGCTGACAATCGGCGCATACCGATTGATCGAGTCGGTATCAAGGACATCAATCATCCGGTCAAGCTGCAAGACCGCTCGGCCGGTGAGCAACACACGGTTGCGCGTTTCAACATGTACGTCAACCTGCCGCATAACTTCAAGGGAACGCACATGTCGCGTTTCGTAGAGATCCTGCACGGCGAGCGCGAAATCTCGGTCGAATCGTTTGGCACGATGCTTGCGACCATGACCGAGCGACTCGAAGCTGACGCCGGTCATATCGAGATGACGTTTCCGTTTTTCGTGATGAAGAAGGCGCCAGTATCTGGCGTTGAGAGTTTGATGGACTATCAGGCCAGCCTGATCGGTGAGATCCACAAGGGCGTGGCCGAGATGTGGGTGAAAGTCGTCGTGCCGGTGACGAGCCTGTGCCCCTGCTCGAAGAAAATCTCCAGCTACGGTGCTCACAACCAGCGTTCACACGTGACCATCAAAGCCAAGCTGCGTGAACACATGTGGATCGAGGAATTGATCGATATCGCCGAGAGCGAAGCATCGAGCGAGCTGTACGGCATCCTCAAGCGCCCCGACGAGAAATTCGTCACCGAGCGCGCCTACGACAACCCGAAGTTCGTCGAAGACATGGTGCGCGACGTCGCACAACGACTCAACGATGAGAGCCGTATCGTGGCGTACACGATCGAGGCGGAGAATTTCGAGTCGATCCACAATCATTCGGCTTACGCGCTGATCGAGAAGAACAAAGACGCTGCGGCGAGTTGATCGCGGTACCGCCGGGTGGCCTGGATTCACCGCCACTGACTGGCGCCAGGAACGGGTGCACTTCGCCGCTCGCGCGGCTCAGCGTGCCCTCGATTGCGTCGGGCGCGCATCTTTCCCCGGTCTCACGGCTAACCACTCAGCGGGACAGGAGCGCGCCCGACTCAATCTTCGGCACCCTTCACTGGCGCCAGTCAGTGGCGGTGAATCCAGCCAATTCAGTGGCACGCGATAGATGTCGTGCGAATCTTCCTCGCCCGCAACAATCTGCGCTGAGTCCGGGTGTCAGTAGCGTGGGTGACGCCGCTGCGGCGCACGTGTGGAGGGCGCCGAAGTTCGAGCGCGGGGCGCTCCTGTTCCGGCAGAATCCTGGCCTCGTCACACGGGGAAAGATGCGCCCCGCGCTCGAACGAGGGTACGCGCAGCGCGCCCGTTTCACGTGCGCCGCAGCGGCGTCACCCACGATGCAGGCGCTCGGCCTCAGCTAACCTGCTGCTGCTCAACACCCTGCAAGCGGCCAATCAAGGTCCGCAAGAAGACTCGATTGAAGCGCAACTGACACGCCGCTGACACCTGCTCCAACAAGGTGGAACTGACTTTCAGCACGCTGACCGGGCCGCTGGCCCCGAATCGTTGCGGTGCGCCTTGCGCCGCTCACGTAACTGGTCTCACCAAAGCAATCACCAGTGTCGATCGCACCGAGCTGTTTGCCGTGCCGCTCGACGCTGCATTGGCCCGACACGAGGATGTAGAACCGATCGTCCATCTCGCCCTCTTTGACGATCTCGTCGCGATCGGAGTAGTTTTGCATCGTGCTGGCGCGCAGTACTTCCCAAATCTCCGAGTGCGAGAATTCATGGAAGAACCGCAGGCGACGCAAGACGCCGAACTGTTCCTGCTGATCGAGGCGTTCGTTCTCGGCCCGCAGCTTCTGATGCACCCGCGTCAACTCGGCTGCGAAATCGGCACCGGAGCGAAAGCGCTTTTCCGGCAGCTTTTGCATCGCTGTCGCGACCACGCTTTCCAGATCCTGCGGGATCTCTTTGCGCAGCGTGTGGATCGGTGGTGCCGTGGCGTACACGATCTGATGTAACAACTTGACCAGGTTGCCGGCCCGGAAGGGCCTCTGGCCAGTGAGCAACTCGTACATCACAGCGCCGAGCGAATACAAATCCGAGGCTGCCGTGAGATCCAGGCTCTGCACCTGCTCCGGCGACATATACGACGGGCTGCCAGCAATTCCCTCGATACGCGATACGTCCGAGTCAGCGACCAGCGCGATACCGAAATCAATGATACGCACGTCACTGTCTTGCGTGAGCATGATATTCGATGGCTTGATATCTCGGTGAATGACGCCGCGCGTATGCGCGTAGTGCAAAGCCTTGGCGCACTTGTAGACCATCTCGACGACATCATCGATACGCAGCAGATTGTCTGGGCGGCAATAGGCCGCCAGTGTGCGGGCACCATGCACGTGCTCAGTGACGATATAACAACGCCCGTTCTCTTCGCCTGCGTCGTAGATCGGCAGGATGTTCGGGTGCTGCAGCATGCCAACCATATGGGCTTCTGACAGAAACATCTTGCGAGCCACCCGCGCCCGTTCGGCGTCGCCACCGGTGTCCAGACTGTAAAGCTTGATGGCGACGTCGCGACCGTAGTACGGGTCGTGTGACAAATAGACGGTGCCCGTGCTGCCACGTCCGACTTCATTGATGATGACGTACTTACCGATACGGTCAGGGATCGCGGGTACGATCAGCCGCTCGGATTCGGTATCGGTGAGGGTCTTGGCTGGATCGGTGGGCATCACGTGCAATGGTCACACTCGGTTCTCACCTGGACGGACCATCCCGTGCGGCAACGAACGCTTTGATCCGGCGAGGATACGGAGCGGGCAGTCGCTTGACTGTGACCCGGCTCCCGGATCGCCGGGCGGCAAGGCGGTGTGGGTCAGCGGAAGTGGTCGAAGCCGCGCGCTGAGAACTGCGTCACAGTCGCGCCGTCTCGCAGCACCACACCCGACCGTTCGGTCACCGATCCGATGCGGGCGATTGGCGTACTACTGACACGGGCGAGCTCGACCAATTGCGAAAATGCAGTCGGCGGTACGGTAAAGCAGAGCTCGTAGTCGTCACCGCCAGCGAGCGCTAACTGCAGTGCACGCGCGCGACCGACGGCCGCGATCAGCGGCCCCGACAATGGCATGGCCGACAGCTCCAGCTCAGCACCGCAGCCGCTTGCAGTGCAAAGCTTGCCAAGATCGGCACCTAGACCGTCCGAGACGTCGATGCACGCGCTGGCCAGACTGCGCAGTGCGACGCCAAGCTCAACCCGTGGCGCGGGGTATAGAAATCTTTGTCGCAACGCAACCGCGACATCTTCGGCAGCAACTAACTGTGCTTGCTCCAGCGCCAAGCCGGCAGCTGCGTCGCCCGGCGTGCCAGAAACCATCACCACATCACCAGGCTGCGCACCATTGCGGCGCAACGCCAAGCCGCGGGGTACGAAACCCAGCAACTGCACGGTGATCGTCAACGGCCCGGAAGTCGTATCGCCACCCACCAACGCGACCCCATACCGCCGCAGCAACCTATCAGCACCCCGCGCAAACTGCTCCAACCAACGCTCATTCGCGGCCGGCAACGTCAAAGCTAACAATGCCCACGCCGGCGTGGCCCCCATGGCAGCAAGATCACTCAGGTTCACCGCGAGCGCGCGATGCCCAATCGAGTCGGGCGGTGAGTCGGGCGGGAAATGCCGTCCCTCAACCAGCGTATCGACCACCGCAATCAAGTCGTGACCCAGGGGCGGCGCTAATACCGCGCCATCGTCGCCAACGCCGACGCGAACGTCAGTGCGCTGCGGGCCGCAGTTGGCAAAATAGCGCGCGATCAGATCGAATTCACCGAGCGCCATAACAACCAGCCGTCGATAGTCAGTAGCTACTCAGTGCTCGTGGGGTCGCAGATCGCGCGCCGCCTTGTCGAGCACTGCGTTGACAAAGCGGTGACTGTCGGTGGCGCCAAACCGCTTCGCCAGACTGACCGCTTCGCTGATCACCACCCGGAAAGGCACGTCGGGCATCGCCCGCAACTCGTGCGTACCGATCCACAGCACGGCACGCTCGACCGGATCGAGTCCAGCCGGCTTGCGGTCCATCCACGGCGCAAGCGCTGTATCGAGCGCCTCACTACCCGCACCGACGCCCGCAACGAGCGCGCGAAAGTACGCTTGGTCAGCTTTGGGCATGTCAGCGTCGGTGGCGTACTCCTGCACCAGGTCCTGCCATGGCGCGGGATTGAGCTGCCAACCGTACAGCGCTTGCACGGCCAGTTTGCGCGCCACCGAGCGAGCACTCGACGCCAACCGCTCCGGTGTAACTCGCGCCATCAGCAGGTCACCAGCGACTCAGCAGACTTGCCATCTCGATAGCAGCCTGCATCGACTCGCCGCCCTTGTCCATCTTGGCGATGTCGGCGCGCTCATGCGCCTGCTCGAAAGTTTCGGTTGTTAGCACGCCAAAAATTATCGGCACGCCTGTTTCAAGTGAAACCTGCATAAGCCCACGCGCGCATTCCCCAGCGACGAAATCAAAATGCGGCGTGTCGCCGCGCACGACGCAGCCGAGTGCAACGATGGCACTGAACTGTCCCGCAAACGCCAAGCGGCGCGCCGCAACCGGCAACTCGAATGCGCCCGGCACACGCACGAACTCGACGCCAGCAGGCTTGCCGCCCGCTTTGCGGTACGCGCGCAACGCACCAGCTATCAACTGTGACACGATCTCGTCATTGAAACGCGCGGCAACAATCGCCACGCGATGCGCACCGAGGGCGGGCGGAATTTGGTGTTCAATGGTTCCGGACATGATTGCAGACACAGGACTCGAGCGATCGCGCAGTATACCTGCCACACCGCCGACCCCGAACAATTACTCGGTCAGGTAGCCGGTGATCTCCAGATCAAACGCCGAAATACCATGCATTTGCTTGGGCGCTGACAGCACCTGCATGCGTCGCACGCCCAGATCCTTGAGAATCTGTGCGCCGATACCGTAGGTCCTGAGCACCGGCCCGGCCGCGCCAGCGTTCGAATCTGTGGGCTCTGCGCTGCCTAGTGAGCGCACCGCATCCGCCAGTTCGCGTGGCGATTCCTGCTCGCGCAAGATAACGACAATACCCGTGCCGTGTGTCGCCACGCGCGCCAGTGCAGAGCGTAGTGTCCAGGTGCGATGCTCGGTATACACGCCGATCAGGTCGCGCAAGGTGTCGGTCAAATGCACGCGAACGAGCGGCGCCTCTGCACCATCAACCACACCGCGCACGAGCGCCAGGTGCACGTCGCGATTGACGTGGTCCTGGTAGGCCACCAGGCGAAACGGCCCGAACTCCGTCTCGACCAGCTGCTCCGCGACTCGCTCGACCGAGCGCTCCGCCTTAAGACGATAGCGGATCAGATCTGCGATCGTGCCGATCTTGAGACTGTGCTGACGCGCAAAAACTTCCAGCTGCGGACGGCGCGCCATCGTACCGTCGTCGTTCATGATTTCGACGATCACCGCGGCAGGATCCAGTCCCGCCAAGCGTGTGAAGTCGCAGCCTGCTTCGGTATGACCCGCGCGAGTCAGGACGCCACCGGGTTGGGCCATGATGGGAAAGATATGACCGGGCTGGCGCAGGTCCTCCGGCCGGGCGTCAGTGCGCACTGCAGTGCGCACCGTGTGCGCTCGATCGTGCGCCGAAATACCGGTCGTAACTCCCTCAGCCGCCTCGATCGACAGCGTGAAGTTAGTATGTCGCTCGCGATTGGTCTCGCTGACCATGAGCGGCAGTCGCAGCTGTTTGCAACGCTCCGGCGTGAGCGTTAGGCAAATGAGGCCGCGCCCGAAGCGCGCCATGAAATTGATGTCTTCAGCACGAACGTGCGCGGCCGCCATGATCAGATCGCCCTCATTCTCGCGGTCCTCGTCGTCCATGATCACGACCATCTTGCCGGCGGCGATGTCGGCGAGTATTTCCTCGACCGTATTCAAGCCACTACCGGCGACGGAATCTTTGTTTTGCGCCACGATATACATCACTGACCTCCTTGCACTGGTTGCGCAGCGCTCAACCCTAACAACCGCTCCGCATAGCGCGCCATTTGATCGATCTCCACGTTGACCAGGTCGCCTGGCCGCAGTTGACCCAGTGTTGTCATCTGCTGCGTGTGCGGAATGATATTCACGTCAAACTCACTATCCGTCACAGCATTTACAGTGAGGCTCACACCGTCGACCGTGACCGAGCCTTTGACGGCAACATAGCGCGCCAGCGCTGCCGGCACCCGGAAACGCAGGCGCTGCGACCGCGCGTCATCGTGACAGCTGACGACCTGCCCCACGCCATCGACGTGACCCGAGACCAGATGCCCGCCGAGCGGGTCACCGACTCGCAGCGCAAGTTCGAGATTCACCGCGGTATTTTGCGCCAGTTGATGCAGCGTCGTGACGGCAAGCGTTTCACGCGACACGTCGGCCACGAAATGCCGCGGACCGCAGGCGATCACTGTCAAACACACACCGTTTACTGCAACGCTGTCGCCGATCCCGACGTTAGCGAGGTCCAGCTTGCGTGTCCCGACCGTCAGTCGTAGATCACCCGCGAGTGGTTCGACCTCGCGAACGGTCCCGAAATCAAGCACGATGCCCGTAAACATGGGCCTAGTGTGCCCGAGGTCGAAGGCGTAGGCGCAAGTCATCACCCAACACCGCGGTATCAATGATGCGGAACGACCGTGCATCGGTGAGTTGTTCTAGCGATTGGATGACCGCGAGCGGCTGCGCGTCGTGCCCCAGTAGGCGCGGCGCCAAATACAGCAGCCATTCGTCCACCAGATTTTGCTCCAGCAGCGCACCGGCCAACACGCCGCCCGACTCGACCAGTAGTTCGTTGACCTGCAACGAGCCCAAGCGCTCGAGCACTTGCGCAAGGTCGAGCCGGGCTAGATTGAGTTGGGCCAGGTTGCGTTGGACAGGGGCGCCTGCGCCAGCAGGGGCAGCGCGCACTTCAGCAACAGCTTCAACGACCGCGCCCCGTTGGCGCAACGTCGCCGCGTGGCCACCCGCCACGTCATCTGTGGAGCCGAAAACGAGTACCTTGCCTGGCGGGTTCAGAATGCGCGCGGTCGGCGGCATGCGCAATTGACGATCGAGCACGACCCGCAAGGGTTGGCGACTCGCCCCTGCAATGCGCACGTCCAGCCGCGGATCATCGGCGATCACGGTCGCCGCAGTCGTTAGTATGGCAGAACTACGCCCACGCCAGGCTTGGACATCGGCGCGCGCCGCCTCGCCTGTGATCCACTGACTCGCGCCGTTGGCGAGCGCCACGCGCCCATCGACACTGGCCGCGGTCTTCAGCCGGACGAAGGGGCGGCCGGTTCGCATACGCTTGACGAAGCCTTCGTTCAAGACAAGCGCTGCGTCTTCCATCAGACCACACTCGGTCCGCACACCAGCCGCCACGAGTCGCGCCGCGCCACTGCCATCGACACGCGGATTCGGATCTCGCAGCGCGTAGACAACGCGCGTGACTCCGGCGGCTAACAATGCGTCCACACAAGGCGGGGTCCGCCCGTGGTGATTGCACGGCTCCAACGTCACGTAAGCGGTCGCGCCGCGTGCGGCAGCGCCGGCGGCGGCCAGTGCAAGCGGCTCAGCATGCGGCTCACCAGCCCGCAAATGCGCGCCTTCGCCCAGAATCACGCCATCTGAGCCAATCACACAGCCAACGCGCGGATTCGGGTCCGTGGTCAACAAGCCGCGCTCGGCGAGTTCCAGCGCGCGTTGCATACAAGATTTATCGAAGTCAGAGTAGATCATTTCCGCTTGCGAGGCTTCGGCGTTGCCAAATCGCTGTCTGCTGGTAGTAGTGAGAGCTGATCGCTGCGCGGATTGCGGGCGCGCCGGCGCCCGAGTTGCTCGATCTCCTCGCGAAATGCCTCGACGTCCTGGAACTGCCGGTAGACTGATGCAAACCGCACGTAGGCCACCTCATCCAGACCGTGCAGCTCTTCCATCACCAGTTCACCGATCTGCCGAGAGGACACTTCACGCTCGCCCAGCGCGCGCAGCTTGCGACCCACGTGGGTGACAGCTTCCTCGATTGCTTCGCGACTGACCGGGCGCTTCTCAAGCGATTTTTCAATGCCACCGCGTAGCTTGTGCTCATCAAACGGCACTCGCGTACGATCATTCTTGATGATCAGCGGCATCAGCAATTCAGCAGTCTCGAAAGTCGTGAAGCGCTCGCCACAAGCCAGACACTCGCGTCGCCGTCGGATCTGCGCACCCTCGGCCGCAAGCCGCGAGTCGTTTACCTTCGTTTCAGCGTGGCCGCAGAAGGGACAGTGCACGGCACGCCCTCGACCGCGACCTCAGGAACCGTAGACCGGGAAGCGCCGGCAGAGCTGCGTCACCGCGCCGCGCACTTGCTCGAGCACCGGGTCCGCTGCATTGGCGTCGATCACATCGGCGATCCAATCTGCCACCTGCTCGAACTCCGCTTGTTTGAAACCGCGCGTGGTACCAGCCGGCGAGCCGATGCGAATCCCGCTCGTCACGAACGGCGGGCGCGGATCGTTAGGCACCGCGTTCTTGTTGACCGTGATATGCGCGCGACCCAGCGCTGCATCGGCTTCTTTGCCGGTCATCTCGCGATCCGATAAGTCGAGCAGAAACAAATGGTTGTCGGTACCACCCGAGACGATCCGATAGCCGCGCTTGGTCAGTCGCGCGCACATTGCCCGGGCATTGCTGACAACCTGCTTTTGATAGTCGACGAACTCAGGTTGCAACGCCTCGAGGAACGCGACCGCCTTGGCGGCAATCACGTGCATCAACGGCCCACCTTGCGTGCCCGGAAACACCAGCGAATTGAACTTCTTGGTCAACGCCTCGTTCTCACGCGCCAGGATCAAGCCACCACGCGGACCCCGCAGTGTCTTGTGGGTGGTCGTCGTCACGACGTCGGCGTGGGGCAGCGGATTCGGATACACACCGGCAGCCACCAACCCGGCGACGTGGGCCATATCGACCATCAGGAATGCGCCAACCTTATCCGCGATCGCACGAAACCGTGGGAAATCCAGGGTGCGGGAATAAGCGGAAAAACCCGCCACGATCACTTTTGGTTTCTCGGCCTGCGCCTGTGCCTCGAGCGCGTCGTAATCGATCTCACCGTTGTCGGCGCGAATGCCGTACTGAACGGCATGGAAAATCTTGCCGGAAAAGTTGACCTTGGCGCCATGGGTCAGATGGCCACCGTGGTCGAGACTCATGCCGAGCAATGTATCGCCCGGCTGCATCAGCGCGAGATAGACCGCCGCGTTGGCCTGCGAGCCGGAGTGCGGTTGTACGTTGGCATAGGCGGCCCCAAAAAGCTGCTTGGCACGGTCAATGGCCAGTTGCTCGGCAATGTCCACGAACTCGCAGCCACCGTAGTAGCGCTTGCCAGGATAGCCCTCAGCATACTTGTTAGTGAGGACCGTGCCCTGCGCCTCGAGCACGCGCGGACTGGCATAATTCTCGGAGGCGATCAGCTCGATGTGGTCTTCCTGGCGCTGCCGCTCGGCGTTGATCGCCTGGTGCAGCTCAGGGTCGAAACCATCGATTGTCATCGCACTACTGAACATGCTGGGGTCACCTCTTTGCAGGGCGCGCAGTGTACCTAATTTTGCTGCGGCTTACCGTTGCGGCACGCTCAACATGCCCTCTACAACCCCGCTCCAGGCGAGCGCCAGATTAATTCGGTTGTAACCGCCGCCCCCCGTGGCCAGCACGCGGCCATGGCCCAGCCCTTCGGCCAGCAAGGTAAGATCGGCAGCCGCTCCGCGGTGCACGTCGGGCGTATAGCGCAGATGGGTGATCGGATCGCCCGCAACGCTGTCCGCGCCGCATTGAATCAGGATAAATTCTGGCTCGAACTTGCGCAGATGCGCCATGACACGCGGCCACACGGCATCGAATGCCGCATCATCGGCGCCAGGCGGCAGCGAAATATTCAGCTTGGTACCCGCGGCTTCGCCGGTCCCTACCTCGTTGTCGCCGCCGGTGCCGGGATAGAGGAATTGGCCGTCTTCGTGGATATCGGCGAATACCACCGCAGGGTCGCTTTCAAAGCCGTAGTAAACCCCGTCGCCGTGGTGCGCATCGATATCGACATACGCGATGCGTCGCAAACCATGCTTTTGCTTCAATTGCTCGATCGCGACGCCGCAATCATTGAATACACAAAATCCCGCGGCCGAGCCGCGCGCCGCGTGATGCAAACCGGCGATCGGCACGAAGGCCCGCCGCACCTCACCCGACATGATGGCTTCCATCGCCAGCAAAGTCGCACCGACGACATCTGACGCCGCTTCAAACACGCCTTGCCATGCCGGCGTGTCGCCAGCATCGAGATAGCCTTGGCCGGTAAGCGACCGCGCCTGCACCAGGTCGACATACGAGGCGGTATGAAAGCTCTCGAGTTCAGCGCGGGTTGCTGCCCTGGCATCTGTCATCTGCACCTTGCGATCGAGCTTGCGCGCCGCAAACTCGCGCATAAACGCTGCATGCCGGTCGGCTCCAAACGGATGGCCGTCACCAAAGCCATAACGTGCAGCGCGCTCGCCCGCGACCACGAGCATGTTGGCCTTGTTGTCACCCACAGCAAAAGCCTAGCATAAGCGCCGCGACTGGCAGGCCGATCCCAGCGGCCAGACGGCCAAGCGGTTGGTTTATGCTGGCAGCCACGGTTTTTTAGCAGGTATGTGACAACGATGGCGCAGTACATCTACACAATGAATCGTGTCGGCAAGGTGGTGCCGCCCAAGCGCGTGATTCTGCGCGATATCTCGCTATCGTTTTTTCCTGGCGCGAAGATCGGCGTGCTCGGCTTGAACGGCTCCGGCAAGTCGACCCTGTTGAGAATCATGGCAGGTGCGGACACCAGCTTCGAAGGCGAAGCGCGGCCGCAGCCTGGTATCAAGATCGGCTACCTGCCGCAGGAACCTGAACTCGACCCGTCGAAAGACGTGCGTGCCGTTGTGATGGAAGGCCTGGGCGGCGTCTTTGGCCAACTGGCACGGTTCAATGCAATCAGCGAACTGTTTGCCGAGCCCATGTCGGACGATGCCATGAACAAGCTGCTCGAAGAGCAAGCCACGCTGCAGGATGCGATCGATGCGGCGAGCGGCTGGGAGGTGGAACGCACGCTCGAGATAGCGGCCGATGCGCTCCGGCTGCCGCCCTGGGAAGCGAAGATCGGCCCGCTGTCGGGTGGCGAGAAGCGCCGTGTTGCCCTGTGTCGGTTGTTACTCTCGGCGCCGGAGATCTTGTTGCTGGACGAGCCGACCAACCATCTGGACGCGGAATCGATCGCATGGCTGGAAGTATCTTGAGCAGTATCCGTCGACCGTGATCGCTGTGACGCATGATCGCTACTTCCTCGACAATGTGGCCGAGTGGATCCTCGAGCTCGACCGTGGTCACGGCATTCCCTGGAAAGGTAACTACTCATCCTGGCTGGAGCAGAAAGAGCAGCGTTTGGCGCAAGAAGAAAAAGAAAAGGGCTCGCTGCGCAAGACGCTCGAGCACGAGCTCGAATGGGTGCGCCAGAACCCCAAGGCACGGCAGGCTAAGAGCAAAGCGCGTATTGCGCGCTACGAAGAACTCGCCTCGCGTGAGTTCCAGGAGCGCAATGAAACTAACGAGATCTACATACCACCCGGTGAACGCCTCGGCGATGTCGTGATCGAAGCGCAGAATCTATCCAAGGCCTATGGTGATCGGCTGTTGATCGACGACCTGAGCTTTAGTCTGCCGCGCGGCGGTATCGTTGGCATCATCGGGCCGAACGGCGCAGGCAAGACCACGCTGTTCCGCATGCTGACCGGTAGCGAGCAGCCGGACGGCGGCGAGATCCGCGTGGGTCCCTCAGTGAAACTGGCCTATGTCGATCAGTCCCGCCAGACGCTCGACGACAAAAAGACTGTCTGGGCCGAGATATCCGGCGGGCTCGACTTGATCAAGGTCGGCAATTACGAAACGCCATCGCGCGGCTATGTGGGCCGCTTCAACTTCAAGGGCACGCAACAGCAGCAGCTCATTGGCGATCTGTCCGGCGGCGAACGCAACCGCGTCCACCTGGCGAAAGTGCTGCAATCAGGTGGTAACGTTCTGTTGCTGGACGAACCCACCAACGATCTCGACGTCGAGACGCTGCGCGCGCTGGAAGAAGGTCTGCTGGCCTTCCCAGGATGCGCCGTGGTCATCTCGCACGATCGGTGGTTTCTCGATCGCATCGCCACCCATATCCTCGCTTTCGAAGGCAACTCAGAGGTCGTCTGGTTCGAGGGCAATTTCCAGGAGTACATGCAGGACTTGCAGCGTCGCAAGGGCGAGGCGGCAGCGCAGCCCCATCGCATCAAATACAAGCCGTTGACGCGCTGAGCTTGATTGCTTGGCGCAGCTCGACT
Organism: Pseudomonadota bacterium; assembly: GCA_016703895.1. GTDB lineage: Bacteria > Pseudomonadota > Gammaproteobacteria > Steroidobacterales > Steroidobacteraceae > CADEED01. The sequence continues at coordinate 164,779 of JADJBE010000004.1, forward strand.
GTCCAGTACTGCACGGCGTTTTCGGGCAGGCGATGCGCGCCAGTTGCAAGCGAAGTCGAACACGGCACCGTACCATTAACCCGTTCAACCGCAGCAGGTAGCCCCATGGCCAAGCAGAAGCCAACCCGCGCCAAGACTAGCAAGACCGCCAAGACCAGTAAGGCTCTGGGCGCCGTCAAACGCGAGGACGCAGAGGCGGCCGTACGTACGCTGCTGCGCTGGGCCGGCGAGGATCCGACGCGCGAAGGCCTGCTCGACACCCCGAAACGCGTCGTCAACGCGTACCAGGACTGGTTCTCCGGCTACGGCGTCGATCCCACCGCCTACATGCGTCGCACTTTCGAGGAAGTCGCAGGCTACGACGAGCTGATCGTGTTGCGTGACATCGAGTTTGAGTCGCACTGCGAGCATCACATGGCGCCGATTATCGGCCGTGCGCATGTCGGCTATCTACCCACTAACAAGGTTGTCGGCATCAGCAAACTGGCGCGCGTGGTCGAGGGCTATGCACGGCGCTTTCAGGTGCAGGAAAAACTGACCGCGCAGATCGCCGCTTGCATCAACGATGTCCTGAAGCCCCGCGGCGTGGGAATTGTGATTGACGCGCGCCATCAATGCATGACCACACGCGGCATTCACAAGCGCGGCGTCTCGATGGTCACGAGCACTATGCTTGGCGTGTTCCGCAACGATGCCCGAACCCGTACCGAGTTTCTCAGCATGCTCGGTGCGCCACGGGGGCTGTAAGGCTGACAGCCGCCGCGTTATGTGAAGCCGTAACGCTCATCGCACCAATCGCGCGGCGTGCAGGTACACTGCTAGTCCGTGCCCAACTACATCGACACATCGAGCAGTTTGCACCTCGACGGCAGTTCGGAGGTGTCGCTCACCTGCCCGCACTGCTTGGCGTATTCGCCGATGTCGGTTGCTGCCTCGCCCGCATTCGCGGACGTGACGCAGCACAAGCCACGGCATGTAGGCGTGGTCATGCGCTGCCACTCGTGCAATTCGCCGGTTTTTCTGCGCTACCCGGTCAAGGTGTACGGCGACCTGCGCATCGAGTTGGGACCGCAGTACCGCGAGATCGAGCGGCCGACCGAACGCTTCATCTTCACGTATGTCCCGGACCATGTTGCAACGCTGTTTCGTGAAGCGCTGGGTTGTTATTCGCACGGACTGCACGATGCCTTTGCGTCCATGTGCCGGCGCACGGCGCTCGCGACGTTCGAGGACCTCGGTGAGTCGCACAAACTGCGCTTGTTCGATCAGGTGAACGACGTCCGCGACCTCGTTGAAATCGATGCCAGCACTTTTGCGCTTGTCGCTCGTGTCATCTCAGCCGCCGATCTTGAACTCGGCACCGCCTTCCCGACATTCAACCCCTACCAAGCGGCGGTGTTGCTCGAGGTCATGAAGGACTTCTTGTATCAGGCCTATATTCGCCGTGGCAGACTGCAGCACGCGATGAAGGTGCGGCGCTTTTTTGTCGATGAGTCGATCGCTGAAACCGCTCGCAATCGGACCCTGCGTATGTCAGGCGACGTTTCCAACGCTGGGCACACCTAACTGGTCGGCCGAGCCGATCGGCCGCAATCAGGTCCGCTCTAGCCTAACGACCGTCGCGCATTCACGAACAGGCGCTGCCAGCCACTAGCCTCGCCTGCGCCGTCAGGCCGCCAGGAGTTTTGCACGTAGCGAAACGACCGCTCGGGGTGCGGCATGATTGCAGTGACCCGACCATCGCGGCTGGTCACGGCAGCGATGCCAAACGGTGAACCATTCGGGTTGGCAGGATAAGTCCTGGCAACGGACCGGTCGGCATTTACGTAGCGTACCGCCACTCGACCGGATTCGACGAACGACTGCCCCGCAACGTCGGTTGCGAACTCGGCCCGGCCCTCCCCATGGGCCACGGCGATCGGCAACATGGAGCCGACCATGCCGTCAAAGAATAGCGACGGCGACGGCAGCACCTCGACCAGCGCGAAACGCGCTTCGAACTGCTCACTGCGGTTGCGTACGAAACGCGGCCAGTCTGCAGCTCCCGGGATCAGCTCGGCCAGCGCGGCGAACATCTGACAACCGTTGCAGACGCCAAGCGCAAACGAATCCGGCCGCGCAAAGAACTGTTGAAACTGCTGCCGCGCCAGCTCGTTGAAGAGGATGGACTTGGCCCAGCCTTCGCCAGCCCCCAACACGTCACCGTACGAAAACCCGCCGCAGGCAATCAGACCGGCGAAGTCCTGCAAACTCCGTCGCCCCGACAGGATGTCACTCATATGAACGTCGTGTGGCTCAAATCCCGACCGGTCGAGTACAGCGGCCATCTCCACCTGACTATTTACACCTTGTTCACGCAACACCGCGACGCGCGGTCGCGCAGCCGTTGTGACCGCGGGAAACTGCAATGACTCCTCGGGATCGAACGTGAGCGCGACCAACAGACCAGGCTCGTTGACGTCGCATGTCGAGGCAAATTCTTCGCGCGCGCACACCGGATCATCGCGCAACTCCCGCATTCGGAATGAGGTCTCGGACCAGGCTGCACGCAGATCACCCCAAGCTTCATCCATGAGGAAGTCGCCAACCGCAATTCGCACGCGCATCGCCCGCGTCGCCTGGCCCAGCACATGCGTGTATTCACGCAAGCCGTGCTGCTGAAATACCGCCAGCACGGCGTCGAGATCGGCACTGGCAATCTGCATGACGACGCCGAGCTCTTCACTAAAGAGCCCACCGGCCGCGCCCGTAGCACCTTGCGGCAAGCACACATCGAGGCCGCAATGGCCGGCGAAAGCCATCTCGACCAGCGTCGCCAACGCACCGCCGTCAGACCGATCGTGGTAGGCCACGACCTGCGGCCCGGACCGACGCAGATCAGCGAGTGCGGCCGTGAGCTGCAACAACGAGCTTGGCCGGTCCAGGTCGGGCACGGTCTTGCCCAGTTGACCGTAGACTTGCGTGACAATCGAGCCAGCCAGCCGATCGCGACCGCCACCCAGGTCCACTAACAACAGCGTGTTGGGCCCAAAATCGGTGCGCAGTTGCGGCGTCCAGGTGCGGCGTACATCTTCGACCGGCGCAAAAGCCGAGACGATCAAGGACACCGGCGCTACCACCGACCGATCTGCCCCGCCCTCGCTCCAATGCGTACGCATCGACAACGAGTCCTTGCCGACCGGAATGGCGATGCCGAGCGCTGGGCACAGCTGCTCGCCCACAGCCCGAACCGTCTCATAGAGCGCCGCATCCTCGCCCGGCTCACCGCAGGCAGCCATCCAGTTAGCTGATAGCCGGACCAAGCCCAGCGCTGGCACGTCCGCAGCGAGAATATTGGTAATCGCCTCGCCGACTGCCATCCGCCCTGACGCGGGTGCGTCGAGCACGGCCAGGGGCGCGCGCTCACCCATGGCCATCGCCTCGCCACCATTGCCACGGAAGTCGGCCAGCGTGACTGCCACGTCGGCGACGGGCACCTGCCAGGGCCCCACCATCTGATCCCGACTGACCATTCCGCCAACCGTCCGATCGCCGATCGAGATCAGGAAAGTCTTGTCGGCTACGGTTGGATGTCGCAGGACGCGGTAAACAGCGTCACGCAAATCCTCGTCTGCCAGGACGAACTCACTGCCGACACGGGCAACATGCTGCGCGTCACGTTGCATTTTCGGTGTCTTGCCAAGCAACACATCAAGCGGCATATCGATGACTCGGCCGCCAAGCAATGGGTCTTCAACAATCAGTTGCTCACTGTCATCAAGCGTACCGATCACCGCGAAAGGACAACGTTCGCGCGTCGCAAGCGTCGTGAATTCCGCAATACGGTCCGCCGCCAATACGAGCACATAACGTTCCTGCGACTCGTTACACCAGATTTCCATCGGTGACATGCCCGGTTCGTCATTCGGGATTGCGCGCAGATTGATCGTCGCCCCGCGACCGGCCGTGTGCGCAACCGCTTCCGGCACAGCATTGGAGAGACCGCCCGCGCCGACGTCGTGAATCAACAGGATCGGGTTGTCAGCGCCTTGCGCCCAGCAACGATCGATCACTTCCTGCGCGCGCCGCTGCATCTCTGGATTGCCGCGCTGCACCGAGGCGAAGTCCAGCGTCGCGCTCGACGCCCCACTACCCACTGATGATGCAGCGCCACCACCGAGACCGATCAACATCGCCGGACCACCGAGTACGACGATCTTGGCGCCTGCCGGCAGGTCGCACTTTTCGATATGGGGCCTGCGGATATTGCCAAGGCCGCCGGCAATCATGATGGGCTTGTGATAACCCCAGCCACGCTGCGTACCGCTCGATACGTCCGACTGGTCTGGGTGCTCGAAAGCCCGGAAATAGCCGGCGATATTCGGTCGACCAAACTCGTTATTGAACGCCGCACCGCCGATCGGCCCCTCCAGCATAATCTCGAGCGCCGAGGCGATGCGTTCAGGCCTGCCGATGGACCGCTCCCACGGTTGTTCAAATCCTGGCAGGCGCAAGTGTGATACTGAAAACCCTGTTAGCCCCGCCTTGGGCCGCGCGCCGCGGCCAGTCGCGCCCTCATCACGAATCTCGCCACCCGAACCCGTGGCCGCACCTGGAAAGGGGGAGATTGCGGTGGGATGATTGTGGGTTTCCACTTTCATCAAGATGTCGACCGGCTCCTCGACGTAGCGGTACACGCCGGTCACCGCATCGGGAAAGTAGCGTGTCGCGAGCTGGCCTTCGATGACCGCCGCATTGTCCCGATAAGCAGAGAGGACGCCGTCCGGGCTTTTTGCATGGGTGTTGCGGATCATCGCGAACATGGACTTGGCCTGCGCCACACCGTCGAGCAGGAACTCGGCATTGAAAATCTTGTGCCGACAGTGCTCTGAATTCGCCTGCGCAAACATCATCAACTCAGCATCGGTAGGATCACGCCCGAAACGTCGATAGGCTGCCAAAAGATAGTCTATTTCCTCAGCGGACAGAGCCAGGCCGAGGGCGCGATTTGCGCTCACCAGCGCATCGCGTCCCGCTGCCAGCGAGACATGCGTCAGCGGCCTGGGCGCGTGCGCCGCGAACAGACTACTCGCCGCCGCAATGTCGAACAAAACCGTCTCAACCATGCGGTCGAACAATGGCTGGACCAGACGCTGCAATGAATCCGCCGACGGCAGGTCGGCTGGCGAGCCGAATGTCAGGCGGTAGCAGATGCCGCGCTCGATACGTCGGATCGCGGCGAGCCCACAGACATGCGCGATGTCAGTGGCCTTGCTGGACCAAGGAGAAATAGTGCCGGGACGTGGCACCACCCAGACCGCAGCATCCGCAACAGCGTCTGCCCGCCGGATGTCGGCAACCGCAGCACGCGGCCCATAGCGGAGTAGCCGGTCGAGCACAGGCCGCTCATGGCGGTCGAGTTCGCGCTCGACGGCGACGAAATGGATCCAGTGCGCGTCGACGGCGAGCACCCGCGGATCGAGCGTCTGCAAGGCCGAGCAAAGCTTGACACGTCGAAAGGGCGGCAGCGCCGTACCGCCTGGAAGCTCTAAAATCACCGCGACTCAGTTCTTGTTGGAACCACCGCCACCCGAGCCGGGCCCCATCGGGCCGCCACTGGAGGGGTATATCGGCATGCCAGGGAACGTGGAGACATTGCCGCCTTCCAGCGCAACAATCTTGCTCACGCCCTGCTTCTTCACCTCATCGATCCGCACGACCGAGTGCATCGGCAAATAGGTGCGTTTGACCCCGGCGAACTCGCTCTTGATCCGCTCCTCGCCTGGGTCGAGCAAGACGGTCGAGCGCTCACCAAAGATCAATTCCTCGACCTCGATGAACCCAAACAGGCTGCCGTGGCTGACTTTTCGGGCATAAATCTCGTACACCTTGCCCTGATTGACGAACTGGATCTTGAAAATGTGACTCGCTGCCATGGGGACTCGGGGCCTTGATTGCTATTTTATGCTCCTATTATACGGGCGAGATCGGGCAAGCCTGCTGGCCCGAGAGGAACTATTTCATGGCGCTGCGACTACGCGTCGTCAGTGATCAACGCCGCTGGCTGGGGTCCAAGAGCACAATCGTCTTTGGCGTTGCCGGTGGCACGATCGGTCGGTCGACGGAGAACGATTGGGTATTGCCCGATCCGGAGCGCTATGTTTCGGGCCGGCATGCCCGCGTGATTTTCACGCAAGGCGGGTTCTACCTGACCGACGTGAGCACGAATGGCACATTCGTCAATGATGTCGAGGCCGCAGTGGGTCCCCAGGCGCCCTACGAACTCAAGAATGGCGACGTACTGCGGCTGGGTGAGTATCACATCGTCGTCGCGCTCGATAGCGCCACCGATTTCGCCCCGGACGATTCAGGTCTGCTCGACACCGCCAGCTCGGCGCGTCGGCGTCGCAACTCGGATGCGGATCTGGGCGCATCGCTGCAACTCGAGGCCTTACTGGAACCGAGCCGCAACAGCAATTCCGCCAGCGACCTGAAACCCGTCAACGCCTTCGGCCAGGCGATCAGCCGTGGCGGCCGCGGCAATTCCGACCAGTCGGCCGACGAAGCCGCAGCGGTCGCCAGACGCATCTCGCAGTTGGCACGCGCGGCGGCCAAACAACAGGCAGCTAACCACAACCCTGGCTTGTACGACGTACAGACGGGCCTACAAACGTTTTGTCGTGGTGCGGGCATCGACCCGAGTCAGCTACCACCGGACGCGCAGACGCGCGTTCTGCACCTGCCGGGCAATTGCTGCGCGAGTCGCTGTTAGGACTGAAGGACAACGCGGCGGCGCAACGGACCGTGCGCAACAACTTTCGGATCAACCCGGATGTCACAAGCACGGGAATTCGCCCATCGCTCGAACAAGGCACGGTGGAAGACCTGCTGGTTGCCTTGTTGCGCGCGCACGAGGCGCGGACGCGCGACGGTGTTCATTGGCTGCGCGACACATTCGCCGATGCTCGCCAGCACGACAATGCAATGGTGGCGGCGATGCGCAGCGCCTTCGTGGAGTTCTTGTCGCGCCTCGACCCGGCCGACCTGGCAGCCCGCTTTGAGCGCGCCGGCCGCCGCAAGCTGATCGGCAGCGGTAGTCAGAACTGGGAACTGTATGGCGAGTTTTATCGCAACCTGACTGAGATGCCGAAGCACGGCATGCCACATGTGTTCATAGAGTCGTTCGCCATGCATTACAGCAAGGCCGTAACGGCTGCCAAACAGCCGCAGCACGCGAAGCCCGACGTCCAGCCGGACGCCGAGCAAGCCTCATAAGATACCCGCGACAGGCGGCGACAGCAGAAACTGGCGCACCGCGCCGATTGACCGCTGCGGCGCTTCTTCCTGCGGCAAGTGACCGACACCCGGCAACGCAACCAGACGCACATCCGGCAGGGACTGCAGGTACTGGGTCGAATTGGCAAACGGGATCATGCCATCCTGCTCACCCCACAACAGCAGGGTCGGTGCGCGCACCTGCCGCAAGATCGCCATCGGCTCCTCCAGCACGGTCTGCCGAGTGCGCTCGAGGAGCGCAGCACGTACGCCCGGCGCACGGAGCAAATCATAATAGCGGGCCAGCAGTGCATCGGTGACCACGGCGGGATCGGTGTAGCCCGCGACGAGATTCATGCGCACCATCGCGCGCGGCAACACGTAGGGCATGATGCCAGCAACCGCCGGCAGCTGCGGTGTCTTGCCATACTCGAAGCCCGGGCTGGAGAAACCGTCCGGTGACACCAGCACAAGTTTGTCGACTCGCTCGGGATGCGCAGCGGCAAAGCGCCACGCAAACCGTCCGCCCATCGAATGCCCGACCAGGCTCGCGCGCTGCACTTGTAGCGCATCGAGTAACGCGAGCACACGGCGACGCTGCGCTTGTCAGAGTAATCACCGCTGGGATCCGCTCCGGTCAGGCCAAACCCTGGTAGGTCGAATCGAATTACTCGTAGCTCGGGCAAAGCGTTCGCCCAGTCTTCCCAAGTGTGCAGACTTGCCCCGAGCCCGTGCAGCAGCACGACTGCCGGTGCGTCGCGTGGGCCCGTGTCGCGCACATGGAGTCGCATGCCAGACCCCTCGATGAAGTCCGCGGGTCCGCGCGCGTAGCGGGCCTCGAGGTCGCTGCGCCGCAGGTCCGGTGTGTACAACCAGGCCACCAGCGCGAGCAGCGCCAAGCCCAACCGATCAAGAGCATTTTTTTTCACGCCAGTCCTCGCCAAGGTTCCGCGGGCGGCCGACTGCGCCTGCACTGCGCGGCGGCCCGCCAGCCGTCGAGACGCTCGGCGCAGTCATCGCCGGGCACCCGCGCTAAGTCAGCGTTTGCGAAACACGATCACATCCTGCCACGGCAGCGACTTGCCGACGCGCTCGAACTCGAGCGGATGCGGCGCGGCTTCACGCTTGACCTGCTCGACACTCATCGTGTGCACTGGCTTGATCGGCACGCGCGGGTCGTTGGCGCGGTACTCGACGAACACCACGCGGCCGCCCGGTTTCAACGCCGCCACGACGCTTGTTAGCATCTCGAACGGATATTGTAGCTCATGATAGACATCCACCATGATCGCCAGGTCAATCGACTGCGGCGCCAACTGCACGTCGCGCACCGTGCTCAACACCGGGCGAATCTGCGGCAGCTGCTCGCGCTCCGCCAGGGTAGTTAGCATCGCGATCATTTGCGGCTGCACGTCGACGGCGTAGACGACGCCCGCATCGCCAATGCGCTCGGCGATACGCCGGGCGATGTAGCCCGTGCCTGCACCGATATCGGCAACCGTCATGCCGATCGTCAGTGGCAAGTCCTTGATCAACAGGTCGGTGCGCTCTTCGCGTGAACGTTCGGCGCGCTCCAGCCATGCCGCGCCCTGCCAACCCATGACCTGCGCAATCTCTCTGCCCATGTAGCGCACGCCGATGCCATCCCGCGACGGCGCGACGCGCTGATAGCCCGGGGCGAGTGTATCGGCATGGAGTATGCCGCTCGCCCACACGAGACAAAACGGCAGTATGCGAACCAATAAATGGAAAGCGGATGCAGTCATCCGGGAGCCTCGGGTTAGGCGCCGGCGTACCGGCACTGCCTGCAAGAGTCAATTGGCGGAGAAGGTGGGATGACTCGGCGCCTGCGGCGCCTCGCCCCCCCTGGGCCGCTCGCTCGCTCACGCGAGCTGCGCGTTCGCGCGACCTTGGCTCCGCCGGTCGCGCGTCGAACCCGCTGGTCTATCGGCACGTGGGCTCGAATCCCACGACGCCTAGTGGTCAAATTGGCGGAGAAGGTGGGATTCGAACCCACGTGCCGGAATTACCCGACCATCCGATTTCGAATCGGCGCCGTTATGACCACTTCGGTACCTCTCCGCACGATTTGCAAGCGCGTTTTCGATGTGCAGCGCCGCAAATGCCGCGAAATCCGACTTGGGTTCAAGCCGGCTCGCGCAAGCACCGGTATTCTAGCCGAACCTAGGCCAGCCGTGAGGGCTGATGCACGGATCAACCCAGCACACAGCAGCGGTGCCGCGGCAGCTTGCTGTGCTCCCAGCAGCAGCGGTCGCGTTGCTCGCCGCCTGGATCTCGACGAGCGCCGTCGCTGGCACTGCTGCGGCGGAGCCCGAGGCCGCAGCACAGACATCACCTGCCAGTGCCGCGACACCGCCAGTGCGCAAGCGCGCCCGCCTGCCCAAGGTGTTGGCGCGTGACTTCTATCGACATGCCAACTCGCGCCTGCCGGCGCTCGAGCCGCACTTTCGTGCCGCCGCCGCCGAAACGGGGCTCGACTGGAAGCTGCTCGCCTCGCTCGCCTACCAGGAATCCCGCTGGCTGCCGCGGGCGCGGTCGCCGCAAGGCGCCCTCGGCGTGATGATGCTGATGCCAGAAACGGCCAAAGAAATGCGCGTCCAGAACCCCCTCGCGCCGAGCGACAATATCCATGGCGGTGCGATGTACCTTGCCTCGCTCAAGCGCCGGATTCCGCGCCGCATCCGTGATCCGGACCGGACCTGGCTGGCACTGGCCGCCTACAACGTCGGCCTCGGCCACGTGGAGAATGCCCGCATCATTGCGCAGATGCGTGGGCTAAACCCCGATCGCTGGAAAGACGTGCGCTCGAGCCTGCCCTTGTTGTCAGACCCCGCGTGGCATACGCGCTTTGCGCTCGGTTACGCGCGCGGCGAAGAGACCGCGCAACTGGTCGAAAGAACGTTTCAGTTCGCCGCCGTGCTCGAATCGATCGAGGTGTTAGCGGCTGAATCAGGTACCGCGTCGCGACGCGAAGAACTGGCTCAATAGCGCCCCGCACTCCTGCGCCATGACGCCGCCGAACACATCGACGCGGTGGTTCATGGCAGGCAGACGGAACACGTCCACGGTGCTGCCCGCGCCCCCTGCCTTCGGATCCCAGGCCCCAAACACCACCCGAGCGACGCGCGCATGCACGATCGCCGCGGCACACATCACACATGGCTCGAGCGTCACGTACAGCGTCGTGTCGTTGAGTCGATAGCTCTGCAATGCGGCACCGGCCGCACGCAAGGTGAGGATCTCGGCATGGGCAGTCGGGTCGTGCAGGCCAATCGGCTTATTGACGCTCTCGGCAACAATGTCACCATCGCGCACCAGCACTGCCGCCACCGGCACTTCGCCGGCCATCGCAGCATCGGTGGCGAGTTGCAGGGCTCGCTGCATATAATCCACGTCTGAACGCGACATGGGCGCAAGCCTAGCGCGTGCTGGCAACGCACGCGAGCGCCGAACGCAGATGCAAGCAAGTTACGCGATTAAAGAGATCTTCTATACCTTGCAAGGCGAAGGCGCCAACGCGGGACACGCGGCAGTCTTCTGCCGCTTCGCCGGCTGCAACCTGTGGTCGGGGCGAGAAGCTGATCGTCGCTCGGCGATCTGCCAGTTCTGTGATACGGATTTTGTCGGGACCGACGGCAGCCTTGGCGGGCGCTACGAAACTGCCACCGATTTAGCAGCACAGATCGCTGCAACTTGGCCGCATCCAGGCCATACCAACCGTCTCGTCGTATTGACGGGTGGCGAGCCGCTGCTGCAGGTAGATTCTGCACTGATCGATGCGTTGCATGGGCAGGGCTTCAAGATAGCGGTCGAAACCAACGGCACGATTTTGCCGCCGCGAGGACTCGACTGGATATGTGTTAGCCCAAAGGCTGGAGCCGACCTGAAACTTTTCGCAGGCAACGAGATCAAAGTCGTGGTGCCACAACCGCAGCTGGATCTGTTGGCATTGGAGCGGCTGCCCTTCGAGCACCGCTTTGTGCAGCCCATGGATGGCGAGCGCTTGTCGGACAACACACGTTGGGCGATCGACTGGTGCCTGCAGAACCCGAGCTGGCGCCTGAGTCTGCAGAATCACAAGTCATTGAACATCCGATGAATTACACACTTGCACAGGAGTTCTACTTCGATGCGGCGCACTCACTGAACCGCAGCGTCGAGATCGAGCCCAGCCGCCGTATCCACGGCCATAGCTATCATGTGGAAGTGATGCTGACGGGCACACCAGATCCGAGCACTGGAATGATTATGGACCTCGCGGTGTTGCGCGCCGCAATCGACGCGGCGCGCACGGAACTGGACCATCGCATGCTAAACGACATTGCGGAACTGGGACCGCCGACGATCGAGAATCTTGCTACTTACCTGCTCGCGTTTCTGTCGAAAAGGGTCTCATCCGTCAGTGGCGTTACCGTTGCGCGTCGCGCGTCTGGTGATCGTTGTACGCTGACGCACCAGCCAGATGTTTGACGCCTCACGCAATCGTAAGGGCGGAAAGCACGCTATGCTGCTCGCCCTGTTCGCCCTCAGTTTCAGCGGGAACCGCGTTATGGCTACCGAAGAACCCGCTTTTCAGACCATCATGAAGGATGGCGCCTTCGAGATCCGCGACTATCCATCGCTCATCGTGGCGGAAGTGACGGTTGGCGGAGATCGACGAGCAGCTGCTAACGAAGGATTTCGCCTGTTGGCAGGCTACATCTTTGGCGGCAATATCTCGCAACAGCGCATTGCCATGACGGCGCCCGTGGCACAGGCCCCAGTCAGCGAAAAGATTGCCATGACCGCACCGGTCATGCAGACCGGCGACACTGATCGGTGGGTAATCCAGTTCACGATGCCGAGCGAGTATTCACTTGAGACCTTGCCGCAGCCAACCAATCCTCGCGTGAAGTTGTTGAAATTGCCACCCCAGCAATTTGCCGTTCGGCGATTCAGTGGTCGGGCTGGTTCGCTTGAGATTGCTGACGAAACCAACAAACTACTCGCGACAATCGAAAAGCGTGGCTTGCGGGTCACGGGAGCGGTCACGGTAGCGCAATACAATGCGCCGTGGGTGCCCGGATTCGCTCGCCGCAATGAAGTCCTGCTGCCCATCGAGCGCTAACACCCACGCGGACAGTAACTGTTGCTGCGCATTACACGCCATGCTCTTAGCGCGACCTGGGCGTGGGCGGAAACCGCCACCATGCCCAGGCCACCAATAGCGCAAACACCGTGTATCCCACGGTGAGCAGCCATAGCGGCACGTCATAGTACAAGAGCCGCTGTAGCCAGTGTTCGATGAAGCTCTCGGCGTACCCGGCCTGACCCGCCTGTTCACGTAACCACGACTCGAGGTCTGTGAGCGCACAAAACCGGCCGAACCACGCTTGCAGGACCACAACGCCGATCGCGCCCAAGTGCGCCACGCGCCATTTCAACCCGTTCACCCAAGTCCAGCCGACATTGTTGCCGAGAACGACGACAGGTAGACCCAGAATGACGAACAGCACGATGCCAAAATGCAAAACCAGCACCAGGTTGGCAAATACTTGGTACGGCAACGGCGGTCTCCGCGATTGACGCTAACGGGTAAGTCGACCGGCCGAGCCCGGATCGTATGTCATCGGCTCAGACTTGAACGCCGAGCCTCGAGCTCCCGCAGGAACCCGGCCTTGTCGGCAGGCGATATCAGCACGCTCTGTCCCCGACCATAGTCGATTCTGAGCCGGTCCATCGACAGCGCGGGACTCGAGATCAGGCTCTTGCTCGGCGTTACCGACCGTATCTGTGTCAGATCGATCCGCCAACGGAGTGGCCCACTGCGGATCAGCAACTCCTGTCCTGCAAATTCATAGTAGGTAGCTGCGAGCAGCCAGGCAGGCAGCGCAAGCGTGAGCAGCACGACCAGAACCGCGATCGGCAGCGCGCCCGGCGCACCTTGCGCAACTAGCGGAAAACTCCCGGAAACCGCGGCAATCGCCGCTGCTACCACCAACAGCACTAACCACGTGTCCACTTTTGATCGAAAGCGAATCATTCGCGCGCTTGCTGCAGATCAGCGCTGCATGCGGATCTCACCGCTCCTGATCCGTTCGAAATAGCTGTGCAGCGCGCGCTTCACCACTGGCATCAGCAGATACACACCGATCAGGTTCGGAATCGCCATGATGAATAACATCGCGTCAGCAGCAGCAACAATACTGTCGAGCTGCATCGTGCAGCCGATCAAAGCCGTGCCCAGATAGAAGACCTTGAATCCGTAAAGCACCACTTGCGACTCATTGGCCAGGTAACTCGCGGCCTTGGCACCGTAGTAGCCCCAGGTGATCGTGGTCGAGAAAGCGAACAGCAGCACGACACACGTCAGCAGATACGGGAACCAGCTAATCACCGACGCAAAAGCGTTTGACGTCAACTGGACGCCGTCGCCACCGTCGACGACCCGATACTGCTCAGTGATGATGATAACCAGTGCGGTCATCGTGCAGATCACGACCGTGTCGATGAACGGCTCCCACAGCGCTACCAGTCCCTCGGTGATCGGCTCGCGAGTCTTGACCGCAGCATGCGCGATAGTGGCTGAACCCAGACCCGCCTCGTTCGAGAACGCGGCGCGCCGAAAGCCGACGATCAACGCGCCGATGACGCCGCCGGCAACACCTTCGGCAGTGAAGGCGCCGCTGAAGATTGCGCCGAATGCCCGCGGCAGGTGCTCGATATTCGTCAGGATCACGAACAGGCAAGCGAGGATGTAGGTAATCGCCATGGCCGGTACCAGCTTGCCGGTCACCCGGCCAATACGGGGAATACCACCAATCACGACAACGCCCGCGAGCGCGGCGTAGACCAGGCCGAACAGCCAGGCGCGGCCCTCCATGAAGCCCTGAGCACCGCCGGTAATGCTGAGGACCTGCGCATACGCCTGGTTCGCCTGGAACATCGCGCCCGCACCAATTGCGCCGAACATCGAGCAGATCGCGAACACGACCGCAAGCACACGCCCCAGCCCGCCGAGCCGGGGATAGTGCTCACGCAAGCCACGACTCAGGTAGTACATCGGGCCGCCTGATATCGAGCCATCCGGTTTCTCGATCCGATACATCACGCCGAGCGTGCATTCGACGAACTTTGTCGACATGCCGAGAAGCCCCGCGACGATCATCCAGAACGTCGCGCCCGGCCCACCGACCGTGATTGCAACTGCAACGCCTGCGATATTGCCGAGGCCCACGGTGCCCGAAACCGCCGACGCGAGCGCTTGGAAATGCGTCACCTCACCCGGGTCGCGCGGGTTGTCATAGTGGCCACGGATTAACCGGTAACCTTGCACGAAGCCGCGTACGTTGATGAAGCGAAAATACACCGTGAAGATCAGCGCCGCGAGGATCAACCAGCCGACGATCAGCGGAAAGCCGGTGCCGTTGAGGTTGACCTCAAAGAAAATTGCGTCGGAGAAAGCCGTGGCGATTGGAGTCACCGCGGCATTGATCCGGTCGTCGATGTCCGAAGCCAGCGCTGGCGACGTGCCAAGCAAGGCCAACAGCGCCGCGCCTAATCGTCGAGCCATCCCTTATCCCCTGCCAGACCTGTGCGGACCGAGGATACACCAGCCACGGGCGTCGACCAGCTTGCGTGGGAAAAGGCTGCAGCCAGACCAGGCGTCGGTCGCGGTGCCTTGCCACTGCATGGATTTCGCGCAGTACTGACCGTCGACGAACTGGCGATACTTCGCTTGGTCTATTGCTGAGGTGAGATGCTTGTAGCCGAGCACTGCGGCAACCTTGCCGCTTTCCTCTAGGCGCTGCCAGTCCGCTGTGTCCACCTTCGCGGCCTGCGGCGTCGGCCCAAGAGGCGGCGCCGCCAAGCAAACGGTGATCGATTGGAGCGTGACAGACGGGCCGAGCTGCGGCCACCATGCGCGCGCACGACGACGAGCTGCCTGCCTCAAGAGGTCGCAGACGTCCCGCTGCGCTCCGTCGTCAAGAGTGAATACAGTGCTCCTATGAATAACATCCGCACAGAATGGTTCGGCAATGTCCGCGCGGACCTGCTGGCAGGCCTGGTTGTCGCGCTGGCGCTGATCCCCGAGGCGATCGCCTTCTCGATTATCGCCGGCGTGGATCCGAAAATCGGGCTGTATGCCTCGTTCAGCATCTCGGTGGTGATCGCGTTTGCCGGCGGGCGCCCGGGCATGATCTCCGCCGCCACCGGTGCGATGGCCGTCGTGATGGTGACACTGGTGCGCGATCACGGCCTGCAGTATCTGCTTGCGGCCACGGTGCTCACCGGCGTGCTGCAGATGCTCATGGGCTGGGCACGGGTCGGGACATTGATGCGCTTCGTCTCCCGTAGTGTCGTAACCGGGTTTGTCAACGCACTGGCCATCCTGATCTTCATGGCGCAGCTGCCGGAGCTGACCGGCGTGACCTGGCATGCGTACGCGATGGTGGCGGCTGGGCTTGCAATCATCTACCGGTTGCCGCTGCTAACAAAGGCCGTACCTTCGCCACTGGTTGCGATCGTGGTGCTAACAACAGTTGCGGTGTTTCTTGGGCTCGACATCCGCACCGTGGGGGACATGGGTACATTGCCGGATACGCTACCGGTGTTCCTGCTGCCGGACATGCCGTTGAACCTGGACACGCTCGGCATCATCTTGCCGGTGTCGATGACGCTGGCAGTGGTCGGTCTGCTCGAATCGATGATGACAGCCTCGATCGTTGATGACCTGACCGACACGGGCAGCAACAAGAACCGGGAGTGCATCGGTCAGGGCGCGGCCAACGTGGCCACGGGGTTTCTGGGCGGCATGGCCGGTTGCGCGATGATCGGTCAGTCGGTCATCAACGTGAAGTCGGGTGGCCGCGGTCGACTCTCCACGCTATCGGCCGGTGTCCTGCTGCTGATGATGGTGGTGTTTGCTGGCGACCTGGTGTCACAGATTCCGATGGCGGCACTGGTTGCCGTGATGATCATGGTGTCGATCGGCACGTTCAACTGGGCGTCGA
Source organism: Pseudomonadota bacterium (assembly GCA_016703895.1). Taxonomy (GTDB): domain Bacteria; phylum Pseudomonadota; class Gammaproteobacteria; order Steroidobacterales; family Steroidobacteraceae; genus CADEED01. The sequence continues at coordinate 181,047 of JADJBE010000004.1, forward strand.
TCCGCAGCCTGCGTGAGAACCCCAGGAGTTCGAGCGTGGTGATGGTAGCCACTGTCGTGGTGACCGTCAGTACCCACGACTTGGCCAAGGGCGTGCTGGCCGGCGTGCTGCTGTCCGGGTTTTTCTTTGCGCACAAGGTCGGGCGGATCCTGCGCGTGAGCTCGCGCGCCGAGGATGAAGGACGACAACGCACTTACACCGTGACTGGGCAAGTGTTCTTTGCTTCCGCAGACCGCTTCATCCAGTCCTTCGACTACAAGGAAGTGATCGAGCGCGTCTGTATCGACGTGAGCCGGGCGCATTTCTGGGACATCACGGCCGTCAGTGCGCTCGACAAGGTGGTGCTCAAGTTCCGCCGCGAAGGCACGGCGGTGGAAGTGTTAGGTCTGAATGAGGCCAGCACCACGATGGTGGATCGCTTCGCCGTACACGACAAGGACGGCGCGGAAGATCTGCTGACCGGGCACTGACGGGAAAACGGCCATCGATACTGAACACAAGGTGCTTGCCTGCGTCGATCGCTCATCGTACGCCGATCATGTCGCAGACTATGCGGCCTGGGCAGCACGACGGCTGGACGCGGCGCTGGAGTTCCTGCATGTCATCGACCGCAACTCGGGTGTTCGCGCCGGAGCAGATCGCAGCGGTGCGATCGGGGTCGGGGCGCAAGAGAAACTGTTAGACAAGCTCTCCGCCGAAGATGAGGCACGCTCCCGTCTTGCGCGAGAAGAGGGCCGAGTGTTTCTCAACCGACTGCGCGAACGGGCGCTGGCAACCGGCGTGACTTCTGTTGACGTGCGTCAACGCCACGGCGAACTGGGCCAGACGCTAGTCGAACAGGAAGGCCGGGTGCAGCTGCTGGTGCTGGGGCGCCGGGGCGAAGCCGCCGACACCACGCGGCGCGATCTGGGACGCAACGTGGAGCAAATCGTGCGTGCCCTGCACCGGCCAATTCTGACGGTGACCGAGGGGTTCGTGGAGCCAAGACGGATCATGATCGCGTTTGATGGCAGCAGTGCAACCCGCAGTGGTGTGTCAATGGTGGCTGCCAGCCCGCTGTTCCGATCCTTGCCCGTGCATCTGCTGATGTCCGGCAAGGCGCAGGCAACTGCACCGAAGCAACTGGAGTGGGCGCGCAGCACGCTCGACACAGCTGGCATGACGGTGACCGCAGCACTGGTCCCGGGGGACGCAGAAACTGTCATCGCCCGCGCTGTGCGAGACAGGGGCATTGACCTGCTGATCATGGGCGCTTACAGCCACTCGCCACTGCGCAGCCTGCTATTCGGCAGCAAGACCACGGACCTGCTGCGCGCCGCGACCATTCCCACGTTGCTGCTGCGACGCTGAAAACAGCCAGCGTCTGACGCTCATGTTGGTTGCAGGTAGCCGTGCTGAAACAGTGCCGCACAGCGGCCTCGGTGGGTCAGTAGCGCGGCGGATTGGCTGCGAGATAGGCGTCTACATCATATTCAAAACGTACTTTGTCTTGCAGCAGCTGTGCGATTTCGGCCTTCAGCCGCCCCGTTTTTTCGGCGAGCTGCTGAGCCTGAAGCAAATTGTGCGCTCTGTTTTCAGCGCTCGTGTCGGCGCTAATAACGGCGGCAGCGCTGGCGACGATATCGTGCTCCACCCGGTCCAGCTCTCGCTGCGCTGCGCTCAGTCGGCGCGTCGTATTCGTTACACGACTCTCCAGTGCGAAGATTTGTCGTCCGTCGTCATAGGCTGCGATGAACTCATCTTCGATATCGCGAGGACAGACGCCGCCGTAGCTGACGCCGCGTGAACCAATGCGAAAGCCGTTCTGCGGTCGACAGAATTCTCGCAGACCTTGCTCTCTGCCAACTTGGTAGGCCGTCAGATTTGGTGCAACACCGTACTTGCCGCAGGCGTTGCGATGATAACCAATTCGCGACCCCGCGTAGCCGGCGACGCCATCTTCATAGCCAACTGTTTGCCAGTCGAGCGCCATACAGGCATTTTGTCTATTCGCGGTGCAGCCGCTCAGCGTCAATGTAGCAAGAACCAGGCTCGAATAGAGCCACGGGCGCAGTCTTTGAGTATTCACAGCAGGCAACCTCGACCCAGCAGTAACACCCCCGTATAGGGTGCGAGCGCTTCATAAACAATGCGCTCGTGCACTATTTGAGAGCTGCTTCACAAACGCGAGTCGCACAGTTCCCGGAATGTGACAGTCGAGTCGGTAGCAGGAACAGATCTTCCGATCGGGGAGCGAAGCCGGGAGAGACGTTGACGCGCAATTAAACGCGCTCTCCCGGCTATCGCAAGGCGGGTTCAACCAGCCACGATCGGTCACCTCCCCGCGGCTCGCAACCTCCGTCCCGCCAGAAGCGCCACAAAAAGCGCGAGCAGGACCACGGGGTTGGTAGAACCGCCACCGCCCGAACCCGACTGTGCCGGCGCCGGAGCCGGCGATGGTGCGGGCGTCGGCGCAGGCGCTGCCTGCGGTGGCGCGGCGGCGATTTGGTAGTCGTTAAGCTGACCGTTGGAAGTCGTACCATCGTACGCCGTCGCATTCGGCTGACCATTGGCACCGTAATTTACTGTGGTCAGTTTGTACGATCCCTGAGCGGTTCAGACCAACTTGATGTCGTAGCTGTCTTTCGGCAGCACCAGTAACCAGCCGTAGGTACCGTCCGCATGCCTGATGGGATAACTGAATATTTTTGTGCCAAGCTCTTGCACTCGTATACGGCCGCCGCGGGTTTCGAGGCGCTGGGCGCGGCTGTTAGTGATCTCGATATTCACCGGGCTTTCGGTTCTGACGATCACGGCATCCGGCACTACCGGACAGGACTGTGCGGCACTACGCGCTCCGCATTGCGGCGCACTCGCACGATTGGAGAAACTTTTCAAGTTGTCAGGATAGACGCCTTCGAAACCACAACCTGGTGCGCCAGCCGGAGTCGGTGGACCGGGGAAGTTGCTCACAGGCGTACGGTAGTACATGCCGTGCGAGGCAGTGCCCTGATTGGACCAGCTTGCAGCGGCGACGTGCGACCCCCCCGGCCGCCGGTGCTGCGCTGTGAGCTCTCGTCCAGATCGGCAGGCGACCACGTGGGCGTGCCGTGAATCACCACCCCGCTTTCTTGTAGTCGCGCCCTTGACGTATACGACCACGCCCGCATGACCGGCGTTCTCGCCGCCGCCGGAAATCTTTGCGTAGGAGAGATTCCTGAACAGTTCCGGGCGTTCGGCGCGCAGCGCTTCAAGCCGCTCGAAAATATCGTCCGGGTACGCGTCGCATTGACCCAGATTCAGCGCGGGGCGCGCCAGGTAATTGAAGTATGGCCCCAGAACCCCCATGGCATCTTCGGTATCGGCAACCGTACCTACCAACTCTGGCTTGATCCATGTCTGGTCTTCGTTGTTAACAGCATTGATATCCTCGGGCACGGTTGCGGTCATCGTAATCAGGTCTTGGCGGTCCAGCTCTGATGCGTAAGGATGTAGTTTGAATTCATCTATAGTCGTGGGCGGGTTCTCGGCGTCATAGGTGAATACGCGCCCAAGCGTCGCCGGGCTCGTGTTGACGGAAAACTCGGTCACTTCTAATCGGTAGCGCACCGCGTCTGGAATGGCGTCGAACTCAAACCACGATTGGAATTGAACACCGTCACCCATGTCGACCCTCTTCCAAGTCTGGTCGATGGTCATTTCCTTCGGGTCGCTGGTGCACGATGCGGTTTGAGCCGAGACCGTGCCGGGTGAGACGATCGCGAGCGCAAGGAGCGCGGCATGAATGAGTGTCGTCAACCCGCGGCAACAACTGCTGCGTGCAACCGCAGCCTGCAAGGGGTGCAAGTAGTCGTGGTTCATCTTCAGTCTCCCGTGTCCTGTGCCAGCCAATCTCGGCGTGACGCATTGCTTCATATAGGTAAGGCGCAGGAAGCGTGAAAACCGTGTCATCTGCGCGTCGGAAGGCCGCCCGCCCAATCCGCACCGGCATTTGGCCTGCCCCGGGCGAAGTCTGGGAATGGCGGCTTCGTTAAGTCACATGCAGCCGCTCGACCCATACGCGCCGGCTGCAATCCGCACGACGTTCCGTATATGCGTCGACGCGTCGGTCTTGGTAGCGGCGCTGGTGGGTAGCGGTCCTGGCGGTGAATGGGCGGAAGGCGTAGTCGCCGCGGGATCGTTGTATGCCCCCCGATGAAGGGCATACGCGGGAACTTCAGCCATGCGGTTCGTTCCAAGCCCTCGGCGCGACGGCAGTCCACCGTCGCGGATCGTGCTAACGTCGACCACACCAGGGAGCTCACCAATGCCGAAACCGACGCTTCTATTCGCCACCCCGCTGATCGCCCTCGGCGTCGGCGCGTTCCTCTCGTCGGGCAGCCGGACCGCGCTGCTGCCGGCCTACGCCGGCCTCGTGCTCGCGATCCTCGCCGGCCTCGCGCTGGCCTTCGAGGGTGGGCGGCGGCATCTGATGCACGTCGCGGCCGTCGTCGCACTGCTCGGCGCGCTGGCTCCGGCCACAACGCTCGGCATCCGGGCGGCGCAGATGAGTCCGCTCGCGCTGACGGTCAACGTCGGCATGCTAGTGCTCTGCGGCGGGCTGCTCGCTCTACTGTTGCGGTCGTTCCTCGCCGCGCGCCGAGCGGTCTGACGCTGCGGCGACAATAGGTCGTTTTTCGCGGCCTGTCCGCGCTGCACTTTGCTGGCTTGCGCTGTACACCTCCCCCGTTGGTAACTTTCCACCGCTAACTGTTGGATTGATACCACGCTTTTCGTTCAAGAAGCCTTGCTGTTCCTATCTAAGCGCTATCTAATCGAGTCATCTTTTCACGGGAGGCGGTGCGCATGAAAGCAACACGATCGCAGGCTCTGATCCGCAATATTGCCGTGCTGAGCGCCGGTATCATTGCTACACCGGTCGTCCTTGCACAAACCGCCGCCACCAGCAGTGAAACTGAAGAACAACTCGAGCAGGTAGTCGTTACCGGCACCCGAGTCGCGAATCGTTCGGTGCTGGAGACATCAGTGCCTGTCGATGTCGTCACATCCGACGCATTGCAGAACCTAGGAGTGGCCGAGCTGAATCAGGCGCTCGCTGTCGCGCTGCCGTCATACAACTTTCCTCGCCCGGGTCTGGCGGACGGCACCGACACGGTCCGACCCGCCACATTGCGGGGCCTGTCGCCGGACCAGACCCTCGTACTGGTCAATTCCAAGCGCCGTCATGCAGCGTCACTCGTCAATGTGAATGGCACTATCGGTCGCGGCGCTTCCGCAGTCGATTTGAACACGATTCCTAACTCGATCGTCAAATCGATCGAAGTGTTGCGCGACGGCGCTTCGGCTCAATATGGCTCGGATGCGATCGCTGGCGTGATCAATCTTCGCCTGCGTGATGCGCGTGATGGTGGCGAACTTGGCGTCAGCTATGGCGTGCGCGAATCCAGCTATACAGTACCGGTTGGTGCTGCACCCGCTGGCGCGAATTGGGCGGCACCGAGTTCGATTTCCCGCGACGTGTCGGATGGTGAGTCGCTGACAGTGTCTGGCTGGAAGGGCTTGCCGCTGGGAGATGCGGGCTTCCTCACCGTCGCTGCCGAATATAAGGATCAGGAACGCACCGAACGCGGTGGCTACGACTTTCGGCAACAGTATCCGCTGATCGGCACGGCATTCGATCCGCGCGAGGCGACGATCGACCGGTTCAACGCCTGGTACGGCGAGCCGGCACTGCAGCAAGTGACGCTGTTCGCCAATGCCGGCACAGAACTCGCTGGCGGGGCGCGTCTCTACGGCACGCTCAGTTTCCAAGACCGCGACGCCGACTCCGCGGGCTTTTTTCGCCGCGCACTGGACGCGCGCAATGTGATCGAGATCTATCCAGATGGTTACTTGCCGATTATCGCGCCGAACGTCACGGACTACAGTGCCAGTTTCGGCGTCGCTTGGACGCTAGGCGAATGGGATATGGATTCCTCGCTCGTCTATGGCAAGAATGACATGGAATTCACGATCAAGAATACCCTCAATCGTTCGCTTGGGCCAACGAGCAAGACTGTGTTCGACGCCGGTGGGTTCGATTACGATCAGTTAGTGTTCAATTTCGGCGCAGTGAGGCCGTTGGACATCGCCGCGCTTGCGTCACCGCTCAATATCGCGCTCGGCATCGAGGCACGGCGGGAGAGTTACTCGATTACAGCGGGTGAACCGGACTCGTATCGTAACGGCGGCGTCCTGTTGGGGGGCCAGCCTACTGCCTCCGGCGCGCAGGTTTTTCCTGGCTTTCGTCCGGCTAACGAGGTCGATGAAAATCGTACCGCAGTGGGCGCGTATATCGATATCGAAGCCAATGTGACCGAACGTTTCCTGGCGGCCGCCGCCGTGCGCGCTGAGGATTATTCAGACTTCGGCTCAAACATCTCCGGCAAGCTGGCCGGGCGTTTCGATATCACCGATAACTTCGCGCTGCGCGGCTCCGTGCAAAATGGCTTCCGCGCCCCGTCGTTGCAGCAGCAGTACTTCGCGACGACGTCAACCAACTTCATCAACGGTGTACCGTTTGATATTACGACTTTCCCGGTGTCGGATCCGGTAGCCGTGGCGCTCGGCGCGCAACCGCTCGATGCCGAGAAATCGACTAACTTCTCGCTGGGTGCGGTGCTGCGCTTTGGTCTGGCCAGTCTGACTATCGACGCCTACCGCATCAATATCGATGATCGTATCGTGCTGTCTGAAAACCTGACGCAACCGAACGTGCGTGCTTTCCTGACAGCGCAGGGCTTTGTGGGCTCCGGTGGCGGGCGATTCTTCATCAACGGTGTCGATACCGAAACAGAAGGTCTCGACGTCGTGTTGAGCTGGCCGCTGCGCACCGCCACGGCCGGTAACTTTGACTTTAACCTGGTTGCGAACTTCAATGACACCAAGGTGACCCGCCTGCCGGCAACCGCCCCGCTCGCTGCGCTGACCCCGCCGCCGGTGTTGTTTGATCGGATAAACGTGCTGACATTCGAGGCGGGCAATCCACAGGACAAGTACACGGCTGCTGTGAATTGGAAGCTGCGCGGCCTTGGTGCCACGCTGCGCGCGACTCGTTATGGCGACGTTTTGTCTCCTGGTACGACAGCCGCGAACGATCTTGTCCTCGGCGCTGCGACGGTGGTCGATCTCGAGGCTCGCTATCAGCTCAACGACCGGATCAAGTTCGCGCTCGGCGCCGACAACATCCTGGATGAATACCCGGATGCGAATCCTCCGGCGCTTAACGGCACCGGCAATACACCGTTTTCCAACTACGCGCCGTTCGGGCGATCGGGACGATTCGTGTACGGACGGCTGACATTCAATTTCTGATAGTGGGGGCGGATTCACGCAAGCGCTCCTGCTCGTTGTTGCACCGCCCGCGTTTTGCACTGCCCGCCGCATGGCCTACAGCGGCAGCTCTACCGTAAACGCAGCGCGAGTTGCCAAGGCGGCAAGTCAGCCGCGCACAGGGTAGTGTAGCGACGCAATGGAAACCGCCAACATCAACCGAACAGCCGCCTCCGCCCAAGGCAACCCGCTGCTCGAAATTGCCATAACGGTTGTCGTACCGGCCGTCATCTTGATGCAGCTCAGTGCCCCCGAGCGGCTCGGCACGACGGCGGCCCTACTGCTGGCGCTGGCATTTCCGATCGGCTGGGGCATCCGCGATGCCATCACACGGCGCAAGCTGAGCTGGCTCGCACTTCTCGGCGTAGTCAGCACACTGCTTACCGGCGGCATCGGGCTGCTGAAGGTCGACCCGTACTGGCTGGCAGTCAAAGAAGCGGCAATTCCGGCGCTGATCGGGCTCGCAGTGCTCGGCTCGAGCTGGACGCGCTGGCCACTGATTCGCGTGCTGGTCTTCAACCCGCAGCTGTTCAACGTGCCGAAGATCGAAGCTGCACTGCAGGCGCGCAGCACCACTGCGAAGTTCGAGCAGCGACTGCGTCGTGCCACACTCGGCCTTGCTGGCACCTTCGCGTTTTCAGCGGTGATGAATTTCGTGCTTGCGCGCTGGATTGTCACGAGCCCCGCGGGCAGCGAAGCCTTCAACGCAGAACTCGGCCGACTCACCCTGCTGAGCTACCCGGCGATCGCACTACCGTCGATGGCGATGATGCTCGGTTTGGTGTGGTGGCTGGGGCACAGCGTGAAAGCGTTGACCGGTATTGGTTTGTCGGACTTGCTGCACCAGCAAAAATAATCGCCATGTGGGCTCGCGCGATTGGCGTCATGGGATCGCTCGCCTGCTGCGTGGTACTCGTTAGCTCGGCTTCGCAGGGTTCACTCGCGGACTATGCGGTCATCCGTGCCGGTATCGACGCCATTGCACGCTGGGCGCTCATACCGTCAATATTGTTAGTACTGGTGAGTGGGCTGCTGGCGCTGGTCGCAACGGAGGCTTACAAGAATAGCGGCTGGGCCTGGGTCAAGGCGTTGCTCGGGCTTGTGATGTTCGAGGACACGTTGCTAACCATTCAGTCGAGCACCACGGCCGCCAACAAGCTCACGGCGGCGGCGCTCGCGAGCGGCGTGGCCGACCCTGCCGCAGCTCAGGGACTCGACCGGTTCATTGGGCTGATCTGCCGCGCCTTGCCAGCGCCGTCCTGCCCGAATAATGCCAGTCCGCCGTGATTGCTAATGCGAATGATTCGTATTACTGTTAAGCCCTTTCAGGGAACGAGATTTATCCGATGCCCGTGCGTGCAACTTTTTCTGCAGCCTGCTTGCTATGCGCAGCTGCGCCCCTCGCAATAGCTACCGGAACAGAACCGACGATCACCGTGATCGGTACCCGCGATGTGGCGATCACGAGCCCCGGTTCCGGACAGGTGGTGGACCGCGAGCAGCTCGACCGATCACGCGTCTTTACGATCAACGAAGCGCTGCGCCAGATCCCAGGCGTTTATCCGCGTGATGAGGAAGGCATGGGTCTGCGGCCGAATATTGGCATACGCGGTCTGAACCCGACGCGCTCCGGCAAGGTGCTGCTGCTCGAGGACGGCTTGCCGCTCGCTTATGGTCCCTACGGCGAGAATACGTCGTATTACCATCCGCCCGTCGATCGCTTTGCGCGCATTGAAGTGTTGAAGGGTTCCGGGCAGATCGAGTTTGGTCCGCAGACCATTGCGGGCGTCATCAACTACGTCACGCCATCACCGCCGGCCGAGTTAGCATCCGAACTGACTGTCAGCGGCGGCAACCGCGGCTATCGGGAAGTGCATCTGGAGTCCGGCAACACGTTTGACGACACGGGCGTGCTGGTGAACCTCACGCGCAAGGACAGCGACGGTTCGCGCGACAATATGCACTTCGAGGTCAGCGACGCGAATCTAAAGCTGGTGCAGCGCCTCAGCGATAGACAGCGGCTGTCGTTCAAGACCAGCTACTACCGCGAGGATTCGCGCGTACCTTATTCGGGGCTCACGCTGGCCGAATACGAGGCCGACCCACGCGCCAATGTGTTCACTAACGATCGCTTCAATTTGTATCGCTGGTCGGCTGTGCTGACCCACGAGCTACAGTTGAATGCGCGCGCGCAGCTGACGACGTCGGCCTACTACAGCTACTTCAATCGCAATTGGTGGCGGCAATCGAGCAACTCGAACCAGCGACCGAACGATGCCAGTGACCCCGACTGCGGTTCGCTCGCGAATCTGCAATCGACCTGCGGCAACGAGGGTCGGTTGCGGCAATACGGCACCGGCGGTGTCGAGCCGCGGCTGCGGGTCGCGAGCAATTGGTTCGGCAGCTCGCAGCAAACCGATCTCGGGCTGCGCTGGCATCGTGAGCAGCACTACCGCGTGCAGGTCAACGGCGACTTGCCGACGGCGCGCGAGCCGGGCACCGGGCCAAACGCGGGCGTGCGCGAGAACTCCGAACGCAAGGTCGAGGCCCGCGCCGCGTTCTGGCAGACCCGTTTCGAGTTTGGGCGAGTCTCGCTGACCCCGGGCGTTCGGCTGGAGTCGGTCGACTATTCGCGCCGCGAACTGGCCACGGGCCGGCGCGGTGACTCGTCGCTGACGCAATGGATTCCAGGCCTCGGTGCGACCTTCGAACCCGTCGACGGCACCGTGTTTTTTGTCGGTGCGCATCGCGGCTTCGCGCCGCCGGGCGTTGCAGACGTCGTGACGGCGGCCGGGGGCAGCGTCGAGCTCGACGCCGAACTCAGCTGGAACTATGAATTCGGCGTGCGCAGCCGCCTGCGGCCCGGCGTCAACGTAGAAGCGACCCTGTTCCGGCTCAACTTTGAGAACCAGATCATCCCGGCCAGCGTCGCCGCTGGCAGCGGCGCCACGCTGACGAGCGCGGGCGAGTCGCTGCATGCGGGTGCCGAGCTGCTGTTGCGGCTTTCATCCCGTGGCTTGTTCGGCAGTGCTGATGACTACTACCTGCGCGCCAGCTACACGCGACTCGAGGACGCGCAGTTCCGTGAGGAGCGGTTCAGTTCGATCGCGCCGGCCGCGCGAGTCACAGGCAACCGCTTGCCGTATGCACCCGAGGATCTGCTCTCGTTGAGCCTCGGCGCGGAGCTGCGCAACGGCGTCGGCCTGCAGCTCGAACTGATCCACAACGGCTCGATGTTCACCGACGATCTGAACACGGTCGCGATCACGGCCAATGGCCAGCGTGGGCAGATCCCGGGCCATACGATCTGGAACCTGACTGCGCAGTACGAACTCGCGCCGCGCGGCCTCACACTGTTTGCGACCGCGAAGAACCTGACGGATCGTCTGTACATCGCGGATTTGAGCCGAGGTCTGATTCCCGGCAGTCCGCGCTTGCTGCAAGCGGGCTTTGAGCTCAGGTTTTGAGGATTTGCCGCAGCGCGCACAGGCTTCGTTCTCGACCCCGAACACGCGCTGCAAGCACTGCACCTAGTTCATTCAGACTGTGCAGCAATCGGTAGCAACCCGGCGCCACCGCCGTCGACCACCACTACGTCAACATCGATCGCTTCCAAACATCTTCCTCATTAATACTGGCACTGACACTACCCATGCTGTGTAGGACAACCAAACTGCGAGGCGACAATCGAGCTGGCGGGCGGTGTGTGCGAGAATTGCCGCAGCGGGACTTCCCGCGCGACAGATTAGGATAAACCATGTTGAACAGGGTCTTGGCTGCTTTGCTACTGCTCGCTGTTGCGGCGCCAGCCGCCGCGGCGGCGACGCCGCGCCCGACACTGGCGCTCGAGCTGGGCGGGGCCTGGCAGCAGCGCAATACTGCGCAGGTACCTAACGACGTGCCGAATACGCGTTTCGCGCTCGATAGCATCACCGGCGACGGCCCGGTTCCCGCCATCCGGCTGGTGCTCGACTGGCCGCTGTCGGAGAAGCACCGTCTGCGGTTCCTGGCCGCGCCGCTACGTGTGGATGAAACCGGCGCCACCGACGCCCCGACCGTGTTTCAGGACACGAGCTTCGCGGCCGGTGTTGTGCGAGCGCGCTATCGCTTCGATTCCTATCGCGCCAGCTACCGTTACGTCTTTCACTCCAGCGACCGCTGGAGCTGGCAGTTCGGCGGTACCGCGAAACTGCGCGACGCCGAAATCGAACTGCGCCAAGGAGACTTGACCCGTCGCAAGACCGACACCGGCGTGGTCCCGCTGCTCGCACTTGAAGGCGAGTGGCGTTTTGCGCCGCGCTGGCGTGCGGTGTTCGACTTCGAGGGGCTGGCGGCGCCGCAGGGCCGAGCGATCGACGCGTCCCTTCAAGTCGGCTACGAGGCGTCGCCGCAGTTGTTACTCAGCGCGGGTTACCTGGTTCCTCGATGGCGGGGTCGACAACGACAAGCTCTACACGTTCGCCCGCTTCGACTACGCGGTGCTGCGAGCCACTTGGCGGCTGAACTAACAGAGCGTGTGATCTCACCGACGTCGAACGACTTCGCGCGGCTCAGTCGTCAGCGAACTCCTGGCCGGGAAACAGTGCGTCGCTGAAACCGAAGTGGCGCAAGTCGCGGATGCGCGTCGGATAAAGGACGCCGTCGAGGTGATCCACCTCATGTTGCACGACCCGCGCATGAAAGCCGCTGACTTCGCGATCGATTGGCGTGCCGCGTTCATCGACACCTTGGTAGCGGATGCGGGCATAGCGAGGTACCAGGCCGCGCATGCCAGGCACCGACAGGCAGCCTTCCCAGCCATCCTCGAGTACAGTGTCGAGCGGCGTAATGACCGGATTGATCAGCGTCGTCTCCGGCACCGGCTCAGCCTCCGGGTAGCGCGGACTGAACTGCACGCCAAAAATCACGACGCGCCACGGCACACCGATTTGCGGCGCCGCGAGGCCCGCCCCACTCAGCGCGGCCATGGTTTCGCGCATGTCCACGAGTAGCGCGGCCAGCCCGGGATTCGGCACCGGCACAACCGTTTCGGCGACCCGCAGCAACTGCGGGTCGCCCATTTTCAATACCGTTCGTACGGTCAAATCAGTCGATTCCCATGCAGTTCCAATGACGGGCAGCCGCGCGTGAAACGCGCAATCAGACACACAACGAAGCGCCGATCAGCGAAGTTGTGCAGCGATTTCCATGCTGCTGAGTAGATCAGTCATCGTCTGCTCGCGCAAATCGCGCTCGACGTTACCTTCTACGGAGACTGCGCCCGCGGGCAAGTGGGGGCACCGGTGCTGTTAGGCTGTCCGCAAATGCACCTCCTTCGGTAACGCTGCGACCTGCTCATCAACCGTGTCGGGCATCAAACTCGCGGCTGGCAGCGACGATGGCACGGGCGGTTTCCGCCTCATTGCCCAACGACGGGGCGTCGAGAAATATCGTGTAGGCCTTGATCGCCAGCACTGCAATGCCGGTCGGCGCTGTTGGCGCTCGGCCACCCGGAAAACTACTGGATCTGTCGCGGATGAATGCCGCAGCCAACTGCACCGCGTCATGCGCCCGCCTGTCGTCATCGGTGGGATAGGTGAACTGCCATGCCCGAACACGCTCATTGATCACGTGCTTGTCGTCACCGCCCGCATCAATGCCTGCAGCCGCGAAGACGCGGCAGTCGTAGTCGCGACAGGTCTGCGGACGCTCGCGGTAGATGGTGCACCGGCCCGCAGCCAACATTGGGCAGGTGCCGTCGTCGCGATACCCCATCATCCAGTGACCGCGCTGCTGACCCGGCGCGCTGACCAGCAGCCTCGCCGGCACTCGTTCCAGCGCTAGCGTGTCATCGGGCCGTATCGGAATGAAGTAGGACGAAACACAGCAGCCGACGCAGTCGCCGCAGGGTACATCCGCTCCGGCCTCGCCCTGCAGCGAGGCCCGCGTCTGGGCGAGCCAAACACCAAACGGACCGGCCGCTACGTCGTGCTGCTGGATGTCGTTCTCCGCCCAGACGCTGAACTCCGACTCGATAGACGGGACGCCTGCGTGGCGCCTGACCCTGCGTTCTCATCGAGGGCCAGGGCACTACTCTCCCGAAGCACGGTTATAACCAACTTGCCTCGCACTCGGCCTGTCTCGAGATACTCAATGGCTTCAGGTACCTCGGCAAGGCTATAGCGACGGTCGATCACCGAACGCACAACCCCCTGCTCCATCCAAGCCGCGATCACGGCGAGATCGGCGGGCTGCATCTCGGCCAGCAACGGGCGTAGATGTTGACCGATGAACGGCGCCAGCACGAACGCTTGGAGCGGCCGAATGAGCGGGCCAAGCCATTTGCCGCGGCTGTTACTACCCACTAGCACGAGTATGCCATTCGGCTGCAACGCGCGGCGATACGCGAGCAAGCCATGGCTGCCAACATTGTCAATGATCACATCATAGCGCTTGTCGGCGCGCGTGAAATCCTCGCGCGTGTAGTCAACGACAAAGTCGGCCCCCAAGGAGCGCACCAGCTCGACATTGCGGGTACTGCAAACACCGGTCACCTCGGCGCCTAGCGCCTTGGCGATCTGCACGGCGAACGTACCGACGCCACCAGAAGCGCCATTGATCAAGACCTTCTGGCCCGGTTTGAGCTCGCCTTTGTCACGCAAGGCCTGCAGCGCCGTGATTGCGGCGATTGGCACGGCGGCGGCTTGCTCGAAGCTGACGTTGGCTGGCTTGATAGTTAGCGCGCGCGATTCGCGCACGGTAACGTACTCGCCAAAGGCACCGCTCGCACCACCAAACACCTCATCACCGACACGGAACTGAGTTACCGATTTGCCAACTGCCGCAACCGTGCCGGCGAAATCGACGCCCATGCGAATATCGGTGGGCGCGCCCAACCCAGAAGAAGCGCGCATCAAATAAGGCTCGCCGCGCAGGTAGTGCCAATCGAGTGGGTTGACTCCCGCTGCATGCACCTGCACCAACACTTGGTCGTCGGCAGGACTTGATTTCGCCATCGTCTCGAGCGTCAGCACCGCCGGTGGACCGTAGCAACGATAGGTTGTCGCCCGCATGGTTGCCACACCCTCAGGAACCGCTGGTGCACCGATGCAGCCAGAGCTGTAGCTAAATGCAATCGCGCTGATGACGATGGCTCCCACTACCAGCAGGCCGACCGTGACCAGAATTTTCTTTCCCCACGTCATTTGACTTACTCCAATAGGGTTGTGTTGCCGCGAGTATCAAAGCTTGTGGTGGCTACGGCCAGCGCTTTGCGACGAACGACGAATCTGGCGGCTTGAGATACGACTCTCACCCACTCACGTTGAATTATAGTGCTGCCATGAGTCTCGCCAGTGACGCCAGGGGCATCGCCGCAGTGTTTGCATGGTCGCGCGTTCGCTTTACGTTCGCGGCATCATTGGGTCTAGGGGCATTTCTGAGTCTGCTGGCGGTTATCCCGGCCTATGTCGTTATCGGGCGTGCTCTGATTGTGGGCTTTGCTGTCGTCCTCGTATTTGGCTTGTTCGAGCAATGGCCCCAACGCCTGCCACCACGGCTGGCCCGCTGGGTGCTGCAATTGATAGGCATTGTGATCATCGTGCCATTTGCGGCGTGGTTTGCTTACTGGGCTACCACGGGTGGTCAGCCGCGTATTGGCGAAGATCAACAGGTGTTAACTGGCTACCTGCTACTGACGTTTACCGGCATCCTCTTCGCACCCTGGCTCGCGCTCGGCGCCATGTTGCGCCAGCGCGATGCATTCGCGCAACGCCAGGCACTGGCGTTTGCGCTCGAGCGCAGCGAGCTGGAACGCAAGGCCGCCGATGCCCGGCTGCGACTGCTACAGGCGCAGGTGCAACCCCACTTCTTGTTCAACACGCTGGCGAATGTGAAAGCCTTGGTTGATACCGGCTCAGCACAAGCCTCGACGGTGCTCGACAACCTGATCGCTTATCTGCGCGCCGCCGTACCACGCTTGAACGAGCCCAGCACAACGCTTGGCAACGAAGTGGAGTTAGTCAACGCCTACCTGACGGTGATGCAAATGCGGATGCCGGATCGACTGCAGTTTGCCGTCCGAATCGAGCCACACGTGCAGCGCTACTTGTGTCCGCCTATGACGCTACTCGCACTGGTGGAGAATGCGGTGCGTCATGGCATTGATCCAAGCGAGACCGGCGGTCGAATAGACGTTGATATCACCCGGTCGCAGAGTCGCTGCCACATCAATGTCGTGGACACCGGCGTTGGATTGCAAGCTAACAGTCGCGGCTTAGGCACCGGCCTGTCGACTTTGCGTGAACGATTGCTACTTTTCTTTGGCCCGACTGCGCAACTGCGTCTGCTTGAGCTGCAGCCGCACGGCATGCAAGCCGCAGTGGAGTTCCCGATACTTGAGGCTGGCGCCTGATGAATGCGCGACCCACGGCAATGATTGCCGATGATGAGCCGTTGCTGCGGGGTGCCTTGCAGCGCTTGTTGCTGCAAGCGTGGCCGGAACTCGAGTTAGTTGCCGAGGCACGCAATGGCCGTGAGGCAATCGAACTGTTTGAGGCGCACCAGCCCACTGTCTGCTTTCTCGACGTGCACATGCCGGGGATGAACGGCATCGAAGCGGCGCGGCGGATTGGCGCGCGTGCCCACGTCGTGTTTGTCACCGCGCATGACCAGTACGCCGTCGAGGCCTTCAATCATGATGCCCTCGACTACCTGGTCAAGCCCGTCACTCCGCAGCGCCTGAGCGAGACGGTCGCACGGATCCAGCGCAGAATGCAGCAGCTACAACCCGCGCACAACACGGATATGTTGTTAGAGAAACTTGCCAGCCGACTACTGCGCACCGAGCAAGCAGCCGCGCCCCAATCGCTGCGCTGGTTACGTGCATCGATCGGGCTAACGATCCAGTTGATTCCAGTGGAGGACATCGACTTCCTGCGCACACAAGAGAAGTACACGCTCATTGCCTGGCGTGACAGCGCCGGGCAGGCGCGCGAGGCCGTGATCCGCACGCCGCTGAAGGAAATCATGGCGCAGCTGGACCCGCTGCAGTTTGTGCAAGCGCATCGTTCTGTGGGCGTGAATCTGCGCGCCATTGCCCACATCACGCGCAGCGGCAGCGAGACCGCTGACATTCATGTCAAAGGCCGGTCCGACGTGCTGCCGGTGAGCCGAACCTACCTCCACCTGTTTCGACAGATGTAGGGCGCCGTCACCGCTTGAAGCGTCCACGCACGTTGCGCGGGCGTAAAATGCGCCTCGCGAACACAGCGACGCCCCGCCCCTTCCACCTAGCCTTCCCCGTGCACGATCTCGCTGCCGCGCGCGCCTTCTATAGTGGCGTGCTCGGTTGCCCGGAAGGACGCAGCTCGCCCGAGTGGGTCGACTTCGATCTCTACGGCCACCAGGTCGTGGCGCACCTCGCGCCGGCTGAGTGCCGACCAGCCGTCACCGGCCAGGTGGACGGCCAGCCGGTGCCCGTGCGTCACTTCGGCGTGGTGTTGCCGATGGACGAGTGGCGCTCGCTGGCTGACAAGCTCACGGCGGCCGGCACCGCATTCATCATCGAGCCGCAGATACGCTTCAAGGGCCTGGCCGGGGAGCAGGCCACGCTGTTCTGCCTCGATCCCTCGGGCAATGCACTGGAATTCAAGGCATTTACAGACTTGACGCAACTGTTCGCCAAGCAGTAGGTAGCCGCAGCAGCGCTATGCACAACACCACCGCGAACACCGGCGCGTCACGCCATGATTACAATCACCGGAACAATATCGAGCGCGGATACTTCGCATGCAGGCGGCGATCGAGCCCCTGCCAGTGCCCGGTCGGCAGCACGATGAACAGCAGCGCGATCAGCCCGAGCACGATCAGCGAGGCGTCGTAGAAGCCACCCAAGCCGATGTTTACCGTGGCGAACAGCGCGAGCACCCCCGCCCAGCGCGTACACAGACCGAGCAGCAACCCGACCGCAACGCCCGCCCACACCAGCATCACAACAATGCCGACGAGGCGGTAGTTAGGAATCAGAAAGCCGGTCAGATAGGCCGCCATCACACCGTTTTGGTCGATCTGCGCGAGCTGCTTCAAGAACACCTGCTTCGGGTAGTCCGTCCAGCCATACCCCTGCTGCACCTTGTTGACAAACGCAAACAGGTAGAACAGGCCGTAGAAGTAGCGCAACCCGAGTACGGCGCCACGCCCGAGCTTGCCCGCGAACCCCCGCTTGGCGGTTGCATTCTGATCCGAGGTGGTAGCTGTCAAGATGTCGTCTCCTGCAAGGTGGCGATGAACTGCCGGTCGGGACCTCGCGGCAGATGGGTACATTGGCCCTGGTTGACGCCATCGGAAGTCAGCCAGGCACCAGTCTTCTGATCAACGATAGCATCCGGGAGTTCGACGCGGCGGTTCCAGACGTCGAGCCGAGCCTCGAGGCTCGCGCGCGACGCGACCGCGCGCGAGGCATCAGGGGCGAGATCGTAAATCGTGAGCTTGCGAAAGTCTTCGGTCTTTGGGCGGAAGAACTCTGCGAAGTAGTTCCAGATCGTTGCGATCTGCGCCCAAGCCCCCTGCTCGTGCAGCAAGTAGGCGACCTGCCGACTCGGGCTCTCACAGCGCAGTACTTCGATGCACACCGTGCAGTACTCCGGGATGTCGATTGCCAGCGGCCCCTGGACTTGCGGGGTGGTGGGCTTGGCGCATCCGGCGAGCACGAGTAACAATGCGGCTACGGCAAGCGGTGTGATTCGATTTGTCACGTTTGCTCATCCCCAACAATATTGCGCGGGCGCAAGCGCGCCGTGGCGAATCTGGATGCAGCTTTCCAAGGCGTCAGCCATGCGATGCGCGCGCCGTGCCGGCTGTTGCCGAGGACTTGGTCAGCAAGCCAGGGCGCCACGGTGTCAACCCGGTCGCCGAGGATGTTGTAGATCCGGCGGGTCTTCTTGAGTTGCTCGGGTGTCAGACCTTCAGTTTCGGTGCTCAGCATGTCTGTGGCGACGATGCCAGGGCTGAGCGTGCTGATACGCACGACGCTGTCTTGGTACTCACGCGCGAGCGAGCGCGTGAAATAGCGCAGCGCGCGCTTGGTGGAGCCGTAGGTTGTTAGGCCGGGACGCACCATGCCGTCGCTGCCAAAGCCATCGAAGTTGTAGACGTGACCGCCGCCCTGGCGAAGCATGCCGGCGATCGCGACCTGACAGCAGGCCATGGTGCCGAGCAGGTTGACATCGACGAGCGAGGCGACGTCCCCCGCTACACCGCGGTGCGTGCCGCCACCAACCGCAGCGAGCGCAGCATCGACTGCCGCCTGGGTACGACCGTTGACCACGACATGGCAGCCGCGCGCCGCAAACGCCCGGGCCAAGCCGAGGCCGATGCCGCGGGTGCTGCCAGTGACGATGATGACTTGACCCATGCTTACCCCGGTGTCTCGATGCCGAGATTAGCGTAACTGACCGGGCGGTCCAATAGTTGTGTTTCTGGTTCTGGGCTAACTCTTGGCGCGACGGGTCCGTTTGCGGCGCGGCGCGGCGGCCGACCCGCCGACGACGCGCCCGATGACGATCTCCAACATGGCCTCGACACGGCGCCAGTCCGCCTCGCGGTCGAGGCGCAGCCCGAAATAGCGCGGCGCGGTACGGGAGCGCAACGCCAGGTAGCAGACGGCCGCGTACAGCAAGGGCTGCAGCGCGACAATCTCCTCGCGGTCATATTCCTCGGGTCGACTGAACAGCCGGACGAGGCTGCGACCATGGGCCATCCTCACGCGGTCCAGCGCACGGGTCACTGCGGTCTCCTGCAGCAACTCGCCGCCCAGCAATTCAAGTGTTCTGGGGCGCGCACGCAGCGAACGTGCGTAGCGCTGGTAGTTGCGCGTCAATTGCTCGCGGGTGCTCAGCCTTGCGTACTCGGCAGGATCACCACCAAGCAGATCGGCATCGCTGGGCAGCAGTTCGCTGCGCTCGGCCCACGCAGCCGCCAGTCCTTCGAGTCCGCCAAAATAGCTGTACAACAACGACTTGCCGACCCGCGCCCGCCGCACCACACCGTTGACGGTGACGCGATGCGCACCACGCTCCTGCAACAGCGCATCGAAAGCATCCAGCAGAGCGCTCTCCTTGCCGAGGCGGTCCCGCTCCCAGCGCGGTTCGATCGCTGCCAGCTGGGCTTGTTGGCGGCGTCGCGGACGACTGCTGAGCTTCTTGACCATGGACCGCACAGTATTTCAAAGCGCGGCCGACGGCTACCGTGTGCGGGTACGCAAGCGACAGAGCTTCTAAGCACGCTCGCGCAAGTGGCGCGAGGCGCACCGTCTGCGCAATGGGCACCAACTGCGATCTGCGTCACGCCTGACTGCACAGCGTGCCTGTCAACCTCCGCTGATACACGACGTTGGTAGCCATATGCTCAGCAGACAACAGCAGTTTAAGCGCGCCCGTGCCCGCTGCGGCCAATGGATAGCTGCAATTGCGCTGACGCTTGCTAGTGCCACCTTCGTGCTGGCAGCGACCCCTGTCTTGAAATTGACGCTGCAGTCTATCTCCGTCGCCGGCGTCAAACGCTGGTTCATTGTCGTGAAGCCCGAATCGTTGCCACCTGGTGCGCCCGTTGTACTGCTGCTGCATGGCGGCACGCAAAGCATGCACAAAGTGCTCGACAGCCATGCTCTATCGGCCTGGTCGCAGGCAGCGAAAGCACAAGGATTCATACTGGTCGTGCCCAATGGCACGAGCGCGAAGGGCGGCAACACCGCCGGCAATCGACAGAACTGGAACGATGGCCGCAGCGATAGCGCTGCCGGCGATCAAGTCGCCGACGATGTGACATTTCTGACTCTGCTTGTTGATTGGGCGCTGCGAGAATACGGTGCCGACGCGCGCCGTGTGTTCATTACCGGTGCATCGAATGGCGGCATGATGACCTATCGCATGCTGATCGAGTGGCCGACTGCGTTGCTGATCGTCAACGGCACTGCCGATCCGGTGATGCCTTGGTCTGGCGGTCGGATAGCACCGGGCAACCGCGGCACCGTTCTATCGGCCGACGCCACCAAGCGCTGGTGGCTGCAGACAAATCACGTCAACCAAACGCCGGCTCTTAGTGACCTGCCTGACCTGGTGCCGAATGACGACTGCCGCATGCAGCGCGAGGATTTTCCAGCGCTGCCTGGCGGTGCACCGGTTGCATTTATCACCATGCAAGGTGGTGGCCACTACGCGCCGTCGCAGCTTGCGCCGCAGCGCACTGGTCGGCTGGTCAAGCGCATCGTCGGCAAACCGTGTCGCGACGCCGAGGCAGTGGATCTTGCGTGGCAATTCTTTCAGCAATCGGCAGAGTACGCACGTTGAGCTGCACATCTAGCGCTAGGTAGCCTTGCGAGTCAGCACCAGCAGGTGAGCGCCCGACATCGCTCGTCCTTTGCGGCATATATCAGCGCAATTGTGCGGCAATTTCCCTATTGCTGAGTAGATCCGTCATCTTCTGCTCAAACCACTTTCGACTGTCCTTGTCGGCGCTGAGAATGGAGGCGCCGGAGACTTCTTTGCCGGATACACGGTTCGTTGCCAGCACGTTGCCGTTCGCATCGAGCACCTCTGCAACGACATCAAAATCCAACCCCGTTCTGGCCATGGTGTCGGTTTTCCACTCGACCAGCCGTATCAGAATTGCCTTGGATGCACCGCTATCCGCTATAACACCTGCCCTTGCACCGTCGGCCGTAGTGGCCGGCTTCACCACGGTGGTTTTGACGTCATGGCCAGCGTCGCGCAGTGCAGTGGCGAGCGCGCTAGCCATATCTGCGGCGAGCGGGTTACCGGTCTGAGTGGTTACATTGAACGGATTGCCATAACCGCCGCGACTGAGGCCTAAAAACTTCTCTGGCTTGCAGCCGTCGACGATGTTGCTCCGTTGATTGTGCATCCGTTGATTGAATAGAAACGCGATTTGGAAACAGTTGGTCAGTTAGCTCTTGTACCTTGGTTTCCGCCTTGATGAACTTGCCAGGGTTGGCGCTGCCGCGAAGAGAGTCATAAACTGCGCGACCCACCTCCTGACCATTGACGATCACGGCGAAATCGGCGAACGCCAAATACATGGTGATGTCCCAGGTCCAGTTCGCGGTGTAGCGCGTTACCTGCGGGCAGTCATTGATGGTCGCCCGCCGGCCGCAAAAGCCGTGGTTGCCACTAACAAATTCGCTGAGTGGCAAAGGGTTTTCCGCTTGGTTGCATGCGCGGCGCTTGACCGTTGGGCTGCAGTCCAGCCACACTTTCGCCGACCCCTCACTGGCACTTGGGAGACCGTCTTGACGATCAGGATCGTGTTGGCAGCATTGACTGGAATGGCAGCAAGTACTGCGCTCAGCGCGCAGCAGCCGAGCGCTTACCTGTGCGAGGCGTTCGCGGTGCCGGGCTCGGAGCGCTCTGCTCCAATGGTCACTGCCCCCGATGGCGGAGTGTGGTACACGGCAAACAATACCAACCGGTTGATACGGGTTGATGCAAACCGCAGCAACACGGCGCTGGTGCCGGTCGACGGTGCAACCGGTCAGCTGAATGCACTCACGCTCGGTACCGACGGCCGCGTGTGGTTCAGCTAGAACAAGTCGCGGCGCATCGGCCGGATTCCTGCTGGCGGTGGCGAAGGCGTCGAGTTCGAGCTGCCGGAGAACAATGCCTTTCCAACCGCGCTGGCAACCGGCGCGGACGGTCGCATCTGGTACATCGACCCGGTGCTGCACAAAGTCGGCTTCATCACTGACAACGGCTCGGTAAACTCATTCGAAGCACCTTCAATCAATGGCAGGCGGCTGCACTGCTGCGCGCGCCCGAGGCACGAGCGCTACCCACCATCGCGGATCTGGCCGCCGAAGTATCGGGCATCGACTGGCCGGCTTTGATCGCGGAGCGCTTCGGCAGTTGGGCTGCGGGATACTTTGACGCCGGCCAGGCTCTGTGGGCTGCGCCTCGCGGCAAGAACGCATACGGCGCCTGGCGTGCGGTCGCGATTCACGACCTGACGCCGGAAATCGCGGGCCTCGGAGGCTTTGCCGCCCATGTTGCCGAGGCCCCCGAAAATGGCTGTGACGTGCTCGCTCGCGCTGCGGCTCGGCTCAACCTCGACGATGCAGCCATGGACACCTATGTCCATCAACTACTGGTGACCTTGGGGGGGCTGGGCACAATACGCGCGATACCAGCTATGGCAGGCGGAGCTTGCCGATCAGTCTGACGCTACCACGATCGACTTCCTGGCGATCCGCCTGGTCTGGGAAGAAGCGCTGTTAGGCCGCTATGCCGAGGCTGTCGCGAGCCAGTGGGACGCGGTGAGGGCCGCGCACGCCATACCGGTCGAGCCGTCCGCAGACCAGGTCATTGACGCCATTTTGCAAGAGGCATCGGAGCGCGCCGCGCAGCGCCAGCTGGCGACACGCCTCGCGGCACCCGCGCCCGCAGTCGAGCAGACCCGCCCTGCGCTGCAAGCAGTGTTTCGCATCGATGTTCGCTCCGAAGTGTTTCGTCGCGCGCTCGAATCGATCAGCCCCAACATTCAGACGGTCGGGTTCGCGGGGTTCTTCGGGCTAACCACCTCGCACCGCCGCTTTGCCTCGGACGTGCCAGAGCTTCGCCTGCCTGTTCTGCTCAACCCCGCACTAACAAGCCGAGCGGGTAGGCCGGAAGACTCGACTACGGACCAGGCGGTGCGCTTCAAGTCGCGGGCCCGGCGCGCCTGGGGCCGGTTCAAGCTCGCTGCTGTTTCCTCGTTTGCATTTGTCGAGGCCGCCGGGCCGATCTACCTAGCCCAGCTGTTAGGCGACGCGCTCGGCTTGCGCCGCCCGCCGGGGCCAATCGATCCTGAGCCGAATTTCGATCCGCGCCTCGACCTTGCGACTCGAGCGCGGATGGCCGAGACAGTATTGCGCGCCATGTCACTCACTCGCGCCTTCGGCCGTCTAGTATTGCTCGTTGGGCATGGCGCCAATGTGGTCAACAATCCGCAGGCCAGCGGGCTGCACTGCGGCGCCTGCGGCGGCTACTCAGGTGAGGTCAACGCGAGACTGTTAGCAGCGCTACTGAACAATCCCGAAGTCCGCTCCGAGCTGGCGTCGCAGAACATCCACGTTCCCGCCGAAACGTTGTTCCTGGGCGCGTTGCACGACACGACAACTGACGCCATCACGCTATACGGTGCTGACCATCCCTCGCCAAGTCATCAGCAAGACATCGAGCAGGCGACGGTGTGGCTTGCGGCCGCCGGCAAGATCACGCGCAGCGAGCGGGCGCTGCGACTCCCGCGGGCATCCGGGGAGAGAACTATTCCGCAACGCAGCCGCGACTGGGCGGAAGTTCGGCCTGAATGGGCGCTGGCCGGATGCCAGGCTTTCATCGCCGCACCTCGGCAGACAACCGTCGGCAAGCGGCTCGACGGCCAAGTTTTCCTCCACGACTACACCTGGCAGCAAGACACCGGCTTTGGCGTGCTCGAACTGATCATGACGGCACCGGTCGTGGTAGCGAGCTGGATCAGCCTGCCGTACTACGGCTCGACCGTCGCGCCACAAATCTTCGGCGCCGGCAATAAACTGCTGCACAACGTCGCCGGCGGCATCGGTGTCGTCGAGGGCAATGGCGGACTGCTGCGCGCAGGCTTGCCGTGGCAATCGGTCCACGACGGCGACCGCTACGCACACGAACCGTTGCGCCTGTCGGTGTGCATCGACGCGCCGCGCGAGGCAATGACGGACATACTCCGCCGCCACGACGGCGTGCGCGCCCTGTTCGACAACCAGTGGCTGCATCTGTTCGCGCTCGATGAGCGCGGCCGCATGGCGTGGCGCTATGCGGGTGACCTTCAATGGATCGTCAACGGCGAATCCAGTGCGCGCTAGCGCTGACTCTGATCGGCTTTCTTCGGTAGCCCTGCTTGTCTGTACGCGATCGGGGTTATGGTATCGCTGGGTTATCGCGTGACGACGTATTCGATCCCCAAGCAGGCGCTAGTCGCGTTCTGCCGCACCCCTTGCAGCTTCGTCGTGGTCGTAATGGACTTCGACGACCCAACTTCAGCAGCTCGAGCATGCTGCGCGGCAGCATACTGGCCGGAGTCACCAGATCTATTTGGCGGTAGGATATCGGCATGACAAGCAACCAGACCTGGATCCTACGCAAGCGCCCCTCCGGCGCGCTGGCGAGTGGCGATCTGGAACTCGTTACCAGCGAGCTGCCAGAGCTGGCGGACGGAATGGTGCGCGTGCGCACCGTTTATCTCTCGCTCGACCCTACCAACCGCATCTGGATGAGCGATGCGAAGGGCTACATGCCGCCGGTCGCCATTGGCGCAGGCATGCGCGGCGGCGGTGTGGGTGTGGTCGAAGAAAGCCGGTTCATTGGCATCGCGCCGGGCGCAGTCGTCAACACCGGCCTGGCAACTTGGGCGCTGTACAATGATCTGCCAGGCGAAAAGTTAGCTGTGCTGCCCAAGCTGCCCGGCGTCCCGCTAACAGCCTTCATGGGTCCGCTTGGCGTGACCGGCATGACGGCCTACTTCGGATTGCTGGATATTGGCCAACCGAAGGCAGGTGAGACTGTCGTTGTGTCCCGCCGCCGCCGGCGCTCGTCGGCTCGATGGTCGGTCAGATCGCCAAGATCCACGGCTGCCGGGTGGTAGGAATTGCCGGCTCGACGGACAAGTGTCGCTGGTTGACCGACGTCGCCGGTTTCGACGCCGCGATCGACTATAAGTCGGAGGACGTTGGCGCGGCACTCGATCGTCATTGTCCCGCGGGCATCGACATCAACTTCGAAAACGTCGGCGGGCCCGTTATGGATTCGGTGATTGCGCGACTGAATGATTTCTCGCGCATGCCACTGTGTGGGCTGATTTCGGTCTACAACGCCACCAAGCCAGTGCCCGGACCGTTCAACTTCGGCAATCTGTTGATGCGACGGACATTGCTAAAGGGCTTCATCGTCCTCGACTACCTCGACCGCTTCCCTGCGGGCATGCGCGCGATGGCCGACTGGCTGGCTGCCGGCAAGATCAAGTTCGAGACCGATATCGTGCACGGTCTGGAGATTGCGCCGGCAGCGCTGGATCGATTGTTCAGTGGCAAGAATCTCGGCAAGCTGTTAGTACAGGTTAGCGATCCTCCCTGAGACGCCTCCCGCTGGCGACCCGGCGCACGGATCGCCAGCGGGAGGCATAGACTCAGACTACGCGGGCCAGCACGTTGCCGCTTGCGTCTTGCTGACTCAGTGTCAGCGTGCGGAAGCGAAGACCCGTCGAAACCGCTCGAAACAACGCCGGGCTACAAGCGTCGAGCGCTTTGGTCACCGAAAGGTCAGTAAACACGACCCTGCCGCCACCACCTGCACCGCTGCCGCTCGCAGCGGTATTGTTGGCGCCCCAAGACCAGGCGTTAGCATTGAAACTGCTGGCACCCGCTGCCGTGGTGCAGGTCAGCGCATCGATCGTGACAGTGATGGAAGCACACGCGCCGCGCCAGGCTAGAGATTTCTGCGCCGCTGCTGCAATTGGCGACGGTGGTGGAGTAGACCATGCCAACCGACAACACCCACTCGTTACGCCTCCGCTTGCGTCGCATCGTGCTGCTGGTACTGACCGGCACGCTCTTGTGCGTCGCTGCGGTGGTGATCGCTTTCCGGGTGAAGTCCAACCTCGATGCCAACGTCAATCGTGTGGCGGTGGTGGCACAGATGGTGGCACGCAATGCCACGGCATCTATCGAATTCCAGGACTCCAACCAGGCGACGCTGCTGCTGGAGGCGTTAGGCGTCGAAGAATCCATACTGTCGGGAGCCATCATTGTTGCTGACGGCAGTAGCCTTGCGGTAGTGGGCCAAGCTGATGCCGGCGCACTGATTTCAGAGGCGCTTGCGCGCGGCGGCGACTTTGCAGCAGGCAGACAACTGCACTTGAACTCGATCGAAGTGCTCTACCCGGTGACGCTGCGCGAGGAGACTATCGGCTACGTCTAGGTCCGTGCCGGCCTGCTGCAGCTCTATCTGAA
Organism: Pseudomonadota bacterium; assembly: GCA_016703895.1. Taxonomy (GTDB): domain Bacteria; phylum Pseudomonadota; class Gammaproteobacteria; order Steroidobacterales; family Steroidobacteraceae; genus CADEED01. The sequence goes on from JADJBE010000004.1 coordinate 207,406, forward strand.
CCTCTTGTTCACCAGCCTGATAATCCTGGCGGTCATCGCGCTGGGCGGCATGGCGGCCGTGCGACTGTCCGATCGGTTGCAGCGGCGACTGGTGGCACCCCTACTTGATCTTGCCGTGTCGATGCGACACGTCACTCAATCGCAGGACTTTACGCAACGTGTACACAATCGGGAGCAAGGCGAGATCGGCCAGCTCATCGCCGGCTTCAACGACATGCTCGAACAACTGCAGTTGCGCGATACGCGACTCGCCGAGCGCGGTATCGAGCTGACTCAGATCAACGCAGAACTCGGCAGTGCCGCCGCCGCTGAAGCGGCGCGCAGCCAGGCTGAGGATGCGAATCGAGCCAAGTCGATGTTCGTTGCCAACATGAGCCACGAGATACGCACGCCCATGAACGGCGTGCTCGGCATGACGGAATTACTGCTAGCAACCGAGCTGTCGGATGAACAGCGCGGTTATGCCGCGACGGTTCTGCGCTCCGGTCGATCGCTGCTCGGAATCATCGACGACGTGCTCGACTTCTCCAAGATCGAGGCGAACCGTCTCACGCTGGAGAACGAAGACTTCCATCTTCATGATGTGGTCGACGACGTGATCGGCCTGTTTGCCGAACGTGCGCAGGGCAAGGGATTGGAAATTGCCGCGCAGATTCAGACCTCCGTGCCCCTGTGGGTTCGCGGCGATGCGGGGCGACTGCGGCAGATCCTGTCCAACCTGCTGAGCAACGCCATCAAATTTACCGAGCATGGTCATGTCGGCATCCGGGTGGACAGGCACGCTGACGAATCCGGTCCGCTGATTCTGTTCGAAGTACACGACACAGGCGCAGGCATCGCCAACGACAGAGTCGAGAACATCTTCGAGGAGTTCACGCAGGAGGACGTCAGCACGGCACGTCGCTATGGTGGCACGGGTCTTGGCCTTGCCATCGTGCGCAGACTCGCGCAACTGATGGGTGGTTCGACGGCTGTTCGCAGCGTTCCCGGCGTGGGCAGCACATTCTGGGTCACGCTGCACCTGACTGAAGCCGCCGCGCATGAACTGCGCCCCTGGGAGCGGCATGACGAGGGTCTGCTCGGCAAGCGCCTGCTGATCATTGACGACAACCCGATCAACCGCGCCGTACTGCCAGAATACGCTCGTAGCTGGGGACTGCAGGCAACGGCGATCGCCGACAGCATGGATGCCCTGCAGGTGCTGCGATCCGCCGCTGAAACCAGCCGACCCTATGACGTCGCATTGGTCGAGATGCAGATGCCGACGCTGGATGGCATCGACCTGGCCGAACGTATTCACCAGACGCCATCACTGAACGGCCTAAGGATCGTGCTACTCACTTCAATGGTTCGCTCCTCCATTGCGCGCGCAACAGGCGCCGCTGGGGTCAACCACTACCTGACTAAGCCGGTACGCCGAGCGCAGCTCTATTCCGTTCTGCGTCACGCGCTGGGCCTGGCGACCGCCGCGCCCCGCGACCTGTTCCCGCAGGATACCATCGGCAAAAACACGCTTAGTAGCGGCTACAAGGTACTGCTGGTCGAGGATAACCCGGTCAACCAGGACGTTGCGCGCGCCATGCTGATCAGACTGGGCTACCAGGTGCAGATCGCGCCGGGCGGTCGAGAGGGCTTGCAGGCCGCGCAGACCGGCGACTTCGATGTGATCCTGATGGACTGCCAGATGCCCGAAATGGACGGCTATGAAACCACCGCCCACATCAGAAAGTGGGAGGCCGAACAACAGCCGGGTCTGCAGGAAGTCAGGCGCGTGCCGATCGTTGCGCTTACCGCAAACGCCATGCAGGGCGATCGTGAACGGTGCCTGGCTTCTGGCATGGATGACTACCTTGCCAAGCCCTTCAGCACGGCCGCGCTCGGTAACTTACTGGAAAACATCTGTCCGCCGGAGCGCGTCAAACCGGTGGAAGGCACAGTCAACAGCGCAGCTTGAATCAGGCCCGCGGATAAATCGAATCAGCACTGAGAGGCGCAGCAATCTTCGATGCGCCGGGGTCAACCGGCAATGGATAGGCGTCAGCCACGTACGCCGGCCCCTTCATCGCCTTGACGATGAAGCATGCCAGCGCCACGGTCAGCGTCAGCGACCAGTGCAACGTAACGACACCGAACATCATGAAGTCCCACAACAGCAATGCGCCATCATCGGCACCAGACTCGGACACAGCCGGCGCCAGCGCGTGATTCACGCCCGCCAACGCCAGCGGCACTAGCGTGCCCCACAGCAGGATGGCCGGCAGGCGCCGCCAGATGCGTTGTTCCCAACCCGGTGCCGATCGGACAAAGCCGGGAAGCTTGTTGAACAGGTTCATGATTTATGTTCCCAAGTTGAAGTGGTGAGCTCAATCGGATTCATTGTTGTGACGGTCAGCCCGGTGTGCGGCGGACTGGTCAAGACGAGTGGCCCAGCGCTGCAGCTCCGGCCGGAAGTGCAGGAATAATCTGTAGCCGCGCTCCATCGCCCAGGCCGCGCCCGGCACGCTTCCGGCCCGTGCCAGCCAGCGCCAGCCAGGCAACGCAGCCCACAGCGCGAGGAATGCCTGGGCGCCACTGCGCAGATGGCCGTTTTGGTCGCGGACGTGAAAGCGCGCCAGCAGTTGCTCGCGTGTGGTGCCGGGCGGCAGCGGGCACGCGGGTCGTTGAGATCTGGCAAAACACACTGGCTTGTTAGGCTGAAGGCCGCGGTAGATGCCGATCTCGCGTCGGCACAATGGGTAAGCGCCGTCGTACAGCACGGTCAGCGGCTGAGATTCATGACCGGCTCAGTCACTGGTTCGATCTCCAGGTGGGTACCTCGACGACCGTAGCAGCAAAAGCTCACGCATACGTGACCCCCCCACCTTGTGTTGGCGAACCGCCGCTGCCCGCTCACGCACAGCCCGCTTTTGCGAATCGGTGAGACGTGCCAAGTTCTTCACCTGCAGCGCCATGCGTGGGTTCTGGGCCAGCAGCGCTTCATGGCGCATCAAGAAGTCCCAGTACAAGGTGGTGAAAGGACAAGCGTTGTCGCCGCTGCGCTGCGCCGGATCATAGCGGCAGTCCTCGCAATGCGGGCTCATGCGCTGGATGTATTTACCGGTGGCGATGTAGGGCTTACTACCCATCACGCCGCCGTCCGCGTACTGGCTCATGCCCAGGGTGTTAGGCAGCTCGACCCACTCCACCGCGTCGACGTACACCGCAAGGTACCAGGCATGAACCTTTTTCGGCTGTACGCCCAGCAGCAGCGCATAGAGCCCGGTAACCATCAGACGCTGGATATGGTTAGCGTAGCCATGCGCGAGTGTCTGTGCCAACGCGTCGCGCAGGCAGGCCATGTCGGTGTCACCGGTCCAGTACCACGCGGGGAGGTCCTCCTGAGCGTCGAGTGCATTGCGCTCCAGATACTCCGGCATCTGCGTCCAATAGACGCCACGCACATACTCACGCCAGCCCAGGATCTGCCGGATGAAGCCTTCGACGCTGGCTAATGGTGCGTGCCCGTCGTGGTACGCGCCTTCAGCCGCGGCCACCACCTCACGCGGGTTCAACAGCTTCAGGTTCAGTGCTGCCGACAGGTGTGAGTGGTACAACCACGGGTCGTTAGGCCACATCGCATCCTGATAGCGTCCGAACCACGGCAGCCGTTTCTGAATGAACACCTGCAAAGATTGCAGCGCCTGCGTTCGGGTGACCGGCCAAGAAAAGCTGTCCAGTCGGCCGGGGTGTTGGGCGAAAAGGGTATTGACCATTGCGATCACATTGCGCGTTGTCGTGTCAGGTTCAAAGTGGATGCGGGGCGGCAAGGCGCCCGGGCCGGCAGCTTCGAAAGCCTCGCGGTTATCGATGTCGAAATTCCATCGGTCACCAACCGGCATGTCGCCCTGCATCAGCACACGGTGACGCTTGCGCTGCTCGCGATAAAAGTACTCCATGCGCAAAGACTTGCGGCCGTTCGCATGCGCAGCGAATTCGCGAACGGTGCTGAAGAAGTGGCGATCCTCGCGAATATCCAGTGGCAACTGGTTAGCCGCGGCCACCGCCTTGAGCAACTGCAGCACGCGCCAATCGCCCGGCGCGGTCATCACGAGGCGGGCCGGCTTCAGGCGCGCGATGTCGGCTTGCAACATGGCATCAAGACTGCCGCCGCTGGCGCGCGCAGACAGTTCGGTGTAATGCAGCGGGCGGCCGGCGGCTCTCAAGGCAAGCGCGAAATGGCGCATTGCGGCCAGGAACATCGCAGTGCGCGGCTTGCTCGACCAAACATGAGTAGACTCGTCGTTAACCTCGGCCATCCATACCGCATCCACGGCCACATCGAAACCGTCGAACGCCGCCGCATCGAGATCGAGCTGGTCGCCCAGCACGATGACCAGGGAGCGCAACTCAGTCACACCCCACCCCTTTGCGGCGGCAAGCTTGCGAACAGTACTTCACATCGGCCCAGTTCTTTGCCCAGCGCCGGCGCCAACTCATCGCCAATCCGCAAACCACACACGGCTTGCTTGGCAACGCGGTCTTGTTGCCACGAAAGCTCGCGCGCGGCGGTGCCACCGTCACGTCGGGCGGCCGGCAGATGTGATCATGCTGCACGAGCCAAGTCTGCATCGACTGCCGTAGTCTATTGATTGTGAAGTCATAAATGCCCGCACCGTACGTGTTGCTAACAACTTCGTCGTCCTGAATGATCTGCTTAAGGTTTCTCTCAGACGACTACAACCATAGTCGAGTTCCCTCGACTCTACTTCAATCTTCTCGGGAACACGTCAGGGGACGCTGCGTTTACTGCCAAGCCTGTATAGGACCGACCGCATACGGCAAACGCAACGCTTCGCGGCTGGGGAATATTGGCCGGCGGCAAAGGCTCCGCGCTGACGGATAGCACCTGAGCGGTTCGTTTCGACGGCACACCCCACCGGATCAAGCGGCAAGAATCGAGGCGCGGACTCGCGTCACACGATCGACCTGGTGATCGCTCAGTCGCCGACCAGTCCTAACGGCGCAGGTGCGTCGTGGGAGTCAACCAACGCGCTTTGTTTTGCCTCGCTGACAGCCTTCAACAAGGTGACATGCAGTGACTGATCCTGCCCATGAGACAAGTACCGATCTGCGATTTGCACAACGCGTTCAAGCAGCACAACTCTGTGTTGCAGATAGAGCAGTGCAGTTGCAATGCCATGCTGATCCTCATCAGCATCGATGGCGGTCTTTGCGCACGCGATCGCTTGGTCGAATGCGGCTGCGGTGAGCCTGGTGTCGCGCGGTTGGACCGCGACGGCTGTCGTCGCGGCAACGTCGGATCGCGGGGTCTGGTTCAGCGCGGCATGCATGATGTCGGTGGTAGTAATGATCCCGAGCAGGCGACCGTGCCCATCGACGACCGGCAGCGCATGAAACCCATGACTTGCCATCAATTGAGCCGCCTCGATCAGCGACTGGTGCGGCCGAATCGTCGTGACGGACTTCCCCATCAGGGTTCTCACACTCAAGTGCTGATCCAGGTATTCGTCTGGCGGCATGCCAGTCTTCGGCAGAAAGGCATTTAGCTTCATCATGTCTGCGGAGCTGAGCATGCCGACTACTTTGCTCGCTCAATACCGGAAGATGGTGAATCGGATAGCCCGCGAACAGGCGCAGGACGTTGCCGGCGGGTTCTTCTACGTCGACTGAAAGTACGGCTTCGGTCATCACCCGATCGACACGTTCGGTTATGTTCATTTGGATCACCCTGCCATTCCTGTGCCAATCGAGAGTATCCGTAGAAGTACTCAATTGGCCAGTAGTGAGACGAGACCCTCAATATTAGCGAGCCACTTCCAGATTGAGGCCTAGCCTACGATTGTCGCTGGTGCTGGTCATACCTGCAACATCGCCCACAGGTTACTCTGCGATTCAGGCCAAGGAAAACCTACCTGCATGAGCATGGAGCATTTGAATGACACGACTGGAATACACCGACGCGAGTTCGAATAAGTTTTGGGAAGTTGTTGTCGAAGACACGTCGCGTACGGTGCGCTACGGCAAGATCGGGTCGGCAGGGACCGCCAAGACTGAGTCGTTTGCCGATGCGAGCGCTGCGGCGGTATCAGATGTTCGTTTCCATGAATGAGGCGAAGCTCTATATAACAGGAAGCCATTGCGGTGCTCGAGCCAGCCCTAGAAGGTTGGGTCCCGGGAAAACAGAAGATGTATGGGTAATCCTCCCATTTTCCGTAGGGCTGAGAAGTGGGACTACGCGGCCATGGCCAGCCGCTGTATCAGTGTAAATCCGCCCAAGGCCATGTTGGGACGTTCGTGATGGTATGCCCACAGCCAGCGCGTGGCGAACCGCTGCACTTCAGCCAGATTGTCGAACAGATACTGTGCTAACCACTCGTAGCGCACCGTCCGGTTGAACCGCTCTACGTATGCATTCTGCTGCGGCTTGCCCGGCTGGATATACTCGATCCGGATGCTGCGTCGGGTTGCCCATGCCTGCAGCGCTGCACTGATACATTCTGGGCCGTAGTACATACGGAACGGTAGCCAGTCATCGCCGGCGACAGCATCCTAAGGTTGTTCGACGACCTTGAGGAGGACACCGACGATGACTAGCAACACAGATCCTAACGCGCCCAGAACTTGGGTCGGCATTGATATTGCAAAGGGCTTTAACGTAGCGCTTGCGGAACATGAGGACGGCCGTCAGCAGCGCTTTCGCTTCGTCCACAGTCTCGAGGACTATGATCGCCTGGTCGCCTTTTTGCGAGCCAGCTCCAGTCCTTGTCGCATCGCCTTTGAGCCCACAGCTGATTACCACCGTACGTTGGGCTATCGATTGGTATCTGAGGGATTCGATGTGGTCTTGGTCTCCTCTGTGGCAGGAGCTCGCATGCGGGAGGCAATCTTCAACTCATGGGACAAAGAACGATCAGAAGGATGCGGCAGTGATCATGCGATTGCTCAAGCACGGCATGACGCATGCGTTACTGCGACCCTGTGCTGATGCGCACTCATGATCTGCAGGAGCTTTCCAAAACGTATCACCACATTGCGCGTGCTCGAACTCGACTTCAGCACGTCCTGATCACTCACTACCTGACACTCTATTGGCCAGAGATTGAAAGGTTCTGGTTGCCGCAACGTAACGAGTGGTTCATCCGTCTATTGCTGCGCTTTCCCACTCCACAGACCGCAACGGCACTGTCTTTAGACGCGTTTGGCGAGATCGCTGGTCCGCTGATGGGCCGAAGAGTCCATAAGCAGGCGAAGATCGAAGAGATTTACAACCTGGCCAGCTATAGCATTGCGTTGCCTATTCGCGAAGATTCACCTGCGGTGGCAACATTCCGGATGCAGCTCGAGCGCTACCTGCAGCTGTGCAAAACTCGCAACGAGCTGGAAGCACAGGCCGATGCGCTGTTGCAGTCTCGGGCTGATTACCAGCAACTCAAGTCGCTGCCTGGCGTGGGGCCTATAATCGCTCTGGTCATCCTCGCAGAGGCTGGCGATGTCAGGCGCTTCTCTCACCATCGGCAATTTCTCAAGTTTTGCGGCTTGGACCTGTGCAAGAGTCAGTCTGGCGCCTCAAGGTCGCGTGAACAGCTCAGTACACGCGGCAACGCCCGCATTCGCTGCGCTCTGTGGATGGCCGCGATCAGCGCTGTCCGCATGAAGGAGAACTCCTTCCGTGATAAGTACCTGCGCTATGTCGCCCAGGCTCCGGATGACGCCGATCTCAAACGTAAAGCACGCACCGCGGTCACGGCCAAGATGGCCAGGGTGGTTTATGCAGTAGTTAAAAAGCAGAGCCTATACAGGCCGCGCTTCGAGCTCAGTTTGCCCAGCGGATCGATCCCTCTCACACGGGCCGTCGAGGCCTTCGGGACCTCGTAGATAATGCTAGGACCTTCCGCTGGGACCTTATGCTGTTTTAGGTGCGATGAAGGCCACCGACCGAAGGTGGACCTTGTGTTCATTATGGTCAGCCAAGGATCTCTTGATTGCGGAAGACCGCCAGGTAACTGCCGCTCAGGCGGCCAGTGAGCGACGCGAAGCCCTTGTGGATCGCGTACGGGATGTCTGTTGTCGGAGAAATGGTTTGCTTTCGTTCTTAGTACGTTGTCACAGCGTAGAATCGCGGGTTGTCCGCGCCATGCGCTTCTTGGGCTTGATCCGCAGGTTCAGCTCCAGCTGGCAGTAAATCCGGAACACCCGCTGGTGGTTCCAGCCATAGCCCCTGACGTTGCGCAGGAACAAGAAGCACAGCCCAAAACCCCAGTTGCGATGGTTGTCCGTCAGACGCACCAGCCAGTCAGCGATCTTCGTGTTCTCGGCATCCAGCTTCGGCTCGTATCGGTAGCCGCTCTGGCTCAAGCCAAAGGCCTCACAGGCGAGCCGGATGCTCAATCCTCGTTCTTCCACCGCCCATCTGGCCACCTCGCGTCGGCGAGATGGCTTTAGTGGAGCTCACCCACTTTCGTGGACGGGTAGTTGTCTAAATCCTGCTCTCGTCGCTGACTGTTAGTCTCCTCTCAAAGTTGTTCGGCGACAAGCGATCGATCGACAGGACAGCCCTGCTTGCATGCCTCTGGATATCTCTTCGCGCTCAGCGGTCGACAACCGAAGCGCAGAGCGAGGCTTACTCCTCGACTTCAGGCCGCCAGATCGAGCAAGCAGCCGTTGCACGGACTTCGACGAACAGCCAATGACCACAGCCGCTTCTGAGTGCGTATGTCCAGAACGGATGAGGGCCTGTAGACGCCCTCGCTCTTCAGGCGTTAGTCGATCCGCAGGACCAGATCCATGACCCATAGTGAACTCCCGGAAAGGCGATAGGATGCTCCCCGTGCGCTCCGAGTGGTGCAACGACCGTCTGAATCCGCCGGGTCAACTGCAGAGAGCGGGTATCGGCCGGATCAACGTGCACTCGCGTGGCTGCAATTTTGGCGATCAGGGAATTCGCTCCACTTGAATGAACATCTGGTAGATAGCCGGCCGCTCCGGAAACGCGAGCGTGCCGCTGATGTTCCGGTCCTCGAACTGCAGCACCATGACGCCGGGCTTCGGGGCAATGACGCCCACTCGCGCAATGGGGGGCGTGCCGAACAGACCGCCACTCGGGCCGTTGGCCACCGGTGACGGAATCGGACCCAGCGCGGGCCGCGCCAGCGCCGCTTCGATGATCTCGCGCGTCAGCACAATGACATGGTTGGGCAGCGCCGTCTGATCGCGCCCGTTCTCCTGCAAGCCGAGCGGGCGATCGCCACTTTGCGACAGGAGGCCGACGATCGGGACGCCGCCGCCGCCCAACATGATCATCGTATCCGTGATGCTGTGTGCGAGCGACGTACCGCCTGCATTGGAGTCGTTGCCCGACATGCCGAACTTCAACGGCAGGAAAGTCTTCTGCGCGATCTCGTCGTGCACGCCCTGCTTCGTGAACAGCGCCGAATTGAGCATGGCCTGGTTCTGCTGCCACTGGACGAAGTATCCGTTGGCCCCGTCCTGCTCCCACAGACTCGGCGAGATCAGCAGCGCAGTGCCGCCATCGACCAGCGTTCCTTCAAAAATCCGCATGGGGAAAGTGCTGGCCTGCGCCGGCACACTTCGCATCGCGATGAATCCGCCGTCGGGAATCATGTCGCCGTCGCGGATGCCGCCGGTCGCGCTTCTCGTGCCAGCCTGCAGCCGCTGCGCGCCAAACTTATTCACGTCACCATGCACAGCGCTGATGTGCGTCTCCACCGCGGCGAGTTGCCCGGTGTGCCGGTCGTAGCTGCGCACATAAGCGGCGGCATAAACCTCATCACCCACGCCATCGCGCGACAGCATGTCGTCCGCCGATGCCTGATAGGCGCGCAAACCCGTGATCGTCACCATGTACTTGTCGGCCGTCTTTGCCGCCGGGGGTGGCGGTGACGTTGCGGGATCCGTAGGGGTCGATGCCGGCGTGGGCGCGGAGGTCGCGGGCGGCGCGGTTGCCGTCGCCACCCCGGTCACGTCCAGACTGACTCGCGAGAACTCGGATCCCGGCGTCGTCACATTGTTAGGGTAGTAGCTCGCAACCGCCCATTCCTGCAAACCGCCTGGCACATTGAATGCCGGCACCATCACCTTGTTAGTACCTTGGGCGTAGAAACCTCCGCCACCCTGATTCACGCGTTGTCCGCCCGGCTCGAGCCCGGGGCCAAACACCGCGTAGTACTCCGCTTCGGGAACCGGATTCCAGCCGAGCAGGACTTCGCCTGGCAGTCCCTGCGAGGCGGTAAAGCCGGTCGGATTCACCGGCGTCACCGGGGCGGTTGCAGGCATCGCGGGCATCGGTGCCCCTGCGGGCGCCGAGGCGACCGCAACCGATACGGGCGGATTGCTCATCGGTACTGCAGTGCCGATTGCGGGAGCTGCCGGCTGCACCGAGCCTGTCGCGACCGGCTGCGGCATCTGCCTAGGCGCCGGTGTGCTCACGCCCTGAATCGGTACCACGGTCATGGCCGGTGGCGAAGGATTTGCCGCCAGTGCGAGGCAGGGCGGCGGATTCACCGTGCCTTTCGGCGGGTCCAGCGTGAAGGTGGCCGATTGCTGAATGGAAACGCCCGGCGCGCGCGACGCAGCGGGCAGCGATTGCGCGGGGTATCGCGCGGTGACGGTTGCGGTCCCTCCCGCGCCTCCCTGGCAACCGCAGGCTTCGTAGTGAGATGCGTCGATGTGTCGGCCAGCGGCCGCAGTGCCACCGCTGACCGACATGTCAAAGTCAGCCATGGTGATGCGATATCCCTGCGGATTGCGCGGGACGTCCTGGGTCACCGGATCCTTCAGCGTGAGATGGACCGCGCCACACATGCCCACCGGCAGCGGGTTAAGTGTCGGAGTGAGCACCACCTGCCATGGCGGCGTTTGTGCGCCTGCTACCGCAGACATCAAGAGCAGCGCGACGCTCAGCAAGATCTTCATATCAATGGGACGCGAACGGATCCGACCTTACGGGCAGCGGCGGCACAGTGCCCCGATGCACGAAGGGGTCGGTAGCGCCGCCCTGCGGGTTGCCCGGCGCAACTTGCACCGCCGACGCGGGGACCGAATCACAGGCGTCTGCGGCAGTTTGTTCTGGCGGTGGTTGCGGCATTGTCTCGGCGCACTGGTGTTCCTCCGCCAGCAGAGCCAAACGCATCAGCCGTGGATCATTGAACGCGCCAAGCATGTCCCCAGCCCCCGAGACCTGGTCAGCGCGTGCCTGCTGCCGGCCCGGCTGCTGACGCGTTTCCAGGGCAAGTTTTTCGGCATTGGCCTTGGCGTGAATGGCGTTTGCCACAGGTGGCGGCGCGCGGTTCGCGGCGATCAGCGCCGGCAACTGAGCCTGCTGCAACTGCTGTTGCTCGGCGACCTGCTGCGACAAGACTTGCGCAGAACGACAGACTTTCTCTTTGGACGCTGCGGCCGCACCCGACACATTGCGCTTCTGCATGATCTGCCCGATTTCGCGCGAGATCTCAGCGCAGCTAAGCGCCTGATCGCCGGCACGTTCGGGCGCAGGCGCGACGATTTGCAGGCGCGAGAAGTCGGTGGGCGTGCCCTGCGCCCAGCAATTGGCGGCAACGAAGCAGGCCGCGACAACGTGGATGCCACGCATAAACTATTGCGCCAGCGCGATGGTTAGCACTGCGGTCGCGATCTGCTCGAGCATTGGCCCAATCACGTCTTCGCCGTCCTGCGTAGCCTTGGCCTCCAGCGATTTCTTCACCGGACTGCTGGCGCCGCCGACTTTTGACAACAGATACTCGACCGTCAGCGTGTCGCCTTTTTTCACGTTCGACTGCTGCGCGCCGGTCATCGCCGCCATGTAATCCTGCTGGGCGTCCTGCGCGGCGACGTTTACCGCCACCGAGGCCGCCTGCGCAGCGACCATGCCACCCATGCTGCCCATGCTGCCGGACATACCGCCCAGCATGGGCAATGCACCGGCGAGTGGTGCAAGTTTGCGGAATACGCTCCCGGCAGCGGACTTCTTTTTCTGCGTCAGCGTGGTTTCCAGTACATAGCTGCAGTTCTTTTCGGCCGCCTCGGCCTCGATCTGCATCGCGATGCGCGCGTCGAGCCGCACTAACTGCACCGATGGCCCCGCCATATATTGACCGAGCGCCGTGCGGACCGGCTCGCTGACGTCGATCTGGGAATTGTTACCTTGGCCGAGCTGCGCCCTTGGCAGCGCTATACACACGACGGGCGTGAGCGCGCCGGCCATCGAGGTCACGTGCAGCGAAGCGAGCAGCAGCGCGAGGCTGATCGACGAGTGACGTTTCATGATGTTTCTCCCGTACGTTCGTGGTGGTCTCGCACTGAACATACGCGTCAAAAAACAGGCCGTCACGTTGAAATTGTTAGAAAAAAAAGAAAGTTCAAACATGATACGAATGCCGAATCAACTGCACGTTAGGAGATAGCAGAAGGTAGGTGTACGCTTGATGCGCGCTCCTGCGATCCACAAGTGCAAGCCAAAACGTGTCCAGCAAACCCCTCTCACCTCCTGAGATCACGCGGTTGCTCGCGCAGTGGGGCGCGGGTGATCGCGGCGCATTCGACAGTCTGTTTCCGCTGCTGTATCCCACGCTCAGCCGACTAGCCAATCGCGAGCTCAGAAAGGAGCGGGATGGGCATACGCTGCAAACCACAGCGCTGGTCAATGAGGCCTTTATCGAACTCGCCGGTCAACGCCAGGTGCAGTTTGAAACTCGCGGACACTTTCTCGCAGTTGCTGCATTCGTGATGCGCCGGATACTGACCGAATACGCGCGCAGTCGCGCGGCATTGAAGCGCGGTGGCGGCGCAGCCATCGTCACGCTCATCGACCCGGATGCATTGGAAAGCGACGCCGGCCTTGCCGAGATCACTGCGGTCGATGCCGCAATCGATGCTCTGGAACAAGTGGATGCACGCGCGGCGCGCGTCGTGGTGCTGCGCTTTTTTGGCGGGCTGTCGCATGAAGAAACGGCCGCGGTACTCGGCGTGTCGGTTATCACGGTCAAGCGTGAGTGGGCCGCCGCCAAGGCGTGGCTCAAGCAGGAACTGTCGCCATCGTAACTGCCCACTCCAACTGGCTCGATCTCAAGCGCGAATTTCTGGAGCTGCTGGAGCAGTCCGAGGCGACACGCGCCGCTACGCTGGCGCACCTGGAAATGGAGGCGCCGCAACGCGCCGCAGAACTGCGGCGGTTGCTCGCCACCGCGGCCAGCGAATTTCTCGAGGCACCTGCGTGGACGCGTGTTGCGCCGATCGCTGTGACGGCCATCGCGCCACCCGTGCGCATCGGCCCCTGGCTCATCAAAGAAGAACTCGGACGCGGTGGCATGGGCACGGTGTATCGCGCCGAACGCGACGATGGTTCATTCGCGCAGACAGTGGCCGTGAAGCTGATCCGCTCGGAGCTCGCCTCCGAGGATCTGCGACGGCGTTTCGACAGCGAGCGACGGATCCTGGCATCGCTCGATCATCCCAACGTAGCGCGACTGCTGGATGCAGGCACCACGGCCGACGGGGCTCCCTACCTAGTGCTGGAGTACGTAGCCGGCGAGCCGATTGATCGCTACTGCGATGCCCAGGCGATGACCATCGAACAGCGACTCACGCTGCTGCGCCAGGTTTGTGGCGCCGTGCGAGTAGCGCATCAGCGATTGATTCTGCACCGCGACATCAAGACCGCAAATGTTCTGGTCGACGCGCGCGGTGTGCCCAAGCTGCTCGATTTCGGCATCGCCAAGCTACTAGCGCCGGACATGCAGCAGACGGACATGACCCTGGTTGGCTTCGCGCGCCCGTTGACGCCGGAGTGGTCGAGCCCGGAGCAGTTGCGCGGCGAGCCGCTGTCGACCGCCTCCGACGTGTATTCGCTCGGTGTGCTGTTGTTCGTGCTACTGACCGGTCGGCGCCCGCACCTGTACACAAGTACTTCGCCCGAGGCATTCGCGGCGGCAATCGAATCGGCGCGGCCGGTCGCCTTGCGCGCGGCTGCGAGCGACAACACCCCGCCCGGCGTTTTGTCCGGTCGGCTGCGCGGCGACATTGAGCGCCTGGTTCACAAGGCGCTGGCACCGGATCTGCGCGAACGCTACCCGACGGTGGCCGCCTTGGACGCCGACATCGAACGCCTGTTGACGGGGCGGCCCATCGAGGCGCACGCGCGATCACTAGCGTATCGATTCAGGAAGCTGCTGCTGCGGCAGCGCGTCGCCAGCGCTGCGGTAGTACTGGCCAGCCTTGGCCTGGTGAGCGCCACACTCTTCAGCCTGCGTCAGGCCAGCATTGCCGAACAAGAGCGCCAGCGTGCAGAACGCAGGTTCGCGGATGTGCGGCGCATTGCCAACGTCGTGCTATTCGACCTCAACGACACGCTGGCGAATATCTCTGGGACGCTCGCCGTAAGGCAGTTACTGGTCGAGAACGCGCTGCGCTACCTCGATGACATGGCGCGCGACTCCGGTCGCGAACCGGAGTTGCTGGAGGAACTGGCGGCCGCCTATGAACGAATCGCCGAAGTACAGGGGATGCCCTCCTGGCCAAGCCAGGGGCGCAGCGGCAACGCACTTGTTAGCCTGAATCACGCGCTCGATCTGCATCGTCGCGCGGGCACGGTGACATCCCGGGTGGCCGAAGCGCGCGTGCTCAGCAACCTGGGGTCGGTGCTCGCCGCGCGCGGTGAATCAGGCGCTGCACTGAACACGCAGCGGCAAGCCGAAACTGTGCTGCAGAGTATCCGGACCAATCTGCGCAGTGCGGACTGGTGGTTGCAACTTGCCCGGGTGCAAGTGGCGGCGGGTGATGCGACCTGGGAACTTGGGAACTTCGCGGGAGCCACCCGCCAATACCAGCGCGCGCTCGATGCGGTGCGCGACGGACAGGCAAGGTATGCGAACTCAAGCGTGATGGAACGGCAGGTCGGCGTAATTGAACAACGGCTCGGAGATGCCGCGGCGATGAGCCGCGATTGGCCGGAGGCGCGTCGCCACCATGCCGCATCACTCAGCGCGGATGAAGCGCTGCTACTGCGCGATCCAACGAGTCTCGAGCTGCAGCGCGATCTCGGGACCGATCTTTCGCGAGTGGGCGCTGTCGCCTTCATGTTGGGTGAACACCGCGAAGCACTGGCCGCGCACCAGCGCGCGCTGGCGTTGCGCACACGACTTACACTGAGTGATCCCACGGATGCCCGCGCACAAGATGACGAGGCGGAGAGTTATTTGCACAGCGCACAGGCACTGGCGGCGCTGGGCCAAGTCAGTGAGGCCCGCGATGCGGCAACACACGCCGCGGATGGCTGGCGTGAGCTGGTGAAACGCGACCCAGACAACGCACGGATGAGAGTGTCTCTTGCCAACGCATTGGCGGTACTGGGTCGCTGTGAAGTGTCCGCTGGACAGCGGACAGCTGCGCTATCGCATATCGCCGAGGCCCGGCGCATCCGCGTACAACTGGCCGCAGATCATCCGGACTTCAGCATGGATCCGGACGGCCTGCTTGCGCTTGACGCGGTTGCGCAAGCGATTCGCGCCGGGCGCGCACCGCCGGGCGATCTGAGAATCCTGGATCCCTGGGAAAATTGAGCAGCTGAAACACCACTACGATGGTAAGCATGCAAATGCGGCGCATATGCGTCCGCGCCTTGAAGCTCGTAGATCACTGCATTGGCCTCGGGTCTATCTGGGCAGATCTGCAATCGCCCCGGTGCCATGACCCGTCGGAACGTTCGCTAAGAAGCATGAGAAAAGCCGAGAGTTCCGCTAGGTAATTGCAAGAATCTGCGATCACGACGTGGCAAGAATTCTAAAGAAGAATATTTTGAGTTGAACCTATAACCGCCGGCAACTATCGTGGCCGATACATCCCCACGCGATAGCGGTAGGATATCGGCATGATAAGCAACCAGACTTGGATCCTACGCAAGCGCCCCTCCGGCGCGCTGGCGAGTGGCGATCTGGAACTCGTTACCAGCGAGCTGCCAGAGCTGGCGGACGGAATGGTGCGCGTGCGCACCGTTTATCTCTCGCTCGACCCTACCAACCGCATCTGGATGAGCGATGCGAAGGGCTACATGCCGCCGGTCGCCATTGGCGCAGGCATGCGCGGCGGCGGTGTGGGTGTGGTCGAAGAAAGCCGGTTCATTGGCATCGCGCCGGGCGCAGTCGTCAACACCGGCCTGGCAACTTGGGCGCTGTACAATGATCTGCCAGGCGAAAAGTTAGCTGTGCTGCCCAAGCTGCCCGGCGTCCCGCTAACAGCCTTCATGGGTCCGCTTGGCGTGACCGGCATGACGGCCTACTTCGGATTGCTGGATATTGGCCAACCGAAGGCAGGTGAGACTGTCGTTGTGTCCGCCGCCGCCGGCGCCGTCGGCTCGATGGTCGGTCAGATCGCCAAGATCCACGGCTGCCGGGTGGTAGGAATTGCCGGCTCGACGGACAAGTGTCGCTGGTTGACCGACGTCGCCGGTTTCGACGCCGCGATCGACTATAAGTCGGAGGACGTTGGCGCGGCACTCGATCGTCATTGTCCCGCGGGCATCGACATCAACTTCGAAAACGTCGGCGGGCCCGTTATGGATTCGGTGATTGCGCGACTGAATGATTTCTCGCGCATGCCACTGTGTGGGCTGATTTCGGTCTACAACGCCACCAAGCCAGTGCCCGGACCGTTCAACTTCGGCAATCTGTTGATGCGACGGACATTGCTAAAGGGCTTCATCGTCCTCGACTACCTCGACCGCTTCCCTGCGGGCATGCGCGCGATGGCCGACTGGCTGGCTGCCGGCAAGATCAAGTTCGAGACCGATATCGTGCACGGTCTGGAGATTGCGCCTGCAGCGCTGGATCGATTGTTCAGTGGCAAGAATCTCGGCAAGCTGTTAGTAAAGGTTAGCGATCCTCCCTGAGACGCGGCCCGCTGGCGACCCGGCGCACGGATCGCCAGCGGGAGGCATAGGCTCAGACTGCGCGGGCCAGCACGTTGCCACTCGCGTCTTGCTGCCTCAGTGTCAGTGTACGGAAGTGAAGACCTGTTGCAACCGCTCGAAACAAGGCCGGGCTACACGCATCGAGCGCTTTGGTCACGGAGAGGTCGGCAAGCGCCTCCCTACCGCTGCCACCCGCACCGCTGCCACTCGTAGCGGTATTGTTAGCACCCCAAGACCAGGCGTTAGCATTGAAGCTGCTGGCACCCGCTGTCGTGGTGCAGGTCAGCGCATCGATCGTGACAGTAATGGAAGTACGTGCGCCGCATCGATCACTATTCGTATCCGACCGGTCGGCGAAGGCAGCGGTGGATAGCAAGGCCACGAGCGAGGCCGCGAGCAAGCCTAAACTGTATTTCATCGCGATTCTCCCAGGCAGGTGAGTACGCGAGATGAGCTAGTCCCCGACTGGCGCTGATATCGTGACGGTAGTCACAGTGCTCAACGCCGTTGTAGCTAACGTCCGCATGTCGAGCGACCGAGCACGCTACGACGCTGCCGACTATCTCAAGAGTGAGATGGAATAGAACGCTTGATGACTCCCCGACATGACTGCGTCGGAGGCCAAGATAGGCTCTCAACTGCACTACACTATCGTTTTCGCGCAGGCGCTCGGCAAAGTGACACGAAACAGTTGGCGAACAGTGCAATTGACGCGCGACATCACCACGACACTAGGCTGAGCAAGTGCCGCTCGTCCCTTTCCCAGTCACAGCCATGAGCGGTTCGAGGACTATTTCCCATTCGTTGCGGCAATCGGCCGCTGCCGCTGCCTTGCTCCTGGGGTTCAGTGTCACGACCCTGGCAGGCTCGCTGACCAGCAGTACGCTCCTTGCTCCGCTTGCTCCCGAGCACACCTCGCGCCTGTCATTGACCCTGCCTCGCGGATTTGCGGCCGATCAAGACGTCTGGGTCGTTTACGAGCTCGTGGCACTCTCGCCAGACAACGATGACGCGGCTGAGCTGAGTATCGAACAGTCATTCGAACGCGTGATGACGCCGCTGACCGCGCTTTACGTCACTCTTCGCGCAGGCGATATGGAGTCCAACGCATCGGTCGGCACGGTCGCGCAGCGCCTGGAGCAGTTGGTTGGCCACCGGGAGCCTGAGGAACTCAAACGCCTGATGGGCACAGATCTGTACGCCGCCTACGAGTCGGCGAGCGCGGACAAGGAGGGCGTTCTAGGTGGGCGCGTTGTCACTCGCCTGCCCCCACCGGGCAAATCTGCTGAGCCGCTGCAAATTTCGGTCGAGCGTGCAACGGGCATGCTGCCGTTGGCGTTGCGCATCACTGTGGGTCAGGGCGAGTTGTCGCCAGAGTTTCAGCAGCAGCCAAAGGACTCCGTACTCTACAGAGCGGGCTACTTCGCTGCTCTTGCGATTTTTGGTTGGCTGGTGCTGAGGTTCTTCAGACGGCGTAACTAGCGCTCTACGCCTGCTCGCGCGGTAGAAGCGCTCGACAACACTATTCGCTGCAGAGAGAACGCACCGCGCAGCTCGCCAGCCGCATAGCCGGTCGCGGCATCATGTGGATACTCACGGTCGAGTGCGGCGCGCAACGCGGGCGCCTGCGTAGCACGCGGACCATGACACGCCAAACACTGCGGACCCATGACGATCGCTTTCATATAGCGCTCCGTCCTCCCGCGTGGTCCAACGGTCGCGTTAAATTCCGCGATCTCGTTAGCGGGCTCCCCAGCGCTGAGGCGTTCGGCAAAATCGGCTAACTGCAATTGCTCCCAGTCGTCTGGCAGGCCGGTCAACGAATTGCGCACACGTGTTCCAACCCGCTTAACCTGCCAGCCGCTCTCACGTGACAATCGACTCGCGATTGCTGGCGCTGCATCTTTGCAAACCGTAACTGCTTGAACTGGACCACCGCTCTTCATTGCCGTCTGTAATTTCTCCGCAAGCTCGACTTGAAACCGGTTGGCAATATCAGCGGGCCCGCGCATCTCGTCGACATACCAACCCGGATGGTCGAAGTACTCGCCGTATCGCATCAACGACTGCGAAATACGCGCGCGACCAGGGGCTGACGCAGCGTCCTCTTGCAGCACTGCTGCCGCCTCGAGTATGTCTGCAAGCAACACGTGCAAAGCCGCGTCAGCTTGCGGTGCCAGCTCGCAGTTGAGTATCAAGAAATCGACTTGCCCCCGAATGTTTGCGGCAAGGCCCAGAGCCGGCGGAGCCGCGATCAGCGCACGAATCCGCTCCATGCCCGTGCGTAACGGCAAGTCTGTAGCCCACTTTCGTCCTTCATTGAGCACCAGTGCTGAATGCTCGGCGTGCTCATGCGTGGGCTGAACCGCCCACGCCGATGGCAAACTGACCATCATCAGAATCGCCGTTGTCGACACGATCGCCGTCGTGAAGTGAAGTCCGACATTTTGCTGCATCGCGCTAAATCCTTGCCGATAGATGACGCTCTACCGACTTCTGGTTGGGATTGAGTAGAATAAACCCACAAGAGTCGGTTGCGCGAGTATTACGCAGCGGATCGTACTCGATTGCAGCTTCCCCAATGAGCCCGCCAGCATGGCCGAGCAAAATCCTGACGACTGCACGCCAGCATCGCGCTAGATGATCCGGAGCGTCATCGCGTGCTGCAGCGGTTTGGCCTCGGATCTGCCGGACTCTGGCTGACTGCATGCGTGCATGTCGCCGAGTGTTGGCACAGCCGCCGCGCAGTCGACCCTACTACCGACTAACATACTCAAAGCAAAACCTGTGCGGCTTACCGCGTATGTTGGCATTGCGCCGACTGGCGCCGTTACGATCGTCTGCCCCCAGACAGAGATCGGTCAGGGTGTGTTCGATTCGCTGGCACGCCTGATTGCCGAAGAGCTCGAACTAGAATGCCCGCATGTCACCGTCCAGAATCCTTGTGCTGACGCTGCGTTTGTCAGCCCAATCCGCAAGCGGCAGAAGATAGGTGGCAATCACTCTGTCATCTCTTACTACCAACCATTGCGGCAGGCTGGCGCAACCGTGCGCGATATGCTGATCGGCGCAGCGGCTAAGCGTTGGGATGTCCCAGCGGAAACATGCAGCGCTGCTGCGGGGTGCGTCCTTCACGCCGCCAGCAAACGCTCGCTGTCGTTCGGCGAACTAGCCGAAGTCGCCAGTACAATTCCGGTGCCGAACACCGTCAAGCTGAAGGCCGACAAAGGCTTCTTCGCCGAGAGTTTCGTCGATGAGTTAGCGCATTGTGCCGGTAAACATCCCTACCAATTCCGACGCATGCTGTTAGCCCAGCAACCGCGCGTCCTTGCAGTCCTTGATCTGGCCGCGAAGATGGCCGGTTGGGGCAACAATCTCACAGCCGGGCGAGGACGAGGCATCGTGATCAGTGTCGGCTTCGGTTCGATTTGCGCGCAGGTCGCCGAGGTCGAGAAAACTCGCAACGAAGTGCATCTGCGTCGCGTGAACTGCGCCTACGACTGCGGCAAGATCATCGATCCCAGCACGGTCGATGCGCAAATCGAGGGGGCGATCGTTTTCGGCAGCAGCGGCGCGCTAGCCGGTCTTGACATCGAGCGCGGCTCAATCAAGCAAAGCAATTTCCACGATTACCCGGCGCTCAGAATCAACGCGATGCCAGAGATCGACCTGCATCGCATCGTGAGCGATCTACCGCCGGGAGGTATTGGCGAAACGGGCGTACCCGCCGCCGCGCCAGCTCTGGCGAACGCAATATTTGCGGCGACGGGCTAGCGCGTGCGTCAGCTACCAATCAAACTCGATGGTCTGACGATCCCGTTTGGTTAGAGGTCTCGCCGGCGGCGCGGGTCGCGGCGACGCCGCAAACATCGTATTGGCCGCAGCGCTATCGAGGCACCTTGATATGCAACTCCCGGGTTCGATAGTCGATGATCAACTGCTCGACGACGCCGATAATGTCCATGCCTAACAGAATCGCGGGCTCGCGGGTCAAGTTCCAGTGCTTGAAGATGTGCACATCGCCGAAGCTCATGTGCGCGCCGCGGACGATGATTTCGTCCATGTAAATGGTCGGCATCGCGACGCGGTCGGCATACTCAACGTCGAGCGTCACACCGACCACTTCGGCTTTCGGCAGATCCTCGGGATGGCGCTTGAGAGCTTCGAGCAGCGCCATATTGCCCAGCGACTGCGGCGCGCCGGTATCGAGAATCGCGGTCGTCTTGACTCGGCCGATGGTCATGTCGAACGCGAGCAGGTAGTTGCGCAGGATTTTCGTCGGCAGCGTGCGAAACTCGGGTCCGGGCCGCTCGCGCTTGGAACGCTTGACCGAAATCGAATCGCGCTTGAAGTCGATGACGATGCGCTTGTCGCGCATCCCCTCGTTCCCCAGCACGCCATCGGCGCCACCGAAGACATCAGCGACGACGGGCAGCATCGCGGGTTCCAGCACGAGGTCGCCGATGTCCATTTTTTGGACCCGCAGCACCGGCACGACCGCCGTGCCGGAGACACCGCGCACCCGCACCGTGCGATTGGTGCGCGCGTCGGCGCCGAGCAGGTCCGCCACGCGCGGGATCACCGCCGAGTGCGTCGCGCCTGTATCGAGGACCAGGCGAAACGGCCCTTTGTCATTCAGGTACACGGGCGCCCAAATACGGCCGATCCGATCGCGCAACGTCGGCGCGACATAGCGCGGCTCCGGAGCGCTAACAACAATGGTCTCGAGCGGCGGGACAGAGGGATCAGTGGCTGGGTTCGTGGACTGCCCGGCAGCCTGCAGTGCAACGCCTACCAGCAACACTAAGCTGGCGATTTCGGTCATGCGCCGGGCACTAGCGGTACGGTTTCCGTCACCCAGTTGTCCGAGGTGCGCCGCGCCGGGCTTGGGATCGTGATGGCGTAGTCGCCAAGCCGCGCGTTCAGCGCCTTGACGTCAATCTTCCAGCCCTTGGCATCCCACTTCTTCAGCCACTCGCGGTAGGCCGCGATCGCCGTGTCGCCGGGGACCAGCAGTTCCTTCGTGTTGCTGTCAGGCGTGCGGACCGGGTTGAGGTTCTGCACCACCACCATGTCCTCGTTGACGACGCGCATCGTGACTTCCGCCATGCGCGCATCGTGCATGTCCTGCAGCAGCCAGTTGCGCATGCTAACAAGGTACACCTTGGTATGCGCCTCGTCGATGGGCGCCTCGAACATGTACTGGTGGAAGGAGTTGGTCGCCGTCAGATCGATGTAGGTGACGAGCTGGTTCGGGCCCTGATGCCAGGAGCCCGCCGCGCCGACCCGCGGCCCGGTCTTGACACTAGACAGTGCCGTGTTCTCATCCTTGCTGCCGCCGAATGTCATGTAGTGCTTGCTACCCCACGGGATCTGCTCGATCGGCAGCGGCACCCGCTGCTGCTCCGGCGACAGCGACGGCTGGCCCTGGGCCTGGTGCACGAACTCATTGTGGATCGGGTCGAGGCCGTTCTCGATCGAGCGTTCGTAATAGGCGTTCAGGTCGAGCACGAAAGTCTGCGCCTTCCACTCTGGCGTACCGAATTCTTCGATGTCGTACAGCGGCGGGCGCTCCTCCTCAGGCAAGTCGCCAAGGAACGCGAACACGATGCCGTACTTCTCCTGCACCGGGTAGCTGTCGACCTTGGCGCGCGCCGGCAGCTTTGGTTCGGCAGCCAGCGACGGGATCTTCACGCAGCGGCCATCGCCGCCGAACTGCCAACCATGGTAGGGGCAGGCGACCGCGTTGCCGTGGATCTTGCCGAGACCGAGCGACCCGCCGCGGTGCACGCAGGTGTCGGTGAGCACGTGCGCCTGGCCCGCAGCGTCGCGGAACGCGACGAACGGCAGGCAGAGCAGCTTCACCCGCAGCGGTTTCTCCGCGGTGACTTCAGAGCTGAGTGCAACTGGATACCAGAAATTGATGTACACGCGCTGACTCCTTCGAACAATGGTGCCCAGATTATTGCGCAGAAATCGTGCCACGGCGTGGTCGCTGCTCGACTCGGGTCAGCAGTGCAAACAAGAATCGGAACTAGTAGCGGGTGCATGCCACGCTTGGCTGAAATGCCAGCGAGGCTACCAATGCTTGCGGACGATATGGGAGCATTGCGCAGTATGAATCCTCCAAATCCGTTTGTGTCCAAGTCCTCCCCCGTCCTGACGGTTCTCGTCGCAGTCTGGGCGCTGGCAGTAACACCGCCAGCGGGTGCGCAGCGAGGCCCGGCCGCGCTGCTGGACCGAGTGGATGCGGCGCCTGCGGCCACCCGGCCGCGACTGTTTTCGGACGCCGAGTTGCGGCAGGAGTTTGCGCAGCCACCGTCGCGCTTTTTGGCGATCGATGGAGTTCCTATTCACGTGCGCGATGAAGGCGCCGGTCCGCCACTCCTGCTGATCAACGGTCGGCTCGGCAGCCTGCACATGTGGGACCCGTGGATGCCAGCGCTGGCTCGGAGGTTTCGCGTCATCAGGATGGATTATCCGCCCACTGGACTTTCCGGCTTTGATCCTTCCGGCAAGACCGGATCTGCGCGCGCGGTCGAACTCGTGGATAAGCTCGCCGACGAGCTGGGGCTGGAACACTTCCATATCGGCGGCACTTCGAACGGTGCCGTAATCGCCGTCTCTTATGCCATCGAGCATCCCGAGCGGATCGACCGGGTCGTGGTGTCCACGCTCGAGGGCGGTCGGCCACCACCACGCGCCGTCAGCAGCGAGTTGGTAGCCGCCATGGAGGAACAGAAGCCGCTGGCACCCGTGCAGTCGCGCCGCTTTTTTGCGGCCGTACTTCACGAGATCTTGGCCAACGATGCGATCATCGATGACGCCCTGATCGACCGCTACTGGAAGCTCAACAATCGCGAGGGTGCTGCTGCCGCTGCAGAGGCCTTCACCCGTGCCCAGTATGCGTTCTGGGACACGCTCGACGTCAGGAGTTATACGGCCGCCAGCGCCGGCCCATCCTGCTGCAATGGGGAGCGGATGTCGTGATTTTGCCTCCCGAGGTCGGCGAGAGCGTTGCTGCAATGTTTACGGGAACATCAGTGCGGTTGGTGCAGTATCCCGGGGCCGGTCACATGCCGATGCTAGAGCAGCCGGAGGCTACCGTGCGGGACGCGATTGCGTTTCTCGAGGCGCGTGAGTAGTAACAATGAGCTGCCGTTCACTTAGTGCGCGAAGGCATCGCTGAGCGTGCGGACGATCGACGAAGCCTACGACAATGCGATGGCTGCCAGCGTTTTCTCCAAGCTCTAGAGGGAACTGCTCAAACATCGGCGGTTCAGGTCAACAGCCGAGGAATGCCGGTCATTGTTGCAGCTGTCGCGCAACATCCTCGTAGCCACGACGAAAGGCGACAACCGGCGCTGCAGGCGGCTTGCCCATAATCGTGTTGATCCGATAGCCCATCGGCCGCTCCGCAGCGTCGGTCCACAGATCGAATTCCATCACGAACAGCCCACCATCCGGCGTCGGCACGCGTTCGATCATCTCGTGCTCGCGAATGGTCAGCGAAGAACCGTCGAGTCGCTCCACCGACAATTCACGGCGCAGGCGCAGCTCGGCACGCTGCTTGTCAGGACTGGTGAACGGTCGCGGCAGATCCTGCGCCGCCCACTGAAACGTCTGCACTCCGCCTTTCGCGCGGTCATAGAGCCGAGTCATTACGAACATCGGGCTGCCGCTCGGCGCCATATCCATGAAGCAACCGTCCGGACATGCGATGGTCTTGTCGATGGCTGTCGTGGCGCCGCGAACGCGGATGTCGACCGCGCCAGGCTTGGCCCGCATGTCGACCCGGACGGGCTCATCACCGTAGAGGCCCAGGCCCACGCCCGAGACACCCTTCCAGTTAGCGTCGTAGTCGTAACGAGCCTGCACGCGCACCGAACCGTCGGCCATCGTAGTGGCGGACAGCAACGTGAAGCCCCATCGGCGCGCTGCAGGAACTTGAACGTCTCCTCGCGCGCTGTCCCGGGCCTGCCAGAGACGACGAAACTACCAGCATCGAGCAAACGCAGACCCTTGACGCCTGCCAGCGTCACGTCATCCTGTGCCAGCAACGGCGCTGCGACCATCAGCAGCAAGACGGGCAACGCAGCCTGAACAATCAATCCTCTTCTGATTCGCATGATACCCGTCCATTCAAGCAAGAATTTCAATCGCCGAAGCGGAGCTCCTTCCAAAACGATTGGCGCGAGCTTGTTGCTCAACTACCAACGCTCATCAACCTTGAGTCGCACTACTCACTATACCTTCGAACTCCGTCGGAAACTCCTCAAAGCAGTGCAACGCCGCCGCGTCAAGAAAAATTACGAAACGCCAGTCAATCTAGCAGCAGGCCATTCCGGGTCCATCGCTCCAACTGCGCCAGATCATGACCTGACCCAGATTTTCAGTGCCACTAGACTTCGAAACGGTCCAGCTTCCTCGTGGCGGCTCGCTGCGCATCGGCGCCGGTGCGGCGCGCCAAACTGATTTCGCAATCGGTACAGCGACATTGTTCCTGTATCATTTTCCGCAATGAAACTGCTCTCTCGCCTGTTCCGCACCCAGCCTACGCCGCCGGTCGCTGCTGTCGCTGTCGAACCTCCTCCCATGGCGGCAAAGCTCGCACCGCCAGTGGTCGACCCTGAGGAACAGCAACAGCTGTTGCGCGCGATCGAATCTGGCGCAGTGGAATCGGCTGAACTCATGCGGCTCGCCGTGGAGGGTCAGACCACCCGCCTGCGGCAGGCGGCGGGCAGGCGCGATTGAGGATCCGGCGTTATGGCAGGAACTGCTGCCGCGCCTGCGCGGCCGCGACAAGGCTGCGTACAAGCTGATCAAGCAGCGCCACGACGCGCTGCTCGCCGAGCAGCGCAACCTGGCGCAGGCCAATAGCGATGCCGAGGCGCTATGCGCCTCAATCGAAAAGCACGCCGCAAGACCGCATGACGCACTGTACGCGCCGACGCTGTCGTCCTACACCGTGCGCTGGCAGGCCCTGCCCGCCAAGTTTGATGCCGCGATTCGCCAGCGCGGCCAGCAGGCCATCGTTCGCGGCCAGGAAGTCATCGCGGCACATGAGCGCGAGCTTGCGCGCGTCGCCGCGGAACGTGCCGCCGAACAAGCCCGGGCACGCGCACTCGAGGCCGAACTACTGGCGCAGCAACAGGCGGCCGACGCACAAGCCGCTGCCGATGCGCGCGAACAGGCTGCGGCGGATCTAGCCCGCGAGGCGGAGGCCCAGGCCGAAACGCAGGCGTTTACCGAAAAGCAGGCCGCCGACGCGCAGATCCAGGCCGGAGATGGCAGTTTGATCCAGACTCAGCGGCGCAGCCCTGGGCCGTGGCGATACGCGCAAGGCTGCAAGGTTCCGCCAATCCATCGAAGCTGCATTGGCAAACGCGCCGGCGTTGCCGCCACACCTCGCGCGCAGCCTCGAACAGCTCGACACGCGCCTGAACGAACTGCGGCAGTGGAAGGACTATGTCGCCGCGCCCAAGCGCATCGAGTTGATCGAGGAGATGGAAGCGCTGGTGGGAGTGGACGAGGCGCCGGAGACGCTGGTAGAACACATCCGCGCGCTCCGCCAGGAATGGCGCACGATCAACAAGGGCCTCGCGGTCGGAGCCGATGCCGACGCAGAACGATTCGAGCGAGCGTTCACGGCTGCGTTCCAACCCTGCCAGGTCTACTTCGCCGAGCAAGCTGCGATCCGCCGCACCAACCTCGATGCCCGCAAGCAGGTACTCGAACGCGTGCTTGCGTTTGAGGTCGGCCTTGATGCGGAGCAGCCCGATCATCCGCTGATCATGCGCGTGCTGCGCGAAGCACCGCGAGAATGGCGCAGCCACGCGCCCGTCGATCGCGACGCCAGCCGTCCACTCGATGCGGAATTCTTCAGCGCGTTGGAGCGGCTGCGTGCCAAGGTCACCGCCTGGTACGCAGTCAATACGACTGCCAAGCAGGCGCTGATCACGCGTGCGCAGCAGCTAACGACAACCGCGGACCTCTCCCAGGCAATCGATGCAGTGAAACGTCTACAGGCGCAATGGAAGACGACTGGCCCCGTTCCTCATGGGCAGTCCCAGACCATGTGGGAGGAGTTTCGCGCGCTGTGCGACGCCGTATATGAACGTCGCCAGCAGGAGTTTGCGCAAGCATCCGCGACGCGTGAGCAGGCGAAGACTGCGGCTGATGCCTTGTGTGAACAGATTGAACAAGAGTGCCAAGAAGGACCGGCCGATCGACCTACCGGCGAAGCCAGACTGCGCGAGTGGCAGGATGCGTTCAATGCGCTGGGCGAGCTGCCGCGCAACGACGTACGCAATCTGCACGAACGCTACCAGCGTGCGATGTCCCAGTATGAGTCGCAAATCGCCGGACTCGCGCAGCGCGATGCCGAAGTCGCTGAGACCAACGCCCTCGCCGCCGCGCGGCACGTGCGCGCCTACCAGCGCGCGGTCATCCAGGGCGAAGCCGACCGGAAGATTTGAAGAACGCGGCCGAGACCTTCATCGCCAGCGTCCCGCGCTGGCCTAACAAAGGCCTTCTGCAGGCGCTGCGGCAGTCACTCGCTCGTGCGGATTCAGGGGAGTTTACCAAGACCGACGATGCCGCCCGCGAACAGGCCCTGCGCACGCTCTGCATCCACGCCGAGATCCTGAGCGGCGGCGCAACACCGCCGGAAGATGCCAGCCTGCGCCGCGATCAGGAAATGCAGTTGCTGCGCCAGGGCCTCGGTCAGGCGCGGCAAGCCGATGATCGGGTGTGGGAAGCCATGCGGATCGAATGGCTGGGCCTAAGTGCCGCGGAGACGGCGGTACATGACGAACTGGAGCTGCGGTTCATGCGGTGCTTGAAGGGCCGCGGGCGGTAGAACTACGCCGATCATGGAACAGATGGCAAGCGCCTTGCTCAATGGCCCCTCGCCGGCTCAAAACGGTTGTTACGATACTGATCTAACGCTGGCGTATCTTGCCAAGCCAATATGGTGCCGACCGCAAATGACAATCGGAACACTTGTTAGTGACGTCCCCGCCGCGGCAACGCTAGTCTCGACAGTGCAGGCCGACGCGCCGCTGCGCGGCACCTCAGCCGACGACTGGCGCGGTTTTGGCGTATTGGCGGGCGGCAAAGGCTATGCGCCTACGCCGATGGGCCAGGTTCACTACCGCGATCTTGGACCGCGCGAGGATCACCAACCGATTGTCCTGCTGCATCAGTCGCCAATGTCGATGCTGCAGTTCGCCGATGTACAGAACGCCTTGGCGGAAATGGGCATACGCTCGATCGCAATCGATACGCCGGGATATGGTTTGTCGGATCCACCGCAGCGACAACCCTCAATCAAGGACTACGGCGAGACGCTTGTCTACGTACTGGACGATCTCAAGGTGGCCAAAGTACTGATCGCCGGCCATCACACCGGCGCGGCAATTGGTGCATCTTTCGCCGCCGATCATCCCGAGCGCGTCACCGCCATCCTGCTGCACGGCGTGCCGCAACTAACGACCGCGGAGGCCAGCGACCACCCGTCGCTGCATCCCGAACCGCGCATTCCGGTCGCCGACGGATCGCACCTGAGCGGATCGTTCCAACCGCGTACGCCGCCGGATCAACCGGCAATTCTAGAGGCGCGGACATGGATGACCATCATCGGCTATGTCAGCGGCCCCAACCTCGCACACTGGGCCGTGTTTCATTACGACATGCAGCCTGACCTGATGGCACTCAAGGGCCCGGGGCTGATTCTCTCCGATACCGCTGACTCGCTTCACCCGATTGACAAGCGCGTGGCGAAGATGCGGCCCGACTTTGAGTACCTGGAATTCTCGCAAGGCAGCATCTTCGCGTTCATGGCCGAACCCAAGCGTTGGGCGAGAATCGCCGCTGACTTCAAGCGCAGGATCGACGCCACTCGGCCATCCGTCCTGGTTTAGTCAAGAGTCTTCACAGACTGCCCCGCGCCTGGTGGTCGGCGCCAGTTGATCCCTTTAGTCGGCGGCTGGGCGGTCCTGCAAGAAACGCATGGACTTGTCGTATTGCTCAACGGCTACGGTGTGTAGAAGATGAAGTCACCTATCTCTTTGGTCTCCCTGAACTTCTTCGACCAACCAGGACTAACATTCCGATGATGGAAATACAAAGCGCCGTCCGTTCGATCCTCAGCTGCAGGTTAAGCGCTTTACGGGCGATCTCTTTAGCCGTCGCATAGGATTCATCGTCTTGCGCTCGATCCGAACGCCCATCGCACCACCATGAAAACTGGCAGGCTCCCTGCTCATTTCCTTGCCTGACGACGGCGCAAACATTATCTGGAAATTCCTTGTTGCCCAACCGGTTCATAACGACACTGGCCACCGCTTCCATGCTCGCCGCCTTCTCGCCGCGAGCCTCCCAGTAAATCGTGCGGGCCAGACAAGTAATCGCGTCGTCTAACTGTTCCGTGCCGGCCGGATCGACAACCTGCACTTCGCGCTCGCCAATGAGCTCAGAACGGCTCGGGTCCGACTGTTCCCTGCCCGCCGCAGCGTTTTTCTCCAGCGCCGCCGCTTTCTGCTCTACAACTGCGGGGATAGGGGCGGCTGATTGCTCATTGGGCTGACAAGCCGCGAGAACAAACAGTGCAACGCAAGCTAAAGGTCCTATTCGTCGCATCGATAGCTGCCTTTCTCAAGAAGCTCCTGGGCAAGGTATGCGCCATCGTACAACGCAAGAGCGCTGCGGCCCGATGAGATATTTCGAATCGGGTTCGATAAACGCGACGGTAGACATGACCGGCTCCGGTAAGTCCCTGACAAACCACGCTTTTGTGTTCAGCAGCCGCATTCCTATCGTCAGAATTACCGTCACTCGGTATCGCTTGATCGCGTTAGTCAACGATTGATTTCGATATCTCGCTGCGCGACGAGATGGGCTCAGAGGGTGCGCGCATCGGCCCACGATTGCGTAAGCCGTGGTTTACACGACTCAAGTGCACGAAACTCTCAAATCCGCCGCGTTCGATGTAATGCGTGCAGGTCTGCGGGATGGTCAAGCTAGGGCGTGCATCGCGGCACGCATTGACCGCCTTTCGCTCAGCAACCCCGGAGGGGTGGAGCCAGTGGGCTCGGGCGACAACTAGATGCGCATCGATTACTGACAGTCCCAGGGCGTTTATTTCATTCAACGCGGTTCGACGGTCATTGTGATTCTGTGTGGCGGTGTCAAGCGGACGCAAGCCGACGACATCAAACGGGCTATGGGGATCGCTGACGAGCTGTAAGGGGTTAGCAAGGGCTACGCGGATTGGATCGCGCAACGTGATGCAAGCTTGGCCGCCGCATCGCCGTCGCGCGCCGAAGGCTGAAGATACCGCAGCACAATATCGTTAGGCCTGGGTCGCCATTGCAACATCAACGGGGAGCACCCGGTCATTTACAGCGAGCAACTCAATGCATCGCTGCGTACGCTTAACGCCGCATGCCCGTTGCCGAGCGACGAACAATGGCCGGACGACGTTATCCCAACCGCCCTCCCTATTTGATTTCCATCTCAATGCATCACCGCCGATTGCAAGCAACCGGCGGTGATTATGACGGAAGACGGCTACTTGCGGAAAGTTAGCCGCTGCAGCAGTAAGTCGTTTACCGCTGTTCGAAACTCTGCCCGATTGCCGCTCTCGGCTTCCATCGCTTCATTGCTTTTCGCTGCCCAAGCCTCATATTCCTTCGCCCGCTTTTCGCGTTCCGGGCCCGATGGGATGCTTTCAAATACGCGAATCAAGTAGATGTTAGCTTCGCCTTCGCGAGGATGGACATTAGAAAGGATCATGTAGTCCTTAGTCCAGCCTTTCGATTTGGTGAATTCCTCGTTCTTTTTCCATTCGCTGGCCAGCCACTTCGCATACTGCCAGTTGCCGCCATCCTTGATGTGGATCCCAGTGACCTGCCAGTAGTCACCACCGACAAGCGGCCAATCGTCCGCGAATGTACTCCCGGCCGTCATTGCTGACAGTAGACCAAACGCCACGGCGGAAACTACTCTGCTAACTACTTTTTTCATCTTGTTATCCCTTCACTATTTGTTATCGCCGGCATCACTTGCCGACTATCGCTTTGAGAGTAACCTGGTTCCGAACGGATAGTATTTTACAGACGACCTGTTCTGCCGAAGCGCGCCAGACCGGCATCCTGAGTCTCACGCGCCCCCGGCTTGCTTCGGCCATGCCGGCAGCCCTAATCTGCTCAGCAATTCCCCTACGATTTGATTCTTTGGGAAGATCGCTGTCGATACCGGCGATGGGTGCTAGCCCGCCGAACACAGACAAGTCACGGCGACCCGAAATGTAGGAGGTTTACGGGATTCGGGTTCAGTCACCATAAGTGAGTCAAGCTGACAGGAACTAGACTGCCGTTCAAGAATTGCCTGTTTCTTCAGGGAATCGGGACGCTGAATATCTTGCGACTTTGGCGCACCATGAACGGGCGCACCCTCACTCCCACTAAATTGTTTCCGAGCTGCCTAAGTGGCTGCAGCGACGGGAATTCTTGCAAGGCTTCCTCTCGTTTTACCGTCAGATTGCCCGTCAGACCATGTCGCTCGGCGGCGCTGCATGACGATAGAACACGAAAGCCAAGGCTCCGGGCATCCCCGAGTGAGTGGCCATCCGAGCCGCTACAGACAAGTGCGAGTCTTTTCAGCAGTGCTAAGCCGTCATGAAGAAAGTGTCGCAATCGCCGCGCGCGATCGTCTACCGGCATCAGCCGACGGTGATGCTGTTCTTCGCGGCGATGTGCACCCTCATCCTCGGCGGCAGTTTCGTGTTTGCCATGCTGCTGGCAGCTCGCTTGGTGATGGCGCTATTCGTCGTCATCGGTTTCATCGTCGGTCTCGGGCGCGACCAGCTGACACTCGATCTGGCACGGCGCGAGCTTCCGTATGACGAGCGCCTGGCGGGCTTCGTGGTGCAGAGAGTCAAGGGTGATTTCGATGAAGTCGAGGCCATCCTCCTCAACCACGTATCGGTAAAAAGGCCGGAAGTGGGCGTGACGACCATTCATCCCGCTTTGGCGGTCGTACTCAAAGTATACGGGCAAGCCGCAGACGGGCATTTCGATAGGCATCTTCACGACCCGCAAAGGAGCCATGGCAGAAGCGACGATGCGCAGCGAGCGGATGAAGCGACCGATTGAGGACCTCGCGTCAAAATTGTAATCGACTTGCCCGCCGCGGCGAGAAGCTCAAGGTGATCGCCAGCGTCGAAGAGCCGGAAATCATCGCGAAGATTCTGGCGCATCTGGAGTAGACCGCGCTGGTATCGCAGCAAGCCGAGCGGCCACTCGGCGCACGGGCACCGCCAGTTCAGGCGCGGCTGATCTGACACCCCATACAAGATCACTGATCACCTGCTGCACAGGAACGTGTGGCGGGCAGAGTGAGCTCGTGCTGAGCTCGTGCCGGGATTGCGGCGATGGTGCTGGTGTTTCCGACTCGCCGCGCCGTGTTCTTCGAGGCCCACCAACGAGTGCGTGCAACGTTCTACGGTGCCGCCGTGGCGCTCCCGATACTCGGCTTGTTCACGCTGTCGCCACATCTACCGATATTGCTCGGGATGATTTTCCTTGGTGGAATGTGGCTTGGCAGTCGTATGTTGAGCGCCCCACATCCCAGTAACGTTTACCAATACGCGTTGTCAGTCGCATTGGCGCTGATCGCCGGTGCGCTCTCGACGCAGGATGCTGGCTATGCAGTCTTTACACGCATCGTTCTGACGGTGGGTGGTGCTTTCGCAGCTGCTTTTGCGGTAGCCTTGCTCAACGCGCTGATCAAATGGCGCGATTCAGTGCCTACGGCTGGGTGATTACCCCTACCGTCGGCGACATGCCATTCCGCGCAAAGCTGCCATTCCTAATATGCTTGCTCGGATCGAGCTGGTGGTCCATGAGTTTAACGACGATAGGGTTGTTGGTAGTCTTGCTAATGGCGCCGCTCGCGCATATTGCGGCGCAAGCGCCAGCGATTGTTGTGGAGGCGCCGAAAACAGACGACGTCGAGATGCTGCAGTCACAAATCGCACTGCTCGAATCGCGCTCAGATATCTCCGCCAGTGAACGCAGTCTGGCAGTTGATCAACTGCGAGCGGCGCTTGCACGCCTGGAAAGTGCGGCTGCAGCACGATTGGCGGTTGATCGTTACATTCAGGAACTGGAAAACGCACCGACAACGATCACCCGCCTAAGCGCGGAATCAGACGCACCGCTGCGCATGATGGCAATCGGTGCGGAGCTCGACGATCCGGTACAGTTGCAACTGCAGTTGGCGTCGATGCATGCGTCCGCCGCGACGCTTCGCGGTCGCAGTCAGACATTCTCGGAACAACTGCGTACCATGGTGCTGCGACCAGCAGAAGCTCGACTGGAGCTCGCGGGACTACGGCAGGAGTTGGACCTACCCCAAATAACCATGTCTGCAAGTACTTCGGCCCTGCAGCTCGAAGTGAGTCGAATCCGTGACGATGCAGTCCGCCAAGACCTCAACGGACGCATCGCCATGATCGAACAGGAGTTGTTGAGCCTGCCGACACGTGAGGCGATCACCTCCGCGCAACTTGATTTAGCCGCGCGTCAGTTGCGACAGATTGAAGCAGCTATCTCGACATCGGAGCAGCGCGTTCAACAACTGCGCGAGAATTCTGCACGGCAGAAAGTCAGTGCAGCGCAAGCAGCAGTCCGCGAATTAGTGGGACAGCCAGCAGCTCTGCGTGATTATGCCGCTGCGACCTTA
Source organism: Pseudomonadota bacterium (assembly GCA_016703895.1). Lineage (GTDB taxonomy): Bacteria > Pseudomonadota > Gammaproteobacteria > Steroidobacterales > Steroidobacteraceae > CADEED01. Next base: position 241,073 of record JADJBE010000004.1, read on the forward strand.
ACGATCGTCGATTCTCTGACCGCAATTACTAACAGTCTGACGGCGGCACGAGTGGATCAGGACGCGATGCGTGTGCGATTGCGGCAAGTGGCTGAAGCGCGCGACAATGCAGAACAAATATTCTCGATTGGCCGTCTCGGGGATGAACAAGGCAAATTGTTGCGTGGCTTGCAGAAATCGCTGCCCGCTGTGGCGGCGTTAGAGCGCGCCGTACTCTCTCGGAACGATGAGCTAACAGAACTTCGTCTGGCTCGATTCGAGACAGAACAAAAGTTGCGCCCGCTCGGCGATAGCGCGCTCGCCGCGCAGCAGGAACTCGTGGACGCCAAGCTTGGGCCGACTGACCACTCGAGCGCCATGTTGCCGCTGATTGAGAGTCGGCGTGAGGCGTTGCTCGACCTGCAGGCCCTGCAACGCCAGCGAATCGATGCCTTAATGCAGGTCAATGCACTTGAGTCCGAGCTGCAACAGAGCACGGCACAGCTGCGGCGCATGCTGAATAAGCGCTTACTCTGGCTCCCGAGCGCGACACCTGTCGATGCGACTTGGCTGAATGACCTTACGTACGGTGCAAACTGGCTATTCGCGCCCGACAATGCGGCGCGGGTAGGGCGCGGCCTGGGCGCTGCTGTCATGCGCCGACCCTTTCTCGTTCTATTCGTCGTTGCGGCGCTTGGTGCACTATTTGTGTTTCGCGGCCGCTTGCCCGCCACTATCGGACAGCTTGCCAAACCCGTTGGCCGCCGTGATGATCGCTTTAATGTCACCTTGGCCGCGCTGTTAGTGACAGTGACGTTGGCAATACCAGTGCCGCTGGCCGTCGGCTTTGCGGGATGGCTACTAAGCGGCATGGGCGGGGCGGCCACGAATCTGGCTGCCTGGGGAAATGGGCTGATCAGTACGGCAATCGTGCTGTTCATGTTGGGCCTATTCCGCAATATGTGCTTGCCCGAAGGCCTGTTCATTGCCCATTTCCACTGGAACACAGATGGCACCCGACGACTGGGACGTGCGCTTCGCTTATTAGCAACGGCGATAGCGCCTGCGGCACTACTAACCGGCATTGCAGCGACAGCTGGGAGGATTTGTCGCTCAGCGAGGGTATTGGGCGCTTCGGATTCGTCCTTGGCTCCCTAGCGCTGGCGCTGTTTCTGTATCGTGTGTTCCGGCCGCAGGGCGGTGCACTGACCGGTGGATTGGCGCGCGATGGTTTAACGTGGCGCACGCGTAAGATCTGGTTCTGGACGATCGTCGCCACGCCGATTGCGTTGGCTGCGCTTGCGATGATTGGTTATTTCGTTACCGCCAGTGAACTGCAAGCGCGGCTGTTCACCTCCGGATGGATAGTCCTCGCGACGATCATCATGTTCAACGTTGTGATGCGTGGCGTGACGGTTGCTGGCCGCCGTGCGGCCCATGAGCAGGCGGACACGCGCCGCGCCAAGACGTTCGCGGATGCCGTTGCGAAGGCCGCGGCTGACGCGAGCGGTGAGGCATTGCCGTACTTGCAGGAAGAGTCTGAAATTGATGTGCTCGTCGTTAGCCAGCAAACACGTATTCTGTTGCGCGCTGCCGCAGGGTTGCTACTGACTGTACTCCTGTGGGGAATCTGGAGCAGTATCTTCCCGGCTCTGAATGTCTTTAACGATGTCGTGCTGTGGTCGCATGTCGTCACGACCACCGCGGGCGATACGGTCCAAGCGGTTACGCTTGGGCACGTGCTGCTCAGCCTGTTGATACTGGCACTAACCTTTGTCGCCGCGCGCAATCTGCCGGGGTTCCTTGAAATCGTCGTGCTGCAACGATTCTCTCGGGATGCCGGTGCCCGTTATGCGATCGTAACAATCAGTCGCTATGCGATACTCGCGCTAGGCCTGCTGATCGCCTTCAATCGAATCGGCGCGGACTGGTCGCAACTGCAATGGATTGTCGCCGCCTTGGGGGTGGGCCTCGGATTCGGATTGCAGGAGATCGTCGCCAATTTTGTTTCTGGCATCATCATCCTGTTTGAGCGTCCGGTTCGAGTGGGGGATCTGATCTCGATCGGGAACACGACGGGCACCGTCAGTCGAATCAAGATTCGGGCAATCACCATCACCGACGCCGACAACTTCGAGGTGCTAGTGCCTAACAAGGCATTTATTACTGGAACGGTTCAGAACTGGTCGTTGACGAGTACCGTAACGCGACTCGTAGTAAAAGTCGGTATTGCCTACGATAGCGATCTTGCGGTCGCTCGCAAGACGATGCTCGATACGGCCCAAGCGCACCCTCAAGTGCTCGCCTCGCCGATACCGACGTTGTTGTTCCTGGGCTTTGGCGATAGCGCGCTCGAATTTGAGCTGCGAGTTTTCGTCGGCAAGATTGAACATCGCCTCAGTACCTTGAGTGATCTGCATACCGAGTTGCACGCAGCCCTTAAGCGCGCGAATATTGAAATACCGTTCCCGCAGCGCGATCTGTACATTCGGCAATCACCCAGGATTGCTGGCGCCGATCCAATTTCATAGGGCGTTAGCTGCGTCGTATGCGGTTTTGGTTGCGTACGAAATATCGGCAACCTCGCGGCAATCGCCTACCTTGACGACCTCGATGCCCTTTTTTGGTCAGTGCCGCTATATCGAATTCGACGGGACTGGTCACGATGTGAGTGCCGACGTACTTGAGCTGACCATCAAGAGGCGTTGGAAAGGTCTCCACTGAATTACGGGCGATATTCGCGCCCGTCATATCGAACTCTGTAGAGGACCGAACCGGTTTTTGGCTTTTCTTCACTATCATTATACGTGATCGCACTTATAGTGAGATCCCGATAACCATTGGTATGCGTTCCAGCAACGCCAATTGAGAAGTCTGTGTATTCGATAACCGCGTACTCAGCCGATTCCGCGTCTGACGTGCAGCGAGGACTGTCCCCTTTGGTGTAGTTCCAAGATGACATGGTCAATCCAAAGATCGGACGCAACTGCTTGCCCTCCTGCACATAGAGAGTGCGTTCTGCGCCAGTGCCACCGCCGCCACAATTCGGATTGTAGCCGCTGGTCAAATCCATGCCAAAAGCCCGCACGCCCGGCGCGAGATTGTAGGCAGCGGTGTCAATCCGCAAGCTGTTTGTGTCGACTCGCATTGCCGCGTCTTCGCCGACTTCGCTACGGAAACTCGCGACGACCTTACGCGCCGACTCATCGACGAGAGTGACAACTATGGCCTTCGCATCTTCCTTCCCAATGTCGTACGCAAAAGCCGCTATGGTTATCCGCTGGTTTTCCGGACTTTTCTTGCAAGCCGCAGCTTTGATAAGGGAAACAGATTCGCCAACCTCCTGATTGAATGCCTTCACGCCCAAGAATCTGCCAACGATACTCATTGTTGTGGTGGAACAAACTTGTTCTGTTTCATTGCCTGACAAGGAATCCTGCAATGTGGCAGCGTTGACTGCCTGCGATACAAGCGCGATTGAGAGAAGAATGGTGCGCATAGGAGTAGCGTCCTGACGAAAGTACAGGCCGGCAGTTCATCAGTATTTCCAGGTAGTGCTCGTCGACCAAGTCACAAAACTTCGACCCGCGTGGAGTGATTCGCAACACGGATACATGGAGACCGCGGCGCGGCTACACTTCAGCCAATACCTAAGTAGATCAGAACCAGTCGACCCAGATGGCGGGGGCCAAGAGCCTGCTGCGCACCCTTGCTGCTGGCCTGCTGGTCGATTTTCGGACAGTTTGATTCTTTGGGACGATGGCCCTCTTTGCCGGCGATGGGTACTGGCCCGCCGAACACAGGTAGGTCAGGCGATAACCGGAGACGCGGGAAGTGTACGGAACTCGCGATTCAGTCACCATGAGTGAGTGATTTCGACAAAGCCTAAACCGCCGACCGAATATCTCCCTTTCTCTTCCCCGAAACTACCCGCTGAATTTCATACGACGCTGGCGCACCACTAGAGGCGACGCGCCTCACTCCCATTCAATTGTCTCGGAGCCACGTAAATGGCTATAACGACTAACATTCTTTCCGAGGCGCCAGGATTTTACCGTCGGAATGACCTTCACAAAAATCCGCTTGCAGGCGATAGACCGCGATAGATGCCGACATTTCAATCCGACTCGCCACCGTAATTCCGCGAAGTCAACGCCCCACATCCGTCACATACCCCAGCGCCCGGTCGCCCTTCTCCCGATTCACGTCCGCGCGTGCGAGTACAGGTACCGAGCTATCTATATAGTCGTATACGATCACGTCACGCTTGCCGTCGCACTTGGCGATGAAGGCGGCCGACGTACTGTGCGAGAGTTCCTCGGCGAGCGCCACATAGAGTCATGCCTACAACAAGCCCGCTGCTGCAGCCGCGGCACGGAAGCGATTGAGAAGGCTGGGATGCAGCGTACCGAGGCGCGGCAGCGGTCCATGCGGTGCAGCTGGCGGCGCGGCGAACCAGTCGTTCGTAAAGGGCAACAAAACCCGTTCGCGCAGGTTGAACTTGGTCGGATAGCTGAGGCCTGCTAATTGGTAGGCAGTCGCTTCTGCGCGTGTAATTGCAAACTCGCCGGAGAACAGTTCGCCGACGCGTTGGGAAGTACCGTATGCGACCAGGATCCGATAAAGCGGAGCGTCCGCGTCGTCCACGGTGATCGCCAATGCCGGCCGGTGCTTGGGCCCCGGATGTAGAGCCTTGTTCTCCGGGAACGCGCACCAAAGGATGTCGCCCGCCGAAGGGATGCCCCAGCGCGGATCTGGCACCGTGCCGGAGGCGCCGCCGCTCACAGCAACGTGGAACTGACCGAGTGGACTTCCTGGCGACCGGCAAGCCGACGGATGGCGGCGAGTTGCTCCTCAGTCAGCGGTCCGTCGTCAGGCTCGTAGGCCGGCAGGACGCTGTCGGCTAGGCGCCTGAGCGCAATATGTACGACCTGGGTTTCCTTGAGATTCAGTTCCGCAGCGAGCTTGCGCATAGTGCCGCGGGTGACACCGAACATCCCGTCCCTGTCGCGAAAGCTCACCAGGAGCTTCTTGCCTTTCTCGTGACTGGTGTTCTTGGCAGCGGCCTTTTTTGACAACGAACCCACTTGATTGCGGGACGCCTTGCTCTTGCTGCGAACGTGACTGGTAGGCACGACTAGAACCCTCTGATCTCAGTATATAGAAAGATATATCTGTTTCGCTGACGGTAAAAGCCCCCCATCCGGCAGAGAGCTGGAATTCTACCGTCAGATTTACCGCCAATCTCGTTTGATACCCCGGAGTAGCTTTCAGCTTCCATAGATATCTATCGAAGAGCATCGGCGCCTCGACATGGGTGACGTTTCGAGATTTATCGGTTCTCGCGACGATTCCTGGCAGTGACCGCGCGGCATTCTTCGGTTCAGTGATGCCTTATGAAATGGCCGGCTCCGGGTTCTTGGTTGATGACAGGTTTTATTCGAACTGTGCCGGCGCAAGCCATGGTCGAGAAAATCGTATGGCAGATGCGCGTTGCACACTGTCGGTTTCTCGCGCGATGATATTACCGGCGCACACCGGACGGCCGAACTGGCTGACTACTGTGCGACCTCGACGCGTCCCAGCTTCGCGCCGCTGCGGTCCTCCCGCAGCTCATACTCGAGCACTTCCGTCGTGATAGTCCCGCCGCCGGGCGCTGGCTGCACGCCAGTGATCCGCAGGGCCACATCCATCGACACGCTGCCAGCGTAGCCGCTTGACCCGATCTTGTCCCGGATCTGCTGGGCGTCCGCCGGCGACATCTTCCATATCTGTGCCGTCCGGCCGTTGGCGAACTTCACTGACACTTTCTGACCGAGTGCCGGAAACTCGATTACCGAACTCGGTGCCAGGGCGCGAACGGTGAACTCGCCGTAGCTGGGGTCGTAGTCGCTCAGGTTTGCGCCAAGGGACAGGCGCAGGTTACCGACACCCCGTACCGAGGCGATGCCGGACGCCAACTCCGCTTTCACCTCGACGCGCTTGGCGCCCTTGTCGATAGCCGGGATGTACTTCACCCGGGTGTCTTCCTCAACCCAGTTGTCGATGGGCGGCGGGATGCCCGCCAGGTCGTAGTAGAGGAAGACCATCGTCGCGCCGTCGGGGTTGACCAGCTCGCCGGCCCGGCCACCGAGCGCCGGCGAGGCGGCGGGCGCCTGACTACTGGCTTCAGACGGCGTGGCTGCTAAGTTGGCAGCAGACGTGCCGGTCGACGGTGCCGGACTCGCGGTCTCACCGGATGTTGTTTCCGGCGCCTTCGAACCGCCGCAGGCGGCCACCAGAAGGAACGTCGCGACCAGGCTCAGGCCGGCGCGCAGGGAACGCTTCTCAAAGCTGTGGCGCATCGGCGTTCTTCCCCGCTTCTTCCACTTCCTTGGCCTTGCGCTGGTTATCGCCTTGTTGCAGGGCCTGCTCGGTAGCGCTTATGGCCTCGTAGCCCGCCGCCTGGTTGGCGGTGCCCACCTGCAGCCACTTGGCGAGGTCGGGGTTCTCGGTGGTTGGCACCAGCAGCGCCGCGACGGTCACCCCGCAATCCGGCGACAGATTCACGCCGCCGTTGGGATCAGCGGTGCCGCGACACTGGTTAAAGAGCGGCGAGGTCTCCGTGATTAGCCGCCCCAGCGGATCGAAAGACCAGTAGAGGTTAGTCTGGCCGGGCGATTTCTGGACGGCGGTGGGCGTACCGTACTTGGCGTTCAGCGCCTGCTCGACGCTGGCCATCGTAGGGTTGCGCCCCTCCGCGAACCACTCTTCCCGGGCGGCGTTGATGACCCGCTCCTGACCGGGCGTCCCCATGGTGCCGACATACCACTTGGACTGGCCCGGCTGCATGTCCTGTCGGACGGCATTTCCGCCCCGCGCCATCGCTTCGTCCTGCATTTCCTGCATGATCTGCTGCGACGACTTCTCGACCCGCGGCTCGGCAAAGCGGGCATTGAAGCCCTGCCGGATGTTCTGGCCATAAGTCTGCATCTGGAACCCGCGGGTGGTGTCGGCCTTCACGACCAGCAGGTCGTTGGTACACATCACCACATTGGCAGCTTCCTCCCAGGTTAGCCCCGGACGCACCCCCACCACATCATCGACCGGCGCTCCGGTCGGCGGTGCGGGCGTGTTGATGTCGGCCGGACAGTCCACATCGTCCCGGGCCTCCTCGGCGACTTCCTCGGCCGTCGCGGTGGTCTTGGCGGCCTCCATGGCGCCCGCCGAACCCGCGTTGATGGCGGCGGAACTCGGCCCCTTCGCCTCGTCCTTGGACCCGCAGGCCGCGATGCCGCCCACCAGTACAAGAATCAGCACGCTCTCAGTCAGCCGCATGGTCGCCCCCTGCACGGTGTTTTTCCCGGGAAAGTTGCCGGGACGGAAAATCATCCTGCAGAAATATACCGCAACACCGCGGGTAACGAAGAGCATTTCCTGCAGGCCGCAACCGGACTTCCGGTGCTAGCCTGCGACGAGTACAACAAGCAGGAAGAACGTATGGACAGCCCGTCCCTTGGCCGCGAACCGTTATCTGCCCAGCCTGTACGCGCACTGCGCACACCGTTGCCGCTCCTCGCCGCCGCCCTGCTGTGCGGACTGCTCCTGAACAGCGTCAGCATGGCCGCCAGTCCGCCGCCTCCAGCACCGACCAACGTCCGGGTCAGCGACATACAGGGGATCAATGCGAAGACCGGCTCGTTCATCCTCGAATGGGATCCGGCGATGATCGCTCCAAAGACGCCCCACAGCGGCTATCAGTTGGGCCGCGGCTGCACCTATGAAACCCTGCAGGGCGAACCGGCCGCTGTGCCCGCCGCGTCGGGAACATGGTGGTTTCAGACACCGGGGCCGCGCTACCGGGTGCGAGCGACATGCGGCTGCGGCTACAAGGTTCCCGGCGTTCGTACGCTGCCGGCCCCGAATGCCGGCGGCTCGGCATGGGTGATGGCGCCGAAATTTCTGCTCGCCTGCGTGAAATAACTCACTTCTTTTCGAAGACCATCCCCATGCCGTCCGACAGCACGCCTTTCTCATAGACGAGGTCCATGGGCGCACCCATTGGTTCGTCGGTCGTGAAGTGCAGCTTGTTGCCGTCGGTCGTATATAAGGTGTTATGGCTGATTTCCGGCTCGCCCGGTGGACCAAAGAGCGACACCCTGGCCTTGTTACCGCCCTGGAACTCCACGCGGATCCCGCCGCCGCCCATGTCGGCTTCGTAGGTACCGGACATCCCCGACGGGTTCCCGCAGGCCGCCAGGATCAGGCTGAGGATCAGGGTAGCCGTCAGGCGCCCCAATGGCGTCGATCGCAGCATGTAGCACTCCAAGGCCAGAATTGATGTCAGCCTATGCTAACCGCAACCCCGTGTCAGGCGGCTTGAGGCCAGTGACAAACTTGGCCACCCTACTCCCACTCAATTATTTTCGAGCCTTCTAAGTGGTTGTGGCAACTCGAATTCCAACAGAGCCTCCTGTGACTTTACCGTCCGGAACGCCGACAAAACATGTCGCTTGCAGCCGATAGACCGCGATTGACGCCGAGAGATTGCGAATTGCCCGTTCAAGTCCTCGAGCCACTTCTGGTCAGTGCGCCTTGCCCGCGCGCTGCGGCAGCACGGCGATCAGAACGCCCATCGAAATCAGCAACACCACGGTTGCCACTGGCCTACTGAAGTCCAGTCCTCCCTTGTCGAGGGGCTTGTCGAGGAAGTCACCGACGGTGGCACCGAGCGGGCGCGTCAGGATGAATGCCACCCAGAACAGTGCCGTGCGGGACATCGATGTCAGGCGATAGAGCATGGCGACCACAGCAAGAGCCGCCAGGAATACGAGTGCGCCCAGGATGTAGCCGGATTCCAGACCCATGAAGGTCGCTTCTCCAAAACTGTCGGCCGTCCAGTCGCCGAGTGCCGTCCCCAAGGTTTGCGAAAACGTGATCGTGATCCAATAGAACCACTCGGCGCGCGGCTCGCTGACGCTGACGACGCTGACCGTGCCCAGCGTGCGCTTCCAGATGGCCAGCGTGCCGATCACGCAGGCAAACAATGCTATCGAACCCAGCAAGTAGGACATCGCCTGATCGACATGATCTAACTTCGTGAACAGTGTGCGCGTGAAGAAATCCGCGAGCGTCGTACCAGCGGTGGTCGAGGCAATGATCGTCGCCCAGTAGAGCCAAGGATTGAACTTGATCGCCCTGATCTGCGCGAGGATCAGCGCCACCAGCGGGACCATGAAAATGCCGGTACCGATCAGATAGCCCCAGCCCGTGGCATCGCTGGTGGTCTCGCCCAACCAACTCATGCTGACCGAGTCGCCCGCCGTTTCCCCGAGGGTCGTCGCCAGAATCTTGATCCCCCAGAATCCCAGCGTTACGGCAGGGACTTTGGCCAGCGTTTCGCTCACATCATTGCGATTCATGTGCGTGCCTTCAATGGTCGAGACCTATGGCAAAGAATGCAGATCACACAACCGACATTCCTCAGTCGCGTGAAGCCCTGATATTGTTCTCAGGTCACCGGATAGAGCCTCGGGAACCAGCGGTCGACGACGTCGATCGGGAAACCCAGTCGCAACGGCGCCTTGTGCGAGCCCGAAGCGAGCAAGCGCTTGTCGATCAGCGCGGAGATCACGCGACGCGCCGTGCGTTCGCTCGTGTCGATGAGGGTCGGCACGCGCCCGCGCTCGAGCTCGCCCGAGAGCAACGCCTCTCGTAGCACCGCGAAGCTGCGCTTCGGCAATCGCTCGGCACTCTCCTCATCGCGCACGTACAGCTCCATGCGGCGCTGGAGTACGGACGGATCGAGCAGCTCGCGCATGTAGCGGACCTGATCGAGACAGGTCTCCAGGAAGAATCGGCACAAGTCGATCAGCGCATCCTGGGACAACGCCCCCCGCCCATCGAGATCGTTCCGGCGCGGTACATCCGCCGCCATCAGGAGACGCTTGTATTCGCCCGAGTTGCGCGCCAGTCCGCGCGACACGGACCACAACGCGGAGCCGATCCCGATGTCGAGCAGCAGCGCGTGCGACATCAACCGCGCGATACGACCGTTGCCATCGAGGAATGGATGAATCCACAGGAAACTGACCGGCCCCTATTAAATCGGACCATCTGAGCTGGGAGTTCTGCGACAAAATTAGTCTAAGGGAACGGAGGTTTTGTCGTGAAGAGGAAGCGGTTTTCAGTCGAGCAGATCACCGGGATTTTGAAGCAGGCGGAGCTGGGGACCCCGGTTCAGGAGCTGTGCAGGCGACACGGCGTATCGGAGCAAAGCTTCTATCGCTGGAAGAAGGTCTACGGAAGCATGGAGCCCTCTGAGGCACGCGAGCTCAAGCAGCTGCGTGAAGAGAACACCAAGCTCAAGAGGCTGGTGGCGGACCTGTCGCTGGACAAGGCCATGCTTCAGGATGTACTTCAAAAAAAATACTGAAGCCTGTCAAGAAGCGCGAGATGGTGGATTACTTGATGCATCGATACGGGGTCGGCAACCGACAGGCTTGCCGCTGCGTTCTGCTCCATCGATCGATGTATTACTACCGCAGCCGTATGGACCCCTTGTTCGCCCTACGGCAGCGCGTCCGTGAGCTCGCTCACGCACGCGTTCGGTTCGGGTATCGGCGGATCTATATGCTGCTGCAGCGGGAGGGTTGGGATGTTCGCAAGAGCAGATTCTATCGGGTTTACTGCGAAGAAGACCTTGGATTGCGACGCAAGCGCCCCTGGCGACATGTCTCGGCGGTGCATCGAACGCAGCGTGCGCCAGCGGGTAGCGCCAATGAAGTCTGGGGAATGGATTTTGTGCATGACGAGCTCGCCGATGGACGGAAGATCCGCACGTTGACCGTGATCGATCTGTTCACTCGAGAGTGCCTGGCCATTGAAGTGGGCCTCAGCCTTCGCGCCGAGCATGTCGTTGCCGCGATGGAGCGCTTGAAGTACAGCCGCGGCTTGCCGCAGCGGATTGCCAGCGACAACGGATCGGAGTTCGCCGGCGGTCAGATGGATCTGTGGGCCTATACGCACCACGTGAAGATGGACTTCAGCCGTCGTGGCAAGCCGACTGACAACGCCATCGTGGAATCCTTCAACGGGAAGTTCCGCGAGGAGTGTCTGAATGCCCATTGGTTCGAGTCGATCGAGGATGCCAAGCAGAAGATCGACGCTTGGCGATGGGACTATAATGAGAATCGACCTCACCGTTCTCTCGAGGGCCTGACGCCTCGGGAATATGCGATGAAGGTCAGTTCCTAGGAGTCGCAGACTCACTATAGAGATGGTCCGATTACTCGGGGCCGGTCAGGTTAGGGCCAGGGGCAAGTTCTGACCCATTCTTCGCACTCAAGGCAAAAGTCGGTTGTCGCTTATTAGCGATGACCGCTGTTGCGCCGCATCACCCTATTCATGGCGCAGTGCCTCAATCGGGTTAGCAGCGCCGCGCTGCGCGCTGGAAAAAACCCGAAGAACAGGCCGATCAGCACGGCTGCACCGACGGAAATGAGGGCGATTGAAGGCGAGATATTGACTGGAAAATCCCCGAGCCTTGAGGCTAGTTCAGCTGCACCAACGCCGAGTACAGACCCGATGATTCCACCGATCAGGCAAAGTCCAAGCGCTTCAAAGAGAAACTGCCCCAAGATGTCCTGACTGCGTGCACCAATGGCCATGCGCAGGCCGATTTCGCGCGTGCGCTCAGTCACTGAGACCAGCATGATGTTCATCACACCGACACCGCCAACGATTAACGATACCGCCGCTGTGAAAGCGAGCAGAATACCGAATGTCGCTTGCGTGCTGGATCTGGCACGAATGAAATCGGCGATGTTAAAGACCTGAAAATCATCCGCTTTGCCAGGCCGAATACGGCGAATGACGCGCATTTGCTCTTCCAGTTCCTCTTGCGCCCGCGCCATATCAAATCCGGGCGTGACGGACACTTCGATATTGGACACATAGTCCGGCGTCGTGGGGTGACCGCCGAGGACACGATTTCGCGCGGTGGCGATCGGGATGATAACCACATCATCCCGATCGCTGCCAAAGATGGACTGGCCCTTGGTTTCAAGGACTCCAACGACGGTGGGGAATATTATTCGCGCGAATGCGCTGCCCGAGAGCGCTGGATCCCGCGAACAGATTTTCGGCAATGGTTCCGCCGATGACGGCCACGGCATCGCCTGTGGCAATGTCACGCTCTTCGAGAATACGTCCTTCACGGACCGCCCAATCCTGGCTGATGAAATAGTCGGCATTGACACCATAAATATTGGTCGGCCAATTGGTGTCGCCAGCAACGACTGTTCCTGATCCGTTGATGCTAGCTGCAACCGCCACGGCATAAGGCTCGCTGCGTAGATCTTCTACCGTCTGGTCCGTGAAGGGCGAGGCAGTGGCGGCCCCGCTTGAGCGTCCAGCTCGCCGGTCGGCACCGGGGCGAATGGTCAAATTGTTGGCACCGAGGGACGAGATTTGCGCATCAACCTGGCGCGCGGCGCCTTCGCTGATTGCCATCATTGCCATGACCGATGCCACGCCAATCACGATGCCGAGCATGGTGAGGAAGCTGCGCAGCGGATTTGCGCGCAACGCTTCCAATGCCGACATTAAGGCGATGCTGTATTTCATGCGACAGTCCTTTCATCAAGCTCAACTTCACCGTCCCGAAAGTGAATTTTGCGGGCGGCGTAGTCAGCAATTTCCGCCTCATGGGTGACCAGGATAACGGTGATGCCTCGCTCACCAAGTCCTCGAAGTAAGGCCAGCGATGTCGACAGACGTTTTCGTGTCCAGTGCGCCGGTCGGTTCATCGGCCGGAATGATCGAGGGCGACCCGGCGAGCGCTCTGGCGATCGCCACACGTTGCTGCTGTCCACCCGAAAGTTGCATGGGCCGGTGATCCATGCGATCAGCCAATCCCACCATTTCGAGGCATTCTGCCGCGCGAGCCCTCATATCCGGGATCGGTTTTCGTGAATATCGCAGCGGCAACTGAACATTCGCCAGGGCGGATGAACGGCCAAGCAAATTAAATTGTTGGAAAACGAATCCGATGGTTGCATTGCGTAAATCGGCAGCTCATTCGGTCGCATCTGTGCCAGGTTCTTGCCATTGATTTTCAGCTCGCCGGATGTAGGAACGTCGAGCGCTCCAATGAGATTCATCAGCGTAGACTTGCCGGAACCGGACGGCCCCATGATTGCCGTCATCTCGCCGCGATCAAAGGTGAGATTTACTTTACGCAGCGCCCGCACTGTTTGGCTGCCCATGAAATAGGTCTTCGTCACGTCATGGCACGATATGATGGGCGAGGCGTGACGGTCGTCACCATGATTGCGTTTACTGTCCGGGCTGCACAGCGCGGGCGCTCGTGACAAACGCGTCGCCCGCTTCGGCGCCGCGCAGAATTTCGGCATAGGAGCCGTCCTGCAATCCAAGCGTTAAGGCCTGTTTCCTCGTTTGCCATCCGCAGTCGTCTTGTAAGCGTCGACGCGCGTGACGGAGGCGCGTTCGCTGATGGCAGTCTGAACCTGTTTGTACTCACCGTCCGCCAGGTTGTTCCGCAGAATGTTGTTGGTTATCGCCTGCATACGTTCCGCACGCGGCGCGGTCAAATTGTGCCCGATCCCCATCGACTCACGTGCTGCCTGAGTCGCTGCCTTAAGTTCAGCTTGAATGGCCGTTTTTTTGGCCTGATCAATGTCAAGACCATCAAGCAATTGCAGGTCCTCCGGTTCCGCGAGAATCACCTGGCCCACGAGCCTGTTGGGTTTCATCCTTGCATTGCTTCCAAAACATCCGCCATTTGCGGGCGGACGAAAGCGTACGGCCGCTTCCGCAATTCGGCACACTGTCGCGTTTGTCAGCGGTGATTTCCACATTCGCCGTCATGCCCGGCAAGAGCCATCCGTTCGGATTTTTTGCTTCAATCACCACGGTATAGGTCACCACATTCTGCAGGGTTTCTGCGGGCCAACCGCACCTGCTCCACCGTCCCGCGGAAGGAGTGATCAGGATAGGCGTCGACAGTGAATTGTGCGACGTCGCCAGAATTGATTCCGCCAATGTCGGCTTCGACGACAGCAGCGTCGATACGAATGTCTTCCAGATCCTGGGCAATCGTAAACAGAATCGGCGCGGAAAACTGGCCGCAACGGTTTGGCCAACATCTACACTTCTGGAAATTACGACGCCGTCAATGGGGATCGAATAATGGTGCGTTCCAGATCCACCCGCGCCGATGTCAGGGCCGCATTGCGCTGTGCGGAGCGTGGCATTCGATGCGCTAAGCTGGGCGCGACTGACGTCCACGTTGGCGCGTGCTACCGCTAGCGCAAGTTCGGTGTCTTCGAGCGTCGACTGCGCCACGGCATTGGTTGCATACAACGCTTGCAGACGCGTGTAGTTCCTTTCCGCCTGTGCCAGATTGGCTGCGGCACTCGCACTACTGGCTTTCTGAACGGCGATGCTCGCTTGGGCGCTTTGCACATACGCGTTCGCCGACTCGACCCGGCTTTCAAAAGTCTGGGGGTCAATTCGGGCAATGATATCGCCTGCTTTGACCACGGAATTAAAATCCGCATTGAGCGCCGTAATTTGCCCGGAAACCTGGGAGCCAACCTCAACCGTGGTTAGTGCTCTTACCGCACCTGAGGCGGCAACAATTTGCGCGACCTCGCCCGTCTCAACGACTGTCGTTTCAATATCGAAGGTCGCAGATTTTGCTGAGGAGCCCGGCTTTAGAACAAGCAGTCCGATGAGAATAGCGATAATCGCTACTACAAGATATGAAGCAGTATGTTTTGACATGCTCAACCTACACAATTGACAGCGCTACCGCCTTACGAACACACGCTACGTGCAAACTGAACAGTCGGTGTGAAGAAAGTGTGAGAATTGGTCAAGATGCAAGGCGAGGTGGATCGCACTGGCCGCAGGCTTTGATGACCAAGCATGAGCGAAATCTGACAGATTCCGGCTACCAAGCCCCGTATCGTCGCGGCCTTTATAATTTCTAGACAATTCGGTGTCACCATAAACACACAATCGCTCGGTCTTCGAGTGAGTTGACGATCGGACACCTTGAGAAATGAAACTGCGCATACGACACAAACTGTTTCTAGCGCTGCTCGCAACGACGGGCCTTGGCATTGCTTTCATGGCTCTTTCTCAGCGCTATACGTTCGAACGTGGCCTCCTCAATTACGCTCAAGAGGTCGAATTTGGCAGACTCCAGATGCTGGCGGACGACCTGGAGGAACGGTACGGGGAGGAGAAGAGCTGGGCGTTCATTGCCGGTAACGAACAATGGCCACGCGAGTTCATTCGTTTCCCGCGTCGCGATAGTTCGTCACCGCGAAGCGATATCGCGATTTTACGCGCTGTAGGCGGCGAATCGACCGATCGACCATTGCGAGGTGGCGACAATCAGCCAGATCTTGCACCGCCCCCGGTACCGCGCTTATGGGAGCGCATTAGCTTGCTCGATGCGCAGCAGCAGTGGATTGCAGGAAGCGCAGTGCCGAAGAAGGGCGCTCGACGCGATTTGTACTCAAACGGCGCGGTAGTCGGCTATCTGATGCTGACTCCGCTCGAACGTCTAAGCGATGAACTCGATTTGGAGTTGCTCGCCAGCAATTGCAAGCCGTGTTTTGGGCCGCGGTCATTGTACTGATTGGAGCGGCGCTGGCCGCAGCATTGCTGGCGCGAAGTTTTAGCACGCCCATCCGCGCGCTGACCCGTGGCACACATGCGTTGGCGACCGGTCGTTACAATACTCGCCTGGACCCGTCGCGTGGCGATGAGCTCGGGCAGCTGGCCAAAGATTTCAATAGCCTCGCGTCGGCCCTGCATCAAACACAGCAGGCTCGCCAACGATGGGTTGCCGATATTTCGCACGAGCTTCGTACGCCGATCACCGTGTTACAAGCCGAACTGGAATCGCTGGAGGACGGACTTCGCCCACTCGATGGCGTTGCGTTGCAGTCGCTGAGCGCAGAGGTCAAGCGGCTGCGCCTGCTGGTTGACGATCTTCATCAACTCGCACAGTCGGACTCAGGCGCGCTGACATTCGAACGGACAGCCGTCGACGTCACGGCGTTGCTTAAAGAAACAGTCGATCGTTTTCGCAAACGCTCGTCGGCTTTTGAATTGTCACTGGAGTTACGCATGCAAGCGGTGCTGCCACCCGTGTTAGGCGATGTTGACCGATTGCGGCAACTGATTGACAATCTCATGGAGAATTCGCTTCGCCACACGAATCCTGGTGGTACGGTTCGTGTTTCAGCTGCGGTGGCCGATGATCATGTCCGGATTACCGTCGAAGATTCAGTACCTGGCGTGCCGGACGAGGCCTTACCGCAGCTTTTTGATCGACTCTTTCGCGTCGACCCTTCGCGCAACCGAGAAACGGGCGCTTCCGGCCTTGGGCTCGCCATCTGCGAGAGCATTGTCAAGCACATGGCGGCACAATTCGGGCGGCGCATTCTGAATTGGGTGGGTTGATCGTTGACGTCGACTTGCCAATAGATCCAAGTGCGGGATAAATCGTGGAACGAGTTCTGATCGTCGAAGACGAACCAAAGATTTCAGCGGCGCTACGCGAGTATCTTGAGAACGCCGGTTACGCGCCGCATATTCTCGATGACGGCCTGGCGGTCGTGGATTGGGTGAAAGAGCAGAAGCCATCGTTGATTCTGCTCGATCTGATGTTGCCCGGAAAGGACGGCTTTGGAAATTTGTCGCGACATTCGTACATTTTCGCAAGTGCCAATCATCATGGTGACGGCCAGGGTCGAGGAAATTGACCGACTGCTTGGACTCGAATTCGGCGCGGACGATTATGTTTGCAACCCTTCAGTCCGCGCGAAGTCGTCGCGCGAGTCAAGGCGAACCTGCGTCGAGTCACGACACCAAATGATGATTCGAGTTCGGCGACTGACCTCGAGATCGATGAACTCCGGCACATTGCCAGCCTCGATGGGCAAGCCCTCGAGCTTACACGCGTGGAATTCCGGATACTCCAGGCGTTGCTCGATCCGCCAGGGCGCGTCTTTTCTCGTGATCAACTCCTCGATCGCATGTATGACGATCAACGCGTGGTCGGTGATCGCACGGTGTATAGCCACATGGCGGACCTTCGACGGAAGCTACAGGCCGTACGTGCAGATTCAGAATGCATCCATTCCGTTTACGGCCTTGGTTACAAGCTGGAGCTGTAGGTAGCGGCCTGTGGATTCGAAACGCCGCACTTACCTCACCGTGCAGCCACGTCCCGCCAGGCAGGCTGACAACGCCCGGTCGTAGTCGGATTGGAATTCTGAGGTTGGTCCGCCTGTGCTGGATCGAATCCGCTCTGTTCGGACGCCCACGTAACATTCGTAGCGATCGCGACGCGTTTGCTCCTCCGACTGGCCTTCATTGGGGTACACAAACAGCGGCCCCGACGGCTCTGCGGCGGCAAGCGCCCCGGCCCCCACCACTCGGGCTCCCTGCGACCACGACGTACTCCTGCGTCTTGGGCTCATACACATAGTAGGTAGCATTGAGGCGGTAGTAGCGTCGCGCTCCGATCGAAAAAGACACAAAACCGGTCGGTAGGCTTCCCACCCGGGCACCGATCGGTGCGCTAACCACTACATAGACCGACCCTTGAGGCCGATAGAACACGCCGCCGTGGTAGAAGAACGGCGACCCGCCCACCGAGAGGCGAAGGTGTCCGGCTGGCAGGACCTTGGCCTGGTGACCGCGCGGCAGAAAACGGGCCGGTGCGGCATTGTGACGAGCTGACACAGCGGGGTTGTCGCGCTTATTGTTCTGAGCCTCGGCATCCGGGACGAAGGCCAACAGAGCCAGCGCGAGCGCTGCCGTGATAGTGATCACCAATAGTTTCTTCACGATTTAATTCCTCCACACCAGTAATTCCCGCGCCTTGCGCGGATGTATCTTCAATACTGAGAAGCCTATTCGGACCTTGTGTAGCCATTGACAAGCGATTGCCAAGAAATCGTGGAGTTTTGCTCGGCTCCGGCGACGCCCGAAACCTTGACAGTCTCTGCACACTTTCTACCCACCCACTGTGCACTCGGTGTGTAACGTCTGTTTGTGAGGCGGTCGAGGCAGCTTGAATCGCAAGAACTACTCCCCCGGTTCTCCCGATCCCCCCCCAAGCTGCTTCGGCGCCTCGATTTCACGATGCCTCAACAGGAGAAGTCTGATGACCACAACAACTCGATACATTCTGCCCGTCGTGGCAATCGCCATTATTTCCGGTGCGTTCGTCGCGTCAGCTGTCGCGCACCCCGGAGACCGCCTTGCTGAACAGCTCGGATTGAGTGAAGCGCAGCAACAGAGTCTGGCGTCACTGCGTGCTGAGTACGCGCCTCGCAGAGAGGTCGCACAGGCGCAACGTGAGCAAGTGCTCGCGTTAGTAGAAAGCGGCGACGTTGACGGGGCGGCAGCGCTAGCGGCCGACCAGGCACGCGACCATGTCTATCAGCGAGCAGAGATGCAGCGGCTGATGGCCGAAAGCCTTACGCCTGAGCAGCTCGAGAAAATGGAAGAAATTCGTTCGAGTCGACCCGATCGTAAACACAAGGGCGGACCCGGTGGGCGACGCCACACGCAGTGAAAAACCGATTGCACTTGAATAGAGGATTCACCATGAAGAATTTCGGAAGAAGAACGACTGTGCTTAGCTTGGTCCCCGTGCTGTTGATGTTTACCGCTGAGGCCGGCGCACAGAACCGTGAACGCCCATCGTTTGCAGACATCGATGCGAACGACGACGGCAAGCTATCTCTGGAAGAGTTTTCCAAGATGGGTAGCCGACGCGGAACGCCCGAGGAAATGTTCGAGCGTCTCGACACCAACGGTGACGGCTACATTACCGAGGATGAGTTTGAGTCTCGGCAACGTGGTGGTCGTCGTGGCGCGTAAAGCAGCAGCGTTGTCGTTTTGTGCAGAGGTCTCCACACGATCCATTTTCTTCACCGCATGGACGGCTGCGGCGTTGTTCGGGCGTGGCCTCCACTTGTGGGCGACTGACGATGATGATGACGACGAACAGCCAAGACGCACGTCTACGCGTGCCCTGGATTTGAAGGCGCTTCAGGCGAGCGACAAAGCGGCTCGCGTTGACAGAGACTCAACAGGTCGCGGTTGACCAGGTTGTGAGCCAAATACAGCCACTGATTGTCCAGCTGCGGTTGGAGCTTAAGGAGAAGCAGCAAGCCTTAGTTGCGCTACAGCCAGGCGATAACGGTTTTCTCAACGAGACCGGTCGCATCAGCAATGACATCGGCACCCTGGCGACACAACTCGCGCTCACGTCGAACAAGTTAAAGACAGATATCTACGGAATTTTGAGCAAGGGTCAGCAGACCGTGCTGGGTGATCTACAAACGGCCTTTGAAATGGTCGAGTGAACGGAGAAACATGATGACCTCAATCAAACCATTCCGCACTCGTACAACGGTGGTTTCATTGTTCCTATCGATCTATTTCATGACGGGATGCGCATCCACGAAGGTATCGGATATTCCACCATCAGATGTTGATCTGTCCGGGACCTGGGCGCTCAACCAACAGTTGAGTGCAGATACCCAGGGTGCGATCGACTATGCCATGCCGGAGGCTCGTGGGGCACGCGGTAACTCCCGCGGAAGCGGCGGGATGCGGGGCGGCAACGGTGGTGGTATGCGCGGTGGTATGGGTGGCGGCGGAGCGGACGGTGGTGGTCGGCGCGGCAGCAAGCGCTCAGGAGCCAATGCCCGGCAGACTGCCGAACCTCGCGAAAGACTAGACGTGCTCGTTGCCGAGCTCTCACCCTCAACGGATCAAATCGTCATCGAACAGTCGGCGACGGAGCTAATCGTTGATTATGGAACTCAACGGCAGTACCGGCACTTATTCGGCGAGGGACTCGCGGTGTCGGTTGCCGGCTACGAAGGTGAACGCCTCTCCGGTTGGCAGGAACACGAGTACGTTGTTGAGACCAAAACCGAGAATGGATCCACGGTAAGCGAACGCTTCAGTGTGTCGCCCGATGGTAGTCAGCTGCGAATCACTTTAACGCTTGAATCCGAACGGCTTGCCGACCCAATCAACGTCACCCGCGTCTATGACAGGACTTTGGCCTTAGCGGTACCTCCCGCATCGACGCAATAACAATCACGATACACCCCAAGGACCAGCACGATGAAATCAACAACCACGGCAACCCCGTCACTTTATGAGAATATCAAGTCGCGCTTTGGCCTGGATGACGGCCAATCAATCATCAATATCCTGGTTTGACTGACGGACCCGTTTTCAGTGGCGGGCCCAGGTGCCTGCGGGCCCAGGTGCCTGCCGACACTGGGCTGGGCTTCTATCACGGAGTAGCAGTGATGCAGAACAATCCATGCGGAAACATCCGCGCAGGGAGTCTCGCCTGCATATATGCCCTGGCGGCCAGCGCGCTGCTGGGTGCCTGTGCCACTGTGCAGCCGCCGGTTGCCGCCCCGTCAGCCCTGTCGGTGCCGTCCACATGGTCGACAATGGCAGCGGCCGTGCCGGTGCAGCCAGCAACATCGCTGGCCCACTGGTGGCAACGCTTTGACAACCCCTTGCTGACGGCCTTGATCACCCAGGCCTTGCAGGCCAATACCAGCGTGCACAGCGCACAAGCTGCCTTGGCCCAGGCGCGTGCGCAGCAGGATGTGCAACAGGCCGGCCTGGCCCCGACCGTGGTGGCCTCGACATCAGCGCAACGCAACCGGGTTGGCCGGCAGGATGCCAGCAACTTGTTCCAGGCCGGCTTTGACGCCAGCTGGGAGCCTGATGTGTTCGGCGGCCAGCGCAGCACCGTGGCCGCCAGCCGGGCCGATACCCTGGCCGCACAGACCAGCCTGGCCGATGTGCAGGTGTCCCTGGCGGCCGAGGTGGCAGTTAACCTGATCACGCTGCGCGGCCTGCAAGCGCGACTGGCGATTGCCCAAAGCAACCTGGACACCCAGACGGAAACCCTGCAGATCACGCGCTGGCGCACCCAGGCCGGTTTGACCTCGTCGCTCGACCTGGAGCAGGCGGTTGCCGCCAGCGAGCAAACGGCGGCGCTGCTGCCGGCCCTGCAAACCAGCATTGACCAGAACCTCCACGCCCTGGCTGTGCTGACCGGCCAGGCGCCCGGCGCACTGCAGGCGTCGCTGGCCCCAGCCCAGCCCATTCCCCAGGCCCCAGCCGACCTGGCACTGGCCTTCCCGGCCGAGACCTTGCGCCAACGCGCCGACGTGCGCAGCGCCGAGCACCGCGTCAGCGCGGCGCTGGCGCGCGTGTCGGCAGCAGACGCTGCGCGATATCCCAGCTTTGGCCTCAGCGGGTCGCTGGGCCTGTCGGCGCTGACACTTGGCACACTGACGGACGGCGCCTCGGTGCTGAAGAGCTTGTTGGCGAGTGTGTCGGTGCCGGTGCTGGACGGTGGCGCGAGGCGCGCCCAGGTGCGGGTGCAACGAGCCGTGCTGGACCAGGCCCACAGCAGCTACCAGGCCACGGTATTGGGCGCGCTGCAAGAGGTGGAAGACGCGCTGGTGGCGTTGCGCGGCGACCGCGACCGCCTGGCACGGCTGCAGGCCGCTGCCGAGGCGGCCAGCAACGCTGAGCTGCTGGCCCGCCAGCGCTACACCAGCGGCCTGATCGACTTCAGCGCCGTGCTCGATACGCAGCGCACCCTGCTGGCCACACAAGACGGCGTCGCCAGCGCTGAGGCCGATGTGGTCAGCGACCATGTGCGTCTCTACAAGGCCCTGGGTGGTGGCTGGGTGCCCGATACCGAGCCGGCATGAACTCCACCCCCTCACCCACAACACCCTCGCCGTCGCCTGGCGCGTCGCCGGCCACCCTGCAGGCGCTGCTGGGTGACGAGCGCCCGCCGCGCTGGTGGCAGCACCAGTCACTGTGGATCGCCGTGGCTGTGCTGCTGTTGCTGGCCGCGGGTCTCTATTATTGGTGGGAGACAAGCACCCGCAGCGACGCGCCAGCCTACGTGACCACACCGCTAAGCAAGGGCAACTTGACGCTGACCGTGTCGGCCAACGGCACGCTGCAGCCCACACGCTCGGTCAACATCGGCAGCGAATTGTCGGGCACGGTCACCCAGGTGCTGGTGGACGTCAACGACCAGGTCAAGTCCGGCCAGGTGCTGATGACCCTGGACACCTCCAAGTTCAGTGACCAGGTCACGCGCTCACGCGCCTCGCTGGCCGCCGCCCAGGCCGCGCAGGCCCAGGCTGCAGCCACCGCCACCGAGTCCCGGGCCACGCTGGCCCGCTATGAAGAAGTGGCCCGGCTGTCCGGCGGCAAGGTGCCCTCCGCCACCGAACTCGACAGCGGCCGCGCCGCGCTGGCCCGCGCGGTGGCCGCCCTGGACAGCGCAAAAGCCAACGTGACGGTGGCGCAGGCCACGCTGTCCACCGACGAGACCAACCTGTCCAAGGCTTCGATCCGCTCGCCGATTGACGGCGTGGTGCTGAGCCGCTCGGTTGAACCTGGCAATGCCGTGGCAGCGTCGCTGCAGGCCGTCACCCTGTTCGCGCTGGCCGAGAACCTGGCCCAGTTGCAACTCGACGCCAGCGTGGACGAAGCCGATGTGGGCGCCGTGAAGGTCGGTCAGCAGGCCAGTTTCACCGTCAGCGCCTATCCCGCGCGCCGCTTCCCCGCCACTATCCGCCGCGTCGCTTTTGGCTCAACCACCACCAACAATGTGGTGACCTATGTGACCACGCTGGACGTCAACAACGCCGACCTCAGCCTGCGCCCTGGCATGACGGCCGTAGCCACCATCGTCGCCACCCAGCGCGAGAATGTGCTGCTGGTACCCAACACGGCGCTGCGCTTCGCGCCCACCGCTGCCGCCTCGACCGCCGTTTCATCCAGCAGCAGCAGCATAGTCTCCAAAATGATGCCGCGCCCGCCGAGCGGCAATGCCAAGAAAGTCAGCAGCGAGACCCAGGCCCAGGGCGTACGCCAGATCTGGGTACTGCAGGGCGACCAGGCCGTGGCCCTGTCCGTCACCGCCGGCATCAGCGACGGCCGCTCTACCGAGGTCAGCGGTGAGGGCCTGAGCGAAGGCATGGCGGTGATCACCGACCAGCGCAGCGGCGCGGCACCATGACGGCCGCGCCCGGCCCGCAAGCCGGCGGCGCGGCGGCCAGCGCCACACCGCTGATCCGCCTGCGCGGCATCACCAAGGTTTATGGCAGTGGCAGCACCGCCTTCCAGGCCCTCAAGGGTGTGGACCTGGACATTGAACAAGGCGACTTCGTGGCCATCATGGGCCCCAGCGGCTCCGGCAAGTCGACCGCCATGAACACCCTGGGTTGCCTAGACACGCCCACGGCGGGCAAGTATTTTTTCCAGGGCGTACGGGTTGACTCACTGACACGCGACGAGCGTGCGCGCCTGCGCCGGCGCTACCTGGGTTTTGTCTTCCAGGGCTACAACCTGCTGGCGCGCACCTCGGCGCAGGAAAACGTGGAGCTGCCGCTGGTCTACCGCGGCGAACCCGCCGCCAGGCGGCACGCCATGGCCGCGCAAGCGCTGGACGCCGTCGGCCTGAAAGGCTGGGGCCACCACACGCCGGGTGAACTGTCAGGTGGCCAACAACAGCGGGTGGCCATTGCACGCGCCATCGTCACCGCGCCGGCCGTGCTGCTGGCCGACGAGCCCACCGGCAACCTGGACACCGCCCGCAGCAAGGAAATCATGGAGCTGCTGTGGCACCTCAACGCCGACCAGGGCATCACCGTGCTGATGGTCACCCACGAGGCCGAGATGGCGACCTACGCCAAGCGCATCGTGCATTTTGTTGACGGCGTCGTGACCAGCGACCAACGCAACCCCCACCCCGCCGGCCTGCACGGGGCAACGGCCGGCCGGCCTGCGGAGGCTGCCCATGTGGATTAACACCCTGCTGCTGGCGCTGCGCTCGATACGGCGCAACCTGATGCGCTCCTTCCTGACCATCCTGGGCATCGTGATCGGCGTCAGCGCGGTGATTACCATGGTCACCGTAGGCAACGGCGCCACGCAGGCAGTACAAAGCCAGATCTCCGGCCTGGGCACCAACCTCTTGCAGGTGCGGCCCGGCCAGCGCATGGGCCCGGGCAGCGGCGGCTCCAGCGCGCCGGCCTTCAAGGATACCGACGCCGAGGCCATCGCCAGCCAGATCGGCGGCGTTACCGCCGCCGCGCCCGAAGCCCGCGCCGCCGGCACCCTGGTGGCCAACGGTCGCAACTGGTCCAGCGTCATTACCGGCAGCACCAACGACTGGCTGACCATTGGCAACTGGACCCTGGCCAGTGGCCGACTGTTCACCGCTGGCGAGTTGCGCGCGGGCGCGGCCGTGTGCCTGATCGGCGAAACCGTGCGGCGCGAGCTGTATGGCAACAGCCCGGCGCTGGGCGAGCAGCTGCGCGTCCAGCAGATTTCCTGCGAAGTAGTGGGCATTCTGGCGTCCAAGGGTCAGGGCGCCTTTGGCAACGACCAGGATGACCTGGTCTTCATGCCGCTGAAGACACTGCAGCGGCGCATCACCGGCAATACCCAGGTCGATACGCTGCTGGTGTCGATGGCCGAAGGCAGCGACACGACCCGCGTGAAGGCCAGCATGACGCAGCTGCTGCGCGAGCTGCGCAAGCTGTCGAGCACCGACGAAAACAACTTCAACGTGCTGGACACCAAGCAGCTGGCCGACACCTTGTCCGGAACCACCGAGACCATGACGATGTTGCTCGGTGCGGTGGCGGCGGTGAGCTTGCTCGTGGGCGGCATCGGCATCATGAACATCATGCTGGTCAGCGTCACCGAACGCACCCGCGAGATCGGCCTGCGCCTGGCCATTGGCGCGCTGGAGCGCGAGGTGCTGCTGCAGTTCCTGATCGAAGCCGTGGTGCTGGCCGCGCTGGGCGGCCTGATCGGCATCGTGCTGGCCACCGCCGCATCGCTGGGCCTGTCAGCGATGATGGGCGTGCCCTATGTGTTCAATACCGGCGTGAACCTGCTGTCCTTCCTGTTCTCCGCCGGCATCGGCGTGCTGTTCGGCTACTTCCCGGCACGCCGGGCGGCGCGGCTGGATCCGATTGAGGCGCTGCGCCACGAATGAGCCCAGGCATGCCGAGCCGGCCTTCGGCGCGCCGTCCATCGAAGTCGGGCCACCCTTAGCTCTCCCCGCCCAACTGCCAAGGGCACACGGTGGCGAGATGCGTATTTCAGGTAAGCCGGGCCAGCATTTCACGCCAAGGCGGGCCACTGTTTCACGCATGGTGGGCCGATGGGTTGAACGACTGCGAGACGATGTGGACTGTGTAACGATTTGATCCGCCGGTCAATGGCTGGCGGTGCGTGAACGGGTGGCGGTGCTCCTGGCTTTACGCATCGAGTCGCCCTTGAGGTTGATCTTGTAGGCGTTGTGCACGAGGCGATCGAGTATGGCATCGGCGACAGTACGATCACCGAGATAGGCATGCCATTGATCGAGCGGCAACTGGCTGGTGATGAGCGTGGATGCGCGATCGTAACGGTCATCCAGGATCTCTAACAAGTCGCGCACGGTCTGATCTGACAGGGTGCAAGACCGAAGTCATCGAGCACGAGCAAGTCGGCACGGGCGAGCTGCTTGAACAGCGCCGAACGCTTCTGCATCGCGCTGTAGCGGGTGAGTTCATCGATGAGCCGCGGCAGGCGGAAGCATCGCACCGAGAAGTCGGCGCGACAGGCAGCGTGAGCGAGTGCGGCGGCGAGGTAGGACTTGCCGACGCCGGTGGGACCTGTGAGTAGCACGTTTAGATGCTGCTTGATCCAGGCGAGATCGGTAAGTTGGGCGAGCTGCGCGGGGTCGACTCCTCTGGCGGTGCGCGTGTCAAGATCCTCCAGACACGCAGACATCGGTAACTTGGCCCAGCGAAGGCGTTGGGCGAGTCGGTAGCTTGAGCGCTCGGTGAGCTCGTGCTGGATCATGAGTCCTAAGCGATCTTCGAACGAGCGTGCGGTTGTCTCGGTGCAACTGAGCTGTTGCTCAAGGGAGGCGGCCATGCCCTTGAGGCGTAGCTCGTGCAGTTGCTGGATCAGTGGTTCGGTTAACATCTTCGGTTCTCCTTAGGAGTGGTTAGTCAATCTGGTTCACTGGAAATACTCTGGCCCGCGCACGTTGTCGTGCACGAGATCGAGCGCGGGTTGCGCCTCGGGGGTAGTTGGCGCCGTGATCAGCGTGCGCACGGCACGGTAGCTGTAGGATCTGAGAACCAGCGCGCGCTCACAGGCCGCTTCGAGTGCCGCGGGTGAGTAGTCGCGCGCCAGGCGCAGGATCCCCTGCGCACTTCTGAGCGTCTCCTCAGGGTGCCTGCGGTGGTTGGCTTGATGCTCGATCAACGCGACGGTGGCCGGTCCCACCGCGGCGGCGCGCAACAAGGTACGGGTGAGCGTGTGCTCGATCACGGCGACATGTTTATCGGGGCGGTGGGCACGACGCGTGGAGCGCCGGCCGCGCTCCTGCGCTCTGGGATGCGCGGCAACCAACTTGCCGTGATGAAAGATCTCGACTGCGTTCGCACTCAAGCGCACGTCGACCCGTTCGCCGATCAAGCGATACGGCACGGAGTAATACGCCCGCGCCACTTCGATGTGGTAGTCGGGGTGCACCTTTGACTGGCGCCACTCGCCAAACTCATAAGCGCGCAGCGGTAGCGAACGCAGAGCGGGCTGTTCCAGTTCGAGGAATCGCGAACGGCGACAGCCGACCAGCTTCTTGAAGGGCCGGGTGTTCAAATACTCGATCAGCTCGGCGATCGCCGCGTTGAGTGCCTCCAGGGAAAAGAACACCCGGTTGCGCAATCGTGCCAGGATCCAGCGCTCGACAATCAACACGCCGGTCTCCACCTTCGCTTTATCGCGCGGCTTGCGCACGCGGGCCGGTAAGATCGCCAGGTTGTAATGCTCGGCGAACTCTTGGTAGGCAGGGTTGAGATCCGGCTCATACCGATGCGCCTTGGTGACGCCGCTCTTCAAGTTATCGGGCACGATCGCGCGCGGTGCACCGCCAAAGTACTGCAGCGCGCGCACGTGACTGCCGAGCCAGTCCGGGAGCTGCTGCGAGGCGGTGGCCTCCACATAGCTGTAGTTAGATGCGCCGAGTGTGGCCACAAAGATCTGCGCGGCCCATGTCTCGCCGGTGAACCGATCAACGATCGGCACGGTCTGGCCGGCATAATCGACAAACAACTTGTCGCCCGGGAGATGCTCTTGGCGCAACACCAGCTCTTGCGTGGCAAGCCACCGTCGGTAGTGGTTACAGAACGCGGTGTAAGCGAGCCCCGTCGGCTCGCGCTCGCGGTACTCGCGCCACAACAGATCGCGCGTGACGCCGGGGCGCGCGAGCTCGCGATGCACGTGCGCGAAATCGATCAACGGGCGCGTACGCACCGGCGCACGACGTCGATACAGCCGCGCAATCAGCGCAGCCTCATCACACTCCGTGGGCAGTGGCCAGCCAATCGCCGCTTCGCGGCAACGATGCAGACACGCTTGCACCGTCGAGCGGGACGAGCCAACGATCTTGGCGATCTGCCGATCACTGAAACGCGCCTCGTGCTTGAGGCGCAGAATGTCTCGAATCCTGCGCATGGACAACCTCGCTTGCGCCACCGTCGTGCTCCTTCCCAAGTGGAAAAGCACCGACGGTAGCCGGTTGTCTCGCAATCGCTACCCCTTACTGAAATCCACCCGCTAGGGTGGCCCGGCATGCGGTGAAACGGTGGCCCGACATGCCGTGAAATGCCGGCCCGCCATCACGTGAAACCCTGGCCCGACATCGCGTGAAATACGCACGCCTGCTTCAGCAGGAATCCGGAGATCGCCCGGTAAACCGTGCGCAACACCAGCGTCAGTGAATCCGCATCAGTAGCCAGCAGGAACCGCAATGCAAAGGGCAGTGACAGCACCCATTGCCGCAGCGGGCGTTCGGGCAACACCTCATCGGCCAGCAATGCGGCGGTCTCGGCCATGCGCCTGCCACCACAGGAGGGACAAAACCCGCGCTTCTTGCAACTGAACGCGACAAGCTTCTCGGCGTGGCAGCCCTCGCAGCGCACACGCAGGAATCCTTCCTCCAGTCGACCGCACTTCAGGTAAGCGTCGAACTCCTCTCGCACATAGCCGGGTAGCGAACGGCCTTCCCTTGCACGCAGCTCTCGGAAATCCGGATAGTGCTGCTCCACAAGCCGATACAGCAGCGTGCTCTCGGGCCGATGCAGCGCGTAGCCGGGTGGGTCGATGAACGGCGGTGCGCGCGGCCGGCGCGCACAGGCGGCGGCGAGCATGCGGCGCGTCCCGAAGGAAGGCAGGGACCGCGCAGGTTACGCCCACCATCGACAACTTCTGCAAGCTCAGGCTGATGCGTTTGTACAGATACTACGGATTTGACCCATATCCTCCCGGAAATTCACCATGCATCGGGATGCGCAAGGGCTCACAATGAAGGGCGGCACCCCCTCACTCCCACTCAATTATTGCCAAGCTACTTAAGTGGCTGTAACGACTAACATTCTTTCCGAGGCGCCAGGATTTTACCGTCGGAATGACCGTCAGAACATTCCGCTTGATAGCGCGGCGCCGCGATAGATCGTGAAAGCAAGAAGCTGTCAGCCAATGCCTGCGAAACCTGCAGCCAGCGCAGCGACTTGCTCGGCGAACTTTTTGGCATTGGTCTTTTTCAACTGATCCAGGTTACGCAGTTTCCAGCGGATGCCTGGCAGATGTTCGAGGTGCGCAATGCCCAGCAGCGACCATGCGGGTTCTCCGCGCACAAGCGACAGCAGGAATCTGCGCTCACTGCCATCCAGTTCCTGCTGGATCTGCCGCACCAATCGCTCGCGGACCGCTACCAAGACTTCAAGTGCCACTGGCTCTGCGGTCATACCTTGGAAGTTGTTAGTGTAGTCGCGGCGAATATCGCGCAACTGCGGAAACAGCAGCTCGTGGATCGGCCGTTTGCCGCAGCACAGATAGACGACGAAGGCTCGCCGAATGCCAGGCGTGATGCCCTCATTTCCATAGAGCTGCATCACATCGAACAGATCGCGCGGGTGCTGGCGATCCAGTGCAGCACAGAGCTTGCCGCCGTACATGTCTTCCAGCGAAACCACCGGGATTTCCACATCGGCCAGCAGCTGATCGCGTGCAACGGTCGTAAACGAAGCGCGCCTAACTGGAAGCACCGTTCCGCGCATCACGAAGTTCGCTTCGACTTTGACTTCGATTCGATCGCGGCGCACGAGTAGTTTGGTCTCGCCCACGTCAGCTTCCGGAATGTGCACGGCGAAGCCGCGTCGGGTCAGCCGCTGGGCCGCCTCGCGCATCGCCTTTTGAATGCTTGCCAGCGCTCGCTCGCGCGGCAACGCGTGATCGGGAAAGACCAGATCGAGATCCACTGACAAGCGCGGCATGTCGCGCACGAAGAGGTTGATCGCTGTGCCACCCTTCAATGCGAACGTGTCATCAACGAACACCAGCGGCGCAACCTGCGCCAGCAGCCGTGCAGTGTCGAGATAGATCGGATTCATGGCTTTAGGACTAACAAGCCGTCAGCCGACCGCGACACCCAGGGCCGGTCACTGCCCGTTGGCAGCGTAGCGGGATCAAGCTTTGGCGCCCAGGGCAAAGAACCTTCGCGGCCTAGCTTCAGACACAGACGCACAGTCTTGACGCTGGTGCACCGCTGCAACAGTTCGCGCAGCACATCCGCGCGCAAGGTGTAGGTGCTCTCGACCAGCTCACGGGCTTCCTGCAGCGGCTGCCGGAACACCGACGTCGCTCAGCAATTCCAGCAGCGCCCGCTCGGGTGCCGAGACCTGCGGCGCGTCGCTGCGGTTTTCAAACGGACCGACATGCAGCAAGGCATCGGGACGCTCATTGAACAGGCGCTTGCGGTGGTACTCGGCTGGGAAGCGCTCGGTGAACCACTCGGGCAGTCGCCCGGCCGTCCAGCCATAGAGTTGAAGCACGGGATGCTGTGACACGTACTGGCGCAGGCCATACCAGTCCAGCGCTGATTTGCCACCCACGTGCAGACCATCGAGTCTGCGTTGCAGCAGCAGGAGGCTGGGGTGCAGCGCTGGCGGATCGTTCGGCCTGCAGAATACGCCACGCGCCAGGCGGGTGAGCCAACCTGATTTAACGTAGTGAACTGCCAGATCCGCGGAGATGCCCAGCGCAGCCAGGTCCTCCGAGGTAAGGGGCGCCCGTGGCGGTAACGTCGTATAGAGGGTATTTAGCTTAGTTTTTACAGTCGTAGTCACACTACGACGAATACACCCATGAAAAACCAAAGTCAACGTGATTGGAGAGATTTTATCGTAGTCATACTACGATATTTACTTGTTTTCTAAATTCACTCCCACTCAATTGTTGCCAGGACACCCAAGTGCCTGTGACCACTGAGTTTCCCACCAATCAACGCAACGATTTACCGTCAGCTTGACCGACAATTAACGTCGCTTGATACGGATAGTGCGCGATTGATGCCGAAGGTTTCCGCTCACGAACTACTGGCACCCGTCGATGGTGGAATATTCAGCATCTCTCGCACCCATCGCACCTCTCGCGTCGTCGGCTGCAGCATTGTCTGAATCCTCAATGCCACTCGCTCTGACTGTCCATCTGCGTTGCCGGCCTTGTTAGCCAGCTCGTATGCCGCGCGCACGTCAAGCGAGGTCAACTCATAGCCTTTTCCAAGGCAGATCCAGTACAACGCGGCGAGTGCCACGTCTGCAGCAAACGCAGGCGCACGTCCAATATTGTCCCTGGCAGCCCGGATCAGCGTCTTCGGATCACAAGGCGATTTCCAGACAAGCTGCATCGCTAGATCAAATCGCTTGAGCGTCTTGGCCGTGGCAAACCACTTGCCCTCCTTGCCAGGTGTAGTCGCGATGAGGTCTGACAGCAGTCGGTCCGCATCGATTTCGGGATATTTCTTTGCAATCAAACAGAAAGTCGCGAGGTAAGTCGTGCCACGATTCGCCTCCAGTGCGTATTTCTCGTAGGCCTCGCTGCGCCGGCCAGCCGACTTGCGCGCCATCCGAAGGCACCGCGACGGAAGCGCTTGGTGAAAGCCCAGGCCGCAGCCTTGCCCATCATGTCACCGGATAAAGCTTCGGGAACCAGCGCTCGACAACGTCAATGGGGAAACCCAGCCGCAATGGCGACTTGTGTGAACTCGAGACTAACAATCGCTTTTCCAGGAGAGCGGAGATCACACGACGAGCTGTGCGTTCGCTGGTGTCAATCAGCGCAGGCACGCGGCCTCGCTCCAATTCTCCCGCGAGCAGCACCTCGCGCAGCACAGTGAAGCTGCGCTTCGGCAGTCGCTCCGCGCTCTCCTCGTCACGCACGTACAGCTCCATGCGCCGCTGGAGCTCGGAAGGATCGAGCAGCTCGCGCATGTAGCGGATCTGGTCGAGGCAGTTTTCGAGGAAGAATTTGCAGAAGTCGATCAGCGCGCCCTGGGACAACGCCCCTCGCCCATCGAGATCGTTCCTTCGTGGCTGATCTGCAGCCATCAGCAGGCGTTTGTATTCGCCAGAGTTGCGGGCCAGGCCGCGCGAAACGGACCACAACGCAGAGCCAATGCCGATGTCGAGCAGCAGGGCGTGCGACATCAACCGCGCCACACGACCGTTGCCATCGAGGAATGGATGAATCCAGAGAAAGCGATGATGGGCTGCCGCGACCGCGATCACCTGACGCGGCTTTGTTAGCCGGCTCGCATCATAGGCCTCTTCGAATCTGCCCAGGAACGACGGCAGGTCTTGCGACGCCGGCGCAACGTGCCGGCCCACGGCAACCGTGTGCGTACGCAACTGCCCAGGCAATAACCGGAACGAGCTCCGCGGTGTCAGGATTTACGACGACGAGAAGACTCTCGGGCAACCGCCTGTAGAATTCCCGATGTGCCCATTCGATGAACGCACGCGCAACGGGTGGACGCGGCAGGTCGCCCGCTCGTTCATCGATCATCCGCTGCACTTCGATATGGGCCCGCGCCTCGAGCTGCAGATCGCGGCGGTGCGGATCGCTGGAATAGTCAGCAGCCAGCGCGCGGTCGATGTCACGCGGATGGGTGTTGTGCCCCTCGATCAGGTTCGAGTAGTAGCAGTTCATCGAGCGCACGAGGTCGGCGACCGACAGCCTGACAACCGGGTGCAGCTGGGCCGAGAGTTCGCTGGCCTCGCGAGCCAGGTCGAAGGCCAGGTTTTCGAGCACCGCAGTGCCCTCGGCCGGCATGAACGGCTCGCCGGCGCCTAGGGTCACGGCGCGCTCCCCGGGATATGCAGTTTGGCCGGTTCCATGGCCGGAATATTAGTCTTATAAACAGCCGCTTGTCACGATATAGCGGACTTACTTTGGCCGGTATAATGAACGCTGCCACAGCCAAATCGGTTTACGAAACAGCGATTCGAGTCACTCTCGGTGACTATTTCAAATGAACTGCAAACCTCTCATCCAGTTTGACGCCAGTTCATGGGAAGTTCGGGGGCCGCATCATGGCCTTCGCCCTCGATCCGTCGCAGTTCGCGCCGCCGCAGTGACGGGTCGATGCCCGCCGCGAGCAACCGCCGCGCCGCCCGATGGCGCAACTGCGCACTCGGTGTCGACACGTCCGGATAGGTGCCGAGTGAAAGCGTCCTTCGCTTGCGAATTCGGTGAGCGAGTTCGATTCCGGCTAGCGTAATCGCCGCGGAACTGAAGCTCTTCAATCCCAACATCGGAGCGCATCGCTGCTTGATGGCTCGATGGTCCTGCTCAACCACGTTGTTGAGATAGCGTCGCGTCCGCACGTTGACGCCTTGCCAACGGCGATCTTCGTCGCCGAGCAATCGCAGGCCGCGATGAGTCGCGCTGTTTCCGTCGACGTTTATCTTATGCGGCCACGGCACGCCGCCCTGGCTAACCGCCGCGCGGAAAAACGCCTGCGCCGCTTCCATGCTGCGATCATTGCAGAGCAGCGACGCTACCGATTTTCCGCGCCGATCCACGGCGCGATACAAGTAATGACGGCCACCGCGAACCGCCACCGCCGTCTCGTCCATGCGCCACGATGATCCCGGCGATCGCGCGAATCGCGCCCATCGCCGCTCGTACTCTGGGACATACCGCAGCACCCAGCGCATGATGGTCGTGTGGGACACGACGATCCCACGCTCGGCCATCATCGCGACCAGATCGCGGTAGCTCAGACGGTAGGTGATGTACCAGCGAACGCAGGTCTCGATGGTCTCGGCAGAAAAGCGACGCCCTCTGTAGATCGGGTCGCGTGCAGCGCATTTGGTCATCCGGTCCGTCCTCGATTCGGGACGCGGATTCTAGGTTCGAAACTTCAATGCACCAGAACCCAGAACGACCGACAGAACATTCCGCTTACAGACGACGGCCGGCGATAGATGCCGATGGTTGGAGGGGACACATTCCAGTCGGCACGAAACACAATGCTGCCCCACCACGGCGCTCAACGGGACTGCGCTCTGTCCTTCGAGCCGGCGGATAGTACTTTCAAACGACCTGCTCTTCCGAATCCCGCCAGATTGGCGTACTTCAATCCCACCCACTTTCGGCGTGCTTCGGCCCTGCCAGCAGCCCGAACCGCAGACTCTAAGTGGAATCGCCCTCCCCGCTCACTGCGTGGCAAGCGCCAATGCGGCCGTCCGAACTGGCGGGGGCATGAACCTGCCTTACCGGCTGCCAGGTTCTCAGCAGCAAGTGATCTTCGTTCGGGCTTCGGGCGTGTCAGATCAGCCGCACCTGTATGGGCGGTGCCCGTGCGCCGAGCGGCAGCTCGGGTTGATGGTGATCCAGGGCTGACTTCTGCAGGTGCGCCAGAATCTTCGCGATGACCTGCGGCCCTGCGGCTCTTCGATGCTGGCAATGATCGCAAGCTTGCCGCCGCAGCCAGTGCAGTGTTCGATCTCGACACCAAAGACCCGCTTCAGCCTCTGCGCCCAGTTCATGGCCACGTGGCGCGGGGTGGTGGGCTTGTCGCCTGTCTGATCTGCGCCCTGCCTTGGGCTGCCCATGCCCCGGTGCGCCGGCGTCACCGCTGCGCGCAGCTTACTGTGCGGTGCGAATGCCCCGTGATATCGGGTCAGGTGCATCCGCGGTGGCGGCACCAGTGCAATAAGCCTCGGCGATGATTCTTTTCTCGTCGGACGTGAGCTGGTCGGCGTAGAGCCGGCCGCCGGCGAGGCTCTCTACGATCTTGCGAAGCTGCGAAAGGGCCGCGACGCGCCGGATCGCCGTATCTCGCTCGTTGCGACCTTCGATCTCCGCGACCACGCGCTGCGCCGACGGTAGCTCCACGAGATAGCCAGGATTGAGAGGCTGGGCGTGGGCGTGCGCACCGAGGGCCATGAACGCGAGTACGGCGAGGCATCGGAGTGGACGCAGATCCATAGAGTGCGACTCGCTTTGTGGGTGTTGTGTTGCGCTAACGCCGTCGCGATCGGCATTCGGCATTGTAGCGGCGAACTGTGCGCCAGGTCGGCCGCCGCGCCGGTCGATCTGGCAGGATAGGCCGACTACCGGATTGGGAAGATCATGCCGCGGCGAGCGACCATTCCCCTGTGCCTCGTCACCGTTGCGTTGCTGGGTGCCTGCGACGGCTTTCCTGACAACTGGGCCTCGCCCGCTCCGGGCCTGTCTGCACGCCTCTTGAACCGGTGTCCCGACCTAACCGGGCACTACCTGATCGGCCAGCATCTGGAGACAGGCCGCTGGGTTGACGACGAAGATTTCGGCAAGTTGCCGTTTTTCCTGACACCGATCGGAGCGCAGTCCGAGATTCGCCAGTATCCGTGGGGCACGGCATCCGTGGCCGGTGATGCGGCTCGCGAGCTGACCATCACGCTGCGCCGTTCCAACGAGCGCATCGAGGCATACAAGGCGACCGTGCTGGCGCAGCGCCACAGCACACCGCCGAAGTTCTGGCCGGCGGAATACGAACAGCGCCACACGCTCAAGCCGGATGTGGACTATCGCTGCGAAGGGGGTTGGCTCGTTGCCGTGCCGGGCGCAGGCGGGCCGCCCGGCGCTGGCTATAACGCGGGCAGTTCAGTCAGCCGTATCACCACGGATGCGCGCGGCGGTCTGGTGGCGAACATCGCCGGCACGCGGGAAGTGAACCTGTCACTGTGGTGCGGTGACGGCTGCAAGCCGTCCATACCAATGAATGAAAATTTCAATCTCTGGGGTCATTGGCCCGCCGCCAATGAGCCGGAGCAGCCCGGCACAGACTAAAGCGCGAGCTGGCCGGCCACTTCCGCTCGCCCGTCGGATTCTCCGACGAAGAAGCGCTGCGTCGTAAACTGAGACATAAAGCGCAGGCAGCAGGGGAGTTAGCCTTGGCACTGAAGTCCAAGGTATTCAAAGCCGACCTACAAGTCAGCGACTTCCACCGCGATTACTACGAGACGCATGGGCTGACGCTCGCGCAACACCCATCGGAAACCGAAGAGCGTCTGATGGTGCGTCTTTTGGCGTTCGCCCCGCATGCGGATGCCGCTCTCGTCTTTGGCCGTGGGCTCAGCTCAGAAGAGCCGGATCTGTGGCGCAAAGATCTGACTGGCCAGATCGAACTGTGGATCGAGATCGGCCAGCCGGATGAGCAATCCCTGCGTCGCGCTTGCGGTCGTGCGAAACAGCTGTTCGTCTATACCTACAGTGGTAACAGCGCGCAGATGTGGTGGAGCAAGACGGGCGATTCCCTACAGCGTTGCAATAACTTGTCCGTGATCGATATCGAGGCCGCTAGTAGCAAGGCGTTGGCCGCGCTCGCGCAACGCAGCATGCCTGCAATGCTTCCTTCAGGGCGGGGAGGTGCAGATGATGTCGGGGCGGATAGTACTTTCAAACGGCCTGCTCTTCCGAATCCCGCCAGATTGGCGTACTTCAATCCCACCCACTTTCGGCGTGCTTCGGCCCTGCCAGCAGCCCGAACCGCAGACTCTAAGTGGAATCGCCCTCCCCGCTCACTGCGTGGCAAGCGCCAATGCGGCCGTCCGAACTGGCGGGGGCATGAACCTGCCTTACCGGCTGCCAGGTTCTCAGCAGCAAGTGATCTTCGTTCGGGCTTCGGGCGTGTCAGATCAGCCGCACCTGTATGGGCGGTGCCCGTGCGCCGAGCGGCAGCTCGGGTTGATGGTGATCCAGGGCTGACTTCTGCAGGTGCGCCAGAATGGTAATCCCCCCGGTTAACGTAAGCGTCCGGTCTGGGCACCTTTCCAGATTGGGCAGTGTTGAGCAACGATCAGTGACGTAAGCGGCGCAAGAGTGGACGTGTCCGCGTGGAGCACAGATGGACACGAACACCGTTACGGCACAAGTGGTTGCGGTCGACACGCGCGGTCGAAGGATTTCACCCCGGCAGCACCGATCCATCGAGCAGAAGCGATCCCTGGTGATCGAGTCGCAGCAGCCTGGCGCGTCAGTGGCCGAGATCGCGCGTCGCAACGGTGTCAACGCAAACCTGCTCTTCGTATGGCGCCGATTGCACGAGAGGGGGTTGCTGCAGACCTATACTCGTCGCGGCAGTGGCAAGCAAGCGGACCTGCGGCTTTCAGACGGCGCGCCAGGCCGCGCTTCAGGTTTCCGAGACTCGTGATTCAGTCACCATGAGTGAGTCAATCTGACAGGAAATAAACCGCCGCTCGAGTATTGCCGGTTTCTTCCCGGAATCTACGCGCTGTATTTCATATGACTCTGGCACACCATGAAGGGGCGAGACCCCTCACTCCCACTCAATTGTTTCCGAGCCACGTAAGTCGCTGTAACAACTAACATTCTCGATGAGGCGCGTAGATTTTACCGCCGGAATGACCGTCACAAAAATCCGCTTGCAGGCGATAGACCGCGATAGATGCCGATTACCGGGCGTTCGCTTCGAGCAACGTGAACTGCGACCTGCCGATCAACTTCCTGAAGGCACGATCGAAACTCACCAGGTGCTCACCGAGATGGATCGTCGTTGCGGCAAGCCAGGCATCCGGCACAGCATTGCCCTTGAGCTTCTTTTCAATGCAAAGCTGCCGCAGACGCGGCCACTCGGGCCCAAGCGGCGCGAGGTGAACGCCTCGAGCAGCGAGCAGTGCATCGACAAAGGCCACGGCGTCCTCGACGGGTGTAGGTTGCTGAAAGATCTTGGGGCTGCTCACCAGACGCAGGAAGCTGGCAATCACCATTGGCATCAATATCAAGGTGCTGCCCGAAGCCGCAGCAGCGGCGGCCTGTTCAAGCCAACTGCGCGCGATCGCGTGGTGAGGATGATCGCTGCGCGACGCGGCAACGAGTACGTTCACGTCAGGCGTCATCGCCCAATGCCGCCAGCATCGATTTGTTGCTCAGCGGATCGACCCCGGCCGCCAGGCCGCCGCGCCCCTTGAATACAGGAAGGCGGAGCTTGCCGCGCTGCGGTGCTGCCTGAGTTCGAAGGCGCAGCTGCAGCCCCTCCTCGATCAAGCGAGTCAGACTGGTGTGCTGCTGTGCTGCGAGCGTCTTGGCGTCGGCGAGCAACTGGTCGTTGATGTCGAGCGTTGTCTTCATGAATCGATGATACAGATTTCTGTATTCACGATGCAATTAGAGACTGATAGATCACCGAGATCGATCACAGAATAATTCACAGAATGCGACATTCTGTTCAGTGCCATCCCGCATCACTCCGCTTCACCGCACCGAACTGGCCGAGGTCGGCCAATAGGCGTCTCTGACCCCGAAGCGGCCAGTTGCGAGCAGCAGCTTTCGTGGATGCCCCTGAGCCTGGCCGTCACTACATGCGAATACGCCACTATTTGTAGACTTTCGTGCCGACTCGAAATCTCTTCTGACGGTAAATTCTGGAAGCGGAACCCCCAATGGATTTTTACCGTCAGATTTACCGTCAAAAATGTTGGCTTGAATGGGCTGAGATATAGAGGGCGAAAGACGAAAGCCAGCTCCGTGCGTTCATGCAGGTACACGTGTTCGCTGTCTGGGATTTCATGTCCCTCGCCAAGCGACTGCAGCGCGACTTGACCAGCGTGTCGCTGCCCTGGCTGCCGCCGCGCGATCCGCAGGCCGCGCGGCTGATCAACGAAATCGTGCTCGCTGAGGAAAGCGACCTTGGTCCGGACGGCACCGCCGCGAGCCACCTCGATCTCTACCTCGGTGCGATGCGCGAGGTTGGCGCGTCGACCGCGGTGTTCGAGCGCTTCATCGCAGCGCTTCGCAGCGGCGTACCCGCCGACGTAGCGCTCGAGGCCGACAAGATTCCAGCGGTTGTACGTCGCTTCGTCGGCGGCACGCTGACAACGGCAATGGAGCGTTCGACGCTCGAAGTCGCTGCGAGCTTCGTCTACGGCCGCGAGAGCGTCATCCCGGCGATGTTCCAGGGCCTGTTGGACCAGTGGGGCCTGTCCGCGAGCTCGGCACCGTTGTTCGTCTACTACCTACAACGCCACATCCTGCTCGACCTTGAGGCGCATGGACCGGCGTCGGCCGCCTCATCGCCAAGTTGCTGGCGGCGTCGCCGTCAGGCCCTGCCGGACGCGCGCGCGCTGCCGGTGATGCGCTGCGCGCCCGGCACGAACTCTGGGACGGCACTTTGGCCGCGATCCGGTCACGCACACCACGAGTTCTGCCCACTGGCGGACGTTTGTCGGAGATTGCCTGACATGCGCAAAATTATCGCGCTCGCCCTGGGCGGCGTCGCATTCGCCATCGCAACAGCCGCACCGTCTTCACTGCCGGCGCGAGGACCCGTACCGACTTCGACCAACCCGCAGTTTTGCAGCGATATCCAGCGCGTGCTCACCGGCACTTCGCTGGTTGCCCGCAACCCTGTACATACGGATTTCGATGCGTTCGTAAAGTCGAAGCCGCAGATCTCTCCGCTCACTACGCAGCAGTGGGTGGAATACGCCGATGCCGCGAAGATCTTGCCAATGCTAGTGGCCTGCAAGACGAAGTCGGCTGATCATCTGCTCGCCGTGCACGGCCCCGGAAGCGCGCTCGACGATCTACTGGCTTGCCAGGATGTCAACCGCAGCATCGTCAACGGTGCATGGGCAGCGATGACGCCGGGCGAACGCCGCGCGGCGTCGTGGCCGCCGACGACCATCATGCTCGACGCCGACGAAGTCGGATTTTTGGGCTCCGAGTTCATCAAGCCGTATACGTTCCTTTATCTCGGCGCCGACCGGCGGCCACATATCCTCGCGATAGCCCAGTACGCGGGCTGAACCGACTGGCGCTCGAAGATCATGCCCGAGCGTTTTCGCGGCACGCACTACTGCAGGCTGATCGCGCCCGAGTACGCGCGAAACCTGATCCGTGGCAAGGTGACCTTCACTGCGAGTCCGCGCCCGTGACCGACGAGGATGGCATGCTGCCGATGTCGTCCGCTGAGGCGGGCAGGAGCTGAATTCGCGCACCGTCGCCGCCATCTTTGCGGGTCTCGTTATTGCCTTCGCGCTGATCGCAGTCATCGACCGGCTTGGACACTGTCTCTACACCCTGACTGGAATGCCGCCGCGGCAGGATCGCGAGGCCATGCGCCGGTTTATCGCCGGCATGGCAATGGGCGCCAAGTCGATCACGGTACTGTCCTGGCTCGTGGCCGCGTTTGCCGGTGCCTTGGTCGCGGCGCGCCTGTCCCACGGCGCTGATCGACTGGCCGCTGCTGTCATCGGTGGCGCCGTGTTGGCCGCTGTCGTTGCCAGCCTCGTGCTCCTACCGCATCCCCGTTGGATGGCGGTGACCGGAGTCGTCGGCGTCCCGTTGCTCTCTTATCTCGCATTGCAGCTCGCGTACGGATAGCTTTGCCTTGTAACGTCCGCTCGCAGCTCAGCTTGCGGCGCGACGCCCCCTCGATATCGTGCCTGAGCGCCTCGATCGGATTCATGCCCGCGGCGTGTTGCGGACCGGCGGCCATGCTATCGACGAGAGCAGGTTCGAGCCGTTCTTCGCGTTTCGCTTCCCGGAGGGCGGAGGCGTCAGCCGCTCGGTCGATGCAACCGTCGAACGCGTGCAGCTGACTGTCAGCGACCTGGTCGAGGATCGATACGTCATCTCCTGCAACAGCCGGCGCATGCCGTTGCAGCCCAAGCGGGAGGCAGACGTACAGGTGGCAGGCGTGCGGTTCAAGGCCTGGGCGCATCCGTCGAGCCTCAACCCGCAACTACCGATCAACGCACCGCTCGTATTCGACGTGATCGATACGGCACGCGAGCGCTCGGTCGGCGGCTGCAAGTATCACGTTGCGCATCCGGGCGGTCGGAACTGCGAGACCTTTCCGGTGAACGAGAACGAAGCCGAAGGCCGCAAGCTCGCGCGCTCCCGGCACGATCGCCGTGCCGCAGCGGGAGTTCAATCCCGACTATCCGTGCACGCTCGATCTCAGGCACCAGCCCTGGAAACATCGCTATCGGTGTCCCCACGATGTTCCAGGAGCGCGCGACTTCTGTGCAATCGGGCGTGCGGGGTGGCTGGCCGGCCGCGTGGGTTACGGCTGAATCCGCTGACGCCGTTCGATCTGGCTCTTGGCGAGGTTGGCGTTTCGGACGACGTTCGGGTCGTCGGCGCCATGGAACGCGAATCCCGCCTCCCGCGCCGGCGGCGGCCTGACGGCGCGGCGCAATAGAAGTCTGGTCCGGGTTGCTCAAGTCGCACGCTCGTTGGCCGATAGCCGGGAAGCAGGTGTCGCGTGCGCGACCGGCCAACAGGTTGAATCGATGATCCCACCGAAAGTCCCCGACAACGAAACCCAGAGGCTCAGGACGCTGCAGTCGATGCGCATCCTCGACACCCCATCCGAGGAGTCGTTCGATCAGATCACGCGCATGGCGAAACGTCTGTTCAATGTGCCGATCGCTTTGGTGTCACTGGTCGACGAGAATCGCCAGTGGTTCAAGTCGCGCCAGGGGCTCGATACGTCCGAAACGCCGCGCGACGTTTCGTTCTGCGGTCACGCGATCCTCGACGATCGGATCCTGCACGTCGAAGACGCGAAGCACGATGAACGTTTCCATGACAACCCGCTCGTCTGCAATGCACCGGATGTACGCTTCTACGCCGGATACCCGCTGAAGGCACCGAACGGCCATCGTGTCGGCACGCTGTGCCTCATCGACAACGTTCCCCGGGCCATGACGGACGCCGACCATGAACTGCTGAGCGACCTCGGCCAGCTCGTCGAGCAGCAGCTGCGCGCGCTCGCGCTGGCCACGACGGACGAGCTGACGAGGATCTCGAACCGGCGCGGTTTCCATATTCTCGCAGCCCAGGTCCTAGCCGCCTCGACGCGCGCGCGCCTCGCGTCGTCCCTGCTCGTATTCGACCTCGACAATTTCAAGCGGATCAACGACGTCGAAGGTCACGATGCAGGTGACAGGGCGCTCGGAGACTTCGCGCGCTGCCTGCTGTTGACCTGTCGCGAGGCGGATGTCCTCGGCCGCACTGGCGGCGATGAGTTCTGCGCGCTGCTCTGGAACACCGACGAAGCCGGCACAGCTCGCATGGTCGAGCGCCTCGGCCAGCGTATCGCCGAGGTGAACCTCGAGCGGCCAGGACACCTGCCGCTGGCATTCAGCGTCGGCATTGCCAGTGCAAGCGGCACAGTGCCAGCGGGCCTGGGGTCCATGATCGCGGCTGCAGACGAGGCGATGTTTGCCGACAAGGCTGCACGCAGACGAAATAGCGCAGCTTCGGCCGCACGCGGCAGGATCCTTCTCCCGGATCGCCAGAACGAAGCCCCGGTGGCGCGGCCGCCGTTGTAACGGCCGAGACCAGGGGGTACGGTAGCCGAGTCCCCGTACCGGCGCCTGCGAGTTAGGTCGCGGCGATCCAGGGAGCGAGACTGCGACCAGCACCTCCATGGGTTGCGAGTCGTCGACCATGGCGGCACGGTCACGGCCACTCCGCATCGCATCGCATCGCATCGCATTCGAACCGGTGACGGGACGCGTGTCCCCGCAGGCATCGCGTCGATGGCCGAGTTCACGCTGGCCGGGCAGCGCTTCGAGGCACTGATGCTGGTGAAGAAGCTTGATCTCGTGGCGATGCGCGCAGCGTACGAAGGCCGCATGTCTGCTCGAGGAGATGAGCGGTGAGTCCCGAGACTGAATGGGACGCGATCGTAATCGGTTCCGGCATCAGCGGCGTCGGCATGATAGGCGCAACGTGGTTACGGCCGAGCTCAAGCAGTGGTCTTCGGATGCACTGAACAACGTCAGTGTTGCCGTCGGCATCTGGCGCCTGGGGCCCGACGATGATCCCAATCTGGTCGACCCCAATGACCCCAACATGAAGAACTATTTCGTCAATGCCCTGCTCGGCAAGGTATACAACCAGGAAAGACCTCAAGCCGGGTAACTTATACGGGGTAGCGAAGAATTTGGCACAGCGACGACAGTGGAAATAACCGCGTCTATCCAGTCCCTGCGTCCGCACTTAGGCAGCAAGGCACGATCGGCGACTCGCTGCACAGCGCTGCAGACTTGACTTACCTTCAGTGGCGCAAGAGCAACGGTGGCTTGACGGTGGATGAGGCCAAGCGGCTGGGGTATCTGGAGCCCGAGAGTGCGCGCCTGAAGCGGGCGGTGGCGGACCAGACGGTGGACAAGATCATTCTGAAGGAAGTCGCCGAGGGAAAATTCTGAGCCTAACGCGTTGCAAAGAGGCTCAGGCAATGGCTGAAGAACCTGGGAACCAAGACCGTCTACATCGCGCCTGGCAGTCCCTGGGAGAATGGCTACTGCGAGAGCTTCAATGGCAAGCTGCGCAATGAGTTGCTCAACGGGGAGATCTTTTACACGCTACGGGAAGCACAGGTGCTGATCGAGCAATGGCGATGCCACTACAAGTGGACGAGACCACACAGCGCGCTGGGTTGCCGCCCGCCGGCGCCTGAGCCACCAGGGTTAACCCTCGTGCCTCGGAACCCTGTGCTCAATCAACGGCCGGCGTAAACTAACATCCGATCTGGACCAATCGATACAGGCCGGTCAATCAGCCTTCCCTTGCTCGCAGTTCACGGAAATCCGGATAGTGCTGCTCGACCAGGCGATACAGCAGCGTGGCCTCGGGGCGATGCTGCGCATGGCCCGATGGATCGATGAACGTTGGTACGCGTGGCGGCTGCACACAGGCGGCGGGCATGATGTGCGTCCGGGAATCTGCAAGGGACTACGCAGACTACGTGGCAGAGTTTCAACCTCGGTACGCTAAATATCGTGCGTTCTGGCAGATAGGCTGGCGGCTCAGGCCGGCTTGCGCATGGCATCCAACGCTGCTCGGGCGATGAACCCCGATCGGGTCTCACCCTGCTTCCTGGCGTACGCATCCACTGCTCGCAGAATGCGCTGTGGCAGGGTGATGTTGATCCGTGCCGCCTTGTCGCCAAGCTCACTGACGTCGACCTCGACGACGACCCAGGTCCAGCCACGATAGCTGCGCTTCTTTCGAAGCTGCTCGATCAGTGACGGTGCCGGGAACGCTTTACCATCATCCAGCAGCGCCTCCAGATGGAGCAAGATGGCCTCACGCGCATTGGTCAGTGCGTCATCCAAGGTGTCGCCGGCTGAAAAGCAACCGGGCAAGTCGGGAACGACAACCCCGAAGGCGTGCTTTGCATCACCCGCTTCGATAACTATGGGATAGCGCATAAATTCAATTCCTCACTTCAAACCGGCCTGCTAACGAATCGCCTGCACCAGATCTTTTACCAAGTCCTTCTTTGGGTGTGGCACCGTGATCGTGCCGGGTTTGGTCGGATGCACGAATTGATGGTGGCTGCCGCGGGTGCGCTGCAATTGCCAGCCCTCGGTTTGCAGCAGCTTGATAATCGCACGACTCTGCATCGTGTGTATTACACACACCGCGTGGCGATTGGACAAATGGCCGCCCTGCAAACCTGGCAAAGGCCGCACGGGAGAAGACCTCTGACGGTAAATTCCGGAAGCAGAAACCTCGGTAGACTTTTAACGTCAGATTTGCCGTCAAAAATGTCGGCTTGAATGGGCGCAGATATGAAGGGCGAAAGACGGAAGTTTCTAGAAGTCAATCGCTTAGGAACGGTGGCACGGCTCGAAGACTACATCTGCTCAATCGTCTCCGATACTTGCAACCCATTGATACGAAAAGGCAATCTGTGAGTCAAGGAACTCCCCTCACTCCCACACAATTGTTTCCCAGCCGCCCAAGTGGCTGTTAGTGAGTAGGATTCTTGCAACGCGTCACATCGCTTTACCGACAGCTTGACCGTCATAACATTCCGCTTGCAGAAGACGGCCGGCGATGGATGGCGAAGCGTCAAGATCAATTCGTGAGTTCCCTTGATGTCCGCAACCCGAAGGCCGTTGGACAGTTGATTGATCCTTGGAGTCTGCACGTTCATCGCAGCGCCGAAGGCTGCCTTGCCCTTGTCCGTCAATACAACCAACTGGGCGCGTCGATGGTGCCCAGCACCTGCCAGCGCGCGGTGGTCAGGCCAAGGCCTGAGACAAGCCGATCGCCCGCAGTGACCATGCGGTTACTGAGCCGGAAGAGTTCCAGGACGACGTCCGTCAGTGCCCGGCCTAGCTGGGGCTCGGAGCGCGAGCAGCTTGACGTGAAGTTCTACATTCCCTGAGCGATGCAGACAACAGTTCGCTGGAAGCAGCGCTGAGCCGGACAACAGGCGCATTTTGCGAATAAACTCCAT
Organism: Pseudomonadota bacterium; assembly: GCA_016703895.1. GTDB lineage: Bacteria > Pseudomonadota > Gammaproteobacteria > Steroidobacterales > Steroidobacteraceae > CADEED01. The sequence continues at coordinate 285,783 of JADJBE010000004.1, forward strand.
TCCGGTGGTCGGGTTGAATGCCCTACCTGTTCGCTTTCACCGGATATCGAAAAAGCCACAGCATGCACTTGCGCTCGCATTGTCATCGCCGTATTCGCCGCAAGCCTGATGCCCGATGCGCACCTGGCCAAGCGGGTGACCAACCGCCGATGGTATTCACGCACCTCGGCACGGACGATGGCCTGTCACAGGTGACCATCAACGACGTCCTGCAGGATTCGCAGGGATTCCTGTGGCTGGCAACCGAGAACGGCCTGAACCGCTATGACGGCGTGGCGGTGCGCCGCTTCCAGCGCGAGCGCAACCGGTCCGGTGGGCTCGCCAGTGACTACGTCTGGGCTGTCGCCGAGGACAACGCGGGCAACATCTGGATCGGCACGGAAGGCGGCGGTCTGGCGGTCTGGCACCGGCGCACCGACCGCATCAGCAGCTATCGCCATGTGCCCGGCGATGCGGGCTCTCTGGGCAGCGATTCTGTCAGCGACGTGCTGGTGGATCGGCGTGGCAACGTCTGGGCTGCGACGCGCGATGCGGGTGTTAGCGTGCTCGATCCGGCCACCGGCAAGATCACGCGTCTGGCCCATGATCCGTCGCGATCGGATTCGCTGAGCAGCAATCGCAACGTCTACGCCTTGCTCGAGGATCGAGATGGCGGGATCTGGGTCACGACTGCCGCCGGTTTGGACCGCTACCTAGGTTCTGGCGACCGGTTCCAGCATTTCGAGCCGCCGATGGTGACGGGCGGCGAACACAAGTTGATGGCTATTTCCCAGGATCGTCGCGGTGAAATCTGGCTCGGCAGTTTTGACGTTGGCCTGCAGCGCTTCGATCCGGTAAGCAGACAATTTACCGCGTACCGTCACGCCGCGGAGGATCCGTCATCGCTCAGCAGTGATGATGTCCGCGCGGTGTACGAGGACGCGCAGGAGCGGCTCTGGGTCGGCACGGCGGCTGGCCTGAATCTGCTCGATCGGCGCCGCGGGACCTTCCAGCGCTACGTGCATGACCGCGCAGATCCACGCAGTCTGGCGGATGACTTCGTCCTAGCGATCGCCGAGGACCGCACTGGACTGCTGTGGGTCGGAACCAAGAGCGCCGGTGTCAGCCGGTGGAATCCGCGCAGCTGGTCACTCGGCTATCGCGCACCGCAGTGGCACAGTCGCGGCCTGATCCTCTCCGCCTTCGCCGACGCGCCCGATGGCGGGCTCTGGGTCGGTACCATGGGCGCCGGCCTGTTGCGTCTGGCGCCGGGCTCTCAGCAGACCGTGCCGATCGAGCGTTTCATCCGCGGCGGTCGCAGGGCCTTCAACGATCCCCGGGTGATGTCGCTGCTGAACGATCGCGCGGGGCCGTTGTGGATCGGCACGATGAGCAACGGGCTCGCGCGCCTTGACGTCGATGGCCGTGTAACTACCTATCGCGCAGGCGCTGGCGGCGCGACGGGTCTTGGCGCCGATGGCATCATGAGTCTCCACCAAGATAAGACCGGGCGTATCTGGATCGGGACGTACGAGGGCGGCGTCAGCGTCTACGACCCAGCGACCGGCGTCATGCGCCGCTGCACTGATACCACTGGCAAGGCTTCGTGGGTCGAACAGGTGCGCGCAGCAGCCATCCGGGAAGATCGAATGGGACGCATCTGGGTCGCCACGGATGGTGATGGCCTGTTGTTGCTCGACGCACGCGGCAGCCTCATCCACCAGTTCCGCCATCAGCCGGGGCGTGCCGACACTCTGTCCTTTGATGCCATTTACGCGCTGCACCTCGATGCTACCGGCACTCTGTGGGTCGGTACGGTCGGTGGCGGACTTGACCGGATCGTAGACATGGGCGCAGCGCCGGGTGCCATGCGTTTCGAAAATCTGTCGCGAGCGGATGGCCTGTCCAATGACGTGATCAACGGTATCGAGGAAGACAGCGCCGGGATGCTCTGGTTGTCGTCCAACAATGGCCTGATGCGACTAGACCCGCAGACCAAGACCGTGCGCACCTTTCATGCCAGTCATGGGCCCAGGGTGAGGAATTCACGGCCGGTGAGTTTCCGGACTGCCGACGGTCGCATGCTGTTCGGCGGCACCGAGGCTACAACGAGTTTGATCCGAGCAAGCTCCAGCAGAGCGAGCGGCCCCCGCCCGTCGTGCTGACGGCGGTGGACCTGCTCAATCAGCCTTTGCGTGGTGACACGGCGGTCTCCGTACTGGATCAACTGACGCTGAAGCATGATGAGAACGTGCTGTCCCTTGAGTTCGCGGCGCTGGACTTCACGGATCCCCGCCGCAACCAGTATGCGTACCGGCTCGAAGGCTTCGACACGGAGTGGATTGCGCTCGATGACGCCCGCGGAGCCCGCTACACGAATCTCGGCGCTGGTGAGTACGTCTTCAAGGTCAAGGCCGCCTCCTCCGATTCGGTCTGGAATGAGAACGGCCTGAGCCTGCCCATCACTGTCTTGCCGGCACCGTGGCGGACTTGGTGGGCTTACCTGATCTATGCAGCGCTGGCATGCCTGCTGGCGGTCGCACTGTATCGCCGACAGAACCAGCGCCTGCGCCTGCAACAAGCGTACGCGCAGCGGCTGGCGACGGAGGTGGACGAGCGCACCGCCGAGCTGCAGCAGCGCACCGCCGAACTGCAACAAACCAACGTCGATCTGGCTGAAGCCAGTGCCGCCAAGAGCAACTTCCTGGCCCGTATGAGTCACGATATCCCCACGCCCATGAATGGCGTCATGGGCATGACCGAGTTGCTCTCCGGCACGGACCTTGACTCCCGGCAGCGCCACTACACCCAGATCATCGCGCGTTCTGCCGATGCGTTGTTGCACATCATCAATGACATTCTCGATCTATCGAAAATAGAGGCTGGCAAACTCGAGCTGACTGCCGAGGTCTTTGAACTGGAAGACCTGATCGACGAGTGCGTTGGCCTTCTTGCGCCCCAGGCTGGCAAGAAGGGTGTGGATCTCGTTGCCGCCATTTCGCCGGCAGTGCCGCCTCACCTGCTTGGCGATAGTCTGCGGCTTCGGCAGGTGTTGGTGAACCTGCTCCAGCAATGCCGTCAAGTTTACAGCCGAAGGTGAAGTGGTCGTGCGCGCCGTGCAACGGCGTCGCGATGAGGACACCGTGGCTATCCGCCTGGAAGTCTGTGACACGGGCATCGGCATGGAAGATCAAGTGCTACTGAAGATCTTCGATGCCTTCAGTCAGGCTGACGAGACCACGACCCGCCGCTTTGGCGGCACGGGTCTCGGGCTCGCCATCTGCAAGAGTCTGGTGGAGATGATGGGCGGAAAGATTGGGGTCGACAGCAAGCCCGGCGTAGGCTCGACCTTCTGGTGTGATATCCCTTTCCCCATCGCGCCCTCCGCGGCAGCGTCGCCCGCAGGCTCGCTCGCCGGTCTTCGCGTTGTCGTGGCGACACCGGTTCGCGCCTTAGCCGACACGGTCGGCGAACGCCTCCGCTGCCGGACAGATTGCGTGACGGTGATGTCGAGCGCCGAACTCGAGGTGATCCTGCGCGACCGAAACGCCTATTCCGTGCTGATCATTGACGCTGATCGCCTGAAGCAAGCGGGAGCGTTGCAACTGGCGCTGGCAGCGCCCGCCAACGCGGACATTGTCTGCATATTGCTGAGCCGTCAGCCACGCGACAGCGACGCGACGGACATGACAGCAAGGCCGCGCGACGTGAATCTGGCCATGCCAGTCTCCTGGCGCAGGCTGCAGCAGGCGATTCGGAAATCAACTGCTGCCGATGCGACCGCCACGACAGGCGAAGGTAGCGGCCGTGCAGCGGGCGACGGGGACAGCGACAGTGCCGGCCGCCACGTCCTGGTAGTCGAGGACGACCCGGTGAACCAGCTGGTCGCCGAGGGCATGTTGTGCAAGCTCGGCTATGCAGTCACCAGCGTCGCTGACGGGCGCAGTGCCGTCACGCGGCTGAGCACCGAGCGGTACGACACGGTGCTGATGGATTGTCAGATGCCGATCATGGATGGCTTGACGGCCACCCGCCTGATTCGCGGTCTACCTGGCGCGGCGGGCGCGGTGCCGATCATCGGCCTGACTGCCGACGCGTCCGCGGAAGCACGCGCTGCTTGCAAGGCCGCTGGCATGGACGACTACATGAGCAAGCCTTTCAAGCTGGAGGAACTTCGCGCAGTACTCCTGCGACATGCGCCGCCTTTGCGCCAGATCAGCGACGGCAAGACTGGCCAGGCGGATTCAGACGGTCGTTGCACCACTCGGAGCGCACGGGGAGCATCCTATCGCCTTTCCGGGAGTTCACTATGGGTCATGGATCTGGTCCTGCGCATCGACTAACGCCTGAAGAGCGAGGGCGTCTACAGGCCCTCATCCGTTCTGGACATACGCACAAAGAAGCGGCTGTGGTCATTGGCTGTTCGTCGAAGTCCGTGCAACGGCTGCTTGCTCGATCTGGCGGCCTGAAGTCGGGGAGTAAGCCTCGCTCTGCGCTTCGGTTGTCGACCACTGAGCGCGAAGAGATATCCAGAGGCATGCAAGCAGGGCTGTCCTGTCGATCGATCGCAAAACTTCTCGGTCGATCTCCTTCGACGGTATCCCGTGATGTTGCAGTGAGTGGCGGACGCGGGCAATACCGCGCTTGGCGTGCAGACGCCAGCTCGGTTCGGGCAGCGTATCGCCCCAAGATGCCTAAGCTGCGATCATGTCTTGCGCTGCGGCGTGAGGTAGAGCGGCGGCTTCGACAACGGTGGTCTCCGCAGCAGATTTCCGCCCGACTGCGCACGGATTTTCCGGATGACACGAACATGCGCATATCGCACGAGACAATCTACCAGTCGCTCTTCGTACAGGGCCGCGGCGCCCTGCGAAGTGAGCTAACAAGCTGCTTGCGGTCTGGACGCACACGGCGCCGCTCTGCGGTCCATCGGGCTGGTGCTGGCGAACTAAAGAACATGGTGCTGCTCAGTGAACGGCCACCGGAGGTTGCGGATCGTGCTGTTCCCGGTCACTGGGAAGGCGACCTTATCGTTGGCAAGAAGTCGCTGTCTGCGATCGCAACGTTGGTGGAGCGGCAAACGCGGTTCATTATGCTGTGCCGCCTTCCCGATGGGCGGCAAGCCGAGCAGGTCAAGGTCGCCCTTGCGAAGAAGATTTGCCGTTTACCCGAATTGTTGCGTCGCTCCTGACATGGGATCGAGGCAAAGAAAATGGGCGAGCACGCCAGTTCTACAGTTGAGACCGGAGTCCAGGTTTCTTCTGCGATCCGCGAAGCCCATGGCAGAGAGCAACTAACGAGAATAGCAACGGCTTGCTGCGCCAATACTTCCCCAAGGGCACTGACTTGTCTGGGCACACGCAGCGCCAACTCGACCAGGTTGCTGCGCAACTGAAACTGATCCTCCTCGACAACCGCTTCTCCGAGAACACCATCCGAATCGTTCGCCCGCGTTGTCGCGATGACCGTCTGAATCCGCCCCACTATTTGTAGACTTTCGTGCCGACTCGAAATCTCTTCTGACGGTAAATTCTGGAAGCGGAATCCCCAATGGATTTTTACCGTCAGATTTACCGTCAAAAAATGTTTACTTGAATCGCGCCGAAATGTTTAGGTGTATTCACAAAACACCCTGTTTTCCAATGAGTTGGCGTTACGTCGAATTGCAGACGACGATTCAACATAGATTGTCTCTAGCACGCTGCAAGATATTGAATAGTGCAACGACTTTTTCGCACATTTGTTAGCGGCGGCTTGGCTGGTATTCAGGCGCCTACCTCCTGGTGGTTCGGATAGCAATGCTGTTTCGATTGTAAGATATCGTCCTTGCCCCAGCGCGTTGATGCGATGTAGCGCGACGAGCTGGCGACGAGCACTCACGCGCTGCGACCGTCGGGACGAACCCTTGACCCCACCGTTCACCGCTGGATGACATTGAAGGGCCTGATGTAACCCCTTCATTTGTGCCAGCCACAATACATGTGAGTGAATAGTCTGCGGCCTTCTTTAC